>NZ_QVMN01000010.1 GCF_010501075.1 Dysgonomonas sp. 25
ATAAATCCCAAGAAAACGTTATATTACGTGTGTGTGTGTGTGTGTGTGTGTGCCTATTATCTCACCAATGAACATATTGATAAGACGAAAGTTAAATAAAAAAATAAGGTATTTTTGTTTCATTATCCGTATAGATATTAACCCCACTATATTTGACAAAGAAAAACAAAAAAGCCGAAAAATGCAACTTTCGGCTTTAATAATATGCTAAATACAGTATTATTCTTCGTCGTCTAATCCCTCTTCGTAATAAAATTCCGGGTCGAAATCCTCGTCCTCCTCATCGTCGAACCATTCTTCCTCGTATTCATCTTCAGGGATTTCGTCTTCTTCGTCGAATTCGACCTGCTTAATATCCAGATTACGGTGCGAAATGTCGAATGTCTTCTGGTATTCGCCGTCGGCATTCAGTTCTTTCCAAAGTAAATCTTTCAGTTCGTTGATACCTTCGTTGATAACCGATGAAATGAAAATATGTGGAATATCCGGCAAGTCTTCGCTCAGAGCCTCTTTCAGCTCCTCGTCCAGCATGTCCGACTTGGAAATGGCTAACACGCGTCGCTTGTCGAGCAACTCGGGATTATATTGCGATAATTCGTTCAGCAAAATGCGGTATTCCTGATGAATATCGTCCGCATCGGCTGGGACAAGGAATAGCAGCAACGAATTCCGTTCGATGTGGCGGAGGAAACGCAATCCTAAGCCTTTGCCCTCGCTTGCTCCTTCGATGATTCCCGGAATGTCGGCCATTACAAACGAACGGAAATCGCGATATTGCACCATGCCCAGATTCGGTTGCAGGGTGGTAAACGGATAATTGGCTATCTTGGGTTTGGCCGAAGTCATAACGGAAAGCAAAGTCGACTTCCCGGCATTGGGAAATCCTACCAGCCCGACGTCAGCCAATACTTTCAATTCGAATATAACATAGCGCTCCTCGTAAGGCTCGCCTGGTTGGGCATAGCGTGGCGCCTGATTAGTCGAGGTTTTGAAAAAGTTATTCCCTTTTCCGCCCCGTCCGCCTTTCAGCAGTACTACTTCCTGCCCGTCCTCGGTCACATCGCAGAGGTATTCACCCGTCTGCCCGTCATAGGCGACTGTTCCGCAAGGCACTTCGATAATTTTCGAATCGCCGCTTTTGCCTGTCGCTAAACGTCCGGAACCGCTTTCGCCATGTCCGGCAAGTATATGGCGCTGAAATTTAAGATGCAGCAACGTCCACAGGTTACGGTTGGCGCGCAGAATGATGTCGCCGCCATTTCCACCGTCGCCGCCGTCGGGTCCGCCTTTAGGAATATATTTCTCGCGACGGAAGTGTGTCGACCCCCGTCCGCCTTTACCCGAGCGGCAAAATATCTTGACGTAGTCTATAAAATTCGAATCTGCCATAATTTGACTTGGTGTATTATTTGAATGATGGTACAAAGATACGAAAAGGAAGTCATAAGCCAATACTTACGACTTCCTCCCTCTTGTAGCCTGCTATTGCTTATTTCTTAACTTTCTCGATTGCTTCGGCAATGCGGTCGAAAATTTCTTCTACCTTACCCATTCCGTGAATCGCATGTAATTTTTCGTTCTTTTTGTAATGTTCTTTCAGCGGCGAAGTCTGGTTGTTATATACTTCGAGGCGGGCTTTGATAGTATCATAATTGTCGTCGCTGCGTCCCAGTTCTTGTCCGCGTTTCAGCAGGCGCTCGATAAGCTCTTCTTCCTCCACATCGAGGCTGACAACGGCCGAAACTTCTTCGCCTCTTGCCTCGAGCATTTTGTCCAATGCTTCTCCCTGCGGGATGGTACGCGGGAAACCATCGAAGATAACGCCCGATGCTCCGGCTTTTATTTTTTCGTCCAATACCTTAGCCAACATATCGATAACCACTTCGTCGGGTACTAATTGCCCTTTCGAGATATATCCTTCGGCAAGCTTACCGAGTTCTGTGCCATTCTTCATTTCGGCACGCAAAACGTCTCCTGTCGAGATATGCGCCAGGTTGTATTTTTTTATCAGGTTCTCGCTCTGAGTTCCTTTTCCTGAGCCGGGAGCTCCAAATATTACAATATTCAACATGTCTGTTTAATGTATTTAGTTATTATTGTTTCAGTTTATAAATATCCGGCAGGTTGCGTCCGTATCCGTCGTAATCGAGCCCGTATCCGACAATAAAATCGGTCGGTACGCTCAATGCTACATAGTCCAGTGGAACTTCGTGTTTCAACGCATCGGGTTTAAGCAAGAAAGTTGAAACTTTTATCTCTTTCGGGTTCAATGCTTCGAGTTGGCGGAGCATGCGCTCCATCGTGTTGCCGGTGTCTACGATATCTTCTACCACGACAATGGTGCGTCCTTCGATACTCTCTTCCAATCCGTATACAATTTTCACATCCCCTGTCGAAGCCGTTCCGCTGTACGATGACATGCGGACAAACGAAATCTCGGCAGGAATGTTTATGCGCTTCATCAAATCGGAGGCAAACATAAACGAGCCGTTGAGGACACAGATAAACAGCGGGTTTTTCTTTTCGAGATCTTTCGTCATCTTTTCGGCTATCCGGTCTATAGCCTGCTCGATTTCGGATGAAGGGATAAAAAGTTCAAATTCTTTATCCTTTATTTTGATTGTTTCCATTTTATTGTTCCATAATTTAAATTGCAAAAGTACTATAATTCGCTCGAAGTTGGGCTATTATCACAGGCTAAAATTTTCTTCACTTTTATTCCCCTCTAAGATAAGGATTTTGCGTACCTTTGTTTGTTTAACAGGTATAACCGCTATATTTTCCCGATTGATTACCATTTTAAAATGAAGTATAACATGAATGTATTACCCGAAATCAGCAGAAAAGAGCTTGCAAAGAATCAGGAAGACGCATGGGATTTCCTTTTTCTGTTTATTGATAAGTACGGCGAGATAATCGCCTCAGACACTCAAGAAACCGAGGAACCGTTCAACGGCTCGCAACATACCCTTATGGCTTTTAATTTCCTTTACGGCGAAGTTGCTAATGGCGGTTTTTTACAGCTTATCCAGAACGGTTATGGACGATATGTCTTCGATACGCCGTTTGCGGATACTATCCGGGCGTGGGGAGCAGAACAAACAGCACAGATAGTGGAAGAAGCGAGGACTGTATACGAAGAACATCGCGAAGAACTGGAAAAAGAGGTTTCGATAGAGGAATTTTCGGAGATGTACGATGAATATACCGATTTCGAATCTTTAGACGATCGCTTCTATGAGATAATGGGTGACGACCTGGAAATCGTGAAAAAGTATGTCGAAAACCACCTCGGAGAGTTTGCGATATTAATTGACTGACGCTATTTTATAACATTACTTAAAAACATGAAAAGAATATACTTATTGACGCTTTTGTTTGCTTTTTCAGTTGTTTCCCTTTTCGGGCAATACAGATATAAGAAAGAAATAGAGCCGGTAAAGAATGTGATATTAATGATTCCCGACGGAACGTCTATCGGGGTTGTTTCGGCCGCCCGCTGGTATAAAAAATACAACAAAATGGGCGAGGCCTTAAACCTCGATCCGTATATGTGCGGCACGGTGATTACGTTCTCCTCCAATGCCCCTATCGGCGATTCGGCACCGACTACCGCAGCTTATATGACGGGTATGCCGCAGCAATCGGGCAATGTGTCCATTTATCCACTGGCAGATCCCGAAAATGACATGGGAGAGGTAGACCCGACGATGGCCTATCAGCCTTTGCTCACCATACTCGAAGGAGCCCGTCTGGTAAAAAACAAAGCTACGGGATTGGTGGTGACATCCGAATTTCCGCACGCAACTCCTGCCGATTGTGCAGCCCACTATTATAGTCGCGGAAAATATGAATATATTGCTTCGCAAATGGCCTATCAGCATCTGGATGTAGTTTTCGGTGGAGGAAACAGGCTGATGACGGAAGATATAAAGCAACAACTTCGCAATACCGGAACGACATACCTCAAGAATGATATAGAGGCTTTCCGCAATCACAAAGAAGGAAAATTATGGGCGCTGTTTGCCCAGATGAGTTTGCCCTACGACCTCGACCGCAATGCCGATACAATTCCTTCGCTCGAGGAAATGACGCGTAAGGCTATCGACTTGCTTTCGCAGAACGAAAACGGCTTTTTCCTGATGGTAGAAGGGAGCAAGGTGGATTGGACTGCTCACAGTAACGATGCCATCGGTTGTATTACCGAACTTCTCGCTTTCGACGATGCTGTGGGAGCGGCGGTGGAATTTGCCAAAGAGAATGGCAATACAGCAATTGTTATTTTGCCCGATCATGGCAATAGCGGATTCACTATCGGGCGCCACGATCTGAAAAATTACGACAGAGCCGGTCTCGACAAGCTTTTCGGCAACGTGTCGAAATATAAGAAAACAGCTTCGGGACTTGAACGCATCCTGCTGAAAGAAAAGCCGGAAAATTTCAAGGCTGTCATCAAACAATATACTGATATCGACATTACGGACGAAGAATTGGCGGCACTCCTCAATTCGAAGAACTACAAGTACGAAAATTATATGAAGGTCGGCGAAACTCCCAATATGACGGCGACACTCGTCAACATTATGAATAAGCGTACCTATTTTGGATTTACGACAGGCGGGCATACCGGCGAAGAGGTTTTTCTGGCTGCTTATCACCCACAAGGAGCTGAGAATCTGCCGATAGGGGTGAATAACAATGTGGATATTCACGAATACATGGTTGATTTGTTAGGTATAAAAACACACTTCCGGACGTTGACCGAACAGACATTCGCCAAGCATACCAACGTGCTGAAAGGTGTGAACTATACCATCTCTAAGGAGAAAGGGACAAACTTCCCGATGCTGGTCATCAAAAAAGGAAAGAATACGCTCGAAGTGCCTGCATTTAAGTCTGTTGCCTATCTGAATAAAAAGCAAATCGATATAGCTTCGGTAACGATCTATATCGACAAAAACGATACGTTCTATATTCCTGCCAACATCCTCGATTATATAAAATAGAAGGCTTATGAAAACCGGATTTAGCTACGAAACCCCAATCGGCACTCTCTGGATACTCCAGAAAGACGATGCTATTACCAATATTGCCCTGCGAAAACCCGAAAATTTCAAGGAGGAAGAAACGCCCCTTACGAAGCAAGCGGCAGAGCAATTGAACGAGTATTTCAGAGGTGAGCGCAAAGATTTCGAACTGCCTTTGGGCGTTCATGGGACAGACTTCCAGAAGAAAGCATGGAGTGCGCTGTTGGAGATTCCTTACGGCGAAACGCGTAGCTACAAGCAGCAGGCCGAAATGCTGGGCAATCCTAAGGCTTCGCGTGCGGTGGGTATGGGCAACAACCGCAATCCGCTGATGATTGTCATTCCCTGCCATCGTGTGGTGGGAGCCAATGGCAGCCTCACGGGCTATGCCGGAGGACTGGATGTGAAGCGCTTTTTATTGGATTTGGAAAAGAAATCCAAATAAATTTCTATTCTACGTACAAGACTAATCCTTTCAGATATTCCCCTTCGGGGTGGTAGATGTTGACAGGATGATCGGCAGGCTGCGTCAGCTGATGCAGTATCCTTACGCTGCGCCCCGATTGTGCCGCTGCGCTGAAAACAGCCAGACGGAACATATCTTTGGTGATGGCCTGCGAACAGGAGAACGTAAACAAAATACCCCCTTTAGCTATCTTCTCAAAAGCTACGGCATTCAGCCGTTTATATCCTTGCAAGGCATTTTTGATAGCTCCGCGGTGTTTGGCAAAGGCAGGCGGATCGAGAACAATCAAATCATATTGTCCATGCTCCATATCCCGCAGAAACTTGAACGCATCTTCGGCAAAAGCCTTGTGGCGCGGATCTTCGGCAAAATTGAGTTTCACATTTTCCTCTGCCATCACAATAGCCTTGGATGAGCTATCGACCGAATGAACCGACTTGGCGCCTCCACGCATGGCATAGAACGAGAATCCACCCGTGTAGCAGAACATATTCAGCACGGTGCGTCCGTCCGAGTATTTCTCGAGGAGGGAGCGGTTGTCGCGCTGGTCGACGAAAAAGCCTGTCTTTTGTCCTTTCAGCCAGTCGCCGTGGAATTTCAAACCATTTTCAGTCACAATATTGTCGACCTCCCTGCCGCCGTACAGGTAGCCGTTTTCAGCCCCCAGTTCCGCCTTGTAAGGGAGGGTAGTCTCCGATTTGTAGTATATATTCCGGAGGCTTTCGCCCATAACCGTTTTCAATGCTTCGCAAATGGCTTCCCGCGATTCGTGCATCCCCACCGAGTGCGATTGCATCACCGCCGTATCGCCGTATATATCGATGATTAAACCGGGAAGGTTATCCCCTTCGCCATGTACCAGCCGATAGGTATTATTATCGGGGCGAATCAGCCCAATCGCCTTACGCATTTCGTAAGCAGCCGTGAGGCGTTTTTCCCAGAATGCTCCGTCAATAATTGTTTCTTCGAATGAAAGGACACGCACTTCGATGCTGCCGATCTGATAATGCCCTACGGCAATAAATTCGCCGTCGGAAGTGTGGACGGTAACAATCGCGCCTTCTTCCAAATTGGCATCTTTCCGCTGAACGGCTCCCGAGAAAACCCACGGATGAAAGCGGCGAAGCGATTCGTCTTTCTTGGGTTTAAGTATGATTTTTTTATAATCCATCTGATATCCTGTAAAATTCAAAGAGAGAGACAAAAGTAATACTTTTTCGCGTAAAAGCTTTACGTACTACTCAAAAGACAGGTAAGGTTTCAATCGGACAATGTCCTCCTCCGTAAATTCCTCCAATAACGACAGGCGGTTGACGGAGGCGATTTTCCCCTTTCGCTGCCGTATATCTGCTATTACCTTCGCCTGCTTGTAACTGATATACGGGTGCTTGCGAAGCTCCTGCTCCGGCAAGGAGTTTATCCTGATCCGCTTCGGGTTTCCTTCGAGGGTGATATAAGGCTTTATTCGCTGATAAAGATCCTCATCCAACCCCCACACCTCGCGCAGTTGTTCGATGCGCACATACCCTCCGAGGCTATTGCGGTAGTTGACAATCCGCCTCGAGTAGCTGCTGCCTATTCCCGGGATTTGTTTTAGTAGGGTAGTGTCGGCAGTGTTGATTTCGATCGTTTCCCCTTCGCGAAGCTTGGTGGGATAGCTGTCGAAAACGGGCTTTTCGGGTTGGCTTCCTTGCAACGAATCGAATCGGGTGCGGTAGGCAGCCTCTTTCTCTGGTGAGACGGTATTCTTTTCCTTGTCGCTTACAGCAACAAGGACGAGAACCAAAACAAGTATCAATAATAGCAAAATGATAGCTGTGCGGTCTCGCCTGTCAAAAGAAAAGTAGTCTTTCCAGTTCATACAGAGGTGTTTAATCAAAAGATACAAAAATACCTTTAATAATAGTTATGGACAATAGATATGTTACTTTTTTTCATAACTTTGCGAACATTACAGCGATAACCAATAGCTATACACTAAGATACAATGAAAAGAACATTTTTACTGCTTGTTACTATCATATCGTTTCTGGGGTTGAAAGCAGACCCTATCGGATGGTCATTCAGATTGGACGATAAAGGAAACGGCGAAGTAGATTTTGTCGCAACCGTCAATATAGACGACGGATGGTATATATATGACTCCGAAGTTCCCGACGGAGGGCCTAATCCGACCACTTTCGCATTTGATGAGGTGAAAGGGGCAACGGCTGTCGGCAAAGTCAAATTCGATAAAAAGAACCACGAAACTCACTACTATAAGGAGTTTAGCATGAATATCGGTATCTTCAAGAATCAGGCGGTATTTACCCAACGATTCAAGGTGACCGATAAAGCGGCTTTTTCGCTGAAAGGCGATGTCCGCGCGCAGGCTTGTACCGATCAAACGTGTACACCGCCACTACCGTTCGATTTTGAGTTTTCGGCGAAGGATTTGCCTAAGACATTAACCGTTGCAGCTGTACAGGCAAAGCCGGCAGAAGAAACACCAAAGGCGGATGATACGAAGGCGGCTAATGAGCTGGCAACTACAGCAAAAGAGCCGGAAACCACTACAACTACTACGGTAACTCCTGCTCCAACTGATACTAAATCGGATTTGTGGACACCGGTTATCAAGGAGTTGAACGATTACGGTGCAGCAGGCAGCACGAAGGATATGACATTGATATACATCTTCTTCATGGGAATGGTCGGAGGCTTTGTTGCGCTCCTTACACCGTGTGTGTGGCCGATGATACCGATGACTGTCAGCTTCTTCCTGAAACGGAACAAGAAAAATAAAGGTAAAGCTATCCGCGAGGCAATGACCTACGGACTGGGTATTATCATTATATATGTATCGCTCGGATTGATTATTACAGCGATATTTGGCGCAGGCGCGCTAAACGATATGGCGACGAGTGCTCTGTTTAATCTGATATTCTTTGCCTTGTTGGTAGTATTTGCTATCTCATTCTTGGGGGCATTCGAACTTACCTTGCCATCGTCGTGGACAAATAAAATGGACAGCAAAGCCGATTCCACAACGGGGATAATCAGTATCTTCTTTATGGCGTTTACGCTGGCATTGGTTTCTTTCTCCTGCACGGGGCCGGTTATTGGAATCTTGTTGGTAGATGCTGCCAGTTCGGGAAGTATTGTTGCTCCGGCGATAGGGATGTCTGGTTTTGCCATTGCGTTGGCTATTCCGTTTACGCTGTTTGCTATTTTCCCTTCGTGGCTCGAAAGCATGCCGAAATCGGGTGGATGGCTCAATTCGGTGAAAGTGGTATTAGGATTCCTCGAACTGGCTTTAGCATTGAAATTTTTCTCGGTAGCCGATATGGCCTATGGATGGGGATTGCTCGACCGCGAAGTATTCCTTGTCCTTTGGATTGTGATATTCGCTCTCTTAGGATTATACCTTTTAGGAAAACTCAAACTATCGCACGACAGCGACTTACAATATGTTTCCGTTCCGCGCGTATTTTTGGCAATTATATCGTTTGCTTTTGCCATCTATATGATTCCGGGATTGTGGGGCGCACCGCTAAAATCTATCAGCGCTTTTCTGCCGCTACCTAAAACGCAGGATTTCAGTTTATACGATGGAACGGTTCATGCTAAATTTGAAGATTACGATTTAGGTATGGCTTATGCCAAGAGCGTAAATAAGCCCGTAATGCTTGACTTTACGGGATACGGTTGTGTTAATTGTCGTAATATGGAAAATTCGGTATGGATAGAGCCTCGTGTGAAGGGAATGCTTGAAGACGATTATGTTTTAATTACACTTATTGTTGATGATAAAACAAGATTACCTGAGGTTATAGAAGTTACCGAAGAGAATGGCAAAAAGACGAAACTGAAAACAATAGGTGATAAATGGAGCTACCTACAACGTCATAAGTTCGGAATGAACTCACAACCTTATTACATTCTCTTGAACCACGAAGGAATGCCAATCGGGCCATCTTATGCTTATGACAAAGATGTGAGTAAGTATATAAACTTCCTTCAGACGGGATTGGATAACTTCAAGAAACAGTAGCATGCTGACTGCTGAAGAAAGAAACCAGATTATAGCGCTGGTCAAGCGGGAGGTTGTTCCCGCTATCGGTTGCACCGAGCCCATAGCTGTGGCTCTATGTGTAGCCAAAGCAACGGAAACACTCGGTCGCCTTCCCGAAAAAATAGATGTCTTTTTGAGTGCCAATATTCTCAAAAATGCGATGGGGGTGGGTATCCCCGGCACAGGCATGATCGGGTTGCCTATTGCTATTGCTTTGGGCGCATTGAAAGGCAAATCCGAATACCAGCTGGAAGTGCTGAAAGACTGCTCCTGCGAAGATGTAGAGCAAGGCAAGCAGTTGATTGAAAGGAAAATAATAACAGTCTCCCTCAAAGAAGATATTACTGATAAATTATATATCGAAACCGTTTGTACTGGCGGCGAAGAATCCGTTATGGCCATTATTGCCTGCGAACATGCCAATTTTGTCTATTTAGAGAAAAACGGAGAAATTCTTCTCGACAAGCGTTGTCCGTCTACGGAGGAAAAAGAAGAAGCATCTCCCGAACTTTCGATGCGGAAAGTCTATGACTTTGCGATGGAAGCTCCGATAGATGAGATTGCTTTTATCCTCGAAACAGCCCGATTGAACAAAGCGGCTGCCGAGCAATCACTCACATGCAACTACGGACACTGCTTGGGCAAAACCCTGCAAGGAGAAGTGGAGCAGAAAATAATGGGGCGGAATACTTTTTCCAGCATCCTGTCTTATACATCGGCTGCCTGCGATGCCCGTATGGCGGGGGCTATGATTCCTGTGATGAGCAATTCGGGAAGTGGGAACCAAGGTATTGCAGCCACTGTTCCGGTGGTGATTTTTGCCGAAGAAACCGGAAAAAATGAGGAAGAACTTATCCGTGCATTGATGCTTAGCCATCTGACGGTTATCTATATCAAGCAAAGCCTCGGACGCCTGTCTGCCCTTTGCGGTTGTGTTGTTGCAGCTACGGGTTCGAGTTGCGGCATCACCTACCTGATGGGTGGCTGCTATGAGCGTATCTGCTTTGCTGTGAAGAATATGATTGCCAACCTTACAGGGATGATTTGCGATGGAGCTAAACCAAGCTGTTCGCTCAAGGTGACAAGCGGAACATCTACGGCAGTGCTTTCGGCTATGATGGCGATGGAACAGCATTGTGTGAGTGCGGTCGAAGGGATTATCGAAGAAGATGTGGATAAGTGTATTCGCAACCTGACCATTATCGGTTCGCAGGGAATGAACGAGACCGACAAACTGGTGCTGGATATTATGACGAATAAGTGTTAAATGAATAAAACGTGCACAAGAAACAGCGAAAAGTTGTGCATATAATAAAGAATATGCACAAGAAACAATAAAAAGTTGTGCATTATCCTGTAAGAAATGAAAAATACAAAACAACAAAAACTCGAAGCCTTCGGGCGGCTACTTGATGTGATGGACGAATTGCGGGTGAAATGCCCGTGGGATGCCGAACAAACAAACGAAAGCCTGCGCACCAATACCATTGAGGAGACATACGAGCTTTGCGAAGCTATTATCAAAAACGACAACAACGAGATAAAGAAAGAATTAGGCGATGTGCTGCTGCATATCGTTTTCTATTCCAAGATAGGCGAAGAGAAGCAAGCTTTCGATATTGCCGATGTTTGCAATGCCTTGTGCGATAAACTGATTTTCCGTCATCCGCATGTATTTGGCGACGATGCCGCGAAAACAGCAGGCGAAGTAGAGCAAAACTGGGAGCAAATCAAACTGAAAGAAAAAGGCGGTAACAAAACAATTCTCGGCGGCGTTCCCGCTTCATTGGCGTCGATAGCTAAGGCACACCGCATACAGGATAAAGCCCGTCATGCCGGTTTCGATTGGAAGCAGAAAGAAGATGTATGGGAGAAAGTGACCGAAGAATTTACGGAACTGAAAAGCGAAATAGCCGATATGAATGCCGATAAGATGGAGGCGGAGTTCGGCGACTTGTTTTTCAGCCTGATAAATGCAGCACGCTTGTACGATGTCAATCCCGATAACGCTTTGGAGCGCACAAACCAGAAATTTATCCGTCGCTTCAATTATATAGAACAAAAAGCCCGCGAAGCCGGAAAAAATGTGAAAGACATGACGCTTGCCGAAATGGATGCACTCTGGGAAGAGGCGAAAAGGGGAGAGTAGTAACAAGGCAAAACAATAAATCACGTCAAATACTGTTTAACATATATAAATTATTTTTTCAATTAATTCTGAGGTAATATCATAGGACTGAACGGAGTTAATTAATATATTTGCGACTATTGTAGTCGATTTTTAACAAGATTGTTGCTCGGGAAAAAGCATAAAACTTAAAAAAATAAAGCCGCGTATAGTGAAAAAAGGTATACTTCTCATTGCTGTTTTCTGTATCAGCTTATTATCATTCGCTCAAATTAACACTGAACGGGTAATGAGAATCGGTCGGAATGCGCTTTATTTCGAAGACTATGTTTTATCCATCCAATATTTCAACCAAGTCATAAAAGCCAAGCCTTACCTGCCTGAACCTTATTTTTTCAGGGGAGTAGCCAAATTCTATCTCGACGACTTCAAAGGTGCGGAGGAAGATTGCTCGTTGGCTATCGAACGGAATCCGTTTATGGTCAGGGCTTATCAGCTTCGTGGGGATGCCCGCCAGAGCCTGAGCGACTACGATGGTGCGCGAGCCGACTACGCCAAGTCATTGGAAAGTTATCCGAACGACCAGTTTGTGCTGGTCAATCTGGGGATAGTCGACATACAAAAGAAAGATTACGAAGCAGCGGAGACTACCTTGAACGAACTGCTGAAATTATACCCGAAATATGCCGCAGGCTACCTCACACGGGGAGCTATGTATCAGGAAAGTGGTGATACGCTGAAAGCGTTTGAAGATTATACGACGGCTATCGATTTGGACAAGTATCTGCCGCACTCTTACTCGATGCGGGGATTGCTTTATTACTATAAACAGCAATACGATAGCGCCCTTGTCGATTTCGACGAAGCCATCAAACTCGATCCGTTGCAGACAGGAAACTTTATCAACCGCGGATTGGTCAGGTACTCGAAGCAGGATTTGCGTGGCGCGATGAGCGATTATGATAAAGTTATCGACCTGGAGCCGAGTAATGTGATAGCCCGCTTCAACCGCGGATTGTTGCGCGGACAGGTAGGTGATGACAATAATGCGATCGAAGATTTCAATGTCGTTCTCGAGCAGGAGCCGGATAACCATATGGCGTATTTCAACCGGGCATTGCTGAAAAACAACATTGCCGATTATAACGGTGCGCTGGCTGATATGAATGTCGTCTTGTCTGAATATCCTGACTTCTATCAGGGATATTATGCCCGTTCGGAGATTAAGCGGCGAAAGAATGACTTAGCCGGAGCAGAGCGGGACTATAACTATGCCCGCAACACCGAAGTCCGCATACAGAAAGAATATGCCGACGGAAAGCAACCGGACGAGAAAACCCGCGAAAAATCGGATAAGAATATCAATAAATTCGATAAGCTTGTCGTAGCCGATAAGACGGAAGAAGAAAAGAACAAATTCAACAGCGAAACCCGCGGAAAAATACAAAACCGTCAGGTTCGCATCGATGCCGAACCGCGCTTCATTGCCACTTATTACGAAAAACCAAATGACGTCAGACGATCGGTCTATTATAATCCGGTGGTGGATGATGTCAACAAACTGGGAATATTGCCGCGTAAGTTGCGCGTGACGAATAGCGAAACCTCACTGAATGAATTCCAGATAGAAGACCACTTTGAATCGATAAACGATTTGTCGAAAGACATTGCCGAAGCGCCGACCAATGCTCTTCTCCTCTTTGCGCGCGGAATCGATTATATGCTGGTGCAGGATTTCACGGCTTCTATCGACGATTTTAATAAAGCTATCATGCTCGATCCTAATTTCTTGTTAGCATACTTCAATCAGGCGGTGGTGTATGAGAAAGTGCTCGAGCTGAAAGAACGGACACCCGACTATGATACGGATATTACAGCCGTTTCGGAGCAGATAGAACCACAGAAAAAAGTGCCAACCATAGGAACTTCTACGCCTGTTCAGGCTGCTGTGCCCGAACCGAAGAAGAATATGGAGCACGAGATGATTATAAAGAACTACAACAAGGTCATCGAACTGAATCCGGATTTTGTGTATGCCTACTACAACCGAGCCGGAGTCCGCTTCAAACAGCAGGATTATAAGTCGGCTATACTCGACTATAACGAGGCTATCCGCCGCGACAAAGATTTTGCCGAGGCTTACTACAACCGGGGATTAGCCCGCTTCTATATGCGCGACTACGAACGTGCGCTTGCCGATATGCGCAAGGCCGGCGAATTGGGTATTGTCGAAGCGTATAGCATCATCAAAAGAATGTCGGAGTAAGTTTTATTTATTTGGATGTTTTTCTATCCGGAATATTTCTTTATCTTTGTTTTATTAATAATTGTTATTTGAATAATAATGGGTGTATTCCGTGTGTTATATTTTATTAATTTGCTCAATATTAATTCTTTAATCCTAAAAAATAGGGTTTCACACACACACACGCACGCGCGTAATATAGCATTTCTTTTTGGATTATCCAAGGCTTTAGGTAGAAATCACCTCCCCCCAAGCCCCTCCTACAGAGGGGGAGCAGATAGACTTTATCAAACAATAAAAATTAAAAATACATACTTCACTAAGCCTCCCTATGGGGCAGGTCTGGAGGGGCTACAAAATCAACAACTATTTATTCATTTCATCTTTTCCTATTACCCCCTCTGTAGGAGGGGACAGGGGAGGTGATTAATTTTTTTATGATATGAAAACTATTTTAACACAGGCTATCATGCTTATAGCCTTATTCACAACAACCGCCCTGCAAGCGCAGGTAACTATCGGGAGTAATCAAGCGCCGAATAAAGGAGCTTTACTCGATTTGACACAAGGAAGTGCTACAACCAAAGGGTTGGCACTGCCTCGTGTTGCGCTCACAGACAAAGACAAGTTATATCCCATGTTATCAAGCGGTTATGCCGTCACCGAAGATGCAGCACATACGGGGCTTATCGTTTATAATACTGCCCTATCATGTGACTTTGGCAAAGGAGTTCATATATGGGATGGTAATGAATGGCAAGCCCTACGTCCTCTCGAACCTTCCGAGTTGAACCTTAGTAAAGGCTACTTCGATTTGCCCAGTGGAAAAGATGCACGTTCTTTAACAGCTCAAACATTGACAGTGACTTGGGATGACGGATTAACCCCTACATGGACAGCAGCAGCTTCGGGAGGATTGAGTGCTGTTCTGTTTACAGGAAACCCAATACCTACACTGACAAACTCTCCTCAGAGTATCAGCCTTTTGCCTGATGCAATGACCATAAATGCTTCTTCACCATGGGCAAGTAGACAAACTGACCTGACCTTTAGCCTCTGTGGGCAAACGAAGACAGCAATCTTGAATCAGACCAACTATGTGCTCTGGGCACTCGGAAAGGCAACTAATAGTCAGATTATTTATACTACCACAGCGAGTGGTAGTATCCCTGTACGCAGTAATGCTACATGGCAGGCTGTTCTCTCCGGAGCAGGAACATTGGCTACGCTTACTCCCTCCAGTGGAGGAACAGATCTGAAAGACGGTAGCAGCCCGGCTGCCATTAATACCTCCTACAGTGCAGGAACAGGCAGCAGGTATGACTATACAGATATTACTTTTACCGATACAAAGAATCCTAAACGCTTCCACGATGTAACAGTATCAGTTCTTAATTGTGGCAGTACAGGGAACGACCCGAGTATGACAGCATGGGCACAACGTGCAGGCTTTACTATTGCTCAAATTAACAGTATATCTGCCGGTGGAACCCATGCGACTACACAACCTAACGGTATACAACTACACAAAGACCAGAATGGTAATATTTTCCTCTCAGGCAATTTTGGTGCAACGGCCGGGCGTTGGATGCTGAATAACTTGGCAGCAACAAGCTATGCCAGTAATGTTACGCATCCGTATCGCACCCTGACAGGACCTAATTACAACAGCGGGATGGCATATAATACCGCCTACTGGGGCTATCCAGATGCGAATATTACCACTTACAACAACAATCCGCGCATTGGCCGCATATATACATGGGACGCTGCCACTGCCGGGAAAGGTGGTTCTACAGGACAGGTCAGCATAACTGATGGTGAGAACATAGCCGGCACACCCGCCCGTGTGCAGGGTATTTGCCCTAACGGATGGCATTTACCCAGTGATGCAGAATGGACAGATCTGGAATTGGCAATAAATAGTAATACCAGTCAATATAGCGGCATAGCTGATGCTAACGCCACTATCACCATTGGAGCAACAGATTGGCGTGGAAAAACCGCTAATGGTCATGGTAAGGGTATGAAAGATATCTGTCCGGTACCTACGCTATCCACTGCCAGCGACGGAGCCTCTAATATTATCTCCTCTACTGTCACTCCGGGGATGAATATTCTTCTTGTAGGACTGGCTTCCAACGGGTTGTCATTTGACTACGGCAACTACTCGTGGTTCTGGACTGCAAGCAGCAACACTACTACTGAGTCATGGATTCGGGGCTTCTCTAGATCGGCCACGACAGTCGGTCGGGATAAGAAGCGTCGCTTCGCCTTATACTCCGTCCGCTGCAAGAAGAATTAAGCAAAGCGGAGCTTTGCACAGTTACTTCGCCCTTCGGGCAGTTACAAGTTGCAAAAAAAATTATCTATACAGGGAAGTAGCCCGTAAGGGCTGTTTCCCTATGTTTTTTTGGCTTTGTGTTCTTGGTGTAGAATCTTTGAGCCCTTCGTGGTTAAGTAATTAAAAAATGAGCAGAGAAAAAACGCCATATCGTGTCGGATCTGTCGGAAGTGTAAGTTTTTAACATAATTTCGATTGATTATCAGCGAGATAGGTTTTCTGGTAAAATCCGACAACTGTCAGGAAAGAAAAATATATTGATGATAGATCTAATACAAAAAAATAACATGTTTGTGCATTTTAGGGACGATATGATTTTTGATTGATACTTTTTAGCCGGCTAAAAGGCGATTGAAAGCAGAAAATGCTTATTTTTGCAAGTTGTAAAAACAGCGGATTCATTCGTACGAATCCGAGTATAAATTTAGACTTGCAAAAGATGATAAAAATTACATTTCCCGATGGTTCGGTACGCGAATTTGCGAAAGGAACCACTTCGATGCAGATAGCAGAGAGCATCAGTCAGCGTTTGGCACAGGAAGTCCTTGCCGCTAAAGTGAATGGCGATATCTGGGATCTGACGCGCCCGATAGATGAAGATGCTACGATAGAACTGCTGAAATGGGAAGATGAGGGTGGCAAACATGCCTTCTGGCATTCGTCGGCTCACCTGATGGCCGAAGCGGTGCAGATCCTTTATCCACACGCTAAATTCGGTATAGGGCCTGCCATCGAGAACGGATTTTACTATGATATAGATTTCGGCGATACGCCTGTGAAAGATTCCGATTTCCCGAAAATCGAAGCGAAGATGCAGGAATTGGTTGCCCAGAAAGAAGAAATAAAGAGGAAAGAAATAACCAAAGCCGACGCCCTCAAGATGTTCGGCGACCGTGGCGAGGATTACAAGGTTGAGTTGATCAGCGACCTCGAAGACGGAACGATTACGACTTATACGCAAGGGGTATTTACCGACCTTTGTCGTGGACCGCATATCCCGAATACGTCTTACATCAAGGCAATCAAGATATTGAGTGCCGCCGGTGCATACTGGCGTGGCGACGAGACGCGCAAGCAGCTTACCCGCCTGTATGGAATCACTTTCCCTAAAAAGAAAATGCTGGATGAATATCTGGTATTGCTGGAAGAGGCGAAGAAGCGCGACCACCGCAAAATCGGTAAGGAACTGGAATTGTTCGCTTTCTCCGAGAATGTAGGGAAAGGTTTGCCATTGTGGTTGCCGCGTGGTACACAATTACGTCTGAAATTGGAGGACTTCCTCAAGAAGATACAAAAACGCTTCGATTACGAACAGGTGATGACGCCGCACATCGGTAGTAAATTGCTGTATGTGACATCGGGGCACTATGCCAAATACGGAAAGGATTCGTTCCAGCCGATTCATACACCGGAAGAAGGAGAAGAGTTCTTGCTGAAACCGATGAACTGTCCGCATCACTGCGAAATTTACAAGGTGGTTCCGCGTTCGTATAAAGACCTTCCGTTGCGTCTGGCGGAATTCGGTACGGTTTACCGTTACGAGCAAAGTGGCGAACTTCATGGTTTGACACGTGTTCGTGGATTTACGCAGGACGATGCGCACATTTTCTGTACGCCGGAGCAGTTGAAGGCTGAGTTCCTGAAAGTAATGGATATCATCTTCATTATCTTTAAAGCGTTGGATTTCGAGAACTTCGAAGCACAAATATCGTTGCGTGACCCTGAAAACAAAGAGAAATATATCGGAAGTGACGAGAACTGGGAAAAGGCCGAACGTGCTATTATCGAGGCTTGCGAAGAAAAAGGCCTGCCAGCCCGCGTAGAATTGGGCGAAGCAGCTTTCTATGGTCCTAAGCTCGACTTTATGGTGAAAGATGCGCTGGGGCGTCGCTGGCAATTGGGAACAATCCAAGTGGATTATAACCTGCCTGAGCGTTTCGAGTTGGAATATACAGGTGCGGACAATCAGAAGCACCGTCCGGTGATGATTCACCGCGCGCCGTTTGGCTCGATGGAGCGTTTCATTGCCGTGCTTATAGAGCACACAGCCGGAAAATTCCCGTTGTGGCTGACGCCTGATCAGGTGGTAATCCTGCCTATCAGCGACAAATATAACGATTATGCCCATCGCGTAGCTGCTTATTTCAAGCAACAGGATATCCGCGCAAGTGTGGACGACCGCAACGAGAAAGTGGGTAGAAAAATACGTGATAACGAGTTGAAACGAATCCCTTATCTGCTCATCGTTGGAGAGAAAGAGGCAGAAAGTGAAGAAGTTTCGATAAGAAAACAGGGCGAAGGTGATCAAGGTTCAATGAAATTTACTAACTTTGCAGCCCAACTGAATGAAGAGGTTGAGAAAATGATGAATGCCTGGGAACATGAACAGGTTGTGAGTCGAAACTAATTGATTATAAATACTAAACAAAAATAAAAGGATAAAAGAACTGAGATTAACATTATTGAATGAGAAATAGCAGGATTAATTTCAAGAAAAAAGAGGATGCACACCGTATTAACGGGAACATTCGTGTAAGAGAAGTTCGATTGGTAGGCGACAACATTGAACAAGGTGTCTACCCAACCAGTGAAGCTTTGCGCATGGCCGATGAACTGGAGCTGGACTTGGTAGAGATATCTCCTACTGCCGATCCTCCTGTTTGTAAAATAATGGATTATCAGAAGTTCCTTTATCAACAAAAGAAAAAGCAGAAAGAGGCTAAAGCTAAGTCTGTGAAAGTAGTGGTGAAGGAAATCCGCTTCGGGCCGCAGACGGATGATCATGATTTCAACTTTAAGCTGAAACATGCCAAGAACTTCCTTACGGAAGGAGCCAAGGTGAAAGCCTATGTGTTCTTTAAAGGGCGTTCGATTCTTTTCAAGGAACAAGGAGAAGTGTTGTTGCTTCGCTTTGCTACCGAGCTCGAGGATTATGCCAAGGTCGATCAGCTGCCGCAGTTGGAAGGTAAGAAGATGATTATGATGCTTTCGCCTAAAAAGGTTGCAGCGCCAAAGCCTGCATCTAAGCCGAAAGACGTATCAGCGGAAGAGAGTGAAGAATAAATATATGTACTATATATTTCAATTTTAATTAATTATTTAATATTTACAAGATGCCTAAAATGAAGACTAATTCCGGTGCCAAAAAGAGGTTCGCCCTTACCGGATCAGGAAAAATCAAAAGAAAACATGCTTTTAAAAGTCACATCTTGACTAAGAAAACAAAAAAACAGAAAAGAAACCTGACTCACACAGGCCTTATCAGCAAAGTTGATGAGAAAGCAGTGAAGCAGCTTCTTGCTATGAAGTAATTGTTTTTAAGTACGTTTTCAACAAAAGATTTATTAACCGGATGTATGCCCCAAAGAGTTCTCGGAACGAAGAACCGCTAACATTCAAAACATTTTAAAATTATGCCAAGATCAGTCAATCATGTTGCCTCGCGCAACCGCAGAAAAAAGATTCTTAAACTAACAAGAGGTTACTATGGTGCACGTAAAAATGTGTGGACAGTAGCTAAAAACACTTGGGAAAAGGGTTTGACCTATGCTTTCCGTGACCGTCGCGCTAAAAAACGCAATTTCCGCGCTTTGTGGATTCAGCGTATCAATGCTGCTGCACGCATGGAAGGACTTTCGTATTCTCGCTTGATGGGATTGCTCCACAAGAATGAAATCGAAATCAACCGTAAGGTTCTTGCCGACCTTGCTATGAACCATCCGGAAGCATTCAAAGCTATCGTGAATAAGGTGAAATAAACAGTTTATCTGAATATTATAAAGGTGCAGCCCGTTTTAGAGGTTGCACTTTGTTTTTTTACAGGCATTCCTGATCGATCGTTATTCGTTATCTTTATCAATGTATTGATTGGCCGGGAGCGGTTATCTTACATATATTCTTCGGTTGTACTGATAATAATAGATTCGGGGGCATTAGCCGGAGGATTCCCGGAGGATTCGCCGGTAGGTACCAATATCAGCGGACGGTCTATCTTGAAACGATATTCCCCGTTGATGATTTTTACTTCTATTGTCCCTGAATTGTTGGTTGTTCCGTAGCGGATTATATTCTGGTCTCCTGCGACTTCTATTTCGTCATTGCCCAGATTTACGTGCACGAATATATACTTGTTGCCGGTTTCGGTGTGTATGTCTTCCGACATGGTATAATAGTCGGTCATGGTGTAAATGCCACTGCCTTCCACCTTGTAGGAAAAACCTATCATGCAGGCCGAAAATTCATTTGTATCTGAAGAGTGGCCGTATATTTCGACATACTTGTTGTCGTCGTCAGGAGTATCCCCATTGTGATAGGATGCTGTAACGTTGTAATGATAGTCCGTTCCGTTTATATTGAGAACGAAAGATTTTTTGTCACTATCGCTGCTGCTGCATGCCGTGCCCAATAGGAGAAGCGTAGTTGTCAGTAGTATAGATAGCCCTTTTTTCATAATGTTTCTATGTTTTTTACTTATAACAAGTGCCGGGATGGAAATGTTTAGAAAAGGAAAAACCTATAGTTGCAGAACCATAGGTTTTTAGGTTAATATTATGTTTGTCCGTCTTTACATATACGCATTTGGCATGTGTACAATAATACTTGAAGGTGCATTTGTCGGAGGAGTACCTACGCTATTGTGCGTATCGCCTAAAGTAACCGGCTTGTCTAATTTGAATTTGTAATTGCCGCCACCGGCATCTACATCTACTGTTCCTATAGCGTTAGAAGAACCGTATCTTACGATGTTTTTGTCATTGGCAACTTCGTATACTACCGAGCCGAGGCTTACCTGGAGGTACAGATATTTATTGTCTGTTTCTTGGTGTACATCTTGTGATAAAGTACTATAGTCTGTGATGAGATATGTTCCGTCGCCATTCACTTTGTAGAAGTATCCTATAATACAAGATGCAAATTCTGTTGTTTCGTCCGATACGCCATACAATTCGGTATATCTGTAATTATCTTCGGATGTAACAGACGCATAGCTTCCATATACTTTATAAGTATAATCTATGCCGTTTACATTGAGGATAAAGTTTTTTCCGCTACCTTCGTCGCTGCTACAGCTCATAGAAAATACTGCTGCAGCTATTACTATTAATGTAATAATATACTTTTTCATAATCATCTATATTTTATCGTCCGTTCATAATTGAAACATATAGATGAAATATATTGTTTTTGAAATCAAATAGTTAATATATATCAAATAAGTATATTTAACAACATGTTTAAAAACAATTAAATCGACTGATCAATAGCGTGTTGTGTTGTTCTGCGGGCGGAAATTAACATTGTTATTGTTAACATATTCTATAAAGATGAAGCTTGTGATGATTTGTGCAGAAAGGTTTGCAAACAAAATTTACAAGTTTTAGCTATATTTGTAAATAAATTAAGTGACGGAGCTATTTTTTTTATGGCAAAAAAGACAGTAAAAAAACAGAAAAAGAGTACTTTACAGAAGTTGATCGAGCTTTTTCGGAAGGATAGATCGCATTTTTTGCTGGGGGTCTCCATTGCTTTCATCGGCGCATATATTTTATTGGCGCAGGTGTCGTTTTTCTTTACAGGAGCGGCGGATCAGAGTAAGGTTATCAATCGCTCGTTCTGGGAACTGATAAGCCAAAAACAAGAGATTCATAATTGGACAGGCGTTGTCGGCTCATTTATGGCGGAAAAGCTTATCAATGAATGGTTTGGCTTATTCTCCTTTGCTATACCTGTTTTCCTTATATTATTAGGCTTGCGGTTAATGAAGGTTATCCGTATCTCGCTTATCCGCACCTTTCTTGTTTCGGCGTTCTTTGTTATCTGGGGCTCTATACTCTCTTCATTTGCACTATCTCCTGTATTGGGGCATTCCCACATCAGGTGGGGCGGTGCGCATGGGGATTATATCGAAGGGTTATTGCAGGCAGCAATCGGCATCCCGGGTGTGGTAATGGTGTTGCTCCTTCTGATAATACTGTTTATCATTATAACGAAGAAGGCTTCTGTCGAATATTTCCGTCGTCCTTTCAATCGATCGGCTGATCCTGTGGACGATGATGATTCCGAAGAACCCGAATATGAAAAGAAACCATCCTTATGGGTGCGGTTTAAGAATCTCTTTAAGCGAACTCCTGTGTTGCAGGAGGAAGAGGAAGATGACGAAGAAGATACGGCATCTGGCTCGGGCATAGAAGGGTATACACCGCCTGCCGAACCTAAAAGGGAAGAGAAGGTGCTGATAGAGGATGATTTCGAAATAGTTGTACCTAAGGACGAGGATGAGGGATATACACCGCCTAAACAGGCTACTCCTATAGTTGCAGTGCCGGAAGAGACCGAAGGCATGCCGGAAGGCGAGGAAGAGCTGGAAGAGTATGATCCTACGCTGGATTTATCTCACTTCCATTTTCCTGAGACAAGCCTCTTGAAAGTATATGATACCACGGGTAAAGGCGTGGATATGGAAGAACAGAATGCCAATAAGAGCAAAATCATCAACACATTGCTCAACTACGGCATCGAGATTACCTCCATCAAAGCGACTGTGGGGCCTACCATTACATTATACGAGATTGTGCCTAAAGCCGGAGTGCGTATTTCCAAAATCCGTAATCTTGAAGATGATATAGCATTGAGCCTCTCGGCGCTCGGGATACGTATTATTGCGCCTATGCCGGGGAAAGGGACTATCGGTATCGAAGTGCCTAACAAGGATCCGCAGATAGTGTCGATGAACTCGGTTATCAATTCGAAGAAGTTCCAGGAATGTACCTTCGACTTGCCGGTCGCTTTAGGAAAGACTATCACCAACGATGTCTTTATTTTCGACCTTTGCAAGATGCCTCACCTCCTTGTTGCCGGAGCAACGGGACAAGGTAAGTCGGTCGGTCTGAATGCGATAATCACTTCCCTGCTTTATAAGAAGCATCCTGCCGAAATGAAGATGGTATTGGTCGACCCTAAGATGGTCGAGTTCAATATCTACTCCCGCATAGAAAAGCACTATCTGGCAAAACTACCGGATGCCGAAAAGGCGATTATCACGGATGTGACGAAGGTCACCCAGACGCTCAATTCGTTGACCAAGGAGATGGACGACCGTTACGAACTGCTCATGGAGGCCGGCGTGCGTAACATCAAAGAGTATAACGAGAAATTCCGCAAACGCCGCCTGAATCCGCTCAAAGGGCACCGCTTCCTTCCGTATCTTGTCATCATTATCGACGAGTTCGGCGACCTCATCATGACGGCAGGGAAAGAGATAGAAATGCCTATTGCCCGCATCGCCCAGAAGGCACGTGCCGTGGGTATGCACATGGTCATTGCCACACAACGCCCTACGACCAACATTATTACGGGTACTATCAAAGCGAACTTCCCGGCGCGAATGGCTTTCCGGGTGACATCGCAGATAGACTCGCGCACCATACTCGATATGTCGGGAGCTAACCAGCTGATAGGGCGGGGTGATATGCTCTTCTCGCAGGGAAGTGACCTGATTCGTATACAATGCGCCTTTGTCGATACGCCCGAGGTGGAAGGCATTGCCGAGTATATCTCCAATCAACAGGGGTATCCGTCGGCATTCGAGCTGCCTGAATATGTAGGCGAAAGCAATGACGATAAGGTCAATGGCGTCGACCTTAGCGACCGCGACCCGTTGTTTGACGAAGCAGCCCGTCTGATTGTTGTACATCAGCAAGGCTCTACTTCGCTCATCCAGCGCAAATTCTCTATTGGATACAATCGTGCCGGACGTTTGATGGACCAACTGGAAGCTGCCGGAATCGTAGGTCCTACACAAGGCAGCAAGCCGCGCGATGTTCTTATTGCAGACGAATACAGCTTAGAGCAGAAACTAACCAGCCTCGGTTGACATGTTAACCAATCATGTAGAGAAGCCTCAGGAAAGAGGCGCTCTACGAAGCTATTTAGGCAAAGAATACTACATCCTCAAGAGGAAACTTCTCTGGCTGAGGAACAGGGGTAAATATGCCATAGCTGTTCCGCAGAACGATATTTGCCGCTATCCTATTATTCAGCATCGCTCTTTCCTGTTGCGCCCGTTGAAGGATGTGGATATGATTCTCCAACACAACAAGGTGACTAATCTCAGGCTGGCTATTGCTCCTATAAATGGTGTCGTAATCAAGCCGGGACAAATATTCTCTATCTGGAAATTAGTCGGTCGCCCCAAACGGTCGAAAGGCTATCTGGACGGCTTGGTGCTGCATAATGGGCAAATCTCGAAAGGTTGCGGGGGAGGGCTTTGCCAGTTAGGTAACCTCCTGTATTGGATGGCTTTGCATTCAGAACTGGATATCGTCGAACGCTGGCGTCATGGCTACGATGTCTTCCCCGATATCAACCGCACAATCCCCTTCGCCTGTGGAGCAACGCTCTCTTATAATTATGTCGACCTGCAATTGAAGAACAATACGCCTAATACCTACCGCATCAATCTATGGCTGGATGAGGAATACCTGAACGGCGAACTCTTATCCGATAATCCATCCCAATACCGATTCGAAGTGTACGAAACCGACCATATGTTCAAGTCGCAATGGTGGGGCGGTTATACCCGTCATAATAAGATATGGCGGAAGCGGATTCTTACCGAAGATAATTCCTATACCGAGGAACTGATGGCGGAGAACCATGCTGTCATGATGTACAATCCGTTACTTCCGTATTAATTTCTGCTTTTTTATTACCTGTAAATCAGAAATATATCCCTCCTTTCTCTTTTTTCTGTCAACAATCTTTCTGCTTTTTTGTTATATTTCTGGACTAAGGATGAAAGAATCTTAATTCCTCTGTACTACTGTTAAATTCAAAAGCTTTGCATGATTGAAGATGAATTTTTTGTTAAAAAAGCAGATTTATTTATACAACTTAACGAAATATTCAATAATCTTGTCGAAGCAAATGGTAAGTGTGCTTATTATAAGTGTAAATATAACTTGTTGTAATAGACATAAGATGTGTAATAGTTATTCTTAAATTGCTTTTATTATTATAGATAAATTGATTATCAAAAGGTGTTTAATTTAAACTAAGGTATTTATGAAAAAAGTATTACTAATTATCATTATTTCATTAGGAGTTGTAAACGTAGCAAATGCCCAGGAAGTTGGGAAACTTTGGCTGGGAGGTGCTGCGGGAGTAGGCTATACCAAGATGAAAAACGCAGGTAACAATACCAGCGGATTCAATTTTCAGGTGTTGCCCGAAGTCGGTTATATTGTAAACACTAACCTGAGCGTCGGTATGGCTGTCGGTTACGGCCAGTTCAAATACGACAGAGATGTACATCAGGCAATAGATCAGAAGAAATTTATAGTTAAGCCGTTTGTGCGTTATTCATTCCTGCGATTCGACCGTGTAAGCGTATTCGCCGAAGGAGGTCTGGGCTATGAATGGGGCAAACCGGGGAAACATATGAACGAGATAAATACTTTCGAAGCAGGTATACGCCCGGGATTGGCTTTGCATCTTTCGGATAAGATCAATTTTATCACGAAGGTCGGCTTTATGGGATATACCTATTCGAAGCAAGGAGATGCCAAACTGCATGATTTTGGTCTGAATGTAGACATGGAAGATGTGCTGTTCGGTGTAAATGTGTTTTTTTAATTAATTATATCAAAAGAACGTAACAAGTCATTGTTAAAAATGGGAGGCAGACCGCTCGTGAGAGTAGTCTGCTTTATTCTTTGTATGAACTGATAATTGTTCCCGCCCTAAAAAACAGGCAATCGTGTCATCTTTTTGTATTAGAACTGTTATCCGTGCGAAGTGTGTTTGTTGCTGTTAATAAGCGACTTATGCTTCGAAAAGCTTTGCAGTCCATTTTTTTTATAAAATGTATTTTTCTCTTTTTCACCACGGAGACCACGAATTGGTTCTTTACAGGACTGATATAACTGTCAAGTTTTGTCAAAAAACTTACTTCGCTGATAATCAATCGAAATTTAGTTAAAACTTGACACACTTGACAAATATTACGCGATACAGTGTTTTTTACTTGTCATTTTTCTTTTTAACCAAAGAACGACACCGAGTTTTTTCGCAGAGTACCACAAAGAGAAAGAACGGTTCTGTCATGCTGAGCCTTTGGCGAAGCATCCCGCCCCGACTATAAACAGCGCAAAGCGCAACGAGATTCCATGCATTCGCTCGGGATGACAATTTATATGTCGACTTGTCAACTTTTCTTATATAGATAAAATTGTTTGATAAAAACTATCCCCAAGCTGACAGGCCCGCGTATTGTCAGCCTGAGGATAGTAGAAGTTTTCTACCGAATCAGAATAGAGGAATTATCAAAATTTATAGCTCCAATTAAATCGGTAATATTCAATATCAGGGCAATCTGAGGTTAATTTGAATTGGTATTTTTTCAGTTGTTGCTCTAATTTATATATTTCCTCTATGGAAATTGATAAATCAGAAGGGGAGTCTTCTTTTGGGGGAATTCTAAAACGAACTTCTTTTATTAGGCCATTTTTGTCCAAAAGCAGAAGAAGAGTTAATCTTTTCCCTGAAAGTGATTCTTTTTTATCTTTTGATAAAATACCATCAATGATAGTCCTTAATGAAGAAATCTCTTCTGCTCTATAGTACTCGCAATTAGATAGTTCTTGCTTATAGATGTTATCTTTCTTATTGTATATATAATTATTTTCAATTATATAAGTTTCACCATTAAAGCTTTTCTCTGTTTTTTGAGCAAATGAGCAGTTCATAAACCCACTTAGGAGTAATATGATAATAATAACCTGTTTCATAATCGATAAAATTAACCAGTCCGATAGGCCCGATACCGGACTGGCTGAATTATTTATATTCTTTAATTAAGGTATTTTTTAAATTGACAAGGCATACTAATTGTATAATATTTGACATCTTCACAAGTATTACTCAATCTAAACTTATATCTTTTAATTTCTTTTTCAAATAACCCTATTTCATTATATGAAATAGAATTATTATCCCCATTTAGAGTAACTGTTGTACTATAGAATAAATATGTTACTTCTTTTACTAGTCCGTCTTGATTACATATAAGAACCAAGCCAAAGCCCTTATTGTTTTGCGCTAATTCTTTAATTCGGTCTTTTGTAAAAACTCTTTTTACAAGATCACTAAACGGGTTCTCTTCATATTGCTCAATTTCAATATATGGACATTTTGATCTGGAGTCTTGGGCTTGAAGTACATTCTTACTAGAATATAACTTTGCAGGACTAGCCGTCAAATAATATATCGAATTATTTATCTCGATCTCTTTTCTTTCTTGTGAACTAATACAAGAAAAAGCGCTCATTGTTAATATAAATAAAATATATAATGCTTTCATCTTCATATTTTTTAGTTTAAAATCAATAACAACCTGTACTATTTAGAAAATTCATTGCTGCTGGAAGTAAATTCTTGTCAACAGGGAAATTATAATCCGGTTTACTTCTCCTGAAATCATCTAAAAAATCCCAATAATTGAGATTTCCCCAGCTAGGATCCCTTTTTAATAAATCAGAATACTTAGGAATATAGGTACCTTCTTTTGTAATATTCATTAACCAATAATCAAATTCATTAATATATTGAGAGCCTCTCGAATAATAAAAACATCCTTCAGCTTTTATATAGCATAAAATATCCTGAATAAGTTTCGCTTCAAACTCAATATTCGATCGTCCAACATTATTCGAATAGCTAAGCCCATTAGGGTAATAATTATCCTGAAAAAAATGAATAAATTCTTCAGGGAAAGCTGTCTGTATACTTCCATTATCCTTGAATGTCATTTCCCCGTTTTCAGGATTATAACCACCATAACTTCCGGATGGATCTATTTTAATATTCGAGAGTTTCGAACCCTTATTTACAAGGTAATCATACATCGACTTATAGCCGCATTGTTTCAATTTTTCTTCTAAAGTATTGTCTAATTCCTTGATCCCTGCAGCATCCAAGCTTATTTTCTTGGTTATTTTTGCGGAAGGCTTTACTTTAGGAGGAGATATTACGCCACCTCCAACATATATACCGCCACCTCCGCCACCTTCACCGGGGCGATTTGTTTCCCATCTGTCAGGCTGGACATTTATCCACTCCATATACTCCTCACAACGTATCATCTCATCCACGACATCAAAAATGCCGTCAGAGCCCGCGATAAGCGCCTCTTGCGTCCAACATCTTGTTACTGGGACAGAGATAAACGCCTTCTTCCTGTTTCCGCCAAACTCTTCCACATGCGTACCGTAGGTGATTTTCCCCTTCTCATATATCCATCCATTGACGAATTCGCCTGCACAGTTGAAATAGACAACCTCACCATCCAAGTCACTCTCCCGCGAAAGATACTTGTTCGTTTCCAAGGCATCACCCACACGTTGCATATACTCCAGCGTCGGCATCACCACCATGATAAAAGCATACGTTTCGCCCGTCTCCCTGTTTCGCATCACCACATGGCGGTGTACCTGCTTCACCTGTTGATACGCCTTATTCTCAATCGCATGATTCAATACCTCCTCTTGCATAAAGAGGACACGGATGTCCGAAGAAGATTCCAGTGGACTTTCCACTGTGTACCACATAGAGTCGGCCGAGAGCTCGGCCTCGTTCCATTGCGGGATTAAAGTAATCCCGTCATCGTCCCCCGCATCCGAAGATGCTTTCGTCTTAGCCACCGAACCGAAATGCTGGTTGTACCACTTTTGTGCATTTTCAATAGTTAAGGCTTCCACCGGCTGTTGAGGCTCGGTTGCTATCTCCTCTTTCGTACAGGCATACACCAGTACCGAGAAAAGCAGAACTCCTGCCATCAGTCCCGAATAAAGTTTGATTTTGTTTTTCATTAGCTGTTTGTTTATTAAGTACTGTAATTTCTTTGGGTTCATTGCCGCGGGTCTATGAACTTGTTGTAAATATAAACTTTACAATTCAACCTACCAAGAAATGCACAATGGTTTTTTTCGATTTTAACAATTAGAATAGCACATGTGAAAATCGACTTTTAAAGGATAGAGAATTAATTATATAGACGTTTCAGCAAATCCTCCCGCTTCAACCTTTTGAGGGACTTTTCTATCTGCGGGCGGTAATTGCGGTCGTACCAGAAAAAGAACTGGCGTTGGGCGAGTTTCTGCTCTTTTGTGCGGGCGGTATATACCTTTTCTAAGGTATAAGGGTGGTAGCCTGTGTAGTATATTTCGGTAGCCAGTGTCATGGGCGAAGGGGTGAAATCCTGTATCTGTTCCAGCTTGAAATCTATCTTCTTCATTGCAACGGCTAACTCTGCCATATCCAGCTCCGAACAACCCGGATGCGATGAGATGAAGTAAGGTATCAGCTGCTGCCGGAGGTTGTTCTCCTTGTTCAGCTTATCGAAAATCCGTTTAAAGGCGTGGAACTGCTCGAAACTTGGTTTGCGCATATAATTCAACACTTTGTCGGAAGTATGCTCGGGTGCGACTTTTAACCGTCCTGAGACGTGGTTGAGGATAACCTCGCGCGTATATTCGTCCGAAGCCCTGTTCAGTCGCTCATCATCATTCCGGTGTAGGAGCATATCGTAACGGATGCCGCTTCCTATAAACGATTTCTTTATCGACGGCAGTCTGTCCACAGCCTTGTATATATCCAGCAACGGCTGATGATCGATATTCAGATTCTTGCATATATGGGGGTGGATGCAGGACGGACGCCGGCATTTCTCGCAGATGCTTTCATCCCTGCCCTTCATCTGATACATATTAGCCGAAGGGCCTCCCAAATCGCTTATATAGCCTTTGAAGTCGGGCATCTCTGTGACCGCTCTCACCTCTTTCAGGATAGATTCTTTGCTGCGCGAAGCGATAAACTTGCCCTGATGCGCCGAGATAGTACAAAAAGCACACCCTCCGAAACAGCCGCGGTGCATATTCACCGAGAATTTTATCATTTCGAAAGCAGGAATGGTCTTTTGCTTATACTTGGGGTGCGGCAGGCGCGTATAAGGCAGGTCGAACGAAGCATCTATCTCCTGTTCGCTCATAGGAGGGTAGGGCGGATTGATAACGACCGCCTTTTCTCCGTAAGTCTGGATGATGCGCGCGGCGTGCACCATATTCGATTGCTCTTCCACTATGCGGAAGTTTTTCGCCTGTTTCAGTTTGTCGGATAAACACTCCTCGTGCGAATAGAGAACTATATCCTTTTCGTTTGTTGCGGGTTTATCTGCCAGATAAGCCGTTTGCGGGATAGCGAGTAGTTGGTTGAAATCTTTACCCGCTTTCAGTTCGGCAACGAGCTGTTTCAGCGGTTGCTCGCCCATTCCGTATATCAGCAGATCGGCACGCGAATCCAAAAGGATGGACTGATGCAGCCTATCGTCCCAGTAATCGTAGTGTGTTACACGGCGAAGCGACGCTTCTATGCCGCCCAGCACCACAGGAACATCGGGGAAAAGGTCTTTCAGGATATTCGAATAAACGATAGAAACCCTGTCGGGGCGCATACCCGCTTTCCCGTCGGGCGTATAAGCATCATTCGAGCGCAGGCGCTTATTGGCCGTATAATGGTTGATCATGGAATCCATTGCTCCGCCCGATACCCCGAAAAACAGGCGGGGACGCCCCAGCTTCTTGAAGTCGCGCAGATCGTCGCGCCAGTTAGGTTGTGGCACAATCGCCACTTTCAACCCTTCGGCTTCGAGCAGGCGCCCGATAACAGCTGCCCCGAACGACGGATGGTCGATATACGCATCTCCCGAAAAGAGGATAACATCTAATTCGTCCCATTTTCGTAGCTCTACCTCCTTTTTGGTGGTTGGCAGCCAGTCTGTCAGTTGATACGATTTCATAATCGGGAACAAAGGTATGCTTTTTCTTTCAGAAGCTTAGCCGCGGGAGTCTTAAAGTATGTGATAGGTTGTTTCCCTTTTCCGCAACGTTGAGGAAAGAAGCAATATAAGTCTTATCTTAGCGTTTTATTCAGTACGTAAACCCCGAATCTATTATGAAAACATTCCTGTCTTTCTTTTTCTCCCTTTTGTTTTTGGCAGCTTGCCAGCCTTCCCTTCATTACGAGGATACAGGCCGTGCATTAGAATATAAATCAGGGGAGAAGACACTATTTGCCTACAATTATGCTACTGTCTATCCTCCGGCCGGTGTCGATACGGTTTACAAGCGGAGCGGCTTTTTCCACCCCGTAAACGATATGGCAGGTGAAACGCTGACAAACCTGTCGCCGTCCGACCACTACCATCACTATGGGCTTTGGTATGCCTGGACGAAAACCACTTTCGAGGGGGATGAGATCGATTTCTGGAATGTCTACAAAAAGCAGGGAACGGTGCGTTTCCGCGAATTTACGGAGATATCGGATACCGGATTCAGTGCAGTGCTGGATCATATTGTCTACCCCGATTCATCGGCCGAGAAAACGGCAATGATCGAAAACCTGGAGATAAGGATCGGAAAACCTGACGGAGCTGCCTACTATCTGGATTATATAACGACAGTACAATGTGCGACCACCAGCCCGATAACATTGGAACAATACCGGTATGGCGGCTTGGTTATCCGCACGCGTGCCGACTGGACACCCGACCGAACCGCCTTCCTCACTTCCGAAGGTTATACACGCGAAAATGCCGATAACACGAATGCTCGATGGGCTCTTTTTGGGGGGAAGACTGACAAAGGTGATGCTTGCATACTTATCCTTTCGCATCCGTCTAACCTGAACTACCCCGAGCCTCTACGTATATGGGATGAGAAAGCAAACGCCGGAACGGGAGATATGATGTGGAATTTCTCGCCTACAAAAAAATACCCTCACACCCTCGATCCATCGGATGAACTGCGCTTGCATTATCGCATATTCGTTTTCGACAATCCCATTCATGCAGATAGGGCGGAACGTTTGTGGCAACGTTTTACAGAGGAATATCCCGAATACATTAATTATACTTTCTAGTAAAAGTAAAAACAACAATAGAGGTATTTCTCATTCTGCCAAAAGTTTATATCTTTGTGCTCCGACAATTTTTAAGAACTGATAAACAAGATATACTATGTTCGAAAGTCTCAGTAGCAGGTTAGACCGCTCGTTTAAGATACTGAAAGGTGAAGGAAAAATCACCGAAATCAATGTAGCCGAAACCCTTAAAGATGTTCGCCGCGCATTACTCGATGCCGACGTCAACTTCAAAACGGCCAAGCAATTTACCGAAACCGTTAAGGAGAAAGCAATGGGGCAGAACGTGCTGACAGCCGTTAAGCCGCAACAATTGATGGTGAAAATCGTCCACGACGAACTGGCTGCTTTGATGGGTGGCACGTCTATGGATATCAACCTGAAAGCTACTCCTGCTATCATTCTGATGTCGGGATTGCAAGGTTCGGGTAAGACGACTTTCTCGGGCAAGCTGGCCAATATGCTGAAATCGAAGAAGGGGAAAAATCCTCTCTTGGTGGCGGATGATATTTATCGTCCTGCGGCTATCGAGCAGTTGCGGATATTGGGTGAGCAAATCGGCGTTCCCGTATATACGGAGGAAGGCAATAAAAACCCTGTGGAGATTGCACAGAACGCTATTAAACAGGCAAAACAGAACAACAACGATGTAGTTATCATAGATACCGCCGGACGTCTGGCTGTCGACGAAGAGATGATGAAAGAGATTGAAGCGATAAAGAACGCTATCGATCCGTCCGAAATCTTATTCGTAGTCGATTCCATGACCGGGCAGGATGCTGTGAATACAGCGAAGGAATTTAACGACCGCCTCAATTTCGACGGTGTTGTCCTTACCAAATTAGACGGTGACACCCGTGGTGGTGCGGCGCTCTCTATCCGTTCGGTTGTTGACAAGCCGATCAAGTTTATCGGTACAGGCGAGAAGATGGAAGCGATTGACGTATTCCACCCCGACCGTATGGCCGACCGTATCTTGGGGATGGGTGATATCGTTTCGCTCGTCGAACGTGCGCAGGAACAATACGATGAGGAAGAAGCCCGTCGCCTGCAAAAGAAGATTGCCAAGAACCAGTTCGATTTCAACGACTTCATCGGTCAGATACAGCAAATCAAAAAGATGGGTAACCTCAAGGAATTAGCGTCAATGATTCCGGGCGTAGGCAAAGCCATTAAGGATCTGGACATCGACGACGATGCTTTCAAGAGCATCGAGGCTATTATCCAATCCATGACACCGAAAGAGCGTTCAGCTCCTGAAATCCTCAACGGTAGCCGCCGCGAACGCATAGCCAAAGGTAGCGGTACTTCGATTCAGGAAGTCAACAAGCTTATCAAGCAGTTTGACCAAACGCGCAAGATGATGAAGATGATGACGCAAAACAAAGGCAAGATGCCGAAGATGAGAAGATAAGATATAGAGCAAGGCTACCATTGGTAGCCTTGCTTATTTTACTTCGTTACCATACTTGTCGAGATCTATAATATTACCATTTTCTATTGTAAAGGTATATATGGGGCGGTGTGGAACTTCCTCGAAAATATTAGATCTTGAATTTTCTGTAACGATTAATTCCAAGATATGTCCTTTTATCTGATACGTCCCTCTCTCGAGCTGAAACCAAGCGACATATCCGGGATGTATAAAACGTTTCATCAGAAAAGTAGAATCGGATTTTAGCCCGATAACTGTCCCTGCTTTCCCTCCGCTATAGACTTTGCTGAACCCATTTTGAAATTCATACAGATGAAAGTCATCTTTCATGTTGATGCTCAGCTCGATTATTTGCTGCGGTGGAGCAAAGTTTATACATGTATCTATCATTATATATTTTCCAATGCTCCCTTTTATGCAGTGCTTGCCTGCATTCAATGAAATCTTGTAATCGCCAAATTTATCCCCAAACAAATCATCAAAGTCTGGTATCAGAAAAATAGAATCATTTATTGCGAGGAAGCTCAATTCGGCTTCATCATTATTGATATCTGTAATCCTTATTTCATACTCGTCCGTTTGAGCTGATAGGCCTAATGGAAAAAGAAGTAATATACAAAACAGATATTTCATTGAATATGAAGTTATATTTTTGTGATAGATAACCATAAGATATACAAATATAAGATTTCTTTATAATGATAAATAAGATATATTTTTTTTGTTATCTTTGAAACAAGCCTTTTATACCATAGTCTGAAATATTTATCCCTCTTCTCTTCTGATTTCTCAAAAGAGAAGTCTTCTATTTTCTTTATCTAAAACGAGATCATTGTTATGAAAGTACAAAAAATCTTTTCCATCATTTGCTGTTTGATAATATCCTTGCAATTATCCGCTCAAGAGCCTAATGCGCGTATCGGAGAACTGATAGGAGGAACCGACTATTTCGAATTGAAGAGACAATATGACATTTCCAAAGACAGTATAATTCCTCTTTTACAACTATTGTCCGAAGCGCTGATCAGTGATGCCCTGAATAAACCGGAAGAGGCAGAAAAAGCTATACAGGTACTACTCACACATCATCAGGGAGATATAGGCGTCGAAGGCTCGGCCGGGATGATAGGTCTCTGGTCGAACAACCTTATCAAGCAGGGAAAATATAGAGAAGCTGCAGAATTATTGGCAGGGTTGATTCAAGTACCAGAAGCTGCAGCATATATGTCGGAAGGTACTTTGATCGCACTTACTAATGCGTACAAAAAAGCTTCCTATCTGCAGAATTGTCCACCCGATGAGATTGTCCGTTCCGGCGAAGATTGCGTAGTTTCACTTGAGAAAAACTCGTTCGGCTTGCCGACTATCCCTGTCGAGATAGATGGCGAAGAAGTTCGTTTTATTTTCGATACGGGAGCTGATGCCCCGGGATTCATCTCGATGGATTTTGCTCAAAAGTATGGTATAGAAATCATTGGAGATTCCATCCTTGCGGGAGGAATAACACATGTGGGTTATGCAAAAATAGGATTTAAAGACCAGTTGAAAATCGGAAATATCACCTACAAAAATGTCTGGTTCATCGTTGCCCCCTCGGCTGATGTTGTCTATAATGACAGTGTAGTTGCCAGTCTCGATCCTATATTAGGGCGACACTTTATGGAGAAGGTTGGTGAATTTCAGATTTTCCCGAAAGAAGGCAAAGTGGTATTTCCCCTTGTGCAATCGCCACCCCCTGCCGGCGGATCTAATATGATGCTGTTGCAGTCTCAGCCGTATATCGAAGGCTTTTCGGACGACGAAAGGCTTCTTTTCCATTTCGATACAGGAGGTGGTATATCGCTCCACGCTCCGTATTACAGGAAACATAAGGAATTTATAGATGCCAACTATGTGTGCGACAGCGTAGGAATAGGCGGCTTTGGCGGTGCTAAACGGATGGCTTTCTACAAGATTCCTCATTTCCCCCTCCAGATAGGAGATACAAAATGCGAACTGAATGATATAGGAGTGTTAACCGAAGACCTGAATATGGGCAAAGACGGTTCGCTGGGTATGGATTTTATTTACCGGTTCGATAAAGCTATATTCAATTTTAGGGAGATGTACCTCCGGATAGAAAATGAATAGCTAAAGACTTCGCTGTCACGAATCTGTATTCAATTAGCACGCTGTCGGACTATGTAGGGTTGTTTTTCTCCCGATAATTGACTATATTTGTTTGAGTAATCTATACCATAAAAACCCTGAGTTCGATTATGAATACAAAAGATATCTATGCAGCGATTCAGTTCGATCCTGCTAATTACATAAGACATTTACATGAATGATAGTAATGGGGGCAACTTGTTTTTTTATAACGGGTGAATGCCCGAACAAAGATGGGGTTCCGATGTAGCCGATGTTCCCCCTCGGTAGGATCCTCTTATTAAAAAATTACCAGAAATCTTTGAAGCCCTGTATGATGTGACATTATGCAGGGTTTTATTTCCTAAATCTTTGTATCTTTGTCTCAAACTCAGATTATATGCAATTGATAGACGGAAAAGCCATATCGGCACAGATAAAGAAAGAGATAGCAGCAGAAGTAGCCAACATCGAAGCCCGTGGAGGGAAAACGCCTCATCTGGCAGCCGTATTGGTCGGTCACGATGGCGGAAGCGAAACCTATGTGGCAAGTAAGGTGCGCACCTGCGAAGAAGTAGGCTTCAAATCTTCCCTTATACGGTTCGAAGAGGATGTGACCGAAGCCGAGTTGTTGGCTTGTGTCGACAAATTGAATAGGGATGCCGATGTAGACGGCTTTATCGTTCAATTGCCTTTGCCGAAACATATCTCCGAGCAGAAAGTTATCGAGGCTATCGATTACCGTAAGGATGTGGACGGATTTCATCCTATCAATGTCGGGCGCATGTCTATCGGGCTGCCTTGCTTTGTATCCGCTACTCCGGCAGGAATACTCGAACTATTGAAGCGCTACGAGATACCGACGCAGGGGAAACATTGCGTTGTCCTCGGGCGAAGCAATATTGTCGGAAAGCCTGTTGCCAACCTCATGATGCAGAAGGGCTATCCGGGCGATGCTACGGTGACCGTTTGCCATAGCCGCACACCGAATATCAAAGAGATATGCCTGTCGGCGGATATTATCATTGCTGCCCTCGGCGTTCCCGAATTTCTGAAAGGGGATATGGTGAAGGAAGGAGTTGTTGTTATCGATGTGGGTACGACACGCGTCCCTTCTACCGAAACGAAGTCGGGCTTCCGCCTGAAAGGCGATGTAGCTTTCGACGAGGTTGCCCCCAAAGCGTCGTTCATCACACCCGTTCCGGGCGGAGTAGGGCCGATGACGATTATCTCGCTGATGCGCAATACTTTATTGGCAGGAAAGAAAGAAATATATAAGTAGACACCGTCATTATAAACCTCCCTAAAAAGCCTCTAAAGTGTCGCTTTTCTGTACCACTTTTTGTACCAGTAATTGCGTTTGTATCTTTCTCATTAAGGGCTAATTAAGACTATTTTCCGGAACAAAAAATCAGTATTTTCTATCGAATTACTTTTTTCTTTGAGAACTCCGTGAAAAACTCTGTGTCACTCTGTGGTAAAAAATGTCACGTTTATATAAGAACACTTTCTTGTAACTCGTAACTGTGCGAAGCACGAAGTAACTCGTAACTAAAACATAGATAAACTTACGGGAACTTAATCGTTCTTATACGGAATATTCTTGAACTCGCAAAGCTCAGTAATCTTGCTTTTAGCTTGGCGCATATCGTCATAAACCAATTTGCCTAAATCTAATTTCTGCTGCTTTTGCCCGTTGAGCAGGAAAACGACATAGCTGACACCGAATGTCACTTCCGAAACATTTACCCATTCGATAGCAATAGCCTTTTGAGGAGGAATATCCGCTTCGACAACGTTATTGTCTATTTTGAGCAAAGATTTGGTATGAGCCAGAACGTTCTGCAAAAGGATAATTATCCCGAACAACGTAGCAATAGCTGCCAGAATAAACCAGAGGTCCATCACTCCGGCAAGAAGGTTTTTGATGGTGAAATATAGCCCTATTGCCGTGAAATAGCCACCTGCAATGATGCCGAATATGCGTGCTGCCTTGGGTTTGCTGTGCCCTATGATAAGTTCGTTCATAATAATCAGTTTAAGTGTAAATGATGATGTAAAGATAAAATTATTCCGCCGAATTGTACGTTTTATCGTATAAATCTTGCAAAACCAATGCTGCCAGCCTGAACCCGAAAATGGCGGTGATATGCGCTACCGTTCCGTTTATCTGTGCTTTCAGTTCGTCCCATTGTCCTGCCGTCCCGGGTGGGGTATATGTACCCTTGTTTTCCAATACCTCGTCGCTGTATACACAGAAAAACTTTTTCGAAGGCATTTCACCTTTCCGCATTTTGCGCCGGAGGGCGGCGGCCAACGGGCATCCTTTCACCTTCCAGAATTCAGCCGTTTGAATACGCGACGAATCTAACTTGAGGGCTGCACCCATCGACGAAAAAAAGACGGCATCGGTCTTTGTCGCCGAACGAATCAGGTTGGCTTTATGCTCGAGGCTGTCGATGGCGTCGATGATATAATCGTAGCCGTTCAACGCGAAAGACGCATCATTGTCGATGCTGTATATCTCTTGCAGGGCTTCTATCTCGGCATTGGGATTAATCGCCAGCAAACGGGCTTTCAATACCTCTACTTTCGGTTGCCCCACAGTTTCGGTTGTCGCCATCAGCTGACGGTTGATATTGGTTACATTTACCGTGTCCGAGTCCACTATTGTGAGATGCGTTATGCCCGACCGGACAAGGCTTTCGGCGCACCAGCTGCCTACACCTCCCACACCGAAAAGTATGACGTGCGCTTCGGCAAGGCGTTTCATTACCTCATCGCCCAGCAATAGGTTCGTACGGCTCAATATTTCCTGTTCTGTATACATGCCTGATAGTTAATTGAATCAGAGTTATATTTTCGTGTCATGCCGAACTTTATGTGAGGCATCTCATTCGGATAAAGCAAACGCAAACGAGATCCCTCGCATCCGCTCGGGATGACAAGGCATGCCAAAGATAATTAAAAAATTATTCCACATCCTGCTCTTCGTATATCTTGCTGAATTTGGGGCGGATAAATAGCCGGAGCGACACATCGTAGTTGAAGTAGTTCCATACCCAGTCGATGAATACGGCAACTTTGTTCCGCATCCCCACAATGGTCAGGATATGGATAAACAGCCAGAGCCACCATGCTACTATGCCGCTGAACTTGAAAGGGCCTAAGTCGGCTACGGCGGCATATTTACCGATTGTGGCGAGTGAGCCCCTGTCTTGATAGGCGAATCTTTCAGGGCGTTTATTCTTGATTTTTCCGTTCAGGTTTTTGGCGAGGCGCGTAGCCATTTGCAGGGCTACCTGTGCCACCTGCGGATGCCCTTTCGGGCTTTTGTCGGTTTGCAGTAAGGCGGTATCGCCTATGGCAAATATATCTTTGCAGTCGTTTACGTGCAGATATTCATCTATGACAATCCGCCCTTTCTCGTATGCTTCGGCAGGCATCCCCGGCAAACCGTTGGGAGCTACCCCCGCCACCCAGAATACATTACGCGAACGCAATTCGCTTCCGTCGCTCATCTTTATCAGGTTGTTTTCGTAATTGATGACGAAAGCATTATGTTTTATCAGGACGTTCCGTTTAGTCAGCGCTTTAGCTGCCCCCGCCGATGCCTTTTCGGACATTCCGGCCAGTAATCGCGGCGACCCGTCAATCAGGTGGATTTCCATCTGGTTGAAGTTTATTTCGGGATAATCTTTCGGCAAGGTATTTTTCCTCAAATCGGCCAAAGCTCCCGACAATTCTACGCCTGTGGCTCCTCCGCCCACCACGACGAAGGTCAGCAACTCTTTCCGTTCTTCCTCGGTTTTTGCCGTAAGGGCTTCTTCGAAGCTTAATAATATTTTATTCCGCAGAAGAATAGATTCGGGAGTTGATTTCAGTGCGAAGGTTGTTTCGCGTAAGGCATCGTTTCCGAAATAATTGGTATCGCATCCTGTGGCTATAACTAAATAATCGTAGGGTATATCGCCTATATTGGTGCGCACAATATGTTGGTCGGGTACCACATATTTGGCTTCGCACATGCGGAAGTGGAAATTCTTGCGCTTCTGGAAGTTCTTGCGCAGCGGATAGGAGATAGAACCCGGCTCCAATCCGGCGGTTGCCACCTGATAGAACAGCGGCTGGAACTGGTGATAGTTGTATTTGTCTATCATCACTATCTGATAATGCTTGTTGTCGAGCTTTTTTGCCAATTGCAGCCCACCGAAGCCTCCTCCGATGATGAGGATTCTTTTCAAAGCTCCTTTCCCGGGAATATTCGCAATATATTTTGTATCCATAGCGATTGAAATTATTGTTCCGTATATCTTATTAAAACATTCTATGAACGGGTAAGTTCACCTTATTTGCCTGCCGAAGTATTCTCTACCTGCTTGTTTTCAGTTCTTCTTTCATTCCGGGAGCTTGCTTCGGCGTTCTGGGAGCGGCGGTTACGTCTGCGGCGCGGTAAGAAGAGGCGTTTCAGGGTAGCTGCTTCTTTCGTATAGACGATACCTATTCCTTGTGTCATGGGCGCTTGTTTATAGAAGCGGTCATTGGTACGGTTGAAGGCTCTCAGCGTCCAGTTCGTATTCAGTTGGTACTCGGCATCGAAGTCGCCGATGAAAGTGCCGTCGGCGGTTGCCGATTGGTTATAACCTACATTGGTGTGCAACTTCAATCGGTCGTTGAAAATGCGTGTCGAAACATCCACACTCATATCCATATCGTTGAATGTGCCGTCGCCCGATTCTATGTTGGTGCCGATTTCCCACTTATCGCCCAGCACATTGCCCAAAAGGGCATTCAGCCCGCTCGATAAGGTACTGGATGCTACGCTTGTCCACATGCTGTTGCCTATGTTCCCTCCTCCCGACTGGGAATGGAAGGTATTCCCGATGACGAGGTAAGCAAATTGCGTTGCTTTCTGTTCGTCGGTGACGATGATGCTGCGCACTTTGTTCTTTACATCGTCGTTTGCATCGGGCAAATCGATGTCGTAAGTCACATCCATTTTGTTTATATCGCCGCTTATGCGGAGGATACAATCAACCTGCACCTTGGGTGAGGAATCTCCTGTCTCGAAGCTCGAATCCAATGTTTTCAGGTCGGCTTTCACCCGGCGATAGGCTGTTATGTTGAATTTTGTCTTCATTGGATCGCCGATAAAGTTTAGCTTACTTCCTTCGCGTATCCTGAATTCGAGTTTTTTCAGTCCTTGCAGGCTTATGCTCACATTCCCGTCGTTTATGGTGTAATCTCCGAATGTGGTCATATTGTCTTTTTGCATATCATAGTTGAAGGCGATTTTCCCGTTCCCGTTGACATGCATGGCGTCGCCTGTGGCAGGGTCGATTACTACCCGCAATTCTATACTTGGTGTCAGGGTGATATTCGAAGTTATTAACAGCGGCAGGGCGCTTTCGTTGGGCGGCACGTTCAGCACGATTTCCTTGTCTATTTTTTCTTCGGGCACATTGATATATACGACACCTTTATATAGCTCGGCATCTGTGTTTTCGGGGACGAGGATATTGATGTTCGATTTATTGTCGTTCCGTATATTCATATTCAGCCTGATGTTGTCTTCGTCTCCCGTTATGCGTACAGTCCCAGTGGCATATACTTTCCCGTAGAAAAGGCTGTCGGTGCGCGACTGGGTATTGAGGAACATCAGCTTCTCGATGCGTGTGTCGAGCGAATATTTCATATTGTTGAAATTGTGGTGTGTAACCGTCGCATTGATGGTTGCTTTGTTGCCTTCGCTGTCGAATAGCTTGAGGTCGCTGAATCCGACTTTATCGGGGCTGATTTCTATCGTGTCCGAAATCGTATAAACCACATTGGTGTAATCGATGCCGAACGAGGTATTGTTGAACCCGATAAATCCCGATGTAATCGGTGCTTTTGTCGTGCCCTTTATGCCGATTCCGGCACTTAGCGAGCCGTTCAGTTTGTTGAGCGTCCCCGCCATAAAAGGCTCTATCCAACCGAGCGGGAAGCGGTCGAGGTTTACTTTCAAATCCAGCTCGCTGTCCTTATCATATATCATCCCGTCTATCAGTGCAAAGCGGGTTTGTCCTCTGTCCAATTTAGAGTTGATACGTATGCCGCCCAGCTCGTCGTTCATCGCGCAATAAGCATTCAGTGTGCCCAGTGTATCGCCGAAAATGATGATGTCTTCTATCTCTAAGTTTTCGGTATAAAACTCCATTTTATCGGTGATTTTCGTCAATTTGATTTCGCCGTCGATGGAGGCTTTGAAGTTGTTTACATTGAAGGTGGACAGGAAATCGCCTATCTGTGCCTCGTCGAACGAAAGCGTGAGCGTATCCTGCGGCAGATTGGATATGTAGCCTCCTGCATGGAAATAGCGCTTGCGATTCATATCGATGCCGAAGTTCTCGACCAAGGTGCGGTCGCCTACATGCACGATGCGGGCTGGACGCAGGTTCAGCTGCATCTTGTCGATGTCGATAGTCGACTGATAGACTTGCAGGAATGTCTGCAACTCATTTTTGTCCGTTAATCTGAACTGCGTCATACTCTCTATATCGCCTTTGATATTGAATGCGCTGTCGCCCGCATTATTGGTGCCCATCGCCATGTAGGAATGTACGGAGTTGTTGGCACCGTTCAATTTGAGGGAGAAATCGTACAATCCATCGCTGAATTCGGGTGCAGCCGAAAGGGTGATATTGAATGTGGAATCGATGTTGAACATATCGAATTCACCGTTTTTTATCTCTGTATCGCCCGACCGCAGAAACGGAATAGACCCGAAAACGGCAATCTGACGATCGACTGTGCTGATACGCCCTTTCAGGTTGAACGGTTCGATAACATCCACCGGGAGTTGGAAGATTCTGCCGATTTCTTCGGTGTTTTCGACATTCAGCGTGAAGAAGAAATTGTTCAGCCGTTTCCGCAACGTATATCTCTCCGGGAAGACAGCCGAGAGGTAATCGTGCATCATATTCGATATTTCATACGGCAGGGTTGAGAAGGTATATTGCCCCACGATATTGGCCGATAGCAACTTCGATTCCAGTGTGATTGATTTGTCCGTATCTGTTGACTGGTCTATTTCGAGCGTAATCAGTCCCGGCACGAAGTTGAAGGTAGAATCTTTCAGGCTGAGGCTGTCCAATGCAATCTTGGCCGACAGCTTGTCTATATCTGTTCCCTTTATGTCCCCGTTCAGGCGGAAAGACAGGCGGGGACGAAACCAATAATCGTTCTGATAGAAGAACGGAACGTCCAATTCATCGACTTTCACGCCGATGTGCACATCCGCTATCTCTGTCTGCGTCATAGTTGCATTCAGTGCCAGTTTTCCTATCGGCAGGTCACCCGATAGCGTGACACCCATATCGTTGGCGTTGTAGTGCGCCGTCACAGGCATATCTTTCAGGTCGGCACCCTGATATTGCAGCAGGTCTATCGCTCCCTGCGCTTCGGCTGTCAGCGGCAATGTATTGCTTTGCTTTATGTTTGCATCCAGATGGAAAGACGCATGATTGAGTGTTGTATCTGCCAGCAAGCTCCCCAAATCGAAATCCACAGTAGAGAGGTTGGCACTCAAATCGAAGTCGGTGAAGGTCGTATCTATCGCTCCCTGTGCTTTCAGCTTTAGTGTGCCTTGCCGGACGGAAGCGTTGGCGTCGAGGCTCAGATTGTTCAATTTTCCCGATAAATTGGCGGTTAAATTGACCGTCCCCATATCGGAAAGGATATCCGGCGCCACAAAGGTAGAATCGCCCAAGCGTGCCAGATAGGTTATTCCGGCAGGGGTGAGGGATAGCTTGCTGATTTCGGCTTTTACGTCCGAATTGCCTAAGGCGCTATAGCTGCCTATATAGGCCGAACCGTCTAATATGACATTGTTGCCTAAAGCGAGGTAGATTGTTTTGGCGTCTACCTGCGGCAGCTTCCCTTTGACATCTATATGGGCTGTGAGCTTGTCTGTTATGTATTTTGCATTGGGGAGGAAGTATCGGACATCCGCCGGAGAAATTTCAATATCGTCGGTGAAAAGGGCAAATTCATCCGTGTCGAGATTGTATTCGGCATGGTTGACCTTGAGGTGCGAGTTGGCCAGTTCGAGCGTCAGGTTATCTGTCTTGAAAAGCGAACCTTCCGAAACGACATGCCCTTTGAGGGTGTTGATCGTTAGCCCCGATTGCTCGGATGCAGCCAAACTGTTCACACGGACATCCAAATCCTCGGTATCGATAGAATAGAGATTGATATTGGCGTTGAAGCCCGAAAGAGCTATGTGCGAAGCATTGAATTCGTTCGGTGTCTGCGGTTCGGATAGGATGTCGTAGTGTAACCGCCCGCGATTGATATCGATTTCGCTGATGACGATTTGTATCGACGAGGCTGTTGTATCTTCCACCTGCGTGGTGTCGGATGAGGCAAATGCGTCGATGAGGAACTGGAAGTTATAGTCCGAAATCGAATCTTTTGCATTCACCTTGATGACGAAATCGTCGAGGATTATATTGTCTATCAGCAATTCGTTGCTCAGCAACTTCCACGGGCTGAGGCGGGCATCTAAGAATTGGGCGTAAAGGAGTGTATCCTTGTCCAGATCCTCCACATATAGCCCTTCGATGGTTGCATGGTTAAACAGGCTGATGCGTACCTTGTCTATCCTGACTTCGGTGCCTGTCATGCTTTTCAGTTCGTCGGTGGCATAGCCGACCAGCTTGTTTTGGACGAAAGGGATGGATAATAGGATATACAACACCACATTCAGCCCCACGATGACGAGGGCTGTTATCAGCGTAGCTTTCAGCAGCCGTGCCAGACAACCTTTTTTCGGCTTTGGCTTGGCGGCAGGCTCCTGCTGATTGGTTGTTGTATGTTCCTTATCTTCCACCTATCCGAGGGCTTATTTCAATTTTTCGCTCCACAATTGCTCGTCGAATCCTACCAGCACAAAAGCCGGAGTGACGATGATAGGGCGTTTTACGACCATCCCGTTCGAAGCGAGTATTTTTATCAGTTCTTTTTCCGATGCTGTTTTCACCTTTTCTTTCAGGTTTTGCTCCTTGTATATCAGCCCCGACGTGTTGAAGAATTTACTGATCGGCAACTCACTCTTCGGAATCCATTCGGATAATTCTTTTTCGGTGGGGTTGTCGATGCTTATATCGCGGCTTTCCACGTCGATGCTGTTTTCTTTCAGCCATTTAGCCGCTTTTCGGCATGTGCCGCACTTCGGGTATTGAATGAAAAGAATTTCTGACATGTCGATTGATTTTTAACAATTCTGTATTGATTAACAAAAATACATAAAAGTACTTATACCATTAACGTAATAAAACTGATTAAGGTTCAAAGATTCTTAAAATTCACTTTTCTTTTCACTCTAAGCGATCTCTGTATGATAGCACTCTGCAATTTCTCACAAGCAGCCAACGGCATAAAAAATCGCGAAAAAGGGTGTGTTCGTCGCTGAAATAGGGCGTTTGGTCTATTATTCCTCCCAATGCCGGAAATGGAACTTATTTTTGTGAGTAACTCGCGAATGGTGAAAATGTCGGAATATCACATACAACATGCTTATTTCTGGCAAACAGTGTATAGATTTGTTCTATCCCGCTTACCATTTTATATATGCGCTCTATCACGTTAATTAATTTATATCGTATGAAAAAAATCCTGACACAGGCTATCATTATATTAGCCTTACTTATTACAGTAACCTCCACCCTGCGCGCGCAGGTAACTATCGGATCGGGCGAAGCGCCCAATGCCGGGGCACTATTGGATCTGAAGGAAGCAACAAATGGTACATCAAAGAAAGGATTGGGGCTTCCACGGGTAGAACTGACCAATCTGAAACCTACGACACCTGCCGGGCTGGCGCAATCCATCGGCAATGCCTCGGGCAGCTACAATCTAAACGAGCATATCGGGATGATAGTCTATAATACCAAAGAGGTTGCCTTCAACAATATTACTTGCAAAATGGAAGGAGCAGGCCCTATTGGCTTATACGTTTGGGATGGTGGACAATGGCAACTATTGGGCAAAAAAGGAGGAGCAGGCACTGATGTACGGACAATAACCGACGATGGCACACAGGTAACAATTAGCTACAATGGTGAGACTACCAGCTACCACTACAGCGCATTCGGCGATGCGGGTTATTGGATGACCGAAAATTTGGCTACTCAATACTTGCCCGATGGTACGCAGCTACCCAAGCATACGGCAAATAGCTATACCGAGCCTCAATTTCGTATTCCTGCCAATCAGTCCAGTGTACAAGGTAAACAAGGACTACTCTACAATTGGCCTGCTGTGATGAATAAGAATATTTGTACTGCCAATATTGACCAAGGACAGATAGCAGGGGCTACACCCGGAGCAAACGAAGTAGAAACTCTCAGCGGCACTATTCAGGGTATTTGCCCTATAGGCTGGCACGTTCCATCGGATAGAGAATGGAATGATCTGGAACGGGAAATCACTACTAAGATGAACCAATATACTCAAACCCCACTACCGGCTCTAAGTTGGACTGCCGAATGGGAAACCTTTGCAAACTATCGTGGTGCCACGATTGACGGTCATGGCAAGGCTATGAAGGCTAAAGACTCAGTTCTCAACGGTTACAACTCTAACGGTGATAGCAAGACGGCACATGACGGCGGCTTCGACGTGCTCATAGTTGGTTACGCTTACAATGGCTCAGCCTCTTATTTTGGTAACTCCGCGGGTTTTTGGTCGGCGAGTAGTGGCGGTACTAACGTTGCGTGGCGCCGACACCTCATCAGTTCTTCTACTACCACACAAGTACACAGAGGCGCAGTCAATCGCTACTACCTGTTTTCTGTTCGTTGCAAGAAAGACTGATGTGCTTCGCACAGTTACTTCGCCCTTCGGGCAGTTACAAGTTACAAGAAACTTTATCTATACAAAGAAAGAGTTGGCAAGTAGAAGAGAAACCCACCTCCCCCTACCCCCTCCACAAGAGGGGGTAATAAAATAAAACAATAGCCTCCCCTTGTTGGGGGAGGTTGGAGGGGGTGAAAAAACACTGTATCGCGTCAAATATGTCAAGAGTGTCAAGTTTTAACTAAATTTCGGTTGATAATCAGTGATGTAGGTTTTTGCAGAACTTGACAACTGTTTTGTTCGTGATGCAAATTCTAAATAGAACTTAAAAAATTGCAGCCTTTAACCGGTCGGAACAATATTAATTGTAGATTTGTTAAATATGCAGTTATGATACAGTTCAAAGATATTACACTCGCCGACAAAAAGGCGATAGATTGTTGCCTCACGGGCAACCCATACAGGGCTTGCGATTTCTCTTTCACCAATTTGTATGCGTGGAAAGCGTGCTTCAAGACGATGTTTACCATCGAGCGCGAAACGCTTTTTCTCCGTTCGCAGGACATCAACGGGCAATATTATTATATGATGCCCATCGGGAAGATGCCCCTCAAAGAGGCATTCGCGTTGATAAGGGAAGATGCCCGCCAGAATGGTATTCCCTTTGTGATGAAAGCTATATCCGAGCGGATGTGGATACGCATAGAGGCGGAGATGCCCGGTGAGTTCAGGTATACGCACGACCGCGACAACGACGAGTATATCTACCTGTCGGAGCGGCTTATCAACCTGAGTGGCAAAAAGTTGCAGAGTAAGCGCAACCATATCAACCGTTTCAAAGCGGATAACCCCGATTGGGAATACTTTCCGCTGACCTCGCAATCCGATTATCAGGAGTGTGTGGATATGCTCGACGATTGGGAAGATGCGCATAATGATGGCGACAAGGCGCTGCGTTGCGATTATATAGCCACCAAATTGATGCTCGACAATTTTGAGTACCTCGGGCTTCGCGGAGGCGGCATCCGGGTGAACGGCAAGCTGGTTGCTTTCACCATTGGCGAACCGCTGACCGAGGATTCGTTTGTCGTACATGTCGAGAAGGCTTATGCCGAAATCAACGGGGCTTATACTATCATCAACCAGGAGTTTGTCCGCAACGAGGCGTCGCACTTCACCTACATCAACCGCGAAGAAGATATGGGACTGGAGAACCTGCGCAAAGCTAAGATGTCTTACATACCCGATATTCTTTTGCAAGAAGCTATTGTAGTACCTGTGAATCCATGATACGCTTTGCCGACGAACATACGATAGCCGATGTGCGCCACCTGTGGAAAACATGCTTTGGCGACACGGATGAATTTCTGGACATTGTTTTCGGAGAGCAGTATAAGTATGAGCATACCCTGCTCTACTTCGACGGAGGCGAGCCGGTAGCCGCATTGCACATGTTTCCTTACACCCTTTCATTTCATGGTGCGGATGTGCCGTTTTACTATCTGGGCGGACTTGGCACTATGCCCGAATACAGGGGGAGGGGATATATGGGGCAACTGATACATCGCTCGTTCGAGGTGATGCGCGAGCGCGCCATACCGCTTTCGATACTTGTGCCTGCCGAAGAAAGCCTGATGGCTTATTACAACCGCTTCGGGTTCGAGCAGGTATTCGAAAAGAGCGATACGCCTTTGCCCTCCATCAAGGAACTAATAGACAGAAATGAAACCTCAGAAAAGGCTTATCAGGAATTCGATAAGGTATTTAACTGGCAGGATGTGACTGTTCAAAAGACTTTCGATAACTTTCTCGCCATTGTCCGCGATGCCGAAACAGATGGATTCCCCGATAAGTTCAACCTGAACGGAATGGCCAAAATCATCGATGCCCCCTATCTGAAAGACCTATATAGGCAATCAACCGGCTTGGCTATCCACGAAGACAGAGACGAACGGCTGTTGTGCCGCCTCTTGTTCGGCTATAAAATAGATAAGCTGCCCAAGCAGTATCACCTGTTTCCGCAGCAAAGGCCTGTTATTAACCTGATGTTGGAATAGTTTAGAATTCTCTCAATCCCGAAGCTTTGTGCCTGTTGAGTGTTTCGAGCCTTACGTCCGACGGTTTTACTCCTATCTTCAGCAAGCTGTCTACCACCGTGTTATACGCTAATTCGGGATGGTTGTTTTCTTGGCTGAGGTGGCATAACCAGATGTTTTTCATTCCTTTATGATAGATTTCGGCAATAAACTGGGCCGACAGGTGGTTGCTGATATGCCCCATCCCGGATGAAATGCGCTCTTTCAGATAATACGGATAAGGCCCGTTGCGCAACATCGTCTCATCATAATTGGATTCGATAACCAAATGGTTGGCTCGTCCGGCATAGCGGCGGATAGTGTCCGTGAAGCGTCCGATATCCGTCAGCAGGACAAAGGTTTGCCCGTTGGTCTCGATGTGGTAGCCCAGATTCTCGATGCTGTCGTGCGGCACTTCGAAGGCCGTAATCTTGAGGTCTTTGATAAAAAAGGGTTCTTCCTTCCGGATGATATGTTTGCTGTTGAGGCTCTCTATCTGTAGATAGCGGCTGCGTACGATTCCCGCATGCACACTCTCGGTGGTGTAGATAGGGATATTGTATTTGTTGCTGAGGCAACCGGCCGTTTTGATGTGGTCGGCATGGTCGTGCGTGACAAGGACACCCAGAATGCGCTCGAACGAAACACCATATTCGCGCAGTGTCTTCCGGATGGTGCGTATGCCTATCCCGGCATCTATCAGGACGCCGTATTCCTTTGTGCCGAGGTAATAGCAGTTGCCGCTGCTACCGCTTCCGAGGCTAAAGAACCGGAATTGTGGTTGCGAGAATAAGTCGAGTTGCATTGTGTTTGTCGGGATGCTTTTCCTACTTCTTGAGGAAGCATGTTTTCAGTACGATGCTCGAGCCTTCGATTTTGCAGTCTACCTCGGTAGGATCGTCGGTCAGACGGATGCTTCTTACCTTCGTTCCGCGTTTGATAACCATCGACGAACCTTTTACTTTCAGGTCTTTGATGACTGTCACCGCATCGCCGTCCTGTAGTTCGGCGCCGTTGCTGTCGCGCGGAGTATTATCTTCGGTTTGCACATCAGCCTCTCCGCTCCATTCGTGGAAACAGTCGGGACATACATAATTTGTTCCGTCAAAGTAAGTGTTAGCCATGCTGCAAGCAGGACAATCTGGAAATTCTGCCATGTTGTTGTTATTTGATTGAGCGACAAAGATAACAAAAGATAGGAGGCTATCCAAATCTTCCCCTCCGAATGGCGTTGGATTAGCCTTTGCGCCAATACTTGATTTGTTGCAGGCGTTGTTCGGCCTGTTCCCTTGTCCAGTGCATCTTTTGCGAATAGTCTTCGCGTGGCCAGGTGTCTAAATCTTCTATCACACGATAGTCTCCCTGCACAAAGCCGTGATAGCCTTCCCTGTCTTCGAAAAAGACGAGGTTATATGTCCCGCACACGGGGCATTCCACGATTACCTTTCCCAGCCATACATCGTTTTGCGTATCGGATTCGTAGAAGGCTGCATCTCCCAGCATCTTGTATTGGCAATCGGTGCAGGTGATTTCAAACTCTTCCCGGATTCTTCCGTTATCAGATTCGCCCCTTTCTTTTGGCCTTCTCCAGAAGTAAAGTACTTTTAGGGCTTTTGTGGCAATAATCATAAACAATCCATAGATGACCCTGTTGAGGTGGAAGCTGACATTCACGCCTACAATCTGCGATAACTCATAAAACTCGTGAGTGACATATTCCCGCTCCTCGGTTTCGATTATCCGCATCCCGCGGAGGTATTTCAGGTATCTTATCAGGATGCTTTTCTTCTGCCGGTCAGATGCATCCTGCTCCACGACATCGAGCAACTCCCCGACGCACCCGTCTACATAGATTTGGTATTCTTCCAGATCTACATCGTAAAAGGCCATTTGTGTATGCTTCCTCTTTCGGAAGGTTTGCAGTTTGCGTATGGTTATCTCTTTATCAGACATTCGGTTGAGGCTATTGTCCTATTTGCTCTTTGAGTTTATTGCGCGAAACCTGCCGCTTCTCCAAAGTCTCTTTATAATTATCGAAATGCTTGTGGATGTTTACGCTTTGGCTGGCGGGTAACAAGTCCAAAGCCGTCGACATCCATTCGTTGGCCTTTTCTATATCGTCCGTATATTCATAATAGAGTGCTATGTCGAATGCCAGACGGGCACGTTTGGCGGCTTTCTTCTCTGTCTCGAATGCCTTTTCCCATATGGCAAAAGCCTCGTTCCATTTGTTTTGGGTGATTAATGTCTCTGTGTCGTTTTCGGCGAAATATACCCGGTTCTGTAGGCTCCAGTAAGGGGTAAGCTGTTTAACCAATACTTCCGAGGCCATTTCTATGCCTTCTTCTATCATTTCCTTCGTCGACGGGAATGGGATAGGATTCCAGTTGTTATCCAATTTGTTCCAGTAGAGGGTGTCATTGAATATGAGCGGAACGTAAAGCTCCGTCCCGTCCATGTTGTACAGGCGCAGCTTAGAGATGATATTCATCGATACACCCGATGCGTATTCGATAGGAAGCTGTTCTGGAAAAGTAGTCATCGAGATGAAAAAGTTGTCCACCGAAATCACTGCGTCATTCTCCGTTTCGGCACAAATATCAGTCACATCTTTGGCCGAAAGCGGAAGCTCTTGCCAGTAAGCCGTATCGGAGCGCATCTCGTAAGGGTATATCTCTACACTACCGAAAAAGTGCGCATCGGTCAGTTGCTTTTGCAGTTCTTCTACAAAAGAAACTTTGATACTGTCGAAGGTTATCAGTCCTTCTTCGGGCTCGCCTTCGTAAGGGGCGACTAAAGCATTGTCGGCAAGGATGATATTCACCACTTCGGGCGGAAGTGTTATATGGGCAGGTTCTTTCACTTCGAACGCTGTATGCTTCACGCTGATACACGAGCCTAAAAATGCAGGGAGCAATAGTGTCAATAGAAATGCCTTTTTCATATTCAAAATCTTGTTTTAGCAGACAGCTAAGTCTGGTGACGAATTAACAATATCGAATCATAAAAGTACAAATTTATATAGAATAACATCTTTGATTGCACTGAAAAATGCTTTATCTTTGCTCATATTTTACTAACACATAAAAGTCTAATCAGCAATGAAAAAAGTAATTTACCTCCCATTTTTCCTTGTATTTGCCTCTCTGTTGACTGCCTGTAGTTTTAGCGCAGGAACAAAAGCAAAACCTACTGTAGGCCTTTCTTATTCCTACAATGGCTTTCGTATAGATGACGTGAAAGTATTCGATACGAATAAAAATACTCCCCTGAAAAGCAAAGAGATAGCCATGGGGAAAACCTTGTTTATCAGCATCGAGAACCTCACCGGATTTACGGTTGAAGACGGCAAAATATATCCGGGCGGCGAATTGACGGTAACCGATCCTGACGGGAATGTCGTTTTGGAGGGTAGCGATTTGTATAAAGGTGAAGCCGGTTACGACCCGGGCACAAATGTATTCTCGCTGACAGTCCGGATGGGTGCCCCGATTGTAGCTGGCAAGGAGTACATAACTTCCGGCCGGATATACGATCTGAAAAATCCTGATAACGAACTGAATATAACCGTTAAGAGCGAGGTGGTTAAATAACATAAATTTATATAGGAAACACTTTCTTGGCTATCGAAAAAAATAAGTATCTTTGTGCGCATCTAAATAATAATATTATTCAGCATGCACGAGAAAATTATCATCCTCGATTTTGGTTCGCAAACCACCCAGCTAATCGGTCGCAGAGTCAGAGACCTGAATACTTACTGCGAAATAGTTCCTTACAACAAGTTTCCTTTCGGCGATACAACGGTAAAAGGTGTAATCCTTTCGGGTAGCCCTTTTTCGGTGAATGATGCTCAATCGTTCAAGCCGGATCTCAGTCAGATTCGCGGCAAATATCCGGTATTGGGTATATGCTACGGGGCGCAATACCTGGCCTATTCCTCCGGAGGAAAGGTCGAAAAAGGCGATTCGCGCGAGTATGGACGTGCCCATTTGGATAAAATCAATGCTAACGAACCGCTATTCGACGGAATCCCCGAAGGTACACAGGTATGGATGTCGCACGGCGATACCATCACCTATCTGCCCGATAACTTCGAGGTGATAGCCAGCACGAAGGATGTAAAGAATGCTGCATACAAAATAAACGGAGAAACAACCTGGGCTGTGCAATACCATCCCGAAGTATTCCATACAACAGACGGAACGCGTCTGTTGAGCAACTTCCTGAACATGTGTGGGGTGAAACGCGACTGGTCGCCTGTTTCGTTCATCGAATCCACTGTTGCCGAGTTGAAACAGCAATTGGGCGACGACAAAGTAATCCTTGCCCTTTCGGGAGGTGTGGATTCATCCGTTACAGCCGTGTTGTTGAACAGGGCAATCGGCAAAAACCTGACATGTATCTTTGTTGATCACGGTTTGCTCCGCAAAAACGAATTCGAGCAGGTGTTGAAAGACTATGAGCATTTAGGGCTGAACGTTATCGGTATAAATGCCCGCGACAGATTCTACAAGGCATTGGCGGGAGTGACAGATCCGGAGCAGAAACGCAAAATCATCGGAAAAGGATTTATCGACGTATTCGATGAGGAGGCGCATAAACTGAACAATATTAAATGGCTCGGACAGGGAACTATCTACCCTGATATCATCGAGTCTCTCTCCATAACAGGCACAGTTATCAAGTCTCACCACAATGTAGGTGGATTGCCTGAAAAAATGAACCTTAAATTAGTTGAGCCGCTTCGCCTGCTATTCAAGGACGAAGTTCGCAAGGTCGGACTGGAGCTCGGCATGATGGAACATTTGATCAAGCGTCACCCGTTCCCGGGACCGGGGCTTGGCATCCGCATATTGGGCGATATTACGCCCGAAAAAGTAGAGATCGTTCAGAATGCAGACGATATATTTATCCGTGCTTTGCGCGAGCATAAACTCTACGATCAGGTTTGGCAGGCAGGGGCAATCCTGTTGCCTGTGCAGTCAGTCGGCGTGATGGGCGACGAGCGTACGTATGAAAACACGATAGCCTTGCGCTCCGTGACTTCTACCGATGCCATGACAGCCGATTGGGCACATCTTCCGTACGAGTTTCTGGCGAAGGTATCGAACGAAATCATCAATAAGGTAAAAGGCGTCAACCGCGTCGTTTACGATATTTCGTCCAAACCGCCTGCAACCATCGAGTGGGAATAATCCCCACTCTTTTTTTATTATAATTATTCTCATCAATGGAAATCTCTAAACAAGAGGCGGACGAAATCATCCAGCCGATTAAAAAAACCGATCTCATCTACCAGATAGAAGATCGCCCCCCATTCAAAGAAGCGTTGTTTGTCGCTTTACAGCATTTACTCGCAATCTTTGTCGCCATCATTACGCCGCCCCTTATCATAGCGGGAGCATTAGGATTAGATACGGAGACGACAGCATTTCTCGTATCGATGGCTTTGCTGACTTCCGGCGTTTCTACCTTTGTGCAATGCCGCCGTTTTGGAGCTGTAGGTTCGGGATTGCTCTGTATACAGGGGACGAGTTTCTCTTTTATAGGCCCATTGACAGCCGGATTCGGAGGGATGGGTGTAGCTGCCCTTCCTATTATCTTCGGCGTTTGCATGGCAGCCTCGCCGGTGGAAATGATTGTCAGCCGCCTGCTAAAATATACCCGCAAAGTGATAACCCCGCTTGTTTCGGGTATTGTGGTGACGATGATCGGGTTGAGCCTTATCAAAGTAGCTATTATCTCTTGTGGAGGTGGTTTCAGTGCAATGGAGGCAGGAACAATGGGAAGCTATCAGAATTTACTGTTGGCCGGAATTGTTTTGCTTACTATCATCCTGCTGAATAGCGTAGGCAATAAATACCTGCGCATGGGTTCGATTGTTATCGGTTTGATTGTGGGCTATATAATAGCCTATTGCATGGGAATGATTGATTTCTCGCAGCTATCGGGCTTCGGTTCTATAACCGTTCCTGTGCCGTTCAAATACGGATTGGGATTTGATGTAGGGGTTTTCATTGCCATAGCGCTGATTTATTTCATCACGTCTATCGAGGCCTACGGAGACATTACCGCCAACTCGATGATCGGTGGCGAACCGATCGAAGGGCCTAAGTTTATGAAGCGTGTGCAAGGTGGTATTTTGGGCGATGGTATCAGCTCCCTTTTTGCAGGGATGTTTAATGCCTTCCCGACTTCCATATTCGCCCAGAATAACGGGTTGATACAATTGACAGGTGTTGCCAGCCGCTATGTAGGATATTATATTGCCGGATTTCTGGTTGTCCTTAGTGCATTTCCTTTTATCGGAGGGATATTTTCCATTATGCCCGAACCCGTATTGGGTGGTGCTACGTTGTTGATGTTCGGTACAGTAGCCGCTTCGGGTATACGTATTATTGCTTCGCAGAATATCAACCGTAAGGCTATTCTGGTGTTGGCCGTAAGTTTTGCCTGCGGATTAGGGGTCGAGCTTGTTCCCGATATTCTTTCGCAGACACCGGCATGGTTCAAAGGAATTTTCTCTTCCGGCATCGCAACGGGCGGATTAATCGCTATTATCGCCAATCTTGTTATCCGAATTAAAGAATAATGATTATATGAAAATACTGAAAAATCGCATACTGAAAGACGGAAAAAGTTTCGACGGAGGCATCCTCAAAGTAGATAGTTTTATCAATCATCAGATGGATCCTATTTTGATGAAATCCATTGCTGTGGAATTTGTCCGCCGTTTCGGGAATCTGCCCATCAATAAGATAGTTACCATAGAGGCGAGTGGTATTGCTCCGGCCATTATGACCGGCTACCTGTTAGAATTGCCTGTGGTATTTGTCAAGAAGGCCGAACCCAAGACAATGGTCAACCCCGTATCGACAACAGCCCATTCTTTTACCAAAGACCGTGATTATACGATTTGTATAAGCCGCGACTTTCTGAACGAGAATGATAAAGTCCTCTTTATCGACGACTTTCTGGCAAACGGTAATGCAGCAATTGCCGTCAACAATCTCGTAAAAGAGGCCGGAGCGGAACTGCTGGGAATGGGATTTATTATCGAAAAGTCGTTTCAGGATGGCGGTGACAGGCTTCGCGAATTGGATATTAATGTGGAATCGTTAGCAAAAATTAAGGAATTAGGGAATAATAAGATTATATTTGAGGATTGATTAACCTATCAACCAGCAAAATATGTCAGAAGTATGTAAAAATTGCGGACAAACAGCAACAGGTAACTATTGCCCCGATTGCGGACAGACGATGCATACCGGACGAATAGACCTGCACCACATAATACACGATTTTCTTCATGGAGTGCTCCACGTAGATAAAGGAATCCTTTTCACAATCAAAGAATTAACTCTACGTCCCGGGCAAACCATCCGTAACTATCTGGAAGGTAAACGCGCCAAGTATTTCAAGCCTTTTGCCTATGTTTTCATTTTGGCTACTATCTATACGGTGATTATGCATTTTATCGGAGTGCCTATTATAGATGCCAATGATTTTCAGATATCTTCCCGGCCTATACTAGATAGTCCTATTATGCTAACAATGAATGAAATAATAAGGTCTCTATTTAGCATAGTTAATGATCATACAGCCATTTCTACATTGTTATTACTCCCTTTATATGCATTAGGTTCTTTTTTAATTTATAGGAAGGAAAAATATAATTATGGCGAACATCTGGTCATTAATTCCTATATACACGGGCATGCAATGCTGTTACAAATACTTTCTATCCCTGTGAGCTATTATGTATCAAATCTAAAAGTATTGATGCTTGTAACCCCTCTCTCTCTCCTTTTAATAGGTTATATGTATTTCAATGTATTTAATAAATATAAAATGATACCCCGGATTTCGTTACCTTTCCTTGCTTATTTTTTAGGATATATATTTTCTATTTTTGTATTAGGAGGGATTTTTAGTGGTATCATTATCTTTAAATTGAACTTATGATTTCATTGATCTACCATTTTATCTGATGGAAAAAACAATCTTCTATACGCCCGATATTGCCGTTTCTACGGAATTGCCCGAAGAAGAAGGCAAACATGCTGTGCGTGTTTTGCGCAAGACCGAAGGCGATGAAATATACCTCACCGACGGGAAAGGCCATTTCTATGACGCTAAGATTATCGAAGCCAATCCCAAGCATTGCTTTGTCGAAATCGCTAACAGGATAGAAGCCCCTAAAAACTGGAATTTCAATCTGCAGATAGCTTTTGCCCCGACCAAGAATATCGACCGCATCGAATGGTTTGCCGAGAAAGCGACCGAAATAGGCATCGACCATTTTTCGCCTGTCCTCTGCCGCTATTCGGAGCGGAAAGAAATCAAATTGCCGCGAATAGAGAAAATACTCGTTTCGGCCATGAAGCAGTCCCAAAAAGCAATCCTCCCGCAATTGGACGAGATGATACCCTTTGCTAAATTCATCCAACAACCATTCGAGGGGAGGAAATTTATTGCCCATTGCTACGATGGCGAAAAGTCCTTATTGAAAGATACTTACCACAAAGGCGAAAATGTCCTTATCCTTATCGGCCCCGAAGGAGACTTCAGCGAAGAGGAGGTACAAAAAGCGATAGAAGCCGGATTCGAACCTATTTCGTTAGGCGAAAGCCGCCTCAGAACAGAAACTGCCGCTTTGGTTGCCTGCCATTCTATTCATGCGCTGAATTGGTAATCCTTTGACTATCTGTCCTTCCTCTTAAACTACGTTAACTTCCCGAACATATCATATTGAAGCTTGTTTTAATACCATAAATATTAAAACGTCAATAATATGTTAGCCAACGGAACAAAAGCACCCGACTTCAAGCTCAATTGTACTCCCGATCAGGAGTTAGGTCTTAGCGAACTAAAAGGGAAAAATGTAATTCTTGTCTTCTATCCGGCGGATTGGAGCCCCGTATGCAGTGACGAGATGTCGCTCTTCAATCTTTCCCTTCCCTTGTTCGAGAAGCACAACGCAATTGTGATTGGTATCTCGGTAGACAGCAAATGGTCGCACATGGCTTTTGCCAAGGAGCGCCAACTTAAATTTCCTCTTTTAGCCGATTTCGAGCCGAAAGGAGCGATTTCGAAGCTATACGAATCGTATGATGAAAAAGGACATAGCAAACGCTCGATATACCTCATCGACAAAGATGGGGTTATCCGCTGGAGCTACCTCTCGCCCGAAGGAATCAATCCGGGTGTCGACGGCGTTTTGGATGCATTAGAGAAACTAACGAAATAAAACAAAAGATATGGCACTAAGAGAAGCGGTCAGCAAAAAAGACCATATACAGGGCAGTACCAATGCCCCTATCGAATTGGTTGAGTATGGAGATTATCAATGCCCTTATTGCGGGCAGGCATATTATGTAGTGAAGAAGATACAAAAAGAATTGGGCGATAAGCTGAAATTCGTTTTTCGTAACTTCCCACTGACGAATATACATCGCTATGCAGCAAGCGCAGCAATTGCCTCCGAAGTAGCAGGCGGTATGAAAAAATTCTGGGAAATGCATGATATGCTGTTTGAGAATCAAGAACATCTTGACGACAGCCATTTATTACAATATGCCGACGAACTCGATTTGGATGTTGAAAAATTCGAATCAGACTTTTCCAACCCGAAGTACACAAGCAAAGTAGAGGGAGATCTGGAGAGTGGATTAAGAAGTGGAGTAAACGGAACACCTTCGTTTTTCATCAATGGTGAGAAATATGAAGGCGAAATGACAGCCGAAGCTATTTTAGCATTTGCAGGGTTGTAATATTTTCATTTCATCTATAGATAAGGCTTTCTGATTTCAGGAAGCCTTATTGCTTTTATTTTTTGAACCACCCTCTGAAATCGTTGAATGTGAATACTTTTCTTAGATTAATCAACGCATATGCCACCGCAACAGCCAGCAAAACACTGCCGATTATGTACCTGTATTCCCCTTGGAAGCGGATAATATAAAACAATCCTCCTACCAGTAACAGGTTGACTAAAATCATCAGTATATTTTTCCCATCCCAACGGAAAGAAGTCAGCTTCATCCCCATTATAAGAACCGTCAGCAGATACACCACATATGCCGCCAGATAGCCCATGCCCACAGCATCCAGCCCATAAGACGGAAAGAGGTAGTATGCCACGCCCAGAAACGAGCCATAGAATAGTACTTCGGAGATTAAAAACATCACACCCTTATTCCTGGCGAGCAAGACGAAGGCTATCGGCCACGAAAGCACTTTGAGGAAGGTACCCAATACAAACCATTCGAGTAGGGTAGATGCCTGTCCGAATTCGGCAGAATAGAGAATCGTCAGCACCCAATCGGAGAAAAGGAGCATCCCCATAACAATGGGCGAAGCGATGACAAGTACAATATAACTTTGCTCGTTGATGAGCTTGTTCGATTCTTCTTTCTGTTCCGCAATAGCTGACAAGCGGGGGAAAAAATCCGTCCCCATCGAACGGAGAATCAATCCTAAATAGACAGTTGTAATAGTCCATACCGCCTGAAACAATCCGGCTATCTGAATATCCATCATGCGGATAAGATAGGTGCGGATAAGAAACATGCTCACCGTGTAGATGATATTCGAAAGGACAATAAACAAGCCCAGTTTGAGCGTGCTCAATCCAACCTCGAATGCCTCTTTGTTATCTACCTTTACCGGCTGGATTTTCAGTTTACGGTAATAATATTCGGCGCAGATGTACAATATCACGCTGCTGACGATAAGCGCGGGAATAATTCCCTCTGTACCTAAGAAATAATAAAGCGGAACAACTGCCAGCAAGCCGAAAAAACTCGCCCATATAGCCGATTTTGCCATATAGCCGATGCGCTGCATCCCCTGCATGACTACCGAACGACCTGTTGCCATTGTAGAGAAGAAAATGCAGACGGACAAAGCGGCTATTGCCATCGAATACTGCGGATCGCCGAAAGCCCAGAGGCTGATAGGCATACAAAAAACAATACACGTAAACAGCCCGATCCAAGCCGTCAGCCAGAACCATTGTTTGAGGATAGCAATTACTTTGTTGAGGTGTTGCCCGTCATCTTTGGCGGCAGCTGCGGCAATATCTTTCACCCCTCCCGTGTCGATACCCAGATTGGTTACCGAGCGGGTGAGATCGATGATCGATTGGTAAACGCCTATCAGCCCCACGCCCGTTTTACTGAGCAGGACGGCAATAATCTTGGTACGTATTATGCCGATGATAATCGTCACCACCTGCGAACCGCCGAATATACTCGTCGATTTCAGGATTCGGTTATATGAATCGTTTTGTTTTGCCAACTATATAAGGTTTAGACCGATAACAAAGGTAATCAAAAACCATCGAAAAGAAAGAAATTAAATAGAATGTTTGAATTCGCAGAATTGTGACTAAATGAGCTGTCTTGTTCGGATAATCAATCGTTGTGCTGTATAATTGCTGAAATTGCTTTCAAATAGAAAAATGTATGCAAAGTGATCGTCCGATAAATTATAATCACTACCTTTATGCTCTATTTAACCTCATATATAACTAAATAATTTCGAAAACGTATGAAAAGAGACACTGCTATCTTTGATATTATCGAGAAAGAATACCAGCGCCAATTGAAAGGTATAGAGTTAATTGCCTCCGAAAACTTTGTCAGCCAGCAAGTGATGGAAGCAATGGGTTCGGTTTTGACCAATAAATATGCCGAAGGCTATCCGGGGAAACGTTATTATGGGGGGTGCGAAATAGTAGACCAAAGCGAGCAATTGGCAATAGACCGCCTGAAACAGCTATTCGGAGCCGAATATGCCAATGTGCAACCGCATTCGGGTGCACAAGCCAATGCTGCCGTATTTATTGCCTGCATGCAACCGGGAGACAAATTCCTTGGATTGAACCTTTCGCATGGAGGACACCTTTCGCACGGTTCGCCTGTGAATTTCTCGGGATTGGTTTACCATGCGTTGGAGTACAATGTAAAAGAAGATACCGGCTTAGTCGATTACGAGCAGATGGAACAGGTTGCCCGAAGCGAAAAGCCCAAACTGATTATAGCAGGAGCCTCGGCTTATTCCCGCGATTGGGATTACGCCCGCATCCGCAAAATTGCAGATTCGGTAGGAGCGCTTTTTTTGGTGGATATGGCACATCCTGCCGGACTGATTGCTGCCGGATTGCTTAATAATCCGCTTCCACATGCGCATATCGTGACTACCACAACGCACAAAACGCTTCGTGGGCCACGCGGAGGGGCTATCTTGGTAGGCAAGGACTTCGAAAATCCTTGGGGCAAGAAAACACTGAAAGGCGAAACACGCATGATGTCGGCATTGCTCGATTCTGCCGTATTCCCGGGCATACAGGGAGGACCACTGGAGCACGTTATTGCCGCTAAGGCTGTTTCGTTTGCCGAAGCGTTAGATCCTTCGTACAAGGAATATCAGACACAGGTGAAAAAGAATGCAGCCGTTATGGCACAGGCATTTATGGATATGGGCTATAAGGTAATTTCGGGAGGTACGGATAATCACAGCATGCTTATCGACCTTCGCCCTAAGTTCCCTGAACTGACAGGTAAATTAGCTGAGAAGGCGCTTGTAGCAGCCGATATCACGACTAATAAAAATATGGTTCCGTTCGATAGCCGCAGCCCGTTCCTTACATCGGGATTGCGTTTCGGAACTCCCGCTCTTACGACAAGAGGTGTAAAAGAACCGCTGATGGGCGAAGTGGTGGAATTGATAGATCGTGTCCTTTCTGCGCCGGAAGATGAGGCTTCTATCAAAGCAGTTCGCGAGAAGGTGAATAGTATTATGAAAGATTATCCGCTCTTTGCGTGGTAAATTTCTCTCGAAAAGAATAGAAGCTGTCCGGTCATCGGGCAGCTTTTTTTTATGAAAATGTATATTGTTTACGTTTTTTTTCGTTCCTTTGCTGAAGTATAGCAATACAAATTATGTGGCACAATTCAACCATATTCTTATTTAAGATTCGTTTTATCAACCTGATAGTTGAAAAAATGAGACTTCCACACACACACACACACACACGAAATATAATGAATATTTCGGATTAATCAAAATTTCCAGAGTCCTTTTTTTAGAAAAAAGTAAACAAGTAGACAAGTATACGAGTACACGAGAATGGTATAAACTTGTTTACTGGTCAACTCGTCTACTTGTCAACTCAATAATATTTGCTTGTGTTAATGTCAGGGGTATTTCCGGCTGCGACAGCCGTACCTACCTCCCCCCGGCCCCCTCCATAAGAGGGGGAGCGAGGGGCAATATTTCAGTTAACAGTGAGCAGTCAACAGTCAACAACAATACTTTGTCATGCCGAACCTTGTGTGAGGCATCCCGCCCCGTTATCGGAAAGAGATCCCTCGTATCCACTCAGGATGACAATAAAACTAACAGCTATCAGTCAACGGATAACAGTCTAATGTTGCCGCGCCTTTTAGGGCGTGGATATGATTGCATCTTTCAGGAGATGACTTTAGTCAAAGGATATTTGGCTAAAGCCCTTTTTGAACTAACCCTTCGAGACCTCCACTTAAAAGTGGAGGCAATTAAAAAGGATATATATGCGTGGGGTCGCCCGCAAAGCAATATATCAGGCAGACACACTGGTCTGCCCCTACATGAAAACCGAAAGAGATCCCTCGTGTCCACTCGGGATGACAAAGCTAACAATGCAATAATTTTCAAATATTCGAATTTACTAATTTCCAAATTGATATTATTATGAAAAGAACAATCTTGACACAGGCTATTATCATATTAGCCTTCTTAACAACAACAATCGGCCTGCATGGGCAAGTAACTATCGGGAGCAATACACCACCACGGGCGGGGGCACTATTGGACCTGACCGAGGGTGCAACAACCACTCACGGATTGAATATGCCTCGCGTAGAGCTAACTAACCTGAAACCTACTACTCCTGCTGAACTATCGGCCTCTATCGGCGGAAGTGGCAATTGGGTATTGAACGACCATACAGCATTGGCTGTATACAACACCAAAGCTGACCATTGTGCAGTCGACCCTATTTACGAAGGGCTGTATGTTTTCGATGGGACTGAATGGCAACTAATAGGACAGCCGGGTATCTCTGCTGCTGTTTACGAAGTTATTGACCCTCGCGACAATCAGGTTTACTTAGCCCGTAACTTTGGAAGTACCGCTGGCGACTGGATGTTGGAGAACCTCCGCTACGAACCGAAGGCTGCAGATGGCTATACAGGGTATCGTCATGATGCAGGCATGATATCCAGTCCCTACACTGATAAATACTGGGCTTATCCTTGGAAAGGGCCAACCGGTACAGGTGGAACATACTATCCTACCCAAGCCCAGGCCGACTGGGATCCACAGATGGGTATTCTTTACAATTGGTATGCTGCAACTAACGGCGAAAATAGCGAGACAGTAGACCAGGGGCAGATAGCGGGCACTGTTCCCGGTGCGAATGAAGTAGAGGTCAAAAAAGAAACAAGTCCAGGAGCCAAAGATGGAAAAATCCGGGGTATTTGCCCACCCAACTGGCATGTACCTACCGACCGTGAATGGAATGAACTGGAAAAGGAACTCACCGAGCATGCTTCCAGCTATTCTGCTACGGCTAACAGCACATGGTCTTCTACCTGGGAAACGACAGCAGGTGGGCGTGGCCCTACCCTTGGTGAGGCAATGAAGAGCGAGTGTGAGCTACCGGGCCATAACTACGGCTCTCCCAACGGCAAGAGCTTCTCTACGGCGCGGGGTGGCTTCAATGTAGTACTTACGGGCTACGCCGGCACTGCCAAGGCACTCGATTACGGCTACATCGGCTACTTCTGGTCGGCGAGTGCCTACAGCAGCTACAATGCATGGGTCCGGTCTGTCCGTCGTAGCCTCGCGTTTGCAGGCCGTGGCCAGACCGGCTGCGGCAGCCTCTTCTCCGTCCGCTGCAAGAAAAACGACTAATCCACCTCCCCCCTACCCCCTCTACAAGAGGGGGTAATAAAATAAAACAATTTTATCTATATAATAGCCTCCCCTTGTTGGGGGAGGTTGGAGGGGGTGAAAAAACACTGTATCGCGTCAAATATGTCAAGAGTGTCAAGTTTTAACTAAATTTCGATTGATAATCAGCGAAGTAGGTTTTTGGCAAAACTTGACGGCGGTATCAGTCCTGTAAAGAAACGCTTGGTGGCCATTGAGTCACCTTCGTTCGTCGAATTGGAAATTGGCGGAGCCAACAATTGTTTCGAGGAACGTAAACGACTCAATATGTTGACACGATTGTCACTTTTCCGGAACAATGTGCTATCTTTGAAAAGTAAAAGATATGCATTATGAGAGTGAAGGTTTTATTGATTCTATTTATATCGTTCTTTCTTACTTGTGAGCTCATCGCTCAAGAGAAGGAAAAGCCGTCGACGGTGAGTATAACCGCTTCTACATACAAGAAAGAGACAGGAAAAGGCATTGTATTGGTAGATTATTGGGCGGCATGGTGTCCTCCTTGTCAGAAGATGAATCCTGTACTCGAAGAACTGGCAAAGGAATATAAAGGGAAAGTCAAGATCGCTAAATTAGACATCGATTCCAATAAGCAGTTCGCTACCAGACAGGGAATACAATCTATTCCGACGATGATTCTCTACCGCGACGGGAAAGAAATAGGGCGGGCTGTAGGCATCGTTTCTAAGCAGGAATTAGCGAAGGCTCTTGATGAACAGCTTGCGGAAGCTGCTCGAACCAATCGAAGCGAAGATAAGGAATAATAGTAGGTGCCACAGCCTTGACGATAGGGTAGGTGTAGGATTGCTCGCGGACTTCTTCGGTGAATATCGATTTGTTCTGGTCGAATTCTTCTATCACGCTGACCAATACACTCAGCACCAAGAACCACTTTACGGCACAGAATACAGCTCCGGCTACGCGGTTAGGGAAGTTGAGGTGTGCGGCCTTCACAGTGGAATGTATCATCCGCCCTACAAGAAAGAGGACTAACAGGATGAGCAGGAAGGCTACGATATACGACAATGGCCCTATGATATGAGGGGCTGCTCCTGTCCACTCCATCAGGTACGGTGCAATAAAGTCGGCAAGCCATCCCGAGAATATCGCTCCCAGAATGATTCCGGCAAGCATGGCAACCTGCATCACCAGCCCGGTGATATAGCCCCGGATAAGGGTTGCGGCTAATAGGATAAGAACAAATATATCGAACCAGTTCATTGTCATCGGAGGAGTATGGTATATAAACAACAAAAGTAAGAATTTGATTCAATTCTTACTCTTATATTGTCCTAATAATTTAGCGCTCGGCTATCTTATGCTTTAGGATATTCGTCTGAAACAGAAAGTTTCTTTCTTCCTTTAGCACGACGGGCAGCTAATACGCGACGACCATTAGCTGTCGACATTCTTTCGCGGAAGCCGTGTTTGTTCTTTCTCTTTCTGTTTGATGGTTGAAATGTTCTTTTCATCGCTATATAGTATTTTCGTTATTATATTCTGTCGAATCGGGTTGCAAAAATAGGATGTTTATTTCAGAAAAGCAAGGATATTAACGATTTATTTTCTCGTAACGGACAAAACTATAGTCATATCGGTGCTTTTCGTCCGCCGGATGGTCTTCGCGCCATACTTCTTGCCAGCTATTGCTATCTATTGCAGGAAAGAATGTATCCGTCCCTTCGAATTTGTGGTGGATAAGGGTAATATACAGTTTGTCGGCAAAATGAATGGCTTCTTGGTATATTGTCCCCCCTCCGATAATGAAAACTTCGTTCTCTCCTTGACATAGGGCAATAGCATCCTCTATCGAGCCAGCCATCTCCGTATTCGGGTATTGTAACTGCTTGTTCCGGCTGATAACGATATTCCTCCTGTTAGGCAATGCCCCGTTGGGAAGCGATTCGAACGTTTTGCGTCCCATGATAACAGGGCTGCCGCTGGTTACGGATTTGAAGTATTTGAGATCGTTGGGCAAGTGGCACAATAGCTTGTTGTCTTTGCCTATGGCATTGTTCTCGTCTACGGCTACGATGATAGATATTGTCGACATATGCAAATTAGATTATCTATATAATAAACGTTCTTTGATTTTAATAATTCTATATTAGAAGATACGGTATGTCAACTGGAAGTTGAGCATCGGCCACCATCTGAGCCACTTGGTATATTGGTCGGCATCTTCGAAGTTTTCTGTTTTCAGATTGGTCGTATCTACCTTTCTTCCGTTTTGCTTGATGCTATAATCTCCCTGATAGATAACGCCCAATTCGAATTTGAATCCTACCCGGTTTTTTGTAATGGAACGCCCCAAACCGATTCCGGCATAAGGCTTTACGATCTCTCCTAATTGAATGTTGGCATCTAAGCGTCCACCATCAATATTGAGTTCGTTGCCGTCAAATTCCAATTTTGGCCACTCACCATTCGGATCTAAAAGACTCGCCCGTTCGCCAGTGTCTCCATTGAAAAGATAGCCTCTGGCTTTAAGCTGGTTTTTCCCGATGAAAGCGCCTACGGTTATATGGAAAATACCGGATTTCATCGGATGAAAGTCAATGAGTAAGCTTCCATTCAAAAAGTCTAATTTAGGCTTCATTTTATAGTCCGGTACATAGCCTATGGCATCATATAGATGATTGTTGTGGTCGTCGAGCGAAATATCGAACGATCCGGTACTGAAGCCGATGTAGTTGATACCGGCACGCATCTTAAAATAGCTGTTCAGCGGAGTGGCTAATTCTACGCCTCCCCCCATAGTGGATGCGCGCAAGCCAATGCTGAGATGGCTGAGAGGCCCGCCTTCGTAAAATTTCTTTTCTTGTGCAAAAGCTGTTATTGATGCGAGTAATGTAAAGATTGATAATAGAAATGTTTTCATAATAATTTTGAGTATTACTTTAGTGATATTCTTATTTATAATTTATAGTGTATGCATGTTAATCATTCTTTTTGTTGACGGTCAATCCTAAACGGGCGGCTTCTTTCAGCAGGTAATCGTATGCTGCATCGTATTCGTTCGGGATAATTCCATCGAGAATAGCATCTTTGACAGCCGATTTCAATATACCGATTTCCTTAGAAGGGGGAAGCCCGAAAAGCTTCATGATTTCGTCTCCGTCTATCGGCGGCTGAAAGTTGCGGACATGATCTTTTTCTTCTATTTCTTTCAGTTTGTGGCGAACCTTATCGAAATTTTGCAGGTAGCGTTGTACTTTGTTCGGGTTCTTGGACGTGATGTCGGCCTCGCAGAGTGTCATCAGATCGTCGACATCGTCTCCCGCCTCGAACAGCAGGCGGCGCACAGCCGAATCGGATATATCTTCGTCCACCAACACCTGCGGACGCATGTGCAAATCGACAAGCTTCTGCACATACTTCATCTTTTCGTTGAGCGGGAGTTTCAGGCGATTGAAGATTTTAGGCACCATCTTTCCGCCGATGAAGTTGTGGTTGTGAAACGTCCACCCCAAACGGTTGTCCCAGCGTTTTGTCGCAGGCTTGGCAATGTCGTGCAGTACAGCAGCCCATCGCAGCCAGAGATTGTCCGTTTTCAGAGCGATATTGTCCAGTACCATCAATGTGTGGTAGAAGTTGTCTTTATGTCCGATTCCCTCTTTGGTTTCTATACCTTTCAGGGCAACCAGTTCGGGAAATATGATTTCGAGAAGACCTGTCTGCTCCAATTGCAGGAAGCCAATAGAAGGTTTAGGAGATAGGACGATCTTGTTCAGTTCGTCGATGATACGTTCCTGCGAAACGATTTTTATGCGCTCCTTGTTTCGGGTGATGGCATCGAAAGAAGCCGGCTCTATATCGAATCCTAACTGCGCCGAAAAGCGTATGGCACGCATCATCCGCAAAGGATCGTCACTGAAAGTAATATCCGGATCGAGTGGGGTGCGGATGGTGAGATTGTCCATATCCTCCAACCCGCCGAAAGGATCGAGCAGTTCGCCGAAGCGTGCCTTGTTGATACATACGGCCAAGGCGTTGATTGTGAAGTCGCGCCTGTTTTGATCGTCTTTCAGAGTACCGTCCTCCACTATCGGTTTGCGCGAATCCCGTTGGTACGACTCTTTGCGTGCCCCGACAAATTCGATTTCCAAACCTTTGTATTTAAGTTGTGCCGTGCCGAAGTTCTTGAATACAGCGATATGGGTTTTAGGCCCGAGTACTGCGGCTACTGCTTCGGCCAATTCAATTCCCCGCCCTACGGTGACGATGTCGATGTCTTTGGATGGGCGGTGCAGGAATATATCGCGTACATATCCTCCGATGACATAGCATTCCAATCCGAGCTTATCGGCAGTTTCGCCTATCAGGTGGAATATTTTGTCTGAAAATCTTGCTTTTAAATCTTCCGGAGTTATGTACATTTTTGATTTCTTTTTGTATTTTTGACACAATATAGAAGGCTATTTCGGATTCCTTTTATATTTTTGTTAAAAACAGATTACAAAAATAGGATAAAAACTTAGAATTAGATAGAGAACAGCTAAATTAGCCACGAATATTTATATTCTTTGTGCTTGCGAAAGCAACTCCATCCAATTAGAAACCTTAAATTAGAGACAGAATGAAATTATATTTGATCCATACGATTATTAGTCTGATTATAGCAGGAAGCCTTTTATCATCCTGTTCGCCTAAGGACGAAGGAGCCAAAAAACAGCTGGAAATGGCTCGTGTGGCACTGGACAATAATCAGTTCGAACAGGCAAAGAACTATCTCGACAGCATCAAAACGCTTTATCCGAAAGCCTTCGAAGAGCAACGCAACGCTTTTGCTTTACTCGATACGGTACGACGGGCAGAGAACGATTATATCATTCGCCAATGTGACTCACTTGTTGCCGTCAATCAGCCGAAAGTGGATTCGATGAAGAAAGCCTTCCACTACATGATAGACAAGAACTATTATGATGCTGGCATCTTTGTGCCGATTGAGGGCTTTAATGACGGACGACTTCAAATCACAACACTCCGGTCGGGCGTCAAAGAAAACAGTGGGACGCTTTATCTGGAAAGTGTTTATATCGGCGGCAACCAGATGCATAATCAGCTGAAAGTGGCGCTGAAAGACGGCACCTCTGCCGAATCGCTTCCTGTGAACGATGACGGACTGAACTTCCGCTTTACGAATTTGGGTAAGCAGTACGAAATCATCAAGTTCGAAGGAAATGCTTTGGGTGAGGTGGCACAATTTATAGCATCCAATCAGGACAAACCGATAACATTGACGCTGAAAGGCAATAATACCTATTCTTATCAATTGCCTCCTGTAGCCAAGAAAGGTGTAAAGCAATCGACAGACTTATCCGCTGCTATGATATGCATCGATAGCTTGAAGGAGGAAAAGAATAAGGCTGAATTCCGCAACTATAAACTGACAGAGAAGCAAAACCAACAAGCAGAGAGGGAGAAAGATGAAACTAACTAAAAGTATGCGAATACTGAAAGAGGTATATGACTCCCGGCACAATGAGTTTTTGCCTCAGTTTTCGGTCGAGTGTGTTATTCTTGCTTTCAACGACAACGTTTTGAAAGTCTTGCTCCGTCGTGTTGATATGGGCGACAACTGGATTCTTCCGTGGGGATTGGTGCATAAGGAGGAAGATGTAGACGAAACGGCCGAGCGCGTATTGAAAGAATCCACTTCTATAGAAAACAGTTATGTAAAGCAATTCTATCTTTTCGGGCAAAAGGACAGGACTGACAAAGAGCTCGCCGATAAGATATTGACTACCATTCAACCGAAAGATGCCGAAAACCATTGGCTGCGTAGCCGTTTTCTCTCCCTTGCCTATTACGCCCTTGTCGAATATGGCAAAGTCAGAATGGAACCCGAAGAAGGGGAAGAACTTTCGTGGTTCAATGTGGATAAGCTCCCGTCCTTATTTGCGAAGCATGATCAGGTCATAAAAATCGCTTTGCGTACCATACGCTCGAATATCGGTTATGTACCCCTCGGGCGGAAAATGTTACCGGAAAAATTTACGATGCCCGAACTTCGTGCTATATACGAATGCATCTTGGGGCAGGAACTCGACAGGCGTAATTTTCAACGTAAAATGATTTCTACCGGATTAATCATTCCGCTGAATGAAACTTTGAAAAAAGGAGCACATAAATCACCGCATTTATATTGTTTCGATAAAGAAAAATATCAGGAATTGCTCGACAATGATCAAGAATTAGTCCGTATTATTCTTTAAATTTCTTTTCCGTTTATTTGATTGATAAACACTTTCGGGATATTCAATATTTTTTAACAAAAAAAGTTTGTTTCAATTGTAACGATTTTGTTTTCGTGGCGTCATATATGATAGAAGATGTTCTTCGACTTTAATTAACCTCTGAAAAATAGAAACGTTATGAAAACAAAGATCCTTATTTTAGCAGTTGTATGTATGGCTTATTGTTCAAGTGTGGTTGCCCAATCGGTAACTAAAGATGCCGTACCGGTTTTTCAAAAGAAAGAATGTATCATCAATGATGACAAGACCCAGGAACCTAAGCTGAAGAAGATATTCACAACAGATGCCGAAGGCAAAAGAACCGAAATGGTAGTCTATCAATGGGACAGAAAGTCTAAAGACTGGACACTCTACGAGAAAACAGAATACAAATACAATACAGACGGCAAACTGACTCAGTTGGTGAGATCCGAATGGGATAAGATATACTCGTCGTGGATAAATGAGAGAATACAGAATATCAATCCGAGTTGATAATATAGTAGATTAGTTGGTTTAAATGAGAGACAGCCTTGCCACAAAAGGGCTGTTTCTTTATTTTGTGGCCAGATACATAGAGCAGATGCCGAAGGTATAGGTCTTACACTTAGCCTCCGAAAAACCGTTTTGGAGTAAGGTATCGACCATTTCCTTGCCCTGTATAAAAGCCTCTATCGACTTAGGCAGGTACGAATAGGCAGCATTGTCTTTCGAGATAAGACGTCCTACGGTAGGAATGAAAAGCCGTGAGTATAGCCAGTATGCCTGCTTCATCGGGAAATGGCGGGGAGTGGATAACTCCAGAATCATCAGCTGTCCGCCCGGCTTCAGGATGCGGAGTATTTCGCGCAAACCTTTATCCAGATCTTCGAAGTTGCGTACGCCAAAGGCTACCATGGCTGCATCGAACGAATTGCCGGCCAAGTCAAGTGCCATGCAATCCTGCCGCTCGAACGAAATCTTGTCCGAATAGCCGGCCTTAGCGACTTTCTTGCGGCCTACATCCATCATCCCTTCGGATATGTCGATGCCTAAAATCTTTTGTAGGTTTAATAACGGGTATGCCTGTATGGCCAGATCCCCGGTGCCTGTGGCAATGTCTAAAATAGTCTGAGGATTATTCTTCTTTAATGATAAAATTCCTTTCTTCCGCCAACCCCTGTCGATACCCATCGATAGTGTATGGTTGAGCGTGTCATAGTTTTCCGCTATCGAGTCGAACATTCGTTCGACCTGCGTGCCTTTGTTTTCGGCACTGTTGTAGGGAACTATTTTTTCGGCGTCGTAAGTCATTTGACAGAAGGGATTTTTGCTTCTGTTTTTTTGATGTTACGGGCTTTTACTTTGACAATCTTTCCTTCCTCCGAGAAGAAAAGCGCTCCATTTTCTTTTTGTTTTGCTTCAATCAAACGGTTATAGGATAAGTGCATCCCTTTCAACAGTTTGTTTCTTAAAACAATCTCGCGTCGAGTCATAAGTTTTTAATTTCGTTATACGTATCAGCATTGTGTATACACAATACCTTTTCTTTTTTTCCTTCCGCAATCAACTGGAAAGGGTTGACCGAGTTGTCGATCACCATCCAGAAGTCTGTTACCGGAGTATATAATTGAAATAAATTACGTTTTCCTGCTTTGTATCTCCGGCGTATCACGTCCTGAGGAATGTTATGCCCTCCGGCCTTGACTCTTTCCTCCACCCTTTTGATTGCCAGTTCGGGCGAATTGAGCCAGAAATATATCAGTGTCACAAAATAGCCTTGTTCCTGCGCCTCTTTGATGAAGCTGACGTATGATTTGGTAGCAAGCGTCGTTTCGATGGCGAAATCGGCTTGTTGCCTCAGCATATCCTTCATGCGTGTCAGCATTATCCTTCCGGCCTCTATGGCAACCTTTTCGGGCTGGAACGGGGATAGCCCTCTGGCTATCTCATCGGCATTGATAAATTCTTTACAGTTTACAATATCAGGAAGCATCGTATAGGATGCGGTTGTTTTGCCCGCGCCATTGCATCCTGATATTATGTAAAGATTCGGCATAAATTATATTAGACTGTTTCTACCGGTTATGGTTTAGATACCCGGTAATGTTTCTTTCGATACGGCTTGCCACATCGCTTATATCAGCCTTGACAAACGTTTCGCCTACTATTTTCTCGTACAACTCTATGTAACGTTGCGATACGCTGTTGCAATATTCCTCGGTCATTTCGGGAACGGTTTGCCCTTCTTTCCCTTGGAATCCGTTTTCCATCAGCCATTTGCGGACAAACTCCTTGGATAGCTGACGTTGTTCTTCGCCTTTTGCGAATAAGTCGTTGTAGGTATCCTTATAGAAATAACGCGAAGAATCGGGAGTATGTATTTCGTCGATCAAATAAATTTTGCCGTCGCGTTTCCCGAATTCATATTTCGTATCTACAAGAATCAGCCCTTTCTGTGCGGCAATCTCGGTTCCGCGTTCGAATAGGGCATATGTATATTTTTCCAACTGTTCGTATTCTTCTCTGCTCACTAAGCCCTGAGCGATAATCTCTTCTTTCGAGATGTTCTCGTCGTGGCCTTCGTCTGCTTTCGTTGTCGGCGTAATGATAGGTTGAGGAAACTTCTGGTTCTCCTTCATCCCTTCGGGGAGGGCTACACCGCAAAGAGTGCGTGCACCGGCTTTGTATTCGCGCCAAGCGCTTCCTGTGAGGTAACCGCGTATCACCATTTCCACCTTATACGGTTCGCAACGGTAGCCAACGGTAACCATAGGATCGGGTACGGCTATCTTCCAGTTAGGGACGATGTCTGCCGTAGCGTCTAAGAAGCGGGCTGCTATTTGATTGAGAACTTGTCCTTTATAAGGGATTCCTTGCGGTAGTATGACGTCGAAAGCCGATATGCGGTCGGTTGCAATCATCACCAACAAGTCTTCTCCGATGGAGTATACATCGCGCACCTTTCCGTGGTAAACGCTGCGCTGGTCAGGAAATTCAAAGTCTGTAGTAACTAAAGTATCCTTCATTTTGTGAGTATTATAAAATACCGTTTTTACGTCGAAACAGAAGTCAAAGATATAATAAAGTTTTTTCTTTGCAATGCACAAATTTGCTAAAAATGTGCAATAAATATTCGCGAACTGTTTTACTTCGTCAAAGTCAATAAGATACGAATAGTTAAAAATACGTTTTACCTGCCTCGAGGGCTAAAAAAAGGAAAAACAGACATCAAAAAGTGAATGAACTCTAAAAAGTATTCCCCTTTACAGGACTAATATAACAGTCAAGTTTTGTCAAAAACCTACTCTGTTGATAATCAGTCGAAATTTAGTTAAAACTTGACACTCTTGACAAATATTACGCGATACAGTGTTTTTTCACCCCCTCCAACCTCCCCCACAAGGGGAGGCTATTATATAGATAAAGTTGTTTTATTTTATTACCCCCTCTTGTGGAGGGGGTAGGGGGAGGTAGGTTAGTCTTTCTTGCAGCGGACGGAGTATAGACCATAGCGGCTGTCGGCGGTCCGGTGTATTTGCTGTGAGTAGTGCTGCTTGTTGTTTATATAATGTAACCAAGCGTTGAAAATGTTAGTGTAGGCGCTAGCCGACCAAAAACGGATCTGGGCGCCGTAACCGTTTGTCAGACCACCGTAGGCGAAGCCCACAGGCATAGCGTTAAAACCACCCTGCGCTGTGGAAAGACTTTTGCCGCCAGTATTGCCAAAGGTGCTACCCTGTAGTATACACTCCGATTGGATAGCCAGACCATGGCCTCCGGAACCGGAAGAGCCACGGTATCCAATGGTTATTTCCCATGCGCTGTTCCAGTTGCCGGCATTGGGGAGAGGGTTCCAAATAGTAGTGTTTTTAAGCTCATCTATGGTGTAAGTGCTGTATTTACCCGCGTTCTCGTAAAGTTCTTTTTCCAGTTCGTTCCATTCTCGGTCACTGGGGATATGCCAATTAGGAGGACAGATGCCTTGTATCTTTCCATCTTTTGCTCCTACCGATGATTCGTATACGGATTCTATTTCGTCAACTCCGGGAATTGTTCCGGCAACTTGTGCTTGCTCTTGATTCACGCCATCCTGTTTGCCAAGAGTAGCAGCAGAATATGTGTAGAGTAATCCTTGTCGTTCGTTCCACGTAGCAGGAGCTGTTGCTGCTGAATAAGGGTCTCCGTTCGGGTAGATATAAAACTTCGATGTATAGCTGTAGTTTCCGGCAGAAGCAGTTATACTATTGTCGGTAGGTATATAGCGTATATTCTCTATCATCCAAATGCCAGCATTACCAAATTGGCGGTAAGGGTAGGTTTGGCTACCCAATAGCTGAGGACGGAGATCTTCGTAATAGTATACATCAGGGGAAGATTCTGGCTTTTTGCCTAAGTATTGCCACTCTATTCCATCGAAGACATATAGTCCCTCGTAGATAGCTTCAGGAATAGCGCAACGATCCGCTTTGGTATTGTATACAACTAATGCTATATGGTCATTTAATACCCAATTACCCGTTCCTCCGATAGATGCAGATAGTTCGGCAGGAGTAATCGGCTTCAGGTTCATTAGTTCTACACGGGGAAGATTCAATCCTTTAGTTGTGGTAATTCCTTCCGTCAGGTCAAGTAAAGCTCCCTTCATTGGTGGCTGATTACTTCCGATAGTTACCTGCGCTTGCAGGCCGATTGTTGTTGTTAAGAAGGCTAATATCAAGATAGCCTGTGTCAAGATTGTTCTTTTCATAATAAAAAATAATTAGTTAATATGATAATGAGATAATGTGCGGATGATTTATAGCTTTTAGCTATTAGCTTATAGCCAATAGTACTGTCATGCTGAGCGAAAGCGAAGCATCTCTTTCGGTTTTTGTGTAGGGGCAGACCTATGTGTCTGCCCGATATATTGGTTTGCGGGCGCACACATACATGTATATTCTTTTTAATTGCCTCCACTTTTAAGTGGAGGTCTCGAAGGGTTAGTTCAAAAAGGGCTTTAGCCAAATATCTTTTGACTAAAGTCACCTCCTGAAAGATGTAATCATATCCACGCCTTAAAAGGCGTGGCAACATTAGACTGTTATCCGTTGACTGATAACTGTTGACTGAAAGACAGCCCCTCGCTCCCCCTCTTTTGGAGGGGGCTGGGGGGAGGTAGGTACGGCTGTCGCAGCCGGAAATACCCCTGACATTAACACAAGCAAATATTATTGAGTTGACAAGTAGACGAGTTGACCAGTAAACAAGTTTATACCATTCTCGTGTACTTGTTAACTTGTCTACTTGTTTACTCTTTTTTGAAAATTCTTCTCTAAAACCTTGGATTAATCCAAAATATTGACTATATTTTTTTTGTGTGTGTGTGGAAGTCTCATTTTTTCAACTATCAGGTTGATAAAACGAATCTTAAATAAAAATGTATGCTTATATGTGAGGTAAACTATCACTTCTAATCTATGCTTCTTCTTTTGTTGCAAAGAAAGGTATTTCTACTGACATAAGCAACTTTTGAATTCAAAACTTGCATAAACCGGATTTTATAGCGTTCTTTGCTCTATTAAGAACGGTTCTATATAAGCTCTACGAACGATGCCGCATAATAAGAATAAAATACTGGCAGTTGCCGAGACATCTTATATCATTCGCAAAGGATTGGCTAATGCCCTTTCACAGTTGGACATGGTGGCTAAGGTAATCGAGATAAAAACCATAGAAGATATAAACTATCAACTCGATATTATCCAACCCGACGCCTTGATTATCAATCCTATGCTGATGGGGCATACGTCTAAATCAGATATAAGGCATCAGCTGAGCCTGCCGAAAGATGCTATCGTGATAGCTTTCGTTTACAACCTGATTGATGAACAATTTTACCGCCAGTACGATGCCGTTATAAGGATAAACGATACGGAGACTAAGATAAAAGATACGCTTGTCGACTGTTTTACCAAAGGACAGGATAAAGCGTCCGACCTGGAAGGATTAAGCGACCGCGAGAAGGAAATACTGGTGAGTGTGGTGAAGGGGATGAGCAACAAGGAGATTGCCGACCATCACAACATCTCCATCCATACGGTTATCACTCACCGCCGTAATATGGCCCGGAAATTAAAGATACACAGTATATCAGGATTGACGATATATGCCATTATCAACAAGTTGGTAGATATATCCGAAATCAAATACCAAGATTAGAAAAGACATGAGAAACGTAACAGTTATATTCGATAAAACGATGAAAATGTCGGACATGATCGATGCCGACTATAGTTTGTTGCTGCTGCTCCACCGCTTGAATATTTCGCTCGGATTCGGGGAGAAGACAGTCGAAGCGGTATGCAGGGATAACAACTTCGATGCCGATTGTTTCGTCTTTCTCGCCAATGTACAGGCCAATGGCTCGCTGGTGAATATCGATGAAGAGTTCAACAAGCTGCCATTAGAGCCTTTCCTTTTCTACTTGAAGTCCTCGCACCGCTACTTCCTCGAGGAACGGCTGCCGAATATCAGGCGCAAGCTCGAAGTGCTGCTTTCTTCGGAGGAGTCGAAACTGAAAGATATTATCATGGAGTTCTTCGACAACTATACGAAGGAGGTACACGACCATATGTACCACGAGAACGATGTGGTCTTCCCCTATATCGAAGCCTTACTGCATAAAGGCGAAAAGACCGCCTATTCGATGGACACTTTCAGAGACGAGCACAACGATATAGAGGAAAAGATGAACGACCTCAAGCAGATATTGATGAAGTATATATCGGGCACGGGAACTGACCAGCTGCTGATAATCAATATCTTAATGGAGCTGTACACGTCGGAGGAAGAACTTGCCGCCCATACCTTTATCGAGAATAATCTGGTGATACCGCGTGTAGCGGCTATGGAGAAGAAATAAGAGCCGAGTCTTTATTATTCCTTATGCTTGCTCTTGGTTTTGCTTTTCGTAAGCGAGCTTGTCAGCAGTGCCTGCAACCTTTCGGGCGAAACGTTTACTTCTATCTCGCCTCCGCTGACAAAGGATATTTTTCCTCTTTCTTCCGAAACGACAATAACTTTGGCATCCGTCTCCTGCGATACAGCAAATGCTGCGCGGTGGCGCAATCCCATATATTGCGGAATATCGGCGCGCTGTGTCACGGGGAGGATACATCCTGCCGCTTTTATACGCCCGTCGGCAATTATCATTGCCCCGTCGTGGAGCGGGGTATTTTTGAAAAAGATGTTTTCTATCAGTCGTGTGCTGACGTCGGCATCTATCATTTCACCGGTCTCTTCGATGTTGGATAGCTTGATTTCCTGCTCGATAACAATCAGTGCACCGGTGTAGGTCTTTGCCATATTCATGCAGGCGAGGACAATAGGCGTGATGACCGAGTCGGACAGTTCCGAGCCCTTTTTGCCTGTGAAGAAGCGGGCTATCGTTTTGATAGCACTGTGCGAACCTACCGACATCAGGAATCGCCGTATTTCGTCCTGAAAGATAATAACGAGCACCAGCAGCCCTATATCGGCGACCTTGTCGATAATCGTTCCCAACAACCGCATCTGGAAAACATACGATACCAATATCCAGATGACGACGAATGCCATAATACCCTTCAATATAGCCGACGAAGTACCCGACTTGTTGACCAGTTTATACAACTGATACATCAGGACAGCCACCAATACGATGTCGATAATGTCTTTTATACCGAAGTTCTGAAACATATTCTTCTGTTGTTAGAACCTGAAACGTTCAAGTTCTTTCGTTATTTTTACTGCTTCCACAGCTTCTTTCACATCGTGCACGCGGAGGATGTCCGCGCCGTTCTGTAATGCAAAAGTATTCAAAACTGTCGTACCATTTAAACTTTCTTCGGGATTAATTCCTAATAAATGGTAAATCATTCGTTTACGCGAGATACCGACCAGTAACGGGCAGTCGAAAACCTCGAATCCCCGCAGGGCTGCCAGCAATTCATAGTTCTGTTCCTGCGTCTTGCTGAAGCCGAATCCCGGGTCGACAATAATATCATTCACACCCAACAGGTTGAGTGTTTTTATTTTCTCCGAAAAATAGTAAAAAATATCCTGAATCAGGTTATTATAGTCCGTAAATTGTCCCATCGTCTGCGGAACGCCACGCATATGCATCAGGATATACGGCACATGGAGGCGGGCAACGGTAGCGAACATCTCTTTGTCGATTTCTCCCCCCGAGATGTCGTTGATGATGGCTACACCATATTCCTCCACACAAGCAGCAGCAACATCACTATAAAAAGTATCGACCGAAAGGATAACATCCGGAAACTCGCGGTTGATAATTTTCAAGGCAAAGTGTAACCGTTCCATCTCTTCGGCAGAGGTGAGCATCGTAGACTTGGGATTGGTGGTTTGCCCGCCGATGTCGACAATCGCAGCTCCTTCGTCTACGATTTGCCGCACACGGTTGATAATATCTTCTTCGCTCTGCTTGCGGCTACCCGAATAGAACGAATCGGGCGTCACATTCAATATCCCCATCACAATGGGTTGCGACAGGTCGAGCAGTTCGCCTTTTATATTGATTGTTTTCATCTTTCTCTCTAATATATTTCTCAAAAAAGCCCTAAAAGTGTCGCTTTTTTGTACCACTTTTTGTCCCAGTAGTCACTTTTTTATTTACTCATTATGAGTTGGTTAATTCGATTTTCCGGTATAAAAAATCAGTATTTTTTTATTGAGTTACTTTTTTATATTTAGCTGCCCACTTGTCATGTTGAGTGAAACGAAACATCTCATCATGTAATTGAGAAGAGACTTCTCACATCCGTTCGAAGTGACAATAAAAAAATAACACTTCTCTACTCATTTTCGATGTTTTCATTGAGTTACCTTTTTCTTAGCGAACTCCGTGAAAAACTCCGTGTCACTCTGTGGTGAAAAATATAAATCATCACGTTTTGTATAAGAACGCTTTCCCATAACTTGTTTACTCGTCAACTTATAAATATAGATAAACTTCTGATTTACCGGTTCAGATTATTAAGATATATTTATAATGTATCGTTATGCATATTTTCCTCACAAGGAGACGATATACGTGTCGATTGCTCCCTTCTTACTAATATTCTAAAGATGAAAAAAGAAGCTACCTGTACCACAAGGAAAGGAACAGTGGCAATCCATAACATTGTCAATTCCTCGCTCGAATCGAAATAAAGTATGACCGGAATGACAATAAATCCAATCCAAAAGAAACTGAAAAAAGACAACCACAGGTTTTCTCTGAACTTCCGGCTAAGGTTTAACAGCATGCTGTAGGAAAGGAGACCGCACAATATATTGCCAAGCCCTAAAGTCCAGATAAAGAAAAAGCCCATAGCTCCGTGTCCCAATACTTTGTGCGGATGTTCTAAGACAGCAAATATGACATAAGTGGCTATGAACGACAAAAATGTAGCAGCTATACCTGCCAGCAAAGGGGCAAGGAGACAAAACAGTCTGATACTGATTTTCTTTTTCGGCTGCATATCCCGAAACGTTTTTTACAGTTCTATAATATCCTCTTCGAAAATGGTTATCTTTTCTATGCCGTTTTCGGTGACGAGCAACGTATTCTCATAGCCTACCGCACCCACCTGCGGGATAACAAACTTCGGCTCGAGCGCAAAGATAATATTCGGTTCGAGCAACTCTTTCGAGCGTGGCGTCAACACAGGCGGTTCGTTGATTTCCAACCCTACGCCGTGCCCGATGAATTTGGCTTGCAACTTCGTCCCCATAAAATAAGGCTCCAAAGCATTCTTCTTTACCAGTTCTATGGCTATATCGTACAACTCCGAACAGGCTACGCCCGGCTTAGCTGTGGCTTCTATGGCTGCGTGAATTTCGCGCGCTACCTGATGTGCTTTGTAGGCGGCTTCGCTTGTTTTGCCAACAGAATAGACACGCGTCATATCCGTCATCCACGGCGTATAATTGCCTGCCATATCCACCATAATAGTGTCGCCCTCTTTTATCCTTTCGCCTGCCGCACCCAGTGGTAGTGTAGGCGAAGTGCCCGCTCCACCCAGCGCATAATCGAATGGCGAAGGCGCTTCGGCATTCTCGCCCACCAAGAGGCTGCCCATGAAAATATCCATATTCAGCCCGTAGCTGCGGAAAATACCCATCGAACCGTGCTGGCGCATCAACCGCTCTATTTCTATCTGCAACTCTATGTCGGTCATTCCCCTGCGGAAAACCGACGGAATCTGCCGGTACACCTCTTCGTGTTTGCGGGCGCATGCCTTTGCCTGCTCTATCTCGAAAGCCGTTTTTATCATGCGTACCTGTCGCATCAGTACCGAGCCGTTTCCGGCTCCGGCAATCCCCAATGTATTCATCAGGCGCACCGTCTCGCTATAAGGCAGAATATCGGTTTCGAGCAGTACCTTCGTGGGCAGTGCTATTCCTGCCTTTTGCAATTCTTCGCTTATCTGCTCCGGCTTGCGGATAAAGGCTGTATTGTCAAAACTCACATCATCGGGGCGTTTCACAAAGTGCCTCACTTCGCCTTCGGCGGGAATGTAGCAATATCCGTTATATACGCACCCCGAAACGTAAAATACATTCACGGCGGTGGTTACGATACAAGCCTCGAAACCCTTGGCTTGCATGGCTTTTTGTACCTTATCCAAACGGATTTTTAAATCGGCTGTCAGCTTTTGCTGGTATGTTGTTGTCATCAGTATAATTGGCGTTTACTTTATTGTTGTTCTATTTCAAAAAATATAATATCATGCATTAGCTTTTTATTTGCTGGCATATAATTTTTTATTAATAATACTTTTTATTTCCCCTGTACCAATAACATTGTCTCCTTCTCTAAACTCGAATCTCATCCCTTCTTTTAGTTTATTTTCGAAGTATTCGATAGAAGCAAGTTTTATCTCGGCACGCACAGTATCTCCAGGGAATACGATTCTTCGCTCAATAAATATCTGTTGTCCTGAAGTCTGCATATCATCAAAATCAAACTTTATTTGCGACCTATATCCGGATTTTGCAGCTGTTTTTCTTCCGCCTTCCTCTATTGTTTTATAAGTCAATACGGCTATGAAATCTGCTTCTGAGTTTTCAGTTTCATATTTATTTTCATGGAAATATTCGTACGCTTCAGTTTCAAGTTCTCCACATTCCGAAATTACATCTCCATTTTCGTTATATATTTTATATGTTTCCTGCAAACTTTCTCCTATATCAGTACAACCATCAAGTCCTGTCAGAATTGTATAAAAAGTATCGGTCAATAAATCCGAAATAAGCCTTCTGATTTTTTCTTTATTCCCCTCATCAATATTCAATTTCTCTATATCATTAGAGGCTCTATTGAAGACAGCTTTTCGTTCCACATAAAAGTCTCGAGCAAATTTATCGGCTAAAGCATAATGATCTGTGTGATTCTTATCCGTCATTATTTTCTATCTTAAGATGTCAGCTAATAATTTCTTACCGCTAACGATATAATTGATACTGTTCTATAAACTCAAATACCTTCTCCGGCAGAAATGCTTTTACACATTTACCTTGCGAGATACTCTCGCGGATGAAGGTGGAGGATATTTCGATGATAGGCGATTCCAGCGCTTCCACTTTACTCCGCTGCTTCGATGGAATCGCAATGCGATAGCCTAAGCGGGGATAGACACGTATAGGATAGTTCTCCAATATAACATTATGGTCTTTCCAGTACTCGAATTTTGCCCAGTTGTCCGCCCCGATGATAAGCGTGAAATCATGCTGCGGATATGCTTCCGATAACTTTTCCAGCGTGTGGATGGTATAGGATGGACGAGGCAGTGAAAACTCGAAATCACAAGCCTTCATCTTCGGGTAACCCTCCAAAGCGAGCTTGGCCATTTCGTAGCGAAGATTCTCATCCAGCAATCCGGCTTCTTTTTTGAGCGGGTTTTGCGGGCTTACCAAAAACCAGACTTCGTCTATCTCGGTGAATTCGACAATGTAATTCGCCAGAATCAGATGCCCCATGTGAATAGGGTTGAACGAGCCCGAAAAGATACCTATATTCATGTCGCCAAAAATTCGCGTACGACTTGCAGGGCTTCTGCTTTGGCCGTATCCATATCATCATTCACGATAACCTTGTCGAAATGGCAGGCAAACGCCATCTCGTGTTCGGCTTTGGCTATGCGGTCTTCGATTACTTCGGGCGAATCTGTTCCCCGTTTCGTCAACCGTTCGCGCAGAACTTCTATCGACGGCACTTCGATAAATACCGAGAGCGCTTTATCGCCGTAATAGTCTTTTATATTGCATCCGCCTACGACATCCACATCGAAAAGGACATTGCCTCCGTTGTCGATAATGCGTTCGACTTCCGCTTTGAGCGTGCCGTAGAACTTATCTTTATATACTTCTTCATATTCCAGAAACTCGTCGCTGGCAATTCTTTCCCTGAATTCGTCGGGAGTGAGGAAATAATACTCCACCCCGTGTTGTTCCGTTCCGCGTGGCGGGCGGCTTGTAGCCGACACCGAGAACTGGAGGTTGAGGTTCTGGGACAACAGATAATTCACGATGGTCGATTTACCTGCTCCCGATGGCGCTGAAAAGATAATTAGTTTACCCATAGTATTTTATTGGCTGTATTGTCTGGAAATTCTTTTTTCCGGATGAATATCTGATAAATAAAGTGTGACAAGGAATACCCATTCCAACGGCTTCATAACGAAATAAACAATGCTCGACCTTAGCGGCGTATTGATATGTTTCGATACGGGATAGCCGTATTTGTCATAGTTCCGTCGGATAAAGGTATGAAAAAACGGCGCTATTTCTGCTATCTTTTCTTCAAAAGCATTGGCAATCATCAACTGCCGGTTGACAATGATGGTGCGGTTATGCCTTTTACCCAGTCGCATGGGTCTGACAACGGAAGGATGCCCGCAGGCAGCTACTGTGCACAGGTAATGTCCCTGATGGTCGAGGTAAGGCGGATGTTCCATCTGCGACAGTCGCCATGTCGATGTCTCGGTGAATACTTTGACTATGGAATCCGCTTCCTGTCCGAAAAGCATCAGGATGATAACGACCAACGCAAAGACAGGAAACAACAGCCCCACTATCCAAAGTGGTTGCCGCTTGGTATCGGCCATAAGCTTGTTCAATCGGTCGAGTATTTTGTTGTTGTAGCTTCTCGCTTCGGTTTCCTCTGCCACTTCGCGGACGACTTTTACTATCAATGCGATAGACAGTATGATGTATATGATAGGGTTGCTAACAGAGTATTCTATTCCGGTGAGGTCGTTGTAACCGCTCTTCTCGCTCAAATGGATAGCTGCAACGACGGAGATACCTATGCCAATCAGCAGGAAGACCATCGACAAGACGAACAATAGCGGCGGCATATTCCGCCCTTTGAGCCAGAGCAAGAGTGCCGATATTATACTTAGAATATAGAATACGATAAGTGTAGCCCGGTGCGTAAGGGCAAAAGGAGTATACCCCCGTTCTACTGGGTCGATAGCCTCGTGGTACTCGGCATCGGAAAAGAGAAATGTGAGAAGCAGCAGACCGAAGGAAAAGAGATAGGCCAATATACAAAGGATTTCTGTCAACCGCATGCCCAGGCTTTTATGCTTATGCCCGGACATAATTCCCCACGAGACCAATATGATAACCGACAAGGGAAGTAACAGCAATTCCATCAGGCCATCTTCAGTTTAGAGGACGTTCAACACCTGTTCTTTTATTTGTTCCAGTTCGTCTTTCATCCTGACGACGAGCTGCTGCATACCCGCATTATTCGATTTAGAGCCCATCGTGTTGATTTCGCGCCCTATCTCCTGCGAAATGAAGCCCAGCTTTTTGCCTTGCCCCTTGTCCTCTTTCATTGTCTTTTCGAAGTATGACAGGTGGTTTGCGAGACGGCTTTTTTCTTCGTTGATATCGAGCTTTTCGATGTAATAAATCAACTCCTGCTCGAAACGGTTCTTGTCATAGTCCACATTCAGATTCTCGAGGCTTTCCGTAATGCGGCTTTTTATTTTCTCTATGCGGTCGGCATCGTATTGGTCTACTTCGGCCAGCAATGCCCGTATGTTTTGAATCTTCTCTTCGAATAGCTTTTGCAGCATGGCTCCCTCTTGCCGGCGGAAGTTATTGAGCTGCTCGATAGCCTGTCCCGCAATCTCCAGTACGTTCTTCCATTCCTGCTCGTCGGCTTCCTGCGATTCGTATTTCATTACGTCGGGCAGGCGTGTCAGTATCTGGAACCAATCCGTAGGCTCGGCAATACCTAACGTTTTGGCCGATTCTTTTATCTGGTTATAATAGCTTTCGAGTATAGGCTGATTGATAGCGCTCGATGCTTCGCTGGTGGTGTTTTCGATATATATCAGGAAATCCACCTTCCCCCGTTCCAACTGCCGTGCAAGCGAGTTGCGGAGCGTCATTTCGTGTTCCTTGTAAATGTTGGGGATACGGACGGAAAGGTCTAACTGTTTGCTGTTCAGTGACTTTATTTCTACCGTAACCTTGCGCCCGTCGAGGTCTTGTGAGGCTTTTCCAAAGCCTGTCATCGATTGTATCATGTGTCATGTATTATTTTTGATTGATGCAAAAATACATAATAATTGACTGACAGCCTCTAAAAAGCAAAGGAATTATTATTTAACCGCGGAAGACGCAAAGGCCTTACGCAGAGGTTGCAAAGCGTTTCTTTACAGGACTGATATGCCTGTTAAGTTCTGTCAAAAACCTACTTCACTGATAATCAACCGAAATTTAGTTAAAACTTGACACTCTTGACATATTTGACGCGATACAGCATTTTTTGTCTTGTCATTTTTTTATTACTTAACCACAGAGGACACGAAGTTTTTACACAGAGGTCACAAAGTAAAAGAACGGTTCTGTCATGCTGAGTGAAACGAAGCATCTCGCCCCGACTATGAACAGCGCAAGGCGCAACGAGATCCCTCGTGTTCGCTCGGGATGACAAAGAACACAGAGAAACAGTCCCACCCCCTCCAACCTCCCCCAACTGGGGGAGGCTACCTGTATAGATAAAGTTTCTTGTAACTCGTAACTTGTAACTGCCCGAAGGGCGAAGTAACTGCAAAGCTTTGCTTTGCTTAGTTTTTCTTGCAGCGGACGGGGAACAGATTAGACCGATTATAGGCAATGCGTTGAACACGTGTTTCGTTATTATAAGAATGTCGTCGATGCCAGTTATAATCCGTCGTTCCATTGCCGCTTGCTGTTTGATAATCCCCATAAGAGCCATAATTATGAGTCGCATTGCCATAAGCATCACCAAGAAACATAATATTCATACCTGGACGAAACGAAATGGAAATTGTATTGCTGGTACCGTTGGTGGCAGTGGCAACTGTCGGTGCCGGACAAGGCGCTTTCATAGCATGCGCATGCGACCCACGATAAACTGCAGATGAACTACCTTTAGCAATAGTTCCACCAATATCTGCTGTGCCACTATACAAGTTGGTATTGGTGGTGATTTCCTGTTCCAACTGTGTCCATTCCCAGTCGCTTGGCAAGTGCCAACCATCGGGACAGATACCTTGCACAGGCGTAGGAGTAGTAGTAACATCCTCTCCATCGTTGATGGATGTCGTACCTGCACTTCCTCCCTTTCCACCCGTAGCAGCATCCCAGTTATACAGCAATCCTACGCGCGGATTATTATCGAAAAGAGTTTGGCTTGCATTTGGATATCCCCACTGAGCTACATTGTATGTAGTTGCATACGAATATGTAAGCGTCCTACCCTGACTATGCGGCGCCTTTGACGAATAGTTCAATGCTCTCACATTATGCAACATCCACCGCCCGGCATTGCCAAAGTCCCCCGAGAGAAAAAGGTTATCGTCCTGGTCGCGGTGTAGCTGGATGAGGTTGATGGGCTTGATAGCTGACGAGCCCGCATCCGCATTCGTCACGGCTGCTATCTCGTCGTCGGTGAAGCCTGCCCGCCTCGCCCATTCCTCGATACTCGGGTCGTTTCCTGTGACACAATTGACCATCGAAACCGTTACATCCTCAAAGCGTTTCGGTGTTTCAGCATCTTTGAAAGTGACATTCGCATAGTCGTAGCGGTTGCCTGCATTGGTAGTGTAAGGCACATTCGTAGTATTGGTAGTACCGTCTGTCAGCGTTTTGCCTCCTTCGGCTGCAACGGTAAAAGTAGCAGCGCTCTCCATACCCGTAATCTCTGCCTTCCAAGAGGCATTCCCCTGTACATTGAAGTTACCACTGGTAGCAGCTGTATAGGTTATTTGAGCATTGCGTAGCCTGTCTTTTGCTTTCAGGGCAAAGTTAGTCTGGTTGATGGTCACCGTTTTTATCTTTTCCTTGGAGTTGCCATCTTCATCTGTATCGGT
>NZ_QVMN01000011.1 GCF_010501075.1 Dysgonomonas sp. 25
AAAGTTCTGTTTAAGTTTGGATGTAATCTCTAAGGTTAAAAAATATCAAATATTTTCACAGTTGAAGTTAGCCCTCTTTTCCGTGTCTAAATATTTTTACCCCTCACACTCTTTTCGAAATCGGGCCTACACTCTTTTCGAAATCGGGCCTACATAAATAATTATGAACATCTTAATCATAACTATATAGAGTCTTCCCTTAGTTTCTAATATCACAAAATTAATGAAAATATTTTAACAAGTATATGTTTTCTTTAAAAATATTTTAAACTCAAAACAGAATTGACCTCCAAGAAAAACATGAGGAAGTAAATCAGAAGATTTGCTGCTTTTGTTATGCCTTTTCCTGTAAAGAAAATTACGGAAGTAATTTCACGGAAACTTTTCGAAACAATTCGAAGTGTCTTAAAAGGGTGTCGAAATCAATCTGAGGGTAGCGGAGAAATATATTCTGTCCTAAAAAAATGTGGTATCCCTGTTTTTTTTGACGGATGGTAATTTGTTTGATAATCTATTGTTTAGCCTGTATTTTCCGATGTTTGGCGGGATGTTTTTATGTATTTATCTTTTTCTGAACACTAAATAGTTTGTTATTTTTTGTAATTTGTAATAATTTCGTATCTTCAAAACCGAAAGTATTACGTTCGTTATTCGAATTTAATCCGGTATAAAAAGGATAACTTAAACTTGTTTGAATATGGGAAATATAGCTCAAAGACATAAGATGATTTTAGATCGGATCAAGAAAGATGGTTTCGTTAAGGTGCAGGAGCTGAGTCGGGATTTTGATGTTTCGGAAGTAACTATCCGAAAAGATTTGAAATATCTCGAATCCCGAAAATTATTGCACCGGACGCACGGAAGCGCGAGTACATTGAGCTCGATAACGGTGGATAAGCATATTGATGAAAAAGAAAAGGTCAATATAGAAGAAAAAATAAGAATTGCCAAGGCTGCGAGTGCCCTGTTGAGACCAAATGATAAAATTATTATTGCTTCGGGTACAACCTTGCTTGCCTTTGCCAATGAGCTGGATATCGATTTTCCGCTGACCGTTATCACTTCTTCGGTCAAAGTTTCGTTGACCTTGTGCTACGACCCCAATATCGACATTGTGCAACTGGGCGGTACGATGCGGAAGAACTCTGTATCTGTTATCGGGCACTTTGCCGAAGATATGCTGAATTCCCTGTCCTTTAATAAATTGTTTCTGGGTGTCGATGGGCTGGATTTCTCGAATGGGCTTACGACCAGCGATTTGAGCGAGGCATATATAAATAAAAAGATGATAAACGCATCGCAGGAGATAATTGTGCTGACCGATTCTTCCAAATTCGGAGAAACAGGCTTTTGTAAGATTTGCGAACTCGATAAGGTACACCATATAATAACTGACACCAATGCCCCGAGCCATATGATTTCGATGATAGAGGAGACCGGAATAAAAGTGACATTGGTTTAGTTCCGATATAAAACGAAATATTTTTGTTGCGAAAAAGTCCATAATTTATGGGCTTTTTTGTTTTATATGCTAAAAAACATTTATAGCTATATCATTTTTTTGCCCAAAAAGTTTTGATTTCTTCCGTTTATTGATTTTATTTGTATCAAATTGTTTCGATTTGGATAAAGTCCAGTTGTTTTTTAGGATTTATTTAATAAAATAATGAAAGAATTCGATGCGATAATAATAGGAGGAGGGGCAACAGGAGCCGGAATAGCGCGCGATTGCGCTAAACGGGGGATTGCTGTTCTGCTTCTTGAACAATCAGATATTGCTACGGGAGCTACCGGACGCAATCATGGATTGTTGCATAGCGGTGCGCGTTATGCCGTCCATGATTACGAATCGGCAAAAGAATGTATCGACGAAAATAATATCCTGAAAAAAATAGCTCCTCATTGTCTTACTCCATCGGGAGGTTTATTCCTTACACTTCCCGAAGATGATTTGGATTATCAGCAGGTTTTTGTAGAAGCTTGTTATAGAGCCGGCATCAAAGCCGAAGTAATCGACCCGAAAGAGGCGTTGCGAATCGAGCCATCGGCTAATCCACAGATAACAGGTGCAGTAAAAGTGCCCGACGGATCGGTCGACCCTTTCCGCTTGACCTTGTCGAATATTCTGGATGCTAAAAAACATGGGGCAACTGTCTACACCTATCACGAAGTGCTGAAGGTATTGAGAAATGGAGACAGCGTACAAGGCGTTTCCGTTTGGGATAAGATAACAAAGACAGAGAAAAAGATTTACGCACCTATCGTTGTGAATGCTGCCGGAATCTGGGGGCAGAGAATGACGCTCTATGCCGATATCAATCCGGTGAAAATGCTTCCGGCCAAAGGTTCGCTGCTCATTATGGGGCATCGCCTGAATAATATTGTATTAAATCGCTGCCGCAAGCCTGCCGATGCCGATATATTGGTGCCGGGCGAAACGGTTTCGGTTATTGGTACTACCTCGATGCGTATCCCATACGAAGAGATTGACAATCTGACGATAACGACTAAGGAAGTCGACGACCTGATAGAAGGGGGCAGCCAGCTCGCTCCTGTTTTGGCAAAGACCAGAATCCTCCGCGCTTATGCCGGAATACGTCCGTTAGTTGCTGCCGATACCGATGCGGGAGGGCGCAATATCAGCCGCGGAATCGTGTTGCTTGATCATGAAAAACGCGACGGGCTGAAAGGCTTTATAAGCATAGTAGGGGGGAAATTAGTGACATACCGCCTGATGGCCGAAATGGCTACCGATTTGATTTGTGAGAAGATGAATCTTTCGGTAAGCTGTACGACCGCAACCGATAAATTGCCGGGCGCTTCGGCGGAAGAGGATATGGCTATACATTCGAACCGTTCGATTTCTGCCATGCAGAAACATGCGCTGGCATCGCGTTACGGAGACTTGTCGAATGGCATGTCTTCCGAAATAAAGAAAAAATCACTGGTGTGTGAATGTGAAGAGATATTAGCGGACGAAATACGCGCTTCCATCCATAAATTTCATATAAGCAGTTTGTCGGATCTCCGCCGCAGGACACGCTTGGGCATGGGAACCTGTCAGGGTACGCTTTGTGCTTGCCGGGCAGCCGGTATTATGAGCGAAGAAAAGGTAAGATGCGACTACGATGCCAAGCAGGATTTGCTTGATTTCCTGAATGAAAGATGGAAAGGGATGCTTCCTATTGCATGGGGCGAAACGTTGCGCGAAAGTGAATATATGACTTGGCTCTATCGCGGATTGTTTGGTATATTTGCCCAACAAAAACCGTTGCCGAAAGAAACCGTAAGTGCAGTAAAAATATGAGATTCGATACTATAATAATAGGAGGAGGGCTTGCCGGCTTGATTTGCGGAATCAGGCTTGCCGGACATAATCAGCGATGTGCTATTGTCTCATCGGGACGGAGCTCTATGTACTCCTTTTCGGGTTCTTTCGATTTGTTAGGAAATGTTTCTAACGAAGAATCGCTGTATAGCTTATCGGATTCGCTTTTACAATTGGTAAACGAAAATAAAAAACATCCTTATTCGAAAATAGGATTATCCCGATTCGAAACTTTAATCGGCGAATTTCATACCATACTCAATAGATTGGGCATACCCACAAAAGGCAATGCCCGCGAAAATCATTTCAGATTGACGCCAATGGGTACACTCCGGCCGGCATGGTTGTCTGCAGACTGTGTGGCTGCCAGCCCATTGGCAGATCAATTGCCGTGGAAAAAAGTAGCTGTTTGCAACCTACAGGGATTTATGGACTTTCCGCATCAGCTATTAGCCAAGCAGCTGCTTTCTTCCGGTGTAGATGCGACAATCCATTCTCTGGATCTTCGTTTTCTGGATGCAATAGGGCAAAATTCGACCGAAATGCGATCGGTAAGTATTGCCCGTCTGCTCGAAAAACAAGAAAACCTGGAGGAACTGGCCAATGCACTGAACCGGATTGCAAAAGGGCACGACGCTCTTTTGCTGCCTGCCGTATTGTATAGTGCCGAAGGTAAAGCTTTTGAGAAGTTGAGAAATATGGTACTCGACACCGAACTGTTTATGCTGCCCACCATGCCTCCGTCCGTCATCGGGCTGGAAATAGAATCGGCGCTTATTGCCGAGTTCAAAAGGCTTGGAGGAGCATTTTTCGGCGGCGATTCAGTCCTGAAAGGAGAAATCCAATCGGATAAGGTACACCATATAAATACAGCCAATCACGGAGATATTGCTATGCTTGCCGACAACTATGTGTTGGCTACAGGCAGTTTCTTTAATAAAGGATTGGTTGCTACCCATAACTCCGTCTACGAACCTGTATTCGGATGCGATGTTGCATATCTGCCCAACCGGGAAGACTGGTATACCAACAACCTGTTCGAACGGCAGGAATATTTAGGATTCGGGGTCGAAACGACAACGGATTTTAAAACCCTCTCGGGAGGTAAGCCCGTAGAGAATTTATACGCCATAGGCGCTGTGTTGTCGGACTATAATCCCGTCGAGGAAGGTAGTGGAGCAGGTGTAGCCCTGTTGACAGCATTGTGCGTTGCCAACCATATATTGAAGCTATAAATATGGATTTGAAGTTGTTACATACAAGCCCTAATAATTTTGAAGAATGTACTAAATGTACAATCTGTACTACGGTTTGTCCTTTATTGAATATAGTCGAGCTATTTCCCGGCCCTAAGCATGCAGGTCCCGATGGGGAGCGCCTGCGCCTGATGGACCCGAAATTGTACGACGAAGCTTTAAAATATTGCCTGAACTGTAAACGCTGCGAAGTAGCCTGTCCGTCCGATGTGCGCATCGGCGATATTATACAGGCTGCACGGATAGAATATGGTAAAACGGGTTTCAGTCTGCGGAACTTCCTGTTGGCCAATACCGATTTGGTCGGAACGCTGTCTACTACGATGGCGCCGCTTGTGAATGCGACCATCAAGACAAAGCCGGTGCGAAAGGTGATGGATGCCGTGCTGAAGATCGATCATCGCCGTATCTTCCCGAAATATACATCGCAGACATTCGAAAGCTGGTACAAAAAACAAGCAAATACACAAAAACAATTCAAAGAGCAGGTTTCTTTCTTTCATGGGTGTTATGTGAACTACAACTTTCCTCAGTTGGGGAAAGATTTGGTGAAAGTTTTCAATGCATTGGGCATAGGTGTTCAATTGCTTAAGAAGGAAAAATGCTGCGGAGTGGCGCTCATCTCAAATGGCTTCATCGATCAGGCGAAACGCCAAGCTGAGGTGAACGTGGCATCTCTGCGCGAATCTATTGTGGATAAAAATATCCCTGTCGTGGGGACTTCCTCTACCTGTATCATGACCTTGCGCGACGAATATCCGCATCTGCTGGATATCGATAACGCGGACATCCGCGACAAAACGGAATTGGCTACCCGGTATATCTATCGGCTGCTGACGCAGGGTAAAGCAAACTTGAAACCGAATGCGAAAAAGATAAAAGTGGCATATCATACGGCATGCCATATGGAAAAAATGGGATGGGCTTATTATTCGATAGAATTGCTTAAGTTGATCCCGAATATCGAAGTCTACGAACTGCAATCGCAATGCTGCGGTATTGCCGGTACGTATGGCTTTAAGCGGGAGAATTACGAAGCTTCGCAAGCTATCGGACAATCGCTGTTCGAGCAGATAGAATCGCTCGATATCGATTTTGTCGTGTCCGATTGCGAAACATGTAAGTGGCAAATAGAGATGTCTACATCACGCCAGTGTATTCATCCAATCTCTGTACTGGCTCAGGCTTTAGACTGAGTGCCTTTGCGAAATACAAATTCTAATCAAGAAAACTAAATGTATGAAAAAGATGGAACAGATAGAAGCACACATCGACAAATCAGCAGCGCAAATCGACTATTTGAAAGTAAAACTTTCGAATGAGGCACAGGATTGTATGTACATCGGCATTTTGGGCATCATAAGGGAAATATTCAATCTGATAGACTTCCCAGCTAAATTAATCAAGAAAAAGCCACAGGGAGAGTAGGGCATAGGGGCAGTGAGTCTTAACCTGAATTTAAATATAAGGTGTGAGGAGCTTAACTTCCGTGCTTTTCCTTTGCGAAGAGAAAATTCAAAACGAAATAATTGATCACTATTTAAAATAAACGTTTAACCTAAATTGAGAACCATGTGGAATTTTTTTAAACCGCCTGCACACAAACCGATGAAGGGCAAAGACGAGATTGACCCTCATTATAAAAAGATGAGACGAAATGTCTTTTTAGGTGCATTTATCGGGTATGCAGGGTACTACTTCATTCGCAAAAACTTTTCTTTGGCAATGCCGGATTTGATAGAAACAGGATTCGATGCTGCCGATTTGGGTATTGCAAGTGGAGCTATTTCTATTGCATACGGCCTCAGCAAGTTTGTAATGGGAAGCGTTTCCGACAGGAGTAATTCGCGTATATTCCTGAGTGTCGGGCTGATATTATCAGCTATCACCATGATTGCGATGGGACTTATTCCGGCGCTTACATCTTCGGTCGTCGTTATGTGTGTTGTACTTTTCATCAATGGATGGTTTCAGGGAATGGGTTGGCCTCCGTGCGGACGGATTATGACGCATTGGTTTTCGGCCAATGAGCGCGGAACCAAAATGGCTATCTGGAATGTGGCGCACAATGTCGGCGGAGCATTAATGCCTTTGCTTGCCATATTAGGAGTTGCCATATTCGGCGACTGGCATGCTAAACTGTTCTTTCCGGGGATTGCTGCTGTATTTATAGCCTTTGTGGCTTATATACTGATTCGGGATACCCCGCAATCGGAAGGCTTACCTAATATAGAAGAATACCGGAACGACTATCCTACCACATACGACAAGAGCCAGGAAAAGGAATTCTCGATGAAGCAGATATTTCTGGATTATGTATTGACTAACAGGCTGCTTTGGCTTGTAGCATTTGCCAATGCCTTTATATACCTCGTACGTTATGGTGTTCTCGACTGGGCACCTTTGTATCTGACCAATATAAAGCATAGTTCGACTGTTGGGGGAAGTATCGGTGTATTTTCCTACGAAATAGCAGGTATCGTCGGCACATTGCTTTGCGGATGGATGTCCGACAAACTTTTCAAAGGTCGCCGCGCTCCGGCCATCATCTTGTACATGCTCCTGGTTATGGTCGCTGTATTTGTTTACTGGCAAAATCCGGCAGGGAATCCACTTGTCGATAACATAGCCTTGTTTGCGATAGGTTTCCTTATCTATGGGCCGGTGATGATGATCGGTGTACAAGCATTGGATTTAGTTCCTAAGAAAGCAGCAGGAACAGCCGCAGGGCTTACCGGCTTCTTCGGCTATGTTGTAGGAGCTCTTTTCTCGAACGTAGCTTTCGGCTTTATTATTAAACATTTCGGATGGGATGCTGCATTCATCATCCTGATTGTTGCCTGTCTAATTTCTATTCTATTCACTGCAACCACATGGAACAAGGAAAAGAAAATACATGGAGTTGATAATTCATAATATAAAACTAAAACCGTGAAAGCATTGAAAAACTTAACTTATCTATTACTACTCACCTTTCTTGTCGGTTGTGGCGGTTCGAAGACAGACCAGCAAGCAACCGAAACTGGCAAGGTGCTGTTTGATGAACAGGCGCACCGGGGGGGACGCGGGCTGATGCCCGAAAATACCATCCCTGCCATGCTCGACGCTATCGACAGGGGTGTGACTACTCTCGAGCTGGATTTGCAGATATCGAAAGACAAGAAAGTCATCGTTTCGCACGATCCTTATTTCAATATGGATATTACTACTTTGCCCGATGGAGGTTATCTGACCAAAGACGAGGCAAAAAACCGGGTGCTTTATACCATGGATTACGACAGCATAAAGAAGTATGATGTGGGCATAAAAGGTAACCCGAAATTCCCTGATCAAAAGCGTATGGAAGCGGTAAAGCCTCTCCTTTTCGACCTGATAAAAGCTTCGGAAGAGCATGCTGCCGAACAGGGGAAAAAGATGTATTACAATATCGAAATAAAATCGAAAGCGAATGGCGATGATAAGATACATCCGCCTGTTCCCGAATTTGTGGATCTGGCAATGAAGGTGATAACTGACGGAGGTATAAAAGACCGCACTACTATCCAGTCGTTCGATGTGAGGGCATTGAAATACCTGCACGAACGCTATCCGGATGTTACCCTCTCTTACCTGATAGGCAAGAAAGATGACAAACCGGTGAAGGAACTATTTGACGCATTGGGCTTTGTGCCTCAGGTATTAAGTCCCGAATATGTGATTGTAACCGATACGATGATCAGCGATTGCCACCAGATGAATGTCAAGATTCTGCCATGGACTATCAATGACAAAGACGAAATACAACGGCAAAAAAATATGGGGGTAGACGGCATTATAACAGACTATCCGAATCTCTTTCGACTTGTAGAATAAATTTAAAGAAGAACATTATATACTAAACTAATTCATTTAAGAAAATCACTATGAAAACAATTCATGCGAGAAGCATTTTATATGCTTTGTGTATAATTATTGTGGGGCAGGTATTTTTTGCCTGTTCGGAGCATGACAACTCCAAGGATCCTGAAACAAGACTCTCTGTGGATAAATTGGAACTGACTGTTATACGTACGGGAAGGCTCAGTACCGGAAATAAAGCTTCGTTGTCGATATTGGCAAACAGAGGTTACGAATTGAGCAGCGATGTAGATTGGATAACAGTAGACAAGCCTAAGGGCGAAGGTCTTACGGATGTTGTCCTCGAGGTAGAGGAGAACAATACGAATGCTGTTCGCACAGGCCGATTGACCGTAACCAGCAAAGACCGTACTGAAACTATTCTGGTAACTCAAACAATGGATGAGGATACTGATGATGGCGAAGCGGTGGGATATGTCTATCTCAACGAAGATTTTTCTTGGTTCGAACAATATGGCGGACAAGATCAGGTGATGCATCCCGATCAAGGTTCAACTGTCCCTATGCGCAACCAGGCGAATGCTGTTCAAGTCTTTACAGAGCGGGGTTACGAAGAATTTAATTATTCGGGTAATGCCTTCTATATGGCTAAACACTATCTGAAGATGGGTAAAAATAATACTCAAAATGGATTGGTTATTAAACTGCAAACGATTGCAAAAGGCAAATCGACCAATATCAAACTGACATTTGATGCGGCTCCGGTAGTATCGATTACAGGAACAGGTGAAAGCGTGGTACTTACAGGTATCGACGGAACATCCATTTCTGTAGAAAAGTTGGAAGGACCGGGAACAATCAACAACTCATCAGCTAAAGTGAGTGATCCTATATCTTTGGGTTCTGTCACTTCTTGGGGACAATGGGTAACAGGCGAAGTAACGCTTTACGGAGTTACGTCTAAGACAAAAATTGTAATCCGTTCGACACAACAGGGCGAAAGTGGTTATAAGCGCTGGTATCTGGATAATGTGAAAATGGTGAAAGCGCCAAGAGACTAATGGCTATATCACGAAATAGATGAATTAATAAAATAAATATCATACAGAAATGAGTAATCGAAATTTGATATACAAAGTTTTAGGATGGAGCACCATATTACTGGCGACGGTATTATTTGGTTCGTGCTCGGATGAAAATGGAATGGATGCCTTTCTGGACGTATCAAAGTCTGAAATAGAACTGACTTATAGAGGCTTAACGGAAGATGGCAATCAGGCAAACTTCGAAGTAGGTGCCAGCCAGCCGTGGGAAGTAATCAGCAAGGATGAATGGATTACATTGAACCATACATCGGGCGAAAGAGGTAGAATAACCTTGTTTATTTCTGCCCCTATGGTGGATATACACGGAGGACGCGAAGGTACGATTGTGATACAAAGCGGTAAATCGACCGAAGTAGTCTCTATCGTCCAGAATAAGAAAATCGAGGCCCTGACTATAACACCAGCTGAGATAACAGTGGGTAAATCAGGATTGTTGGTTAGCGGAGATAAACCTACTGCCGACCTGAATACAAACTCCGATTGGCGAATAGAATCGGATCAGACATGGTTAGTCCCTAATATACTGACAGGTACGGAAGGTGACTACGAAATAACATTCAACCTCGAGCATAATAACACTACACAGAACCGTACGGCTAAAGTGATGGTGTATAGCGGAGAATTGAAAGACTCGGTGATGGTGAAACAGACTACTGATGGTTTAAAAGCTTCTATGTCCAGAATTTTGGCAAATAAGAATGGCAATACCGAAGGAAATGTAAATTCATTCACTGTGAGCTCTTATGCCAATTGGACAGCTACCAGCGATTCGTGGATTACAGTTACTCCTGCAACAGGAGGCGTAGGAAAGAGTACTGTTACATTCAGCATCGACCCGAATACAGGAAGTGCAGAACGGACAGGAAAAATAACATTCACCAGCGAAGATGGCTTGATAGCAGAGGTAGACGTTATACAAACGGCAACATTATCGGTATATGATGACGATGGTCAGGCTATCGGCTATGTTTACCTGAACGAAGACTTCTCGTGGTGTACTCAATTCGGTGGGCAAGACCAGGTAGCAAATCCTGCAACTTACTCAACGATAGCTATCTATAGTAATGCCGCTGCTAAGGCAGAATTCGATGCGCAAGGATATGAAGACTTTAACCCTTCAGTAAAAGCTATGTATTTGGCTGCCCATTATCTCAAGATGAATAAAGGAAATAATCAAACTGGATTTGTGATTCCGTCGATTCCGAATATTGCAGACCGAAAAGCCACCAATATGAAGCTTTCTTTTGATTCAGCACCGAATATCAATACTTCCGGAGTTCAAGATGTTGTTGATATAACTGTTGAAATATTATCAGGTCCGGGGTCGGTTGATGTAAATGATGGTACAACGAAAGTTAGTGCTCCGACACGAATCACTGTTGCTTCGTTCAACCAGTGGGATAACATGAGCTTCGTGCTATATGGAGCCACGGCTGAAACAAAAGTGGTGATAAGAACAACCAAGCAAGGTGAAAGTGGACAGTATAGATGGTTCCTCGATAACGTGAAGTTTGAAAAACATAGCGTGTTAGCACCATAAATCTGATACTAACTAAGTAAAGAAAAACAAAAAGAATATAAAACATAATACATGAAAAGCATTATGAATATAAAGAAAGCAAGAGGCTTCATCACATCATGCCTGATGATATGCCTCATCGGGTTATTCCCATCTTTTGCTATAGCCCAGGACAAGATTTCGGTTTCGGGTACTGTAACCGACAAAGACGGGGAAGCACTGATTGGTGTGAGTGTTGTGGTGAAAGGGGATGAAGCGAATGGCGTTATGACTGATATCGACGGAAGTTATATCATCAATGCCGCTCCTACTGCTGTTCTGAAATTTTCGTATGTCGGCTATCAAACGATGGAAGAAAAGGTTCAGAACCGCACGACTATAAATATACGAATGGAAGAAAATACCAATCAATTGGAAGAAGTCGTAGTGGTCGGTTACGGAACGATGGAGAAACGTGCCATCACAACATCCGTATCGTCTATCAAAGGGGATAACCTGACGACCGGTCTCGGAGGTGCAACAATTGCTACCGCCTTGCAAGGTAAGATTCCGGGATTGACTATTTCCGGCACATCCAGTCCGAACTCTTCTAATGGATTCCAGCTTCGTGGGGTAGCCTCTGTTAATGCAAGCTCGGGTCCGCTCGTTGTTATCGACGGGATACCCGGTGGTGATATGCGTTCGCTTAACCAGGAAGATATTGAGTCTATCGATGTATTGAAAGATGCTTCAGCAGGTGCTATCTATGGTACACGTGCTGCCGGCGGTGTAATCCTGATTACAACTAAACAGGCAAAAACCGGAGGTGTGAAATTGAGATATACCGGTGAAGTATCGATGGAAACAATCCGCAAAAGACCGGAAGTTCTCTCAGCGAGCCAATATATTGAAAGAGGTGTGGGTGCAGATTATGGTGGTGATACGGATTGGTATAACGAGTTGACGCGTGACAATCCTATCTCGAACCGTCATGTCATAAATATTTCGGGAGGATCGGAAAATGCCTTGATTTATACGACCTTTACTACACAAGACCAGAAAGGTATTGTGATCGGCGATGCCCGCCGCGACTTCTCAGGACGTATCAATACGACATTCAAATTGTTGGAAGGAAAAGTTGAAATCAAAACAAACACGGAATACCGTCAGACGAAGAGAGATCAACGAAATTCATCTTCTACATTCAATATGGCACTCGCGTTGAATCCAACTATTCCGGTGTATGATGCTTCCACTCCGAGCGGATATAACATCAAGAACGGATTTGGTACTGACTATAACCCTGTAGCTGATATTATGCTGAAAAGCTATGATGGAAAAGACAGATGGTTGCTGACCGACGCTACTATGAAGATAAAGCTTACAGATGAGCTTTCTGCTACCGGAACAATCGGTTATCAGGAAGCAGACTGGCAATTGACTACTTACCGCTCGGCTCAACATAAAGAATCGGAATCGGGACAGAGAGGGTCTGCTTATCATGGTTATGACAAAAACAGACGTACATCTGTCGATGCATACTTGACATACGACAAAACGTTTGCAGAAGTACATCGCCTGAATGCTGTCGGAGGTTATAGTTTCTGGGAATATAACCGCAGCTATTTCAATATGACAAACGGCGACTTCCCTATCGATGGAGTTGGTGCATGGGATATGTCTTCGGGTATGGACCTGACTAACGGAAACGGTAAAGCTGCGATGAATTCGTACAAAGCACCAAGAGAAAGACTGATGGCTTTCTTCGGACGTGTAAACTATACCTTCAACGAAAAGTATATGTTGACAGCCAGTATCCGCCACGAAGGATCGTCTAAGTTCGGTAAAAACAACCGTTGGGGAGACTTCTGGGCAATCTCGGGAGGATGGCGCGTATCTGACGAGAAATTCATTAAAGAGAACTTCGATTTCGTTTCGGAATTTAAAGTTCGTCTGGGATATGGTGTGACTGGTAACAACGGTTTCGGAACAGGCTATACGACACGTATGTATACTTCTAACCAGATGTGGCCGACAAACGGTATCTGGAATCCGGGATACGGATCGAAACGAAACGTAAACCCTGACCTGAAATGGGAAGAAAAATCCGAGTTGAACTTCGGTTTCGACTATGCATTCTTCAACAACCGCCTCTATGGTAAGTTCGATATATACAACCGTAAGGTAGACGACATGCTATACGAAGTAAATGCACCTATGCCTCCGATGACGCATACCACCATCATGAAAAATGTGGGTAGCCTCCAGAATAGAGGTTGGGAATTTGAAATCGGTGGAGACATTATCAAAACCAAGGATTTCTCCTATTCCACAACTATGCGTTTCTCTCAAAATACCTCGAAAATAAAGGATATGGGCGATGCTGGTTATTATTTGGATGAAGTAGCTTTTCCTTCTCCAGGAAACCCAGGGAAAGCAGTTCGACTGACAAACGGAACAGAAATAGGTAAGTTCTTTATCTTCAAATATGCAGGTTTAGACGAGAATGGTAAATTCCTGATATACGACAAAGATAACAATGTGGTACCGGCAAATGACAAAACCCTTATTGCAGCCAACAAACGCCATATGGGCAATGCGATGCCGAAGTTGATTGCTTCGTGGGATCACAATTTCAGTTATCGTAATTTCGATATGTCTGTTTCGTTGCGTAGCTGGATCGATTATGATGTTTTCAGCCAGGTAAACATGTATTACGGAATCGAAAACGGATCGCAGACAAACGTCCTGAAGAAAGCATTCGGCTATTATAGCGCTATCGATGACGAAAAAGTTCTTTGTGACCTTTGGTTGTCTGACGGTACTTTCCTCAAAATCGATGCTATCAATTTAGGATATACACTCAATGCGAAGAAATATACCAAATATATGGATAAAGCCCGTTTCTATCTGACGATGAGAGATGTTGCCATGTTTACCAAATACAAAGGTGTGAACCCTGAGGTAAACCTCAACGGTCTGACTCCGGGCTTTGAGTATATCAAAGATAAAGATACGATGTATCCTCAAACAATTCGTTTCACATTAGGTGTACAATTAACATTCTAAACCAATATTATTATGAAGAATATAAATATAAAATATCTGAAAGGATTAGGAATTGGACTAATCGCATCTGTGCTGCTCGGTTCGTGTAGCTTGGATGAGAAATATTATTCAGAATCGACGCCTGATAATTTCTTTACCTCGCCCGACAATGCTTATGCCGTATTGAGCCGTCCGTTTACGCACTGGCGCTGGTATGTAGGTAACGATCGCTGGTATCTTCAGGAGTTAACAACCGACGAAATGGTAGCGCCAAGACGCGGTTCGGACTGGTACAACAGTGGCGAATACTATCGTCTGCACTATCATACATGGAGTGCCGAAGACCGTTTCATTGTAAATACTTACGATGGTACAACGGGAGGAATCTCCCGGGCATTGGAAGCCAAGGAAGACCTGTCGGGAGTAAATTATAATTCGATAGGGTTGACAGATGTGGACAAAGACGACCATATCCAGCAGTTAGAATCCATTATTGCCTACTTCTATATGAAAGGCTTGGACTACTTCGGGGGGATGCCTATCTACGAATCTACCGAAGAACCGTTGAAAGGTCGTTCGACAGCCGAGGAAACGTTCAACCATATCGAAACACTTCTGACAAATGCGATTCCTAAGCTGAAACAGAAAACACAACTCGTTCCGGCTACTACGCACGATGGATATATCAGCCAGGCAGCGGCAGCGTCACTGCTCGCTCAGCTATACTTCAATGCCAATGCTTATATCGGAAGAGATATGTTCAGCGAATGTGCTACGATCTGTCAGGATATAATCGACGGCGATTATGGTGCATACGACTTGGCTGACACATGGTGGGAGCCACAAGGATTCGATAACGGATTATCTCCTGAAATCATCTGGGCTGTGCCTTCCGAATACGGAAAATTACAATGGGACTGGTATTTCAAGTATTTCTATCATTATAACTCTTTCAAATACTTCGATTCGGAAACGGCTGGTTACAACGGGTTTATCCTGACGCCATCCCGCAAACCGACAGGAGCTGTTTACACAGAATATAAATTAGGAAATACCTACGAGAAATTCCACAACCAGGATGTAAGGAAGAAGCCATACCGCTACTTCGGAAACAAATCTTACGAAGGGATGTTCTTAGTTGGGTCACAAGTTAACCCGAATAACCCGACTATGGTTTGCGAAGGACAGAAAGAGTATAAAGGACAGGTAATTAACCTCGTCGATATGGTTGCCCGTTTCTCCGAAGTAGGGTCAAAATATCCGTCTGTTTCCGCTTTACCGTCTACCATGGAAGATGGTGAAGAAAACTCGGGAATCCGTTTGGTTAAATCGCCTCAACCGAATATGACCGATATACATTTGCGCTACAATCCCGATTGTCCTGTAATCCGCTTAGCTGAAATATATTACATGCTTGCAGAGTGTAAAATGCGTGCAGGAGATAAAGCTGGTGCTGCCACTTTGATTAATAAGGTGAGAGCCCGTAACTTTGTCGGAGGAAGTGATCCGAATCCTGTTACAAGCGCTAATCTGGACGAATACAGAATGTTGGATGAATGGATGGTGGAATTTGTAGGAGAAGGACAAGCTCGCAGGCGTACAGATTTGATCCGTTGGGGCAAATTTGTAACGGATTCTTGGTGGGATCATACACCGAGCAATGATCCTACGAGAAATATTTTCCCTATCCCGAATACGGCTATTGCAGCAAACGGCTTGATAGAACAAAATCCGGGATATTAATTCAACTGATATAATTAAAATTGGATAAATCATGAATAAAATAATGAAATTATTACTGATAGTATTCCTCTCCGGTATTTTCCTGAACTGCTCGGATGAGGACAGGCCTACGAGAGAGGGCGGCAACAATAATTCGGCCGGCTCGATAAAGGTCAAAGAAGGAATGAACCTCGTAGGGATGGTCTTGGACGGAAACACCCCGATAGAAGGTGTTGTCGTAAGTGACGGATATACTGTCACAAAAACTGATGAAGACGGTATATATCAGATGAGCGCCAACAGAGACGCTAAGTTTGTATTCCTTTCGGTTCCTGCCGATTGCGAAATACCGGTGGGTGCAAATAATATCCCGAAAATCTATAAGACTATCGGTGTTATTAAGCAGGGAGATGTATTGCGCCGCGACTTCTCGTTGAAAAGAACTCAAAAAATTGAGAACTTCACCTTGTTGGCATTGGCTGACGTACAGATCGGAAATAGTACTGATTTGAATCTTCTGAAAGTAGAAGTCCCTAAAATAAAGAGCTATATAGACAGCAAAATTACTACACCTGTTTATGGAATTTCTTTAGGAGACTTAGTGTGGGATAACATGCCTTATCTGCAACAATATGCAGAGGAGACAGGTTTGATTGGTGTTCCGACATTTCAGGTGATTGGAAATCACGACCATAATAAGGCTGTTTTATCTGACGATGCCGGATCAGCTGTGGATTTTGAAGCTAACTTCGGACCTACTTATTACTCTTATAATATCGGAGATTGCCATTTTGTTGTGCTCGACGATGTTTTGTACACCGGGGATAAGAATTACACAGGTAATATTACACAAAATCAGTTGGATTGGTTGAAGAAGGACTTGGAACATGTTTCTAAAGATAAGTTGATTATTTTGGGAGTACATATCCCTACTAAACGTAGAAATTCTTCCGGAGCAGTATCCAACAATCAGGATTTGTATACCATTCTTGACGGATATAAAGTACGTATATTATCAGGGCACTCGCACAATAACTATACGACAACTATATCACCCGATATAGAGGAAAATACTATGGGATCGGTTATGGGTGCATTCTGGTCGGGAGATTTGTGTAACGATGGTAGCCCACGTGGTTATACTATTTACGAGATTGAAGGGAATGAGATCAAAAACCGTTATTATAAAGGAACGAGCCACGACCGCGATTACCAGATGTATCTCTATAACATCGGCGAAGCTGTTACGGTAAGCAGACAAGACGGCTTGATATTTAATCTTTTCAACTGGCACACAAACTGGACAGTGAAAGTCTATGAAGATGGCGTATATACTACTACTCTGACCAACAATGTAAAAGAACTGGATCGCCGTGCTTACGATTTCATGGATGGCCCGAGCAAACCGGCTTACCGTCCGAGCGCAGAGCCGGAGAGAAATAACGATCATATGTTCTATTATAAGCCGTCGGCATCGTGGAGTACGGTGAAAGTAGAAGCGACAGATCCTTATGGAAATACATATATTCAATCGATAAACAGATAAAATAAATGTAAGAGAGAGGCTGGCTATCTCCGGCCTCTCCCTTTCTATTTTCCGAACGATAAAAACAACATCCTTTAATAATTTATAAGTAGATGAGAGCAAAAGTAACATTACTCTTCTTAGCCTTTGTGTGTTTACTGACAACAATGTCAGCACAAGAATATAAAAACCCTATTGTGTTTGGCAACAACCGCTTAACGCTGGTTTCGCCGACACTCTTCCGTCTCGAATATGCCGAAGGTGGTAAATTCGTAGACGACAAAACCATGTTTGCCTACAACCGCGATTCGCTCTTGCAGGACTTCGAGGTGAAGAAAATAGATGACCGCAAGTACGAAATCACGACTTCGGCTCTGCGTATGGTTTTCGACAATGACGGATTTCCGTTCGGGCTGCACAACTTCCACGTATTCTATAATATGAATGGGAAAGAGCAGAAATTTACCATCCGCAACATCCACAAAAACAATCTGGGCGGAGCTATCTCTACCCTCGACCGTGTGAGCGAGCCTATTCCGTTGGACGATGGCTTATTGAGCACCGACGGTTGGTATATCATCGACGATGCAGGCAAAGACATCCTGAAAAATGACTGGCTTGCACCTCGCGACCGTAGCCATGTGCAGGACTTATACTGTTTCGTGTACGGCAAGGATTACAAAGCAGCATTGAAAGACTTGGGACGTATCAGCGGGCATGTGCCTATGACGCGTAAATATATACACGGCGTGTGGTATTGCCGTTACTGGCCTTACACCACCGACGAATACCTGCAATTGGTTAATGAATATAAGGAAAATAATTTCCCGCTGGACATTATGGTATTCGATATGGACTGGCACACTTACGGCGCAACCGTAGGTACAGGACATGCCGGCACAAGAAGCTGGACAGGCTATACATGGAACAAAGAATTGATTCCCGATCCTAAAAACCTGATTCAGACTTTGCTGAAAGATTCGATATACGTTTCGCTGAACGAGCATCCGCATGACGGAATCCGCCCGCACGAATCGATGTATCCTGAATTTATGCAGGCTATGGGTAAGAAAGCTGACGGATCATCTATCCTGTTCGATGCCGGAGACAGAAAATATATGACCAACTTCCTCAAATATGCTCACGGCGAAAGCTGGGATATGGGAGTTGCTTTCTGGTGGCTCGACTGGCAACAGAATTACCTCTATCACAATGTAAGAGGATCGCAGACAACCAATCTGACATGGCTGAATAAGCTTTATTACGACGATTCGGCTCGCAACGGATTGCGTGGGGCAGGGTATAGCCGTTGGGCAGGATTTGGCGACCACCGCCATCCTATCCAGTTCTCGGGCGACGCTCATGCCAATTGGGAGATGCTGGCATTCGAAATAGAATTGACAAGCACCAGCGGAAATGCCGGTTGCTACTACTGGGCGCACGATATTGGCGGATTCTACGGAGGGAAAGATCCCGAACTATATACCCGCTGGACGCAATTCGGAGCGTTGAGTGCCGCTTTGCGTGTACACTCACAGAAGAAAGCCGACTTAGACCGCCGTCCGTGGATATGGGGCGAACAGGCTACTGAAGCTACCCGCAAGACATACCATTTCCGTTCCGAAATGTTGCCGTATATCTACTCCAGCGTCAGAGAAACGCACGAAACGATGGTGCCTCTCAACAGGGCGATGTATATCGATTATAGCGAAGAGAAAGAAGCGTACAAGAATCCGCAAGAATTCATGTTCGGAGACTTGCTGCTTGCTGCGCCTATCACACAGGCTGGAAAAGGAGAGAATAAAATTGCTTCGCAAACAGTCTGGTTTCCTGAAGGTGATACATGGTTCGACTTTTTCGATGCTACCGGATACAAAGGTGGTACCAAAACCGAAATCAGCAAAGATATATACGAGTTTCCTTTATTCGTAAAAGGTGGTTATATACTGCCTATGCAGCCATACAGGTCGCGTCCGGCTTCTGCGCCGTTGAGCGAACTCGTGTTGAGGGTTTATCCCGGTGCAGACGGAGCAGACAATACCTTCTCGCTCTACGAAGACGATGGTGTGTCTACCGAATATGAAAAAGGGAAATATGCTAAAACGGCTTTGAACTATAAGCAATCGGGCAACAAAGTCACGCTGACTGTGAACCCGACAGCGGGAGAATACACAGGGCAATTGGCTAAAAGAGCATATACAGTGGAATTGGCAGGATGGGATAAGGTGAAATCGGTGAAAGTGAACAAAAAGACCGTGAAACCGACTTACGATGCCCAAAAGAAAATGTATATCATCAAAATCAAGCCCGAATCGATACGAAAATCTATAATACTAAATATAGAGGTTGGTTAGAGGTTAATATTTTTTTTTAGTGATCAGGGTACCCGGTAGAGAAGCGTCTTTACCGGGTATTTTTTGTTGTAAGGCCTGAAAACCTTATTTTCTGATTAAATACTTGATAAACAGATAGCCGCCTATTATTTGCAGTACCATTCCCGGGATGCCTAAGCGGAAATCCTGAACAGCAACATAGAAGTCGCCTTTGAGTATCCATTCGCCCAATACACCCACAACTTGGTATGACAATACGACGGCAATCAGGATAGGAATGGAAATCCGCTTGAAGTAATGTGCTGCGAAACCTGCTGCCAGTGCGAGCAAAGATGATTTCATGACGATTTCGGGTAGTACGTTTATCATCGGCATGCCGAATAGCAGATGGTTTATTACCGGCGATAGTATTGCCGTCAGCAATCCTAACTTCCATCCGTATTTGAATGCCCCTATCAACGTGAAAAAGTAGATAGGCAGCAAGATAAGCCCTCCGTTGGGTATCAGGTGCACCAATTGCGGCAAGACAATGTTACCTGCGACAAAAGCGGCTGCTATGAGGTAAGTCTTTGCCTGTGTATAACTTAACGAATAGAGTTTTAAAGTTGTTGTTCCCATTTTTATATAGTGTTATTGTTGTTTATTACTTTTCATTTTTTCTACAAAACCCTCGATCAGCTTATAAAGCTCCGGTAGCGAATCCGTTGCCAGACAGATGCTTTCCAGCGGACAGCTGCCCGATTTATCCCTGTTCTCGATGAAAGGGACGAGTTTGCCATATGCTACTTCTATTTGATGCTTTCTTAGCAAAGCCATTGCTGCCTCGCTGATTACGTCGGTATAAATATATTTCACTCCCCCGGTTATCATCAGGGCTGCTGCGCCTTTGCCGACTACCTTGTCGGCTACCGAAGCTCCTTCTAAGAAAGGACGGTCGTTTTGCAGCAATTCGTATATATCGGCAACGCCCCGCTTGGTGAATGTGCGGACGTCGTCGCCGTTGGATATTACGCAGGAATATCCTCCCGTATGCAATCGTTCGATAATCGTTTTATTGTCCATAATGATATTCTTCACTTTTTATAAATTAAGCAATGCTCCCGCCATGAATGTGGCGCGCGGCATCGGATAACCAAGCATCGTTTCGTATCTCCTTGCCAGCAGGTTATCCCCTTTGACAAAGAGGCCGAGCCATTTGTAGGCTTGATATGACACGCGGGCATCAACTAAGGTATAACTGCTCGCTTGAGGCGTATTTTCGGTAGCAAGATACAGCTTGCCGATGACCTGTGCCCCTGCATTGAAAGAGAACTTACCCGGATGATAGGTCAGCCCTGCATAGAACTTATTTCGTGGCGAGCCGGTAATAAGCTTATCCATGTGCAGGTAACTGTAGTTGCTGTGCAGGGCAAGATTGTTCAGTATCTGATAGTTCAGGCTGACTTCTACCCCTTTGTTCGCAAACTTTCCGGCATTCCGGTTTTGTGGGTGCCCTCCGACCTGAACAACCTCCACTATGTTATCGCCTTTGATGTAGAATAGCGTCAATTCAGCCATCAGGCGATTGTCGAATAATCCTTGCGAGACAGTGAAATCATAGCTCAAACTGCTTTCGGGCAGCAAATCCTCGTTGGCAGAAGCATACATGTACAACTCGCGGAGGTTGGGGGTGCGAAAGCCTTTCGATACCGAGAACTTCAGATGCGTCTGTTCCGTCGCTTTCAGCGAGAAACCTCCCTGAGGAATCCATTTGCGGCCGTATAATTTATGGTTTTCCAAGCGGATGCCGGCATTGAGCATCAAAGGGCCTAACGCCTGCTGGGCAAAAAGGTATCCGGCTACTTCGTGTAGCTTGATATGGTCGGCATAAATTTCTGTCTGCGGATCGCGATAGGCATTTCCGCCGTATATTTTCGCGTCGAATCCACCTGTTATGGTATTACCTTGGAAGAGGTTTACCGATTGGTAAATATTCACCCCACCCATATAATCGGTCGATTTGAAGAGGTAGGGGCGTGGCGTTCCGCCTGCAAAATATCCGTCATTTATCTTGTGGTCGCCCCAGTTGTAGAAGAAATTGGCAGCCCCGCTGGTTTTGTCGTATTTATTTTCGACAGATAAGCCCGACATGCCGCGCAGGACATTGGCTTTGCCGTCGAGCATAGGTCTGCTTGCCGTACCGGGATTGTTCGAATGGGATTTGGCAATATTGACATTACCCGTTACTTTCCATTCTTCGGCAAATTCGTAGCCCAGTTTTGTGAATCCGCTCAGCGATTCGAATCCTGAATTTGTACGATGCCCGTCGGTGCGTTCGTAGTTGGCGCTGGCCACGCCGGAAAATTGTCCGTTGCGGTAACTGTCCGTAAGCGAATAGCGCTGCGTACCGTAAGAGCCACCCATCAACCGCGCCGATAGCCTGTTGCCGTCTTCGAGTGCTTTGCGGGTGATGATGTTGATAGCGCCGCCCATCGCATTCGACCCGTAGAGGATGGATGCCGCGCCGCGCGATACCTCTACCTGTTGGGCTTCGGAAGCGATATAGGCATCAGCCACAGGGTGTCCGTAGATAGTCGCATATTGCGGATGCCCGTCGATGAGGATAAGGACGCGCCCTGCACCTCCCGAGAAGCCGCGAAGATTAATCCCTCCTGCCGCGCCGCCCGATACGCCATATCCGGCAATACCGCGTGAAGTAACAAAGAGATTCGGTACATGCTTCATCAATACAGGAAGCAGATTTGTTTCTTCGCTTTGCTCGATGGTTTCGCGGTTTACGATGCTTATCGGCACAGGAATCATCTCGCGCTGAACGGGTATGCGCGAGCCTGTAACGACAACTTCATCCAGCCTGTAATTCTTCTGCGTGGAAGTGCTGTCGTTTTTGTTCTGGCTGAATATTGCCTGTGATAGACAGAGGATAAAAATGATAGATACAATTTTCTTCATCTTCGCTTTTAAAAGTCGAGACTTTGCTTCAACTGTTCGGTGTAGGCATCTATACGCCTCATTTCGGACGGGATATTTATCCTTTGCGGGCAAAGAGGCTTGCAGATGTCGCATCCGATGCAATGGCTTGCCTGTCGCAGTTTCGGTACGCTGCGGTCGTATCCGACGAGGAATGCCCGTCGCGCCTCCTTATACTTCTCATCCTTAGAACTTTTCAGCCTGTATCCGGCACTTACGATGCGGTTGTAATGCCCGAATACGCCGGGGATGTCGAGCCCGTAAGGGCAAGGCATACAATATTGGCACTCGGTGCATTGGATATAGTTGGAGTTGACCAGTATGTCGGTCACCTGTTCGAGCGTTTCGTATTCCTTCTCATTCAACGGTACCAGAGGGGCATAGGTGCGTATGTTCTCCTGCAAATGCTCCATATAGACCATGCCGCTAAGGACAGAGAGCACATTGTCGGGCGTGCCTGCATACCTGAATGCCCATTGTGCCGGCGTATGATCGGGATGGATTTCTTTCATCATATTAAAAGCCTGCACCGGCACTCTTGCAAGGCGTCCGCCAAGGAGAGGCTCCATGATAATAGCCGGGATATTGCGCTTTACTAACTCGGCATTGAGGTATTCGGCGTTTACATTCATGCCGGTGGCATATTTCCAATCCTGATAATTGAGTTGTATCTGGCAGAAATCCCACTTGATATTCTGTGCGAGGATGTAATCGAACACTTCGACGACGCCGTGGAAAGACCATCCCAGATTGCGGATGCGTCCTGCTTCGCGTTCTTTTAGGAGGTATTCCAGCAGCCCGTTGTCGATGAAGCGGCTATGGAAATCTTCTTTGCTCCGCCCTATGTTGTGCAGCAGATAGTAGTCGAGATAATCGACCTGTAAGTCTTCCATCGATTTTTTGTACATGGCTACCCCGGTGGCGAATGTGTTGTCGCCTCGCATATTAGATGCTTTGGTGGCAATGAAATACTTATCCCGCGGGTGGCGGCTCAACGCTTTGCCTGTTGCCGCTTCCGACCATCCCCGCACATATACGGGTGCAGTGTCGAAATAGTTTACCCCGTGCGCGATGGCATAGTCTACCAGTTCGTTCACCGTGTCTTGATCCACTTCTTCCTCGCCTTTGCTGTTGGTGCGCAGCGGCCAGCGCATGCAACCATACCCGAGCAGCGAAACCTTATCTCCTGTATGCGGGTTTATGCGGTATGTCATCTGGTCGGTAGGCACTTCTCCTATGGCGCCGCCTTCGGCCGATACAGTATTGTCAGGCTTACATCCAACAAGTGTTGTTGCCGTGATGGCAGAACCGACGCCCACTGTTTTCAGGAAGCTCCGGCGGCTTATATCTTTTTTATTCTTGTTCTTTTCGTTTTTCATATCCTCATTTAAACTGCGTGATGTCTAACATTACCTTCTACATATATCGCGCTGAACGGCCGTGCAGGGCACAGGTTTTCGCAAGCCCCGCACCCGATGCAGAGTTCGTTGTTGATAACCGGTATTTTCAGCGACTTTTCATTGTCGGGATCGCGCTTAATCAGCGTAATAGCGCCTGTCGGGCAATGACGTTCGCAATTGGTACATTGTATTTCGTCCCTGTTGACCACACAATTGTCTTTTATCCATACGGCAATGCCGATAGACAGGGCTGACTTGTCGGCGGCGGTGATAGGCTTGATGGCGCTTGTGGGGCATACCTGCGAACATTCGACACACTCGGGGCGGCAATAGCCTTCCTCGTAGGTTATTTCGGGCTGCATGAATGTCTCCAACTTGCTCGAAGGGACTAATATATTGTTAGGGCACGCCGACACGCATAGCTGGCAGGCTGTGCAATGGTCTTTCATATTTTTGGCACTCAATGCACCCGGCGGGACGATAGGCGTTTTTCGGTCGGGGATTTTCTTTTCCTCTATTTCGGCCAATCCGCCGTCGACATGCAATTGCTGCGCTTTGATTGTGCTGCTTACGGCGAGCGTCCCCAATAGTGCCAACAGGCTACGGCGCGAAAGGCCATCGTCGTTGTGCTCTATATTCGACGTGTTTGAGGCGGTGGTTTGCTCTGTTGCCGCTTTTTTGCTGCCCAGTTTGACAGGAGCATATTTTATGGCGCCCGACTTACATTTATCGATGCAGTTGAAGCAGGTCACGCAGCGGCTATGGTCGATAGTCATATTCTTCGAGTCGATGCACGATGCTTTGCAATTCCGTTCGCACGCCCGGCATTTGGTACATTTATCTTCTACGAATGTCAGCCGGAAGAAGGAGAATCTCGACAGGAAGCCGAGAATTGTACCCACGGGACAGATCGTATTGCAATAGGTGCGTCCGTGCCGCCATGCGAGTATTCCCACGGCTATCAGTGTAGCTACTGCCACGCCGAATATTATCCAGCTTTTTATCCATACGTCGGTCGAATAGAATGCGTAGCTGTCGGCATGCTCCGCGGCGGCAGCCAGCAGGTTGTTGCCTGTGCGATAGATAGGTGCCAACAGGTTAGAGGCTATGCGCCCGTATGCCGCATATGGGTCGAGGATGGAAACAACAGCGCTCACGTTGAATAGGAGAGCCACAACAAAGAGTGCTGCTACGCCATAGCGCAGCCACGATTTGGCGGATGAGTAGCGGAAACGGTTCTTTTTCTTTTTTCTCCTTGCCGACAGGTTGGATATTCCATCCTGAAATACGCCCAACGGACAGATGACCGAGCAGTATATCCGCCCGAAGATGAGCGTGAGAACGACAAGGCCTACGATAACTGCAACATTGACAGCGAGTATGGCGGGGATGAGTTGTACTTTGGCCATCCATCCAAACCAATGATGCAATATTCCTGTGAAATCGAGGAATAGGAGCGTTATCAGTAGGAAGAATATAGCAGCCGTAAAGGTTCTGACTTTTTTTAACATAACTTGTCTGATGATGTTGTTTATTACTGATTGTTGAAAATGGTATTTCGTTTAAGTTGTTTCTATTTTTTTTCTGTCCTTATGCGATCGCCGGTTACGGCATCCCGTATCGGATGCAAAATGCACAGCGTTCCAATCTTTTATAGTTGCGACTCCGAGCAGTCTGTATATTGTAATATTGCCTCTGCTTTGTAGAAAATCCGGTAATTAAAAGGGTACTTAAATATATGCCTTATGCTGTGGAATCAACATTTAACATATTTTCTACTCGACTACCTTATCAGGAGTATAATCATTTATTCTATTGTAGGCTCCCTCGCACTTTTTTACAGACCTACCTGAATCACTTGATGATAAAAGTAGTATTTTGTATATAAATCTGAAAAATATATGTATTATTTCTGTCGATATATTTCTATAAATATTGTTAAATGAGGTAGTTTTAGAGCAGTTCCTTATCCATGTCGGGCGCACGGAAAGAATAAAGGATGGGAGGGTTATACGTCTTGCCGCTCACCGTCTCGTCCAACTGTACCACCGAGCCTTCGGATAATATCTTCCGCTGGAAGTTTCGCCTATCGAATTCCTTTTCCATGATGATTTCGTATATCTTGCGCAGTTCGGTCATGGTGAATTTCTCGGGCAGCAACTCGTATCCGATGGGGATGACAGGCAGCATGGCACGGATGGTTTTCAACGCTGTCTTTATGATGTTTTCGTGGTCGGACTGCAAATGAGGCAGCTTCTGGATGTCGTACCATTTCAATGATTCGTCGGGAGCGGCAGATAGTTTGACGTTGTCGTATTTGACTAATGCGTAATATCCCATCGTAATGAACCTTCTTAAAAGCCATTTTCCTTCCTCTTCCGAAGAGGCATTCCTGTTTATGTAATTCTTGTTTTGCTCCATATCCGTTCGCGTCGGGTCGCTGAACAAATGAAACTGGCGGAGGAACATATTCCTTGTGCCCGTATGATGTTCCAGAATGCGGTAAGCTGCTTGTTCGGAATCCTCGTGGTTGTACATAAATCCTCCGAGCAAAGACCAGTAATCTTCTAATGCGAATTTTCTCAGCAATACCTGTAATTTCCGCTTATGGAAGCTGAATATCACACAGTCTACCGAAAATCCCGGGTGTATATCTTCTTCTTTGTAGTAATAATCAAAATTATCTTTTTTCATTTTCTATATCAAACGTTGTGTGCTTTATACTGCAAAGATACTAAATATAATAGAATCCTCTTTTTAATTGATGCGTCTATTTCACGCATAAAATATGTTGTAAAACATAAATGCGTCTTTTTTACGCATATTTTTGTTTGTTTTTCAAATTCAATGAATATATTTGCGTCATAGTAACGCATAATTATACCCTATATCATGAAAAAATATATTCCAATATTACTGTTAGGAGCGTTTAGTCTACAATGTACTGAACCTGCTAAAACTTCAGCCGAATTTGTGACAGTCCACAATGAAGGAGGGGCTACTTTAGGCTATTCGCCTTCGTCGGGGGTGAGTATTCTCGAAGTTGACGGATTCAGCTTCAAAGACCTGAATAAGAATGGCGAGCTCGACAAGTACGAAGACTGGCGACTGTCAGCCGACGAAAGAGCCAAGGATTTGGCATCTAAAATGTCTGTCGATCAAATAGCCGGACTCATGCTTTATAGTGTGCATCAGATATTGCCTGCCCCGGCAGAGGGTTTTGGTGCGAGTACCTATAATGGTAAACCATTCAACGAGAGTGGGGCAGCTCCGTGGGATTTGACCGACGATCAGAAAAAATTCCTGAAAGAAGACAATCTCCGGCATATATTGATAATGAACATCCAAAGCGCAGAGGTTGCTGCCAGATGGAATAATAATGTGCAGGTATATCTGGAAGGACTGGATTGGGGGATACCGGGCAACACAAGTTCCGATCCTCGCCATTCGGTGACGACGAGAGCTGAATTTAATGCCGGAGGAAGCAAGATTTCCGAGTGGCCTCGCGAATTGGGATTAGCGGCTACTTTCGAGCCCGAAGTCGTGAAACAGTTTGGCGAAGTAGCATCGGCCGAATACCGTGCATTAGGGATTACAACAGCCCTTTCGCCGCAGATAGATTTGGCTACCGAACCGCGGTGGTTCCGTTTTGGGATGACTTTCGGTGAAGGGACTGAACTTGTGACCGATATGGGGCGTGCCTATGTCGACGGATTCCAGACATCGGAAGGCGAAGACGAAATAGCCGACGGATGGGGCTACAAAAGCGTGAACGCCATGGTGAAACACTGGCCGAGCGGAGGTCCCGAAGAAAGCGGACGCGATGCACACTGGGCTTCGGGTAAGTTTGCCGTATATCCGGGCAAGAACTTCGACGAGCACCTGAAACCTTTTACCGAAGGCGCTTTCAAACTGAATGGCAAGACAAAGATAGCTTCGGCTGTTATGCCATACTACACCATTTCTTATGGCCAATCGCCGGATGGAACAAATTATGCTAATGGATTCAGTAAATATATCGTAACCGACTTGTTGAGAGAGAAATACGGATACGACGAGGTGGTGTGTACCGACTGGCTGATAACTGCTGACGAAGGTAAAACTCCGGGCGATTTTGCCGGAAAACCTTGGGGTGTTGAGGCTAAAACCGTTGCCGAAAGACATTATTTTGTCATCAAGGCCGGAGTCGATCAATTCGGAGGAAATAACGATAAACAGCCGGTTCTCGAAGCTTACCAGATGGGTGTGCAGGAATTTGGCGAAGAATATATGCGCAAACGTTTCGAGCAGTCTGCTGTGCGTCTGTTGAGAAATATATTCCGCTTAGGCTTGTTCGAAAATCCATACCTCGATCCTGCCGAAAGTATGCGTGTTGTCGGAAACGAAGAATACATGAAAGCCGGATACGAAGCGCAGTTGAAATCGACTGTACTGTTGAAAAACAAACAGCAGGTGTTGCCGGTGAAAGAGCGCAAAACGGTATATATCCCTAAAACATATACGCCGGCTACCACCAACTGGTGGGGAGTGTGGAGCGAATCGTCGCTGGATTATCCGGTAGATTTGGACGTGGTGAAGCAATATTATGATGTGACAACCGATCCGCACAAGGCCGACTTTGCACTGGTATTCGTCCTCAACCCGAAAAGCGAGCATAATGGCTATTCGGCAGCCGATCGGCATGCAGGAGGCAACGGCTACATTCCTATCTCGTTGCAATATAGTCCATATACCGCAACCGATGCACGTACACATAGCATTGCCGCAGGCGATCCGGTGGTAGATCCTACGATAACCGACCGTTCGTACAAAGGTAAAACTTCGCGTACGTCCAATGCCAACGACCTGGAAGTGCTGCTTCGTGCACGTGATATGATGGGGACAAAACCGGTGATAGCAGTGGTGGATGTTACCAATCCGATGATATTCAACGAATTCGAAAAAGAAATGGACGGTATCATTGTCCGCTTTGGAAGTTCGGAGCAATCGGTGCTGGATATTGTATCGGGCAAGTACGAACCATCGGGGCTATTGCCTGTGCAGATGCCGGCTGACATGAGTACTGTCGAAAAACAATACGAAGATGTGCCGTATGACATGGAATGTCATAGAGATACAGAAGGAAATGTATATAACTTTGGATTCGGGCTCAATTGGCAAGGAGTTATCAAAGATGCCCGTACCGAGAGATATAAAATCAGATAACCAATAACCTTATTTAAAAACACTTGAATTAGCTATGAAGAAGAAATTATTTAGCGTTTTATCTCTTGCGTTAATTTCCACGATGGGAGTAACGACAGTTCTGGCTCAGGAAACAGTGAAACAGGATACCGTAAAGGTTTCTGCTCCTAAAGCCGGCGAAACGACGAATGTGATGTTGAATGCTTCGGCAGACAACGGCCCCCGTGATGTAAATATCGGACTGCCTAAGAGTGTGGGTGGAACAGTTATATTAGAGAACGGTTTGCCTGTGACGTATGATTATATGGGACAGATGCCGACTGCTGTCTGGCGGCAGGATAATGGTATCTCCAAATTTAAGGTGTTGAACGTATCCGAAACGGCTTTGTTGGCGAGCGATGTGGGTGTCTCGGTCAGTACCTGGAGCAACAGGGGTACAGAGAAAACGAAAGGTGCGGCAACTTTTACGACCAATTCATTCGGATTGCTTCGTGGCGATGTCAGCATCAGCGGACCACTGAAAAAGGGCTGGTACTATTCGGCTACTGCATTCCTCAACTTCGATCCGGGAACATTTAATTCCAATATTTCGCAATTCCTCGACAAAACACAGGTTTACAAAGGTGTGATAAACAAGAAATATGCGAAAGGGCAGATTGGTTTGCAATATAAATATGCATACAGCGAAAGTATCTCTACAAAGCAGAGCCCGTATATCTATCGCAAGGACGGTAGCGTAGATGCTCTTCCGGGATTCCGTATCGGACGCGATTCTTACTTGGAGCAATCGGGAAGAATACATACTATAGACCCATTGACCGGCAATGCTGTCGACTGGGATGCTATGAGCAGTGGCGGAAGTACATCGCATGTGTTCGACCTGATGGGGGATCATAAGTTTGATAATGACATGGTACTCGACTACACCGTACGTTACCACTATGCCAAGTCAGGTTTCTATAATCCTTATCTGACAAGTATAAGCACGGCTGCAAGCCCTTCGTCAACACCGAATGTGGGCGACAAACGCTACTTCTATGCCGACAATCCCGATGCTCCGTATACCGGATATGTGCAAGGGGGTATGATGATATTCTCGCCGAGAACTGAGAAAAATACCATAATGGCTCGTTTCGAACTAAGTAAGAAATCGGAAAAACATCATTGGATGGTTGGTTTCCACAATTGGTTCTACGATGCGAATAAGGTTACTTCGGCGACATACAACTATCAGTTCGAAGTTGCTCCTAATCCTAAAATGTTGACTTATCAGGAATTTGACGGTACAAACTGGATCTCGAAAACGGATCAGTACGGTACAAGAAACCACAATGCCGCTTTGCAATATTACAATGGTATGGACAACAAAATGGCATTGGTAGGTAGCGAAAAATGGGAAATCAACAAAAAGCTCTCTCTGAATGCGGGTGCACGTATCGAATGGCAACGCGTAGACGGAGACTGGTATTCGGCGGCTGACAGAGCGGCAGCTCCTAATTCGACATGGTTATCGGGCAATACGACGGATGTGAAGAAAGACTGGTGGAATCTGAGCGGAACAGCCAACCTGACTTATAAAGCTTTTGACAATTTCGGGTTCTTGTTCGACGGATACTATTTGCAACAAGCCGGCAAGTTGAGCGCTTATGCAGGTGCTGACGATCCGGGTATCGAAAAGTGCGAAATACCGGGATTCTCTGCCGGAGTGTACTTCAATCATCCTATGATTAGCTTGGTATCGAAGTTTACAAAAATCGAGCGTACCAACTTCAAGAATAACTCTACATTCAATGCTATGTGGCAGGATGCGGCTTATCCGGGCAGAACATTCTCTGCTACAACCAAGCAGACAAGTAGTTACGATGTGAGCACAATCGGATGGACAACAGACATGCTTATCACGCCGTTCAAAGGATTCCAGTTGCACCTGTTGCTTACATTGCAGAATCCTAAGTACAAAAATTATGCAATGACAATTAATTACGCTGATGATAAAACGGTTCCCGGATATACGTCTACCTATTCCGAATCGGTGAACAATAACGGTAATGTGGCTCGTAGTGTATCTAAAACAATTATCGAAATCGACCCGAGCTATTCATTCGGTAAGTTCAAAGTATGGGCAAGTGCACGCTATTTCAGCAAGGAATATGCTAACTATCCTAATACATTGATATTCAAAGACCGCTGGGAGACATTTGCAGGTTTGAATTATAAATATGACAAAAACGTAGACTTTTCAATCAGTGCTGTTAACCTCTTGAATCAGAGTGGTGCACAAGGTTCTATCTCGGGTACTAACACAACCGATGCGGCCGGAGCTCAACTGTTGTATGACAAGCCGTTGGTGGGAACGTATATCCGTCCGTTTACATTGGAGTTCAAGACAAAAATTAAATTCTAATCAGCGAATACGCTTTGTGATAAATAACGAGTCTTTTGCAAGCGAGGGCAGCGACGAGCGCGTCCTGCCCCGCTTTCTAAAAAAAGATGGCTTAGTCACTTAAAAAAACTGGAAATACCATGAAAAAGACATTTAAAATATTATCCTTCCTGCTGCTTTGTTCGCTGTTTGCGCCGGATGTGGCAGCACAAGAGAAGAAGACATTCAAGCTGATCAGTTATAACGTTTACTGGGGGATGCGTCAGGATTCGACCGAAAACAAGTCGAAATTTGCCGAATGGATACGGCAGCAAGATCCGGATATTATCGCCTTGCAGGAGATGAATGGCTTTACAGCGCAGAATCCCGAATTTGCACCGAAAGGTTCGAACCCGAATAATCTGCAAAAGCTGGCGGAAAGTTACGGGCATCCTTATGTGTACATCGTTCGCGAACCTGCGCCCGACGGCTCTATCAGTTTTCCTGTAGCCATTACGTCCAAATATCCGATTGTGAATGTGACGCGCACGGTCGAGAATGCTTCGCATGGCTTCATCACAGCCGAAATCGAGGGATTCCACTTTGTAGTGACGCATTTCCATCCTTTCTCGTCCGAGAAAAGAGGGTATGAGATAGACCAGATACTGGCAACGGTGAAATCGAAGCCTGCCGGCTGGAAATGGCTGTTGATGGGAGACTTGAACTCCGTGTCGCCGCTCGACAGAAGCGAGTACGACAACAACCTGCTGCGCGACTTTATCCGCGAAGACAGGAAAAAACGCCCGCATAACAAGAATTTAGGCAAGGACGACGAGCTGGATTATACCATTCAGCAAAGGATTCTCGATTTTGGCTTTGTGGATGCTTTCAAGATGTTCTATCCGCAATTTGTGCCGTCTGCGCCGACTAAGTTGTTCTACGACCAGTCGAAGCACCCGCTGCGCTACGACTATCTGTATGTGAGCAAAAATATGCAGAAGGATGTAGTGAAATGCGAAATTATCAAGGATGATTTTACGGATGTCTATTCCGACCATTATCCGGTGATGCTGATATTTAAAAAATAGTGTGAATTAATCGTTGCATTCTACTTGTAGATTTATCTATGTTTAGTTACGGGTTACTACGTGCTTTGCACAGTTACAAGTTACAAGAAAAGTAACCACACTAATAAAACGCTGTTTTTTGTACCGGAAATAAAAAATAATTCGTTGGTATATATGGCCTTACGTGTGTTTTGATTGAAAAAACCGGTACAAAAAGTGGTGCAAGAAAGCGACACATTAGAGGCTTTTTTGGGGGAGTATAGAAGCAACTATTGATTCGCATAAATAATATGAAGTATGTAATTTATAACTAAAAAATAAAGTAGTATGAAAAAGAATATATTATTAGTCCTTGTGGCTCTATTGGCTGTTGTGCCATCTTCGTTTGCGCAGAAGAAAAGTGCTAAGTCTAAATCGAAAGACAATACGGTGGTGTTGTATATTACCCGTCACGGAAAAACGATTCTGAATACGATGGATCGTGTGCAGGGATGGGCTGATACGCCTCTTACGCCTGCCGGTGTGGAGGTTGCCGAATATTTAGGTGCAGGGCTCAAAGCCGAAGGAATAGACTTCAAAGCGGCTTATTCGAGCGACTTGGGACGTGCCCGCCAGACCGCACGCATTGTGTTGGATGCTAAGGGACAAACGAATCTGAAACTGAACGAAGTTCCCCAGATACGCGAAACAAATTTCGGAAGCTACGAAGGCGAATATAACACGCGCATGTGGAACGATGCGGCGCTCTATCTTCACTACAAATCTTACAAGGAAATGATGGTGGAACTGGAGAAAGATCCGACTACACTGAAAGATATGGTAGACTCTTTTAAAGCATTGGAAACGTTGGGAATAGGGGAGAGCTATGACGAGGTGAAAGCCCGCGGGCAGAAAGCTATACGCGAAATAGCCGAAAAAGAGGCGGCTAACGGCGGCGGCAACATCCTGATGGTAGGTCATGGTATGTCTATCGGTATATTCCTTTCGGATTTAGATAGTTACGGTAAGAAACCCGATGCCGGACACATGGGCAATGCTGCTGTGTGCAAGGTTATATATAAAGATGGGAAGTTTACACTCGAGTCTTTCGGCGATTTGAGTTATGTAGAAAAAGGTAAGGCTAATTCAGGGAAATAGAGCAATTAGAGGTTTGGTTTTATCTATGTAGAGAATTGATTCTATGAATCAGTTCTCTACATTCTTTTGTCTGATACCCTGTTGTTTATATGTTCCCGTCTTCTTCTTCGCTTATATCTTGGTCTTTGTATTTCGCCACAAAGTCTTTCGGCAGTACGTTGAACTGGCGGAAGAAGCTTTTGGTAAAGTATGAGGACGAGTTGAATCCGACGGCATAGGCTACCTCATTGATGCGCATATCCGTTTCTATCAGTAGCTTACACGATTTCTTCAAGCGGTATGTACGCAGATAGTCGCCCGGCGTGACATTGCAAATCGCTTTCAGCTTCCGTTGCAGGTTCGATCGGCTGATGAACAGCGTGGAGGTGAGCGATTCGATGCTGAAGTTGACGTCGGCAATATTCTTTTCTATCTCTTCGTTCAGTTTGTTCAGGAATTCGATGTCCTTTTTATTGTTCGATAGCCCGGAGTAAGGCGCGAACGGCGATTCCTTGAATTTTTCCATTACCGCCTGCCTGTTTTGCAGCAAAGTCTTTATCTGCGCTTTCAGATAGGATATGGAGAATGGTTTCTCGACAAATACATCCGCACCCGATTTCAGTCCTTCTATTTTGACGCTTGTCTCCGTCTTGGCAGACAATAGCACGACCGGGATGTGGCTGTAGTTCTGATCTTCTCTTATCCGCTTCACAAACGAAATGCCGTCAACCTCGGGCATCATAATGTCGGTGATGACGAGATCGTATCCTACCTCATTCAGTTGCAGCAAACCTTCCATCGCATTGGTGGCTGCTTTTATTCTGTATTCGCCCTCGAGCGAACTGGTGAGGAATTCGAGCATTTCTTCGTTGTCGTCTACAATCAGGATGGATATTTGCTTCCCTTTGTCTGCGCTTACCTCTTCTTCTGCTTTTAGCGATTCTTCTTCTATGATTACCTCTTTTTGAGTAGTGGATAAGACTAAGTTCTCGAACGAAAAGACAAATTTCGCGCCCCCTTTAGGCGAATCGAAAACGTTGATACTTCCATGCAGCAGTTCGGTCAGATGCTTCACAAGCGCTAATCCGATGCCTGTGCCGGAATGGCTCTTTGCTTGCTGCACCTGAAAGAACGGATCGAATATCAGCTTCTTCATATTATCGGCGACACCTATACCGTTATCCTCTATTTCTACGGTGTATTTGTCGTTGTCGTTTTTCAATCGCAGTATTATCTTGTTATTCGTAAACTTCAGGGCATTGGTCAGCAGGTTACTGATAACCTTGGTGACTGCTTCGGGGTCGGTTATGGCTTCTACCTTGTCGGCAGGAGGAAGCACCAGACGCAACTCTATTTTCTTTTTCGAGGCTGTTTTCGAGAAGCGCTCGTGTATCTCTGTAATCAGGGCGTTCATATCTATCCGGGCAGGGCTGACTATATAGGCTGTCGATTCCATTTTCCGGAAGTCCAACAGCTGGTTGATAAGGTCGGACAGTCGGTTGCAATTCTTCTCTATTATCGAGAGGTTGGGTTGCAGCTCGCGCCCTTCGGACAATATAATTTCTTCCAACGGAGCTTTTATCAGGCTCAGCGGGGTGCGCACTTCATGCGCAATGTTGGTGAAGAAGGTAATCTTGGATTGGAATGATATCTTCTCCTGTTCCGACTTGAATGCCTCCAGCTGGTATTTTTGTTTGATCTTGTTTCTTTTCTGGTAGAAGTGTACGGCCAGATAAATAATAACACATATTACGACAAAATAGAGCAGTTTGGCCGGTATAGAAAGCCAGAAAGGCGGCTGTACTTCTATGTTGATTTCTACGCCGTCATTGTTCCATAGTTCGTCGTTGTTGGATGCTTTGATGCGAAATTTGTAGACTCCCGGCGGAAGGTTAATATATGTTACCGAATTGTTATTATTTATATAATTCCAGTCATTGTCTACCCCTTCGAGCTTGTATGCATACAAGTTTTTCGCCGGACTGACATAACTCAGGCTGGCAAAGGATATGATAAACGACGATTTGTTGTATGGCAGGGTGATGTTCTCTTCTTTGTTGATGGAGAACATAATCTTTTTGCTGAGCTTTTTATCTTCGTCATCCAGCAGGGTGAAATCGGTTATCCTGACGTCGGGTATTGCTTCGTTTCTTTTTTCGCTTAAATCCTGCGGATAGAAACAGGTTATCCCGTTTATCCCTCCGAAATAGAATTTTCCGTCTTTGGTGCGCAGGCTCGATTTATAGTTAAATTCGTTGCTTTGCAAACCGTCTTGCTTGGTGTACAGTTTGTTATCCTCTGGTTTGTACCTGTTGTAATACAAAATTCCTTTATTGCAACTCAGCCAGATGTTGCCCGACAGGTCGTCTAAAATTCCATATACCACATTGTTAGGCAATTTGCCGTCGATTTCCGAAAAATTGCGGAAGATGTCGTTTTGGTAGTCGTAGAGGAATATTCCACGCCCTTCGCTGGTGAACCACAATTGTTTCTGGCTGTCGATGTATATGCTTGTCAGTTTGCTGTTTACGATAGGGTTGGTGGGCGAGAAAATTTCGTCGTAGTAGATCCATTCCTTTCTTTCGCGATTGTAGCGGATTACTCCGTCTCCGTAGGTGGCAAACCAGAAGTTGCCGTAAATATCCTCTTTCATGTCGTATATGAATGCGGATACTTGCGGTATGCGGGTGAAATTGTCGGTCTCTTTGTTGTATTTGTTCAGCCCGAAAGGAGTACCGGCGTATATGTCGCCGCTGAACGATTTATATATGGAGAATATGCAGTCGTCGTTGAGGCTGGTTGCTATGTGCGAGGTATTCCGGTAGTTGCGTAGCCTTTTTGTCTTGAGGTTGTAGATATCTATTCCCCGTGAGAATGTCCCTATCCATAGTTCGTCGTCGTCTAACAGCAAGGCGTGTATGTTGCTGTAACTGGTCTGTATGGGCTGGGTGAATGTCCTTTTGCGGGTGTCGAAATAGTTGAGCCCTCCATCTTCGGTTGCTATCCATATATTGTTCCTGTCATCTTCTATCATCTGGCTTATCGCCCTTCCCGAGAGGGTATTCTGGGTGGTTTCGGCATAATACGATTCGATAGGGATGGTAGACATGTTCAGGTAATTTACCCCGCCGAAATAGGTGCCTATCCACATGTTCCCTTCCTTATCCTGCTTCATGGAGTAGACGTTCTTATCGGTGAGGGTATGCGCCGAATTGGACTTGTCCAGACGGGTTAATACTTCCGTTTCGATGTTGAATGAATACAATCCGTCGTCTGATCCGATGAGGAGCGTGTTCTCATTGTAGAAAAAGAGGGTGCGGATATGGCTGATGTAGTAGCCGGGAGAATTGGGCCCGAAGAAGTTTTTGTAATCGCCCGAGTATTTACTGTATAGCCTGATTCCCCTTGCCCAGGTACCTAACCACAGATTGCCCCTTTTGTCTTCGGCGATGGAAAGGGTTTCGTTCGATGGGGCGTTGTCGAGGCTGAAGAGGCTGCTTTCGGCTTCGAAGCGTTCGGTCTGGCGGTTGTAGCGGAGTAACCCGAGGCGTGTCCCTGCCCAGATAGCGCCTGCTTTGTCCTTATAGAAGCACCATATTGTATTCTTTTCGAGATCATACTGGTTTACTTCTATTTTGCGGGATTCTCCGGTTTTTGTGTCGTATGTGATTATGCTGCCGCTGTATGTTCCTATCCATAATAAGTCGTCGTCTTTGAGGAGGGAATATACCTGTGGGCTGACTTCTTCATCGTCGATTACGAGGGTGATGTCTTCGAATATTTCCTCGTTAGTATCCATTTTGTAGACGCCTAAGTCCGTACCTAAGAAAAGGGCGTTTTCTTCCCCTTCTATTATAACCCGGATGTAATTATTCCCGATGGATTGGGGGTTTTGTGGCGAATTCCTGAAAACCCTGAAATTGAATCCATCGAATTTATTAAGCCCGTCTTTTGTGCCGAACCACATAAACCCTTTCCGGTCCTGGAGTATACTATGCACTGTATTTTCCGATAGCCCGTCATCTACCTGATATGATTTGAAATTGAAATTCGGATAGTCCCTCGCAAAAGCATCAGATGCAAAGGCTGCTAATAGTACGAAAACTATTTTCAAAATAGCAATATATCTCATGTACGTTGAATTGAAGATGATTCAGAAATGCCGTTCCCCTTATAGTTATAGCAAAGGTAAGCCCCCTTTATTTTCGCAAATGGTAAACCGTGGTCAATAAGTTGTAATTTTCGTTCATTTCGCCCGGAATGTTACAAACTGCTATTTATAGAATGAAAAATGTCACTTCTGAATATAATGCCCCCTTATTTTTACATCCGGTATTGAAAGCGAGGGTTGTGAAAGATACACACCAGTACTTGCATTTAATTTTTAAATATAATCAAAACTAAAGTATTAACCTTGGAATTACTATGCTTTATTTCTTCAAACCAGTCTGATTTCTTATGTCGCTGCCTGTTGCGATTTGAGAAATATTAACAATACTAATAATAAAATAACAAATCCCTAAATCCCATTATAAATTTTTATAACCTTAAAGATTGAAGTATGAAAATAAATCGAAACTTTAAACTAATTATGGCGATGTGTTTTCTATTAACTCCATCTTTGGCTTTTGCCTATCCTTCTAATCCGGGGATAGACGGAGTCGAAATCGTTAATGAAGACATCGAGGTGTCCGGTACCGTACTGGACGAGTTTGGCGAACCGCTAATCGGGGTTACTGTGTCGGTGAGAGGAACGACCTCAGCGGCGACACAGACCGATATTGATGGTAAGTATACCCTGAAAGTGCCATCGGGTTCGTCTTTGCGTTTTTCCTATGTTGGTTACCAAACAGTAGAAGAGCCTGTGAACGGGCGTTCGGTAATCAATGTTAAGTTTATGAAATCTTCGTCCGAATTGGAGGAAGTGATTGTTGTCGGTTATGGTACTCAGAAAAAAGAATCAATTACCGGTGCTATCTCGGCCATCGGTGGCGATGATTTGATGACTACCAATGCCTCTACAACATCTACTGCCTTGGCAGGTAAGATTGTCGGTTTGAATAACCGTATGACGAATGGTCGTCCGGGAAGTACGACTTCCATCAATATCCGTAACATGGGTACGCCTTTGTTCGTAATTGATGGGATTCAGACAGACGAAGGCCAGTTTAACAATATCGACGCCAATGACATCGAGTCGATAAGTATACTAAAAGACGCATCTGCGGCAATTTATGGATTGAGGGCAGCCAATGGTGTAGTCGTAGTAAAAACAAAATCGGGCCGCAAGAATACTAAGAATACCATCAACGTAAATGCAAATTACGGATGGCAGACATGGTCGCGTTTCCCTAAACCGGCAGATACGGAGACTTATGTGAAAGCAAAGTATCAGTCTGATGTTATTCGTAAATCGAATGATCCTGGTTATACAATGACTTATACGCCTGCCGATTTGGATAAATGGCAACAAGGGACTGATCCGGATTACAGGGGATTCGATTGGTATGACTACATTATCAAAACGTCGCCACAGTCGTATATCGGTGCCAATATGAGTGGAGGTACGGATAAAGCGACTTATTATTTGGCGTTGAGTAATACGAATCAAGAAGCAACTATTCGTAATTATGGTGATTTCGACCGTACGAATATGCAAATGAACTTGAATGTAGATATTACAGAAAAATTCAGAGTAGGTGGTCAGATCAACGGTCGTATCGAGAAGAGAAGACGTCCGGGGGTTCCGGGTGGTGATGACTACTGGACAGCTATGTTTGCTATCTATCGTAACTTACCTACCAAAAGACCTTTTGCTAATGACAACCCTGATTATCCTGCAAGAACAGCGGATAGAACAGACGTGAACTTCGGTATGTTGAACTTTGACAAATCGGGTACATACAAAGAAAAATGGCGTGTTGTTCAAATGAACCTCGATGCAGAATATAAAATTATCGACGGTCTCAGCATCAAGGCGTTGGGAGGATATTATTTTGCAGACTTCGAATTGGCTAACCATGAGTATACTTATAAGCTTTATGACTATGATAAAGCAACAGATACTTATTCGGTGAATTATGAGATGAGTAATCCATACATGGAGCGCAAGTATGAGAAGGTAGAAGAAATGAACGGTCAGTTATTGATTGACTTCAACCGTCAGTTTGGAGACCACAAGATTGCAGCTGTAGCCGGAGGGGAATTCAAATCGCATCAACGTCCGAATTTCTGGATACGCGACAGGCCTACTGCTAACTCAATCGATAATATTTATTTGACTACTGTTGCTGAAATTAATGACAACCTTGCATCGAAAGAAACAAGAGCCGGATTTATCGGTCGTGTAAACTATGATTTCGCAAACAAGTATTTGGCAGAGTTTATTTTCCGTTACGACGGTTCGTGGAAATTCCCTAAGGATGACCGTTGGGGATTCTTCCCTTCAGTTTCATTGGGATGGCGTGTGTCGGAAGAAGACTTCTGGAAACCATTGAAAGAAACAGTTAATGACTTCAAACCTAAATTCTCGTATGGTATTGTCGGAAACGATACATTTGACGGTTACAGTGCATATGACTTCCTCGGAGGATATACTTATAACGACGGAGGAGCTGTCCTTGACGGAAAATGGGTTATCGGTTCTAAAGCACGTGGCATTCCGGTAAAAACATTGTCTTGGCTCGAAGCTAAAATGATGAACGTCGGATTTGATGCTACATTCCTGGATCACCGATTGACTGCTGAGTTCAACTACTTTACCCGTAAACTGGATGGACTTCCGGCTGACAAATGGGACGTTCTTGTACCGACTGAAGCAGGATTCTCGCCTCCAAGAGAAAACTTGAACTCGGAAATGTTGAAAGGGTTCGAAGGTTCCCTTACCTGGAAAGATACATGGAAAGATTTGAATTACCGTATCGGTGGTAACTTTACGTTCTCTCGTAAGTATAACTGGCATCAATACAAACCTCGCCATGGTAACTCGTGGAAAGAATATCGCGATTCACGGAACGAACGATATGCTGATATCGCTTGGGGATATCAGGTAATCGGTCAGTTCAAAAACTGGGAACAAATTGCCAACTATCCTGTCGACATTGACGGTAAAGGTAACTCGACTATGCGTCCGGGAGACTTTATCTACAAAGATACGAATGGTGACGGTACTATCAACGGTATGGACGAACGCCCTATCGGTTATCGTCAGGGAGCACTTCCGTATATGAACTTCAACTTTAATTTCGATTTCGAATACAAAGGCATCGACCTGAGCATGACTTGGGGTGGTTCTACATATGCTTCTTACCTGATGCAATGGGAGATACAACGTCCGTTACATGATGGTGGTAACAGCCCGCAGTTCATGTTAGGCAACCAATGGCATCTTGCTGATATCCATGACGCGAACAGCGAATATTTGCCGGGTAAATATCCTATGGCTCTCTCAGGAAACTCAGATCACATGAATTATAGAACAAATGACTTCTGGTTGAAGAATGTAAACTATTTGAAACTTAGAAACCTCGAAATAGGTTATAGCTTACCGAAGAAAATTTTGAATCCTATCGGAATAGAACGTTTTAGAGTGTATACTTCTATGCAGAACCTCTTTAGTATTGACAATATGCATGATATAGATATTGATCCTGAGTTGTCAAAAGATAGTGCAATTGAATATCCTACGACTCGTGTGATAAGCATTGGATTCAATTTAACATTCTAATACAAAACAAAACAGATATGAGAACATTTAGTAAATATATATTAGGAATATTAGCTGTAGCTATCTTATCTACTGGTTGCTCCGACTATTTGGATCAAAGCCCCAATAAGATATATACAGACGATCAGGTATTCGCCGATGTGAGCATGATAAACTCGGCTAAAGCCAATCTGTATGGTAGAGTTAACTGGGGACCGAGCCTCGATGATAATGGCGGACACGCTCTTATCGACGAAGCTGCCTACTCGAGCGGTGGTATCAATAGGATGGACGGCTACGATGGCGGATGGTGGCGTGTATGGGATTATGGATTGATCCGCGATATTAATGTATTCATACAAGGATGCCGCTCTCAGGCTGCACTGAATAATACCGACCTGGACGATGACGACCGTAAGATGCTGGAAGGTGAGGCCCGCTTTATCCGTGCGTGGACTTATTTCAATATGTGTAAAGGTCTTGGAGGCGTGCCTATTGTAGAGAATCACGTGTTTGAGTGGACAAGTAACACTGATGTTACTACTATGCAGATACCACGTAGTACAGAGGCTGCTACATACGACTATATCATAGCAGAATGTGATTCTATCGCAAATTATTATCTGGCCGGTTTCAACAAACCGGACGATGATAACGCTTCGCGTGCTACCAAATGGGCTGCTTTGGCTCTCAAAGCCCGTGCTGCAATCTATGCCGGATCTATTGCCAAATACAATGCTATTCATACACCAAGCATCACATTGCCGGGCGGAGAAGTAGGTATAGCTGCTTCGGCTGCGAATGGATATTATACAAAAGCTTTAGCTGCTGCCGAAGAAATAATTACTACAGGTCCATACCGTTTGTATGATGAAAATACCAATAAAGGACGTAACTTCTACGAGCTTTTCAACAACAAGAAAGGTAATCCGGAAGTTATCTGGTCATTAGATTATTATTATCCGGGTAAAACCAACGGATTTACACGCGATAATATGTCTTCGGTTGCAATGGCCGATGGTACGGCAAATGCGGTAACTCCTATCTTGAATGTTGTTGAAGATTTCGAGTATATCAATAACCGTGACGGGAAGTTGAAAATACGCGATGCTATGAACAACTACATCTACTATACAAATGCCGAAGACCTCTTTGCAAATAAAGATCCTCGCTTGTACGGAACGATTATATATCCGGGAGCTGACTTCCGCAATATCAAAATCGAATATCAGGCAGGACAGAAATACATGGACGGTGGTGTTTGGAAAGAAAGAACAGGAAACCGTGGCGAAATAGATGGTACTTATGGCTTGATAACCAGTATCAACGGACCGGTTACGAATGATGCTCAGAATGTGAACAAAACAGGATTCAATATCCGCAAATTCGTTTCCGAAGACAAAGATGCTGCAACTATCGGACGTGGAAGTGACGTATGGTTCGTTCGTTTCCGTTATGCCGAAGTGCTATTGATTGCTGCCGAAGCTGCATTAGAATTGGGACAACCTCAGGCATTGGGTTATATCAACCAAGTGAGAACGCGTGCCGGTATCAACCCGCTCACGACTCTTACGATAGATGATATTGTACAAGAAAGACGTGTTGAGTTCGTATACGAAAACCATCGTTATTGGGATTTGAAACGCTTCAGATTAGCGCATACAATATGGGATGGCAACGTTTCGAACGAAAAAGCTGTACACTATTCGCTTTATCCTTACAAGATTAACGATGCGTCACATCCTCAGAATGGTAAATGGGTTTTCGATAAGGTTAAGACTTTCACAACTGAATATCCTCGCAAGTTCAGATTGCAGAACTATTACAATTTCTTCGACCAGGATTGGTTGAATAAGAACCCGAAATTGGTTAAAAACCCTTATCAATAATTTACGAACAATAAAAATATATGAAAATGAAAAGATCTATAATACCAATAATAATCTTTGGCTTCATAGCATTATTCTTGACAAGTTGCGATAAGGATAACTATAATCCTCCTAAAATTACGCTCACCGGAAAGGTGACGTATAACGGAGAGCCTATCGGTGTTCGCGGAACCGACCGTCAGGTACAGATGCAGCTATGGCAAGATGGATATGACTTGTACGAGCCAATCGAAGTCTATATCGATCAAGAAGGATCGTTTACGGCCAAAGTATTCAAAGGCGAATACAAATTAGTATCGCGCGATAATCATGGCCCTTGGGTCAACAACCGCGATACAGTATTTGTAAATGTAAAAGGAAACATGGAAGTAGATTACCCTGTTACTCCTTACTACATTTTGTCGAACGTAAATATTACCTCGTCGGGAAATATTGTTACTGCCACATTTGATATTGACCAAATTACAGCAGGAAAAAATATCGAATCGATACACCTGTATGTAAACAGAACTCAATTTGTGGATCAGGACAATAAAAAGATTGACGTAACAGATCCGTCTTTGACTACAGGTAGCCATACATTGACTGCGGATATGAGTTCGTTTACGAAACCGAACGAGCAGATCATGTATGCCCGTATAGGCGTTAAGATTGCAGGCGTCAACCACACACTTTATTCCACAGGTGCGGTTAAAGTAAGAGGTTAATTGCCCTTAGTTCATCTTAGTTCAAGCTAAGATTGTATCTATCATTTATAATGATGTTTATTTCTACTCTGTATTGGAAACAGTACAGGGTAGAAAAACATCTGATTAATGTGCCTGATTTGATATTGAAAAAACTATTATAACCCAATTTAATACCAACCAAATTAACTCTATAGAAATGAAAAAGAAACTCTTATTTCTCTCATTATTAACGATTAATATCGGTCTTTTTGCCCAATGGAAACCGGCAGGAGACAAGATAAAAACAAAGTGGGCGAACGAAATCGACGTAAACAATGTATTACCCGAATATCCTCGTCCGATAATGGAGCGCTCGGCATGGAAAAACCTGAACGGATTGTGGGATTATGCCATCCTTCCGGCAGGAGCAGCCGAACCAACAGCTTTCGACGGTAAAATCTTAGTACCTTTTGCCGTAGAATCAAGCCTCTCGGGCGTACAAAAAACACTCGGAAAAGACAACGAATTATGGTACAAACAAACATTTACTGTTCCGTCTAACTGGAAAGGTAAAAACATCCTTTTGCATTTTGGTGCAGTAGACTGGAAAACAGAAATCTATCTGAATGATATAAAAATCGGAACACACACTGGAGGGTACACCCCTTTCAGCTTTGATATAACTCCATACCTGACTTCGGGCAATCAAAAGCTGGTTGTCAAAGTGTGGGATCCTACAAATGCAAGCTACCAACCGGTAGGAAAGCAACATAACAATCCTCATGGCATCTGGTACACCCCTGTATCGGGTATCTGGCAAACAGTATGGTTGGAGCCGGTAAGCAAAAAACACATTGCCCACATCAAAGCCATTCCTTGCATAGACACGAAAAAAGTCTCTGTGAAAGTGGATGCCGAAAATACGGCGACAGGCGATATCGTAGAAGTAATACTGAAAGACGGTTCGTCGGTAGTAGCCAAAGCCAAAGGCGCAGCCTGTCAGGAATTGTCGCTTAATATAAGCGATATGAAACTCTGGTCACCCGAATCACCATTCCTCTACGATATGGAAGTGAACCTATACTCAGGTGGCAAATTGCAGGATAAAGTAAAAAGCTACACAGCCATGCGCAAAGTCTCTACCAAAAGAGATGCGAATGGTATTGTGAGACTACAATTGAATGACAAAGACTGTTTCCACTTCGGCCCGCTCGACCAAGGATGGTGGCCTGATGGATTATACACTGCCCCTACGGACGAAGCATTGCTCTACGACATACAAAAGACGAAAGACTTCGGATATAACATGATCCGCAAGCACGTGAAAGTAGAGCCGGCACGCTGGTACACCCATTGCGACCGCATCGGTATCCTCGTATGGCAGGATATGCCTAACGGCGACCGCTCGCCACAGTGGCAGAACTTCAATTATTTCGACGGAACGGAAGTGAAACGCTCGCCGGTATCGGAAGCTAACTACCGCAAAGAATGGAAAGAAATAATGGATTGCCTTATCTCTCATCCGTCTATCGTGGTATGGGTGCCGTTCAACGAAGCATGGGGACAATTCAAGACAGAAGAAATCGTAGAATGGACAAAAGCATACGATCCTTCCCGCTTAGTAAACCCTGCCAGTGGAGGTAACCACTACAAAGTGGGCGACATGCTCGACATCCACCACTATCCGCAACCGGCTCTCAAAATGTACGAAGCCGAACGCGCTACAGTGCTGGGCGAATACGGAGGTATCGGTTTCCCTATGCAAGGCCACCTTTGGCAGACAGACCGTAACTGGGGATATGTACAATTCAAGAACAAAAAAGAAGTTACAGACGAATATGTGAAGTTTGCCGAAGAATTGAAACGATTGGCTAAATCCGGCTACTCGGCAGGTGTTTACACCCAGACAACCGACGTAGAAGGCGAAGTGAATGGTTTGATTACATACGACCGAAAAGAAATTAAGGTAGAAGAAGGTCGTGTGGCGAAGGTGAATAAGGAAGTGTGTGATATCCTGAAATAGAAGATATTAGGATTAGATGTATAATTAAGGAAGTAATTGATTATGTTATGAGAAAGATATTGTGTACATTTTTAGCTTGTTGCGCGTTGCCTTTTATGAGTTGCGACGATGCGCAATTGTTGGAATATGACGTTATCAAAAATGATTTGCGTGCACCGGCCTATCCGCTGATCACGATCGACCCGTATACGAGCGGTTGGTCTATGACGGATAAGTTGTATGACGAAAATGTAAAACATTGGACAGGAAAAGAATTTCCGCTGATTGGTGTGCTCAAAGTCGATGGCGAAACCTATCGCTTTATGGGAGTGGAAAAAATGCCGCTCGACCCGATTGCCGCTATCTCGACCGAAAAGAAATGGCTGGGAAAATATACTTTCACCAAGCCTCAAAACGGATGGGAGAAGACAGCATTCAACGACAATGCGTGGAAAGAAGGCGAAGCTGCCTTCGGTACGCCGGACGAATTGAATGTGAAAACATTGTGGCAGACAAAAGATGTCTGGGTAAGGCGAGATATCCAAATCACACAGAATCTGGCAGGGAAAAAACTATTTCTGGAATATTCTCATGACGATACTTTCGAATTGTACATCAATGGTATACAATTGGTAAAAACCGGATACGAATGGCGCAAGAATGTCTTAGTGCCTATTCCGGACGAAATAGCTAAAACCATAGTACAGGGCGAGAAAACAGTTATAGCAGCCCATTGCAACAACCGCACAGGCGGCGCATTGGTTGATTTCGGCCTATACGTCGAAAGCGATACAAAATGTTATCTGGGACAAACGGCACAACAGACATCAGTGGATGTGCAGGCCACCCAGACACATTACACCTTCGATTGCGGCAACGTAGAGCTGAAAGTTTCATTCATGGCTCCGCTATTGATGGACGATCTGGAACTTGTTTCCCGTCCTGTAAACTATATCAGCTACGCTGTATCGTCGAAAGACGGACAGGAGCATGATGTAGACCTCTACCTCGAAGGTTCGCCTAACTGGGCATTGAACTTCCCTATTCAGGACAACAAAGCCGAAGCATATCAGAAAGATGGCCTTGTTTACCTCAAAACGGGAAGCACCACTCAGGACATTTTAGGCAAACGCGGCGATGATATCCGCATCGACTGGGGATACTTCTACTTGGCAAGCGAAACGGCTAATACCACTTACAGCGTAGGCAATCCGTTCGAATTACGTCAGGCATTCGTTCAGAACAGTGTATTGACGAACGACGGAGCAGAAAAAGAGAGAGCTTCTCTCGCTTTGGTACACGATTTGGGTAAAACGAAATCGGCAAATGGCAAATTTATGCTTGGTTACGATGATATTTACTCTATCCAGTATTTCGGCGACAACCTGCGCCCATACTGGAACAAGGACGGAAGCAAAACCATCGAAAATGCATTCGCTCAGGCTGCGAAAGACTATGTCTCTTTGCGTGAGAAATGTTATGTGTTCGACAAAGAATTGATGGAAAGCGCCCGCAAAGTAGGCGGACAGAAATATGCCGAGTTGTGTGCTTTGGCTTACCGTCAGTCTATTTCGGCTCATAAATTGGTAGAAGCACCGAACGGTGACCTGCTCTTCCTCTCGAAAGAGAATTTTAGTAACGGTTCTATTGGTACGGTGGATGTTACCTATCCGTCGGCACCATTGTTCCTGTACTATAACCCCGAACTGGCAAAAGGCTTGCTCAATCATATCTTCTATTACAGCGAAAGTGGAAAATGGAAGAAACCTTTCCCATCGCACGATGTAGGTACTTATCCATTAGCTAACGGACAAACTTATGGCGACGATATGCCGGTGGAAGAGGCTGGAAACATGCTTACGCTCGCTGCTGCTGTGACGGCTATCGAAGGAAACGCAACCTATGCCGAAAAGCATTGGGATGTGATGACTATCTGGGCGGACTATCTGTCGGAAAACGGCTTAGACCCCGATAATCAACTTTGTACCGACGACTTTGCCGGGCACTTTGCTCACAATGTCAACCTTTCGGTGAAAGCTATTATGGGTGTGGCATCGTATGGTTACATGGCAGAAAAAATGGGTAAACAAGACATTGCCGACAAATACAAAAACAAGGCCAAAGAGATGGCTGCTGAATGGATGAAAATGGCTGACGATGGCGACCACTACCGTCTGACGTTCGACAAAGCCGGCACATGGAGCCAGAAATACAACCTCATTTGGGATAAACTCCTGAATTGGAATATCTTCCCGGCAGAAGTGAGAGAAAAAGAAATAGCTTACTACCTGACCAAACAGAATGAGTACGGCCTGCCATTGGACAACCGTTCCACTTACACCAAATCCGACTGGATTATGTGGACAGCCACACTGGCAAGCGATCAGGCTACTTTCGAAACATTCATCAACCCGGTTCATAAATTTATGAACGAAACCGAAGACCGCATCCCGATGTCTGACTGGTACTACACCGACAGCAAGAAACACGTAGGTTTCCAGGCACGTTCGGTTGTGGGTGGCTATTACATCAAGATGCTCGAAGAGAAATTGAAATAATTAAGATAAAAGATTCAGCGGAATCGTATTAAGACTAAGGTTAATTAAAGGTTAGTTTGTTAAAGGGAATTGCATTGCGCAGTTCCCTTTATATTATCTGATATGCTTGCTTTTGCGATAAGATGACTATTTTTGTGAATGCTTGCTGATTTATTGTTACAAGTTTATCTATGTTGGAATAGTTGACAAGTTGACAAGATACGAGTATACAAGTTACGAGTAAATAAGTTTACGAGAAAAAGGTAACTTTGCAAAAACGTCGAGAATACGTATACGTTTGTTACTTTTTTGCTATCCCGAGTCGGTGCGAGGGAGTTCTTGCTGAAAGCGTAACGGGATGCCTCAGATAGACTTCGGCAAGACAAGCGTGTATACCGCTTTATGGCCTTTGCGTAAAACCTTAGTGTTCTTCGTGGTTAGGTAATAGAGAAATAACCAGATTGTGATATTAATAACTTAAAAACCTCAATAAAACATGAAAAATCTACTCCTGTTATTTACAGCCCTTTTTACTTTTGCTTCATGCTCGGGTAGCTCCGGCGATTCGGACGATAAAGGGAAAAAGGAAGCTAAAACCTATTCCAATCCTGTATTGAATTTCAGTATGCCCGACCCGACTATTATCAAGGGGCAGGACGACTATTTCTATCTTTATGCGACGGAGGATATCCGCAATACGCCGATATATAAGTCTAAAAACCTGATTGACTGGCAATCGGTAGGGACGGCGTTCACCAACGAAACCCGCCCGTCTTTCGAGCCAAAAGGAGGACTTTGGGCGCCCGATATCAACTATATAAACGGGAAGTATGTCCTTTACTATTCCATGTCGGTGTGGGGTGGGGAGCAGACTTGCGGCATAGGCGTTGCCGTAGCCGATAAGCCCGAAGGCCCTTTTACGGATAAGGGAAAACTGTTCAGAAGCAACGAGATAGGCGTGACCAACTCGATAGACCAGTTCTATATAGAAGAGGATGGCAAGAAATATATGTTCTGGGGAAGTTTCAGAGGTATTTACGCTATCGAGCTTTCCGACGATGGGCTATCAATCAAGCCCGGAGCCGAAAAGGTACACGTTGCCGGAACAGCCTTCGAAGGAACGTATATCCATAAGCATGGAAACTATTACTACTTCTTTGCCTCTATCGGCTCATGCTGCGAAGGCGTAAACAGTACCTATCAACTGGTTGTAGCCCGCTCAGAGAGCCTGTTCGGCCCGTATGTCAACAAGGCCGGCGTGAATGTGCTGGACAACGGCTTCGATGTCGTTATCGGCCCTAACGACCGTTTTGTAGGTAACGGACACTGCTCGGAAATTGTGCAGGACGATAAAGGCAACGATTGGCTGCTTTATCATGGAGTGGACAAACAAAATCCTCGCGGACGTGTATTGCTGCTCGATAAGGTAGAATGGGTAGACGGATGGCCTGTGGTAGCCAACGGAAGCCCGTCGCTGTCGGCGGAAGTGCCTGCATTCGAGTAATATATATGTAGAGAGAGAAAGGCTGCACTCTGTAAAAGAGGCAGCCTTTCCGTGTGTAATATTAATGCTATTAATGTTTGATGTTAAGGTTCGGTTCGTTACCCATTTTCAATTTGAGTGTTCCACCGTTGACAACGTCGGCAAATGGTATGAATACCGAATTTTGCTCTTTGCTATTGTTGCTAATCGATTGAATATACATGTTTTCGGGTGAGTTATTTTCCACTTCTATCACGAACTTCTCCCCTTTGTAGTAGTCCTTATTCAGCTTGATTTCGATGCGGTCGAATACCGGGCTTCCGATTTGGAATTGCGGATTGATTTCGGTCAATCCTTTCACGTCGAATAGTCCGATGCCGGCCATAACGTACCAAGCGCCTAATTGCCCCTGATCCTCGTCCTGTCCGTATCCGTATCCATGAAGCCCGTCGGTTCCGTAGAACTCGTTGCAGATGGTACGCACCCATTTCTGTGTCAGATAAGGCTTGCCCGAGAAGTTGAACATCCAGGAGATATGCAGGTTGGGTTGGTTGCCATGATTGTAGAGGGCATGTACACCCGCAAAGGCATTGACCGTCTTACCCCCGCCGAAGGTGTCTTCCTGCGAAAGGACGAAAATGCTGTCGAGACGGTTGTTGAATACATCGTTTCCGACCTTCTCCACCAACTTTTCGGGTTCGTGAGGCACATAGAAGGTGTATTGTATAGCATTCCCTTCCTGAAAGCCTTCCCAAGCGGCCAACGGGTTGAAGTCTTTGAGGAACTTGCCATCCATCGTACGCGGACGGATAAGCTCGGTCTTGGGGTCGAAGAGGTTTTCCCAGTTCGAAGCCAGTTTCGACAATCTTTGGTAGTCATCTTCCTTACCCAACTGTTTAGCAAACTGCGCTACGGCGTAACTGCTGAAAGCGTATTCCATCGTATGTGAAGCCCCGAAAGCAGAGCCTTCGGTTGTCAGTTCGCGTGCATAGTAATCGGCATTGGAAACGTAAGGGGAATAGCCTTTTTTGACAAATGCGCCGACATCGAGTTTCCCTGCTCCGGCAGGGCGGTTCGTACCGTCTATCTCGTTTTTCAAGGCAGCTTCGTAACCCAGATTGTAGTCGAAATTGCGGATGCCGCAGTTGTAGGCAGATGCAATAGCCAGACTGGTAAAGTTTGTCCCTACGCCCGAAACGTATTTACTGTTGGCAATACCGTCGCCCAGCCAGCCAGTTTCTTGGTAGACCAGTAGTTGCCCTTGAATCCAGTCGGCATAATACTCGGGATAGGCGATAGCCCATAGCTGGGTGAGATTCCAGAAAGCCCCCCAGATAGCATCGGTATTATAGAAATTGTGTACGGGTTGATTGTCCTTGCCCAAGGCAATCTGTCCCACAGTTCCGTCATTCTTGGGATAAGCGCCATTGACGTCGTTTGCCAATCCGCGCCCCAACAGGGCATGATACAAGCCTGTGTAGAACTTGACCTTATCTTCTTTTCGTCCGCCTTCGACGGTGATACGTCCCAGATACTCGTTCCAGATGTCGAGTGCCTGTTCTTTAGCTGTATCGAAGTCCATATCGGGAGCTTCGGTTTCGAAGTTGAGTCTGGCATTCTCGATAGAGGTGAACGACTGTCCCATCTTCACGGTGATTTGCTCATCGGCTGAGGTTTTGTAGGCTACAGCCATGCAAGCGCCCGTGCCTTTGATCGATTTGCCCGATGCGGGAATTTCGCCTCTTTTGAATACTTTGACATCCGCTGCCGGTTTGCTCAACTTGGCGTAGAAGTACATATTCACGGTTGCCGCGGGTTGATACTTCTTCACATATTCGGGCTTGGTGATAACATAGCCTTCGATGGTGGTATCGTCTATCATCTTGATATAGGCGTCTTCCACTGCTCCGCTCTCGCCCAGACGATTACCAACGTCGAACAGGATATACGATTCGTCCGACTGCGGGAAGGTGTAGCGCTGGAAGCCAACCCGTTTGGTGGCAGTCAGCTCGGCTTTGGTGTTGTATTTGTCTAACAGTACCGAATAGTAGCCCGATGTGGCATACTCATTCTCCTTTTGGAAAGGGGAGCGATAGCCGTTTTCGGGGTTCTCCAGTGTTCCGGGAACTGTTTTGAGTTCTCCCACGACAGGCATCGATAATACCCCGCCTACCTGAAACTCGTGGAATGTTGCAAACCCTTCGATGGATGTATGTCCGTCTTCGTATCCTACGGCTTCCCATCCTTGTTCGTTTCCGTATGTGCCGTTTGTCGAGGCTCCCAGTTTGGCCATGCCGAAAGGCACGGCTGCCGGCGTGTAAAAGAACCAACGGCTGTGTATCGTCCCGATATTGGGGTTGACATAATCCGATAATCTTTCGCCTTTCTTTTCTTCTTCATTGCATGAAGTGACAAAGAGCAAACATGCCGAAAGAATTACTAATAACTTTAACTGTCTCATTATCGATTGTTTAATATTTAATTGTTTTCTGCCATATTTTCTTCGAATAGCTGGATAGACTTCCACAGAACACCTGCTGAACCTTTAAATAATCCTGCACCCCGAGGTTCGCCTGCCGGTGTCCACCATTCATAAAATCCGTTGTGTTTGATAACTCTGTCGAGCATAGGCGAGATAGCTTCGTAGGCTTCTTCGTACATGCCGTTTTCGATAAGTTGCTGCACGGTTCGTCCGCCGAACCATGTCCAGTCTCCTCCATTCTGATAGCCATATTCGCCCATCCCTTCGTTCTTGAAATATCCGTTAGGATATACAGGATACATCGTCAGTCCGATGGTTTGCGCATTGGCTGCCTGCACATTTCTTTTCATCTGCTCGTAAGCGCCTTTGATTTCCTCTCGCGATAGTAATCCTGCTTCCATTGCGATGGTTGTTCCGCCATGATAGTAAATGGCATTTTCGTCAAAATCGGCTGGGAATGGCGAATCGTCTAAGTAAATGTGCGGTATGAACTTCTGTTTGCCGGCATCCCAGAGGTGCTTTCGTGTATTGTTATGGAGTTCTTCCGATTTAGACTTCCAGAAGTCGATTTCTTCTTGCTTGCGGGCAATAGATGTATAGTTGTTTATGGCAATGATAAACATGGCATTGTCGTATATATCTATTGTCAGATGAGAAGAACTGTCTAAGCTGACGCCCCACTCATGCTCGGGTTGCACGTCGCCCCAGTCGGCGGTGGTTGCTCCCCACAGCAGGCCATACTTTTCATTATATCTTTCGTTCAGCAGGAAGTGCATGGCATCGCTCATGCGTTGTTCGACAGTACGTTCGCCTATCTTTTCATCCAGTATTGACGTGTCGCCGGTGGCTTGTATATATTTGAATACGGCTTGTATGAGGGACGATTCCTGATCTGTTTCGACCGTATTTTTATGGGCTGCCACATGGGGTGCATACTCAGAGAGGGCATATACATATCCGTAAGTGGCACCCTCTATCGGCGTATATCCGTCGGGAATGTTGCCGTCTTCGCCTTGCAGTTTGAAAAAAGTGAGCAAAGCTTCTTTCGACTTCTCAGGGTCATTTACCCGGCATGCCAGTTCGATAAATGTGTTTAAGTCCCTAATCCAAACTTCGGCATAGCTGTCACCTGCCGTGAAGCCACTCTTAACCAGTTCTTCAGCCATTCTTTCCACAGTATGTATCCGCTCGTCCTGCTGTATTTTCTGGCTGAGTTCTTTACTCATTCTTTGTTTGTCCTCTGCACATGATAGTAGCAAGCAAAAGCAAGCCGCCAGCAAAATGAATGGAACCTTCTTTTTGGTCATAATCGTTATAATATTTAGCGTTTCTATTGTTTTCATCAGTATAGTCACCAAGGAGAATATGCCACTCGCAGGTCAAAGATACGAAACCGCTTTGGCTTGCTGTGAATCTTTCCTGAGAGTGATTAGTTGTCTAACCTATACAGTGCGTAGGCATATGCGCCGAGTGATACGGCTTTGCTGGTTCCAAGAAAGGTTTTCATGATAACTGATTTCTTGTTCGGATTGTAACTGACTGTTTTGTTCGTATTCGGGACTTTTATATCCACTGTCTTATTCAGCAGGAACTCTTCGAACTCCCGTTCGTTTGTCAGATCGAAAACGTCCATTTGCAGGCGGGGGAAGCTGGCTCCGGCGAATGTGCCGAGGTTGCTTTTCATCTCCTTCATCATGGGCGGGATAATGTATTTGGACGCCCCCATAATGCCGCCTCCTATAACCACTATGCCATCGGTGAAGGTCAGCAGGTGCGCTATGGCATCGCCCGCTACTTCGCCGAATTGCGCGAAACTGTTTTTGGCCGCCTGTGCATTGCCGGGCTTAGTACCTTCAGCAATATCGAAAATATCTTTAGGGGTAAGGCTGCTGTCGCTGTTGCCGGTGATTTCGTTGTACACCCTGATGATGGCGCGTATGCTCACGCTTTCTTCGGCTATCATGCCGGGATACAGTTTGTTGCGCAATGCCCATACGTCGCCTCCGCAGCCATTGTCGCCGGTCAGCAGTTGCCTGTCTATTACCACTCCTGCACCGAAGCCCGTGCCGAAGGTGATGCCTATCAGGTTTTTGTAGGTTTTCTTATATCCGTGATTGGCCAGCAGGGTGTTTAGCTCGGGCAGCGCTCCGGCTAATGCCTCGCCGTATGCAAAAAGGTTGCCGTCGTTGTTGATAAAAACGGGTATCTGAAAATGCTCGTGGAGGAATGGCCCTAAAGGCACGCCTCCTCGGAAGGAAGGGAAATTAGGCAGGTCGCCGATGATGCCGTTTTCGTAGTCGGCAGGGCCGGGGAAGGCAAAGCTAATGGCTACGGGGGCTGTCGATAGCTGGTTCTTTATATGGGTAAAGCCCTGTATCAATGTCTCGAAGCAATTGTCTAAATTATCCGGATGGGCAGGCAGGCAATAGGGTTCGACTATTTCCTTATTGGCCTGTATGGCAGAGAAGACGAAATTAGTTCCTCCTGCGTCCAGTGTAAGTACTATACGGTTGTCGTTGCTATACATGGTATTAGTTGGTTTTGAATTTGAATGAGATAAGTCCTATGATGACAAGGCTTGCCAGAATAACGGTCATCCCTGCCGTAAAGCTGGATAAGTCCGTAATCAGCCCTTGCAGCGGGGATAGCAATGCACCACCTGATACGCCCATTATCATCAGTGCCGATATTTCGTTCGAATGTTTCATATCGTGCTGCAATGCCAGCGAAAAGATAATGGAGAACACATTGGCGCAGGCTAATCCTATTACGGCAATAAAGACAAGCAATACCCAGAGGGATGAACTTATCATCATTGCCACAAAAGCCAGCACTGCCAGCATGAGGCTTACACGCAGGAATTTGACGGATGAGAGTTTGATAAGCAGCAGCGCCCCGATGAACGTTCCTATGGTGCGTGCCGCAAAATAGAGGCTTGTCCCTAAGGCGGCTTCGTCCAATATCATTCCTGTCCTTTCCATCAGCAATTGCGGGATGCAGGTGTTCAGCCCGACGTCTATCCCTACAATCAGCAGGATGACAACGATGCAATATATCAGGTATTTGTCCTTTAATAGAAGCAGAATCTCTTTGAAGGAGGAAGGCTTTTCGATTGTTTCGCCCGATTCTTTTATCTGTGTGAAATAGAGTACTGCCATAGAAACGACTGTGGTGATGCAATAGATGAGGAACGTCAGCCGCCAGTTATCCAATCTGCTGGCTGCAAACCCCACGAGAATAGGGCCGAGGAAAGAGGATATAGCCTTGATAAACTGCCCCATAGTGAGGGTGCTGGTGAGCTTATCCTTGCTGACGGTGGCCGCAGCTAACGGATTGAGCGATACTTGCAGGATGGTATTGCCTATCCCCAGCAGAGCGAAGGATAGGAGAACGCCCAGATAGTTGTAGAAGAATAACGGGAATAGCATGGTGACGGCTGTCACGAGCAGCGAAACCAATACGGTTTTCTTTCTTCCTATCTTCCCCATCAGCATCCCCGTAGGGATGGAAAAGACGGCGAACCAGACGAATACCATCATCGGAATGAGGTTGGCCATAGAGCCCGACAGGTCGAAGTCTTTCTTCACGTAGTTCGTCGCTACGCCTACTATATCCACAAAGCCCATTACAAAGAAGCTGAGGAATATAGGCAGGAATACGAAAGGTGAATTTTTGGGTTGAGTATTATTCATGGTGTATGGTTGTTTGATTTAGGATAACCTTTTAAATTCGTACGGATGCTTTGATAGTCATACATTCCTTCCCTTCGGATGCGCCGTGAGGGCGGATGGTGTATTCGCCTACACTGGCGGGAATGATGAACGTTTCGGCATAATGAATAATCATCGGTTCGAAAGCATTGGTAGGGCTTTCTATTATAATCTCTGCGCCATCCACCAGATTCAGCACGTTTACGCTCTCGTCGGTATAATGTGTTACTGCTTTGGTAAAGGTATGGCGGCGTGTTTCTATAAATTCGTTACGGTGCAGGCCTGTTTTCTCTTCCTTCCAGCCGTCGCCTGTGGCCACTACCTCGAAACAGTTTATCAGTTTCTTTTCGGCATATTCGGTGTCGCGTCCCCAGTCGATAACTTCCTTGCCACGCTGCACGTTTATCGGGCGGGGCTTGCCATCCAACCCAAGGCGTTGCCAGTCCCAGAGTTTGAAGGTGAAGAGGTTCGGGGTAGAACTTATTTCGAGTACGACGGCATTGGTGCCCGAACAATGTATGGTTCCGGCAGGGATAAGGAAATGGTCGTGTTTCTTTGTCGGTATCTTGTTGATATACTTATCGGCATCGAAAACGATTTCACCTTCCTGTGCTTTTTCCAGTTCGGCAATCACATCGTCGCCGTTTGTCCCTGTTTTCACACCGATGTAGACATGCGCACCTTCTTCGGTATCCATGATGTAGTAACTTTCGTCCTGTGTGTAATTCAGTCCGAAGTTGTCGTGTACATACTGTGTGGTAGGGTGTACCTGCAAGCTGAGGTTGCCGCCTTTCACCGTATCCAGAAAATCGAAGCGGATAGGGAATTCTTTCCCGAAGCGGCTTTCTACCGGCTCGCCCAGCACTTCGCGGCTTTTGGTATAGACGAGGTTGACCGAAGGCATTTCGAATACGACGTTGCCGACTTCCAGCAATAGGCTGTTTTCTTCCGGCACGCAATCGAAGCACCATCCGTAATTCGGTTTGGAAGGATCGAGATTGCAGACCTCCTTCATCCACTGTCCGCCCCACGGCGCCGGATCGAAAAACGGAACTACGCGGAAAGGCGAATTAGCTGCCTTGTCCATTCCTGCATAGAATGTTGCGCGGTCTATCATTTTCGGTTCGTTCGGAACGACACTGTCGAGCCAATAATCGACATATGGATAGATATTTCTTTTGTGCTTGTCCATACAACGCCAGTCGTTGAACAATCCTCTCTTATACTGGAAAGAAAAAGCCTCCTGACTGTTGTCTATGCCTAATCCCTGCACTTGGCGGCGGCGCATGCGCTGCTGAATTTCCCATCGCGGCATGTCGGCATAGATGAGTATGTCGTTGTCGGCAACCAAGTGTGCTCCATGCCCGAATATGACAACGTGGTCGTCGGCCTGTGCAATCGCTTTGCGGGCTGCTTCCAGCTTGTCGGAATCGAAGTATTCCGACAGCGATACGTTAGACATATATCCGAATAGCACATCGTCGGTCATAAACCTCTTGGTCAATGCTTCTACTTCTTTTTGCGGGATGAACAAGTCTTTTGTGTCAATAAACAACACCGGGTTGATTGTCGAGAACTGCGTCTTCAGTTCGTCGTAGTGTATTCCTGTATAGCAATCTATGGCAATGATGCTTTTGCATGATGTAGCCTTGGTTATGGTCGATATGATATTCTCCCATCCTGTTGCGATAAATCCTTCTACTTCAACTGCCGGCTTCTTCTTGTATGTACTTATCATGATTTAAGAGTGTAATGTTTAATCATTTAAATTATATGTATGAACATATTTGTTTGGCAAATATAAATTATCATTTCTTAAAAACAAATAGATTTGCTTTATTTTTTTATATTTGTAGAAAAAAAAGATGAAGCTCAAAATCGATCATAAAAGCCAAACCCCTTTGCATAAGCAGGCGGAGGAACTTATCCGGGAGCTTATCAGTAGGCCTGAATATAAAGATGGCAAGTTTTTGCCTAAGGAGATTGACTTGTCTGAACAATTGAAAATCTCGCGCAATACCTTACGGCAGGCTATCAATACGCTGGTCTTCGAAGGGTTGCTGGTGCGGAAGAAGGGTGTGGGTACCCGTGTGGCCGGGAAAAAGGTTTTCAGTGGGGCGAGCAACTGGCTTAGCTTTTCGCAGGAGATGAAGATACTCGGCTTAGAGATTCAGAATTTTGAGTTGCATATTACCCGCCGCGAAGCATCGCCCGATGTGGCTTCGTTTTTCAATATCAAGCCGGAGACGAAAGTGTTGTGCCTCGAGCGGTTGAGGGGTAAGAAAGAATATCCGTTTGTGTATTTTGTTTCCGAGTTCAACCCGAAAATACCGGTTTCGGCATCGGAGAATTTCAATCGCCCGCTTTACGAAATATTGGAAGCGGACTATGGTATCGTTGTCAAAATATCGAAGGAGGAAATCAGTGCTGCCGCTGCCGACAGTTTTATCGCTTCTAAGCTGGAGATTGCGGTGGGCGATCCTATCCTGATAAGGAAACGCTATGTGTATGATGTGAATAATGTCCCCGTAGAGTACAATATAGGCTGGTATCGTGCCGATTCGTTTACGTATACCATCGAGTGCTCGAGGGACGTGGAGATGTAGCCGGGAATACAGTCTCCAATCTTTACTATTCTCTAAAAATATTATAAAAAACCTGTTAATTATTTAGCTATACTTTTTTCTTTCATAAATTTTCCCTTACTTTCTACAGTGAATCGACCTCGAGATCTCTGAATCTAATGCGGTTATGGTCTTCTTTCCCTTGTGGAAGAATATAGTTTATTAAACAAAAAATATCAAATTCTGTGAATATTTAATGTAAGCAACGGTATTTTATATATCATTCTTTAGGGTGTGTGAAAAAAAGAATGTTATGTAATTTTTTAATGGATAAAAGAATATCATTGATTTTTGTTTTTGACGAAAATGCGTCCTCTTATGTGCATCGGCATACGGGGATTACCGTTCTGTGATTTATGTAACTGCCTGATTATTCAGTTTCTTGTTCGTGCGAAAAAGAATAGGCATAAAAAAATGGCATAAAATGCATAAATCTCATAAGTAGTTTAGGTCTTATAAACGTATCTATAATATATCGGGTGTGTATGTGAACTGAAAGAGGATATATTATAAATATTCGTAATGATAATATGAGTAATAGAACCTTAGATCTGTATAAAGAAGTGTATTCTCGGAATGTCGATAAACTTCTGTTTTTTGCCCGAAAGTTTGTCGATGAAGCTACAGCCGAGGATATTGTACAGGATATTTTCCTGAAAATATGGCAAAAAAATACCGATCTGTCGCCCAAAGAAATAAATTCCTATCTATATACAAGTGTACGGAATGCCTGCTTCGACCATATAAGGCATGCTTCGATAGAAAATAATTACAGAGACAAATTGATATCCCAGATACGCTATCTGGAACTGGATTTCTATAAAGATCCCTCCGATATACTTATCGATCGCGAAACCAAAATCTTCTTGGACAGGGTAGTCGACATTCTGCCCGAAAAGTGCAAGCAGGTATTCAAAATGGCCTACTTCGACGAAATACCTCATGCCGATATTGCAGCAGAATTAAATATTTCGGTTCGGACGGTTGATAATCAGGTGTATAAGGCGTTGAAAATGATTCGTGCAATAGTGGTAAATCAAAAAAAATAAAAAATGGAGTAAGTATTTATTTCCGCTTGTTCGTATTAGGTATTAAAGAGGCTTCACACACTTTATTTTTATAAATGGAAAAACTGATAATAAAATATTTGACTGGAACAATTGAAGACGAAGAGCTTCAAACTCTGTTGGATTGGCTGGAGGAAGACAAAGAAAACAAGAAAGAATTCTTTGACTATAAGTCGATATATGAAGCCTCGCGGATATTCCCCGATAAAAAAACGGTAGACGATTTGTGGGACAAAATAGAAGATGAGGTTTCGGAAGAAGCTGCTCCGGCTCGCAATAAAAGGTTTTACCTCAAGTCGTTACTGAAATATGCGGCAGTGGCCTTGGTGATGGTTGCCGCTACGTCAGTTTTTTTCCTGATGAACGATTATAAATTGTCTACAATCATCGAGAACGGAATAGCCGAAATGGGCGTGCAGGACGATAATAACCTGACTGCATTGACATTGACGGACGGAACAACCGTAAAACTGAAAAAAGGTTCCGTGCTCAAAATAGATAACGATTTCAATGCGCGAAAAAGGGAAGTAACCCTCAATGGCGAAGCCTTTTTTGCAGTAGCCCATGACGAAGAAAAGCCTTTTGTAGTAAAAACCGAAAATCAAAATATCACTGTTTTAGGAACTTCATTCAATGTGAAGGATTATGTTGGAGCTGACCTGACAACCGTATCGCTTGTCGAGGGAAGTGTCGCTATCGATTCCGATAATCTGGATATTATCCTGAAGCCGAACCAACAGGTTATAATGAATAAGAGGGACAAAACATTTACGCTCTTCAATCTTTCCGAAGAGATGATGTCCTCTTTTGCTTCGCGGAAATACCATTTTAAAGAAAAATCGTTAGCCGACATTTTGGCCGACATCGAGTATCTGTTTTCTATCGACATCGTTGTGCTGAACAATGACCTGTCGGAGAAAAAATATACCGGTTCGCTATCCCTCAATCAGGATGTCGAAAGCATAATCAAAACTCTTAATTATAAGCACGATTTCACTTACGAAATCGACTGGAAAACACAGAAAATTCTAATAAAATAAATAGTTTTTTAATCTCTAAATCTAAATCAGAAAGTTCAAAAGAAGAAAAACCTCTTACCCGATTGTATTTTCAGCGCGAAAATACATTCCAGAATGAAATGAAGAACCTCTCTAAGTACTCTCTGCTTAGCGAAAAAAGGAACAATCGAAAGAAACTCTATTAGCGATTATACAAAAGCGATTTGTATAGTAACTATCAAAAAATTCTAAACCTTAAATTATTTAAGCTAAATGACTATGAAAATTCGAATGAAAAAGATTTTTCTATGGAGGCGTATCGCTTTATGTCTGCTTGTTTCGGGAATGTTGGGCGTAGGTTATGTCCCTTCCATGCAGGCGCATAATGCACACGGAAAGGAGCAAGCTCCGGGAACATTTAACCTCAAGGACGGAACGCTCTATGATGTAATCAAGCAGGTAGAATCGCAATCCGACTACCGCTTTATCTACGACAACTCCGAAGTATCGGGCAATACCCGCATCAAGATTTCGGCAGGACCCAAAACGTTGGAACAGGTACTGGGCATTATCTCGCAAGATGCCAAACTGAACTACCGGATTTCCAATCAACAAATTTTCCTGACCACTAACACTGCCGCTGCACTCCGCAGTGCAGGTAATCAGCAGGATAACAAAACCATTACCGGCGTTGTGCTGGACGTGAACCGCGAACCGCTGATTGGTGTAAGTGTGGGTGTAGAAGGTACAACCAATGCGACGATGACTGATATAGACGGACATTATACCATCACCGCGCCGGTGGGCAGTACGCTTCTCTATACCTTTGTCGGATTCAAGACCGAACGCAGAACCGTTGGTGCAGCATCTGTCATAGACATTATGCTGGAAGAAGACAACGTTATTCTGGGCGACGTGGTTGTGACCGCTTTGGGTATCAAACGCGAAGTGAAGGCTTTGACGTATAATGTGCAAACGGTGGATGCCGAACAGGTGACAGCCGTGAAGGATGCCAACTTCATCAATAGCCTTACCGGTAAAGTGGCCGGTGTAACTATCAATCAGAGTGCTTCGGGTATCGGAGGTTCGTCGCGTGTGGTAATGCGTGGTACGAAATCGTTGTTCGGCGATAACAATGCCCTCTATGTGGTAGACGGTGTGCCTATCCTCAATACGAAGAACGACCAGCCGAGCGCTATCTACGAAAGCCCCGACGGTGGCGACGGAGATGCAATATCATTGCTCAACTCCGACGATATCGAAAGCATATCCGTTCTTTCGGGAGCTTCGGCGGCAGCCCTTTATGGTAGCCAGGGTGCGAATGGTGTTATTTTGGTGACAACCAAAAAAGGTGAGCCGGGCAAACTGAGAGTAAACTACTCGAATAGCACTCAATTTATGAGCCCGTTTGTGATGCCCGAATTTCAACGGACATACGGTACCAATGGAGCCGGTTTCAATAGCTGGGGCGACAAGTTGGATAAGAAATCGTCTGTTCGCGTGAAAGACTTCTTCCAGACAGGTTATACCGAAATGAACTCGTTGAGTGTTTCGGCCGGAGGAGAAATCAGCCAGACATACGTGTCGGCAGCTTCTACTTTGGCAAGAGGTATTGTCCCTAAGAATGAAGTGGACAGGACAAATATCAGCATCAGAAATACGACAGACCTGATTAAGAATAAATTGAGTCTCGACCTGTCTTTGTCGTATGCCCGTCAGAAAGACAAAAATATGCTGATACAAGGTCAGTATCACAACCCGTTGCTGCCATTGTATCTCTTCCCTCGCGGAGACGATTTGGGCAAATACAGGACATACGAAATACATAATGGCGACCGCAACTTCAAAACGCAGTTCTGGCCATACGGCAATCAGGGATTGGGTATGCAGAACCCGTATTGGATTATCAACCGCGAAAGATTCCAGAACAAAACAGACCGCTATTCGTATGGTGGAACATTGAAGTGGGACATCACCGACTGGGTGAATGTGGCAGGACGTGTGCGTATGGATAATACCGAAAATACGTTTACCCGCCGCATAGCTGCTTCATCCGACCTGTTGTTCGCTTCGGAAAATGGTAACTATATGAATCGCAAGCGCTCGAATAAGCAGATATATGCCGACGTTCTGGCTAACGTCAATAAGCGCTTCAACGATGATTTCAGCCTTGCCGGAACATTCGGTGCGAGCGTTATGGATGCCAAGCTGGATGAATCGGGATTAGAAGGTCACCTGAATCTTGTGCCTAACTGGTTCTCGTTTGCCAACATCAATATGCAAGACCCGCAGACGAAATCTATTCAAAAAAGGTATCACGACCAAACGCAAGCCATCTTTGCTACGGCGCAATTGGGTTACAAGGATATGCTCTATCTCGACGTAACGGCTCGTAACGAGTGGGCTTCGGCATTGGCGTTCACCAACTCGCAGGATTTCTTCTATCCGTCGGTCGGAGTATCCGGCATTATTACCGAGATGGTAGACATACCGAGAGATATTATTTCGTTTATGAAACTCAGAGGTTCGTACAGTGAAGTAGGTAACTCGCCGATGCGCTATATCACCAGCCTGACATACAGTGTAGGAGGTTCGGGAGCAATCGAGTTGACACCGTATATCCCGGCTACAGGATTGAAGCCTGAACGCACGAAAGCGTTCGAGATAGGTACAAATATCCGTGCTTTCAAGGATAAAATCAACTTCGATTTGACCTATTACAATACCAATACCTATAACCAGCTGTTCACCATCGATGTATCTACCTCTACAGGTTATTCGTACTACTATCTGAATGCCGGTAAGGTAAACAACTGGGGTATCGAACTTGCTGTGGGTTATAATGAGAAATTAGGTCCTGTGGATTGGAATACCCGCCTGACTTATACATTGAACCGTAATAAAGTGAAATCGTTGGTGCCGAGAGGAACGATCGACCCTACGACAGGCCTGCCTATGGAAGAAGGTATGAGCAGTGTTATCGTGAACGAATCCGATTCGTATCGTATGATGCTGAAAGAAGGCGACCCGATGGGTGACATATATGTGTCTACGCTCAAAAAAGACCATGACGGTTACATCTATGTCGATCCGAAGAGTGGAACGATTATGGCCGATCCCGATAACTGGATCAAAGCCGGAAACCCTGCCCCTAAATACAATCTGGGATGGCGAAACGAATTCTCGTACAAAGGATTCAACCTGAGCTTCCTTATCGATGCACGCGTTGGTGGCGTAGGAGTTTCTGCAACTCAGGCGTTGATGGACCGCTACGGGGTGTCTAAGGCTTCGGCTAAAGCCCGCGACAGAGGTGGTGTGATGATTAATGGAGGAATGGTAGACCCTGAACACTATTACTCAGTAGTGGGTGGTGGTAATACCGGGGTACTCTCGGAATATGTGTACAGCATGACGAACGTTCGCCTGCGCGAAGCGACACTCGGTTATACTTTCCCTAATAAATGGTTCAAAGGGTATATCAATAACCTGACTGTATCCGTTACCGGACGCAACCTGTTCATGTTCTACAACAAAGCACCTTTCGATCCGGAAGTGACAGCCTCTACGGGAACATACTATCAAGGTTTCGACTACTTTATGCAGCCGAGCTTGAGAAGTCTGGGATTTGGTGTTAAAGTACAATTCTAAATCTTAAAATTGAATTATTATGAAAATCAGATACACAAATATAGTGAAAGCCGAGTGCAATCAAGCTCGCTTGAGATTGCCGAGGCGCATCCTATGTTCTATAAATATGATGAAAGTATTGGGCATCTCTCTTCTTTGTCTGGGATTGTGCGTGACATCATGTACCGACAAGTTCGAAGAATACAATACCAACCCCGATGAGGTGACCGAGGAGATGCTGGCTTGGGATATGCTCGGGCTCGGGGGATTTTTCCCTACGATGCAAATCGATGTTGTCCCGACAAGTGATGTGGATGCGAACGAATATCAGCGGGCGCAGAATCTGGCAGGTGATATCTTTTCGGGCTATATGGCAGCCATCGGACAATGGAACGGTTCGGTCAATAACAGTACCTATAATCTCTATTATGCCGACTGGAACGATGTGATGTTCAACGTAGCCAACCGCTCTGTTATGTCTCCATGGCAGAAAATCAAGGAGAAATCCGAAGAATATGGTATGCCTAACGCTTACTATCTGGCGCAGATAATCAAGATAGAAGGCATGCACCGTGTGACGGACAACTATGGGCCTATACCTTATTCTAAATTTGGTACAAGCGCGATGAGTATTCCTTACGATTCGCAGGAATCTATATACAAATCTTTTCTGGTAGAATTGTCAGAAGCCATCGAAGAGTTGGAAGAATATGTAGCTAGCAATCCTAATTCGAGTGTTTTGTCAAAATACGACCTTATCTACGGAGGCGACTGGAAAAAGTGGATTGTATTTGCTAATTCATTGAAACTCCGCTTGGCAATGCGTATATCCTATGTTGAGCCGGCATTGGCCAAACAATATGCTCAGGAAGCAGTCAATAGTACCTACGGGGTGATGCAGAATAACAGCGATAATGCCATTCTGAAATCGGCATTAGGTTATGTCGTTACCAATCCGTTGCAAATATGCTGGGACAGCTATGCCGATACCCGTATGGGAGCGAGCATGGAATCTTTCATGTCAGGATATAACGACCCTCGTTTACCCGTTTATTTTCAGGCCTCGGCAGCGCCATACACAGGATATCATGGTGTGAGAAACGGTATAACAATCGATAACAAATCGAATTATTCTCCGATGTCGGCACCGAATGTTTTTGGCAATACTCCGGTTCAATGGATGTGTGCGGCCGAGATTTACTTCCTTCGCGCCGAAGGTGCAATAAGAGGCTGGAATATGGGCGGAACGGCCGAGGATTTGTACAATCAAGGTATTCAAATGTCGTTCGAGCAAAGAGGATTATCTACTACGGCTTATACAGCCTACGTAAACGACAACACGTCTGCGCCTGCCAACTTTGTCGACCCGAGAGGAAAGCACAGTATTGCCGCTTCTACTACGATAAAGATTAAATGGGACGACACTGCTGGATTCGAAACGAAGCTTGAGCGTATCCTTACGCAAAAATGGCTGGCTATTTACCCTGACGGGCAAGAAGCCTGGACAGAATTCCGCCGCACGGGTTACCCTAAGATATTCCCTGTAGCCGAAAACAAGAGTAACGGAACTATCAATACGAATCAGCAGATTCGTCGGATAACCTATCCTAAGACTGAATATCAGACCAACGAAACCGAGTTGAGGAAAGCGATTGCCGAACTGCTTGGCGGAAATGATAATGGTGGAACCAAACTCTGGTGGGATAAGAAATAAGTTTAATAACCTATTATACACAAAAATTGTTATGAATAAATTTATATTGACTATAATAGCTGTTGTTGGTGTTGTTTGTATCGGCTTTGCATCGTGCGACACAGATGTGGAGCAGGAAGATATGAACAAAGTCCCGGAGAAGACTCCTGAATATTATGAAAACCTGAGAGCTTTCAAAAGCACCATGTTCGACCGTTCCATCTCATTCGGATGGTTTGGCGGATGGCATTCCGAAGGCCCTTCACACTCTTCGTACCTCAATTCTATCCCCGATAGTATGGATGTCGTTTCCATTTGGGGCGATTGGCGTTCGCTGTCCGATAAAATGAAAGTTGATCTTCACCAGGTGAAGACACTCAAAGGAACCAAATTCGTGGCCTGTATGATTATCGACAACCTCGGTAAGGATATTACGCCTGCCGAAATATGGGATCAGGGACAACCTGTTGTTAAAGAATACTGGGGCTGGGAAGACGGCGATCCGGAAAAGATAGAAGGAGCTATCCGCAAATATGCCCGGGCAATCGTAGACACATTGGAAGCATTGAACTACGACGGTTTCGATATCGACTACGAGGTCTTTAACGGAACGATAACAAATAATAATAGTTACATCAATATGTTCATCGATGAATTAGGCAAGTATTTGGGCCCTCAATCGGGAACAGATAAGCTATTGATTATCGACGGATATATTAATCGGGTATTGCCCGAAACGGCCGACCGTTTCAACTGGTATGTGGTACAAGCCTATTATTGTTCGGGAGATAATGTTTTGAATACAGGAGGTAACCGCTTCATCGATTGCGCAAACAAGTTGAGCCATTTGTATACTCCCGAAGAGGCGGCTATGAAAATAGTGATGACCGAAGACTTCGAGATGGGAGGCTATGCACCTAACGGAGGACGGAGTTATACCCGTCGCGATGGTACAACTGTTCCGTCACTCATCGGGATGGCAATGTGGGAACCTCAATATAATGGACAAGTATTGAGTGTTCCTTATAAGGGAGGCTGCGGAACCTATCACATGGAGAACGAATACAAAAACAACCCTCCATACCAATGGTTACGTCAGGCTATACAAATAATGAATCCGGCAAAGCCGGCTAATTAACATAATTTTATGAAGCTATGAGAACAAAGTTTTTAAGTATTTTATTCGTATTAACAGCCCTGCTCGTTTCATGTAGCGATGCAGACGGTTACAAAGATGTGACATTTATAACGGGAGCCGAGGTAGATCCGATAAATAAATATACCGTTGAAATGCCGAAAGACCTTGCGTTGACAGTTAGTTCTTCGTCTAAAATGACGCAAAACGTAACTATATCTCTCGATGTGGACGAAAATCTGTTGACTGAATATAATAATAAATATAAGTCGAATGCACTCCTGCTACCGAGTTCAACCTATACCTTGGATAGCAAAGTTGTGGAGATTCCGTCGGGCAGCCATATATCCGAGCCGATGAAGATTTCGTTGAATGATGTATCAGGACTCGTGCCCGCTCAACCTTATATTTTGCCTGTCAAGATAGTTGACGTAAAAGGAGGATTTCCTGTGCTCGAATCGGCAAGAGTAGTTTATCTCTCCATTTCGCGTACGTTAGTTACCAAGGGTGCAAAAATTGCGGGAGCTTACTTCTTGCATGCGTTTAGCGACGATTATAAAGCGGTAGAGCAATTCTCGATGGAAACCAAAGTCTATATCGATCGTTTCTCCACAGCAAGCCATAAGATTACCTCTATCATGGGTTGGGAAGAAAACTTCCTGCTTCGTTGCGGTGATACATCGTTAGAGCCGGGACAATTGGAATTGGCAGGAGGAGCAACGAAAGTTTCCATCTCCGAAGCCGATGCTATGACTACAGGCCGTTGGTATCATGTGGCAGCCACCTATGACGGTACAGGAGCCAAAGTCTATATAGACGGAAAGCTTGTTGCCCAAAAATCAGCTGCACGCGGCCCTATCGATATGACTTATGGATATAAGGACAAGGCATTTGTTATCGGTATTTCGGCCACAGATGGCAGCCGCAGGCTATATGGTGTGGTGAGCGAAGCCAGACTATGGTCGAAAGCCCTCACGCAAGAGGAAATTGCCAACAATGTCTGCTTTGTAGACCCTACGTCGCCTAACCTGATAGCCTATTGGCGATTAGACGGATCGGATGCCTATACAAGCGGAGGATCTACCTATATCCGCGATGCGACAGGCAAAGGCCTCGACCTGAAAGTGGGAGGATCCGGTTTGAGTTGGGTAGAAGTGAGATGCCCTAATTAATTGGGATAACTTATTAATCAAAATCAATAAATAAACATTATGAAAGCGATATATAAATTCATTCCACTCATCTTTATCCTCCTTGGCGGATTCATCGTAAGCTGCTCGGACGATGACGATAAACAGAAAGATGTAGAGAGCATAACGATTTTGGGTGCGGTCAACGATACCATTGCCATTGATAAGAACGAAACGTTTCAAATCAATATAGAAACGACGCCGAAAAATCAAGAAGTGAAGTTTTTCACTACCAATGCGAGCGTATTTACTATCGATGATGCAGGACTTATACACGCCAACGAAGGAGGAGTCGGGTTTCTGCATGTTGTAGCTGCTAACGGAACAGGATGGAGAAGGGCGAAATGTGTGGTAGACGTCACAGCTTATGTCGACTCTATCGATGTTCTTGACAATAGCCTGGTGATTTTGCCGATAGGGCAAACGGTCAATTTTGCGTCTCGCTTCAAAGCATTTCCTGATGCTGCCAAAAACAAGAAATTGGGATATAAATCCAGTAATACGGCAGTTGCTACAGTTGACGAAAATGGAGTTGTGACAGCTGTGACAAAAGGCATTGCAGAGATAAGAGCAATCCCTACCGATGGCAAATACGATATCGAATCAGAACCGATTGTTATCTATTCAGGCTATGCGGCACAACCTGTCGACAGAACGGCATGGACTGCAGTAGCCAGCAGTACACAAGGTTCTCGGGTTGTTTCGAACCTTTTCGATGGTAATACAAATTCCTCTTGGGAAGCAGCCTATAGTACAGCTCCTCCGATGTGGATTCTGATTGATACACACAGTTTGACCGAGTTTGACCAAGTCACATTTATTCAATCAAACTATAGGGAGGCTAAAAATATCGAAGTGTATATAACCGATATCACAACAGATGGCGTTACACAAGACGATCCTTCGTTTACGCTGATTGGAGGAGTATTCTTTAACGATGCAACTCCAAGCAGAACATTGTCTCTCTTCCCGGAAGCGAAGAAGCAGAGCCGTTATATAAAAGTAGTGTTCTTAGATTCTCGATCAGGTAATTATATAAGTCTATCAGAAATAGCCTTGTATAGCGTAAATTAACAAGTATTCAGAAGTAGATTTCAGAGCCATAAGGGAGAGAAGCCTTTATGGCTCTGTTTCTTGACCGAAGAGAACGGGTTGGTGGCATAAAATGCTTTATAATAAGCGATTATTTATCCGTCGAAAACAACACTGCAGAAAAAGATAAAATAATTTGATTTTTTTTATGATGAAAGAAAAATAAGTATTATCTTTGCTGCCCGTTAGCGGTAAATAAGCCACGAGAGAGAGGTTAAGAAAGG
>NZ_QVMN01000012.1 GCF_010501075.1 Dysgonomonas sp. 25
AATGCGAACCTTCAAACACACTTCTATATATCTCACAGGCTGCCCCGTACCGACGCCCTTTTGTCCGTTCAACTTCCTTTCCTTTGGTCGTGCGGGGAAGGCCTGTCCTTTAATGCTACCTCCCCCCAACTCTCCGAAGGGGGAAATAGATTCCAGTCTGTTTTACAAGTCAATTAATAATGCTGCTCTCCTAAGCCTCCCCCACGGGGAGGTTTGGTGGGGCTCAAACAAACACCATTTATTCACCTTGCCTTACGGGGCATCAAAACGAAATCAAAAAAAAATGAGAACGATGAGAAGAACTAAAACAAAGAGCAAAAACCTCAACCATTTCAAGACGGCTATACTAATTATAGCCTTGACATTTGCAGGCAACATGTGCGTAGTGAATGCGCAAGCGACTATCGGCAGCGGCGAACGCCCCAACAAGGGGGCGCTGCTCGACCTGAAAGAGACAAATGCCGACGATTCATCGACCAAAGGGTTTATCCTGCCAAGGGTAAAGCTCACCGACCTGAACAACCTCTTTCCGATGTTCGAATCCGATGGCAATGAAGGATACATAGATGCCGTAAAAGCGGATGAAGACAAGCTGCATACCGGGCTGATAGTCTTCAATACGAACAGTGACTTCCCTTTCTTTGTGGACGTATACGTCTGGATGGGGGATAAATGGTATCGACTACCGCGGCTTATGCAAGTGCCTGCCGGAGAATGGTACCGGCCGATCAACGAATTATATTTTACTAACACTGCTTTTGCTGCACTTTCTGATGGACGAAAGAGCGGAAAAGCTTAAATAAAACCAAACCGACATGAAAAGAATCTTATTTACACACATGCTATTGCTGATGCTGCTGTCGGCAACGATGACAGGCCATGCGCAGGTAACTATCGGCAGCGGCGAGAAGCCCAACAAAGGCGCACTGCTCGACCTGAAACAGACGAATAACGAAATATCCTCTACCAAAGGGGTTATCCTGCCAAGGGTACAGCTGACAGACCTGAACAACCTGTTTCCGATGTTTGAGAGTGATGACAACGGAGGCTATAAAAATGCCGTGAAGGCTGACGAAGACAAGCTGCATACCGGCATGATCGTCTTTAACACGGCTTCGAGTGTATTGCTCCCCGAAGGCGTGTATATCTGGGATGGCAGCAAATGGACAAAAGGAGCAGAAGAAGCCCTCGCCAAGCTGCACCTCAGCGAGAGCCGCTTCGACCTGCCGAGTGGTAAGGATGCACGCACACTTACAGCACAGGAATTGGTTATCAACTGGATGGATGGAGCATCGCCGACCTATAACGCAGCGGCAGCCAGTGGCTTCACAGCTGTACCTTTTACGGGCAATCCGCTGACGCCTGCGACACTGACGACCTCCCCGACAACGATAAGCTTGTTGCCCGATGCGATGACCGATACGGATGTTACAGCAGCTAACCCGTGGAAGACGAAAGAAACAGAACTCTCGTTCCTCTACACCGATACAGATGAAGATGGCAACTCCAAGGAAAAGATAAAAACGGTGACCATCAACCAGACTAACTTTGCCCTGAAAGCAAAAGACAGGCTACGCAATGCTCAAATAACCTATACAGCTGCTACCAGTGGTAACTTCAATGTACAGGGGAATGCCTCTTGGAAGGCAGAGATTACGGGTATGGAGAGCGCTGCTACTTTTACCGTTGCAGCCGAAGGAGGCAAAACGCTGACAGACGGTACTACCAATACTACGAATGTGCCTTACACTACCAATGCAGGCAACCGCTACGACTATGCGAATGTCACTTTCAAAGATGCTGAAACACCGAAACGCTTTGAGGATGTAACGGTTTCGATGGTCAATTGTGTCACAGGAAACGACCCGAGTATCGAGGAATGGGCGAGGCGGGCAGGCTTCACCGACGACGAGATAGCAGCCGTGACGAATGCGGATGCGGGCTCGTCAGCTATCAAGCCCATCAACCTCATCCAGCTACACCGCGACCAGGACGATAACCTTTTTCTCTCGGGGGACTTTGGCAATGCCGGGCGGTGGATGTTGCATAATGTGAGAGCATTGAACTATTCGTCAAAGGCGCCGCATAGTCAGGGTAGGACGCTTACATATTCGTATGCAACTACATACAATGTAGCTCAGTGGGGATATCCAAATGCAAGCCAAACTCTTTTCGATAATAATCCGCGGGTGGGGCTGGTATATAACTGGGATGCGGCCACAGGTGGAAAGGGAGGTGCAAATGGACAAGCTACCATTAACGATGGAGAGAATATCACTACAACTCCTACGCCTGTACAAGGTATCTGCCCCGATGGATGGCATTTACCGAGTGAGTATGAATGGACGCAGTTAGATCAGGAGATTACTACTAACACCAATTTATATAGTGGCACGGCCGATATTGGCGGTACAATTACCATAGGCAGTAATACCCGTGGAACACATGCGAAAGGGATGAAAGCTCCATGTTCGGCACCAACCTCTGCAACTGTCCCTAATGGCTACAGTAATACCATCTCCATTTCGTCTCGTCCGGGTATGAATCTTTTGCTTACAGGTTATTATACAAATAATAGTACCTATGAGTATGGTAGCTGGACGATGTTTTGGACGCCTAATAGTGGCGGCGATACTACTACTTCGTACTATCGGCAATTCAAATATACTAACGAACATGTTGAACGTGTCTTATATTTTCGTCATTTGTTACTCCCTCTCCGCTGCAAGAAGAACGAATAGCAACGCGTAGCGTTGCAGTTACTTCGCCCTTCGGGCAGTTACAAGTTACGAGTTACAAGAAACTTTATCTATACAGGTAGCCTCCCCCAACTGGGGGAGGTTGGAGGGGGTGGGTGACAAAAAAATGATGGCATGGCAAAATATTGTTGGGAAGATTAATATTATAATTCCGAAAAAGTATGTATATTTGCACGCAATAAAATTTGAAAAGGAGTTACCCTATGTCATTTATTGCAGATAAAATCAGCATGGATGGATTAACCTTCGACGATGTATTGTTAATCCCCGCTTATTCGGAAGTTCTTCCACGTAACGTCGACCTCACGACAAGTTTCTCACGCAACATCAAACTGAATATCCCTTTTGTTTCGGCAGCTATGGACACTGTCACCGAAGCTAAATTGGCTATTGCTATTGCCCGCGAAGGTGGTATCGGTGTTATCCATAAGAATATGTCTATCGAAGAGCAGGCGCAACAGGTAAAATATGTGAAGCGTGCCCAGAACGGTATGATATCCAACCCTGTAAGCATCCTTCGGGACAAAACAGTAGGCGAAGCTTTGGCGATGATGGCCGAGTTCAAAATCGGCGGTATTCCCGTAGTAGATGCCGAAAACCGCTTGGTAGGTATCGTGACTAACCGCGACCTCCGCTTCCAGCGCGAGATGGACAAGTTGATTAACGATGTCATGACAAAAGACGGTCTCATCACGACACAACAGTCGACCGACCTCGAATCGGCAGCCGATATCCTGCAACAGCATAAGATTGAGAAACTTCCGGTGGTAGATGCCGATAACCGTCTGGTAGGATTGGTGACATACAAAGATATAACCAAGGCAAAAGACAAGCCGCTTGCCTGCAAGGACGAACAGGGACGCTTGCGTGTAGCCGCCGGAGTAGGCGTTACGCACGACACACTGAAGCGCGTGGAAGCATTGGTAAACGCCGGCGTAGATGCCATCGTTATCGATACGGCTCACGGACACTCGAAGGGTGTAGTAGGCGTATTGAAGGAAGTGAAGAAAGCCTATCCGCACCTCGATGTGGTGGTAGGAAACATTGCTACAGGCGATGCAGCCAAATATTTGGCAGATGCCGGAGCGGATGCCGTAAAAGTGGGAATCGGTCCGGGTTCTATTTGTACTACACGCGTTGTTGCCGGAGTGGGAGTTCCTCAACTTTCGGCGATATATGATGTATATAAAGCGCTCGAAGGTTCGGGTGTACCATTGATTGCCGACGGCGGACTGCGCTATTCGGGCGATATAGTGAAAGCCCTTGCTGCGGGAGGCGCATCTGTGATGATGGGTTCGTTGCTGGCAGGAGTAGAAGAGTCTCCGGGCGAAACAATCATCTTCAACGGACGTAAGTTCAAGTCGTATCGTGGAATGGGTTCGTTGGAAGCGATGGAGAAAGGCTCGAAAGACCGCTACTTCCAGGATATGGAAGCGGACATCAAAAAACTCGTTCCCGAAGGTATCGCTGCCCGCGTACCATACAAAGGTTCGCTCTACGAAGTTGTTTATCAGATGCTCGGCGGATTGCGTGCCGGAATGGGTTATTGCGGAGCGAAAGACATCAAAGCGTTGCACCATGCCAAGTTCACCCGCATCACCAATGCCGGTGTTGCCGAGAGCCATCCGCATGATGTGACTATCACCAGCGAAGCACCTAACTATAGCCGGGGAAACTAATCGCTAAAAAAGACTATATATGTTAAAGGCAGCTTTCTGAGAGAGCTGCCTTTTATCATTAGGATGTCGGACGATAGAATTACTTGCCCACCGTGAAGTTGACAGGGATATATATCGGCGACACGACTTGTTGAGATCCAATCATAAAAGATGGCTTTATCTGAATCGAAACATTTGACTTCTCTGTGCCGATTCCTGCAATATTCTTAATGATATTAACCATTGTATCTTTGGAATCGCCTTTCAGATACTGGGCAATATCCAGTTGCAGATTGATAGGCATAGTTTTGGTTTCGCCAGCAGAAACACTCAGGCGTTCATTGATAGAGCCCGACGTCAGTTGCAGATTGTCTATGGTAACGATATATTGCAAACCGTTTAGAAACGCTTCGGATGCATTGGGATTGTTCACATCCAAGTTGACCGTCATATCCACAGGGATAGACGTTGCCGTTCCGGTGAGGATTGAAGTTAGCTTCGGTATGCTCGACAAAGACAATCCATTGGAGAGGTTCATCCCCGAAACCGATACATTCGACAAAGAGTTGTACGAATATTTACAATTGACCATATTGTAAGCGCCCGAAAGGCTTTGAGCTGCATCGCAGCTGACTAATAATGTTGCAACAAACAGGAATGCTGCGATTCTTCTTAATACTTTCATATTGATTGTTTTATAGTTTTGTAATTCAATTATTTGATAGTTACCATCGTTGCCCCGTATCCGTATTCGCGGAAAGAAGCATCCTGATAATAGGCTGATTTGTATTTCTTCTTCAATTCGTCTATGACAGCGTTCTTTAATACACCGTCTCCTTTGCCGTGGATGAAGACGATTTTCTGCCCCTTGTTTTTGAGATTCTCGTCCATTACCTCCCTGAATTTGGAAAGCTGGTAATCGAGGATATCAGCATTGGACAATCCGGCTGTGGTATCTAACAGAGCATCGATATGTAAATCTATCTCGACGATAGCGCTCTTTTCTTTCTTGTGCAAAGGTTGTATACGCGGACGTCTGTCGGCTTGTTTCTTTTCCTGCATGGCAAGGGCAAGATCTTCGGCTGATACCTTCAATTCGCGTTCGGGCAAATCTCTGCGAACCAGCGTATAGAGCAACGCATCCTCGTCGAAGTAGTCGTTGTCTTTGAAACTGTGTAGCTTATAGAATTTGACCGTGTCGATGCGCAAATCTATCGAATAGGTATTCTTCAGGTCGAAGGCTTTATCCTGTTTGTAGGCAAAGAATTGCAAGCAAACACGCTCCAGATCGTTGAGCATATCATGGGCAAACTCTTCGACGAAGATTTTGGTATTGGGCTCTATCACACCTGTCTGGCGGCTTATCCAAGCCTGCCCGGTATGAGAGAGGTAGCTGTACGACAGGTAATAGTTGCTGTCGTTTATCAGATAGCACTCGAAATTCGTCGAACTGAGCGATTTGGCATCTATAGGGAGATAGGCTAAAGCAACCGTAAGTTGTTCGCCTTCCTTCGTTTCGACGGGGATGTACGCTTCCTCCTGTTTGGTGGGTTGCGATTGGTAGGTGTGGACAATTTGCTGTATCGCAGCTTCCTGCTGAGGCTGGTTGCGTACCTGATTGTCTTTTCCTTCCTCGATGATGACACATTCGCGGATAAGTACGGGAATGTCGAAGCCGTCTTCGTCTTCTACAAGGACAATATCCCGTCCCTGAAAGCCTTTGACAATGCCTCCGCCGGTTGTATTCAGGAATCGTACTTTATCGCCTATCTTCATCGCATTGGTTGTTTTGGTCAGAGGGGAAGAAGGCTCACTACCTTATCTACCGCCCCTGTGTGTTCTATGACATATTGTCTTGCATGATTACCTGCCGAACTCAATGATTCGGGGTATTCTATCAGTTCGTCCATCAGCCCGCGGAAAGTCTCGTAATCGTTGACCGAGTAGCCTCCGCCACTTTCGATGAGGCCGATTGCCTCAATGAACTTCTTGAAGTTCGGGCCGAAAAGGACAGGAATTCCATATACCGCAGCCTCGAGTACGTTATGGATGCCTACTCCGAATCCTCCTCCCACATAGGCTATCTGCCCATAGCGGTAGACGGATGAGAGCATCCCCATGGTATCGAGGATAATACAATCGACCTTTTCGACGTCCTCGGCTGTAGCCTTGGAATAGCGGACGAAAGGGCGTTGCAGGTTCTCTTCGATATATTTCAGGTGCGCCTCGTGTATCTCGTGCGGCGCGATGATCAGTTTGAGATGAGATGTGGCATTGAAGTATGTGACAAAGATGTCTTCATCTTTCGGCCACGAGCTTCCGGCAACCAATATCTTCTGTCCATCGGCTTGTGCCTTAGTGGCGAAGCGGGCTATCAGGTCTATATCCTTTGCCTGCTTGCTGATATCCAATACGCGGTCGAAGCGGGTATCGCCACAGACTTCGACATTGGTTACATCTATTGTTTTCAGCAGGTCTTTGGAAGCTTCGTCCTGTACGCACAGACAGTGGTACATGTGCAATAGCTTCTGCATAGACTTGCCATACCAGCGGAAGAATATCTGCTTAGGACGGAAGATAGCCGATACCATATACACAGGGATATCTCTCTTGTGCAACTGGCTGACAAAGTTGTACCAGAACTCGTACTTGATAAAGACGGCCATCTTCGGTTGTACCAATCCGAGGAACTTGCGCACATTGCGTTTCTTGTCGAATGGCAGATAGCAAACCACATCGGCTAATGGGTAATCCTTGCGCACCTCATATCCCGATGGGGAGAAGAACGTGAGGAGTATTTTATATTCCGGATGTTGCTTCTTTACCTGCTCGATAATCGGGCGTCCTTGCTCGAACTCGCCAAGCGAAGCGGCATGAAACCAGATATATTGAGCATTGGGATCTACTTTCTTACGAAGGATGGTATAAGTCTCTTTGTGCCCTACTATCATCTTCCGTGCCTTCCGGTGGAAAGGCGAAATGATGCGGACAACCAGTGCATAGAGGAATATACCTATGTTATAGAAAAGCATTCCCGTTTATTTAATGTTCTTAATAGCAGCTTCTAATCTGCGGATAGTTTCTTCTTTGCCGATGGCAGCTGTGATGTCGAACATGTGAGGCCCTTTGGATTCGCCGACGAGAGCCAGACGGAAGGCATTCATGATATTACCCAAGTGATAGCCTTTTGTTTCTATCCAGCCTTTCACGACTTCTTCCTGATGGTGAGCCGAGAAGTCACCAATGCCTTTCAATACGTCGATCAACTCGCCTAATTGTGCCGGAGTTTCTTCTTTCCAGCGCTTTTTGACGGTCTTTTCATCGTATGCCGCAGGAGCAACAAAGAAAAATGATGCCTGATCCCACAGTTCTTTCACGAAAGAGACACGCTCTTTGACTAAACCGACTACCTGCTCGATGTAGCCTTTGTCTGCTTCTATTCCATGCTCTTTCAGTATGGGAGCAAACAGGCCGGCTAATTCGCTGTCCGGCTTTTGCTGGATATATTGGTGGTTGAACCATTTACCTTTTTCGTAGTCGAACTTCGCACCGCTTTTGCTTACGCGTTCCAATGAGAACAGGCGGATAAGCTCGTCCATCGACAGCATTTCCTGATCATTGCCCGGATTCCAGCCTAACAAGGCGAGGAAGTTGACAACCGCTTCGGGCAGATAGCCGCTTTCGCGGTAGCCTGAAGAGATTTCGCCTGTCTTTGGATCTTTCCATTCCAACGGGAAGACAGGGAATCCCAAGCGATCGCCGTCGCGTTTACTCAATTTGCCTTTTCCGTCAGGTTTCAACAGGAGCGGCAGATGTGCGAATGACGGCATAGTATCTTCCCAGCCGAAAGCACGGTAAAGCAAGACGTGCAGCGGCGCAGACGGCAGCCACTCTTCGCCACGGATAACGTGTGTAATCTCCATCAAATGGTCGTCCACGATATTGGCCAGGTGGTATGTCGGCAGGTTGTCCTGCGATTTGTATAACACCTTGTCGTCGAGGACGGAAGAGTTTATCTTCACCTCACCGCGAATCATATCGTTCACGATAACGTCTTCGTTGGGTTCTATCCTGAAGCGCACAACGTATTGTGTGCCTCCATCTATCAGTTTTTGCACTTCGTCGGCGCTCATCGTAAGCGAGTTACGCATATCGCCACGGGTAGAGGCATCGTATTGGAAGTTAGGCGTCGATTCGCGCTTTGCATCCAATTCCTGCGGGGTGTCGAACGCTATATAGGCAGCGCCTTTCTCCAGCAATATATCTACGTATTGGCGGTAGATATCCTTACGATCGGACTGGCGATAGGGGCCGTATTGCCCGCCGATGTGCGTACCTTCGTCGAACTGAAGTCCAAGCCACGTAAGGGCTTCGATGATATACTCTTCGGCTCCGGGAACGAAACGCTGTGAATCGGTATCTTCGATGCGAAGAATAAAAGCTCCTTTATGCTGTTTGGCAAAGAGGTAGTTATATAATGCTGTACGCACTCCTCCGATGTGGAGAGGGCCTGTGGGGCTGGGCGCGAAACGTACTCTTACTGGCTGAGACATATTTGTAATGGTTAGAAAAACGGCTACAAAAATACATATTATTTTCGTAACTATACGCTATACAGCTAAAAACTTGCTTAACAGCCAGTAGCTTAGGATATAGAAATACGTTTCGCCTCCAACTTAAAAGAGTAATCAAACGTATCATTTTTTTGCCACGCTGTTTTTCGAGCATTACCTATTGGTTATCAGACCGATACTATAAGAAAAACTTAACAAAACAGCATGTGCTTTATAAAAATAACAGTTGTCAAGTTATGTCAAAAACCTACTTCGCTGATAATCAATCAAAATTTAGTTAAAACTTGACACTCTTGACATATTTGACGCGACACAGTGTTTTTTTCTTGTCATTTTTTTATTACTTAACCACAGAGGACACGAAGTTTTTACACAGAGGTCACAAAGCAAAGAACACAGGGAAACAGTCCTCGCGGACTACTTCCCTGTATAGATAATTTATTTGATAACCGCTAACTGATTATTAGTCTTTCTTGCACCTCACACTCTCAAAGGAGTAACGGGCATTTGTAATCCTGTTCATTTGCGCATTGGCAGAACTGATGTACCGATGCCACACATTAGTAGCACCGACGCCGCTGGCTGACCAAAAGTTCGCGAACCCCCCATAATTACCGACCACACCGCCACTAGCGTGACCCACAGACATAGCGCTAAAGCCCGGTCTCATGGTGGTGTCATTGATGATGTTTGATGCACCGTTGGAGGCTATTGATGAGGTAGGTGCCGGGCAAACATCTTTCATACCCTGGCCGTGAGTACTACCCCGGTTTGCTGCTTGCCCAACAGTGATAGTGCCGTTCGCATCGGGGATAGCGGCGTATTGGCTGGTATGGGTGTTTATTTCCTGCTCCAGTTGTGTCCATTCGTAATCGGACGGCAGATGCCAACCGTTCGGGCAAATACCTTGTCGACGAGCAGTCTGCGGGTCGGTAGCAGGAGCTATCTCACCATCGCTATATGGTTTTTGTCCGTTTGCATAGGCTGCGTCGTTTGCCCCGTTATCAAATGTACTTCCTTTGCTGTTAGTTGCAGCCGCCCAATTGTAAAGGCGTCCAAGTCGTGGATTGTTATTGTAGAGGGTGGCGGAGGTGCCGTTGCCACTTATGTTGGGGTATGTCCATAACGGGTTCTTGTAATTGTCGACCGAAGCAGACGGCGAAGCTGGTAAGTTAACCGAAACGTTGACGTCTACGCCGGTTCTCGCTCCCGTAGCAAAGCTGGTGGCAGCCAGATTGTTGAGCATCCAGCGGTTGCGTCCGTCGAGGCTACCGGCATCAGTGCCAAAGTCACCCGAAAGAAAAATATTGCCGCTCTGGTCTTTATGTGCCTGTACACCATTGGGCAGGGTGGTAGGGGTGGCATCACCTCCAAGAGTGCCGCCATTGGGCAGAGCTTGTATAGCTGTCAATTGTGCAGCACTGAAGCCGGCTCGTTCAGCCCATTGTAGCATGGTGAGGTCGTTGTCGGTAGTGGTGCCACAGTTGAGAACAGATACGGTTATATCCTCGAAGCGTTTGTTTGTTTCGGTATCCGAAAAGGTTATATTGGCTACATCATAACGATTGCCTGTTCCGACATTATATTGGACGTTTTGCGTACTGTTAGTACCGTTTTTCAGATCTGTTCCGCCTGTAGTCGGGCTGGTGTTTGCCAATCCCGGAGTACCTGTTATCGTTGTTGTCCATGCAGCATTACCTTGTACATTGAGGCTTCCGCTGGTAGGGGTGGTATAGATAATCTGACTGTTAGTGAAGAATTATTTACCTTCAACGCATAATTCGTCTGGTTGAGGGTAATCGTCTTCGTTTGCCCGCACTCGGTATAAGTGAAGATCAGGCCGGTTTGCTTGCTTGCCCACGGCGAAGCCGGGTTGATAGTCATTGCATCAGGCAGCAAAGTCATGTCGGTAGGAGAAGCCGTCAAAGTAGTTGGTGCTAACGGTGTCCCCGTAAAATCAATAGCAGTCAATCCACCCGAAGCCGCCGAAGCCCATGTCGGAACAAGCCCTCCATTCCATGTTATTTTAAGATTTTGTGCGGTGAGCGGGCGGGCATCGTGCCCGCTGGGCAAGTCAAAGTAGTCCTGATTGAAATTCAATCCGGCAGGAGTATTGTCACCTATCTTATTCCATTCGCTACCCGTCCACACATACAGACCTTTGCCGCTCATGGTACATTTATCACTGTGGTACACGATAAGCCCCGTATGATTGGCATCTTCAGTCGCTTTGTCGTAGTGGGTGCCGCTTTGGGTATAGTTAGAGCCACTGATACCGTCAAACATAGGAAATAGCTTATCCGTGTCAGTGAGTTTTACGCGAGGCATAGCCAATCCTTTGGAGGTAGTCGTCCCTTGCGTAAGGTCTAACAACGCACCATCAACCGGTGGCTGATTACTTCCAATAGTTACCTGCGCTTGCAGGGCGATTGTTGTTGTTAAGAAGGCTAATATCAAGATAGCCTGTGTCAAGATTTTCTATTTCATAATAAAAAATAATTAGTTAATATGATAATGAGATAATATAATAATGTGGTAATATGCTAATGTGATAATGCCGGATAGTACGATAGTGAAGATGTGCTTTTCTATTAGCTCATCAACACATTGACACATTAAGACATTAGTTTTGTAAGCCATTAGCTGATAGCTGTTAGTTTTATTGTCATGCTGAGCGAAAGCGAAGCATCTCGTCTCGTTACTGCGTAGGGGCAGACCTGTGTGTTTGCCCGATATATCGATTTGCAGGCGCACACATACATGTATATTCTTTTTAATTGCCTCCACTTTTAAGTGGAGGTCTCGAAAGGTTGGTTCAAAAATGGCTTTAGCCAAATATCTTTTGACTAAAGTCATCTCCTGAAAGATGCAATCATATCCACGCCTTAAAAGGCGTGGCAACATTAGACTATTAGCTTTGTAGGGGGCAATAAACATTGCCCCGTATATGTCGGATATTACGGGCGAATATTTATTGGCTCGACTACGCTTCGCCGAACGATGTTTCGCCCCTACATGGATTTTGTTGTTGACTGTTGACTGATAACTGTTGACTGAATAGTGCTGCTCACTGTTGACTGAAAAATCCCGCTTCTCCTCACGGAGAAGACGGGACAAAATGGGGGTTCTTCCCCTGACATTAACACAAGCAATTTGGCACCCCCTCCCTGCCTCCCCCATTAGGGGAGGAGATAGGAAAAGGGTATATATTTTTACTCCCCCTCTGTTGGAGGGGGACGGGGGGAGGTGAATATTTTTTGAAAAAACTACCCTGAAAATTTGGTGGCCTAAGAAATAATCGCTAAATTTTCGTGTGTGTGTGTGTGTGTGTGCACGTAGATAACAGAATATATCATATTAGAATACAATATATTAACTGAAAAAATGGTCTTATTATATCTGTTTTTTAGCACGATATTTGTGTTGTATGATACTGCAAAGAAAGTACTTTTTATTGACAAATACACCATTTGAAAGAAAGAAAATAGTCAATCGTCACAATCAAAAGCCGGAAATTTATTATCTCAACCGATAGCTTTTTCCCTCTTATTCAACACTTATACCTGACATACAACTATTCATAATCAAAAAAAGACTATATTTGTAGGCTTAATTTAATAATATCGGAACAAAATATACTGAATGGACAACGCTAAAATCATTGTAAACAACGTCGTGGCAGCTTGCCAGGAGAAAAAAGCCCGTAACATTGTAATCGTAGACATGACAGAGATGATAGGAACCATCTGTCAATATTTCGTAATATGCGAAGGACGCAGCCCTACACAAGTATCGGCAATAGGTGAGGAAGTTATCGATTCACTCAAAAAGAACATGAAAGAACGCCCTATCGCAAGCGATGGTGTAGTGGAAGGACGTTGGGCAGGAATAGATTATGGTACGGTTATTGTTCATATATTTTTACCCGAATTGCGCGAGTTTTATGACATCGAACATTTGTGGGCTGATGCGCAGTTGGAAACGATTCCCGATATCGACTGACAACTTTTCATCTGAAAGTTTGTTCATTTAGTAGAATTATTTTGTCGAATTTTAATTTTTCCAGTTAACATATGGATAACTACAACAAAGAAGAAGGTCAGAAAAAGCCACGAATACCAACCCCCCAGAAACCGAAAAGCTCCTTTAATCTCAACTGGTTATTCCTGTTAATCTTTGCCGGAATAATCGGAGTTTATTTCTTTTCGCAGAGTGCATTCTCGAAAGAAGTTGCCTGGTCGGATTTTCAGGGGTATGTCAAGAAAGACTATATCAACAAGATTGTTGTTGACGGAAAATCGCGTACCCTGCGCGCCTACGTGCGTAGCGAATCAATAAACGAGGTATTCAAAGACGAAGCTAAATCCGAAAACCTGCCAAAAAATCCTTTTATCTCCGTTAAGATTCCTTCGGCCGATAAATTTTCGGACTTCTACGACCAGATAAAGAAAGATCACAACTACAATATAGACGTCAGCTACGAAGAGAATGTCAGCATTTTCGACTTTCTCATCGGTGCACTGCCATTCCTGCTGCTTATCGGGCTGTGGGTATTTATGATGCGCCGTATGTCCGGCGGAGGAGCCGGTGGTGGCGGCGGAGTATTCAGCGTAGGAAAATCCAAAGCACAATTATACGACAAAGCGTCCGATCTGCGTGTGACATTCAAGGATGTTGCCGGATTGTCGGAAGCAAAAGAAGAAATAGAAGAGATAGTAGAATTTCTCAAAAACCCTTCGAGATATACCGAAATCGGGGGTAAAATACCGAAAGGCGCCTTGCTTGTAGGCCCTCCGGGAACAGGTAAAACGCTTTTGGCAAAAGCGGTTGCAGGCGAAGCCAATGTACCGTTTTTCTCGATGTCGGGTTCCGACTTTGTAGAGATGTTTGTCGGCGTTGGAGCTTCGCGTGTGCGCGACCTCTTCAAGCAGGCTAAGGAAAAATCGCCTTGTATCATCTTCATCGACGAGATAGACGCCATCGGCCGTGCCCGTGGCAAGAATCCGAACTTCGGCTCGAACGACGAACGCGAGAATACATTGAACCAGCTCCTGACCGAGATGGACGGCTTCGGTACCAATAGCGGTATCATCATCCTCGCGGCAACTAACCGTGCCGATATTCTGGACAAAGCACTCCTGCGTGCGGGACGCTTCGACCGCCAGATAAATGTCGATTTACCTGACCTCAATGACAGAAAAGCGATATTCAAAGTACACCTTCGTCCTGTGAAAATAGACGACAGCGTAGATGTCGATTTCCTTGCCCGCCAGACGCCGGGATTCTCGGGAGCTGACATTGCCAATGTGTGTAACGAAGCGGCTTTGATTGCTGCCCGTAAAGGAAAGAAAATAGTACAAAAAGAAGACTTCCTGAATGCTGTAGACCGCATCATCGGGGGGTTGGAAAAGAAAAATAAGGTTACAACACGCGACGAGCGCCGCACGATTGCTATTCACGAGGCGGGACACGCTACGTTGAGCTGGTTCCTCGAGCATGCCAATCCGTTGGTGAAAGTTACGATTGTTCCCCGCGGAAAAGCATTGGGAGCAGCATGGTATCTGCCGGAAGAAAGGCAAATCACCACCAAAGAGCAGATGCTGGACGAAATGTGTGCCTTGCTCGGAGGACGCGCCGCTGAAGAGGTCTTTATCGGACAAATATCTTCGGGTGCAGTCAACGACCTCGAACGTGTAACGAAGCAGGCTTACGCGATGATTTCCTATATGGGGATGAGCGACAAGCTGCCAAATATCAGCTACTACGATTCGGCCGATAATTACGGCTTCACAAAGCCATACAGCGACGATACGGCCCTGCTTATCGACCAGGAGGTGCAGGCGATGATTAGCGAACAGTACGAGCGTGCTAAGCAGTTGCTTCGCCAACATTCGGACGGACATCATGCCTTGGCTGACAAACTGATGACCGAGGAAGTTATCTTTGCCGACGACCTGAAAAAGATTTTCGGTTTACGTCCGTGGGTATCCCGTTCGGATGAGATTATGAAAGAAAACGAAGAAATCGTGAAAGAGGTTGAAGAAGAGAAAGCCAAAGGCGAAGATGCGCCGGGCATTCTCGCACAGCCGGGACAATCGGAAGAGATAGAATAATAATATAACAGTCATTATATTTTGAAGAAACTGCCAAATATTGTCGTCCGCATCCTTGCCGGAATCGTATTTGTAGGATTGTTGCTTGCCGGAATCCTGATTAATGAATTCACTTTTGCTGCTATATTCGCCCTGCTCACAGGGTTGGCTCTGTACGAATTTTATGGGTTGATAGAAAAGGCCGCCAATGTCAAAGTATCGAAATGGCTGAATATCATCGGGGGGCTTCTTTTATTTGGCGGAGTGTTTTGGTATAGCAATTCGGTAACTTGCTTCAGACCGGATTTGTTTTTCTACCTTACACCTTATGCCATTTTCTTATTAGTCCTCTTCGTAAGCGAGTTGTATCGGAAGCATGCCAATCCGTTGCAATCGCTCGCCTATTCCTTCTTAGGGCAACTTTATATTGCTCTACCTTTTGCGTTGACTAATAAGTTGGTGCTGACTGCCTCTTTCTACACCAGTTACAACTATATCTTCCTTTTAGCTATTTTAGTTATTATCTGGGTCAACGATTCGTTCGCTTACCTCACGGGTATGACTTTCGGTAAACATCGCCTGTTCGAGCGCATATCGCCAAAAAAATCGTGGGAAGGATTCTTTGGAGGGTTAGCTTTCGCCATAGGAGCATCCTTGGTGCTGGCATATTTTTATCCCGAGTTGTCTACTCCTAAATGGATAGGCTTTGCAATTGTAACGGTTGTATCCGGCACATTCGGCGACTTGGTAGAATCGCTTTTCAAACGCACATTGGGTGTCAAAGATTCGGGTAACATGATTCCGGGGCATGGCGGTATCCTCGACCGCTTCGACAGCACCATTCTTGCCATTCCGGCTATTGTAATATATCTGGAGGTGATAAAGATTTTTTAAATATCCGCTTTCTTCGTCCTCGCTCTTAAAAATGAGACTATTCCTTTTTCTCAGAAAATGCAAAACTTCTCTAACTCCTTATCTTATCGAACCCTTCGCCATAAACCCCACGCACGGTCGTTTGCGAGATAAAGGCTTTTTCATCGATTTTTTGTATCAGGCGGAACATCTGTATCGATTCGGAACGCTTAGCTAATACAACCACCACCTTTATCGGTTTACCCGTATAAGCTCCCGTACCGTCCAACAGGGTACAACCTCTATGCAGTTCAAAATTAATAGCTTTCGCTATTGTCTCATACTTATCAGAGAAGATAAAGAACTGAACCGATTGACGGAATCCATTGATAACCATATCAATGGTGTATGTCATCACACCCATTACGATAAGGGCGATAATAATCTTCTGATAATCATGGAAAACAAAATAGGAGCAACAAATAATAGTAAAGTCGCAAAGTAACATTCCGCGACCGAAAGAGATATTCTTATATTTATTGATGATGGCAACAACAATATCCGTACCGCCCGTACTCCCGTTTGCGCTAAATACAAGCGCTATGCCGGCTCCACACATCATCCCCCCTACTACACCCGAAAGTGTCGGTTCAGAAGCCATCAGAGGCTCTTTAAAGATTAATTGAGCAATCGTAATGAGGGCCGTAAGAACTACTACCCCGTATATTGTTTTGGCGAGGAATTTTATGCCTAATATCTTCAAGGCAACCAAAAGCAAGGCGCAGTTAGTGAAAAAATATACATATTGCAGTGGTAATCCGGTACTGTATTCAATCAAGAGGGCGATACCGGTCAGTCCCCCTGTTACGATTCCACCGGGCTTGATAAAGCCTATCAATCCAACTGCGTATAAGACAAGACCGACAGTTATTAACAGATAGTCTTTCCAATAAAAATCTTTTAAGTATCTGCGAGGCATATGGTTAGATATTATAATTTCGACGCAAAGATAAGTAGGATTTTCCATTTCATCTCTCAAAAAAGAGAGAAATAAGAACAACAATATTTATTTTTTATCCGAAATCAAACCATCCCTCATCAAGTCTTGTATCATCTTGTGCGTAAAGAGTTTGCTACCTCTGTTATTCATATGCATCGAGTTGTAGAAGTAGTCTTTATGATAACATATCGAATCATTGGAATAATCAAAAAACGGGATCGCATATTTGTCCGAAAATTTTTGATAGATAGCAATAACGGAGTCCTTATTTGATATAAATTTCTGTCCCTCGATATACTCGGGTGTATAAACAAAAATCAACGGAATATCTTCTTTTTTGGAATCGATAATAAAATCTTCAAATAACCTTACAGAAGTCGTATCGATATAGGCTTTGTACGACTTCATATTGCCTTGTGCTCTCTCTAATGCGCCATCCCATTCTTTTTCGTATCCTTTATATCCTTTCTCGCGGAAACGGGCATCAGGATTAACATAATAATTCAGTCCCGAACGGATAGCATCGAAACGCCCGATATAGCGGTATAAAGGGATAATGAAATCGGGACAAGTAAAACCTTCGTATGTCAATGTTGTCTCTGCTACATCTTTGTTCCATAGCATATAAGGCAGGAATTGCCCCAAATTATATAAATCAGGACGTTTCTCAAGCGTAAAGACATCCAAGGCATAAATAATTGCTTCCGGCTTCGGGTTATGTCGCAGATACTCACGATGTCTTAAACTTTGCAGATAGAAGTTATGAGCATTCAGACCAAAATTATAGGCCGGGTGCCCGGTTTCTTTTTCTATCATCATAGGGTCAATATGGATCCATGCACGCGAAGAACCATAGATAAGATAATCGGAATTGACCTGACCAGTATAAATATCTGTCCATGTTTCTATTTCACCATCTGAATAAACAGAATGAGCCAAGCCGTTTGAAATAAACCAATCGGCAGGATAAGCCAATACGATTATCGGGCAAACAAATATCAATAGTTTTTTTAGTAGCTTCTTCATTCCTGCTTAGAATTGGAAATAGATGAATTGTTGCTCGCCTCCGGCAAATAAAATAATAAATACGATAATCATATAATAGAATGCCCACCGGAAGAAGCGGCTACGCTTCGCTCCGAAGAATTCCAAACCATACTTATTTTCTCTACCTAACCATTCGACAATAAACATCAGCAAAAACATACCGATAGTTATCAAAGTTTTGGTATCATAATGAGGTGAGGTAAGTAATTCTTTAGGTATACTTGCAATGTATTCGAAAGCATGCGTCATGTTATCGGCACGGAAGAAAATCCAGGCAAAAGCAGCCAACGCAAATGTTATGCCCACATGCAGAATATCCTTGAACGAAGGTAATAACTTACCTTGCGCTACCACATCCAGATTCTTCCGGTTCTGCTTCATAATAATAGACGGCATAATAAACAAGGCATTCAGACCGCCCCAGGCGATAAATGTCCAGTTAGCGCCGTGCCAGAAGCCACTGACAAGGAATATTATAAACGTGTTGCGTATCGTCTTTAACATCGTACCTCTGCTCCCTCCGAGTGGGAAATAGAGATAGTCGCGAAACCACGAAGACAAGGATATATGCCAACGCCGCCAGAACTCGGCAATATCGCGCGAGAAATACGGAAATTTGAAGTTCTGTAATAATTCAAAGCCAAGCATCCGCGCGGTTCCCAGCGCTATATCCGAATAACCCGAGAAGTCGCCGTATATCTGTATCGTAAAGAAAATAGCCCCCAACACCAATGTACTCCCCGAGTGTTCGCCTCCATTAAAAGCCATATTGGCATATTCGGCACAGTTATCGGCTACAACAACTTTTTTGAACAAGCCCCAAAGGATTTGCTTCAAGCCATCTACCATCTTGGCGTAACGGAATGTACGTTCCTGTTCTATCTGAGGGAGTAGGTGTGTTGCCCGTTCGATAGGCCCAGCAACCAATAAGGGAAAGAAGCTGACGAACAAAGAATAGTCTACCCAGTTGCGGGTAGGCTTTATTCTATCGTTATAGATATCGAGCACATACGAGAGCCCGTGGAATGTATAGAACGATATACCAACCGGCAAAATAATACTTAGTGTGTGGATGCTCGATGATAAACCGAATAGCTGCAAAAATTCCTGAAACTCGTGTATAAAGAAATTGAAATACTTAAAGAAGCCCAGAAAACAAATATTCACAATGACTGCAATAAACATCCAAGTCTTTCGTCCGCTTTTTGTCGTTGCCGTACTGACCCTTAGCCCTCCGTAATAGCAGAGGATAGTGGAAATAGCCAGCAGAAAAAGAAAACGCCAATCCCAGCAGCCATAGAAGAAATAACTGGCAACAAGCAAGAAAACATTCTGTGCCTTTTTGTTATTCTTCAATACCAGCCAATAGATAAAAAAAACTATCGGAAAGAATATGGCAAAGTTGATTGAGTTAAAAAGCATATTTATCTAAAAGTTTTTATTTTCAAGCTCTAATAGCCGTATACTAAGATCCTCGGTAAACTTGCGACTACCTCTCACATTCAAATGCAATACATTGTAAAAATATTGTGTATCATACGATATCGAATCTTTAGTATAATCCCAAAAAGGGATATTATATTCTTTTGCAATATTATTATAATAATCAGTTATCTGTCTTATTGAAGTTACGACATATCCATCTTTGCAATATTCGGGAGTATAGACGAAAACTACTTTTATCTGCTCTTGTTCACAATCCTGGATAAAACGAATAAATATGTCTTTATATAGCAAATGAGATTCAAGATCAGGGATTATTTTATCTCGTTCTATTTCTATCGTTGGATCGTATGTTGTAGTACCTTCGGCACCAGGTATTGTATACCAGGGAAAGTCCTGAGCCAAATAACCTTTATAACGCATCTTATGACCAGGTGGATTGAAGTAATAGCTTGCTCCCCATTTTATAGCGCCCAAATTTCCGACATACCTGAGAAAAGGAATATAATAATCGACACTACTGAAATCAAGATATGGCCCCATATCTTCCTGCATGCTTTCATTGAATAACATGAATGGAATGAAATTAATAGAAGCCGTTCCCATTGAATTGTAAAGAGTAGGCTGATCAAGAGAACAAATTACAATTTTAGGTTTTGTATTATACTTCAAATATTCTTTGAATAATAAATCTTGTAAATTAAAACGTAAAGCATTGAACCCGACAACATAGGCAGACATATTCGTTTTTTCTTCGATTATGGCAGGATCGAAATGGACAAAAGACCTCGAAGAGCCTATTATAAGAATATCCGTATTTATATTGCCTGTATACAAATCGTTAGTAATTTCCATATCTCCACCTCCCACACCAGAGTTACGCAAGCCATAAGATAAAAGTCTATCTGCAGGATAAGCTAACAATATGATTGGCAGTAAGAAAAGAAAGACTTTTTTGAGTAATTGTTTCATGTTTATCTATCCTTGCGGGGGGGCACTACAATACGATGTTTATCATCTTTTTAGGAACAAAGATGAATTTCTTGTATTCTGTCTTTCCTTCCATCCATTTCTGCGACAACTCATGCGCCAATATAACCTTCTCTACCTCCTCTTTCGTTACGTCGGCAGGGAATTCTATATCGAAACGGACTTTCCCGTTGAAAGCAACGCCATATTTGAAGGCATCTTCTACCAAGTAGGCTTCATTATGTTTTACCCATTCAGCTTCGCATACCGAATTGGTATTGCCTAATGCATGCCATAATTCTTCCGCTATAAACGGAGCAAAAGGAGCCAAAGTAACAACCAAATCCTGCAATATCGCTTTTTTGCTGCATTTCAAGGCTGTCAATTCATTCACGCAAATCATCGAAGCCGATACAGAGGTATTGAATGAGAAATTCTCAATGTCTGACGAGACTTTCTTGATTAGTTTATGCAGTGCCTTCAATTCTTCTTTGGTCGGCTCGGCATCCACAACGATAAACTCGTCTCCCTTGTAGAACAAGCTCCACAATTTACGCAGGAAACGGTGTACACCGTCTATTCCGTTTGTGTCCCAAGGCTTGGATTGTTCCAATGGCCCTAAGAACATTTCGTATAAGCGCAAGGTATCTGCGCCATATTTTTCGACAATATCGTCGGGATTGACAACATTGTGATAAGATTTAGACATCTTTTCTACTGCCCATCCACAGATGTATTTACCATCTTCCAAGATAAATTCGGCTGTGGCAAATTCAGGCCGCCACGCTTTGAAAGCTTCAACGTCTAAAACATCATTGCTTACAATGTTGACATCCACATGAAGCGGTTGCACATCGTATTGGTCTTTCAGATTGTACGAAACGAATTTATTTGTACCGTTGATGCGATATACAAAATTGCTTCGTCCCTGTATCATTCCCTGATTAATCAGCTTTTTGAAAGGCTCGTCTTCGCATGACACGTTGATGTCAAACAAGAATTTATTCCAAAAGCGACTGTAAATCAAGTGACCCGTAGCATGCTCCGTACCTCCGATATACAAATCGACATTGCGCCAGTATTCGTCTTTCGCTTTCGATACCAACTCTTTGTTGTTATGCGGATCCATATAACGCAAATAGTATGCTGATGAACCTGCAAATCCCGGCATGGTATTCAATTCCAGCGGGAAGATGGTTTTATGATCGATTTTATCGTTTTCAACGACTTTATTATTGACTGTGTCCCATGCCCAAACGGTAGCGCGTCCCAATGGCGGTTCGCCCGTCTCGGTCGGCAGGAATTTGTCTACGTCCGGCAATGGCAATGGCAATGCTTCCAACGGCAGCATATACGGCATGCCATCTTTATAGTAAACAGGGAACGGTTCGCCCCAATAACGCTGACGCGAGAAAATGGCATCGCGCAGACGGTAGTTTGTCTTTACGCGGCCTAATTCGTTTTCCTGGATATATTCTTTCGTTTTCTCTATCGCTTCTTTCACTGTCAAGCCATTCAGGAAGCCAGAGTTTATCATAATTCCTTCTTTGGCATCGAAGCTTTCTTCCGAAACATCGGCACCCTCAATCAACGGGATAATCGGCAAATCGAAATGTTTGGCAAAGGCATAGTCGCGGCTATCGTGTGCCGGAACGGCCATAATAGCTCCCGTACCATATCCCGCCAATACATAATCGGCTACCCAGATAGGAATTTCTTTTCCGTTCAACGGGTTAATGGCATACGAGCCTGTAAATACACCCGATACTTTTTTGTCCATCTGACGGTCGCGTTCGGTACGGCGTTTCGTGGCTACCAGATACTCTTCCACCGCCATGCGTTGTTCGGGTGTAGTCACCTTAGATACATACTCACTTTCGGGAGCAAGCACCATGAAAGTCACCCCAAAAATTGTGTCAGCGCGGGTAGTAAAGATCACAAAAGAGACATCTGAATCTTTCACGGCAAACTGCATTTCCGCCCCTTCGCTTTTTCCTATCCAGTTGCGTTGAGTTTCCTTCAACGAATCTGTCCAGTCGATTTTATCCAAGCTTTCGAGCAAACGCTGTGCATAAGCCGAAACGCGTAAACTCCATTGGCGCATAACGCGTTGTTCCACCGGATGTCCTCCACGCTCGGACAAGCCGTTAATCACCTCATCATTTGCCAACACCGTGCCCAAAGCGGCACACCAGTTAACGGTGGTGTCGGCTAAGTAAGCAATGCGGTAATTCAGTAATATTTCTTGTTGTTCTTTTTCTGTTTTGCTATTCCATTCTTCGGCAGTAAATTCCAATTCTTCGCTGCAAGCAACATTCAGGTCTTTCGAACCGTTCGTACCGAACCACTCGATCAATTCTTCGATTGGGCGGGCCTGTTGCTCGTCGTTGCAGAAATAGGAGTTGAACATCTGTATAAATGCCCATTGCGTCCAATGGTAATATTCGGGTTCGCTGGTGCGGATTTCGCGGCTCCAGTCGAAAGAGAAGCCGATTTTATCCAGCTGCTCGCGATAACGGTTGATATTTTGTTCGGTCGTGATGGCCGGATGCTGCCCTGTCTGAATGGCATATTGCTCCGCCGGAAGACCGTAAGCATCGTATCCCATCGGATGCAATACATTGTATCCGCACGAGCGTTTGTAACGGGTATAGATATCGGATGCTATATATCCGAGCGGATGGCCCACGTGCAGCCCTGCCCCTGACGGGTAAGGGAACATATCGAGGACATAGTATTTAGGTTTGGTGTTGTCTTCTACTACTTTGTACGTTTTGTTGTCGACCCAATATTGAAACCAGCGTTTCTCTATTTCTTTAAAATTATATTCCATAAAATTGAAACTGAAAGTATGTTACAATTAATCAAGCCACAAAGATAGCTATTTGTTTGGAAGTAGGACGGATACAAAAAGGAAAAGTCAACCATCGCGGCTGACTTTATAGTATGATTACAAAATTTTATGCTCTTTAAACCTATTCTCTCGAATCGGCCCATACATCTATCGCGGCAGTGCCCACAATAAGAGATGTAATCAGGACAGCATTCAATGCCCTTCTGTCCGCTGCCTTCTCTACATAGAAAAGGTCTCCCCTATCCTTTAAGCTTTGCGGAACAGTTTTAGGTGATATTTCGTCCGATTTGAGGATATTAGACAAATAAAACTCATTCTGATAAGCTTTTACAGGTTGACCTTCGAAGTTGAGAGACAAGTAGCTTTTGAAAGTCAATGGAGTATTCTCTTCGGTGTAATCTACTCTCCCCACAGAGATAAGATGCCCGTCTGACGTACCCAGCTTAGCCTTGCGGTAAGTTTTGTCATGGATATCTTTGAAATTCACATTCAGGAATAAAGGTGTTTCCGTAATTTTTGCATTGGGCGGGATAAAAGATACTGTTTGGGGGATTTCAACGTTTCCTCTGATACTCCCCTGATATTCCCCATAGTTCTCGCCCCAATGCCTGTTATATTGATAAGAATTTGAATAAGAGGAACCTTGAACACCTCCGTCTATCTTCATCGTCTTACCACTATAACTGATAGCCGTATCGTCGATGATAAGCGCCGAACGTTGCCAATCCACATACAGAGGAAGAGAAGATTTATTGAAAATGGTAATCTGAATAGGCGCATTTTCGCCATTGAAAGAGTAAGTGATGCGCAAGCTATCATTCTCTATCAGGAAGTCACCTTTTTCCGATTGTCCTACCTCCGGATTTACTGTTCGTAGCGTCGATAGGTAATAAGTGGAAGAACAAGAGGAAAACAATGAAACGGAAAGCAAAAGGAACAGTAACTTTTTCATATCTATCCGATTTAGTTTAACGAAGTATTATAAGTCAAATATACATTATATAGCCTTCGGAAACAAATTCTGAATAGCCTTTAACTAACACTTTTCCCCTATATTTAATAATCGGGGTATAACAGGTATTTCTTGCGTATTTCTTTGTAGGCTGATAAGTCTGCCTGCCAACTGTCAACAATCTCTTTTTCAGGCTTTCCGGCAATAATCTGCTTACGCAGCTTGTCCGAACCGGCAAGTAAATCCATAAACTTCGGACTGGAAAAGAAAGCCGCGCCTTTACCCGATTTTTTGTACATTCGAAGCAGGAATTGCAAATCCAAATCTCCATCTGTCTCCCATTCGCGCAAATCTTCGCCGTAGCATGTCAATCCTTTATGCATAGGCGATTTTGCTCCTTCGGTCGGTTTCGGCGTAAAGGTGAATTTTCCGTACTTGCTTCCGGGCGCACCTATCACCTCGAACGGAAAATCCGTTCCCCGCCCGACGCTTATCTTGGTCGCCTCAAAGAAGCACAACGAAGGATATAAAGCGATTGCATGGTCGTTCGGCAAATTAGGCGAAGGTTTCACCGGCAACGAATAGGGCTGTCCATGTCGCCACCCCAACATCGGGAGGACATAGATTTCGCATTGTAGATTATCTTTCAGCCAGCTTTCGCCCTCTATCATCTTGGCCAGTTCGGCAACAGTCAACCCATGCAAAACGGGTATAGGATGTACCCCTACAAAGGATTTATATTTAGTATCCAGTACAGGCCCATTGATACAATCATTCGGATTGGGGCGGTCGAGTACAAGCATTTTCTTCCCGTTCTCGGCGCAAGCCTCCATTGCATAGTGCATCGTGCTGATGTAGGTATAGAAGCGTGTACCCACATCTTGTATATCGAAAATCAGGAAATCGATATCTTCCAGTTGCTCGGGGGTAGGCTTATAATTCTTGCCATACAAGGAGATTACGGGAAGGCTGGTTTGAGCATCTTTCCCGTCCTTGATGGTTTCACCGGCATCGGCATTTCCGCGGAATCCGTGTTCGGGAGCGAAAATTTTCACTACTTTTATATCGCTGCTCAACAATGTATCGAGCAGATGTGTTCCATTAGTCAGCACCGATGTCTGGTTCACAATCAGCCCGACACGCTGGTCGCGGACAATTGCCCGTATCTGGTCTACACGGTCGGCACCGAGTTGCACTTGCTGGGCAGACACGACAAGAGGCAGGAGATATAGTAGAATAAGTATATAGCGTTTCATACAACGTAAGATTTATACAAACTTAGTCAATTTTTGCGAATTATGATAGATACCACAGCACTGATAAAGAAGTATTACGCCGAAGGTTCAGATATTTACAATATGCTTGTAAAGCACAGCGCAGATGTAACGAGAAAAGCCCTTTCCATCGTGAAAGAGCATCCCGAACTACATGCCGATGCTATATTTGTGGAGGAGGCTGCTATGTTGCACGACATAGGCATCTATCTGACGCATGCGCCTGCTATCCATTGCTTTGGCGAATATCCCTATCTCTGTCATGGCTATTTAGGGGCTGAAATATTACAAAAGGAAGGCTTACCGCGTCACGCCCTCGTCTGCGAAAGGCACACGGGAACAGGCATCAGCCTCGAAGAAATCATCCGCGAGAAGCTGCCGCTGCCTCACCGCGATATGCGCCCGCAAAGCATGGAAGAACAGCTAATTTGTTTTGCCGATTGCTTCTTTTCCAAGACACGCCTCGGCGAAGAAAAGACACCCGAACAGGCACGAAAGAAACTGCTTCCTTTCGGCGAAGAGTCTGTAAGGCAATTCGATAAGTGGTGCGAAATGTTTTTGTAATATCCCTCAGTTCTTACTTTTTGAGCGGAGGATAACCGATAATCGTTATCGGTTCATATATCTTTATTATCTTTTCTAATTGTGGATAAATGCGCATATACTCATTTACCTCCTCCGTCATAGTCTCGGGATAGATAGTCAGATTATCAAACTTCCAGTCGGCAACTTCCACTTCCGACGAGATTTTCGGCTTTTTCCCCAACAATTTATTCTCATAATCGAAGAAAACCGTCAATTCCCATACAAAATCCATTGATTGCGCACGTGCTTTCCCCGGTACCCAATAAGGCATAGAAAGAAGCATATTTCGTACCGAATCTTCCATATCCTTATTTGGAGAGGGTCTGATTGCAATATTAACAGGTTTGCCTGTCTTATCGAGCTCGAAACAGGCAGTCACATAACCTTTCCGTCTTTGCTTCAATTGCTCTTTCGGATACACCGTATTGGCTGCAACATATTGTTTCAACGCATCTTCTCCGCCCGGAAAGGTGAAAATATTAGCCGGTTGCGGAAGATATTCGTCCTTAGATTCTGCATTTTCCTTAGCTTGTGCCATTCTGAAATCAAAGGTCGCCGCACAAAACAAACGATGTGGTCTTCCGTTCGCTCTTGCAGGAGCATAGCGTGGCAAACTTTTTATTGCTTTCAGAACAGTCTGGTCAATTGCCGAATCGACTCCCTGAACAATCCTCACCCCTGTTACTTCACCTGCATAATTGACCACCCAATTAGCAGACACACATCCTTCAATCCCTTCTGCTAAAGATGTATCAGGGTATTTCAGATTTCCATTGAAAAATCTTTTGTAGTATTCGTCTCCACCCGAAAATGCCGGACAGGTATAAACGGTTTTGAAAGGTACTTCTACCACCTGATTGTAAGACGATTTACAACCAATCAGAAACAAAACTATAAAGAAGAATAAGACAGTAACTTTCTTTCGCATTTTTAAGCATTTATAGTGCAAACCCCGATACACGGAAAAATATCGAAAGGGATTGCCTGTCGGGGCGGAGCGTCAATTCATCTTTCAACCGGACGCCGTCTATCTTGGCACGATAATACGGCTGGTACGGGTTGTAGTTGGTTAATCCTGCCCCAAGCGTAAACCGTAGAACTCCTGTTTGTTGCTTTTTCTCGTAAAAGAGCCCTACCTGCAAATGATAGGAAGGATTGAACTGGGTAAATACCATCTTCGTCTTGTCTCTCTCCCGGTAATCCCCGTGCAAAGAATAATATCTTTTTTCCATCACCACGGCATTGAACGGAATAGGGTCGAACAAAAAAGCGGCATCCGCTTCTACCCCGAAGCCTTTGACTGTGGGAGTAGAAAGTTTCACTCCGACACTTCCGGCAAGGTTGATAATATGGTCTTCGACATCGTAGGTTGCTTTCGATGTGGAAAAGTAGGTATCGAGGTAAGAATGGATAACCATTCCTCCGCCCGAAAGGGCTACATAATCATTCAACCAATAGTTATATTTCCCACCCAGATAAAACGAGATTTCGGTCTCCAAGCCTTTGGAGTATAACAATCCCCCTTCACCCTCGAACCCATGTTTTTTGGTTTGAGCGGACAGGAATTGGGGGCAAGCAAGAAACAGTAGTACGAGCGCCAGTATTGCGCGTTTAGTTTGTTTGTATTTCATCTTCGGTCACTATTTTTTCAGGACGTACTTTCATCTTGTAAAGTATCATATTCAGCGCCTTGGTACTATCCATAGCCATATAATTCACATTCAACGCTTTTCGGAATTCCGAAGCAGTGACACCACCTTCCTCGTGCGGTTTCTGAACAAGGATAAATTCCCCTTCGAAAACTTGTTTGTGATGAACCTTTTTGATGTTGAACGGCGCCAGATTGTCGTTCCAGCCTTCGGGAATCAATACATAGTAGTTGCTTTCGGGATAGAAAATACTTAGTCGCGAAAGAGCCGAACTCTCGAAATATTCGGACAAAAAGGTCTTGGAATAGGTAGGATTATCGTTGATAAACCGGTGCATATGGTTATATGCATGAACCTCCTGCTTGAGGTAACGATAGGTGGCATAATAGCGCAGGCTGCCATAGCCGGCAAGAAGCACCATTGTCAATATAGCCAGAATACGGAACCACCTCGTCTCCATCGAGCGGCGGATAATAATCGCCATGGACAGGAGGAAAAGCCCGAACGAACAAGTCATATAACGTGGTACGATTATCGGGCGGAAGGCATACGACAGAATAAATCCGCTGACAATGGGCAGCAAGAATATAACCAGCAACAAAACCGATGCCGTCGCCAATTTATCTTTGCGGACATATCCTTTTATATATACATCGGCCAACAAAATAAATATGAACACCATAATCAATACCGAGCCATACATCAGCCACATCTTGGTTTCATCGTCGAACGGAAGCCAGTCTTTCTTGATAGAGAAGAAATAGTAGATGTGGTATAGCAAATCTTCCAGTGAAACGGGCTTTATCCAGAACTGATGTCCTACGTGACGCATCTGATACAATAGTCTCACTATCCAAGGGAGATAGAATACGCCATACACCAACGAGGATATGATAAACTGCTTTTGCTGCCTCCTTTTCAGGAAAAAGAGAAGGAAGAAGAGGATAGTAAACATCCACATGACCGTCACCAATCCATAGTAATGCGTAAACGAAGCGCAAAGCGCCATAGCTACGAATTTAACCCAGTCGATAACACGTCCTTTGTCATAAGCATCATAGGAATAGATAGCCGATGCCAGCGTGAAGAACATTGTCCACGAATACATCCGTATCTCGGTTGCCAGATACTGCGACACAGGAAAGATAATAAGCAACACGATAAATATGGTCGCCACCTTATCCCCTAACCGCTTGCGGATAACCAATGCCGAAAACAGCATACTCGCCAGAATGCCGACAGTAGAAAACGCCCGTCCGGCAACAATAGAATCGCCGAATAGGTACGAATAGATTTTCAGCATCCAATAGTAAAGCGGCGGATGGGCATCGTTGGTGGTAGCAATGTTGTAGATATCGCCCAACGAATGTTTTGCCATCTGCAGGGTATATGCATCGTCGAAGTTGAGCAGAATATCTATATAGTCGAGGTAGAGGAACAACATCGTCCCCACCACAATGAGAAAGGTATAGAGAAAAGTTTTTGTATACAGAATGCTTCTCATAAGTATTTTTCAGGTTAAGTTCGAACCTTAGTCTCTCCACTCCAGCGATTCTATCATCGCAACGATATCTTCGCGGAGATAGGCGGTAACAGGGGCAACAGAGTCCGGATTGACAAGTGTATCGTAGTATAACGACCCACGGAAGAAATTGGACACACTATCGGTCACAAAGAATTGTATCGGCACAGCCACTCCGCCTTCTATTTCGTATACAATGCCCGACGTGTTATGCTCCCTGTTTTCGTAGGCTGTCTGCCGGATACCATCTGCCCGCGAGGCATGGCTGAATGCCAGTTTATAGCTGTCTTCCACGGCATCGTAGAACGTCTCCTTCGTGATAGGCAGATAAGAGCAATAAATAGTTGCTTTATACTGCGGATAGGTGATATCGAACCATATACCGGGCTTCTCGTTGTTGTCTATCGATTTCACAACGGCAGCGTCCGATACCCGGAGCAATAGTTTCTTATTCTGATACTCGACCGACCCGTTTCCTGCCCGTTCGATGAATGGATAAGCAACCGATTTCGGCTCTTGCTTATGCTCTTTCTCTTTGCACGAACAGAGGAGGACAAAGAACAGTAAAGGCAATATGAAGCCTTTCGCCCTCATCGGATCAGAACGGTAGATCGTCTTCTTCGTTCGTATTGCTGAATGGGGCTTGCGGTGGCTGTTGTGCCGTCTGCACCGGTTGTGCGGGCGAAGAATACGATTGAGGCTGTTCGCCCATTTCGGATGTATTCCTGCGTCCCAGAAGTTCCATATTGTCGGCATATATCTCCACTACATAGCGCTTCACACCATTTGCATCATCATAGGTACGCGAGCGGATACGTCCTTCGATATATATCTGGCTACCCTTGCGCACAAATTGCTCGGCTACTTTTGCCAGGCCTCGCCAGCAAACAATGTTATGCCATTCCGTACGATCGGGTATCTGCGTACCGTTGGTAGCGGTGTATCCACGTTCGGTAGTGGCTAAGGTGAAGTTGGCTACCACACTCCCGTTGTCGAAGTATTTTACATCGGGATCTTTCCCTACATTCCCTATTAGTATTACTTTGTTTATCGACATATCTGATTTATAATTAGTTATTATCAACAAATGTAGCGAAAGCCGGACACTATCGAGCTTGTTTGTAACTGCCTCGGCGCATTGCTATATTGTACAAATATAGGAATTTTTTCGAGAGTGCATCCTGTCTGTCTCTTTCTTTAATAGTCCCTATGGGATAAAACAAAAGGAAGAATACCATGTACCCTTCCTTTTTGTAATTCTTATATTCGGTTTATATTAGCCTCCTGTTGAAGACGAGTTAACATAGGCTAAATAGAATCCGTCGGCATAATCCCAGCTACCAAGATATGTTTCTACCTTAGTTTCGGGTGAAGCCTTTGTATCTAAACGAGTATAGCGGAACTTGAATGTCACCGGAGTGATGCCATAGAAGTCACTTACTTCCTGGTATCTCGTTGATGCTCTAAAGAGATTTCTGAAATCGCTCAGGTTACCGACAAAATTTGCGCTTGTCGCTCCGCTCGATACCGAAAATCCTGTCGGATCATTCACAAAGTAAACATCGATAATCGCTTGGTTCTTATCTGCTATCGGAGCAGGATAGTCGTTCCCGAGGTCATCTTTTTTTGTCTCGGTTTGTTTTGTTGGGTCATATACAAAGTAAACCTTAACATTCTGAACCAGATCTTCCTGTTTGGCACTAAATGAGAAGAGACCTCTATCCTTGAAATATTCTTCGCGCGGCTGGAATCCAGTGCCTATTGCAAGCGAAAAGCTGGTCGGATAGAATTGGCCGTCTATTGTAGAAGTTCCAGGATTATAAGCAGGAAGGGCAGTTTCATCCACATAAACATAATTATTAATAAAACTGCTCGAGAATTTCGTTACTACCTGTACATATTCAGGCTTGTTTACCTGTCCACCTTGTATCCAGTTTTTTTGTTTATACGAAAGTATGGCACAATCCTCACGCGTAAGTGTATTGGCTGCCTCTGTATTGTCAAGATCGATGTATATCATCTCTGCTGTTTGGGCAATCCATTGTTCGTTAATATAAGCAAAGCTTTTTTGAGGAGAGATACTACTATCACTGTCTCCTAAACATGAACTCATAGATAAAGCTGTTATAGCAACAGCACATATTAATGCAATACGTCTCATTTTCTTGTCTACTATTTTAGGTTATTAATCATTTAAAATTTCCACTTAAGTCCGAGATTCAAGTCTAATTGAAGATCTTTATCGGAATATATCGTGCGGTATTTATTCGATGCATCGAAATAATAAACTCCGCCAAAAGTGCCATAAAGATACAATCTGTTGTATAACGGATAAGTAAGACCTACGTTAAAATGTGTTGAAAATTGCGGTTTGCTTTGATGAATATTTCTCTTAGTTGTATTTATATGTTCAAAGAAGTATTCTCCTGTCTGGTCAGCAAACACTCTATCCAAGTTACCATTGTACGAACCGTGTATGTCTTTTTGTATCATTCCGCCGACAGCAACATAGCTTTCGAGGCGTTTATATCTTAAGAACGTATAATTCAGCGAAACAGGTATACCGAGGTAATGGAATTTTTGTTTTTCCCGCAATTTAAAGTTATTATCCGATTTTATAGACGAAGCCAAATAGGTATATACAAGCCCCGTTTCTATCGAAAGGTTGTTTGTAAGATCCTTGCTCACAGTCAATCCGAAAGATATCGGACGGTCATGCTCCATCTCGAAAATATTGTTTCCGTAGCATAATGCTTCGTCGAGTGGCTCCCCATCGGCAAAGGAAAGGATTCCTCCCTGCTGCGTATTCTTATCGGCATAAAGGTCGAGCGAAGATAAGAGTCCGATGGTCATGCCGCCTGATCTCTTATCCAGAACAAGTTTAGGAGCTTCTTCTTTTATCTCTTCCACCACAAGGAGGTCGGTCGGTTCCGGCTGTTCTACTACAAGCGGAGTTTCTTCTACAGGAGCCTCCTGCACCTTCGGTTCTTCTTTCAGGTCCTCTTTCTTCTCTACCGGGGTTACAGGTTTCACTTCTTCCCTGTTTGCATATCTTGGAGCTGTTCTCTGAGGCGAAACAGGAAGTTCTTTTTCCGGCGCTACAGGTTCTACAGGTTGTTCGATATAGGCAGAGTCGATAGGATTTTCCACGATTTGCACAGGCGGTGTCATAACAGGCGTGGCGTCTTCTTTGTTCCAGAAGATAATTATACCCACGGTGATAAGGGCAACTGCAGCAACCGCAGCAGCAACTTTCAGCCAAAGCATTTTCGATACTCTGCCCGGAGTAGCCGCTGGCTGCGACAAAGATTGATCTATTCCTGCCCAAAGCGACGCAGGAACCTCCGGTTCGAAGTTTTGCAACTTCGAAGAGAAGAGATCTTTTATTTTATCTTTGTTCTCCAGTGCCATGTTAACTATTTTCTTTTATATAGTTCTTCACCTTATCCTGTAATAGCTGCCGGGCTCTTACGTATTGGGAGCGGGATGTGCTCTCATTTATGCCCAGCATTTCAGCAATTTCTTTGTGCGAATAATCTTCGACAGCGTACAAATTGAATACAGCAGCATAGCCCTTTGGCAGCTCCTGAATCATTGCTAAAAGTTTAGTCTCCGGAATATTATGCATTTCCTCTTCTGTAGAGGAATCTATCGTGTCGGCATAGTTTTGTATATCATCCGTCGTCTGTATTAACTTTTTATCTTTTCTAATGTTTTCGAGCGCCTGATTTATAAAAATCCTTTTCATCCAACCTTCGAAAGAACCTTTGTCCTGAAATGATTGAATATTAGTAAACACTTTGATGAATCCATCCTGTAGCAAATCCTGTGCTGCGTCTGTGTCTGAGCAGTAGCGTAAGCATATCCCATACATCATACGAGAATACTTCTCGTACAGAGCTTTTTGGGCGCTACGCTCCTGGTTCTTACAGCCAGATATGATTTGCTGTTCATTCATACACTGTTTTCACTTATAAAGATGCATAAATATCAAAAGTGCTGCATCTTAATTCAATTATTTTCGATTAATGCGGTACAAAAAACCAAAAAAGAGGTTTTTTCGGAGATATACAACATTTTTTTGATAGATTTTTTTATGGTTTTTGGGTAAACAAAATCATTTTCACTTTGACTTTGTTGCCTATGTCTATTATGTCTACTACGTCTTGCAAGCTAAGATTACGATCGGCTTGTAGCAATACGTTCATTTCTTCGTTTTCGCCTTTTTGGGCAAGCATGGCTGCCAATGTCGGCTCAATTTCTTCCTTCGCTATTTCTCTGTCGTCTATGTAATAGCGCAAATCAGGTGTAATCACCAGATTCACATTTTTCTTTGTAACAACCTGTTCCGAGGTCGAAGCATTCGGCAGCATCACTCTTATGGCAGCAGGCGTCACCATGGTAGAGATGATAAGAAAAAACAGCAACAGAAAGAACATAATATCGTTCAACGAAGCAGTATATACTTCGGCAGCCCGACTTTTTTTACGTTGTACTTTCATAACAAATCGTTTTTAGGGAATGATTATGCTTGTTGCTTTTTATAGATACGCACAGCTTTGATTACTTCGTTGGCATCCTTTTCTATCGTTACCACCGCTTTGTCTATGCGTCCGTTGAGTACGTAATATCCGGTGTATGCAATGATACCGACCAAGAGACCGGCTCCCGAACAAATCATCTTTTGATACAGCCCCGTAGAAATGGTATCGATAGCCAAGTCGTTTGTTTTGGCAATGTCGTAGAATATTTTGATTACCCCGAATATCGTCCCGAGGAATCCGAGCATCGGCGCGATAGAAGCGGTAATACCCAGCCAGTTCATCTGGTTTTCCATCATGCTGAGCTGTACGCGCGATTCTATTTCCATCGCTTCTTCAATCTCATCCACACTCTGGTCTATCTCTTTCAATCCTGCCGCTATAACCTTAGCCTGTGCATATGGCTTTTCGAGGCAGAATTTGAGGGCTTTATCTATTTTTCCTTCGGCTACCAATTCTGTCACTCGCGACAACCATATCGAATCGCGCTTCGCCATCCGGTTCAGTTGCAACCATTTGTTGAGAATGACATAGATAGCAAGCAACGAGAGCAGGAAGATTGGCAATAATATCCATCCGCCTTTCAATACAAGGCTGAAATAACTTTCGTCGGCCACAGGCATTGCGTCGGGTTGTTCGCCCACGGTGTCGAGAACTGTTGTTGTAGCGGTCTGAAGAATCGTAATCAAGTTCATAATCTATGAATGAATTTCGGGTTATTAATAAATACACAAAATCCGACAATAATCTGTTTCTGGGAAAAGATACATTGCCGAACCCTGCTTATATGTTATATGTTGTCCTTTTTAGAATATTCCAAAGCTTATATTATCAATATATTTGTAGAAACAACTTATTATTCCTATCAAAAGAATCCCTGCCATGGAAAGGATAAGCGAAGCTTTCATATAACCATCACTTTTCACCTTCTCGATAGGGTTGTTGTTTTTGTTTATAAACATCGCTTTCACCACCAACAGGTAATAGTAAAGCGAGATAATCGTATTCAGGAATGCAAGTACTACCAATACAATGCTTGCGGTGCTACCATCCTCCATTGCCGCCATGAATACGAACATTTTGCTGAAGAAGCCGGCTGTAAACGGTATACCTCCCAATGAGAACATGGCTATCGTCATAGCCCATGTCAGTTTCGGATTGGTTTTGTAAAGGCCATTATAATCCGACATATTCAGTTTGCCTGTTCTGTCTTCGATAACGGAAACTATGCCGAAAGCTGCCAAATTGGAAAATATATATACAAATATATAGAAAATTGTTGCAGCCATCCCTAATTTCGTGCCGGAAAATAGTCCGAGCATAATAAATCCCGCCTGCGAAACGGATGAATAGGCAAGGAATCGTTTCATATTATTCTGCCGGAGGGCGAACAGGTTACCGATAGTAATGGTCACCAATATCAATATCCACAAGATAGCATGCCATGTGCCCGAAAGCGCAGGGAATACTTTGTAGAGAATCATCATCAGCGCAAATACGGCTGCACCTTTCGAGATGGTCGACAAATAAAGCGTCACATTCGTCGGTGCTCCCTGATAAGTATCGGGCGCCCACATATGGAACGGTACTAATGATATCTTAAAGAATAATCCTGTAGCCGTGAAAATCATAGCCATTATCATCAACGGGCCGGCATAGAGGTTTGCTGCGATATCGGTGAAATACAGCGTCCCGGCGGAACCGTAGAGGAAAGATAATCCAAAAATCATCACCGCCGAAGAAAATATGGCATTGAACATATATTTGGCTCCTGCCTCGGCCGATTCGCGTTTTGCCTTGTTGAAAGCAACCAGCGCGGCAATAGGAAGCGAAGCTGTTTCGAGCCCGATATAGAATAATAAGAAATGTCCTGCCGAAATCATCAGGTACATACCGAAGAGGGTAAGCACGGTGAGCATAAAGAACTCGCCACGTTTGACGATAGCATCCGGCTTCGACAGCCATTGGTTGGCTTGCAGGAAGATAAGGAATACACCTATATTCAAGATATTTTTGATTGTATAAAATGCCGGGCCTGTGACATACATGCCGTGGAAAGCTTCGGCATCGTCTCTGAAGAAGAAGCAGGCTACCGTATGTATGAGGAATACCACGCAGGCAAACGGGTAATAACCTTTCTTGGCTTTGTCCGAAGCAAACAAATCATAAATGATGAGAAGGAGAAATACCACAATAAGTGATAACTCGTGCTTCATAAACAAATAATAACTCAAATCCATCTCTTATATCTTTTTAATTTCAGCCCCTCCAACCTCCCTGAGGGGGAGGCTCTTGGGTTATTTTACTGGTTATTCTTTATTTCTATTTTATCTTTATCCATTTCTAAGGTCCCCCTTGGGGGATGTAGGGGGCTACGGCAGATAAGTCAGGCATTCACTTATCATATTCGAAATCCATCCCGGGAACATACCCATTCCGGCAACGCAGATAATCAGCCCCACAACGGCTATTTTTTCGTACCAAACGGCATCAGTCAGCTCCAGATGATGTTTATCCTGTACAGGGCCGTAAAGAATTTTACCCACCACTTTGAGGATATATACCGCCGTCACCACAATAGATGATATAGCCACTATCGTGAATACACGGTGGAACATATCGGTGTGCTCCCACGAACCGACGAAGATGGTCATTTCGGCAACGAAACCACTCAATCCCGGCAACCCGAGCGAAGCCATACCGGCAATCACATAGGCCACACAGAGGAATGGCATCACCTTCATCAACCCGCCCATTTCGCGGATATCACGCGTATGCGTCCGCCCGTAAATCATCCCGATAAGGGCGAAGAACAAGGCTGTCATCAGACCGTGCGACAACATCTGCATAACAGCACCTGTTGTTGCTGTCTGATTCAGCATCAATATAGCAAACAATACCAATCCACAGTGGCTCACCGAGGAATAGGCATTGATAAATTTCAAATCGGTTTGAGAAATAGCTCCCAATGCTCCGTAAAGTACGGAAATACCTGTCAGTATAAGGAAAATCCAACTTAACTCGTCGGCAGCTTCGGGCATCAAGCGGATAGCGATACGGAAACATCCATAACCTCCCAGTTTCATCAGTACACCGGCATGCAACATCGAAACGGCCGTAGGCGCGGCAGCGTGACCGTCAGGTGACCAGGTATGGAACGGGAACATTGCTCCAAGCACCCCGAATCCGACAAACGTAAGCGGGAATATCCACATCTGCGCCGAAGGTGTAATACCTCCGCCTTTCATTATTTCTACCAGGTTGAATGTATGCGCCATTGTTCCGTTTGCCATCTCAACCATCGGCGAGAAGTAGTGAATACCCAATATCCCTACGAAGAGGAATGCCGAACCACCCATCAACATGAGGGTAAGCTTCATGGCCGAGTATTCTTTCCGTCCCGAACCCCAGATACCTATCAGCAAGTACATCGGTATCAAGGCTATTTCGTAGAAGAAGAACATCGTGAACAAGTCGAGGGAAATAAAGAACCCGTACACCCCTATCGAGAGGAGCGTCAACCAAAGGAAGAAGTCGCGGCTCATATTCCACGAAGCGAATGTACCTGTCAAAACAATAACTGCCGTCAGCAACAACATGAGGACAGAAATACCATCCACCCCTATTGTATAGGCAATATTCAACGGCTCGTACCAAATAGTAGAATCGTAATACATCCATTCGCCCGTAGCAAGCGGAGTACCTAAATTCAAGTATTCGAACAATAATACAAGCGCAAGTGCCAATTGGGCAAATGCCCCTATCACTCCTACGGTGCGTATCTGTTTCGCGTTGCGGCAAGGAATAAAGGCCAACAACATCACGACCGGAATAAGAACAAATAATGAAAGAATATTCATATTTTATTATTTAGCTTTTAGCCGTTAGCCGTTAGCTATTGGCTTTTTTACTTTTTGTTTTTCTATAATTCTAACAGCTATCGGCTATTAGCTAATAGCTTATTATCAATTGCAAATAAAACTGACAATCGCAAATGCAAATCCCACAACCAGAATCAACGCCCCGAGCAGGTACATGGCAGCATATTGCTGTATGCGCCCCGACTGGAAGTTTTTGATCTTCTCAGAAGCAGCCTGCGTAACTGTTGCCAGCGAGTCCATGAATCCGTCGACAAACTTTTTATCGAACCAGGCAATAGGACGCGAAATGCAATTGAAAATAACTTTACGGGTGATGAACAACCACAATTCGTCGAAGTAGAATTTCTTGTGTGCCCATTTATAGAAGAACCCGAAGCCATTGGCAATTTTATCAGGCATTGAATTTTTCTTGAAGTATAGTGCTGTTGCAATACCGATACCCACCAGCGAGATAACCACACTGATAATAGCTACCTGCATATTCAGCTCGCCTTGATGCGGATGCCCGTCGGAAGTGACGAAGTCACCAAATGGAATAAATCCGGCTCCTGCGGCAAAAACAGCTAAGATAATCAACGGAATAGTCATTACCGGGCTTGCTTCGTGCGGCTCGTGATGGTAATGTTTCTTTTCGTAGAAGAATATGCGGAACCACAGGCGCGACATATAGAATGCCGTCAATCCTGCTGCAAAGCTCAATATGAGGTATACGGCAAAATTGCTTTCGTAAGCTGCGGCAAGTATCTCATCCTTACTGAAAAATCCGGAAAACGGAGGAATACCGGCAATCGCCAACCAGGCAATCGTAAATGTTCCGAACGTAATCGGCAGTTTTTTCCACAATCCGCCCATGTCGCCCATTTCGTTGCTGTGCACGGCATGGATAATAGCTCCTGCGCAAAGGAAAAGCAAAGCTTTGAAGAAAGCATGCGTAAACAAGTGGAACATACCTCCTATATAGCCTAATCCTTCGTGTCCGTATTTCGATACCCCTAAGGCTGTAAGCATAAAGGCAATCTGCGATATGGTGGAGAAAGCAAGTACCCGCTTGATATCTGTCTGCGTACAGGCAATAACGGCCGATACCAATGCCGTGATAGCTGCCATCCATGTAACAACATTCAGGGCTATACCATCCAAATTGGCATCTATCGAGAAAATAGGGAATAAACGTGCTACCAAGAATACCCCGGCTACCACCATCGTAGCGGCATGGATAAGCGCCGAAGCCGGTGTAGGACCTTCCATGGCATCGGGCAACCAGATGTGGAACGGCATCATGGCCGATTTACCCGCACCTCCCATAAAGATAAGGATAAGCGCCCACGAAAGTATTGACATTCCAAGGAATGATTGTCCTGCTGTTGTTGCAATAAACGCAGCATTCGGGTCGGTAAGTGTAGCAAAGTCGAACGTTCCGGAATAGAACGACAAGACTAAGATACCTACCAGGAAGAAGAAGTCGGCAAAGCGCGTTACGATAAACGCCTTTTTGGCAGCAGCCACAGCCGACGGTTTCATATAGTAGAAACTGATAAGCAGGAACGAAGATACACCCACCAATTCCCAGAAGATATACATCTGGAAGATATTGGTTGCAAGCACCAATCCCAGCATAGCAAATGTAAACAGCGAAAGGAAAGCGTAATAGCGCTGGAAGCCCTTTTCGCCTTTCATATAGCCTAAGCTATAGACGTGTACCATCAGCGAAACGGTCGTAATAACCACCAGCATCATCGCTGAAATAGGGTCGATATACATGCCGAGGCTGATGTTCAGGTCTTTGTAGAACGGAAGCCATCCTTCGATTAATGTGATGGGGAATGCCTCATAAACTCCGTTCACCTGCCCTACTTCGAAGAAGTAGATATAGGCGGTCGTGTAGCCTATGACAGCCATTGCCGTCAATGCCAACGTCCCGAGAATACCCGACACGATAGGCTTCATATACTTACCTCCCAACCCGAGAATGAGAAACATCACGGCCGGGATGATTAAAATCAGTGCTGTAAAATTAAATTGCTCCATATCCTGTAAATCTTACTATATATGGTTAGTTTTTCATTTCGGTTATATTCTCATCTATATATATGCACTTGAAGTGACGGTATATATTGATGATGATGGCTATGGCAACAGCCGTTTCGGCGGCAGCAATAGCGATGGCAAACAGGGTAAAGAAGAATCCTTCGAGCTGCCCCGGAAACAACAGGCGGTTGAACACCACGAAGTTGATATCGGCAGCATTAAGCATCAGCTCGATAGAAATCAATACCATTATCATATTCTTGCGCGAAAGGAATCCGTAAACGCCGGCGAAGAACATAATTGTACTTATTGCTAAATAACCTTCTAATGGAATACTGTTCATAGTGTATATTATTAGCTTTCTTTTTTTATTCGTTATTTTTTACGGGCAATCATAATGGCTCCGATGATACAGGCGAGCAACAACAGGCTGACAGCCTCGAACGGCAGCATAAACTGGTATTTGTCGGTTCCCATCAGGGTTTTGCCGATGTATTGCATATCCAGTTCTTTGTGGCTCACATAGTAATAGAACTTATTAACATTGCGATAGATAACATGCCCGCAGATAGCCAATCCCGCAAAGGAAATCAATCCCGCAAAGACCATGCGTTTCGGTTTCTCGAACTTCAATTCTTTGCCCGGATCGTGCGTCAGGAAGATGGAGAAGATAAACAAGACCATCACCCCGCCGGCATATACGGCAATCTGTACCGCCGCCAGAAAGTGATATTCGAGCAATAGGTATAGTCCGGCTGTACCCAACAATACGAAAAGCAGGAACACCGCCGAATGGATAATTTTTCGTGTAGTAACCGCCAGCACGGAAAAGCCCGTTATGAGAAGCGCAATTACCGAAAATACTATAAATTCTGTTGTCATATCTATGATAATATAGTCTCTATATCGTTATTTCTTATTCTTTATCTGTTTCAGTGCTTGCAGCGTTGTTTTCAGCAGCAGGAGCCTGTTCTTCTTTTTTCACTTCAGTCTCAGCCACAGGTGCCGGAGCTGGAGCCGGTTTCGGTGCAACTTTCTTTTCGCGCAGCTTAGAACCTTCATGGTTAAGCTTTTCGGTCAGTCTCGCTTTGTTGAAAACGGCACTTTCGAATTCGTTGGAAAATACGATTGCATCCGACGGACAGGTCAATACACACAAGTTACAGAATGTACATTGCCCGAGGCGGTAAGTATAGGTTGTCAACACTCTTTTCTTTTTACCCTCTTCGGTCGTCACCATTTCCGATTCTACCGTGATTGTCCCGTTCGGGCAGTTCATCTGGCAGATACCGCAAGCCGTACAGGCATGCTCGTTGTTTTCGTCGTGCGGCATGGTCAGCACTCCGCGCACACGCTCGGGTATAACCAGTGTTTTACGGTTCTCGGGATATTGTTGAGTAACCTTTTTGGTAAAAAGCTCTTTCATGGTAACACTCATTCCCACCAAAAGGGATTTGATGCCACCAAATAAGCCTGAGAAATATTGCGAAACAGTCATTTTAGTTATCTGTTTATTTTATTAATCAAAATAAGTCTTTCAATGTCAAACCAAACAATACGACACCTACCATCAATACAAGGTTCACCATATTGATAGGCAGCATGTATTTCCACTCCAATGTCAACAGCTGGTCGATACGCAAACGCGGGAATGTCCAGCGTACCCATAAGCTGAGGAATACGAGGAATGCCGTTTTGCCGAAGAACCAGATATAAGACGGGATAGCAGCCATGACGCTGTTGAATCCTTCGCCGAAGGCTTCGACCTGTATCGGTTGCCATCCGCCGAGGAATACGGTTGCGGCTATTCCGGCAATGATAAACATATTCAGATACTCAGCCAGATAGAAGAAACCGAATTGCAATCCCGAATACTCGGTGTGATAACCGGCAGTCAGCTCCGACTCCGCTTCGGGTAAGTCAAACGGACCGCGATTGGTTTCGGCATGCCCGGATATGAGGTATATGACAAATGCAATGAGAGCAGGTATGTGCCCGTTGAATAAGTTCCAATCGGCAAGATAGCGCTGTCCTTCTACGATTGTAGATAACTGCATCGAACCCGAAAGCACAACGACTGTCATCAAGGCAAATCCGGCTGAAAGTTCGTAGCTGATAAACTGGGCACCGCTTCGCATGGCACCAATCATCGAGAACTTATTGTTGCTCGACCATCCGGCAAGCAATACGCCGATAATACCCAACGAGGAAACAGCTATCAGATAGAATACCCCGATATTGAAATCTATGGCTTGCAAGCCCTGTCCGAAAGGCAACGCTCCGAATGTGAGCATAGATGCTCCGATAACGAAGAAGGGTGCGAGATAGAAGAGGAACTTATCGACATTATTGATATAGATAATCTCCTTGAGCAGGATTTTTATCATATCGGCAATACTTTGTATCAACCCCCATTTACCTACACGGTTCGGTCCGAGGCGGCACTGGAAGAAGGCTGTAATTTTACGTTCGGCATAAATCAACGCCAGAGCGATAACAGCATAAGCCGTGAGCAAGACCAATCCGACTAATACACATTCGATTGCAACAACAGCCATTGGATGCAAACTCTCCGAAAGTGCCTTATGTATCCAAGTCAATAAATTTGTCGCTTCAATCGGGCTATCTAATAATAACATATATCGTTTATCTTAATATATTAATCAATAGTATTCTCTTTGTTAGCGGTCTATATCCGGAATCACATAGTCCATAGACCCCCCGATGGCAATGAAGTCGGAGACTTTCTCGCCTTTCGATACCAGCGGCATCACCTCTACCATCTTCATAGACGGCGAGCGGAAGTGTATACGGTAAGGAACTTTGTCGCCACGGCTTTCGATATATACGCCGAATTCGCCACGGCCTGTTTCCACGCGCTGGAAGAATTCTCCTTCAGGCAGCTTGATGATAGCTTTTGTCTTAGCCTGAAAGTCGCCTTCGGGCAATGGAAGCAGTTGTTCTATAATTTTGAGTGATTCTTCTATTTCGTCCAAACGATTGAGGTAGCGTGCGTAAGAGTCGCACTCGTTGCGTACAATCACCTTGAAATCGACCTTGTCGTATATAGCATACGGATAGTCGCGGCGCAAGTCCACGTCGACACCCGAACCGCGTCCTACTACACCGGTCACACCATACGAGATGGCTTCTTCTCTCGGCAGGATACCTACACCTTCCATACGCCCCACGGCAATAGCATTGTGCGTAAAGAGGCGTTCGTATTCTCTCAAGCCTTTGCGCATAACGGGGATAAATGCCCGGACATCCTTTTCGAAATCAGGATATACGTCGAACATCACTCCGCCGATAACATTGTAGTTTGGCAGGAAGCGACCTCCCGAACATTTTTCGAAGATATCGAGAATCGGTTCGCGGTCGCGGAAACCGTAAATAAAGGCTGTGGTACTACCCATATCGTTACACATAGCCGCCCATGCCACCAAGTGCGATGCAATACGCTGCAACTCATCCATAATCACACGGATGTGCTGCGCACGCAACGGTATCTCTATTTCGGCCGCTTTTTCGACACACATACATAATGCGTGGCGGTTGATATGCGCCGAAAGATAGTCGAGACGGTCTGTAAAGTGCAGGATTTGAGGGTAGGTCAATTTTTCGCTCAACTTTTCTATTCCACGGTGAATGTAACCGCTGATTACATCCATGTTTTTGATAACCTCTCCGTCTAATGCGGTGCGGAAGTGCATTACCCCGTGTGTAGAAGGGTGTTGAGGACCTATATTGATGATATAATCGTCGTCTTCGAACAGATTATATTTTTCTTCTTTGATTTTTCCTTCCGGTGTAATCGTGATGCGGGTGGAAATGTCTTTGATTTCGCGGCTCTCGGTCGAAACAGGATTCAATGCGGGGCTATCGTTATAGTCCTTGCGCAGGGGATAACCGTCCCAATCCTGATTGAGGAAGAATTTGCGCATATCCGGATTGTTGATAAAACGAATCCCGAACATGGCATATACTTCGCGCTCGTTGAAGTTAGCTGTTTTCCAAAGGTCTGTCACCGAGAACAGCAATGGGTTTTCGCGATCTGCCGTAAAGGTTTTCAGCACCAACTCACGCTTCATATCTTCGATGGAAGAGAGGAGATATACTACTCCAAGCCTTTCGCCTTCATCTACACCGAACAGCTTAGCTAAGAAATCAAAGTTGGTTTCTTTGTTTTCTTTCAAGGCTTTTGCCAATCCGTGCAACTTGTCCGGCTCTACGGTAACAGTCAGTTTTTGCTTTTCTTCGATAACCGCTTCCGGTACAACGTCGAGTATTATTTTTTTGATATTTTCCATTGACCTATCTGAATATCAACGATTATTTCTTCTTTTTGGCTTTCGTTTTTTGCGTCTTGAAAAGGAAACGTTCGAGTTTCACTTTACGTTGCAATTGCATCAGTCCGTAGAACAGTGCTTCGGGGCGCGGAGGGCATCCGGGAACATATACGTCTACCGGAACGATTTCGTCCACTCCTTTTACCACGTGATACGAATCGACAAACGGACCGCCCGAGATAGCACAGCTACCCATGGCTACTACATATTTAGGTTCGGCCATCTGGTCGTAGACACGCTTCACAAGGGGAGCCATTTTGTGCACGATTGTTCCCGCCACAATCATCACGTCGGCCTGACGCGGACTGTTACGGGTAACTTCCATCCCGAAACGGGCAAGGTCGTGACGGGCTGCTGCTGCTGCCATAAATTCGATACCGCAGCAACTGGTAGCAAAGGCCAGCGGCCAAAGCGAATTGGAACGCCCCCAGTTGATGAGGTTGTCCAATGCCCCGATGACAATAGGGACACCGTTGGCACGAAGTTCTTCTACATAATTCTCGAGGTATTCGTTGTCTTTGAATTCTTCGCTCGGAATACCTTTTATATAGATGTTCTTTATTTTCTTGTCCAATTTCTTTATTTCCATTCCAATGCTCCTTTCTTCCATGCATATGCGAGTCCTAACCCGAGGAATAATAAGAATACTAATACACTGATAAGTCCGGCCGTCCCCAGATCACGCACAACGGTCGCCCAAGGAAACAGGAATACGGCTTCGACGTCGAACATCAGATACAGGATAGCATATAAGTAATATCCTACCTTGAATTGCATCCATGATGTTCCGTGTGTCGGAATACCACATTCGTATGCTTCTCCTTTTTGCGCATTAAATGATTTGGGTGATACGAGTAGTGCAATACCTAATCCGGCACACACTAAAAACATTCCGGTGAAGAGTACTGTTATAAAAAGTGGAGAACCCATAAATATCTCTTAATGAATTATTCTACTAATATATTTTTCGCGTACAGATTTCTGAATTATAGCAAATTGTAAGGGCTGAATGCAGTTTTCTGCAATTGGCCACCCTCGAATTGGCACAAAATTACAGTTTTATTTCATTCTACCAAAAGATTGTAATGTAAATAATTGTAAAAAATGACAAGTCGAGTTTACAAAATAGCCTGTTACGGTTTTTCCTCGGTCTCCTTTACAATGTATATAGGCCTGCGCTTGGTTTCGAGATATGTTTTGGACAGGTATTGCCCTAATATCCCCAGACAGAAAAGCTGTATCCCTCCTATAAAGAAGATGATACAAATGGTCGAAGGATAACCCTGCACATCGTCGCCCCAGATAAGCGTTTTGGCTATGATAATACTAATCATGACGAATGCGATAATGCAAAAGAGAATCCCGAAAAGCGAAGCAATATGCAGCGGTCGCGTCGAGAAAGCCAATATCCCTTCGAACGAATAGAGCAATAATCCCCAGAAAGACCATTTTGTTTCTCCGGCTACACGTTCCACATTTTCGTAAGCTATCCATTTGGTATTGAAGCCCACCCATCCGAATATCCCTTTCGAGAAGCGGTTGTATTCGCTCAATTCGAGAATGGCATCGACCATCTGGCGCTTCATGAAGCGGAAGTCGCGCGCTCCGTCTACCACCTCGGTATCGGATATTTTGTTCATCAGCTTATAGAAGCGTTTGGCAAAGAACGAGCGTATCGGCGGCTCGCCTTTACGGTCGACACGGCGGGTTGCAACGCAATCGTATTCGCTGTCGGTCGTCAGTATTTCATACATCTCGCTTATCAACGAAGGCGGGTCTTGCAGGTCGGCATCGATGAGGGCTACATAATCGCCAGTCGCCGTTTTCAGTCCGGCATAGATAGCCGCTTCTTTGCCGAAGTTGCGCGAAAAAGAAACATAGCGCACGCGCTCGTCCTGCTTGTGCAGCCCTTTGATGACGGATATAGTCTTGTCTTTCGAACCGTCATTGACAAATATAAACTCGAACGATTGTCCGGGCATACCGCTTGTGACTTTCTGTAGTTCCTCGTAGAGAAAAGGCAATGCCTGCTCTTCGTTATAACAGGGAATGATTATCGATATTTTGTCCATGTTGTTGCAACTCATTAGATAATTACAAATTTAAGTGCTTTTTATTGTATCGCAAACATTCGGGCAAAATAGTTTCGTTATTCACTAATCCTTCAACTGGATAATACCTATAATCACCCAGAAATTCCTCTCCGTCTGTGTACAGTTTTTTCGGGGAGATAAACCCGCAAACATAGTTATTAAGATACAAAGCATTTAACAATGTTAAAATAAGTAAAAATATATTCCTCGACGATTTTTTTTTAACCTACAACATTACTATTGTTAAGTTTTGTATTTAATTTTGTATTTGATTGCAATCATAAAAAAAGACTACAATTACACTAACTAAAAAACATTTGTATGAAAAAGAAAAACATTTTATTTTTCGCCCTTGCTATTATGACCATTTTTTCATTGTTTATTTATGCATGTTCTTCGGAAAATGACGGCACAAAAGATGATCCAACTAAACAAAAAGCTCTTAAGTATGAAGAAAAATATTTAGAAGTAGGAATGGCACATAATGATGCTATGGATGCCATAATAAAGGATGTCAAGATTCAAATGAATTTGCAAAAAACAACTACTACAAGAGAGTTGACAAGAGAAGATCTTATTAATATTTTCGATGAATCACATAGAAAAGTTTACTCTTCTTTAGAATCTGTCTCAAAAATTACGAACGCTAAATTGTCCAGCGAACAAATTCAAAAATTGACATTATTTACAGAGATCAATACTAAATCTGCAACTGAATATAAATGTTCCGAAGATTTTGAATCTTTAACTCAAGAACTATACAACATGTGTGAAGAATCTGAGAATCAAGGGATTTTACCTGAAGATTTTAATGCTAAGATTGGAAAATTAAATATTAAAGCTGTTCAAATTTTATCAGGAGAGGAAATTGATTTTTTCTTTATCTCAACAAGTGTAGCTAAAGCATCTTATGAGTATTGGTATTATAATTTTGATGAATGGGTTAAAACTATTGCTGGCAGTAACGCTCTTAATAATAACCAAAAATCATGGTTCAGTTGGAAGGGTGTTGTGAAAAATGATGCTGCAGGAGCAATTGGAGGTGCATTAGCTGGTGCAGTCGTTGCAGGTGCAGGTGCAGCACCGGGCGCTCTTGGTGGAGCTATTGCTGGTTCTGCAGGCTCTGCTGCTTTACAAGTCCTTGATCATTTCTTTCCCGGATAATGAATAATTTATGAAAAACAATAATATTCTCATATTAGCTACTATTTGCTTTGCTGTAACTATCTTCGTTAATTACAGTCTACTATATAAATTTTTATTCGAAGATCAGAATCTCTTGAAATTCTGTATAGCAATTGTATTAGAAGCTATAGTTTCGCTTTGTTCAGCATATTTGGTTTGTAAACTAATTGCTACTATAAAAAGTAAATGGCATAAAGGATAGTTCATATATCCATAACAAAAAAGAGCCAAAGATAGATTTGAAGTCTTTGGCTCTTTGCATTATATATCGGGGTAGGATTACATCATACCGCCCATTCCGCCGCCCCCCATCGGAGGCATTGGAGCAGGGTTTTCTTCTTTCTTATCGGCGATAGTACATTCTGTTGTAAGGAACATACCGGCGATAGATGCCGCATTTTCGAGGGCAACACGTGTCACCTTAGCCGGGTCGATAACGCCCGATGCGTTCAAATTTTCGTATTTATCCAAACGGGCATTGTATCCGTAGTCGCCTTTGCCTTCGCGTACTTTCTGTACCACTACTGCACCTTCTTTGCCGCAGTTGTTCACAATCTGACGGAGAGGCTCTTCGATAGCACGTTTGATGATTTCGATACCGGTTGTTTCGTCTTCGGTTTCACCTTTCAATCCTTCGAGCGCTTCGATAGCACGGATGTAGGCTACACCACCACCCGGTACTGTACCTTCTTCGATAGCAGCGCGGGTTGCCGAAAGAGCATCGTCGACACGGTCTTTCTTTTCTTTCATTTCCACTTCCGACGGAGCACCTACATAAAGCACTGCAACACCACCGGCCAATTTAGCCAGACGTTCCTGCAATTTCTCGCGGTCGTAGTCAGAAGTTGTTTTTTCGATTTGTGCACGGATTTGTCCTACGCGGCCTGCAATAGCAGCCTTGTCGCCGGCACCGTTGACGATAGTCGTTGTATCTTTGTCGATAGTGATTTTATCGGCAGTACCCAACATATCGAGCGTAGCAGCTTCCAATTGGATGCCTTTTTCTTCCGAAATCACTGTTCCGCCTGTAAGGATAGCGATGTCTTCCAACATTTCTTTGCGACGGTCGCCAAATCCCGGAGCTTTCACAGCTGCAATCTTCAATCCTGCACGCAGACGGTTTACGACCAATGTAGTCAATGCTTCAGAGTCGATATCTTCGGCGATAATCAACAATGCACGTCCCGATTTCAACGCAGATTCGAGGATAGGAAGGATATCTTTCAGGGCAGATATTTTTTTGTCGTAGATAAGGATATAAGGATTCTCCATGTCTACTTCCATTTTCTCTGTATCGGTTACAAAGTAAGGAGAGATATATCCGCGGTCGAATTGCATACCTTCCACAACGTCTACGTATGTTTCAGTTCCTTTAGCTTCTTCTACCGTGATAACACCTTCTTTTTTCACTTTGCCCATCGCTTCGGCAATCAACTTACCGATGTTTTCGTCGCCATTGGCAGAGATTTTAGCAACATGCTCGATTTTTTGTAAGTCGTCGCCTACTGCAGCCGATTGCGCTTTGATGCTTTCCACTACTTTGGCAACAGCTTTGTCGATACCACGTTTCAAATCCATCGGATTGGCTCCGGCTGTAACGTTTTTCAATCCTACACTGATGATAGATTGAGCCAGAACAGTAGCAGTTGTTGTACCGTCTCCGGCGTTGTCGTTGGTTTTGGAAGCAACTTCTTTCACCAACTGAGCACCCATATTCTGGAATGCATCTTCCAGTTCGATTTCTTTTGCCACCGAAACACCATCTTTGGTGATAGCAGGAGCACCGAATTTCTTTTCGATGATTACATTGCGGCCTTTAGGACCAAGCGTTACCTTAACGGCATTCGCCAATGCGTCGACACCCTTTTTCAACTCGTCGCGCGCATCTATATTAAATTTGATTTCTTTTGCCATGATTTTTTTAGTTACGAGTTACAAGTTACGAGTTACAAGTTTCATCTTGTGGAAATTGCAAATCGTTGACCGTAACTCTATGGTTAAATTTTATTGTTTATTCTTATTTCTGGTAACTTGTAACTTTCCTTAAATTACTGCCAAAATATCGGACTGACGCATAATGAGATATGCCTCCCCTTCCCATTCGACTTCGGTGCCGGCATACTTGCCATATAATACCTGATCCTTCGGTTTAACGACCATCTCTTCGTCTTTTGTTCCGTTACCTACAGCAACCACTTCACCTTTAAGCGGTTTTTCTTTAGCTGTGTCGGGAATGATGATACCCGCAGCAGTTTTTGCTTCGACAGCGGCAGGCTTCACCAATACTCTGTCTGCTAATGGTTTAATGTTCATTGTTCGTTGTTTTTAGTTTATTTATTATATTAGATTTTGTTATTGTCAATTTTGGTTCTTGCGAAATGTATGCCAAAGGTAATTGAATATGCCAGACTGACAAAAATTCAGTTTTATTATTCGGCAAACCAACTGTTAAAATGTCAAAATGGCGGATTCGGGAGAAAAAGCAGAAATAAACTTTCGTGTCACTTTTTTGTCACCTTGTTTTTGGATGTTTATTCGCTTATTATCAGATTTATAATACTCAAAAAACTTGACAAAACAGGATGCGCTTTATAAAAATGACAGTTGTCAAGTTACGTCAAAAACCTACTTCACTGATAATCAACCGAAATTTAGTTAAAACTTGACACTCTTGACAGATTTGACGCGATACAGCGTTTTTTTCTTGTCATTTTTTATTACTTAACCACAGAGGACACGAAGTTTTTACACAGAGGCCACAAAGTAAAAGAACGGTTCTGTCATGCTGAGCCTTTGGCGAAGCATCCCGACCCAACTATGAACAGCGCAAAGCGCAACGAGACCCCTCGCATCCGCTCGGGATGACAAAAAACGTAGGGAAACAGTCCCACCCCCTCCAACCTCCCCCACAAGGGGAGGCTTATAAGTATAGATAAAGATAGGCTGATATCTTTCCGGCAATAAACCAAAAAGTCCCTCTCCAAATGGAGAGGGATATAGGGAGAGGTGATTCCCCCTCTTGTGGAGGGGGTGGGGGGAGGTGAATTAGTCGTCTTTCTTGCAGCGGACACTAAGGAGGTATCCGGACTGATAGCCTCCAACGCACCCCTTATCCACAGTATTGGCAAAATACCGAACTACCATCCGGCTAGACGACCAAATTATAGCAGCACCACCGTAGTAGCCAAAAGCACCGGACTCGCCATTGCCCGCAAGAAACAGTTCGAACCCTCCCTGCGCCGCCGATTTGCTGGTACCATTGGAGGCGAGGCCATTGATGGTGGAGCCCGTGGCTTTCATAGCCCTACCATGGGAAGTACCACGCCAGACAGGGTAAATGTAACCGGAATAAGGCAATAGCGCTCCTCCTATATCGGGCGTTGAACTGAATTTACTGGTATTAATAATTATACCGTTCTCCAGATCCGTCCATTGCCGGTCACTGGGCAAGTGCCAGCCAGCAGGACAGATGCCCTGTATCCGATTAGCTTCATCCAAACCTACGTTCGCTAGACCACCCCCCGGAGGATCAGGTGTCTGACCGGGTCCTGTACCCATATTGATGGCGGCAGGCCAGTTGTATAGTACGCCCAGCGTTGCACGATTAGCCGCTTGATTGTTTGGATAGTAATAGCGAGGACTTGTCGTGCTACCAACAGCCTCGCCTCCATACGGATTTTGGGCAATAGCCGTTCCGTCGGGCATTTTGATAGCCCGCAGGTTTTCAGCCATCCATACCCCGTCTTCAAAAGTTAAGCTGCCAGCTACCGTTTCGGTGCTGGTAACGATTGCACTGCCATCCTGCGCGCAACTGATATCACGCGTAACATTAAAGGTATTATCATGTTCGGTATAACCCACATAGAAGCGGGTATAATGATAGGTTTGCGGGGCGTCGTTCGGGCGGTTATCGGTAAACTGCCCGATATATCCCAGCGGATAGCTTGCCGGATTCTTGCCCAAAGTAGCCCACATAGGGTGGGCGGTATTGCTCGGGTCGAGGTGTGTGAAACCTTTGAGCTGGGTAGATTGCAATATACGGGTTTCTCCCATTTCGGGATAGGCGCCTAATACCTGCCACTCCGTGCCGTCCCATACATGCAACCCCGGGCAGAAGCGTGTAGCGAGGGAAACCTCATCTTTGCCAATGTTGTATACAACCAGTCCCGCATGGTCGGCAGCATTGAGCGTGCCGCTTGGCAGCCCCATTGTTTCGGCGAGGTCTGTCTTGGTTTTGATGTCTTTCAGTTCTACGCGGGGTAGTCCCAGCCCTTTGGTCGACATCCCCTGATTGTCCATTTTCAGGTCGAGCAGTGCCCCGGCATTGGGTTTCTCGCCGCTGCCGATTGTTACCTGCCCATGCAAGTCGATTGTTGTTGTTAAGAAGGCTAATATCAAGATAGCCTGTGTCAAGATTGTTCTTTTCATGTTATAAAAGAATTAACCACCTCCCCCTGTCCCCCCTCCACAAGAGGGGGTAACAGAAAAAGATGAAGTGAATAAATAGTTGATTTATAGCTTTTAGCCGTTAGCCGATAGCTATTAGCTTTGTCATTGACTACACTTCGTTCCGCCGAACGATGTTTCGCCCCTACATGGGTTCTGTTGTTGATAGAAGAGGATGATATACTTCCCCCTTCGGGGGATTGAGGGGGCCTGCTGTTAACTGAAATATTGCCCCTCGCTCCCCCTCTTGTGGAGGGGGCTGGGGGGAGGTAGGTACGGCTGTCGCAGCCGGAAATACCCCTGACATTAACACAAGCATTCGGGCACCCCCTCCCTACCTCCCCCACAAGGGGAGGAGATAGGAAAAGAGTATATATTTTTACTCCCCCTCTGTTGGAGGGGGACGGGGGGAGGTGACTCTTTTTTCTAAAAAAACCTCTAAAACCTTGGATTAATCCGAAATATTGACTATATTTCGTGTGTGTGTGTGTGTGTGTGTGTGTAAGAATAGTGATATATCATATTAGAATATAATATATTAGCTGATAATATAGTTGTAAAATTCCTATCTTTTTGCACAGTATTTGTATTGTGTGACACTACAAAGGAAAGCATTATTAGCGAATAATCAAACTAAAATGTTCGTTTTTAGCCGAGTAAATTGAGACATTCCTCTATAGTCACCTTCTGCTGTTCACCCGAATCCATATTTTTAAGGGTGATCTTTCCTTCGCTCATTTCATCTTCGCCGACGATAGCGACATACGGAATCTTGTTGGAATCGGCATAAGACATTTGCTTCTTCATCTTAGCGTTTTCGGGATATATCTCGGTAGCAATTCCTGCTTGGCGCAAACGGGCTATCTGGGGCAAAATATAGGCTGTTTCCTTCTCGCCGAAGTTGACAAAAAGGATTTGCGTGCCTGCCATAGAATCTTTCGGATACAGATCGAGCTGGTTCAAGACGTCGAAGATACGATCCGCACCAAACGAGATGCCCACGCCCGACACGTTCGGCAAGCCGAATATACCTGTCAAGTTATCATAGCGCCCGCCGCCGGTGATGCTCCCTATCTGAACGTCCAGCGCCTTCACCTCGATGATAGCCCCCGTATAGTAACTCAATCCGCGGGCAAGGGTAAGGTCTATTTCGAGCTCCGACTTCAAAGGCGTCAACGCCAATGTGTTAACAATAAATTCGAGCTCTTCGACACCTTTCAGGCCTGTTTCGGAGTCTTTCAAAACCGATTTCAAGGTATCGAGTTTTTCTCTGTTCGTCCCCTGCAAAAGGATAATCGGCTGCAATTTGGCAATCGCATCCTGCGGAATACCTTTCGATGCCAATTCTTCATTGACTTTTTCTAATCCTATCTTGTCGAGCTTGTCGATGGCAACGGTTATATCCACTATCTTGTCGGGCTGCCCGATAATCTCGGCCATACCTGTCAATATTTTGCGGTTGTTGAGTTTGATAGAGACACGGATTCCGAAGCGCGTAAAAACGGTATCGGCAATCTGCAGCAATTCTACTTCGTTTATCAGCGAATCGGAACCTACAATATCAGCATCGCACTGGAAGAACTCGCGATAGCGTCCTTTTTGCGGACGGTCGGCACGCCAGACAGGTTGTATCTGAAACCGTTTGAACGGAAACGATATTTCGTTGCGGTGCATGACCACATAACGCGCGAACGGCACCGTCAGGTCATAGCGAAGACCTTTTTCGCAGGCTTTGGATGCAAATTTCAGGGAATTTTTCTCCAATAGTTCTTCTGCAGAAAAATCAGCTAAAACATCTCCCGAATTAAGAATTTTGAACAGCAATTTGTCACCTTCTTCGCCATATTTTCCCATCAGAGTGGACAAGTTTTCCATCGACGGGGTTTCTATCTGGCGGAAGCCATATAGTTTATATACTTCGCGTATGGTGTCGAAAATATAATTGCGCTTCGCCATTTCTTCGGGCGAAAAATCACGTGTTCCTTTCGGGATAGACGGTTTTTGCATAATCGTTCTTTTGTTGAGAATTACTGATGTGCAAAGATAGTCGTTTATCGCGTACCGAAAAAAGAACAGGCCGGATTTTAGTATCCAGCCTGCCGGTTTTATGTCTATTCAAGAAGCGTAATCTTATTGTTTTGTCATTTTATATCCGCCTGCCCCATCGCTTTCTATCAGGTAATTGACATACGGAAAAAAATGTTTTTTGTGGTCGTCAAAAATCTTATTCTCTGCCGCCGATGCAGAATCGACATAGATCAATATATCTTCATCGCTGACCAGATGCGCCCCACAGCCCAAGACAATGACGTTGTCGTCGGCATTGTCGATAGCGGTACGCGCCAGTTGCAGTTTTTCGAAATCGAAGTAATTGGTAATCGACTTTGCTGCCGATATATCCGGACTTTCCGGCGAAACAAAGAGTTCGCGGGTATTGATAAATAAAATCGGATCGAGCTTTTCAAATTCTTTTGTCAGCTCGTCACAATCGGCTCCCATCGCGCATTCCACAGCAATAACGGTTTTGCAGAGAGTCTTCTTTCGCAGGTAAGCGATGATATTGTCCCACCCTTCTACCGGAGCGATAGCTTTATTGGTTGTTGTCTTCATATTGTATGTTTTTAGCTTTCTTACAATACAACAAGCCCGGGCAGGAAAATGTTAGAAATATTATCTTAAAATAAGGTAAATATAGAAATGTCAGGTAGCTGCCGCCAATGTATAAATACTAATCCGGCAACTGGGGCATTGCAGTATCACCCGGGCGCACGACTCGAGCGTAGAGCCGGTTGTCAGCACGTCGTCGATTAAGAGAATATGCTTCCCTTCGAACTTGCTTTTGTCGGTGAGGACGAAAATATTCTCTACATTCTTCCAGCGGGCTTCGCGCGAACTGCTTTTTGCCTGCGAAGGGTTATTCTTTGCTCTCTTAACTATCTCGTAATCTACGGGAATACCTGTTTTCAAGGAAATGCCTTTTGCCAGCGCTTCGGACTGGTTATAACCACGCTTCCGTTGCCGCTTGGGATGAAGGGGAACAGGCACAATATAATCTATATCTCTCACGAAATCAGACTCTTTCAGGTCGTTTCCGCAAAGCTCACCCATAAAATGTCCCAGCGAGGGGTTATTCTTGTATTTCAGGTCGTGAATGATAGCCTGCATCATACCACCTTTCACAAAATGTGCGTACGCGGCTACCCGCACAAAAGGGACACGCCCGGCAAAGAATGCTTCGAGTTTGTTTTCGCGCTGCCCGTGATAGTCCGTTTTGGGCAATTCGGACAGGCAATCGAGGCAGAGGTGCGCTTCGTGCTCGTGCAGCCGTCTCTCGCAAGCGACGCAAAGCGCAGGGAAAAAGAAGTCGAGCAGGTTAGTAAAAATCTTCATCGTCGTGGCTGCCAAGTAGTTTGTTTACCGCTTTTATCGCGGCATCCATCGAAAAGCCACGCCCCAAAGCGAAGCGAATCAGTTTGTTGCGTTTGTCATAGTTGTCTTTGGCTTTTACCGATTTCAGCTTTGTGCGCAGGATGCTTTCCAGTTGTTCGTTGAAAGTATCATCTTCTACCTCATCCAGCAATGGGCGATAGACGGATTCGAGAATTTGCCGTTTCCTTAGTTCGAAGACGATTTTCTGTTTTCCCCATTTGTTGAAGCGCAACTTATCATTGATAAAGCTACGCGCAAAACGGGCATTGTTGACATACTTCTCGTCGCGCAACCGCTTCATAATGCGGGCGATTTCCTCATCTGTCAACTCCCATGCTTTGAGCTTTTTAAGCACATCATATTCGCACCGCTCGGCTCTGGAGCAATACGAGGCAATACGGTTCAATGCGCGAGGCTCGGAAGCCCCTCCTTTCCTCCCCGAAGGGGAGGTATTCTTTTGCCTATTTTTGTCCTTATCCATGAGCAATGCTTATTATAGCCCCTCCTTCGGAGGGGTTGGGGAGGCTACTACCATCCTATCACGTTTGCTGATATCCTGAATCAAAGTTACATCCTTAAAACCTTTTTCTTCCAGCATCGTGATAGTCTCCTGCCCTTTTGCCTGATTGATTTCGAAATAGAGTTTTCCGTCCGGCACTAACAACCCGAGAGCCATATCGGCTATGCGCTCGTAAAACAATAAAGGTTTTTCGTCCGGCACAAACAAGGCTGAATGCGGCTCATAGGAGAGGACATTCTGCTCCATATCCTGCTTTTCCTTTTCGAGGATATAAGGCGGATTGCTGACAATAATATCATATTTTTTATCAGTAGGATATTCTTTAAGGACATCTACCATCTTAAAATCAACCTCTACATTGTTCCGTTTCGAGTTCAATACCGCGACGTCCAATGCCAAGTGTGAAACATCCCATGCCGACACGTTTGCACCCTTCATATACTTTGCCAGAGCGATGACAATGCAACCGCTCCCTGTGCCGATGTCCAGGATATTCAGTCCCTGTTGCGGATTCTCACCGATTATCAGCTCGACCAGTTCTTCTGTCTCAGGGCGGGGAATCAATACATTTTTATTCACATAGAAAGGCAGTCCGAAAAACTCCGCTTCTTCCAGAATATACTGGATAGGCTCGTATTTTTTCAGGCGGTCGAGTACTGAATCCAAGTGCTTTTGCTGTTCTTCGTTCAGGGTTAAATCCCTCTCCGCCATGATGGAAGCATAAGGCTTTCCGGTTATATGGCTTAGCAGTAAACGGGCAAAAGCCAGTATCTCCCCTTCGGGATAATACTGGCTCAGCACTTGTTTTATGGATTTAATTATCTCTTGCATAAAGGTTATTCCTCCGCTTCGTCGTATTTCTGGAACAGGAAATCGTTGTACGGATAGCGGGCAATATGTATCTCCTTCACTTTGTTATAAACCTTTTCTTTCAGCTCGTCGATATTCAACTTTTCTTTAGCCGAAATAAAGATACAATCGTCTGCCATCTTGTGCATCCATGTCTGTTTCAGTTCTTCGAGCGAGATATTTTCGCGCTTTATCGGCGTCAGGTCATCCTCATCTTTAGGAACATAAGTAAAGGCATCTACTTTGTTGAATACCAATATCGTCGGTTTTTCTTCCTTGTCGATGTCGCGCAAGGTATTGTTCACGACTTCTATCTGTTCCTCAAAATTCGGATGCGAAATATCTACCACATGCACCAACAAATCGGCTTCGCGCACTTCGTCCAGTGTCGACTTAAACGACTCGACCAAGTGTGTCGGCAGCTTGCGGATAAACCCTACCGTATCGGACAGGAGGAATGGCAAATTGTCAATAATCACCTTGCGAACGGTAGTATCGAGCGTTGCGAAAAGCTTATTCTCAGCAAAAACGTCCGATTTACTTAGCAAATTCATCAAAGTGGATTTTCCCACATTGGTATAGCCTACTAAGGCCACACGCACCATCTTGCCCCGGTTTTTGCGTTGAGAGGCCATTTGCCTGTCAATCGTTTTCAACTGGTCTTTGAGGAAGGCGATCTTGTCGAGAATGATACGGCGGTCGCTTTCGAGCTGGGTTTCCCCCACCCCACGCATCATCACGCCACCACCACGCTGGCGGTCGAGGTGCGTCCACATACGTGTCAATCGTGGCAACAGGTATTGATATTGTGCCAGTTCGACCTGTGTTTTGGCATAAGCCGTCTGGGCACGCATGGCAAATATGTCGAGAATCAGGCTAGTACGGTCTAATATACGCACCTGCAATTCTTTCTCGATATTGCGCAATTGCTTCGGCGACAGTTCGTCATCGAAAATGGCGATACCTATTTCGTTCTCCTCGAGATATTTCTTTATCTCATTCAGCTTACCTGTTCCCACAAAGGTTACGGGGTTGGCATGCTCCAATTTCTGGGTGAATTTTTTGTCAGGTACAATTCCTGCCGTATCGGCAAGGAATGCCAGTTCGTCGAGATATTCTCTTACCTGATCTTCTGTCTGTTGCTGGGTAATAATGCCCACCAAGACAGCTTTTTCGTTTTTTGCTTCTGATATTATAAAGTCTTTCATATAATCTTTCAAAGGGTTAGGACTGCGGAATGCCTCCTTTCCTTTTCTTCAAAGGTACTAAAAGAGGGCTGATTGAGCAAATTAGCTTTTGCCCGTTTCCGGATAATTATAAAAGTGTACGAGTAAACAAGTGGATAAGTTCACAAGTAGTTTTTTTGAGTGAAATCTATTTAATTTCCATTACTGCTAATATTTGTATATACTATTGTACTCTCTTTATTATAGAACTGAAAACATCAAGGGACTAAAGAAACAGTGTCTCTTTAATCCCCTTTTATTATATCTGGTTGTATGGAAGCCTTTTAGCGGCTTTCAGATTTAATACTCGTCTTCGTTGAAGAAGAAATCCTCTTTACTTGGATAATCAGGCCAGATGTCTTCGATGGTATCGAAAACCTCTTCCTCGTCTTCTATCTCCTGCAAATTCTCGATTACTTCGAGCGGGGCACCCGAACGCTGAGCAAAGTCAATCAACTCTTCTTTAGTTGCAGGCCAAGGCGCATCTTCTAATTTTGAAGCCAGTTCTAATGTCCAGTACATAACGATTTGTTTTTAATAGTGTTTGTTACTACTTAATTTCCGCAAAAATATAATAATATTTTAAATAATCACTGTTTCCAGAATATTTCTTTACCCTTTTTGTTACATTCTTTTCGGGCTAACAGGAAAAAGTAGTCCGAGAGCCGGTTGACGAAGATCATAATATTATCCTCCACAGGGTACTCTTCCTTCACGCGATACATGCAACGCTCGGCACGGCGGCATACCGACCGGCAGATGTGTGCGCGGGCTGCCGGTTCGCATCCTCCGGGAAGGACAAACTGGCGTATCTGCGGCAATTGGCCGTCTATCTCGTCCATACGGTTTTCGATATCGGTTATCTGCTCGTCGGTGATGATGCTTGCTGCCTTAGGCGAGCGGGCTTCTGTTTCCGTCGCCAGGTAAGAGCCTACCACAAAGAGCTTATTCTGGATAAATTCGAGTGTCTCCAGTTCTTTATCGTCGTCTATCACGCAAATAAGCGAACCCACAAACGAATTGAGCTCGTCTATGGTACCATAAGCCTCGAGGCGGACGTGCGCTTTCGGAACACGCGTTCCACCCACCAGGGAGGTTTTCCCTTTGTCGCCCGTACGGGTATATATTTTACTTTTTTCCATATAATCAACGTCCTAAAAACATTAAAAACTATCGACAAAAACGGCCATACCATAGAGCAAGAACACACTCATAATTATGGCATAAATCACATATAAAACAATACCTACAAGCATCATTATTCCCATACTTTTGTAATGAGCTTTCAAATGCCCAAAGGCTTCGGTAAGGGTATCCGGGTTATCGTGCCTTATCGCTCTTTTTACAGTACTGGTGAATTTCAGTATCTTATAAAGAGCATAAAAGTAGATAACGGTCATAACAACAGAAATAATAGTCATTACTGTCGTCATCATAAAAACTTCACTCAAAGCATCGTTCTGAACTGCCTTGCCCATATTGGACACTATAAGGCTTATAATATAGGCTCCTATCGCCACGATAAACACAGCTGAAAAGGCGAGTATGCCCAGAAAACGTGCCCAATTGGCAGCACTATTCAGGAACTTTTTTGCTTCCGGTGTCACTATCAACTCCTGAGGAGCATAATATGGAGGAGGGGTTTCATTAAACATACTTCTCTCATTTATTTAGTTAAAAACTTATTTTATACTCCCACGGATATAGTCCGGCATCAAAAAATACGATTCCTATATTAAACAGGTCGAGCACCGTTGTGCGATCTGCTGCTTCTTTAATACAATTCCATAACGCCCGATGCCGCTTATTTGTTCTGATGCCTTCTACAATTATAAACGTTTTCGGATGAACGAGCTTACTTATCATTTCTAATTCACCCTCGTTCAGGTGTTTATAATTTTTGAGATTGATATAGATACAATCCTGTTTTTCTGTCACGAGATTTGCCGAAAAAGCCTCCGTATGCACGACTATTTTCCTGTCCCATCCGAGATATAGCTCTTTCGCTTTGGCATACTTCACCGGATTCAGCTCTATACTGTGGCAGACGATACTACTCGACGGAGCAGTGAGGTATAGCGTATTCAGTCCTTCGCCCGAACCGATTTCCAGTATCTTCTCCGCCTCAAAATAATTGACCAGTTTAAACAGCAATCGTCCCACCTTACGCGGCTTCATATGCCTGTCTCTTTTCAGGTTGACATAGTCGCGTATGTCCTGATAGGCATAATAAGGCGACTTCTCCTCGATAACCTTATTTATGAGATTGAAGACAAAAGGCGAGTGAATGCCGTGTCCCCGGTGATGGCGTATTTTGTATATAAGCCTTAATCCTGCTCGTGATATTTTATATATCCTGGGCATGTTTTCAGATAGTATTTTATGTGTTGTATGTTTGTATTCAGAACAATTTCACGTAATATGTCAACCGGACGGATATCACCTGGTTGGACGAGCGCGAAAATGCATCTGCTTTGCTGTTTTTGTAAACATCGCCTAAGCCGAAATAGTAGCGCCCTTCGAGAGAGAAATTGCCATATTTCGACTGGTATTCCATTCCCAGTCCGCCCATAATACCGTAATCGAACTTCCGGTCGGCATCCCTGAAATATTGCGCCGTAACCATATCGCTCGAAGCACCTCCGCTGGCGAGATAATCTACCAATGTCTGGTTGATTTCTTCCTTTTCGCTCAGCATATACGAGATTTTAGGCCCGAGATTGATAATGAAACGGAACTTATTACCCCAATAGATATGCGTCAGGAAAGGCATTTCGAAATAATTCAACGAGTGGCTATGCGCAAAGCCTTTATCAGCTAAGCTGCCTTTGAATTCCTGCTCCCAGCCTTGTTGCGCATAATTGAGCTCGACAATGAAGCCAAGATGTTTTTCGGTCATATAGCGTACTGCCAGACCGCCATGCATTTGCGAATACATCTTAGTCGTAACAGCCGAAGAAGGGCCCGAGTTGGACTCGACAAAGTCGACCGACGAAAAGGTAGGCCCGAAACCGACACCGATATTCCAATACGGCTTGAAATCCGACTGGCAATAGAGCGCAGCTGAAAAGAGAAAAAATAAAGAGATAAATAAAATTTTCTTTATCATTGGTTATTTGAATTCGGTTTTTTCGACAGAAACATCTGTCACATAATGAACGAAATAAAACCCTGAATTGATATATCCCGAATTTTCGCCCGCCCGCTCGAAGCGGATAGCCGACTGCAAGGTAGGAGCCGAGTAGGTAGACAGGTGGCTGTCGAAAGAATTGTTGTATTTCTGCAAGCCCGACAAGAAATAGACGCCCGTATCGTAGCCTAAGAAACAGAATTTAGGGAAGCTAAGCGGGATTTCCTTGTTATACCACTTTTTGTATTCGTACATCTCGCGTTGCACTGTCTTATTGCTCTCGTCCAGATAGAATCCGGTATATATATACGTATTGAATTTATACAACTGGCTTGTCAGGTTCAGATATGCCTGCCAGTCGGGATAACCGAAAAGCGTTATCTGCGCTTGTGGCTCGGACTCTTTGCCTGCCTGCTTTTTAGGCGGCTCTATCACGGTATTCAATATCCCGCTCAGGCGGCGCAAGGTAGGTTCCGACGAAGAGGTAGGAATCAGTATATTATTCTTGTCCAATACAGTCGCCGATTTTATCTCTTCCACCATATTATCCTGCGTATGCAAATCTTTGTACGGGATACCTTCCGAAGCCAAAACAGCTTTCAGTACGTCCGTGAAGTCGCGCTTGTCGAGGTTCGAGCCGGGTTCGGTCACAAAGATGATATTCTCGTTGCGGAACTTATCGGCAAAGGCTTTGGTTATCTCTGCAAACAAGGTTTTGTGCGAAACCGTCATCTGATAAGTATTAGGACTTCCGGCAAGTACATCTTTATCTCTGCTCGTACCGAACGGAATGACGTAGCGTGTACCCGTGCGGCGCGAGAAATCGCTCATGATATCAATCTGTACCTGCGAGATACCGCCAATCAACAGGTGCAACCCGCGCATCTCGGACGTTTCCAGTATGCTGATAAGGCGTTGCGTATCGTTCTCGCTTCCCGTATCGAAAGTATATATTTCGGCGTTCAGCCCTGTTGCTTTCAATTCGCGCACAGCCAACAAAAAACCTTCGTAATATTCTACCAATTTTTCTTTCCGTACATTTTTACCCCCCTCGGTGAATGGTAGCAATATGGCTACACGAATCGTTTCGCCGGCTTTTACAGGTGTCCCTTGAAACCTTGTATCGGGGAGTATAGCCGTCACCGGCGCATTGTTAGGAATGCGGAGAAGCATACCCGCTTTCAATCCGTTTTTCACATCGGGATTGGCGGCGATAATGTCTTCTATTGCAATATTGTATTGCTTACTCAACTTATACAATGTCTCTCCCGCTTCGACCGTATGTTCGGAAAAGTCTATTCTTATCCGATCCTGTTGCCTGATTTCAGGGATATAATTATCCGGCGCAATTTTCAGACGGGGGATTTTCAGTATCATACCTTCTTTCAGTCCTTCTTCCTTCAATTGAGGATTCAAGCTGTAAAGGGTTTCTACGGTTACTTCGTTGTTTTTAGTGATGCGGTACAGTGTTTCTCCCTTTTGTACGGTGTATTCGAAATAAGACGTATCGGAGGTAGCTTTCTGTTTCGGTATTTTCAATACCTGACCGCCTTTTATTCCGTCGCGTGCTTCGGGATTGAGGCGGTAGATTTCCTCTACCGTAGTTTTATATTTGCGGGCTAATGAGAAAACCGTTTCGCCCGAAACGACCGTATGGTTGATATAATCGTCGTGGGTGATTGCAGATTCATTTATTGCCGTAACCGGGGCTGTATTGCCTTTTGCCGCCAGATTGCAGGATGCAACCATAATCAACAGTAAAAGGCATATATTTTTTAACTTCATATCCGAATATTTATATTGAATCTACAAAAATAAGAAAAATACGCTACTTTGCCCGACTTATTTATATTTATCCCACAAACTATCGTGTACTATTTCGCGGCAACGATTCATCAGCGCAGGAATATCCTCGTCGGTCATCCCTTTGGTAGGAATAGGTTCGTGCACAATCATTTCCATCCGTTTGCCCAGATTGAGCAACAGCGATCCGCGCCTCATCACGTCGAATGGCCCATTGAGCGTAACGGGTACTACAGGCAGTTCCATATCTTTGGCTATCACGAAAGCACCGCGTTTGAATTTGCCCATCTTCCCGTTGAAAGTCCTTGCCCCTTCGGGGAATATGGTAAACGATGCGCCGTCGGTCAACTGGCTTTTTGCTTTTTGCAGGCTTTCGACCATCGACTTCAACGATGAGTGATCGACAAAAACATGTCCGGCTATTTCGCTCGCTTTCCCCACAAACGGAATTTTGCGCAGCTCTTGCTTTTGCATCCACTTGATAGGCTGGCCGATATAGCCGTATACGAGGAAGATATCGGAGTAACTCTGATGGTTCGGCACGAAGATGTACGATTGATTGGGGTCTAACGGCGTTTTGTGAATCACCTTAATGCGGCACAATGCCAAGCGGCAGCCCAGCTTAGACCAGTATTTGGGAGGGTTGAAGCGCCAGAAATTGCTCTTGCTGACCGTACAGCCAATCATCACAGTGAGCGCCGTAGCAATAGACGCAAATGCAAAAATGGGCAGGAAGATAAAAATATCGTACAAAACGTAAAGCACTTTTTTCATATCAGAGATGTTGCCGGTTTACAATTATACAAAAATACATTTTTTATCTGTCCTTACAGAAAAAAGCCCCCGAAATTATTTTTCCGGAGGCGGTATTTTGATAACTGTTAACTGATAGCTGATAACTGTGCGTCAGTCTTTCTTGCAGCGGACGGAGTGTAGCTGACCTTGATCCGCAGATGACCGCGAAACAGGAGCTGTATTATTCTCAAAGTATCGTGTCCAGAAAGCATCTCCATCATGGCGGCTACTCGACCAGAATCCGGCATATGTACCATAACGCGTTTCAGGTTCGAATCCGCTCCATCCACCACCATATCCGACAAGTAGTATATCAAATCCGCCAATAGCAGCGGGCTTACTCTTCCCATTGTCTGTCGTTAGGGAGCCCTGCAACGCGCATGGACTTCTCATAGCAGTGGAATGCCCATCTGCACTGCTTGCCCCGCGAGTAGCATACCCTCCTGTTTCCCACGAAGATTGCCACACCGGGCTAAAGCTACTTGTCGATAAAGAACTATATTTGCTCGCATTGGTGTATATTTCTCTTTCCAAATCGTTCCATTCCCTGTCGCTTGGGATATGCCAGCCATTAGGGCAGATCCCCTGGACAGCTGTTGCCGGCCCCTCATTTGCTTCACCTTGTCCTTGGTTCAGATATGTATAAATTGTTCCTGGTACAGCAGCTTCCGAAGAGTATAACAAACCTTGTTTCGCATCCCATGTTGCAGGTTCGTTGGCGTCTGTTCCGTTTGGATAGGCATATATCTGCATCCCAAACTCCATAGGTCCATTTCCGGATATATGTACTGTAAAAGCCGGGTCTTTGTAGCGTATATTTTCTAACAGCCAGTCGCCGGCGCTACCGAAGTTGCGGGCATAATAAATACTTCCATCCCGGCTGTCCTCAATGGTATACACATCTACCGCAGGATTATATAGAATCTGCCACTCTGTTCCGTTCCAGATATAAGGAGCTTTGAAAATCGGAGTACCAGCACATAAGTTTTCCTTGATATTATAAATGAGAAGCCCTATGTGATCAGTCATTACCCAGTTGCCGCTTCCTCCTATCGAAGATGCGAAAGCAGTATTGCTTCCCGGTTTCAGATCAGTTAATTCCACGCGTGGCAGTCCCAAGCCTTTTGTGGTTGTCGACCCTTCTGTCAGGTCGAGCAACGCCCCGGCAGCAGGTAGTTGGTTGCTACCCATTGTTACTTGTGCCTGAAGATGGTTAGTGGTAAATAATACGGTGACTATAAATAAAATAGTCAGTCTGAAGCTTTTTTGTTTTTTCATTGTGTGTAAATGTTTTAATGTTCTTCCTTGAAGGAGGTAAGAAGAGTGATAATAATTGTATACTTATGTTATTATTTTGATTTTTGTTAAGACTAAACTTGTGTATAATTAGTTAATATATCCGTGCTTGTAATGGTACGATAAAAAGTAAAGTGATTTTTCTGAATTGGCAAAAAATCAATTGGATTCCACCGTTTCCAGCAAATCGCAATCGAATATAGCGCCAGGCGAAACGGCTATTTCATCTAATGGGATATTATCGCCATAGCGCTCCTTTATCTTCTGTTTTACAACGGGATGGGATAAGTCAAATTCTTCTAATTTTTGAAGCTTCCCGATTTCTACGTCCGCCCCTTGCTTGTATATCTTCCAGATTAGTTCGGAGCAATAGATCTTATCGTCCGACCACTCGAAAGTCAGGTCGTAAGGCAGTCCTTGGAAGCCCATTCCTATATCCATCATCTTGGCAACAGTTTCCGCCGTCAATACCTCGTCTGCATTTTTCAACCGTTTCACTACATAGTGCTTGTCTCTTCCGCGCGCAATCCAATTGTTTAAAGGGGTTGCCTTTACAGGGCCAACGGCCTCGTAAACGAACCATTTATCTTTATGTTGGAAGATAATGCCGCAATGCGAATACTTCGATTTGGTTGCCAGCTGAATAGCCAGGCATTGCGACGATTGCGAATCCTGAAAAATCAAATCCCCATTGCGGAGCCTGGATGTTTCCGCCGAAGCTTTCTTGAAAGGATTGGAGGCGTTCGCTACATAAAAGCCGCCTGCTGCAAATGCAGCGATTATCAATAATAGTATGAGGTATTTCTTTTTTATCATGCTCAAAAATATGCTACTTAACTATTGAACATGTCGTTCACATTCACATTTTGCCGTTGCGATTCGGTAGCACGTTCCCATTCATATTTCTGCATGTTACACATCCCGGCGATAATATTGCTCGGGAAAGTAGTGACCGCATTGTTGTAATAGGTAATCGATGCGCTCAGATAGCGGCGTCCGGCGGCAATCTGCTCTTCGCACTCGTTGATGCTGTATTGCAGGTTATTGAATTGCTGGTTTGCTTTCAGCGCAGGATAGTTTTCTACCTGTATCATCAGCTGTTTGAGCAGCTTATCTGTTTCACCGCCATTTACATATTCTTCCGAACCTTTGGCAGGTTGTCGCAACTGTGTGATTTTTTCCAGCACATCACTCTCGTAATCGGTATATTTTTTCACCGTCGCCACGAGGTTGGGTATCATGTCGCTGCGCTTGATAAACAAGGCATCGAGCGACGATGAGGCATTGTCTATCTGGTTGCGACGGCGTTTCAGGTTGTTGTATTTAGAGATAAATACGCAAACCAGGATGAAGATGATAATAACGGAGACAATAAATGCGTAACTCATATTATTTGCTTTTATATTGTTATTTCCAGATTTTTATATTCAATTTCAGGTCGTCGATAATCGCCAATTGATCGCAGATATCCTGATAGAAGTCTACCAACATCTTGTTGTTGTCTTTCGATATCGACTTGAATGTCTTGACTTCGAAATTATTCTTCCCGCTATTGTTGGCCACAGTGATACGGTTATCGTAAAAAGAGATATAGAATTCGCCCTTGGTGCGGATAGCAAGGTTTTTGATTCTCTCCATCAAGGCAGGGGTAAGAATATAACGCGCTTCTATCTGATCGGCTCCGTAAACTTTAAACATTTTCATAAAGTCGGGATCTTCCAGTTCGATTTTTTCGCCCGGTGTTTCGAGGTAATTACCTATTTCATTGCCCATAAAGAAGCCCGAGACGCCGGTCTTCGGCACGATATAGACAGGCGAAGCAAACGATTTATTGAAGCGGGCTACAAAAAACTGCCCGTAAAGCACATAATCGGGATCTTCGTCTTCCTTGCGGAAGGCTCTTTCGTATGCCACGGTCAGGTCACAGAATTGGAAAGGTACGCCGCTATGTTTTCCGACTACAAGGTCGTTTCCTTCTATTTTATAGTTCTTCTCTCTGAACATTCCGCTTGCGAGGAATTCGGCTAAGCTAACATGCCCGTGCATGGCATACTGCGAATCGGGGCAGGCATAACGGATAATCTTGTCGAACAATTCGGTTTTGAAGGTATAACCCGATGTCCCTTGCACAGTCATCGTACCATCTTTCAGAGCCTTTATCTGTTTAGGGCGGATGAATATATAATAGACCAGATAGAAAACAACGAATATCCCTATTATCGGGAGATATGTAGTAAACGAGAAGCCATAATTGCCGTTTTCATCGACAGAATTCAAACCCGTATACATCACATACCCCATAAATGCAATTACTACCAGAACCGATGCCACGCCGAATTTCAGCATGATATTCTTACTGCTTTTGCGGTTGCCTTCTACTTTGTCGATAGTATCCGAAAGGCTTTCGTTCAGATAGCTTCTGAACTCTTCGGCTGTTCTCAGAGGTTGTATCGCAGCATTTTCGTCTTGAACACCCATAGTGGCGGCAGCAACATTGGCGCTTGTTACAGGAGCAGCTTCGGCGGCCATTGCCTGAACGTTGTTTTCGATTTGTTGTTCTGCCTCATCGCCCGAATAGAGTTCGTTCCATGTTTTGCTCATCTCGCTCATATTCACACCGCTCGCCAATGTTTTGATATCGGCAACAATGCCGGGATGAATAGGCAGCTTAAAGGGTTTGAACTCCCCTTCGAAGGTGACCATGATAAAGGTGACCGGGCATAGCTTGATATTCACTTTAAGCAAAGGAATGGTAATCTTATGCTCCACATAATCGCCGATGTCCATAGCCCTTTTGTGCTGTTCCAGCTTGGATACAAATTCTTCGATTTTGGCAGGACGCTTGTTGATGGTGACCAATGTGGCTACTACATAGCTCACTCCGCCAATGGCAAGTGCTGCTATCACCAATTTGTAATAAAGCCCGTATTCGCCGCTTGTAATATCTCCCGCTATCTGGGTGAAGGATACGCCGATAAAGAGTAATAGGCTTATTACAATTACTGCAATAATAGCAATAACGAAAAAGTTGATAATTGTCAGTTTCTTGTCGCGAGCATGCTCTTTCAGCAGAAGCTCCCTTAATCCTTGCGTTGTCATCTCGAGGTACTGTGTTTTTAAGTAAATGAATATAAATATGTTTGTTGGGAACAAAGAAAAACAAAATTTCTGTCTTATCCAATCGGATAGAGGATTAATTTCTATATCATTACTTAGTTATTTAATTTGGGCAATTCGAAAAATATGCTTTCCTTTGTAGTATAACACAAAATGAATATCGTGCAGAGAAATAGAAGATTTGAGGCTATATTATTAGCTAATATATTGTATTCTAATATGATATATTCTACTTCTTACGTGCACACACACACACACACACACGAAATATAGTCAATATTTCGGATTAATCAAAGGTTTTAGAGGTTTTTTTAGAAAAAAGAGTCACCTCCCCCCGTCCCCCTCCAACAGAGGGGGAGTAAAAATATATACTCTTTTCCTATCTCCTCCCCTCGTGGGGGAGGCAGGGAGGGGGTGCCCGAATGCTTGTGTTAATGTCAGGGGTATTTCCGGCTGCGACAGCCGTACCTACCTCCNATGCTTGTGTTAATGTCAGGGGTATTTCCGGCTGCGACAGCCGTACCTACCTCCCCCCAGCCCCCTCCACAAGAGGGGGAGCGAGGGGCTGTCTTTCAGTTAACAGCAGGCCCCCTCAATCCCCCGAAGGGGGAAGTATATCATCCTCTTCTATCAACAATAGAGCCCTTGTAGGGGCACACCTGCGTGTGCGCCCGCAAACCGATATATCGGGCAGACACATAGGTCTGCCCCTACACAAAACCCGAAAGAGATTCCTCGCCTTCGCTTGGGGTGACAAAACTAATAGTTTAATGTTGCCACGCCTTTTAAGGCGTGGGTATGATTGCATCTTTCAAAAGGTGACTTTAGTCAAAATGGATTTGGCTAAAGCCCTTTGTATGCTGCCCTTCTTGTTCCTCCACTTAAAAGTGGAGGCAATTAAAAGGAATATAGATGTATGTGTGCACCCGCAAATCGACATATCGGGCAGACACACAGGTCTGCCCCTACGCAGTAACGAGAAGAGATGCTTCGCTTTCGCTCAGCATGACAAGGCTAATAGCTATCAGTCAACAGATAACAACAAAATCCTTGTAGGGGCGAAACATCGTTCGGCGAAGCGCAGGCGAGCCAAACATCGTTCGCCCGCAATATCCGGCATATACGGGGCAATATTTATTGCCCCCTACAAAGCTATAACGAGATCCCTCGCCTTCGCTTGGGGTGACAATAACCGGCCCCCTTTATCCCCCAGAGGGGGAAATGGGTTTGTACCACCATTCAACAAAAAACGAAAATATATCCTTCCCTTAGCCTCCCCCACGGGGAGGTTTGGTGGGGCTCAAACAAACTATTTATTCACTTCATCTTTTTCTGTTACCCCTCTTGTGGAGGGGGGCAGGAGGAGGTGGTTAATTTTTTTATAACATGAAAAGAACTTTGACACAGGCTATTATGATATTAGCCTTATTCACGACAACCGCCTTGCATGGGCAGGTAACCATCGGCAGTGGCGAGAAACCCAATGTCGGCGCACTGTTAGACCTGAAAGAACATGCCCCCGATGCCAATAATGCAACGGCAAAGCACGGGCTTGGATTGCCCAAGGTGGAACTTTCGGATTTGAGCAAACTGAAGATAGGAACAGCCCCCGAAATAACGGGAGCAGATGCCCTGAACCA
>NZ_QVMN01000013.1 GCF_010501075.1 Dysgonomonas sp. 25
ACACACACACACACACACACACACGTAATATAACGTTTTTCGGGCGATTATCCAAATTTTCAACTAATAAAATTCACCTCCCCCCGTCCCCCTCCAGCAGAGGGGGAGTAAAAATATACACTCTTTTCCTATCTCCTCCCCTTGCGGGGGAGGTAGGGAGGGGGTGCCCGAATGCTTGTGTTAATGTCAGGGGTATTCCGGGCTGCGACAGCCGTACCTACCTCCCCCCAGCCCCCTCCACAAGAGGGGGAGCAAGGGGCAATATTTCAGTGAGCAGCAGGCCCCCTCAATCCCCCGAAGGGGGAAGTATATCATCCTCTTCTATCAACAATAGAACTTCTGTAGGGGCACACCTGCGTGTGCGCCCGCAAACCGATATATCGGGCAGACACACAGGTCTGCCCCTACACAGTAACGAGACGAGATCCCTCGTATTCACTTGGGATGACAATAACCGGTCCCCTTTATTCCCCAAAGGAGGAAATGGGTTTACGCCACCATTCAACAAAAAACGAAAATATATCCTTCTCTTAGCCTCCCCCACGGGGAGGTTTGGTGGGGCTAAAATACAATCAAACATATTATTCACTTCATCTTTTTCTGTTACCCCCTCTTGTGGAGGGGGCAGGGGGAGGTGGCTTATTCTTTTATAACATGAAAAGAACAATCTTGACACAGGCTATCGTTATATTAGCCTTATTTATTACAACAATCGGCTTGCATGGGCAAGTGACGATAGGTAGTGGAGAAAAACCTCGTACAGGAGCATTATTAGACCTGACTGAGGGGGCAATCACTACACGCGGATTGAAAATGCCTCGCGTAGAACTAACTAACCTAAAACCCACTACTCCTGCTGAACTATCGGCATCTATCGGCGGGACAGGCAATTGGGTGCTGGCGGACCATACGGCACTGGCTGTTTATAATACCAAAGAAAGTGACCATTGCGCTGTTGAGCCTATCCACGAGGGGCTTTACGTCTTCGATGGTGAACAGTGGCAATTCCTTGGGAAGAAAGGAAGCACCTCTGCTGCTGTTTACGAAGTTATTGACCCTCGCGACAATCAGGTTTACTTAGCCCGTAACTTCGGAAGTACCGCCGGCGACTGGATGCTGGAAAACCTGCGCTATATTCCCAACAACACCGATGCCGGTTTTACGGGGTTTACCCATACGGCAGCCGTCGCACCCAGTCCTTACACTGCTAAATACTGGTCTTATCCTTGGAAAGGGGATGGCTCTGGGAATACGCCTTACAATGCTACCCAAGCCGAAGCGGACTGGGATCCACGGACCGGGGTATTATATAACTGGTCTGCTGCAACTAACGGCGAAAACAGCGAGACAATAGACCAGGGTCAGGTAGCGGGCACTGTTCCTGGTGCTAATGAAGTAGAGGTCAAAAAAGAAACAATTGCAGGAGCCAAAAATGGCAAAATCCGGGGCATTTGCCCACCCAACTGGCATGTACCTACCGACCGTGAATGGAATGCATTGGAAAAGGAGCTCACCGAGCATGCTTCCGACTATTCAGCTACAGCTAACAGCACGTGGCCTGCGACTTGGGAAACAGGCACATATCCGAATCCGGGATACGGCTGGCGTGGCACTACTCATGGCGAGGTTATAAAGAGCGAGTGTGAGTTACCGGGCCATACCTACGGTTCTCCCAACGGCAAGAGCTTCTCTACGGCACAGGGTGGCTTCAACGCAATTCTTACGGGTTTCGCCTACAATGGTGATGTTAGCCATTATGGCTACGGCTTCTACTCTTGGACGGCAAGCACTTACAACAGCGGCACTGTGTGGCAGCGGGGCGTCCACGGCAGTGGTGCGCGAGTGGCCCGTGACGTCGGCTCTCACATCCATTTGTTTTCCGTCCGCTGCAAGAAAGACGACTAATCAGTTACTTCGCCCTTCGGGCAGTTACAAGTTACGAGTTACAAGAAACTTTATCTATACAGGGAGATAGTCCGCGAGGACTGTTTCCCTACGTTCTTTTACTTTGTGCCCTTCGTGTAGAATCTTTGAGCCCTTCGCGGTTAAATAATAAAGAAAAATGACAAGACAAAAACCAGTGTATCGCGTAATATTTGTCAAGAGTGTCAAGTTTTAACTAAATTTTGATTGATAATCAGCAAACTAAGGTTTTTGACATAATTTGACAGGGATATCAGTCCTGTAAAGAAATGCTTCGAGGTTAAAAAAGAAGAAAAAAATGCCAATCCGAAGAAATCTTAAAATTTGAACAATACCAACCTTCAAGGCGTTCGATATAAAAGATTCTTCCAATCATACGATCAAATAACTATAAAATATTCAATATGATGAACTTATTACAGATAGAAACCGTATCTCTCTCCAAAATAGAGAGAATATTGGAGACATTATTGGAGCAAGGAACTCATTTGGGATTGGCTATCCTCAAAGCGCTCATTATCTTTATTATCGGACGATTTGTTATCAACCTAATCAACAAGTTAGTCAAAAAGTTGCTGAACAAGAAGGATGTAGCTCCTGCCGTGAGGACATTCGTCGCCAGCCTCGTAAATATCATATTAATCGTGATGCTCATCATCTCGATTATCGGGGCATTAGGTATACAAACAACCTCGTTTGCCGCCCTTATCGCTTCTGCCGGTGTAGCCATCGGTATGGCACTCAGCGGTAACCTGTCCAACTTCGCAGGAGGATTGATAATCCTGCTCTTCAAACCATTCAAGATAGGAGACTATATAGGCACCTCGAGTGTAAGCGGAACGGTTCAGGAGATACAGATTTTCCATACCATCCTCACCACGTCGGACAATATCACGGTTTATATCCCTAACGGGACGCTCAGCAGTGGCTATATAAACAACTACAACGTGGACAAGAGAAGAATAGAGTGGATATTCGGCGTCGATTATGGCGAAGACTTCGACAAGGTAAGGAAAACCATTCTGGAGGTACTTGCCGCTGACACGCGCATTATGTCCGATCCCGCTCCGTTTGTAGAGCTTAACCAGCTCGATGCCAGCAGTGTAAATATTATTGTCCGCGTATGGGCTAAAGGCTCGGACTATTGGGATGTGTACTTCAACATCAACAAGAATGTGTATCAGAAGTTCAACGAGGTCGGCATCGACTTTCCCTTTCCGCAACTCACTATCCACAAGGTAGATAAAGATTCGGAATAGGCGTTCCAGGCAAAAACAGGCAAGGCTTTACCGACATCGATATGTCCATAAAGCCCTGCTTGTGATTATTATAAGAGGTTGATATTATTCTCGTTCCTCTATACCGATTCTCCTGAGGTCATTATTGGCATTCACCACAGGGAAGTACATCATCTCGGCCTTAGCTGGATTCAGTATATAACGCCCTGTATAGCGCGGAAGCAGATCTATCTGGAACGTATAAGTACCCATCGGAAGGCTTTCGCAGAAGATAACGGTCTTATCCTTGAACGACTCGCGGTGTGTCTCACGATTAGACCACCAGTAGTTCTGCCGCTTGCTGTTGTAGCTACATCCCGCAGGGATAGGCACTTCTATCATCACATGCTCGGCATTCTTCTGTTTCACCTCCAGCGTCACGGTCAATATGGCCGGCACGCCGGCTGTAAGCGTATCGCCGGCACCGAGGCTTGTCCTTATCTCGAAAGCATCGCCTTTGTTCTCTTCGGTTACCCACTTCATCTTGTAAGCCGAATAGATTAGCGGCAGCCCGGTTTGCTTCTCGATAGTCAGGCGTTCGTTCGGAAGCAGGGTGGTTTCGTAAGGGAACTCGGTCAACTGCTTGTTATCCTTACCCGACAGCAGGACAGACGAAGGTGTCTTTTTCGATGCCGATTCAGCCATCAGATCGGGCAGGATAGCCATAGTGGCCGTAGAAGCCTGATAGGTATTCCAACCCGACCCTTTCGTCCCGAGGATATACATCTGCATCGGCTCTTTCAGATGCGCCAGCGTCGAATCGTTGCGGGCAATGCGATAAGCTATGACAGTGGTCATCATATCGTCGCTATACCAGTATCGCTGCTTGCCATCGGAGCAATAAACAGCTCCCAATACATCCTTCTTGAGGTACTTGGTCAGGCTGTCGGGCGTATAGCCTATGTTGTGCTTCTGGCGAAGCTCGAGCAGTTGCAGCTTCTCTTTCAGGTAAGAAGTTGTATTCGGGCGTTTGTAATATCGGGCCAGTGTATCGGCTACGTATTCGAGGTGCTTAATCTCTTTATCGAACAGGTCTATTATCTGGTCGTACTTTTGCTCCGTTCCTGCATCCGACAAGGCATTGATAATGTCCATATCGTAGATGGAAGCACGGCGGTATCGCTGCGTATCGGTATAATCCTGCGCCGTGCGGCTCAGGTCTACCGTAACCTGATAACCTGCTTTCTTGGCCTCGTTCAAGGCGCGGATAACGTGTGCCGACATCCAGAACGATGTGCTGGAAGAACGTCCCCACCACGACCAGAGCTTATTCTCGTTGCGGTTCTCTTCCAGACGTTTGATGATTCTGTTGACGTGCTTGTCGTCCTTGAACTTCTTGTCTGCATATTGGCAATACAGCCTGTAGTTGAGGAAGCCGATAAGCTTGGATGCCAGCTGCTCGTTGCAGTCGTATTTGTAGTTGCGGAGATAGCTTGCTGCCTCCATATACACATCCAGCTGCTTAGCCGAAATGGAGATGTGCATTTCCTCGTCAGGTGCTGCTACTACCTCTTTCCGGTCGCCATTGCGGAGGAAGTCGAGTGTACCCTCGGCGAGTTCCGTTCCCTGACGAAGAACAGGTATGGTGCGCTTTTCGCCGTCGTTGTATCCATCGTTGCGGCGGAACATATAAGTGGCCGACAGGCTATCGGCAACCGTAGGCGTCACCAGCACCTTGTCCTGATGCGAGGTTGTAAACTGAATGCTCTTTGACATAACCGTATCTTCTTCGATGGCGAAGGTCACAAGCCCTTCTATATCCTGTTTGCCATAAGTATAGTTACGGATGTTTCCGGCATAGTAGCTCGAATCGCCTACTACGAGGAAGTGCGGGTTCTTCAGTTCTGCCATCAGTGGCTTATACGACTTGATGTGCTTGCGGGCAGTTCCCGTTTTCAGCTTCGGATTCATCGCATACACGATTGTATTCCATTGGGTGATATTGTCGGGGAAGGTAACCGTAAACCGGGCTTTACCTTTCTTGTCCGTTACCAGAGCCGGTTCCCAGAAACCGACATCCGAGAAGTTGCTGCGTAACCCGTTGAGTTGCAACAGCTCGCTATAGAGGCGATCTTCGGCCGCCTGCACCTCGTTTTCGTTGTCGCCCTCTTCGTCGTCATCCGGCACTTCCGGCGGGGCAGCAGCTTCTGTGGCTATCGCCTCAGAGACGGATATGGAAGAAACCGAGCCGGTCAATGAAGACTTTCTCACAGTGCCATAGCCTATTACGACCACCTCGTCCAGTCGCTGCATATCGGCTTTCAGCACTACATCGATTATGCTGCCTTTAGTCACTTTCAGTTCTTCGGTATTATAGCCTATGTAGCTGAATACAAGGGTTGCTTCGTTGCCGTCGACAGCTATTTCAAATCCTCCGTCGATGTCGCTTACCGTCCCATAGGTTGTCCCTTTGATGTAGACCGTCACCCCGATAAGCGGTTCGCCTTCATCATCTTTCACAATACCTCTCACGGCATTGGCTGCGGAAGATGGGCGTCGCACCATCGGCTGGCTGTAATAGGAACTCTGATAGTTCGATGTCTGCTGTGCCGTATAAGGTTGTACTACCCGTGTGCGCAATGCCAGCCATTTCTGCGAGAGGGTGTCTTTCGGCTGCAACGGCAAGTTAGTCATATCCACCGCTATATAATGCCCCGAAAGAAGCGGAACACTGTCGAAGCAGATATAGTTGCCGCTGTTGTAGAGCAATATGGCATCGTAGGTCGCTGCCGGAACGGAACTGTACTTCCGCTGACCGTATTCTATCTGGTCGGGGTACAAGAGCTTTTTCGTTTCCACATTGCGGAGCAGGAGGTTCGAAACGCCTGTCGTATCCTGCCGCGTCGGCAACTTGAAGTTGGCATGGAATCCGCTTTGCAGGATCTGGATATTCGTAGGCCGCCAGTTGTCGGTTTCGTTCTTGCAGGCTTCCACTATCCGGTTGAACTCCTTCGTGGTCAGGGTGAAATCATTCAGCCCATAGAAGTTCGTCGTGGAGCTGAAGGTCAGCTTATCTGGGTAAGGCTCTATCGCATATTTATAGACTACATTGTCCTCGTAGTCGTAGCGGAAGCCTCCTTCGTGCTTATAAATGGTGCTGTCGCAATATTGCATATAGCGCTTTCCTCCCGGGATAGGGCCTATCAATACGCTCGACATCGGACTTTGCAGGCACTTATGGAAGACAGGGTATACAATATTGCGTGCCGTGTCTCTGAGGTAGGTGAAGTTATAGTTCCTTTGCACAGGGATGCGCGATATATAATAGCTGTAGACGCGCTTCTCCTCCGAGGTAAGCTTATAGTCTTTATCTATAGATGTCCGTGTGTCTATACCTACCGACCACGCATTATATGCAGGCAACGAATCGAGGTCGACACTCAGAATCGTCTTCTTATGCGGGGTGAAGTATACCGAGTCTATCACAACAGCTCTGTCGTGCAAGCGCATGGTTATCTTTTGCTTCACTGTATCATTCGGTATGACGAACGAGTATCGCTTGGCCTGCTCCGTCCACGAGAAGTAGATAGGGTTGCTGTTCAGTTCGATGGCATATATCTGAACGGCTTCGCCACCCTTCATCACATAAGGGGCAAACTGCGTAGTAGAATCGGGCGTCGCCACTTCGTGCCTGAACAGTTTTCCCAACGGATAGGTAAACTGATAGTACTTCATCGTGTCCAATCCTGCCTTATACTTCCATTCGGGATAGTTGAGCGGGATGGTGAAGTCGCGGGCATTCCGCTGGTTGAGGCCATAGCTCGAACGTTGCTCGCGTGCACGTGGCGAAGGCCCATAATAAGGCAGATCTGGCAAATAGTATCCCAATTGGCTGTTGAAGGCGAAAGCCGTAAGGTCTACTCCCTTGACGGGTTTACCCATATTATCCTTCACGGTGATGGTAGCATCTAACTTCTGCCCCGGATAGATGCGCTCGGGCAAGTCGATGTCTACATCGAGGAATTCGGTCTTAGGGACAAACGTCCGGCGGAAGGCTTCCTGCTCCTGTCCGAGGAAGTAGAATACCTCCACATAGTGAGTCAGTTCGAGGTTCGTATTCGGATATTTGAAATCGAACTCCTTGCCTGAGCCTTTCTCTAACAAGGTATTACCCTGATAGATATACCACGAAACGTCCAGTTTGAGCGGGTTCTCCAATTTTACGTTGAAGGAGTCCGTCATAATGCCTCCTGCTATATCCAGCTTTGAATGCATAGCCGAAACGGCAAACGACCGGAAGCAGGATGGCTCTTCCACACGGATATTATAGTCATATAGCGACTGCTTAAACGGCTCTTCGTAAGGGAGTTCTATCTCCTTCTGATTCTCATAATCATCGTTGTACCAGAGCTTGGCTTTCACGTTCTTCTTATGTCCCAGTTCTTCGAACTCGAAGCGGATGGTATCGTTGCGCGTCGACTGGTAGATGTCATACTTCGACTTGTAGAAGGTGGCTCCATTCCGCGAAGTCAAGACCTGATTGTCATAGGTATATGCCTTTATCTGTACGTTGTATGAGCAATTGGACTCACCAAACAGGGACGGAGGGATATCGATATAGGTCGGCTTATCATTGTCCAGATTGATTGTCTTCTGCATCAATACATCGGGCAAGACCAAGAGGTCGGTAAAGGATGCTCCAACCGAAGACCTCGTCACCAGCACTTCGGCTTTCATGTCCTGCAAGAATAGCCCGTTCGTATCGAGCGCCTTAATCTCCAAACGGTTGGTATCGGGGTTGTAGTGGTCGAAGGCTGTCAGCTTGGTTTCGAGACGGCTATCGTATAACTCATAGTCTTCGTACTTGAACCGGGTATTACCCACAACCCGCCCCTTCTTCTCCCGGAGCTGAATATTGTAGCCGTAGTAGTAGTCTAACTGCAACTTCAGTGAGTCGTGCAGGAAGACCTCATCGGCATATCCACCCGGATTGTAAGGCGATATCTCTTTTATCAACTTGTTATTCAGCCATACTTGCAATGGCTCTTTCAATGGCTTCCGCTTAGCGGACAGGGCATACGATTTGAAGCGAACCGTCTCGCCGGGTTTGTACTTATTCTTGTCGGTCAGCATGTAGCTGTAGAAGTCGGGACCGCTATCCTCGTTGTCATTGTCGTACCAAGACGGATTGACAAGGTATTTCGACAAGTTGAACATAACCATGAATTTGTCCAGCTCTACCGTCAACAAGCGATCGGTCTTTTCCGACTCGTCGTCTATCGTGTATGTCTGGCTGACCTTGTCGAAGTACACGCCTGTATCGAAGAACTTCCATCGCCCTTTAATCCTTACTTTGGCATCGCTGCGGATATTGCCTTCGGCATCCACTACCTGCAATGTCAGCACACCGTACTCTTTGAACAGGAACACCTGAAAGGGCATGATAGGCGCATAGCGGTAACTCACCCTGTTCTTATGTATCTCGGAAAAGATGAAGTGCCCTTGCTTCGGGTGGTCTTCCCACTCATTCTTGTACGAAGTAAGCGGAGTATGCAGCATCTTCAGCATAAGGCTGTCTTGCGGTTTACTGCGGAGCAACTTCTCGGCTTCCTTATTGCTTATCTCGTAAACGAACGTCTTTCCGGGATAACTTTTCCAGTCTATTGTCTGTCCTTTCAACTGGAAAGCAAGGAAGAACAATACAGCAAGGAAGACGAACCTGTGTGTTTGACCGTTTGTATTCATAGCAGGTGGTTTTTATAGATTTTGCTCAAATATATGTTATTTTTTGTTATAAATCGAGCAAAATGCCATAAAAACGAATCCCAAGACAGAATTATGCCACAAATGTGGCTGCCTGCTACAACTTAATCTTCACCGAAGCACCCCAACGGGCAGGCCTGCCTTGTTGCCCGAAGTAGTTACGGCTCGATTCGAATACGAATGCGTTATATTCCCTATCAAGGACGTTCTTACCCCAAAGCTCGAGGGCGAAGATGCCTTTCTCGAAACCTATCTGCGCATTGAGTGTACCATAGAAGCCCTGCGACATGGTGTTCGATTCTTCCCAATAAACTTTGCCCACACCGGCGTAGTTGACATCCAACGTCACCCTGTCTATTACAGGACAGTTCTTGGTATCGTAAGAAAGGTTCCCTCCTACACTGAACGTAGAGCGCGGAGCAAACGGTATATAGTTGTGCGAGAAGTCGCCTTCGTCGGTCACGTACTTGCGGAACTTAGCATCGGCAAAGCCATAGTTACCATACAGGAAGAAGCCTGTACACGGGCGGGCTTTCAGTCCTACCTCGAACCCTTTACTCACTGCCTTCCCTCCGTTGGCAATCATACGCCCGCCACCGCTGGCAACGAACTTCGTCAACTGCACATCTTTGACATCCATATAGAAAGCCGAATAGTTGATAGACAAAGCGTTATCGAACAGGCTTTGCTGCCCCCCAAACTCGTAGCTCCAACTCAATTCGGGCTTGTAAGATATACGCTCGTTGGTCGGCGGCAAGTCCTTCAAGGCATTCAGCATATTCTGCACGGCAGGCGGCAACATCGGCAGCATAGCCGGAGGCATCTGGTCGAACATGTTCACAATCAGCGCTTCCTGCAACAAATCGGCAAACATCTGTATGTTGTGTCCTCCTGCCTTATATCCGCGCGAAGCCGAGACATACACATGCGAATTGGGATCTATCTGGTATTTTAAAACTGCCTTGGGCAGGAATTCCAGATAGTCGTCCGAAGCTTCCCCTTTAATAACAGGCTCTGCCGTAAAAGGTAAGGAGATTGGCGGACGAGGAGCGACCACGAAATTCGCTGTCGTGTATGAGTTGTATTTCAACTTAGTCTTTTCATAATCGAGCCTTACGCCTAAGGTTGCCGATAACCCTTTTACACCCAAATCGTTGAAGGTAGACTGATGAAAAACAGCTGCTCCGTAGGTGGGACGCTTATAATTACCGTCCAAATCTATCTGGCTGTCGGTGAAACTGATAGGCGCACCTACTGCCGTCATCTGGGCATTGAGTATATTGTTTATTCCGTCCTGCATCATATACACGGGCGGGGTGGTGTGCAGGTAATCGTAGAAGCCGAACACGCCTGCCGACCATTGATACCACGAATCCGAAGCGGATTTGATGGTAACTTCCTGACTGAGCGAGCTTTCTTTCTGCCGCTGGTTTATCTGAAAGACCGAAAGAGGCGTATAGTCCTGATCCATATTCATTTCGTCGTTCAGGTATTGATATCCGGTAGTAGAGTTAATCTCATAACCTTCGCCCGCATATCTTAGCGCCAACCCGTTGGTAAAGAGCTTACGCTTGTAGTAACCGTCGGAGTTGTAGTCGATTTCGTCGCTTGCAAGCTCCTTATATGGGAAAGCTCCTTGATCGATATAGTCGAAATTGGTCGACAGGGTTGCCGAGAAACGGGTATTGGGCTGCCAGACGAATTTCACACGCCCGCCGGCATCTTTCAGGTCGTCGACTTTCTTACCGTCAAACTTGTTGCGGAAGTACCCGTCATTCTGATTGTAATAGGCTCCCACCGAAATCCCGGTCGTCTTACTCAAACGGCGATAATGCGAACCCGATGCCGAAAATTGCCCGTGGCTACCTCCTCCCAAACGAAGCGTTGTTCCCTCATAAGTAAGAGGCGAATAGGTATAGATATTGATAATACCGCCCATCGCATTGCGCCCGTAAAGCGTAGCCTGCGTTCCGCGAAGCACCTCAACACGCTGTATATCATACAGTTCGTTATCGAACGAAGTGGTGTTGAAATATGGGATATTATCGACATACATACTCACTGTCTGAAAGCCCGAACGTGCCCCGATACCCCGTATATAGAGCGGTGCCGTCATCTTGGAGCCATAGTCGGCAACAAAATAATTGGGCACAATGGCACTCAGGTCTTTGAACGAGGTCACCTGTAACCCTTCGAGGTTCTTTTGCGAGAAGATCGAGACCGATGCCGGCAGCGATTTCAAGCTGTTCGTTTCCTTCGTGGTGGAAAGGATAACAATATCGTTCTTCAATTCGGTATAGAGTGTATCCGGTTTGGCAGGATCAGGATTTCCATCTCCTTCGTGTGCCCACAATGCTACCGATAAAAATGAGGCAGACAAACAAATAAGTAGCTTCTTCATAGAATTCAAGTTGATCTTTACAAAATTTATGTTGCAAAGAAACTTCAATTTCGCCTGCCTGTCAATCACTACATGTAGTGATTTTGCCCCCCAAAAAGCCTCTAAAGTGTCGCTTTCTTGTACCACTTTTTATACCAGTAGCTACTTTCTTTTTGTGCTTATTATGAGCACTTTAAGAATAAAAGACATACAAAAAGTATATCTTTTTTGTGCATTTTTTAGTGTGGTTACTTTTTCATTATTTAACCGCGAAGGACTCAAAGATTCTACACTAAAGGCACAAAGTAAAAGAACGATTCTGCCATGCCGAGCGGATGCGAGGCATACCGACCCAACTTTGAACAGCGCAAAGCGTAACGAGCTCCCTCGCATCCGCCCGGGATGACAAAGAACACAAGGAAACAGCCCTCACGGACTACTTCCTTGTATAGATAATTTATTTGATAACTGATTTACGCTAATCCTTTTTGCAACGCACACTATAGAAATAGTCACGACCGTAGTAGCCCCGGAACACTTGTGCGTAGCCATTGCTGATGGTCCGAGCCCATGCATTGCTGCCGTAGACGGCACTCGTTGACCAGAAGCTCCCATAGTTGCCGTAAATGGAGACGCTATTGAGGTAGGTGCGGCCCGCAAGCACTGCGTTGAAACCACCCTGTGTCGTAGAGAAGCTCTTGCCGTTGGGAGAGCCGTAGCTATGGCCCGGTAGCTCACACTCGCTCTTCATTGCCTCACCATGGATAGTGCCACGCCAGCCTGCTGCCGGAGTACTTGTGCCTGTTTCCCATGTAGAAGACCACGTACTGTTAGCCGTAGCAGAATAGCTGGAAGCATGCTCGGTGAGTTCCTTTTCCAATGCATTCCATTCACGGTCGGTAGGTACATGCCAGTTGGGTGGACAAATGCCCCGGATCTTGCCATTTTTGGCTCCTGCAATTGTTTCTTTTTTGACCTCTACTTCATCAGCACCGGGAACAATACCCGCTACCTGACCCTGGTCTACTATCTCGCTATTTTCGCCGTTAGTTGCAGCAGACCAGTTATAGAATAGTCCAGCCCGTGAATCCCAGTCGGCCTCAGCTTGAGTAGCATTGTATGTCCCACCTGTACCGGTTGGTCCTTTCCAAGGATAAGACCAGTGTTTGGCAGTATAAGAATTCACTGCCGTATGGGTAAACCCCGTAAAGCCGGCATCGGTGTTGTTGGGAATATAGCGCAGGTTCTCCAGCATCCAGTCGCCGGCGGTACTTCCGAAGTTACGGGCTAAGTAAACCTGATTGTCGCGAGGGTCAATAACTTCGTAAACAGCAGCAGAGGTGCTTCCTTTCTTCCCAAGGAATTGCCACTGTTCACCATCGAAGACGTAAAGCCCCTCGTGGATAGGCTCAACAGCGCAATGGTCACTTTCTTTGGTATTATAAACAGCCAGTGCCGTATGGTCCGCCAGCACCCAATTGCCTGTCCCGCCGATAGATGCCGATAGTTCAGCAGGAGTAGTGGGTTTTAAGTTAGTTAGTTCTACGCGAGGCATTTTCAATCCGCGGGTAGTTGTTGCACCTTCGGTCAGGTCCAATAGTGCCCCCACCCGTGGTGGTGTATTGCTTCCGATAGTCACCTGCCCATGTAGGCTGATTGTTGTTGTTAAGAAGGCTAATATCAAGATAGCCTGTGTCAAGATTGTTCTTTTCATAATAAAAAATAATTAGTTAATATGATAATGAGATAATGTGATGATATGTAGCTTTTAGCCGTTAGCTGATAGCTGTTAGCACTGTCATGCTGAGCGAAAGCGAGGGTTCTCGTTATAGCTTTGTAGGGGGCAATAAATATTGCCCCGTATATGTCGGATATTGCGGGCGAATATTTATTGGCTCGCCTACGCTTCGCCGAACGATGTTTCGCCCCTACATGTATTTCATTGTTGACTGTTGACTGATAACTGTTAACTGAAAGATTGCCCCTCGCTCCCCCTCTTGTGGAGGGGGCTGGGGGGAGGTAGGTACGGCTGTCACAGCCAGAAATACCCCTGACATTAACACAAGCATATTTTTTAGTAGACGAGTTACAAGTTACAAGTGACGAGTAGGGGCAAAGCCATGCAGCAGTTCGCAAGTTATCTCTTGTAACTCGTAACTGTGCGAAGCACGAAGTAACTGCCCGTAGGGCGAAGTAACTTTTTTTTCTAAAATTCTTATATGAAAATTTGGATAATCGCCCGAAAAACGTTATATTACGTGTGTGTGTGTGTGTGTGTGTGTCTATTATCTCACCAATGAACATATTGATAAGACGAAAGTTGAATAGAAAAATAAGGCGTTTTTGTTCCATTATCCGTATAGATATTAACCCCGTTACATTTGACAAAGAAAGGGATATTTTTCGTATTAAAAAAGAAAAATCAGATCTTTTGTTTGATTTCTTCCAGCAATCCGGCACAAGCGTCCTCCAATAGATCGAGTACCAACTCGAAGCCATCCGAACCGCTATAATAAGGATCGGGAATATGATCGTACTTATATTTGCGTGAAAAATCGACCATTCTGTGCACTTTCTTCTCCGATTCGAGGTCGGGAGCCAGCCGCATAATATTGTCATAATTGCTATCGTCCATAGCGATTATCATATCGAACTGATCGAAATCGACCGCCAGAAATTTGCGCGAAATGGAATCGAATTTATATCCCCGTCGCGCTCCATGCTGGCGCATACGGTAGTCGGGCAGCTCGCCGTTATGATAGCCTGCCGTTCCTGCCGAATCTACTTTTATACGGTTTTGTAGACCTTCTTTCTTCACCATATCGGCAAAAATACCTTCCGCCGCAGGAGAACGGCAAATATTTCCAAGGCAAACGAATAACACTTTATATTCTTTTTCTTCCATAGCTGGTCGGGTTGTTTTATTCTGCAAAGATACTAAAATGCGCGTCAAAAAAAGAAAAAGGAACTCGTGGTTGAGTTCCTTCTCTTGTAATTATGATTATTTCAAATGCTCATTGATAGCATTCCATTTGTTGACGGGAGGAATAACAGACGACGCAATAAGCTCATCCCTTAGTTTACACAAGTGCATGTAACTCTCCCGTAAAGCTTTGTTTTCCGCTTCCGTTCCTTTCGCCTCTTTATAATGAACTCCGGTCGTATCCAACGATGTTTCCATCGCCATCATAATATTGGAATACTCATTATTAGACACATATACGCCAACCGGCCAGTCGAATTTGTCGCCTCCCATCACAGCCTGTATCATTTCCAGCGAAAGATATGCCGGGCTTTGGAAAGAAGATCGTCCGCGCAATTCTATAATCCTTTTACCTCCTTGAATCACCTTTTGCTTTATGTCTTCCCATTGCTCTGTTGTCAGTTCGGGCGTACCGATCAAGGCATTCAATGGTTTGCCATCGACGGTTGTTGTGGAAGAAAACACAGCCATCTGTTCGCCATGGCCTCCGTAGGTCCGGCAATTGAGCACTTTATCGGGATGAATATTGAAATGTTTGGCCAGCTCGTTTCTCAACCTTGTACTATCCAATGCTGCAAGCGTCGAAACTTGAGAAGGTTTCAATCCCGAATATAACAACACCAGCAGCCCTGTAATATCCGCCGGATTGAAAATGACAACAACATGCTTCACGTCAGGGCAATATTGCTTCACATCTTTCCCGAACTGGATAGCTACTTCGGCATTTCCTTTGAGCAGATCCTCCCGTGTCATGCCTTCTTTACGTGCCGCTCCGCCCGAAGTTATAATATATTTGCTCCCGCGGAGGGCTTCGGCGATATTATCGGTATAGGTAATCGTCACGCCTTTGAAGCCGCACTGCAGCAGTTCTTCCGCTACTCCTTCCAGCCCTTTGGCATAGGGGTCGTATAAGCAAATGTTAGAAGACAGGCCCATCAGGATAGCCGATTGAGCCATATTGGAACCAATCATTCCGGCAGCTCCGACAATTGTCAGTTTTTCAGATGTAAGAGTTTTCATATCTTTATTTTTTTTATTGATTACAAATGTACTTAATTGATGGGCAGGTTATCTTGCTAAAATAGTTATGCCTCATAACAAATAATTATTGCCCATCCGTCAGGATGCTGCCCTTTTAATGAAACAAAGAATCAACTCTTGTTGTTCAGGCAAAAATCGATAAACATGTCTATCAGTCCGTTTTGTTGCCCTTGAGGGTATATGAAATTGAAGGTACGGGTAATATCGAGCCCTTCGATGTCTATTATCTGAAATTCATTGTGCACAATCTCTTTACTTATGGCATGGATAGAAACAAAGCCGAGGCAATCGGCATTTTTCAGGAAAGCTTTGATACTCTCGGTGCTACCCAGATGCATTTTCACCTGCAAATCTTTCAGCTTTATTTTATGTTTTTGTAATTCGCTTTCGAGGACATCCAAACTGCCCGAACCGGTCTCGCGCAGGACAAGCGGAATTGCTTTCAGCTCGTCCAGTGTGATTTGCGCCCGTTGCGCAATGGGTTGGGAGGTATGCGCCACAGCCACTATCTCATCTTCCATGAAAGGAATATATTTAAACTCCTTGATGCCGGGATTTCCCTCAACGATTCCCAAGTCGATCTCGTGAAGCGATAAATCTTTCTCTACGTTCATCGTGTTATTGTTGAACAGCAGCATTTCGATATCCGGATATTCCCGGTTGAAACGAGCTAATAAAGCAGGCAATACATATTGCTCGATAGTTGTGCTCGCACCGATTTTCAATCTCCCGGAGAGCGAATTTCTTAACAGTCCTATTTCATATTCCAATTTCTGGTATTCATCGATAGCGCGTTCAGCATACTGCAATAATATTTTCCCTGCATCGGTCAGCGATATGCCACTTTGATTCCTATCGAACAGCTTGACACCCAACGAGTTTTCGAGTTCCTTTATATTGTTGGTTACGGCAGGTTGCGTGATATGCAATGCTTTTGATGCTTTTGTAAAACTCAGATGTACTGCAACCGAATGAAAGACTTCTATCCTGAAATTGAACATGATGAGGTTAAATATGTTTATTAACAATGAGACAGCTAAGGTAACAAAACTCCTTGCTTCCTCATAACTTTTGCTTATGAAGCATAAAAATAAAAAAGCAACAACAAGCAGAAATACACTGTAATTTTGAACAACCAAATAAAAAGAATATGACCGAGAAAAAGAATATACACACTATACATGGTGTTTTGTTTGTCGCTTTGTTTGCCTGTGCAGCATTCTATATATCCGACTTTCAGGCACTGAAGTATCTGTCCTTCAGTCCCCTCATCATCGGAATCATAGTGGGGATGATATACGGCAACACCTTGAAAAAGAATATGCCCGAAGAGTGGCTTCCCGGCATAACTTTCTCGTCGAAAAAGCTTCTCCGGCTGGCTATTATCCTATACGGATTCCGGCTGACTTTCCAGAATGTGGTATCTGTTGGGCTGTCAGCTATTGTAATAGATATTATCATTATCACGGGTACTTTAGTATTAGGATTGTTACTCGGAAAATTATTGAAGATAGATAAAGAAATCGCCCTGCTGACCAGCACGGGTAGTGCTATTTGCGGGGCTGCCGCCATTCTGGGGATGGAGCCGGTATTGAATAATAAGCCTCACAAAACGGCTGTTGCAGTATCTACCGTTGTCATTTTCGGTACCATAGCGATGTTTCTATACCCGATATTGTTTCGTAATGGAGTATTGGATCTCACACCCGATCAATGGGGATTATACACAGGTGCTACGGTACACGAGGTTGCACACGTGGTAGGAGCAGGAAATGCGATGGGAGAAAGCATCTCGGAAGTGGCTATCATCGTGAAAATGATACGGGTCATCTTTCTGGCTCCTGTGCTGCTTATCTGTGCGCTCATCATCGCACGGCAGGCAAAGCTGGCAGGAGGAAAGGGTTCGGGTACGGTCAAAATAACCATTCCGTGGTTTGCTTTCGGATTTATTGCCGTCATCGGGTTCAATTCGCTCGATTTGCTTCCTCAAAGTGTTGTAGACGCCATCAATTATATCGATACATTCTTGCTGACAATGGCGATGACTGCCCTTGGAATGGAAACCCATCTGAAGAAATTTAAGGAAGCAGGAGCCAAACCTTTCCTGCTGGCTTTTATCCTATTTGTATGGCTGATGGTAGGTGGTTATTTCATCGTTAAATACATCCCTTTGTTTTAAAATATTCCCTTATTTGAAGCTTGGCAACAGGTGTTTCCATATCAGGTTGATTTCGGCCTGCATATCGTCTATATTAGCCGTAGCCACTATCACTGCATTCTTTTCGGGAAGGATGACGATCAACTGTCCTTTTGCTCCGTCGGCACGGAAAGCATTGTGACGGCATTGCCACATCTGATAGCCATAGCCCTGCAACCAATCGCTTTCTTTTATCTTGTCCTTTAAATCTTCCTTTTTCGCTTCCCTTGGAAGAGTCGAGATCTTCGCACTTGTCATATCGTCGAACCAAGACGCAGGCAGGAGCTGTTTGCCTTTCCATTCTCCTCTTTGCAGAATAAACTGTCCCATTTTGGCCATATCTTCGGTTTTGACATACAATCCCCATCCGCCATGATTAACACCTTGCGGCGACTCTGTCCAGTTGATTCCTGCAATGCCCAGCGGACGGAACAAACGCGGGTAGAGATAATCGGTCAGCTTCTCCCCTGTCACCTGCTGCACAATTGCCGACACCATATAAGACGCCATGCTATTATATTCAAAAACCGTTCCCGGCTGATAGACAAACGGTGTCGCCAGAAAAGCCGCCACCCAATCGTCGTTGTCGCCTTTTCTTATCTGATTCGATATAGTTGGGTTTTGCCCCGCCGACATCGTCAGTAAATGCTCGATAGTCAGTTCGCGCAAAAAAGGGCTGACCTCTTGAGGCAATTGATCAGGGAAAAAATTGATAACCTTGTCCGTCACTTTCAATCTGCCTTCGGATACAGCAAAACCGAGCGCCGTAGCTGTGAAGGTTTTACTCACAGAGTTCATAATATGCGTTTTATTTGCCGCATTCTCCCCAAACCAGTTTTCATACACCACATTCCCATTGCGAAGGATCATCAGGCTATGCAGATCCTGACCGCTTTTTTCTACGGCAGCCAGATAACTCTTTATACCTTTTTCAGCTACCTTCTCAGCTTTAGGTGTACTGCGCGGGAGGGCTTTTGTCAACTCATTGTAATTGATAAGGGTGATATTATTGTCGGCTACAGCCTGTTTTACGCGTTCGCTCGTCATGAAATCGGTTACTCCCTGCCTGTCTTCGGCTACCCACTCATAGCCGATATGCCCTATCGTTTCTATTTCGGCATTGTTTATAGCAGGGTGATCAAGGAAGATATAACTTTTTCCTTTCTCCAGTTTCGACAACATATTGATAAAACTTGCTTCCTTCTCCTGGCTTGTCTTGCTCGGTCCGTCGTACCAAACAGATTGGACGCTATATTTAGCTTTCAGATCATCGCCTTCGACAAAGGTTAGATTATATTCCTCCGCCAACCGGTGAACCATCGCCAGCACATCTTGGTCGAAGCGGATAGCGCCCATATGTCCCGTGAGGTGGCTTGCCTGCGGAATGTTCTTCAATACCAGTTCTATTTGTGCCCGGAATTCCTGTTCTATCTCGTTCAATTTCCAGTCATTTTCCGTGATCGATTGATTCGGATATGCTTTGTTGGGATGCATCATCGGATAAAAGTAGCCGTTCGCATCCGTCAGGCTGGGACACTGTGTGAGTGGTCGCCATTTGAAGTTTTCCCATTCGCTGGTGATGGCCAGATGTATTCCTACATCCACTCCCGGATTTTCGCGCAGCATCTTCACTGCCTCAGGAAACCACGGAGTTACGGGCATCACCTCGATGGTGGTTTCTATCCCGTTCTTATATGCTTCGATACAAGCAACATTCACCGAATGGAATGCTCCCATATCATCGGATCGGACAACCAAGCGCGGATTCTGCGCCTGCAAGGATATACCGCCTACCAATATAAATAAAATAGCAAAAGCGGCCTTCTTCAGATGTGTTTTCATATGCTTAGAATAAAGTGTTATTTTTCAATTAATTATCTTTCCAAAAATTCAGATGCTGGAATCATATTAATGGTCATACCATCTTTTTCAAATACGTCCTGCTGATTGAGTGTGACAATAGTGCCCTCTTTCAGCCCGAGGCTTTGCATAGCTTCTAACAGGCCATTGTATTCTCTGTCGAAGTTTTCATCATTTACATCCAAACATACCTGTATGGCTTCTTTTACAGTATTTTTTTCCATGGCTATGAAATCACATTCACCACGTTCCTTATAGTAAAAGACATGCTTGTATTTCCGGCGTAAATGCAAGAATATCAGGTTCTCTAAGCGTCTGCCTATATTATCGCTCGTCGATATAGAATTTTCGGTATAAAGACCCATATCCATTACATAAACTTTTTTAGGATTACGGGCTTGTATTTTAAGCGAATAGCTAAACATTGGCACAAATTCGAGCAAATAGGCATCTTTCAGAAAAGAGAAATATTCTAAAAATGTAGCAGCCGATTTGATACCAAACATGCCTACCAACTTATTTGCAGAAACAAGATTTCCTATATTGGTTATCAGAAATGCCGTTAATTGGCGCAACGAATTGGCATCACGAACCGCATGCCTCACAGCAATATCTCTCATCAATATATCGTCGACAAGAGCATTTAAGATAACAGGTATATCAGTCTTTACATATTCGGGTATACCACCTGTTGTCAGATACTTCATTATAGCTTCTTCTCCATTATCCAATTCTTTGAACCGGATAAACTCGGAATAAGAAAAGGGAAATAACTCCATAGACAGGTGTCTTCCCGTTAAATGTGTTCCCAATTCGATGCTAAGCATTGAAGCGTTAGAACCCGTTACGAATACCTTATATCCTTCTCGCAAAAGTTGATTAACATATTTCTCCCACCCTTCAACCACTTGTATTTCATCGAAAAACAGCACTTTTATTTCCCGTTTTTCTATTTCTCTATGGAGGCGGGCGAAATCGTTAACTTCGAAACCTGACAAACGAATATCGTCAAAATTCAAATATATGGCATCTTGATAATCCCGGCGAAGCAATTGTAACAACAACGTGCTTTTGCCACAACGGCGAATGCCTGTTATGATAGTAGCAAATGAATCAGCAACAGGCACATACATTAATGCATCACGTACAAATCCTGATTCTCGTTTCAGAAATGTTTCTTTCTGCGAATCTACTACTAATGCTATTTCATCTTGTCTAATCATTACTTCCCGATTTCTTTCATTACAAATATAAGATATTTTTTATTATAATAAAAGAAGTGTTTCTGAAATAATTAGATTAGAATAAAATCAAGAGTCTGCTTAAATTTCTGCTAAAACTTAAACAGACTCTTACTCCTTATTTCAATTTAAAAGAAACTTTCGATTTAATATCCGTTGCCGAAGCGCCTATCAACGCTTCGAAATCACCGGATTCGGCAATCCATTCGTGCTTTTTATCATCAAAGAAACTCAACGCCTCTTTTCCGATAGTAAACGAAACGGTCTTTTCTTCTCCCGCCTTGAGGTAGATTTTCTCAAATCCTTTCAGCTCCTTAACAGGGCGAGGCAAAGAAGATTTAACGTCGCGGATGTATAGTTGAACGATTTCGGCACCGTCTGTCGCACCTGTATTTTTCACGCTGACAGTAAACGAAATATTTCCGTCTGCGGCAACTTCTTTCTTGTCGGCAGTTACTTTTCCGTATTGGAATGTCGTATAACTCAATCCGTATCCAAAAGGGAATAGCGGTTTGATTTTTTCTTTGTCTGTCCAGCGATAGCCGACAAAAATGCTTTCTTTATACTCCTGCACTTTGTCGATACCCGGATAAGAGGCTTCGCCAAATGAGGAAGACGGATTATCCTGTATTTTGACAGGAAACGTAAACGGCAATTTACCCGATGGATTGACGTCGCCTACCAAAACCGAAGCCAAGGCAGTGCCCGATTCTGTTCCGTTGTACCATGTTTGCACAATAGCCGGAACCTGATTCACCCAAGGCATAGCCACTGCATTACCCGAAATATTTACCACCACCAGATTGCTGTTGGCTTTGTATAATTCGGTAATAACCTTATCTTGGTTATATGGCAGTTCGAGGTGCTTGCGATCGTTTCCTTCGCAATCCTGATTATCGCTTTTGTTCAATCCGCCGATGAAGATAACCATATCCGCATCTTTGGCAAGTGTAGTCGCTTCGGCAATAAGTTCTGCAGCCGAGCGGGAATCGTGCAAGTCCCTTTTCAGCTTTACACCGTTGTATTCGCTTGTAGGATCACCTACATAACCGCGGGCATAAACGATTTCGGCCTGTGCACCCATACGCTCGGTTATTCCGTCTAACGGCGAAACTTCATATTTTGCCTTCAACGAGGAACTACCTCCGCCCACCGTCATCGGTTTAATGGCATTCTCGCCTACGACAAGGATTTTCTTTACCTTATTCAGATCGATAGGCAAGGTGTTGTTTTTGTTTTGCAATAAAACGATTCCTTCCTCTGCGATCTTGCGTCCGGCAGCGGCATGTTCAGGTGTAACGAACGAACCCCAAGGACGTTTTGTATCCATCGTCGTGCGGAAAGCCAAACGCAGGATATTACGTACCTTTTTGTCTACTTCTTCCTCTTTGACTTCTCCCGATCGCAGCAATTTCAAGAACGGATTTGCCAGATAGTAATAATCGTAGGCATTGCTCGCCCCTTCGCCCAATCCGTCCGTCCAGGAACCGAATTCCATGTCGAGACCGTGATATATAGCCTGTTCCGTATTATTCACGCCGCCCCAATCGGACACTACAACGCCGTCGAATCCCCATTCGCCACGAAGAATATCGTTCAGCAAATACTGGTTCTGGCATGCCCATTGATCCTTATAGCGGTTGTATGCACCCATGATAGCCCATGCTTGTCCTTCCTGTACTGCCGCTTTGAAAGCAGGGAGGTATATTTCGTACAAAGCGCGGTCGTCTACAACAACATTCACCGTATGGCGATCAACTTCCTGATTGTTCAACGCAAAGTGTTTCACACAGGCTGCCACTCCGTTCTCTTGTACTCCTTGTATGTATGGTACCACCATTTTAGAGGACAGATACGGATCTTCGCCCATATATTCGAAATTGCGCCCGTTCAACGGGGTGCGGTAGATATTGACACCTGGTCCGAGCAGGATATTTTTGTTCCGGTAGCGGGCTTCCTCTCCGATGCTCCTGCCATAGAGCAAAGACATATCTTTGTTCCACGTAGCGGCAAGGCATGTCAGTGCCGGAAAGGCGATACACGAGTCATTCGTCCATCCCGCCTGATCCCACTCGTCCCACAAAACTTCGGGACGTATACCGTGAGGGCCGTCTGTCGCCCAGTTCTCAGGGATACCAAGTCGTGGTACGCCGGGCGAACTGAATTTAGACTGCGCATGGCACATCGCTACTTTTTCTTCCAATGTCATTCTTTTCAACGCATCTTCTACCCGTTCTTCTATGGGGCGGGTTTCGTCCTGATAAACAGGCTTCTGCGCTTGAGTATTTACGCTTATGCTACCTATCAGCAGCAAAGAGGCTACAATTTTCACACACTTCATATTTACCTTATTTATTATTTTCTCCAAAGATACGAGTTTACAGACTGCGGCTGAACTGTATGGCTGAATTCTTCCTCACCCACTCTCACAATTACCGTTTTGCTTTCATCGTTTTCATTCATCAATACCACGCCATATGATTTATCCGGATTTTCAACTACTGTGTAATATATTCCGGCAGCAAGATTATCTTCCGATTTTATGCGGTGGCTTCCCGGCTTGATTACCTTGGATAGATGCGCCATCGTATAATAATGGCTGTTCTTGGTCATCGTTTTATAATCCTTCGAATCAATATCGATAGCCCCCAGACAAATATTACATCCTCCGGGACGATCCGGCCCGTGCTTATCATCGAGCATATAGTTCCACATGATAACGGCTTTGTTGTAGTTGTTGATCGTTCCTATGCAGACTTCTTTCATATTCCACATCAGGTCGCCGGCAAAAGAATAGCCTTCGCCCCACAAACCGATAGACATTTCGGTGAAATAGATATTCTTGTCAGGGCGGGTTTCGTGCACGAGGATAAGCTCGGATTTATCGCCGCCGTAGGCGTGATAGGCTGCTCCGTCGATATATTTCGCAGCATCGGCATCTTCGTATATCTTTAGCGGATACTGCCCTTGATCGTAATTTTCGGGCTTGTTGCTATCGTAGTTATAATTGTGGTCATACACTACGATTTTTGTTTTGATACCAGCCTTTTCGAATGCCGGTCCGAGAGCGCTCTTCACAAAATCGCGTTGCTCTTGCCAAGTCATATACAGCGACATCGAATTGCCCCTGTTCAACGGTTCATTCTGGATAGTGACCGTATGGATGCTAAATCCTTCGGCTTCCATCGCCTGAATGTATTTGACAAAGTAAGCGGCATAATCCTGATAGTATTTAGGATTCAATTGCCCGCTTGTCCACGAATCATAGGGTTTCAGGTCTTTCAGGTTGTCCACTTTCATCCATTTGGGACAAGACCACGGCGAAGCCATAATCTTTATTTCGGGATTGATAGCCAGTATTTCTTTCAGGATAGGGAATAAATCGCGCTTATCGTCTGCATGTATCGCAAAATTCTCCAATCCCGGCTTATCGCAATAGGTATATTCATCGAGCGAGAAATCCGATGCCCCGAGCGAAATACGGATATAGCTATATCCATACCCATTGACAGGATCGAACGTCTCTTTCAACAGAGCTGCTCTGTCTTCGGGTGTCATCTTCAATAGATTGTAACAACTCGATCCGGTCATGGCCGCACCGAAACCGTCCATTTCCTGATAGGTGGTTTCGGGATGCAATGTAATAATGTTGTCCGTAGCTTCTCCGGCAGAAGCCATAGAGATCTGTTCGTTGTGCATCGTCTTTGCCTTGTCGCCGGTGGTTGTATAGACGTCTACAGTAGCCGATTCAGAACACGAAGTGAGCATAAAACCTATCAGCAAACAGGCTGCAATATATATTTTTTTCATAATCATATTTTTAATCGGTGAAGAGAGGGTGAACCCCTCCCTTCACGACATATTTAGAGATATTCTTTATCTTTTTTCAACGGTCAGTACAGCATTGCTGTTTCCTGCACTGAGGTCGAGAACGAATGCATACGTCGCGCCGTCTTCGAGCGTTTGTCCGTCGACTATACCCAGATTACCGCTGTCGCGGCCATTGGTTGTATCTCCCACGAATACGAGTGTGCTGGTCGTCGTGAGCGCTGTATGACTAAATTCTCCTCCCCACCCTTTTTGATGGAAGAACTTAAAGTTGATGTCATCCAGCTTTATTGTTTTTCCGGCAATAAATAAGATCTCGAACTTCTTATTACCAATCGGCACCATACATAGCGCCTTGGCGGTATTCCAGCCCACAGCATTAGTTGCAAACGAAGGGAATCCTACGCCGTCGCCTATCACCCATACAGCACCCGTTCCATCGGCTTGCAGGCTTGCAGGGTTGTTGCTCGCGTCCAATACTTCGGCAGTCATATACTCGTGTTGCAGATTCGCTTTGATGCGATATTTACCGTCTGATGGAACGAATGTAATCCGGCCGCCGGCATCCTTTTTGAAGAAGTTCGGATCGAGCCACCAGTTTTCGAAATCGTCGAAGCCTTCTACAGCAATCTCGTCATCTTGCAGGAGCGCTAAATCGATCTTATAATTGTCATCGTCCACCCTATCCATTTTTTCGTCATTCACCGCATAAGAAATGATAAATGGAGCAGCCTCGTAGTTGAATGTATTGAACGTTATCGAATACACGCCGGCATCGGAATTGGAGAACGGGATTCCTTCGGTCGAATGTTCCTTGATAGCATTATCTACCCATCCGAAATCGATTTCGTTGCCCGAAGTACCCATTGCAGGGGCTTTGATATATCCTTTGATTTTTCGCGGCAGATTATCGGTGAGGGCATACTCGTACAAGCCTGTCCGCGGCATGTTATAGTCACCATTTTCCGTCACGAATGTCAGGTAAGGAAAATCAGGACGCGTCAACGGCAAATCGTGTTCCTCTTCGGTAATCGTGAAACGGATATTTTGCAGCACGAGTTTGAGCGTCGCCGTTCCATTCGGAATATTGGCATAATACGGGATATATATTTTCCCTGTATAATCGTCGTTCGTTTTCGTGCGGATAACGGTTTCCGATACCATATCTTCGCCATAGAAGAGTTGCGCTTTCAGGGTAGACAGAGGAACATCGTCCATTACATTCACCGTGAATTGCAGGCTATCGCCGAACATGGCACTGGTGAATTCTGTTTTGGAATCCATAACCGGATTTCCGGGCGATTTATCATCGTCATCGCAAGAAGTGAATGCGATGAGTATAGTAATAAATAACAGTATTAATTTATTCGTTTTCATGCTATTATCTTTTATTGTTTTCTGATATTATTTGTGTTTTTATTGCTCCCATAGATAGGAAACCATCGAGTTAGCCGGCACGGAATAGGTAAACGACTTATTATCCAGTGCTACCGTCACATTCCTTGCATCCTGCGATTCGTTTTGCAATACCACTCCGTATGTCCCGTCCGTATTCTTGAATCCGGCATAGTACAATCCGGTTGCCGTATAGCCGCTCGTTTTTATCCGTTGCGCCCCCGGTTTGATCACTTTAGCCAGATGTCCGATAGTATAGAAATGGCTGTTGCGCTTAACATCCGTATTGGATGCGTTGAGCGTCACTGCGCCCAGACATTGGTTGCATCCTCCCGGGCGATAAGGCCCATGATCGGCATCGAGCATAAAGTTCCACACCAACACGGCCTTGCAATAGTTATTGATTGTACCGATGCACACTTCGCGTGCATTCCACATCAGGTCGCTGGCGAATGTATATCCCCAGTCGCCGATAGATATTTCGGTAAAATACAAGCCTTTGTCGGGATAGGCGTTGTGAATATTCATCAACTCGCTCTTATCGCCCCCATAGGCATGGAAAGCCGATCCGTGGATGAATTGCGCCGCATCGCTATCGGCATATATCTTTGCCGGATACGATTGCTGATCGCTTATGTTGTCATAATTATAATTGTGATCATACACGATAATCTTCGTTTCGATTCCTGCCGTATAGAAAGCAGGCCCGAGGTTGTTCTTGATAAAGTCGCGTTGCTCCTGCCAGGTCATATACAGCGATGCGGAATTGCCTCCATTCAACGGTTCGTTTTGTACCGTGATAGATTCTATGTCGATTCCTGCGTTTTTCATTGCCTGTATATACTTCACGAAGTATGTCGCATAATCGGCATAATAAGCAGGATTCAACTGTCCGCCTGTCCACGAATTGTAAGGAGCCATGTTGGTCAGATTATCCACTTTCATCCAGCGCGGGCATGTCCACGGAGATGCCATAATCTTAACCGCAGGGTTGATAGCTAATATCTCTTTCAATACAGGGATTACATCTCTTTTGTCGTATTCGTGCAAAGCGAAATTTTCTATCCCTGCATTGTCGCAATAGGTATATTCGCCCAGCGAAAAGTCCGACGCTCCTATCGAGATACGGATATAGCTATAGCCCATTCCTGTTTCGGGATCGAACGTTTCTTTCAATAGTTTCGCCCTGTTTTCAGCACTCATCTTCAATAGATTGTAGCAGGTCGAACCTGTAAAAGCCGCACCAAAGCCTTCCATCTCCTGATATACTGTGTTTGGCGAAAGCGTAACGGTATAAGGCGACATATTATCTTTCTTATTGAAGGATACAGGCACATGCTGAAACAGCATTGATTCGTCGCCGGTTGTGACATATACATCCACATCGGCAGTTTCTACCGGAGGATTGGGATCGGGATCAGGATCGTTATTGTCGTCGCTGCTGCATGCCTGCCACAGCAAAGGGATAGCGATCAGGAATAATATTTTTATAACATTCTTTTTCATAGAAATTTTCTTTTTTACCGAAAGGAGCGCCACATTACAAGGAATGCAGCACTCCTCATTAACTTGAAATAACCTTTATAACCTAATATCCGGGGTTTTGAGTCAGGTTCGGATTCTTATCCATTTCTTCCTGAGGAATCGGTAACAGGATCGTTTCCTCTGTCAATGGATATTTTATCGTCAACCTGCCCGAATCTCTTGACGGCAATGTATTGACTACGTTTATCACTTTATCGTTGCGCACGAGGTCGAACCAGCGTTGACCTTCGTAAGCCAGCTCCAAGCGGCGCTCTTTCAATACGGCATCTTTCATCCTGTCTTGCGAACCGGTCACACTACTCGGCAGTCCGGACAATCCCGCTCTGGTGCGTACCTGATTGACTAAGGCAACAGCTGCCGGTAAATTATTTGTCGCAACATAGGCTTCTGCCTTGAGCAGGAGAATATCTGCCAAGCGCAGTTTGATGATACTGTTGAATCGTGAACGGGTTTTATACATAAACGGATAGTGATTGGACGGATAGTAGATACTCCACGATGGTTGTCCCCATACGATAGCTTCGTTCATGCGAACCATATCACCTTCGTCTTCGTAAGCTTTTACCAAATCGCGGGATGGTGTCACCCATTTGGCCCAGTTGTATGTACTGCTCGGATCGCACAGGTCGATACCAAACATCCATGTTACCCAGTTGCCGCTACCTTGCGGATAAACGACTTCGAATATCGATTCGGGCGTGTTACGGTAATTCACATCTGTTTTCGCAGCATTCACCGAGAACAGATCCGAATAGTTGGGCATAAGTGTAAATCCATCGGCTTCTACAGCTGTGCAGTATTGTATCACCTTGCTATAATCGCGTACCGGCTTTTCGGCATACACTTTCGCAAGGAGGGCATTTGCCACAGCTTTGGTCAGTTTGAACTTATTTGTATTATCGACCGCAGGCGCATCGAGCGAAGCATCCGTAAGGTCTTCGATTATCTGGGCATATACTTCGTCCACAGGGCGGCGTTCAGGGAAGAGGAGCGGATAGATCTCTTCGATATTATCGGCCGTGATTTGTGGAGTTTCTTCTATCAATACAGGTACTTCTCCCCACAGGCGAACCATTTCAAACATCATCCATGCACGCAGGATTTTGGCTTCTGCCTTCCAATGCTGACGTTCGGTTTGGGTGAGTGCCAAATCGGGCACTAAATCCACATTACAGATGATGATATTGGCTGCATTGATATTCTCCAGAAACATTTTCCAGTTACGCAAAACAATCGTATTGTCCCCATCCTGCGAATGTTGCTCGAGCGAAACAATTCCGTTGCTTGTTCCTCCGGCATAGGCATTGTCTGCCCGCACCTCGGCAAATTCCAGATAATCCATATACCACTTTTCCTGTGTATTGTTACCTTGCAGGATGCTGTACATGCCCTCGTACTGCGTCAGCATCTCGGCTCTGGTCGCATATTTTATCGAGTCGGAACCTTCTTCGCCTATTATCACTTCGCTGTAATCGGAAATAGGATCTTTGTCTAAGCTGCACGATGCCAGTAGTAAACATCCTGCGGATATGCCGTATAATAATATCTTTTTCATAATGTGATTCAATTAAAATTCAACGTTTAACCCGAATATGAATGTCTTAACCTGTGGATACGTTCCCCAGTCGATACCTTGCACGCGGGCATCACCGCCCCATTGGTTTACTTCGGGATCGAAACCTGAATAATCGGTAATTGTATATAAGTTTTGTGCTGTGATGTATGGCTGTATTCTGCCGATACCTAATTTTTTCAGCTTGTTATTCTGGATGTTGTAAGAGAGTGTCACGGTTTTCAGGCGAACATACGAACCGTCTTCTACCCATCTGGTAGATGCTTTGATGTTGTCCGTACCGCTTGTTGCGCGTGGCATATTGGTGATTTGTCCCGGGATTTTCCAGCGATCTCTTACCTTAGTCGATTGGTTGCGTGTATGATACATACCTTCCGTTTCGATACGGGATGCATTGTAAATATCGTTTCCGTACGAACCTGTGATGAAGATTCCCAAATTGAAATTCTTATAAGAGAAATTATTTGTCAGACCGAATGTGAAATCAGGATTCGGATCGCCGATATAGGTTTTATCGCTCGATGTAATCTTCCCATTTCCGTCTAAATCTCTATAAATAATATCTCCTGTTTCGGGATCAACTCCTTCGCTGATGAATCCCCAGAATTTGCCCAACGGCTGACCTTCTGCCATGCGAACGACTTTCTCGTTTGTACCTTCGGATGTAGAAGCGTAATAGTAAACCTTTTGCAGGCTGAGTTTGGTTACCTTATTGCGGTTGAATGAGATATTGAACTGCGTATCCCAAGAGAACAATCCTGTCAGGTTTTTGCTATCTACGGAGAACTCGAACCCTTTATTTTCCATTTTTCCCTCATTGCGATAGATATTCCCGATAGACGATGTTGCCGGAAGTGGCACATCCATCAACAGGTCGGTTGTCTTTTTGTAGTAAGCATCCGCAGCAAATGTCAGGCGTCCGTTGAGGACAGTCAGGTCGAGACCGATATTTGTCTGAGTTGTTGTTTCCCATGTCAAATCAGGGTTGGAAAAGCTCGACGGTTTCAGCGTAATCATTGCATTTGCCTTACCATCTTCCCACCAATTCTGGCGGGTTATGCTGTATTTCTGCAAATAACCATAGTCCGATATACCGGCCTGATTACCTGTTTGTCCCCATCCTCCGCGAAGCTTGAGATCGTCCAGCCAAGTAGATGTTCCACTCATAAATTCCTCTGCCGAGATTCTCCATCCGGCTGAAAGAGAAGGGAAATATCCCCAACGTTTGCCGGGTGCAAGCTTGGACGAACCGTCGGCACGGAAGTTGGCCGTGAACAGGTATTTGCTATCGTAGTTGTAAGAAACTCTACCCAGATAAGACATGATAGCCCAATCGGAAGCGGTAGTTCCATTGCCTTGCGAAACCTTGTTACCGGCATTCAGTGTTTTAATATCTGATCCCAAGAAGTGTGTCGCTGTCTGGTAGCTTTGATTCCATGTAGATCTGGTACTGGATGTACCTCCCAACAAGGAAAGGTTATGTTTCCCGATTTTCTTGTCGTAAGTAAGTATATTGTCGAATATGAGGATAGTACTCAACGATCGTGTATCTGTTGCCTGTCCGTATTGCTCGCGGCCATAGTCTGTCTTGATAGGATCTAACCATGTGGTTGAGTTATAATAAACCCGGTCGATTGTGAAACTCGATTTGAATTTCAACTCGGGTGTGAAAGTGAACAAAGCCGAACCGCTACCCATGAAACGGTTGTTTTTGCTTTTGTTATCAGCCGTACGCGACATATTCGCCACCGGATGCGTGAGGTTAGCACCGTAGAAATTGTTGTAGTACCAGCCTTCGTGTCCCGGGGTTTCGTCCCAGATAGGAGCATATTTAGGCGTACCTATCACCGAGAGTACTACCCCTGCCCGGTTGGCTCCTTGTCCCGAGATAATACCGTTCGACGAGTAATCGGAATAGGAGAGGTTAGCATTCACTGTCAGCCATTTTTTTACCTGGTTTTCCAGATTGGCTCTGAAGTTATAGCGTTTGAAGTAAGAAACTTTTATCACACCTGCATCTCTTGTATAACCTCCCGAGACATGATATTTCATTTTGTCGGTCGAACTCGAAATAGATAACTGGTAATTCTGGTTAGTTCCTGTGCGGAATGTTTCGTCGAACCAGTCGGTCCGATCTGTCAGGCCGTCAGGCACTTTTATCATTCCTATTTCGTCCATCAATTCTTTGTATTCGGCCGTGTTCAGCGAGTTCATTCTCTTTGCTACTTTGGATATACCCAGATAAGAAGTGAAAGAGATTTTGGCTTCGCCTGTCGCTCCCCCTTTTGTGGTGATGATTACCACCCCGTTTGCCGCTCTCGAACCGTAGATAGCAGCAGAAGAGGCATCCTTCAATATCTGCATGGTTTCGATATCGGTAGGTGCAAGCGAACCGATGTCTGTTGTAGGTACTCCGTCTACCACATACAAAGGGTCATTACTTGCGCTGATCGAGGTATTACCACGGATTCTCACGACCATTTCGGCACCGGGTACACCACTCGGCTGTATTACCGATACTCCGGCAGCCTTTCCTTGTATAGCAGCGGCGGCGCTTGTCACCGGACGCTCGTATATATCTTTGGTATCTACCGAAGATACGGCAGTCGTTACGTCGGCGCGACGCTGTGTCCCGTAGCCGATTACCACAACTTCGTCGAGTTGCTTATCCGCTTCTTTCATTCTTATGTCTATGCGATTGCTGTTGACGCGGACTTCCTGTGTTTCGAATCCGACATAGCTGAATGTCAACGTTGTCCCTTGCGGAACAGAGATAGAATATTTTCCATCCAAATCTGTCGATGTACCGTTCGAAGTGCCTTTTTGTGCAACGGTAACACCAATCAGCGTTTCTCCCGATACTGCATCTATAACAGTACCCTCAACCTGCATATTATCTTGTGCGTATATGGGTATAGACACCATAAACGCAAATAACATGCACAAACTTAGAAAGAGTTGTTTTTTCAGAACGTAGTGCTTCATAGTTTTCTGATCTTAGTTAGTTAATATTTTTTGAGGTCAAACCTGGAATTGGTTAAGTAAGAAAGATTAACGAATCCCCCAGCAATTTCAAAATTAATTTCATGCGTCTCCCGTTTTTTTATATTCCAAAAAAAAGTACCAAATAAAAAACGCAAATATCACATAAACAGATATTTGCGTTTTCGATTGGGAGAAAAAAAGTACTAAATCATGTATATTTTCAGTCGTTCTTTCGCTGGATTGTTCCTATCTTTTTTACCATTTCTTCGAAATCATCTCTCGAAACAGATGCTTTATTCCGCACCTTCGTCCGGTAATTATAGACAGTGCGCAATGAGTAGCGCAAGAAGTGCGCTATCTTGACACTATCGGTAATGCCTAAACGAATCAATGCGAAAATGCGTAGCTCCGTATTCAGCAACTCACCCTTTTTGGGGAATATCTGTTCCTCTTTTTCCAGTAAAGCATTGAAATCGGCGACAAAGGTAGGATACAGGTTGAGGAAGATAGCATCGAAATTTTTATATAATTCCTCCAATTCATTTTCGACGATAGTAGTCGATTTTAAGCTTTTGAATAGTTCGTCGAGCTGGTTATTGGCCGCTTTCTTATTCAGCGTTTTCCGGTAATCTTCCAGCTTGTCGATATAGGCTGAACACAAGTCAAAGAAATGGGCGATATATTCCTCCTTGATCGTATTGGTTTCCTGTAAGTCATTGTTTACCTTCAGCAGATCGTTGTTCAACTCGTTCAATTTCAGATTAGTATGATACAATTCCTTCCGGATACGTGCTACCCGCTTCATCTGCTTATACACATATGTGATACCGACGATGAGAAGCGCCGACAAGATGCTGATGAGTATCAAATACTTTTGCAATTCCGATTTCTGTTTTTTCTCTTTTGCCTGATAAGAAGCATTTATTATCGGGTAAAACGCCGATGCTTCCACCGCACGATACCTTACATTACAGAAGACTGCATCGTCGACTGCCGATTGAATGAATTTATAGGCCTGATCGATATCGCCCATTTCGTAATAAAGCAGAGCCAGGCTTTGAAGTGAAGCATTGTCTTTCAGGCAATTCTTAATATCGGCAATGGCGGAAATGGTAAAATACGTTCTCTGCAATTCGGTGTTCTTATCATTCTTATACATATATCCCAGAAGATAAGCGATTGTACCTCTTTCCTCATTCTTATCCGTTGTTTCGTTTAGCAAGTCCAAGAGTACAGCCTCGGCTTCTTCCCGCTTTCCTTCATACAGGATTTTTGTTGCATACGAAACCTGATACTTCATCGAACCTTTATCCAACAACAGCAACATAGAATCTCTGTAATATTCACTCTTTTTGTAATAGGTATAGCTATTGTTGCTTTGGCCGTAATGGCTGCAGAAAGCCCCGTAGGTTTCGTAATAATCCGCCATAAGAGAATCGGGTAAATTCTTCCTTTCGATATTCTCCAGAATATCCTTTGATTCTATATACAGCCCCGAGGTAGAATATAGCCAAGCCAGTTGTACATCGGCTTTGAACTTCAATTCTTTATTATTTATTTGAACCGCCAGTTTCTGATTTTCCAACATATAATATACCGCCGAGTCGGACCGGTATTTTTTATATTCGTTGTATAGCTTCTCATTCAAATCATAAGTCTGGAGCGGCGAAAGGCTTCCTATTGTCAATAATTGCCTGAGGTTGTTTATGCTTTGTCTTTTCTCTTCTATGTAAAGGTCTTTATTCTCCATCACTTTATCCAAGTATATTGTCAGGGAGTCTTTTTTATTGTATGAATACGAAAAGGTGGTACATAATGAAGAGAATATGATCAACAGTAAGTATTTTTTCATATCATTTAGGGTTAACGAATGGTAGTAAGACAAATTTGTTGTAATACAAATATAAGACTTGATTGCAAAAATATTACTATTGGAGCAAAGTTTAACTAAGAATCGGATTTTATCTACCCTGTTTTTAGTCAATTCACATCTTAAATTTTTCATTAAAGGATGGTGTAGCCAAATATTGGGAAAAGGGTTTACATGAACCATTGATAGATGAAGCTACTTTTTACCGGGTGCAGAATGTTCTTGATGGTAGAGTAATAAAAACTAATCCTAAGTATAGTAAGAAAAGGGAAGATTTATACCTCAGAGACTTTCTTAAATGCCCTATCTGTGGGCGCAAACTAACAGGTAGCCCCTCTAAAGGAAATGGGGGTGTTTACAGCTATTATCATTGTGGTAACTCAGGTCATACTTCATTTAGAGCAGATGAAGCACATAACGAGTTTATAAAGCTATTGTACACATTCAAACCAAAGCAAGAGGTCGCAGATTTGTATGTAGAGATATTGAAAGATGTATCGAGGGAGCGTAAAGGTGGTTTTAAGGACACGGCAAAGTCCATAACTCCACAAAAGAAACCCTTGAAGCCAAACTTATCACTCTACAAGACAAATGGCTTGACGGTAAAACAAATGATAGTGATTACCATTCTATGAAAGAACGCATAGAGAAACAAATATGTGAACTAAAGCATGAAAGGGAACAAGTATTGTCCATTGATACCAATTTTGACAGTAAATTAGATTTTGGATTGAATCTGTTATCAAACCTTGATAAGTTCTTTGATTTAATGGATGTTGAGACGAAATATTATCTAATAGGTTTGATATTTCCCGAAAAACTGCAATTTCAGAAAAATCAATATCAAACCACGAAAATCAATGAGTTCGTAAATACGATTCTTAGTGACAATGCGGGATACAGAACAAAAATAAAACGACTGACTTCTATTTCTGAAAGTCAGTCGCATCAAGTGATCCCGCTGGGTTCACAACTTTTATCTCGTAATTGTAGAATAACCAATCATTTAGATTATTCGAAAAGGTTCAAACCTAGTTAAGTTTGTTTTCCGTAGTTCTTTGAGTAAAATTAGGTAAATATTTTGGTTTCGATAATTGTACCTAAATTCGCACTCTTTTATATGTAAACAGAATGTGTGTTTGTGTACACCTCTGAACTTCGCCAAGCGAACTTTGCAAAGCCCCCAGAAGTTCTCGATTCCATTAATATGGTTTTGTCCATCGGCAAATTCGTTCTCGCCATGCTTGACCCGATAATGCTTTTTGTACCCATAATTCACAAGCCCGTCGTAGGTCTTGAAACCATCGGAATATATGACCGCATCAGTGTCGGCTTTGCCTTTAATAATAGGCAATAGCTCACTCACAGAGCAGTTTTTGACGATTTGGGTGTAAACCTTATCACCTCGTTTGAGCATTCCGAAAACCGGGATCTTGCCTTTGGCTCCTCGTCCTCGGACTCCGCGTACACGACGCGCTCCGAAATAACTCTCATCGAGTTCGACCTCGCCGTTTGTGAAAGGACTTTCAGCTTCACAAAGAGAGGCGATGCGAACACGTAACTTATTGTAAATATTGTTTATTGTGTCCTGATTTAATCCCGTAAATTCAGCGACTTTTTTTGCCTCAATATCAAGGCAAAAAAGTCGTAAAATCAATCGAAATTTACGATCAGAAATCTGCGACCGAAAATAATACTTGTTACTCATTAAGCCAAAGATAGTTAAATAACTTTTATCGTTACTTAACTAGGTTTGAACCTTCGAAAAAATAGACGGTAACGAATTGGTAACGATTTATTTTTTATCCTTTTTGTCCATTCTGACTTCATATTGTCCGCTAAACAATACAGGTTCAAAACTACATATAATCGACCAATTTTCCAAATATCTGATTATGAATATTCTAATTTTTTAGTGTAAAGTGCAAGCTTATCTATATATAGATACTTGCACTTTACACTAATTATCTCCGCATTTTTTGCGGAGATAATTGCCGCATTTAAAAAATTAATGATTATTTTTACAATAACAAAAAACAAAAGAAATGTTTATTCATCGACATACAGATTGGAATAATTTCACATGGGATAATGCTCGATTAACATCTTTACTGGGAAATGTTCGTTATCTTCAAGGAAAGATATTAGGCCGAATGGAGAGTCTTGGATTCTCTTTGAGAGAAGAAGCTATGTTGACGACTTTAACATTAGATGTACTTAAGTCCACAGAAATAGAAGGTGAAATTCTTAACAGGGAGCAAGTCCGTTCTTCTATTGCCCGTCGCTTAGGTATGGAAATCGGAGGAGTAGTGGCTTCCTCTCGCAATGTGGACGGAGTAGTGGAAATGATGCTTGACGCAACTCAAAACTACCAGTCTCCTTTGACTGAAGAACGGTTATTTGGATGGCATGCTGCATTATTTCCTACTGGTTATAGTGGAATGTACAAAATAGAAGTCGCTCAATATCGAACTGGTGATATGCAGGTTGTTTCTGGAGCAATGGGAAAAGAAAAAATACACTACCAAGCTCCTGATGCAAAATCCGTTCAAAAAGAGATGAGTATTTTTTTGAATTGGTTGAATAACAATAAATCAACCGATCCTGTAATCAAGGCTGCTATCGCTCACTTTTGGTTTGTTACGATCCACCCGTTTGATGATGGAAACGGAAGAATTACACGAGCTATAACTGATATGCTTTTGGCTCGTAGTGACAGAACCTCGCAACGTTTTTATAGTATGTCCAATCAGATTCTATCTGAGCGTAAAATATATTATAAAATTCTTGAGAGATCTCAACGAGGAAATAAAGATATTACCGAATGGTTGAATTGGTTTCTCTCGTGTCTGGAAAGAGCATTGACCAATACTGAAGAACTATTGAATTCTATCTTGATAAAAGCTCGATTTTGGGAGAGCCATACCCTTACTATATTAAATGAGCGTCAGAAAATAATGTTGAATAAATTGCTTGACGGTTTTGATGGAAAACTTACATCTTCTAAATGGGCTAAAATCACAAAAACATCTTCAGATACAGCTTTAAGAGATATACAGGATTTGGTGTTAAAAGGTATTCTTCGAAAAGAATCGCAAGGTGCTAATACTAATTATGTGATTAACTGATTATTGCAACAGGACAGATCTCCTTTGAAGATTGTTGAAAGTAGAGTTTTTAAGCATTGATTTATAATAAAGATAAAGTTTCATTATTGTATTGGTTTTGTTTGCATTATAAATAATAAATAAAATATGGTAACTATATACAAGTTTACATAAACAAATATAAAATATAAGCCCTGATTGTCGCAGGGCTTTGTTGTTTAGTTGGGTTTTTCGTCTTTTAGATTATAATCTAGGGCTTGTTTTAATGATTTATCAAAATTTGATTGCTCTTCTACAAATAATATACCTTGAATTGGTTTTGGGCTTGTTGTTTTTTCTATCTTTTCAACCTCTTCTTCTATTTCTTCAAAGTTAAGCTCTTGTTGTCCGTTGTTTCGGTCAACCATTTTATTAAAGTTTCTCTTAAATTCAGCCCAATTACCCGAAATATTCATTATACCAATAACTTTATATATTTGAGCTGTAAGTGCAGGGTGTCCAATATCAGGTGTTAGGCTTTGAAAAAATCTTGCTGTATAATTACCTTGCTCACTTTTTGGTGTTCTAGATTCCAACTCTTCAAGAACATTTTTTGGTAGTTGCATATATAAGCTCTTTTGTCCATGTGCCGATTACACCTGGTCTTTTTTTAATACCGCTTACTGTATAATCCCATCCTTTCAATCTAAAAATTTCATAATAAAATGTGTCAGGAAACATTTTTTGCCATTTTTGAAGCTCCTCACTTATATAAGCCTGCATTATAACTTGTAATGCATCCTTTTCTCTATCGTATTGATAACCTGTGGCTTCATCTATTAAAGCAGTGATACCAACACGAGCGAATCCCCTTACAAGTATTTCACATTGATCAGCTATTATTTGTTGTCTTGGAGATAAATGAATATGCTTTCTTGCATCTAAAAAAGCTTCACATATATCGGCTAACACAGTAGCTTCGTATCCATTTATTCTTTGAACTCCTCTATAACAAATAATTGGGTCAAAATGGCCATCCTCTTTGTCTTTGTAAATAAATGGTTTAAGTGTTTTTAGTTCATATATCTGGCCAATCTTGTGCCTGATTTACTATCGGACTCTTCTTGCAATTTTAGAGCACTTTGCATCGCATTCCCAGATAATACCCTAGTCCCATCTTCTAAAACATAACAAGGAATAACAACATTACCTAGCGTTATTTCTCCTTCATGTGAAATTTGCCTTTTTTCAGCCATAAATTAATTCTTTATATGTTATTCTATTTTCTAAATTGCGTAGTAGTGTGTTAAAGCGGTTTCGAGTTGAATCATCACGAGTATTATATTTGAATACAAATTCATCTACATATTTTTGTAAATGTTTGCGAGTAGTAAAATGATAAATACCAATTATACCACGTTTAAGCAAAGACCTGAAACCCTCAATAGTATTTGTAAAAATAAATAATTTTTCTAAAATGGTAAATCAAAAGTAAACATATTTGTTTATATTTGTGGAAAGAATTATTTATGGATAATCTCATTGACATAATAAAAGGCATTCATCCCGGAAAATTTATCGAAAGGGAGTTGAAAAAAAAGAGACTCAGTCAACGTATATTGGCTGAGGAAACGGCTATTCCATATCAGACAATTAATGCTATAATAGCGGGCAGACGCAACCTCACAACTGAACAAGCTCTTAAGATAGACGAGGCATTAGGTTATGATGAAGGATTTTTCGCGATTCTTCAAACCCATTATGATATAAAACAATACAAAGAAAAAAAACTTGCAGACATATATTCTACAGCCCCTCGCATTCGGAAGTCTTTATTTTGGGATGCAGATTTCAATAAAATAAATTGGGCTAAATATAAAAATGCTGTAATAAAACGAGTTTTTGAGAGAGGGAGTAAGGAGGAAATAGAAGAAATTACTCAATATTATAATCTATCTACAAAATAAAATATCAGACAATGGCTACCAAACTTCATTATGAAACAGTTACGCCTCTGTTGAGAAAGGTTCTAAACGATATAATGGCTAATCCTATATTTGAGCCGTTCTATTTGGTAGGTGGTACTTCTCTAAGTTTACGATTAGGACATCGAATCTCGGTTGATATAGATTTATTCACCAATGCTCCTTATGGTAGTTTAGATTTTTCCATTTATGAGAAATTCTTTCAAGATAATTACCAATATTATTATTCTACGGATAAAACTGATTTTGTTGGTTTTGGTCGTTCATATTATATTGGCGAATCAGAAGACGATAATATAAAAGTCGATTTATATTATCATGATGAAATAATCGATTCTTGTGATGTAATAGATAATATTCGGATAGCTAGTCTTGATGATGTTGTCGCTATGAAAGTCGATGTTATTTCTCGTGGGGGGCGAAAAAAGGATTTCTGGGATTTACACGAACTTTTGAATACTTACAGCATCTCTCAAATGTTAGAACTACATAAACAACGGCATGAATATACTCATGAACGAGATCAGATTATTGCTAATTTTACAGACTTTGCTTCTGCTGATGAAGATATTGATCCTATCTGTCTAAAAGGTAAAGAATGGGAATTGATAAAGTTGGATTTTGTGGAGATGACAGGTATATTATGACTAGAATAAGAAAAGCGAATTGTTTTAAATTCGCTTTTAATATATACATGTTATATGTAACATAACCTTAGCTTGTATGGCATGGATTACAGCAATAGTGGCAACCGTTTATCTTGCGATATGGATATAAACTTTTAGCTTTAGCTACAGCATCTCTACAATTACTAAACATGCCTAGATAAGTTCTGTTATGCTCATAAGGTAAATAACTGCAACCTTCGCAATGAACTTCATAATCACCATTTGACTGTTGATTGTTGTTTAAATAATACTTTTTCATATTAAATTATTTCTAAAAATTTTATTTACTAATTAGATTTATATTGCTATAATAAACAATATTTGTTTTCTTATGTAATTATTATACCATAGGCTTTTATCAATTTTAATAGTTTAACACCAAAGGCTCATTTATTACGAGTCTATTTCTCTTTTCGAACACCTTTGAATTTTCCGCCACTAGTCTTCACATCCATAAACCTGCCTGTATTTGAGTCACGCTTCACATACAAACCTGTTTTAGGATTAAGAACTTGACTTCTTTCTTTTACTGCTCCTTTACGAGCATTATCGCCATAAGGCTTATTTACTGCCATAATTTATTTTTTTCTTTTTTGTTATAAATTCTTTTATCAGAGGAATTAGTTTCTTCTTCCGTTTCTTCTTTTTCCTCTCGTTTTTTAATTCGATCTTGATATTCTTGCGATTATCATCAATAAACACAAAATGGTTATCTCTAATCCAATAATGAGAACGACATGGAAAGTTCCAGTTTCCTATCGATGGGTTTAGTGATACCTTTTCGCCATCAAATTTCAAATGCCAACCAGAAGGAGCTAATGGTGTTATCGTTTTACTACCACAACCACATGCACATAAATGAATTGCTACCACACACTCTATGGAGATGTACAGCACATTTTCTTCTAAGCTAGGCGGCATGAGCTCTACAAACTTATGTGTGAATTGTTTCTTCATTTAATAAATCTGAATCATTTATTGAATAGGTTGAATGAAACTCTTGTATCAAGTCTTGATAAAAGCCATTCATCTTTTTCCATTTAATAACAGCGAATACAGCATTTAAAGCATTAAGATCAGCAATTTGAATATTTGTAGAATATTCATTCTCAGGCTCATTGTTTTCTGATAAGGGTAATCTTTTGATGATATGATCGTTCTTTACTAAGTTAGCAGACGTTGTTCTGACTATTCCAATCAGCTTATCACCAACTATGTTTACTCCCATTCCAACATCAATAAAGCTTATCCCTTGTTTCAAAAGATATTCTACTATAGTTTTCCGAGAACTGTCGTTATCAATGCATATAAAGACGTGCGACATCGACGATAACTCATCGATATTCTCCTTAGTAACATATTTAGCATGTGGTATTACCCCTTTGTGCATATTCAGGTATAAACTGGCAAAATAATCAGCTTTATATTTTTGACTACTTAGCATCTCTTTGTTAGGAGCACCAGGTGCTCTGAATGCATTGTGTTGTAAAAATTTATCTCCATCATAAAGGTGGATTTCAGATACAGGTGTCTTTGCCACTAAATCCAAGATATATGAGCCGGTACCGCCGAGTCCAATAATAGCAATTTTTTGTCCTCTAAACTTGTTGTTCAGATAGTAAGTATTTGCACGACTGGAGCATGTATCAGCATACTGGAAAACATCATTATCTGTGCTATCAATAACCTTATAAGTCCGAACTTCAACAGAAGGATCAAGTGATATCGCCGGAGATGATATTATTTCAATATACCTTGTAATCTGCTCATAATGATCCGCATATCCTTTTGGCGGTTTATTAGAGAAGGAATAATTCATTATTATATCATCCGTTAGTTTCTGATTAGGATTCGCATGCCTAATAGCTGATATAGGAGAACCATCTTTATGGCATGGAAAATCACCCATAAACTGGATAACATGATTACCAGAATACTTTGCAATATTATTATTTAAAGTAAGCGCAACAATCAGTTTCCCATACTTAATACACCTATCTTTATCTACGTAGGGTATGTGGTGGGTAATTAGATACCCACCTTTGATTTCAACTTCATACCCTTCATTTTGCAGCCTTTTAAGGTCTGGACTATGATCTATTAGTTTCTGTGACATTGAAAATCATTTTATTTTTGATGTAAATAATATCGCCTTTATCCATAGAGCCGTTAGGATTCTGACGAGGTCCGTTGCTATACTTCATCGTATACGCTATCTGGTCATGATTTATAGCCGGAAAAGCTAAAGAAAGTACTTCTTCAAAAGAAATTACATTCTTTTTCCATTCCTTTTCATCTCCATTAACACGAATAGTGTAGCAAGTCGGTTTTGCAACAGTTACGAATCTTTCTTTTCCTGGTCTAGCCAAGTCGACAAGTTCATCGTCCTCTATGAAATCATCCTGCCATCCTTCATCCACTTTGAGGTAGATATCCATATCTGTGGGAACATTCCCTTTCTCACGCAATTCAACACCAGAAATCCATTGTTTATATGAAGTATATTCTACTTCATTTATAAAATAATATAATTTTCGTTGCTTTGTAAAGAACTGTTCGATATCGGGTCTTGCCAGATTTACACGAGTTTCGTTTTCTATAAGCTCGTCCTCGAAGGGCCTTTTTATTGCAAGATACAACTCTACATCAAGTGGAATACCTGCTTGTTTTTTTAGTTCAGTACCAGTTATATACTGTTGAGTTATTTGGAAGGTTTTCCCTTCAATTGTATAATTCAAAATATTATTCATTATTAAAAAAATTAAAGATTTTCGTAATTAAATTATCTATATACAAAGCTTGAATCTCTAAATTGAGAAAAAGCAATGTGCGTAACTCATACAAGAGTTTTCGTGTTTTAATTATAAGTGCCTAATAATCTTTTTAATAATTAGTAATTAACCGAATAGTCAAAGTGTTTTTTAGGCTTCGACTATGTTAAAAATAACCCAAAACTTGAAAAGTACTCAAAAGTTTTACTATATTTGAACTACCACATTCATATAGTTGAGTGTGCCTGGCAAGGGCCAACTCTCCTTAAGAATACATTCAAAGCCTGGGTTTTTCAACCTGGGCTTTTGTATTTTTCACAAAGGTAACACAAAATCTAAATATATCAAGCAAATCTAAAAAAAGTTATCAAGTATTTAGCAATGCTTGTTCTTTTGAATATAATTCATACATTTGTAGAGTAAACTAAAAAGGAGCAATCATGAAATCAATTGGAAGTATCTTGAAAAATTCACGAGACTTAATGCAATTGACATTACGACAGGTTGAAGAGGCTACTGGAATCTCAAATGCTTATCTAAGTCAATTAGAAAATGACAAAATAAAGAAGCCTTCTGCGAACGTACTATATAAGTTGTCAAACATATATGGGATCAGTATAAATGATTTGCTAGCAGCAGCAGGCATCATAGAAAAACAAGCATCAGAAAGACATAAGCTATTAAGTTCAGTTGCTTTTTCTACAGAATCACTAACAGAGAAGGAAGAGGAAGAGTTGCTTAAATATCTGAAATTCATCAGACAGAAATAATTATGAAATGGATCTTTATACGAAGAAAGACATAGAAAAAATCTCATATGAGATTTTAAAAAGCAGTAAAAGTTTAGATATTTTCCCTACTCCTGTTGATCGTATTGTTTCATATACAGAATTAGCTATAAATAAAGGAATAGACCTATCAAAAATTCACCCCAATTATTTATCAAAAGGGACAGATATTTTGAAGAGAGCTCTAGGTAAAGTAAAAGGTGTATTTGATCGAAAAGAAAAAATAATTCATCTTGACTTATCATTGATTGGTGCTAAACAGAATTTTGTTAAACTTCATGAGGTTGGTCATGGGGTTCTTCCTTGGCAACAAAGTACGTATGAAATATGTGAGGACGATGAAGATTCTTTAAGCCCTGAGACTCGGGATGATTTTGAAATTGAAGCAAATACTTTCGCTTCAATTACTCTATTCCAGTGTGACCGTTTTCATCATGAAATGGAGAAATTAGGGTTAAGTATTGATTCTGCGATATATCTGTCAAAACAATTTGGAGCATCAATTCATGCTGCTCTTAGAAAATATGTAGAAGATTCAAATAATAGATGTGCTCTCCTTGTTTTGAAAGACAGAACTCCTGTCGGTGCACTATTGAGGAATCTCTTTCAGTCCGAAAGGTTTACTAAAACATATGGAATGTTGTCTATTCCAGATACCCTTGATTATTTTTCATGGCCTTTTATTCAAGACTATTGCCATAGGCGTAAGCGGAGAGATGATGGACTAGTAACTATTATGACTGAAAATGGAAGTGTTGATTTTAAATATCATTTTTTCGATAATAGCTATAATGCCTTTGTCTTTATTTTCCCGATAGGAGAGAAGAAAAGTACAAGGACAAAATTTATTATTTCAGATAACAATATCCAATTATAATTTTTTTCAACTTTATTCTATTTATTTTCCTAATTCTTTATTTCGCTGCTTCTTTTTCTTTGGTAAAATTGATTGTGGCTCTTTACTATTTTTGGTATCATGAGTTAATATCCCCAAAGCCGAGGATAACTTTTGACTATTTTGAAGGGATAACTTCACGTGGTCATTTTATCCGTTTTTTCCATTGGGGATATGCAGTTATTACAGTTGATAATTTAGTAATTGGCAAAATTTACCCCCAAAAGTAAATCCTCAAAATAGCTGAAAGTATTTCTGAACTTCTGCTAAAACATATTGATCTCCTTGTTAATCTTTTAAGATGAGTTCTCAGAGTCAGATTGTGTCTTTCAATGTGATTTGTAGCACGATTAAATGTACTATGAATTTTCTTATCTATCAAGGTTTTATAACCTATCCATTTATCTGTATATATTTTCTTCGCATTTGATAGATTAAGGGTTTTAATGACTACCTTTAATGTAGTGTTAGTTCTATTACCCACATTATAACTTACAACTTCTTTGGTTTTTCGATCTAAGGCATAGACGATCCAGATACGATTATTCTTGCGCTTTACGAAACTTTTAATTTCATCAACTTCATAAACTTGCTTAGACATGACAGGTGGCTGTTTAATGTTTTTAGCTATTGAGAGTATTCGACAAAGTAAAGTTGTTGTTGATATTTTTAGAAGTCTGGCTGTGCCTCTAATCCCAACTCCTTCTTTAGTGTAAGTTATAATAGAGTGATTTACACTTGGATTATAAGCATGGTATTTATATCCTTTCTGCTGTTTCTTTTTACAACTTTTGCATTTATACCGTTGACAACCATTTTTTTGAAATCCATCTTTGATGCATTTCTCTTTACAAAATTTACAAATCATTTATCCCCTAATCTGATACATGAAGGTCAAAATCGAAGACCTACAAACTGTTTTTATCAATTTTAAGGGCACAAAAATAAAAAAGATAACTAATTTAGCTATCTTTTTTATTTATTTTCCGTAAGTCTTGTAATGATTTTCAAGTATTTAGAGTTTTATCCCCTAATCTGATACATTACCGTGATCCCGCTGGGGCTCGAACCCAGGACCCCATCATTAAAAGTGATGTGCTCTACCAACTGAGCTACGGAATCTCCTGTTTTGCTTTACAAAAGCGTGTGCAAAGGTAAGTCATTTTCTTTATTTTCCAAATAATTAGTATAAGAAAAATAAAAAAATATTCATCTTTAAACGCCATAAGAAATTTAAATATCTGTTTTTCAACTTTTTAAATATTACACATACATCTTCTATACTTTCCTATTTTTTTAGGATAACAGAAAAAATACAATTATCTTTGTACTCTCTTTTTATTAGAGATAAACGTTGCTAAAAAAGATAACACTTCTATGACTGAGCCTTTGAAGCATGAATGCGGTATCGCAATGGTACGCCTACTTAAACCACTCGAATATTATCACCAGAAATATGGTAGCTGGCAATATGGCCTGAACAAGCTGTACCTCCTGATGGAGAAACAACACAATCGCGGACAAGAAGGTGCCGGATTAGCTGTTGTGAAGTTGGCATCACCTCCCGGAAATGAATTTATATTCCGCGAGAGAGCTACCGGTTCGAGTGCCATCTCCGAGATATTCGGAAACGTATACAAGAACTACGAGAAAGTTCCCGAAGAACTCCTCAACGATCCCATTTATGCCAGCCAACACCTGCCATTTGCAGGCGAACTATTTATCGGACACCTCCGATACAGCACCACAGGCAAAGACGGATTGTCATACGTACATCCATTCCTCAGACGAAACAACTGGCGATCGCGCAGCATTGCACTCGCCGGAAACTTCAATATGACCAATGTCGACGAACTTTTCCAAGATCTCGTTGCCGAAGGTCAGCACCCACGCTTCTATGCCGACACATTCGTCTTGCTCGAAACGCTTGGGCACGCCCTCGACCGCGAAGTACAATACCAGTTCGACAAATATGGTAAAGATACGGGCATAAAAGGCGAAGAGCTCAACAACCTCATCGAACAGAACCTCGATATACACTTTATGCTCAACAAAGCCAGCCAGAAATGGGACGGAGGTTTTGTCGTAAGCGGTGTTATCGGCTGCGGAGACGGATTCGTCTATCGCGATCCATGGGGAATACGTCCGGCTTTCTATTACAAGGACGACGAAATCCTTGTTGTAGCCTCCGAACGTCCGGTCATCCAAACGGCCATGAATCTGGATGTCGATCAAATCAAAGAACTCGAGCCGGGACAAGCGATCATTGTCAAAAAAGACGGGACAGTCTACTTCTCGCAGATACAAGAGAAGAAACCCGAGCTTGCACCATGCTCTTTCGAGCGGATTTACTTCTCACGCGGTTCGGATGCCGATATCTACGAAGAGCGCAAAAAGCTCGGAGAACTACTCCTGCCTCCTATATTGAAGGCCATCGACAATGATATACAACACACTGTATTCTCATTTATCCCAAACACCGCCGAAGTCGCTTTCTTCGGAATGGCAGACGCTTTCAATAAGCATATGAATCAGGTCAAACTCCGTAAGATTATGGAGAAAGGCCCCGAAATCTCCACCGAAGACCTGAACAGGATATTATCAATGCGCGTGCGCACCGAAAAGGTCGTTATCAAGGACATCAAGCTCCGCACCTTTATCGCTCAGGACAAGAGCCGGAACGATCTGGCAGCACACGTATACGATGTCACTTACAACTCGCTTCGCCCTTACGAGGACAACCTCGTGGTGATAGACGACAGCATCGTACGCGGTACAACCCTCAAACAGAGTATTATCAAGATGCTCGACCGTCTCCATCCCAAAAAGATTGTCGTTGTTTCCTCGTCGCCACAAATCCGCTACCCCGATTGCTACGGTATCGATATGTCGCGGATGAGCGAATTTGCGGCTTTCCGTGCGGCTATGGAGCTGCTCGAAGAGCGCGGTATGCAACACGTCATCGACGAAGTATATCAAAAGTCCATTGCCCAACGCGATAAGCCGAAAGAAGAGATTGTCAACTATGTGAAAGGCATATACGCACCATTCACCGACGAAGAAATCTCCGCCAAGATGGCTCAGATGCTGACTCCTCCGGGAACGCAGGCAGAAGTCGAATTGGTATTCCAGACCATCGAAGACTTACACAAGGCTTGCCCGGACAACCACGGCGACTGGTATTTCTCCGGCGACTACCCTACCCCGGGCGGAAACCGCATGGTAAATACAGCCTTTATCAACTATGTCGAGGGCATAGACAAACGATCGTATAACTAATTACATCCAATCTTATGATATAACCGGGCTTTCACAGTCCGGTTTTTTTATGTAATAAATAGACAATCGCGTCACTTTTTTGTCACCCTGTTTTTTGAGGTTTATCCGCTCTTTATCAGCCTGATATCGCCTAAAAAACTTGACAAAACAGGATATGTTTTATAAAAAACAGTTGTCAAATTATGTCAAAAACCTTAGTTCGCTGATAATCAGTCGAAATTTAGTTAAAACTTGACACTCTTGACAGATTTGACGCGATACAGTGTTTTTTGTCTTGTCATATTTTTATTATTAAACCACGAATCTACACCAAGGGCACAAAGTAAAAGAACGGTTCTGTCATGCCGAGCAGATGCGAGGCATCCCAACCCGACTGTGAACAACGAGCTCCCTCACATCCGCTCGGGATGACAATCCATATGTCAACTTGTTTTCTCGTCAACTTTTCTTATATAGATAAAGTTTCTTGTAACTCGTAACTTGTAACTGCCCGAAGGGCGAAGTAACTGTGCGAAGCACATCAGTCCTTTTTGCAGCGGACAGAGTATAGCGACTGCCTCCCATCCCGATAGCGGGAAACATCTCCAGTCATACGAAAATAACGGCACCAAGCACTGCCGAAACCGTAAACACTACTCGTCCAGAACAAACCCCATTGACCATAAAATGAAGTGGAAGTTTGCTCAATTATGAATCTTCCCGCAAGAAGAATACTAAAGCCTCCTTCATGAGCAAACCTACTTTTCCCTCCGGGAGCTCCATTGGAATGACCGGGAACTTCGCATTCACTTTTCATCGCTGTACCATGCTCTCCCCGGGAACCATCCGATGTAGACCATGCTGGTTGCCATGCCCCCCAAGTAGAGATATCAGCAGCAGTCAAGCTACTATATGGCAAAGGCGTGGCTTGCATCACTTGTTCCAATTGGTTCCATTCAGTATCGCTGGGAATATGCCAATTAGTAGGACATATACCTTGAATATGAGTAGAAGGACCAGGGTTAGCATCTCCTTCTCCTTGCTGCTCGGTCACCAAATCTTGTGCGCCCAAAGTTACAGCTGCATAACTATAGAGAAGTCCGTATTTTTTATTCCACTCAGGGATGTTTGCAGGATTTGTTTCAGTTCCCCCATCAGGCTGTGGATAGAAGTACCGTTTCAAAATACGGGCATTAGGATCGGAGCTATCTCCTGGCTGAGATAAAGTAATAGACCCATCCGACGGCAAATAACGAATATTTTCGAGCAACCAATCTCCTGCTGTACCGAAATTACTTGCAAGGTATAATTCACCGTCACGGTCATCTATCACTTGATATACTCCATTTGCGCCCGAGCCTTCTCCCAATATTTGCCATTTTGTTCCATCCCAGACATAGAGCCCTTTATAAATAGGCTCCATAGGAGGGCATCCTCCTGTTGTTGTTTGATTATAAACAACCAATCCAATATGATCGCTCAAATCGTAACTTCCGGTCGTGTTACCAATCGATTTTGCCAACTCCAAAGGAGTGCTTGGTTCTAAATCAGTCAATGCTACCCGTGGCAATCCCAGTCCTTTTTTAGTTGTTGCACCTTCTGTCAAATCCAGCAATGCCCCTGCAACAGGTGGATGGTTACTCCCGATAGTCACCTGCCCATGCAAGCTAATTGTCGTAAATAAGGCTAATATGATGATAGCCTGTGTCAAAGTTCTTTTCATGTTATAAAAAAATTAACCACCTCCCCCTGTCCCCCTCCACAAGAGGGGGTAGCAGAAAAAGATGAAGTGAATAATATGTTTGTTTGAGCCCCACCAAACCTCCCCGTGGGGGAGGCTAAGGGAAAGATATATTTTCGTTTTTTATTGAATAGTGGTACAAAACCATTTCCCCCTCTGGGGGATAAAGGGGGCCGGTTATTGTCATCTCGAGTGGATACGAGGGAGCTCGTTCGGTTTTTTTGTAGGGGCAGACCTATGTGTCTGCCCGATATGTCGATTTGCGGGCGCACACGCAGGTGCGCCCTTACATGGCTTCTATTGTTGATAGAAGAGGATGATATACTTCCCCCTTCGGGGGATTGAGGGGGCCTGCTGTTAACTGAAAAACAGCCCCTCGCCCCCCCTCTTGTGGAGGGGGCTGGGGGGAGGTGTCCTCGGCTGTCGCAGCCCGGAATACCCCTGACATTAACACAAGCATTCGGGCACCCCCTCCCTGCCTCCCCCACAAGGGGAGGAGATAGGAAAAGAGTGTATATTTTTACTCCCCCTCTGCTGGAGGGGGACGGGGGGAGGTGAATTTTATTAGTTGAAAATTTGGATAATCGCCCGAAAAACGTTATATTACGTGTGTGTGTGTGTGTGTGTGTGTACCTATTATCTCACCAATGAACATATTGATAAGACGGAAGTTGAATGAAAAAATAAGGTGTTTTTGTTCCATTATACGTATAGATATTAACCCCGTTACATTTGACAAAGAAAGGGATATTTTGCTGTTTCTCCAAAAATATCCCTTCTATTTTACTGTTTTAATCTTTTTTTACTCTACCGTTACCGATTTAGCGAGGTTGCGTGGCATATCCACATCCCGGTTCTTATTCACGGCAATATGATAGGCCAGCAATTGCATCGGGATGCAGGAAAGAAGCGGATCGAGGCACTCCTCGGTATGAGGCACTTCGATATAATGGTCGGCAAGCGCCTTAATGGTTTCGTCTCCCTCGTTGATAACCGCTATCACCCGCCCGTTACGCGCTTTTATCTCCTGAATATTGCTGACGACCTTTTCGTAGATAGCCGTATTCGTCCCGATAATTACTATAGGCATTTCGTTGTCTATCAACGCTATCGGGCCATGCTTCATTTCGGCGGCAGGGTATCCCTCCGCATGGATATAGGAGATTTCCTTTAGCTTCAACGCCCCTTCCAAGGCAATGGGGTAGTTGTAGCCACGCCCCAAGTAGATGAAATTCTGCGCATAAGTGAATATCAGCGAAAGCTTTTTGATTTCATCATTCAGTTTCAGGATTTGCTCTATTTTGGACGGAATATGCTGCAATTCTTTTATTAGTTTGACATAAGTAACTTCGTCGATGCTTTTCTTCTCCTTAGCAATAGCCAATGCCATCATTGTCAACACTGTAACCTGTGCCGTAAAAGCTTTGGTAGAAGCCACTCCTATTTCGTGTCCGCAATGGGTATACGAACCCGAATCCGTATTGCGCGGAATGGATGAGCCAACCACGTTGCATACCCCGTAGACGAATGCTCCCGCTTTGCGCGCCAGCTCGATAGCTGCCAGCGAATCGGCCGTTTCGCCCGATTGCGATATGGCAATCACAATATCATCAGGATTGATAACCGGATTACGGTAGCGGAATTCGGAAGCATATTCCACTTCGACAGGTATACGGCAAAATTCTTCGAACAGGTATTCGCCTATCAGTCCCGCATGCCACGACGTTCCACAGGCAATAATGAGAATACGGCGGGCATTGACAAATTTATCTTTATGGTCGATAATTCCCGAAAGTGTTACGTTTGTCCCTTCGACATTGATGCGGCCGCTCATGCAGTTCAGCAAGGTTTGCGGTTGCTCAAAAATCTCTTTCAACATGAAATGCGGATAGCCTCCACGCTCCAGTTCACTGAGGTTCATCTCGAGTTCTTTGATTTCCGGCGTTTTCTGGATATTGGAAATCGTAACCACTTTCGGCTCTTTATCACGCGAAATAATGGCTATCTCTTCATCATCCAGATAGATTACCTTATTCGTATACTCGATAATAGGCGAAGCGTCCGAACCCAGAAAAAATTCGCCTTCGCCCAACCCGATAACGAGCGGGCTACTTTTGCGGGCTGCAATAATATTGTTAGGATTACCCTTCTCTATAACGGCAATAGCATATGCTCCGACCACCTGATTGAGTGCCAATTGCACGGCCGTGAACAGGTCGCAATTGTTGAGCTTTTTGATGTATTCTATCAATTGTACCAGCACTTCCGTGTCGGTGCTGCTCTGGAAGGTATATCCTTCGGCAACCAATTGGGCTTTCAGTACCGAATAGTTTTCTATAATCCCGTTGTGGATAAGCGCCAGCGATTCGGTTTGCGAATAATGCGGATGGGCATTTGCATTGCTCGGCTCGCCATGCGTAGCCCAGCGCGTATGCGCGATACCGATTGTTCCCGTGGTATTCTTGTCGCGGGCATATTCTTCCAAATCTTGTACACGCCCTTTGGTTTTGAGAACGGAGAGTTTATTACTGTCGTCGATGAGGGCAACACCTGCACTGTCATATCCACGATACTCGAGTCTGTGTAAGCCTTTTACAAGTATCGGATAGGCTTCGCGGAAGCCTATATATCCTACAATTCCACACATATTTTTTCGTTTGAGGTTGGTTTTAGTTTAAAAGAGAGTACAAAGATATTTTTTTTAGCGCGCTACATCAAACGAATATATACTTTTTTGCTTTTTTATAAACCAATTAATAATATTAAGGGTTATTCACTAACATTCTGACAAAAGACAGCCTTTGGTCTTTCCAAAAGCTGTTTTTATATCAAGGTTCAATAAAACGATCAGAATGAAAGCTTGGCACTTGCAAAATAGCTTCGTGGAAAAGATGGTCCGTAGATATAGGAAGATATGCGGTCGCGCCCTTTATCGAAGTCCTTCTGAAAGGCGTCCGTCATATTCTGCACGCCGCCGCTGATTTCTAATCTACTGCCTTTGTAGAAAGGAATCTGATAAGATACCTTTGTGTTGAAAGTCATAAATGTCCGTGTCTTTTTCGTGAAACGGTTTTGTGCTTTTTCCGCCTCATAAGGGACGAGCATCGAACCTGTATAATTCCCCGAAAAAGATATTTCGAGCCGCTGTATAGGGGTAACCGTAGTGACAAAGTAGCCATACGTCCGGCGTACGCATCATTTTTTTGGTCGATTGGATATGATCGGCAGGATCGTCCGACCATTTGCGCGAATCGTCGTAGCGGCTTTTCTGGATGGTTATCCCCATTTGCAGTTCCACCAGACTTTTATATCCTCCGCGCAATTCGAGGTTGACACCATATACTTTCGCCCCCGACTCGTTGACTGTGGTGCGGATAATGGTACCGTCGGGCTGTTCCTCCGAGACAGACGTAAAAGGATTGAGCAAACGGGTAAAGAATCCTTCGGCAAGGAAGTTCACTTCCACAACGCCGAATTGATGATACCAGTCGGCCGAAGCGCTGAAACTGTGCGACTTTTCCTCTTCCAAATCGGGTGATAGCTGCGAAATAATATGCTGCCCGCCTGCAATATCCACATGGAGATCCTCATCGAACAATTGCGGTGCGCGGAAACCCTGTCCGTAACTCAACCGGATATTCATATCCGGCGAAGGGTTATAACGAATATTGGCGCGGGGGCTTACAATTGCATGATCTATGAGGCTATGTTTATCCAGCCGTCCGCCGAAGAGGAATCCCCATCTATCGTTCTTCCATTCGTTTTGGACAAAGAGGCTTTTGGTACTTGTCGATTGCTCGATCTTGTTGCGGAAACCACTTTGATCTTCGAGGTCGTCGTGCGTATATTCTATCCCTGTCGTGAGGTCGGAAGGCATAAACAGCAACTTGTCGAAACTGTAATTGTATTGCCCTCCCAAGGAGTAGGTTACATCTTTTGTTTTGCCATACGAATTGAGGCGGTTGTTGTAATTATCTATTTCGTCTTGTGTCTCACCTCCTGTTATTTCGCCTGCCGGCTCGCCTCCGCCGTAGTAGCTGTCGCGGTTAGCCAATTGCCCCGAAGCGAAGAGGGAGATCTTCTGTTTGCCATCGGGTGAAAAAATATCGTATTTGAGACTTCCCACATCCACTTTCGAATCTATCTGTTCGGCAATTTCCGCCTGAAAAGGAGGTAAGTCCAAGCGATCCCCACCACGGCGAAATTCCTGAATATTATGATATTCGGCAGTCAGACGGGTATATGTGCTCGTTTTGGCAAAAGCGCGGAAGCCCATCGTCCGGCTATCCAGTTTCGGCAACTCCGAGAATCCGTCTCCGTCCTGATCGTAAGCGGCACGATGGCGCTTCTGCCCGAAAAGCATAACGCCTAAGCGCTGATTGTCGGCAACGATGGAGGCGTTGAGTGCTGTAGAATTGTCAAATACCCCTTTGCCCCCTATCGACATGATGTTGTGCGATAATTCGCCCGAATTACGGACAGGCTCTTTGGTGATAACATTGATTGTTCCGGCGATAGCCGAAGCCCCGAAAAGGGCAGAACCGCCGCCACGCACAACCTCTACGCGCTCGACCATATTTGCCGGAATCTGCTCCAGCCCATATACGCCTGCCAGTGCGCTGAATATAGGGCGCGAATCGATCAGTATCTGCGAGTACGCTCCGCCCAGACCGTTCATCCGCACCTGTGGAAGCCCGCAATTCTGGCAGTTATCCTCTACCCGCAATCCCGGTTGATAGTTCAACCCTTCGGATAGCGAAACAGCATTTGTGCGGTCGAATGTCCGTGTGTCGAGGATGCTCACTAAGGTAGGGGCTGTGCGCCGCGAAGTTTCGTTGCGGTTGGCCGATACCACGACTTCGTTGAGCGAAACATTGTCTTCTTCTATCTCGAAATTGATTTCGTAGGTTTTGCCTTTCTCCAGATTCATCTCGAACTCCTGTGTTTTGTATCCCACAAAACGGGCTTGGATGATGAATTTGCCGACAGGCAGGTTTTTCAGGAAATAGTGTCCTGTGGCATCGGTCGTTGTGCCGATGGTTGTACCTTTCAAGGCAATGGTGATATAGGCAAGGTGTTCGCCTGTCTTTTTATCCACCGCATGCCCCATTATATTGATGTCGTTCTTCTTGTCTTCGGTGTTGTCCGCCTTCGCACAGAAGGTTGCTGCCAATAAGGCTATCAGCAGCAGTATTTTTTTTATCATATTCTTTTTTCTTTGTTTTATGAATAAATAATACACCATGTCATACAAATCCCTTTACGACAAAAGGATTCGGCATGAACTACAAGCTATTATGAATCATAAAACAGGAGGTGGGCGAAGAAACGAAAAGTAGTGGTGTTCCTGCCGGAAAGCAGGTGATGAAAAGTTGGATATAAGAATTTCGCCCCTTTCTATCGGGCGGATAATGTCTATAACCGTTACAACGGTAGATGGCGCATGAAATGCCGAAAGCTGGCTTATCAGCTGTATCTCGGCACCTGAATGTTCGTGATGGGGATACCCGTCGTTATCGGGCGCATAAGGGTGCGAATGCACAATCGTTATGCCATTTACGATATGCGTGTGGGTAAAAAAACTGATGCAGGCAAAATAGTTGATGAAAATAACCGGCAAGATTATTTTTATCAGTCTGTTTATTTGTTTTCCTCTCAGTTTCATGCTGCAAAGGTACAACAATCCTTTTCCGTGGGCAATACCTATTTAAGGGGATTTTATTTGGAGGTTGGTATATTAGGTCTTTAACAATGTATCGAGCCAAGCCTGCCATTCCTCTGCCGAAGCGTTGGTATCGGGGATATTGAAGTTCCAGTATATCGGGCGAAAAATCTCTTTAAGCCTATTTCTCGCGAAATCGGACATACGAATGCTTTCGTAATACACACTTGAATATCCTACATTTTTCTTTTTTATTACAATACCTAAAAATCTTTTATATCGTACCCCGTCACCATGCATTATCTGCTCTATGTAAACCTCATTGTCATTTGACAAGTTCTTTATTAATTGCTTGGTATATCTGCTATCGACTGAGTTTTTGGGTTGTTTAAGCGTATCGCCCGCAATGGCATGTTCGAGAAAACCGGCAATGTCATTTTCCATGTTATCATACATCTGCTTTGCTTTAATTCCTGTTGCATCTTGCGGAAGATAATCCTTACAATAGAATATTCCGTTTTTGAGCGGATAAACAGTAAGTGTAAGAGGCTCTTCGCTGTATAGAGCTGGTTCAACAACTGCAACATTGTTTACAAAAACCACTCCAACCACATCTCTCCCTGCTCGTTGTGCAGACTCATCATCCAGCTGTAGCGTATATACCGAGCGTTGAGTATAGCCGGGTAGAGCGACGGCGGCTTGCTCTTGTATGAATAGCTCACTGGCCATCCGTTTCGAGAGTTGTTCTATATTGCGGGTATAACGCCCTGTAATGGTTATCGGTTCTTGTGCCCGGATGGTGAAGATACTTATGTTTATTACAGCTACCAGTGCTATGGCTATTTTATGTGCTCTTCTCATTGTGTTTGTTGTATGTTTGTATGTTACGTTGATACCTTTTAATCCGCCAAAAAACGGCGCAGGCATCTTTATATTTTTTCAAAAATACTAAATATTTGGGATATAATGAACAGGTCTTTTACGAGCTCTCCGTAATATGTTAGTTTTTGTTATTGCACAAGGTAATCTGGGATTTATTGTGTAATTTTGTAGCCATTTTTCTGAAATATATGGCTGAATCGAAAAGTATATTTATAAAGGGGGCTCGTGTCAACAATCTCAAAAATGTAGACCTCGAAATCCCACGTGGCAAGTTCGTTGTGATAACCGGTGTGTCCGGCTCGGGAAAATCATCCCTTGCCTTCGATACGCTTTATGCCGAAGGGCAGCGCCGCTATGTGGAAAGCTTGTCGTCTTATGCGCGCCAGTTCTTGGGACGTATGCACAAACCCGAATGTGACTACATCAAAGGCATCCCGCCGGCCATTGCTATCCGCCAACGGGTAGGAGGACGCAATCCGCGTTCGACTGTCGGCACAACTACCGAGGTGTATGAATACCTGCGTTTGCTTTTTGCACGGATAGGAAAAACGATTTCCCCCATTTCGGGCAAAGAGGTGAAAAGGCATTACGTAGCCGATGTGGTAGACCAGATGCTGACTTATCCGCCGCAGACACGCATCATGTTGCTGACAAAAATCATCCTGCGCGACGGAAGGAATGTCGCTCAGCAACTCGATATGCTTTTCAAGGAAGGTTTTTCGCGTATAGAAGTTGACGGGCAAACCGAGCATATAGAAGATATACTGAAAGACAAAAAACGCACGTTAGACCTCGATAAGGCTTTATTGGTTATCGACCGCCTGACCTGCGACAACGATACAGCCAACATCAACCGTTTTGCCGAATCGCTCGAAACTGCTTTCTTCGAAGGGAATGGCGAATGTATTGTCCGTTTCTATCCCGAGGGGAAAGAGCCGGAAGTATTCGACTATTCCAACCGCTTCGAGATGGACGGCATGAAGTTCGAAGAACCGAGCGACCTGATGTTCAGCTTCAACAGCCCTGTGGGTGCATGCCCTCAGTGCGAAGGCTACGGAAAAGTGTTGGGTATAGACGAAGATTTAGTCATCCCCAATAAAAGCCTTTCCATCTACGACGATGCGGTGCTTTGCTGGCGCGGCGAAAAAATGGGAGAATGGAAAAAGGCCTTTATCCAGAATGCCGGCAAATTCAAGTTTCCTATCCACCGCCCTTATAACGACCTGACGGAAGAGCAGAAAGACCTGCTTTGGCGCGGTGCAGAGGGAGTTCCGTGTATCGACGACTTCTTCAAAATGGTGGAGGAAAACCAGTACAAAATACAATACCGCGTGATGCTTGCACGCTATCGGGGCAAAACAACCTGCCCGAAGTGTAAAGGCTCGCGCCTGAAACCGGAAGCGCTTTATGTGAAAGTGGGAGATAAGTCCATTGCCGATTTGGTATTGATGCCTATCGCCGAATTGCAGCGCTTTTTCGACCAATTGGAACTGAACGAAACTGAAAATAAAATTGCTCGCCGCCTGCTTTTAGAAATCAGGATGCGTGTGAAATACCTGATGAATGTAGGGCTAAGCTACCTTACGCTCAACCGTTTATCGAATACCCTTTCGGGTGGCGAAACGCAGCGCATCAGCCTCTCTACTGCACTCAGCAGCAGCTTGGTGGGTTCGTTGTATATTCTGGACGAACCGAGTATAGGGCTTCACTCGCGCGATACGGATTTGCTTATCAACGTCCTTCGCGACCTGACGGAGTTGGGAAATACGGTTGTTGTGGTAGAGCATGATGAGGAGATTATCCGCGCTGCCGACTACATTATCGATATAGGCCCCGACGCCGGTACGCATGGCGGAGAAGTTATCTATCAGGGGGATATGGCAGGATTGGAAAAAGGAACCGACAGCTATACGGTTCGCTATCTGAATGGTGAAGATATTATTCCTGTCCCGAAACATCGCCGCAAATGGAATAATTACATCGAAATACACGGCGCCCGCCAAAACAACCTGAAAAACATCGACGTCAAATTCCCGCTGAATGTGATGACGGTGGTGACGGGTGTCAGCGGTTCGGGTAAGTCGTCGCTCGTATGCGATGTCTTGTACACGGCTATGCAGCATTACTACCTGGACAAGGGCGACCAGATTGTACAATTCGATTCGATGGATGGCGACCTGCGTCTGATAAAGAATATCGAGATGGTCGACCAGAATCCGATAGGGCGCTCGTCGCGTTCGAATCCTGTAACGTATATCAAAGCATACGACGAAATACGCAAGCTCTTTGCCGAACAGCAACTCTCCAAGCAGATGCATTATACGCCGGCATTTTTCTCCTTCAATATGGAAGGCGGACGATGCGAGGAGTGTACGGGAGAAGGTTTTATCACGGTCGAGATGCAGTTTATGGCGGATGTTACCCTCGAATGCGAGGCTTGTAAAGGCAAGCGCTTCAAACAGGATATTCTCGAGGTGAAATATCAGGATGCCAGCATCTACGACGTATTGGAAATGACCATTGACGAGGCTATCGCATTCTTCGGGAAAGGCAAGGGGAGCTTCGAAAAGAAAATCACCAAACGCCTGAAACCGTTGCAGGATGTAGGGTTAGGCTACGTCAAACTCGGACAGTCTTCTTCATCGCTTTCGGGTGGTGAAAATCAACGGGTGAAGTTGGCATACCACTTAGCGGACGAGAAGCCGGAGCCTACGTTCTTTATCTTCGACGAGCCGACCACAGGATTGCACTTCCACGATATAAAAACTTTATTAAAGGCTTTCGATGCTCTTGTGGAAAGAGGGCATACGATTGTCATTATCGAGCACAACATGGAGGTTATCAAGTGTGCCGACCATGTGATAGATATAGGTCCGGAAGGCGGAAAAGCCGGAGGAAACATCGTATGCGAAGGTAAGCCCGAGAAGATAGCCAAATGCAAAGAATCGCACACGGGTAGATTTTTAAGAGAGAAGTTGGGAATGAAAGGATAAAGTGTTCCGGTGGTTGCAATTCAGACAGTATTTTGCAATAATGAATATACAAAACGATTTATTATTTCTGAACTGAATAATTTTTCAAATATAGAAGTAGAAGTAAATCCAAATTTATATTTTCGAAATATTGATTAAGCAATATAAATGATAACTATAGATTTGAAGATTTTCTATATTTAGCTTATGATAAAGATTATAAAAGGTAATATTTTCACTACAAAATGCCAAACAATAGTTAATACAATTAATTGTGTAGGTATTATGGGAGCAGGAATTGCATATGAATGCAGATTGCGTTATCCTATTATGTACAAACGTTATGTTGATCTTTGTAAAGATAAAAAGATAAATATTGGAATGCTTTGGCTTTATAAATCTGAAGATAAATGGATTATGAATTTTCCAACCAAATATCATTGGAAGTATGAAAGTAAATGTGAATACTTAGAAAAAGGATTGCAGAATTTTTTAGAAACTTATAAAGAAAGAGGAATTACTTCAATTGCTTTTCCGTTATTAGGAGCAAGTAATGGCGGTATTCCTGAAAATATATCTTTGGATATAATGAAAAAATATCTAACGCAATGTGATATCAACATTGAAATTTATCATTATGATCCACTGGCTTATGATGATTTGTTCATTCGCTTTAAAGCTTTATGGAATAAGATTCCTGAAAAAGAGCTTGCTCAAAAGTCTGCTTTACGAATAGACTTTGTCCGAAAAATAAAATTAGCGTTGGAAGATGATAGAATCAGGAGTTTAAGTAGGCTTTTAACTGTTAAAGGAATAGGGGGCTCTACTTTAGAAAAATCGTTTCAATTCATACATAACTACAAAGAGAATTAACGGAATATATTAAACGTTGATTCTCCAAAAGAATAACCTTCAATCCTTCAACAAATCATCATACAATTCCGCCAGCCGTTTGCGCAGATGCAGGACGGCATAATGCTTCCGCGAAATCAAGGTGCCGATGGAGACGCCTGTGGCTTCGGAAATTTCTTTGAACGAAAAACCTTCCAGTTCATTCAGCCGAAAAACTTCGCTCTGGTTATCAGGCAGTTCCGACAGGGCACTTTCTATCTCTTCCCAAATAGCGGCCTTGATATATTCGTCTTCGGGTGAATCGGACTCGAGAATCATTTCGGTCAGCGAGCGGATAAAGCCTTCCCCGTCGCTATCCTGCGTGTGCGGCAGCTCTACCTCGCGTCGTTTCCGGCTGCGGTCGATTATCTGGTTGCGCGCGACAGCATATAACCAGGCCGAGATTTTCTCGACCGGATTCTCTTCGAAGTCTATCTTACTCAACTGATAGAATACGTTCTGCAATATATCTTCGCTATCCTCCTTAGACGAAACGCGCTTCGAGATGAAGCCTTTCAGCGGCGAATGATATTTATCGTATATCTCCGAAATTTTCTGGTTATGAAGAGACGCTTTATTCTCCGCTGTCATGCTGCTCTTCTTTGTGCTGAGAAGGTCTTTCCCGCTTTTCGCAGGACGCATATTTCATCCGTTCGCGGATAAATTCGCGGCGCTCGTCACGAGACATGCCTTTCATCGCTTCGCGCAATTCATGGAAATGTTCGTGCCTGTCATGACGATGGTGGTGATCCCTACATCCCCAACCATGATGTTTACGTCCCAGCCCGCCGAATAACAGGCGGCAAAGAACCATCAATCCGGCAGCCTGCAAATAGGTGATACTTCCCCATCCGATAATGGCAGGCACAAGGGCGTTCCACAATAACATCACTACGGCTACCGCGGCAGCAAAGACAGCAATAAATATAAGGATATGTAAAAATTTTCTTTTCTTGTTCATTTCTATTTCGTTTTTAGTTGTTGATACTATTTTCGTAATATTTCGATTGCTTTCACCGGGCAAATCTGCGCGCACATCCGGCAACCGCTGCACTGAGACGGATATTCGATCGTAGCATAGCTGTCGTATTCCGTATACGTCAGCCCGAGTACCTTAGTCGGGCACACTTCGACACAATATTCACAACCGATACATACATTCTGTGCGATATATAAAGGTATAAGCTTTCGGCTTTGTTTTCTAAACATTTTAAATTCATATTATTTGGTCATAACTCATTTTTCTGTGACATACCTTCTGTTATTGTAGACGAAGCCAGCGAAATTATATTTTAAAGGCAACTTATTTTTATTGTGGAAAAATGTTAGTCTCTTGATTTTGAACAGCTAATAAGCGATAAAGTTTCCGCTTGCCGATATAATTTATTATTTTTACTGACAATATTGTAACACCTCAAAAATTTGACCGTCATATAATATGGAGCAATGAAAAAAACAGTAGATGATCGAGATAGAGAAAGATATTATAAACCGGTGCAGGCAGAAAGAGCGAAAAGCTCAGATGCATTTATATGCAACGCTCAGCCGGCGGGTCTATAATAGCTGTTACCGGATACTGAACGATTCATTCGATGCAGAAGATGCGATGCAGGAGAGCTTCTTGAAAGTCTTTTCGGGACTCGACCACTACGACGACAATATACCTTTTGTGGCATGGGTGACGCGCATTGCCATCAATGCATCCATCGACAAGCTTCGGACTAAAAAGCTCGATTTTGTTCAGTTGGATAATAATATGGGAGGAATTGAAGAGGACGACGACGATTGGGAGGACACGATGGAAAAAGTAGAAAAGATAAAAAAAGCCATATCCGAACTCCCCGATGCCGCACGGGTGATTGTTACCCTTTACCTGATAGAAGGATATGATCATGAAGAGATATCCGAAATACTGCATGTAAAAGCCGGAACGGTACGCATACAATATATGAGGGCTAAGCAAAGACTGTTGGAAATTTTAAAGACTGCATGATGAAAAAGTTAGATAAATATATCCGCGACCACCGCGAAGAATTCGACGACCAGGAGATGCCTGCCGGGCACATGGAGCGTTTCGGGGCGTTGCTCGACAAGCAAGAGGAGACGAATCCGGAGAAAAAATCGAAGCGTTTCCATCTGCTGACGATAGCTGCTGTGGCTGCATCGCTGGCAATAGTAACTATGCTGGGGATACATTTTCTTTCGCCGGAAAATACTATCACTGGCGCTGCAGGTGACGGAACGGTAACTGTTTATTCCGAATTCCTGCAAACGAATGCTTTCTACAAGGGGCAGATGGAAAGCCAGATAGAAGACATCATGTGCAAAATAGAGAATGCTGATCCCGAAACTAAAATACAATTACAGAAGGATTTGGAGAAGATACTGGCAGAAAATAAGGAGTTCGTAGAACAGATAGAACAGACTGATAATGAAGAGCTCGCAATCTTCTATCTGGTGCAACACTACAAGAGAAATATTCAAGCGCTGGAATTTATAAATGAAAAATTAGGAACACATTTAAATTGTTAAAAACAAAAAGCTTATGAAAAGATATATATTATTTGCCATTGTGGCAACTGTGCTCTCGGCAGGCATGCAACTGAAAGCCGAGAATGTGGAAAAGGAGGAACGGAATCCCGACCGCACAGAGAAGAAATCGTTTTCGGATATCGGGGATGTCGAAATAGACCATAAATATGGAAACATCGTTGTGCGCGAATCGAATACAAAGAATGTAGAACTCGAAGTGCAGTATTTCGATAACAACAACGCAAAGGCGACATGCGAAATAAAAATGAATGGTAGTACGCTCGAAATCAGAACACTTAATTCTACTACCTCCGGAATGGGCATAGCAGGCATAAAAGTGAAAACATCGAATTCGGGAAAAGATTTGAAAATCAATTACATCCTATCCTTGCCTAAAAATGTCTCGCTGATAACTACGCTGAAGTATGGCAATATGAACATTTCGAAAGTCAGAGGTGAATTCGAGGCCGATCTATCATACGGAAACTTAGATGTAGAAGATTTTGGCAATATCACGCCCAAGCTGAATCTGCGCTATGGTAACCTGACTATCGGCGAAGTGCAGGAGTTAGATTTATCGGTGTCATACTCGAATGTAACGATCCGCAAAGCCAAGATATTCGATTTCGAAGGGGCATATAATAATTTCATCTTAGGCAAGATAGGTTCGATGGATATATCTTCGGAATCGAGGTACAACAAATTCGAAATCAGCGAAGTAGGAACAATCAACTGCGAAATAAAATACGGGAACCTGACTATTGGTAACTTAGCATCTTCGATAGATTTGGTCGCCGCCTATAGCAATGTGTCGATTGCTACTTCGGCCAAAGCAAAATCCGTCGAAATAGAAGGTGCGTATTCCGATATCACGATCCAACTGCCTTCGGGCATATCGGCTTCCTTCGAATCGGAGATAAAGCACGGAGATTTAATCATTTCCAACACGCATAAGGCGACTTATACCGAACATTCCGTCAAAAATTTCACATCTTCCAAATCAGGAAAAATAGGAACGAAAAGCCCTGCCCTGAATATGAATTTAAGTAACAGATACTCAGACATAAAAATAAAATAAAAGACTATGAATAAAGTAAAAGCATCATTTATCGCCCTCGTTTGCCTGCTATCTGTCGGGGTAGCCAACGGACAGGTGAAGAAGGAAGAACGGAAAGTAGAGTCGTTCAGTAAAATATCGGTTTCGAATGCTATCGACGTGGAGTATACACAAGATAAAAAGATTTCGGTTACTGTAGAAGCCGACGAAAGTATAATAGGGCTTCTTTCGACGGAAGTAAAAAATGGGACACTCTATGTGAAAATGAAAGAAGAGTTGAGGAATAACTCGGGACGTAATAAAAAGCGGAAAGTATATCTGTCGGCTCCTCTTTTGGACAAAGTTCAGATTTCGGGTGCAAGTGACTTCTATGCTGCCAAAATGGAAATGGACACCGATTTCCAATTGAATGCTTCGGGTGCAAGTGATACGAAGATCAGTCACCTATCAGCCCGCTCTGTTAACATCAATATTTCGGGGGCAAGCGATTTTGACGGAAAAGAGATCACCCTGAAGGATAAAATTAACTTGAACGCTTCGGGTGCGAGTGATACAAAAATCGATAATCTGGAAGCAAGCAATTCTGCTGCTATAACAATATCAGGCGGTTCGGATTGTATAATAAAGAAAATAAAGACAAAAAACGGAGAGCTATCCGCCTCAGGTGGGTCTGATGCAACACTGAATTTTGTTGATTCGGGGAAAGTGAGTGCCAATGCGACTGGTGGAAGCGATGTTGTCCTGAGCGGAAAAGTCGATGGAGTGAACCTTGCATGTAGCGGGGCTTCGGATGCCAATATCAAAAATCTGTCTTACAATACTATCGAGATCAATACTTCTAAAGGATCAGATGTAAAGAAATAAAATTTTCTGGTTATTTTTATATCACTGCAGGTTGTTACCGTAACAAGTAATAATCTGCGGTGTTTTTTTATCTCTTTCTTTCGAAAAAGAAAAAATAGGATATATATTTTTGGATAAACAGCAAAATATCCCTTTCTTTGTCAAATGTAACAGGGTTAATATCTATACGGATAATGGAACAAAAACACCTTATTTTTCTATTCAACTTTCGTCTTATCAATATGTTCATTGGTGAGATAATAGGCACACACACACACACACACACACACGTAATATAACGTTTTTCGGGCGATTATCCAAATTTTCATATAAGAATTTTAGAAAAAAAAGTTACTTCGCCCTACGGGCAGTTACTTCGTGCTTCGCACAGTTACGAGTTACAAGAGATAACTTGCGAACTG
>NZ_QVMN01000014.1 GCF_010501075.1 Dysgonomonas sp. 25
TTTTTGTTGAGATTCTGCTTTTATATTGTAGGATACACTACTTCTTTTTCCGTCACCTGTCAAGTGACAGAATTTACTTGTAGATGTCAGATAATTAGTAAATTACAAACCTATGTTTCTTCTTGGGAAAACATACGGCAAAACAAAAAAGAGCCGAACAAACTTCTGAGAGATGTGTAATTGTTTCATCTTGTGCATACAAGAAAACATTTTGCGTTCGTTTAGTTACTATTTTTTGCATGACAAACATATAGTGTATTCATTTGTAGCATATTATGTTATCCAGTGTGGAATTGTTTGTCATTTGCTTCAATGAAGAGAATTCAAAATGTATATTATATGATTGAATTTTAGACTCAAAAAATTGGGTCGATAAAAAATAAAAATGTATATTTGCCTCTGTTATTAAGGCTCATCTGTCACTTGACAGGTGACGGAAAAAGAAGTAGTGTATCCTACAATATAAAAGCAGAATCTCAACAAAAATACAAATAATTCTTATTTTATGGCCTCTATAATAGAAATCATTACCCAAGAAAAGACCAATACAGATGCAATTCATTTATATAAAGAAGGTCTATTTTGGAAAGCCTATCAACAATCAGCCTTCCGGATAGATTCGCAACCTTGTACAGCATACAAATTAATCAAAAAACACATCAAGGCCGTCTCCCATGAAGTGGTCTCTCTTGGCTTTCCCTCACTAAATTTGACGAAACACTTTAGAGCAGAGCAAATCGAATACCTTGACGACCAGCATATCCGCATTCAAGATAAAGGCATTGAAGAATCGGAATATCAAGATTGGTTTTCACAGATTCCTTTGTTCGTACCCAACCCGCCTAAACCCAAAGAACCGGAATACCTTACTCAAATCCATATATTCGAACCCACTCCCGAAGCTAAAGCTTCGTTCTCTATCACGGATGAGATTGTCACTCGCTTACGCAACTTCCGTATCGAACAATCGACCCCTATGCAATGCATGCTTTTTCTTAGCCAGCTGCAAAAAGAATTACCATAAGGATGGTATCAGCAGACTAATTGCCTTGGGTTAGTACTACCTTCGTCCCTCGAAAAGTTAAAAACAGTACTAACCCTTAAAAACAACAGAGAACCAACAAGATGACAACGATCCATTTTTATTTGCAGCCATCGCTTCGTCCCAACCGGCCGGGCAGTATCCACCTACGCATCACCCACCGCCGGCAGACGCGGAGCATTGCCTTACCCATCAAGGTACACCCCTGCGATTGGGATGCTCGACGCGAATACAGCAACATCGAATCGATTAATAAACAGCTGGACGAAAAGCGATTATTAACCGGACGGATTATCACCATTCTCTCCTCTCAAGGCGTTTACACAGCCGAGGATATAGCCCTGCGCTATCGTTGCCTGGCAAAAGGCAATAACTTACTCTCCTTCACCATGGAGCTATCCTCCATCTATATCCGGCGCAGGCAGGAGCGAACCGCGCGCGCCTATCTGACGGCTGCCGGGCGTCTTTGCCAATTCTGCCGGAACAAGAGTTTGCTCATTTCGCAAATCAACTCCTCGCTCATGATAGACTTCGAAAGACGGTTGCAGGACGAAGGCTTGACAGGCAACACCATCTCGTTTTACATGCGCAACCTGCGGGCGATATACAACAAGGCTGTGCAGATGCAACTAATCATCCCGCAGGAAGTTTCGCCTTTCAAGTATGTATTTACCGGTCGGGAGAAAACCATCAAACGAGCCTTGAGCAAAGACGAAGTCAACCGCTTGAACAATGCGAATATCCACGGAAATAAACAGCTTCGCTTTGCTCGTCAACTCTTTTTCTTCGGCTTCCATGCCAAAGGAATGAGCTTTGTGGATATGGCCTACCTGAAAAAGAGCGACTACAAAAACGGTATTCTCCGCTACCGGAGAAAGAAAACGGGGCGCATCATTGAGGTGAAAGTGACCCAGCAGTTGCGTAAACTAATCGACTTTTTCGCACCCATGACCCGCGAAAGCGAATATCTTTTACCCATTATCACCAATCCCGAAAAAAATGAGCGCTTGCAATACGAAAGTGCCTTACGGTTGCAAAACAGCCGTCTGAAAACTCTCAGTAGACTTTCCAAGCTTACACATAAACTATCTACACATGTTTGTCGTCATACGTGGGCGAGCCTGGCCAAGCAAATCAATACGCCACTGGCCGTGATTAGCGAGAGCCTGGGGCATAGCGACGAGAAGACGACACAGATTTATCTGGCCTCGTTCGACCGCAAGATTTTAGATCGGGTGGGCGAACGAGTCAGTGATCTGATAACACACTTCCCCCCAACCAACAGCAGGGGAATTGAGCTGGCGCACCGATAAGTCTACTCGAATAGACAAAATCACCTGATAATGATTGAACTGCAACCCGAAAAGGCTGCGGTTAGGGCTTTTTGTACATACCAAAAACAACATTTGGAGCATTGGACTGTCCCCTTTGCTAAAGGGGACGAGCGTAGCGGAGGGGTTGGAATCAGTTAACAGCTAAAAACAAAGTAATAGATGAAAACAGTATAAATAACAAAAAAAATAGCAAGAAAAACACCCCTCTTTGACGGTGAAATTTACAGAAGATTTCTGTCACTGATTAAGTGACGGAAATCTTATTAATAATTTGTATTTCAAATAATTATAGAATATACTTTACTTTTTGCAAAACATTTGTAAAAACAAAACTGATCTTAAACAATCAGCAAAAACGATTTAATTCCCTGATTATTGGCTATTTATGACATTATAAATAAAAGCTATACCTAAGAAAAATAAAAACAACGAATCAACTAATTGATATACAAGTTATTACCTTGATTCTGCAAAATATGCATATATCTCACCTTCTCTCAAAAAAAGGCTAATTACTTGATTGGTAATACTTGATATAGCAAAAAAAGTAGTATCTTTGCTTTTGTTTTTTCACGAACCATCACTTAATCAGTGACAGAAATAAGCAAAATGTAAAATAGAAAGTAATAAAACACTTAAATAAAAGTACAAAATAGCCCCGGAACAATCAAATTACTATAAACTTAATCATAGATTTTATGAAACGGAAATTTCTAACACTCACATTTTTTTGCACCTTGCTGCTCCTGAGTAACCAGGTAAATGCACAAGTAACCATTGGCAGCAGTAATCCGCCTGTCGGTGGCGCTTTATTAGACTTGAAACAGCAAACTCCCGATGCAAACAACGTAACAGCATCGAAAGGTTTGGGACTGCCACGTGTAAAACTAACAGATTACGACCAACTTTTTCCGATGTTCGATGCCATAAGCGGAACTGATTATGTGAAAGGAGGTGACAGTTTTGATAAAGATACTCAAGATGCAGCGCATACCGGATTGGTTGTTTATCACGAAGATAAATGTACTATGACAGGTAAAGGAGTATATGTGTGGGTAGGCACTGAATGGCAGCCCTTACACAAAAAGAATACTTTTGTTCCCACTCTTAGCCAAACCTACTTTGATATTCCCAGCGGAAGGGATGCACGGGGAACGACTATTCCATCGGAGACATTAACTGTAACCTGGGAAGGTGGCGCAACTCCTACATGGGCGTTGCAGAATACCAGTGGCTTGACACAGCTTCCTCTGACATCACCTGCTGCTACGGGCACAGTCGGTGCTTCGCCCTATGTGATGACTATTACGGCTACGGCAATGACAGCAGCCGAAACACCGGCAAGCAATCCATGGAAGAGCAAGGAACGCAAGATAGCCTTTACTAACTTAGTTACCGAATGCGGACAGCAGGATTATGTAACAATCAACCAGACCAACTATGCCTTAAAGGTTAACAACCAATTCAGCAATAGCCAGATTACCTACACTACTGCCTCAAGCGGTACATTTGCTGTACAGGGCAATGCTGCGTGGAAAGCCACTCTTGCCAGCGATCCTAACAATGTGATAGCTTCCACAACCCCTGCTCTACCGACAACAGGTGGCGAAGACAAGAAAGACGGCACCACTGTAACACTTAGCCCGAACTTTTCGTACACTACCAATGCTGCTTCCAAGTATCACACAGCTGATATCACCTTTCAAGATACGGCAACAGTAAAACGCTTCGATGACATCACTGTTACTATTCTCAATTGCAGCAATACAAACGAACCTACTCTCGAACAATGGGCTGAACGCCTTGGCTTTACTACGGCCGAGATAACGGCTGTAAAGAACGGTACTGCACCCAACGATGGTGGTGTATCCTCAGATATCAATAACAGCTATCAGCTGCATCGTGACCAAGATGGAAATCTTTTTATCTCTTCTGAGTTTGGCAATGATGCTGCCAGCAGTGATGGTAAGAACCGTTGGATGATCACTAACCTTGCTGCTCGCAGCTTTGCTGCTGATGCCGGACGCACGGGGGATGAAGGGGCTGTTGTTATCGCTCTACCGGGCAGCCCCTCTGCCGCCAGCGACTATGCCAATCCTCAATGGTGCTACCCACAGACCCCAACTACTGCCACCACTTTCACTAACAACCCACGCATCGGGCTACTCTATAATTGGGCTGCAGCTACTAATAGTAAAGGGCGTAAAAACAGTTCGGGTGTAACGAACACTACCGGGCAAGGCGTATGGAATGATGGCGAGGGTGGTAGTGGTCAAACTCCCCAGACAAACAAGATACAGGGTATTTGCCCTAACGGTTGGCACTTACCCAGCGACAGGGAATTTACTGACCTGGAGCAGATAATCAGCGACAACACGGCTACCTACTCCGGTATACCCGATGCCGGCACAGGTATCACTGTAGGAGCTACAAACTGGCGTGGAACTACTCACGGTACAGGAATGAAAGACCCTTGTCCCGCACCTAACCAAACCACATATCAGAGCAACGGTGCCTCTAATGTGATGTCTCCGCACCTTGCCGGTGGCTTCAATATTATCCTTGCGGGCTACGCCAACAGTGGCTCGGCCGGCGGTTACGGCACGCACGCCTACTTGTGGTCGGCTGGCGGTAACAGTACCAACACCGCGTGGTATCGGACCTTCATCAACAGTTACGCGCAGGTGGCCCGTTTCTACCCCAATAGGCGCCACTTGTTCTCCGTGCGCTGTAAGAAAGACTAATGTGTGGTCTATTGGTCAATTTGACTATTCTACCATTTAGCCGCCGCCGTAAGGCACGGCAGGCTGAGTGGCGGTGTAGCAAGCCCCGCGTTAGCAGGCTTGCTCACCTGACGCGAAGCGTCGATTTTTTTTTGAAAAATGGGATTTTTCAAAAAAAACGGTCCAATCGGCGGAAGGAAAGAGGAAAATTCAACTTCAGCCAACAAATATAACGCTCTTGTACACTTGTATACTCTTGAACTAATAAACTCAAAGAAAAATGCTTGTGTTAATGTTAGGGGTGTTGCGGGCTGCGACAGCCGTCAGACCCTCCAGCCCCACCGGTCCTCCCTCAGGGGAGGAATAGGGGGTTGTTTTTTTAGATTTTTAATTTTTGAATTAACGTATTAGATTTATGGCAACATACGACGAACTAATGGTATATAAACACACCTACGACCTGACGGTAGAGCTTATGAACCTGACTAAGAAGATGGACAAGGGTTATAAGTTTACGTTGGGCGAACGCATCAATGAGGCTTGTGTGGAGATGCTGCTTTGTATTTATCGCATCAATATATCGAAGCACGACAGAGAGACGTATTTTGCCCGTTCGCGGGAACAGATAGAGCTGATTCGTTTGCTGTTACGCTTGATGAAAGATTTAAGATTAATTGCCATTCGTCGCTTCTCGGTACTCAACGAGTATGTAGAGAGCATTTCGAAACAGTTGACAGGGTGGAGCAGAAGTTAATTAACCAATATGCCAATGAACCAATGAGTTGAGACATAAGTGGCTTTGCTCAATTAGCATATTGGCACATTCGCTAATTTTTACATTAATAATACAGGATGGTTGTTTGTAACCGTCAGAGCTGGATACTCGCTACGGCAGATTCGGGCGTACACATTTATTTCAGTAGCCCACTATCGCGGTATTTAGGTATCGTTGTAGTAATCAAAGATGCGCTCTCTTTCGTAGATTGTTGCATATCCAAGGAGACTTGATCTTATTCCGTTAGATGGTATTTCGGCGGGATGTATGCGATGATTGGTCAGAGGGTTTTAAGATTCCATTTTGGAGTCTTAATTAAGCACAAATTCAGTGGCTACTATACATTTTGGAGCTTGCGGGCAACGCCAACAATGGCTCGGCCAACAATTACGGCACGAACGCCTACTTGTGGTCGGCTGGCGGTAACAGTACCAACAACGCGTGGTATCGGAACTTCAACAACAGTAACGCGCAGGTGAACCGTAACAACACCAATAGGAACAACTTGTTCTCCGTGCGCTGTAAGAAATAAAAAAGTGTTACAAGAACATCCTGTTATAATTTAATATGAAAATATGCAGATTAGCATATTTGAAAATCAGCAAATTCATAGGGTAAAGCCATTAGCATGACAACTCATTTGCTCATATGCTAATTATCAAATATTCAAATTTAAAAGATGGATAACGTTTACGGATTCAATACAAGTGAGTGTCGCAAGTTTAGGAATGATTTGTTTGTAGCCTATTACGATTGCCGGCGCAACAAACGGAATACGGCTAATGCATTGAGATTTGAGGTTAATTTCGAAGATAATATCCATGAACTTTGGCGCGATGTATTGGAGGGAAGATACGAAATAGGGCGTTCGTGCGCTTTCATAGTGCATAAGCCTGTGAAGCGTGAGATATTTGCCGCCGATTTTCGCGACCGTGTGATCCATCATTACATCATAGCTAAACTGGAAGCGTTTTTCGAGCGAATGTTCATCTACGACAGTTACAGTTGCCGCAAGGATAAGGGAACTCATTTTGCGGTAAAGCGAATGGAGCATTTTATGCGCTCGTGTTCGGATAATTATACACGCGATTGTTATGTGTTGAAATTGGATATTCAGGGCTTTTTTATGAGTGTCCGCAAAGAAATACTGTATCACAAAGTGGAGAAAGTGATAGAGAAATACTATCGCGGCTTTGATAAGCAGCTATTGAAAAATCTGTCAGAAAAGGTAATCATGAACAATCCTGTTCCCCACTGTGTGATAAAGGGTAGTAGAAATGATTGGGATGGTTTGCCCGAAAGCAAATCCTTGTTTCGCAGTGGCGGACATATAGGGCTTCCGATAGGCAATCTGACGAGCCAGATGTTTGCCAATTTGTATCTGAACGATTTTGACCATTATGTCAAGCGCGAGTTGAAAGTGAAGTATTATGGCCGGTATGTAGACGATTGTGCTTTTATGGCAGAAAGTAAAGGCGCACTTCGGCAAATAATAAAGCAAATACGTTCTTATTTACAAAGTAGTTTGGGGCTGACAATTCATCCCCGTAAGATTTATCTGCAACACTACACGAAAGGGCTGACATTTACAGGTATCATTATCAAGCCGCATCGGCAATATATTGGCAAACGTATCTGCCGGAGTATGAATCGTGTTTTTCGAAATGACTATCGTGCTATTTATAGCGAGAACGAAGAAGATTTTAAGAAAAATGGTGAACGCTGGTTGGCATCGGTCAATTCGTATTTGGGTATTGGGAGGCATTATGACAGTTATCGTTTTCGGAAGAAGTTGTGTGATATGGTTGCCGATAATCCGATAGGTATTCGTTTTAACGAGAGTTATTGTGTGGTGAAACAAGAAGAGTAAATAAAAAGAAAATAAGGCTGTTAGTTACAATAAAAGTGCATTCTTTAAGAGTACAGCCCTTGATTTTGAGATGTATCGGTTAACGAAACCGGTGCATTTTTTTCAGTTTTGAATAAAGACCATCGCAAAATGGAACAAATGTGTTCCTTTTCAATTAGTATTAACTTAAAATAATTTGCGTATGACAAATTTTATTGAAAAACTGACGGGGGAAGTGCGTATGACACTTTTGACAATCGAAATGGAAGAAGCGGATATTTTGCAACGTTCCGAACGTTCGATTGAGGTATTGGAACAAGTTTTTGTCGATTTGAAAGATTTTACGATTGGGTATACTTTTCCGTGCAAGGAAGAGGAAGTCCAATTTTTCAAAGAGACTAAACCGAATCTCTTTAGCATCCTGATTTATTACAGAAAATTGTATAACATCGAAATTAATCGCCCAAAAGGAGGCGAAGAGGAACTACAAAAATATCTGAAATGGCAACTTTGTTTGCTGAAAGATTATTTTGAACGCAACAGCGATTTTTACAGGTATTATCGTTCCGGCGATACACGCATGGATGAATATTATTTTTTGCGACAAAAACCGACTATTCACATGACGATGGAGAGTTTCTATTTCGAGCGCGATCCTCGCTTTTCCACACCTGCCGATTTTAAGATGGCAAAGTTGATTGGGAATGACAGGGTGGAAGAATATTTATGTGAAGAGTTGCGGCGATTGAAAACAAAAAACGAAGGAGAAGCTTTGTCCCTGAAAGAGAAATTGACATGGACATCTCCAAAAGTTTTTCTTATTGAATTGATTTATTTGTTATTCTGGGTTGGCGTTTTCAACCATGGAAAAGCAACACTAAAAGAAATATGCTCTTATTTCGAAACTATTTACAATATTGATTTGGGAGCTAATGTTTCCGGTAGTTTTGCTAAGATGCAGGATCGTAAAAACAGAAGTCCGTTTTTAGACCTTTTGAGAACGACTTTCTCTCAGAAAATGAATAAATTTGATAAAAAATAATATATTGAAATGAAATAGAAGAAATAGAATCAGTACAAATTGTACGCTTCATCTCACATGAAATAGAAAACTGGTAATTTTTGAATAAACAAACGAGAGGAAACGTAATGACCTGTGCTATGCAATATAGCGTGGATCGTTATTCCCGTTTGTTTGGGTATACCAGTACCTCTATTTGGGGAGATTATGAATCCACGCTATTTTTTCTGATCTATTTCATTTTTTTTTAGGTTAGCAAACCAATTTCGTTTTCTCAAAAAACGATATTTTATAGGATTGTAATACACAGTAAATCAACCTTATTTCATTTTGTTTTTAAAATACCTCACCCTACTATCCCTCGAATAAGCCTTCTCTTTCAGAACTTTGTACCGCTGATTTACGAATATTCAATAATTCTTAAAACCGATGGAAGTAGCAGACAATATATTCGATGACGGGATGAAAGGACTTCACAAACGCCTGGATGAAATCTTTTTTTTACTCAAAGCAAGAAATCGCCTGAATGGTAAAACCATTCTTGACAATCAGGACTTATGTCTGTTATTGAATCTTAGTAAACGTACGCTGCGGCGTTACAGAGCCACAGGTATATTACCCTACTTCCAGATTGGAGGTAAGCCATTTTATTACGAATCGGATGTAGAAGAGTTTATCAGAAGAAACCAAGAGAATGATATTCCAGCTTCAGAAGAAGAATAGTTATATAATAGGACTTCATCATACGACAAAACAGGGGCAGTATCGGAAAATCCGGTACTTTTTTTATGTCTTAATCCCACAAAATCATTTTATGGCGGTCTAAGCCGGACAAAGGCGGCCACACTATTGAGAATCAATGCATCCTATCATTTTTCATTTTACATTAGCTCCCGAAATATTTTTTCAAGCCCGTTATCCCCGGGTTATTTATAAATCATAGTCGTAGGCTTCGTAAAATAAAAGGGTCTGCGACCCCTAATTATCCCAATTATTAACTCGTTGCCGGTAGTCAAACGTGTCTACTTGTAACATGTAACCCTTAAAGAACGATGAATGAAAATCTAAAAGACCACAAAGAGCAGACTGATGTTCTGCTGGTCACAGAAAAAGGCGATAACAATCCTAAAGTAGTCGCAGGACTGAACGAAGACGGAAGCCCTAAAACCGTCAAACCCGAACAGAAGAACGAACCCGAATTTCTGAAAATCGACAAACACAGCGATGCTTTGGAAAATTTCATGTCCAACTTTCTCAAACAGTGTAAGGAACCGACACATTTTCATTTTTTCAGAGTACCCATGAATGCAATAGATAATATTGCTAATGTATTGAGTGATATGCTCAAAGACCCTGAAAACCCATCCAACAAAAAATTTATGGATGAAATTCGTGTCCTACCCGAAGCCTTTGCCAAAAAGCCCTATCAGGCAATTGATGAATCCCGCATCGATTGGTCACAATTCGAAAAGTTCGGTATCACTAAAGAGCAGATTGATAAAAAAACGTTGGATAAAATGCTCAATTGGCAAAAAACGTCGACCCTTATCCCCATCAAAACCGAAGTTGGTGATTCCATTATCCGTACTGATGCACGATTGTCGTTGAGAGAAAATGATGAAGGCAAGTTGAACCTTGTAATACATGCCATTCGTAAAGAACCGCAACTCGAAGGCTTTGTCTATGGAACCCGACTGACCGAAGAAGATAAACAAAACCTTCGCCAGACAGGTCATGCAGGGCGATTAGTAGAGATAGAACCTGTTAAAGATCAAAAGATGATGGCATTTCTATCTATTGACAAGTTGACTAATGAATTGGTGGCCGTTCGTGCCGATAGGATTAAAATTCCGAATGAAATCAAAGGCGTTACCCTTGATGACCAACAAAAGAAAGATTTGTCGGAAGGGAAAGCCGTCTATCTCGAAGGCATGAAATCCAAGAACGACAAAGAGTTCAATGCTACTGTTCAGATCAATGCCGACCGCCGAAGTCTGGAGTTCCGATTCGATAATTCTCCAAAGCAAGGGCAAAAGCAGTCTAAACAACAATCTCAATCAGGAGAAACACAGTTCCGTATTCCAACTAAACTACTTGGAGCAGAGCTTTCCGAACAGCAACAAAAAGACCTAAAGGAACACAAAACCATCTATGTTACGGGTATGACCGATAAAAAAGGTGAACCCTTCAATGCTTACATCAAAGTCAATGTAGAAAAGGAAAAACTCGACTTTTTCAGATGGAATCCCGACAAAGCGAAGAAACAAGGAGCGGAAGTCAAGCCCGATAATGCTTCCAAGACACAGGTTGCCGTTAACTCCGAAGGAAAGGCCAATGAAGCGACTAAGGATATCAAAGAACCTTTGAAACAAGGACAGACCGCTCCGACTGCCAAACAGGAAGAGAAGAAGGAAGAAAAGAAAGTAGTGAAATCCAAAGGAATGAAATTTTAATATGCCAATATGTCAATTCGAAAACAACGTTCGCCGAAGCGAAGGCGAGGCAAATAAGCAAATTGGCGCAAAGCGACAAGAATTAGTAGCTAAGACATTCGCTAATTATCTAATCTTCAAATTTGCTAATTGAATTGGCACATCGGCATATCATCACATTAAAAAATTAAAATCATGATAGCAATTATAGCAGAAAAACCTTCGGTAGCACGCGAAATCGCCACTATCGTGGGTGCAAACGATAAAAAAGATGGTTACCTCAGTGGCAATAATTATTTAGTAACATGGGCATTAGGACACTTGGTGCAGCTCGCCATGCCCGAAGAATATGGAGCAAGCAGCTTTGTTCGGGAACAACTACCTATTACCCCTCCATCTTTCAAACTCGTCCCCCGACAAATAAGAGCAGACAAAGGGATGAAATCAGACCCCGGAGCATTGAAACAACTCAAAGTCATCCGCTCAGTCTTCGAGCAGTGCGACAGCATTATTGTTGCTACCGATGCAGGAAGAGAAGGAGAACTGATATTTCGCTACATTTATACCTATCTGAATTGTCAAAAACCTTTCGACAGGTTATGGATCAGTAGTCTTACCGAAAAAGCTATCCGTGAAGGCTTGCAAAATCTCAAAGACGGAGCATCTTATAACAAACTCTATGATGCAGCCAAAGCTCGTAGCCAAGCCGATTGGCTGGTAGGTATCAATGCCTCACAAGCGATAACCATTGCTGCCGGACAAGGCATATTCTCATTGGGACGAGTGCAAACACCTACGTTGGCGATGGTTTGCTCCCGTTATCTGGAGTATACCAATTTCACACCGATTCCTTATTGGGACTTGCGTCTGGATACTTTTTCGGGTAATAAAACCTTTTCAGCCATTACTAAAGAGCGGATTGACTCTCGCTCAATCGCTAAAGAACTGTATGAGAAACAGAAGCAGCAAAAGACCGTTATTGTGCAAAGTGTGGAGAAAAAGGAAGTATCGCAAGAACCACCCTTGCTTTACGATTTGACTACCTTGCAAAAGGAAGCCAACAGTAAATATGGATTCTCTGCCGACAAGGCCTTGTCTATTGCTCAGAAACTGTATGAATCGAAATTTATTACCTATCCACGGACAGGCAGCCGGTATATTTCTGATGATGTATTTATGGAAGTTCCCGAATTGATTCGCAAACTGATAAAATATGAATCCTTTTCAAATTATGCTGAAAAGCTTTCAGATATGAATCTCAATATCCGAAGCGTAGACAGCAAGAAAGTAACCGATCATCATGCCTTATTGGTTACAGGGCAACTGCCGAATACTATCAGTTATGATGAACGGAAAATCTACGACATGATAGCCGGACGGATGTTAGAAGCATTTTCGGGAAAATGTATCAAAGACCAAACAACCGTCACATTAAATTGCGCAGATACGCTTTATGTAGTCAAGGGATCGGTTACCAAAGTGGCTGGCTGGCGAAAAGTCTGGAACGAGCAAGGGGAAGGTAAAGACGAAAACAAAGAACTTCCAATTTTGGCAGAAGGGCAAGAGCTTCATGTTTCCAATATACAACTATTGGAGAAACTGACCAAGCCGAAGCCATTACACACCGAGAGCAGTTTATTAAGTTCGATGGAGAGTGCCGGTAAAGAATTGGATAACGAAGAACAACGTTTGGCAATGAAAATACCGACTAAGCGAGAGCAAAGTGAGCTCGCTCACAATTTGCCGAGTGAGAGGTATTTATCTAAAGAATGCGGTATCGGTACGCCCGCCACACGAGCCTCTATTATCGAAACCTTATTCTCACGGGATTATATGCGGCGAGAACCGACAACAAGTCGAGAGCAATCATGTTTACATGAATTGCCGAGACGCGAAGGAGGAAGGCGTAGCCAAAAAAAGTCGCTTATTCCTACCGAAAAAGGATTGGCCGTGTACCATGCTGTCAAAGACAAACGCATTGCCGATGTGGAGATGACAGGTATGTGGGAAAACACTTTTGCTAAGATAGAATCGGGAGAAGCCGATGCCGATAATTTTACCAAAGGTATAGAAATCTATGCTTCGCAAATCACGGAAGAATTACTCAATGTCAAGTTGAACTTGCCCCAAATACAAACTGCCACTTGTCCCAAATGTGGTAAACAGGTTAACCTCTATCCCAAAGTAGCCAAATGTTCCGACGCCGAATGTGGCCTGATGGTATTTACCTCGTTATGTGGAAAAACACTGTCTGACGATATTCTGCAAACTCTTTTATCAGGAAAGCAAACAAGTGTTGTTAAAGGCTTCAAATCTAAAGCCGGAAAATGTTTCGATGCTACTCTGATACTTGATGAAGACTACAAAGTGAAGTTTGTATTTGACAACAACCCAAAGGGACTTTCTAAAAAGAAATTGTAGTAAGAATAACAAAAGAGCCTGCGGCTCCCCAAAAACGGTGCTTGGGTATCCCTCCCAAGCACCTCACTAATTATCCAAACTATTATATCAGGTTTAACCCGATTGCCTCACGACAATAATTTGAAGTGAAACAAAGGTAGGTTATTCCGATTATTATTCATCCATCAAAAGAATAAAATCATGAAGAAAAACAACAAACCCATAGAGCTATCCTATTATAGACTAAGCCTTTTGTCCTATTTCAAAGAGAGTCATCCCACTCTGGCATCCGATACCGACTTTATCAAAACCAGAGCCGATGAAGCGGCAGAAGCCTATTCCAATGCTATCAAAGACGGCTTATCCCATCCCGAAGCTGAAGAATTGGCAAACCTGACATTGTTTCGTGATTTGCTGTTCTCCAAACAGGATATGCTTATCAATGTGTTGTGGAATGAATTCTCCGGTATCATCCCTCAATCGGAAGCCAAAGACTATGCCGGGAAAATACTTTCCCAATGTGAAATGATCTTTCTGCAATATACACTCTCGGACGAGTTTATGTATTCCGCTGACTACGATAAGCTCTATACAGAACTGACAGGTTTCATTTCACTTTGGCTGGGAGAAAATGGCTTATAACAAGCGGACACATCTTCGAGCCAACATCGATGCTATCCGTACCGTCTTGATTCTCGACAAAGAACAACGACCGGCTATTGATGCTGAGAAGGTGGTACTTTCGGGTTACACAGGATTCGGAGGACTTAAATGTGTCCTCAATCCTGCGAACTCGCTGGCAGATACTGCTCGTTGGGCAAAATCGGAGCTGGAATTATTTCCTTTGGTTGCCGAACTGCACCAGATAATCCGGGATAATACTTCATCGGAAAAAGAGTATAAGCAATATTTCGACAGTATTCGTAATTCAGTACTGACCGCTTTCTATACACCGCCCGAAGTGGTGCAGACTTTGGCGGATAGTATCAATGAATCGGGAATAACGATCAGTCGCTTTCTGGACCCATCGGCAGGTATGGGTGAGTTTTCGAATAGCTTTTCAAAAAATGCGATAGAAAAAACCTGTTTTGAAAAGGATATTTTGACAGGTAAAATTCTATCTCATCTTTCACCCGATGATAGAGTAAATATCGAAGGCTTTGAAACTATCGAAAGCAGATACAACAATTATTTTGATGTCGTTTCATCTAATATTCCTTTCGGGGAGATGAGTGTGTTTGATGCTGCTTTTAGGAAGAGTAAAGACAGTGTGCTACAACAATCTACCAAAGCTATTCACAACTATTTCTTTGTAAAAGGTATCGAATCGCTTCGGGAAGGTGGCGTAATGGCATTTATTACTTCGCAAGGAGTAATGAACTCGCCCAATAACGAGCCTATTCGAAATTGGTTGATGCACAACAGTAATCTGGTATCAGCGATTCGCCTACCGAATAATTTGTTTACAGATTATGCAGGAACAGAGGTCGGTAGCGACTTAATTGTTTTGCAAAAGAATACAGCCAAAGATAAACCTCTCAATATGTGGGAAGAATTATTTGTTACCAGTTCCCTGCATCGGGAAACAGAAACCTACAACAACGATTATTTCTATAATCTGGGACGAGTGGTACAAACTAAAGCCACTGTCGGGACCGATCCTTATGGTAAACCTGCACAAGTCTATATTCATGAAGGTGGAATGGATGAAATTGCCGACTATATGGGACAAATGTTGAAAAGCGATCTGAAAGCCAATCTTAATATCGACCTGTATAATGCACACTTGATTGATATTAAACAGAAAATCCCCTCTTTATCTCCCCATAGGGGAGAATCAATAGCATCCCGGGAGCAGATAGAACAACCACGTTTTGCTACTATTAAAGTAGAGGAAGTTACCCCCTCTATTGGAGGGGGACAGGGGGAGGTGCCCATAATGAGTTTATACGATCTCTTTGGTTTTTCACAAGAGGAACGGACACAGGTAAAGCCCAAACGAAGTTCTAGGAAGAGAACGAGCCCCCTAAATCCCCCAAGGGGAACTTCTACGACTATTCGTCAAGAGAAAACCGAACCAAAGGCCCCTCCTATGGAGGGGTTGGGGAGGCTCGAACTTCGACCATTCTCCGGCGAGCTGATGGAGCATCACAAGAAAGGTTCATTGGTTGAAGATTCGGAGCAGGTCGGTTATCTCAAAGAACGCTATCGGGATAGAGCAGAGTTTCAGCCTTTGGATCTGCCTTTCGACCAAAAGGCGAAAATTAGTCGCTATGTGGAGATTCGGGATATTTACCATATGCTTTACGATCATGAAGCTAAGAATCTGACCGAACACGCTTCCCTTCGTGGTAACCTCAATATCCTTTATGATAACTTCATCAAACGATACGGCAATCTCAATGATAAAAAGAATCTCGATCTTATTAAGATGGATGCAGGTGGTACACAGATACTCGCCTTAGAAAGGGTTGTTGATGGCAAACTGCAAAAGGCGGATATCTTTGACCGTCCTGTGGCTTTCAATCCCAATGAAATTGCGATAGCCGATACTCCCGATGAAGCATTAACAGCTTCACTAAATAAGTACGGCGAAATTCATTTGGACTATATGCTTTCGTTGATGGAGAACAAAGACCGGGATGAGTTGGTACACGATCTGCAAGGACGAATGTATTTCAATCCGCTGATTCAAAACTATGAAATAAATGACAAGTTTATCGCAGGCAATGTCGTGGAGAAAGCTGAACAGATAGAAGGATATCTCTCCAATCATCCTGATGATTTACGGTCTCAACAATCCTTAAAAGCCCTGCAAAAAGCCACACCCAAACCCATACGTTTCTCCGAATTGGATTTTAATTTCGGTGAACGTTGGATTGATATGTCCGTATATGAGGACTATATATCTAAATTGTTCGAGACGGATATCACAATAGATTATTATGCTTCACGAGATGATTTTCAGATAGAAGCTAAAGGAAGTAATCAGATTATCAACGAAAAATTTGCCGTACAGAGTGAAAGCCAACTCTTTACCGGAATACATCTTCTAAAGCACGCTTTGTTCAATACAACGCCCAATATTACCAAAACGATCAATGTTGTTGACAAGGATACGGACGAAGAGAAAAAAGTAAAAGTGCCTGATGGCGAGACTATTCAGTTAGCCAATAGTAAGATTGATGAAATACGAACAGGATTTACTGATTGGCTGAACGAACAATCACCCGAATTTCAAAACAAGCTGGCGGATGTTTATAACCGAAAATTCAACTGTTATGTGCGTCCCGAGTACGATGGCTCACACCAAACGTTCCTCGATTTAGATTTAAAAGGCTTGGGTATTCCCGATTTATATCCAAGTCAGAAAGATTGTATCTGGATGCTTAAAATATTAGGAGGCGGGATCGCGGATCATGAGGTGGGCGGCGGTAAAACATTGATAATGTGCTGTGCAGCTTATGAAATGAAACGATTGGGATTGGTCAATAAACCGATGATTATCGGATTGAAAGCCAATGTGCACGAAATAGCTAAAACTTTTGCTACTGCTTATCCCAACGCTCGTATTCTTTATCCCGGCAAGGAAGATTTTACACCCCAAAAGCGGGTGAAGATTTTCAATGACATCAAGAACAATAATTGGGATGCCGTGATATTAACGCATGACCAATTTGGCAAGATACCCCAATCTCCCGAAATGCAACAGCAGATTTTTCAACAAGAATTAGATTCGGTAGAGGAAAACTTGCGTGTATTGGAGATGACCAGCGGTCAATCGGCATCTAAACGGATGCTGCATGGTTTGGAAGTTCGCAAGAATAACCTTGAAGTGAAGTTGGAAAATCTGGTTGATACAATTAAGAATCGTACCGACGACGTGGTAGATTTTAAGATGATGGGTATAGATCATTTGTTTATAGACGAGAGCCATCAGTTCAAAAATTTAACCTTTACCACTCGTCATGACCGGGTGGCAGGTTTAGGTAATCCCGAAGGTAGTCAGCGAGCATTGAATATGCTTTTTGCCATTCGAACTATTCAAGAGCGGAATGACAAAGATTTGGGAGCAACCTTCTTGTCGGGTACGACTATTTCTAATAGTCTGACAGAATTATATCTCTTGTTCAAATACTTGCGACCAAAGGAGTTGGAAAAACAGAATATCAACTCGTTTGATGCGTGGGCGGCTATTTATGCCAAAAAATCGACAGACTATGAGTTTTCGGTAACCAACCAGATTGTACAAAAAGAACGTTTCCGCTATTTTATCAAAGTGCCGGAATTGGCTGCTTTCTACAATGAGATTACCGACTACCGTACAGCCAGGGATATTGGTATAGACCGCCCACAAAAGAACGAAATTCTGCATAATATCCCACCCACACCACAGCAAGAAGTCTTTATCGGAAAGTTAATGGAGTTTGCTAAAAGTGGTGATGCGACACTGTTGGGCAGAGAACCACTCTCTCAAAAGGAAGAAAAGGCAAAGATGTTGATCGCTACCGACTATGCCCGTAAGATGTCGCTCGATATGCGGATGATAAGCCCTCATTTTGACGACCATGTGGATAATAAAGCAAGCCATTGTGCAGCTAAGATAGCCGAGTATTATAACAAATACGATTTTCAGAAAGGAACACAGTTCGTATTCTCCGATTTGGGAACCTACAAACCCAACGAGTGGAATCCATATTCGGAAATCAAACGCAAATTGGTGGAAGATCACGGCATCCCTGCCCATGAAATACGCTTTATACAGGAAGCTAAGACCGACAAAGCACGTAAGGCGATGATAGATGCCATGAATGCAGGACGTATCCGTGTGCTATTCGGTTCTACATCCATGTTGGGGACGGGTGTAAATGCTCAACAGAGGGCTGTGGCGATTCATCATGCCGATACGCCCTGGCGTCCGTCTGATCTCACCCAGAGGGATGGTCGGGCAATTCGTAAAGGCAACGAAGTGGCAAAGTTATACGCTGATAACAAGGTCGATATAATTATCTATGCCGTTGAGAAAAGTTTGGACTCCTATAAGTTCAATCTCTTGCAGAACAAGCAAACCTTTATCAATCAATTAAAATCGAACAATCTCGGTAGCCGTACCATTGACGAGGGTAGTCTGGACGAGAGTTCAGGTATGAATTTTTCGGAGTATGTAGCGATACTGTCGGGCAATACCGATTTATTGGAAAAAGCCAAGTTAGAAAAGAAAATTAACGCCCTCGAAAGCGAGAAACGCACTTTTAACAAAAGTAAATCTTCTGCTATCTACAAATTTGAGGATAATACCCGAACCATTGATGGTAACAACGAGCTTATTGCCCGAATGGGAAAAGACCTAACTGCTTTTAATGATAAGGTACAGACAGACAAGGAAGATAACAAGCTTAATCCGATCACGTTGGATAATTTCAATAGCATTAACCCCAAAGCGATTGGGGAAAAACTTAATCAGTTAGCTGATAATGCCCGTACCAATGGGGAGTATTTTAAGATTGGAGAGTTGTACGGCTTCAAAATTCTTGTTAAGACCAAAGACAGTCAGAAAGAAGGAGTAGCCTTTAAGGACAATCGCTTCTTTATTGAAGGGGAAGGAGGAGTGAAATACAATTATAACAATGGGCATATTGCCCACGACCCGCTATTGGCATCTAAAAACTTTCTGAATGCTCTGGAGAAAATCCCGAACCTGATTGAGAAATACCAGTCGGAGAACGCGAAGCTATCGAAAGACCTGCCTGTACTCAAAAATGTGATTGATTCTATTTTTAGGAAAGAGCCGGAATTGAAGAACTTAAAGTCGCAGTTGGACTCACTCAATAGGCAAATCAGTTTGAGTTTGGAGAATAAGGATAAGGAACAGCAGATGGATGCACAGCAGGCGGTTGATGTACCAAAGGAAAATGTGAAAACTGATAGCCAAAATGTTCGTTCTGAGCAAGCAATGTCCATCAAAGAGATTATCGAAGCTAATCCCGGTAGGATTTTTATTGCCAAGCCAGATACAAGTATTAAGCAAACAGAAATCAAACCCTCGGATGAACCAAAGAAATCATTCAAGAGGTTTAAAATGTAAAAACATGATTATAAAACAAATAAATATGAAAGAAGCGATAATATTGGATTCGGAATCTTTTAAAAGATTAGTAGAAAAAATAGATTCTATTGCCGACTTTATAAAAGAGAAACGAGAATCGGAAAATACCAATTTGGATGAGGAGTGGGTGGATAGTTACGAAGTTTGCACCTTTCTTCGGATTAGCGAACGCACACTTCAACGGCTACGCACCAATGGAGTAATAACTTATTCTGTTATCTCAGGTAAGACCTATTACACCATTGCTGAAATCAAGCGTATTTTGAAAGAGCGGTTGGTGAAAAGGAGAGAGGAGTGTTTGGAGGAGTTGATTAGAAATCATAGAGAGTATAGGGAAAGGAGAAAAATCAGAAATAAATAAAAGTTATTATCCCCGGATTAATTAAAATGATTTGGGGATTTTTATTATGGGAATTAACTTCATTACTTATTTGATAATGCATTGAATAATAATTGATAAATTTGTGAGATACAGAAAAATCAAAGTAAATGTTATATGAGATAAATAATATATAGAAAGAGTTTAAGGATATATATTCTATTATCTCTTTTCACAAGAATAGAGCCTATCGGACTGTTAATACAGAAGTCTTATTAACAAATTGGGAAGTCGGCAAATATGTATCTCAAAAACTTAAAAATTCAGAATGGGGTACAGGAGTGGTAGATAACCTTGTAAACTACTTGAAAGAAATAGAGCCTGAGCTGAAAGGATATAATCGAAGAACAATATATAGAATGGTACAATTCTATGAAACTTACGGTTCAACAGAATTTGTGTCAATTGAATTGACACAAATTGATAGAGAAAATGAGATTCTAAGGTTGTTGGCCCTTAATATTATTCAAGGATAGTTATATGGTTGATTTTTTGAGTTTGCCTGAAGTGCATAGCGAAAAAATATATTTTAATACCAATTATATAAATAATATTTCCTATATTAGAATAATGAATAAAGGAGAGATAATAATATATCAAACATCAGATGGGGCTACCAATCTGGATGTAAAGTTAGAGAATGATACTGTGTGGCTCAATCGCCAGCAAATGGCAGAGTTGTTTGACAGAGATATCAAGACAATAGGAAAACACATCAACAATGCCCTTAAGGAAGAATTAGAGAATATTCCAACTGTCGCAAAATTTGCGACAGTTCAAACTGAAGGTTCCAGAGTCGTAGAAAGACAAGTAGAACACTATAGCTTAGATATGATTTTATCTGTCGGTTATCGAGTAAAATCAAACAGAGGAATACAATTCCGCATCTGGGCTAATAAAATTCTCAAGGAATATCTTGTAAAAAGCTTTGTTGTCAATCAGCAAGCTAAAGTAAAGCAACTGCAAGAAGCATTGGATTCTATCAAAGTGTTGACAGGAATAGCAACAAGACCTACCTTGTCGGATGATGGAGCCAAAGGTATATTGCAGGTTATATCAGATTATGCACATGGGCTTGATATTCTGGATCAATACGACCATCAGCAGTTAACAATAGATCTTAGTGAAACAAAGGAGCAATTTCGTGCTACATATGAGACAGCAAAAGAAGCTATCAAAGAATTGTACGACAAATTTGGAGGAGGAATACTTTTTGGAAATGAGAAAGACGAATCTTTCAAAAGCTCTATCAATACAATTTACCAGACATTTGATGGAACAGAGTTGTACCCGAGCGTGGAAGAAAAAGCAGCAATGCTTCTGTATCTGGTAACAAAAAATCATTCTTTCAGTGATGGGAATAAACGTATCGCTGCTTTTCTCTTTATTTGGTTCTTAGATCAAAACGGAATATTATACAATGCTGATGCTACAAAGCGTATTGAAAATAACACGCTCGTCGCTCTAACTCTGATGATTGCCGAAAGTAGGACAGAAGAAAAAGATATGATGATAAAAGTGATTGTGAATTTGATTGGGTAGATCTGTTTATTAACATAAAGCGTCATGACAATGCAAAAACACCAATAATTTGCACTGTTTGAGTGCAAATATATTATCTTTGTAAAAAATAGATAATATGGAAAAGCTATTTGAATATTCCAACAAGCTGATAAAAGAAGCAGATACAGGCTTTTTACGCTATATGTACAATGAGATCAACTGGAAAAGTCGGATGATTGGACTTATCGGTCCTCGTGGTGTAGGAAAAACAACGCTTGTATTACAATATATAAAACAAAATCTAAATCCAACAGAAACGCTCTATGTAACAGCAGAAGACTTTTATTTTGTGGATAATCGGATTACTGAATTGGTCGACACTTTTGTTAAGTACGGTGGCAAGTATTTGTTTATAGATGAAATCCATAAATACAAGGACTGGGCAAAAGAACTCAAACTCATTTATGATTATCACAAAGATTTAAGAGTCGTTTTCACAGGTTCTTCCGTTCTGGATATAAAGAAAGGAGTTTCTGATCTGAGCCGCAGGGCTGTTATGTACAATATGCAAGGCTTGTCTTTCCGTGAATACTTGCAACTGTTTCATAATATTTCGGCAAAAACATATTCTTTGGAAGAGATATTGGAACATAAAGTTGAGATAGCTGATTTAAAACGTCCGCAGCCTCTTTTTGCAGATTATCTGAAGAGAGGATATTACCCTTTTGCTTTAGAAGAAGATCTTGAGATACGTTTAGGTCAGATAATCAATCAAACCTTAGAAAATGATATCCCGATGTATGCAGACATGAATGTAGCAACCGGCAGGAAATTAAAACAATTGCTTGCTATCATCTCCAAGAGCGCACCGTTCAAACCCAATATGAGTAAGATCGCCGAAATGCTATCTGCTAGCCGCAATAATATTGCAGATTATTGCCTGTATATTGAAGAAGCAGGAATGATATCTCAACTAAGAGACAACACAGGCGGTATTCGTGGATTGGGGAAGGTGGATAAGATATACCTTGACAATACGAATCTGATTTACACCCTTGCAGAAGACACTTCTAATAAAGGCAATATTCGGGAAACATTCTTTTTGAATCAAATGCGGGTAAGACACGATGTATTTGCATCGCCTGTTTCCGATTTTCTGATTGATAATAAAACATTTGAAGTCGGAGGTAAGAACAAGGGACAGAAGCAAATCAAAGAAGTTGAGAACGGATATATTGTAAAAGACGATATAGAAAGCGGCTTTTTAAATGTTGTTCCGTTATGGCAATTGGGCTTGACTTATTGAACGTAAAACAGACTCTTAGTGTAGTACTAAATATTTATTCTGTCTTTGTAATGGTCATTACAATAATGCGTATTAAATAATGTTATGAAATTTTTAATAGAAATACCGAACTAAGTATATTGGAGCGAAACTTCATTCAATCCAAGAATAACTCTCAGTAGTTTGGACAAAAAAGCTCTGATTGCAAAAGTAAAACGTAATCTCCAAAAAATAAATTTGAATCTACTTCAAGCAAAATCAGAATTGATAAAAAAAGAGATTTCAAAGTATAATGTAAACTTGAAGGGTCTATCTATAGATGATATGTAGAAGAGGTAAAAAAATTCTTCTTTTTCAAAAATATAATCCTTATATTTGTAACAGGGAAATAACACTTTCCAATGGCAGACAAAAAAGTGACAAATGTGTCAAATTAGCCTCTCCTAAAGTGTTCACCCCAAGGCGATCTGAACAAATAAAATGCTGATAAATACAAGGTTGATGGGTATGGTTCACAATCCCCCGCTTCCGCAAAAGCAACCTGAAAAGGTTGCTTTTTTTACGTAAATACGAAGAAAGTACAGCTATAACTTTTCCAACATTAAGAGTTAAGGTCTACCACTCATCATCCAATTTGGTCATTTCTTTTTTCAGCGATATGAATATATCATCTATTATATTGTTGATGCTTCTGTTTATGTCTTTTTGCTCATTGAAAATTGAACTTGCGTCTTTCTTTTCAGCATCAGAGAGTGTTTGGTTATAGAACCTGTCCCAATTAGACACCAACAACGCATTCAGAACGTGCGGATTTGCTTCGAAACGGTTCTCGTCACTCTTTTCTAAAAATATATCGTCTACCATACATTTGTATCGGCCGTCTTTGCAATCTATTGTAATGACATACGATAGCCACGTATTATTGTTTATTTGGTAGTCGTTTTTCAATATCAACCGTCCTGCATCGGCATCCTCCATCCTCATTACAGCCTTGTAGTTATGGTATCTTTTCACCGCCCACGTTTTGGCATTCATAAACAAATTATTCATCTTGCTTCCATCGATAGTCACTACTTCCTGATACTTCCATTCGCCGCTTACCGAGTCGAAAGGAATAAGATACTCCTCATAATAATAAGGCATCAGATTCTCTATATAAGCATCATCTTCCGGCAATATCACATTTTCGTCATAATACGATTGTTTGAAATTGTCTACCTCTATCTCGCCCTTTACCAATCCCGCTTCGATATTGATACAAAAAAGATCCGTGAAGGCATATATAACCCCATCTTGTTTCTTGAAATACTTAACAGCTTGTTCTTTAGATGTATACTTTTTTTCTGCCAATCTTACCGGTGCGTCGTTAAGATTTAAAACTTTTACATTGATAAAGTCTCCGTTGAGCCCCTGTCCCTTTTTCAGATGAATGATGTTGCCGACAACCAGCGTATCAAATTTACTCGTAATATAAGGTTTCGTTGTTTTAGGCTCCCTCTCGATGCTCATATTTTGTGAATAGGCAAGACTGCCGATTGAAATAAAAAGAAAAGATAAAATTATTCTTAACATAGCGTTTGTGATTTAGTGTAAGCCTCAAAGGTAAGAAAAACGATCGAATTCCCGATAGGTCGAATAAAAAGCGTACCCTTCGAATAAGTTAAAATTTGATTTTCGTCGTGCCAATATCCTCTTTGGTCTACGAAAAGAGGCAGTTTGTCTCATTTATCGATTTATAGCTCAATTCCCGTTAAACCCCTGCTACGGAAAGGTGTCAAATATAGTGATGATACGAACTATTATAAATTGAAATAAATTTGGGGATGAAACAAATTAGTTTTTTGGTAGGTATGGTCGTTTTCGGATTATTCTTTACCTGTGCAAGCAACACCGTTTATTCAGCCAATCCGGAGAATAAGACGGCAGAACAATTGATAAACAGGAAGCAAAAGGAGTTGCAGGATTTCGTGCGTTCTCTGAATGAAGAATGCCCGATGGATAATGGAGATACGCGCTATGATAAAGTCGAGTTTATCTCAGAGAATGAAGTCGGCATCTTTGTTTCTTTCGTAGAAGAAACAGTGCTGAGTGTTTATACGGATGAGGAGATTGCAGCAATGGATTTGACAGGGATTAAGGATGGATTGTTATCTGCTATACAAACCCCTTCATGGAGTCCTTTATGTACGGGCACAACAACTGTGTCATTCTGCTTCAGCGACAATACGGGGCGGGAGTTATTTCGAATAAGAATTACCCCGGAGGATTATTTGAAAACTTCGAATGCTGGAAGCAAAAATAGCAAGGAAGGTTTGCAGGAAATTGTAAATGGTTTGAATAATGCCTGTCCGACAGTAATCGCTCCGAACCGGTACGACAAAGTAGAATTGTTACCGGATAATGAGGTGGAAATTGTTATCACACATATGAAGGAGACAGTACTCAGTAGATATAGCGATGCTCAATTGAAAACGTTAGATGGACAGTTGAAAAAGATGCTTTTACCTCAAATTCAAAGTGATGTTTGGGCTGCTTTACATGCATATGAGATCACTTTTGTGATGGTTTATAAGGATAAGAACGGGCGTCAGTTGTTCAGGATAAAGTATACACCGGCGGATTACAAATAAACATAAACACACATTATATATATTCCGGGGGTGGCATTTTTGAGTAAGTGCTGCCCCTTACTTTTTACTCTTCCGTTGTGGTTGCTCCCTCATAATCCGCTTTTATAGCCGAAAGGAGGTTGTATATTTCTTCCGTCTTATCTTCCCTGTCGCGTCTCACCCAGAACGAATAAATCCACATCACATTGGCTTCCTCGTCATCCTTTTTCATCGCTTCGATGGATGATTCGGGCAGTTGTTTGCGGATGAGTTGTCCTATCTCCTGCGGAATCCATTGGTTGCCTTCGTAATCGGGATGCCCCATCAGATATTCGTGCCGTGCCATAGCCGATGCAACTTCCTCTAATAAGGATTCCTGCTGTTGAAAATCATTATAGGCAACCAATAAGCAGTTGACCAGATGTTGGTACTTCTCGTCATAAACCTGTTTGGGTAGCAAGGTGCGGGCAAGGGTTCTGTTATTCGTATAGAGACTATAAAAATTGATAGAAAATCTGTTGAGTGACAGATACTCCACTATTTTGTTATAGGCGACATAACCTGTTGAAAAGTCGGGATAATAGATAAGGACTTTCTGGCGTTTTTCGAGGTCGAGTACCCTATAAGTATAATTTTCATATTCGTCAGAGTCATGCCTCCTGAAAACAATTGGCTTGATATGCGATGGAAGAACATCATCTAAGAAATAGAAATCGCCCGTATCCCAGTTTCCATGTGTGTTCCAGACATATTCCATCATGTTGTTGAGGCTGTCGATAACGACCGGGTCTTCGATGGCTGTCTCCTGAGCTTCGGCAAGGAAAGACACATCCCACGGAAACTCTACGGAGAGGTATTTCTTTTCCTCTTGCTCCGGTGCTTCTTCGATGTAATATACCTCCCAGTCGATGTCGTCGTATTCTCTGTTCCAGCTTCCATCTTCAGTTGTTTCCTCTTCCTCCTCATCCATCTGTGATTCGGGACGGTAAGGAATGTTAGGCTCACCGCTATTATTGCTTTGCGCTTGTGCCGGAACTGTCTGGTCGGGATTGCTCTTTGCTTTGCTGTTGCAGGAGTGCAACAGACAAGTAAGGCATAATATAATTGCTGCAATAAGGAATAAGGTATGTGTTTTCATATAGGGCTGGTTCTGTTATCTGTATATCCCTTGATTATTAAGTGCCTTGCGGTAGTTGGCTGCATTTTTGTTGTGCTCCACTAAGGTCTTGGCAAAATTGTGCCGCCCTGAGAAATCCTCTTTGGCACACATGTATAGATAATCGCTTTTTTTATAGTTTAATACACTGTCGATACCTTTGATAGATGGTATGCGGATAGGTCCCGGAGGAAGCCCTGCATATTTGTATGTATTGTAAGGCGAATCCGTTTCGAGGTGCTTATTCAGTACGCGGCGCAGGCTGAAGTCGCCGACGGCGAATTTAACGGTCGGATCGGCTTGTAATAGCTGTCCCCGCTTCAGGCGGTTGAGGTATAGGCCTGCGACGGTGGAATATTCATCGGTATAGGTACACTCCTCCTCTACGATGGAGGCAAGGGTAGACACTTCATCGGGAGTAAGACCGATAGTTGCGGCCTTTGCACGGCGTTCCTCTGTCCAGAAAGCGTCGTATTCGCGTTTCATCCGTTTGAGGAATCCGTCGACGCTGATGTTCCAGTAAAGTTCGTAGGTATTGGGTATAAACATCGCCACCACCGACTCTTTCGTGAAGCCGTAGTTGCCGCATATCTGTTCGTTATCCAGCGCTGCCAGCAAGCTGACTTCATCCATCATCAGTTGCTCCGAAACGCGTTTCGCAAAGTCTTCTTTGGTGCGTATGTTATTGAACGTGAACCGTACCGATGTCTGTGTGCCGGCTCTTAGTTGCTGGATGAGGGAGCGGACAGTCATGCCCGGTTTGACGGCATATCGCCCCGGCTTCATCGTCGAATGGTTATACTTCATCCATGATGCCACACTGTTGAAACTGCCGATGTTCTCCACTTTGGCGGAATCGCGTATATCAGCCACCAGTTTGTCATAGTCTTTGTCCTCGCCGATGTAGATATAGACCGTTTTGTCTATGCCGAAGCCGGTATTGACAACCGAGTAAATATAAGCGCCCGCACCTCCGGCAATCAGCAGGAGAGCGGCAGCGACAATGGCTATGATCTTAATCTTCTTCTTCATAATCAATCCCGTAAAAGTAAGGAACTATCTCCATAACTCAAAAAGCGGTAACCATTATTTAGCGCGTGCCCGTATATCCTGCGCCAGCAGTCGTATTTCCCATCGAGTGCCGTAAAGGCGGAAACCAGCAGCAGCAATGTGCTTTTGGGCTGATGAAAGTTCGTGACTATTGCGTCCACCAAGTGGAACGTGTATCCCGGCTTAATCATTATCTGTGTTTCGGCAATCAGGTTGTGCAGATTGTTGCGGTCGAGGTAATCCAGTATGTTCTCTAATGCCTGTTCCTTCGATAGCGAACTTCCGCCCTTGTATGGCTGGAACTGGTCGACTTTCAGGTTTTCGGGCGAAGCATCCTTTTCGAGCAATTCGCCTATGTAGTATAAACTTTCCAATGTCCGTACCGAAGTGGTGCCGACGGCTACTATCTTACCCGTATGATCAAGCAAATGTTGTATCAGCTCGCGGCGTACAGCGATAAACTCGGCATGCATAACATGTTCGTCCACATGCTGCACTTTCACGGGCTTGAACGTGCCTGCCCCTACATGCAGGGTGACTTCGTCCGTACTTATACCTTTCGGTTTCAACTCCTGCAATACCCGCTCGGTGAAATGCAATCCGGCCGTAGGGGCTGCAACCGAGCCTTTTATTTTGGAATAGATAGTCTGATAGGTCTGCTTATCCTGCTCTTCCGTTTCGCGGTTGAGGTAGGGTGGGATAGGCAATTCGCCCATAGCATCCAGTATGTCCGCAAAGGTAATACTGCTATCGTTCCACTCGAACGCTATGATATGGCTGTCGCCATGCGATTGCAAGCGGCGGGCAGATACCTCTACCTGCTTGCTGTTGACCGTAATCGCTTTGGCGAGATAGCCTTCCTTCCACTTTTTCAGGTTGCCGACTAAGCAGATCCACGAACATTTTGTTGTCTGCTGGAATATCAATGCATAGTCGTGCGGTGCATGCGGTTCGAGGCAGAATATCTCTATCTGTGCGCCTGTCGGTTTTTGGAAGTGCATCCGTGCCTGTATGACTTTCGAGTTGTTGAATATCAACAGGCTGTCGGCAGGCAGGAAATCCGGCAGGGAGGTAAACTGCGAATCGATGATTTCACCTTTCCGGTAGACCAATAATTTCGATGCATCCCTCTCCGGGAGCGGATATTTAGCTATTCGTTCGTCGGGTAACTGATAGTCGAAATCGTCGATATGTATCTCGTTTTGCATAGCTGCAAAGATACATATTCCTGCCCATTAGCCATCGGCTAACCCCTACAAAAAGCCCGAAAAGTGTCGCTTTTTTGTACCATTTTTTTGTCCCGGAAGTTATTTTCATTTGTTCTTATTATAAGCATATTAGCGTCTTTTTCCGGTACAAAGAATAGTATTTTTTGTGAGGTTACTTTTCTGTTTTTTTAACCACAGAGCCGCACAGAGTTTTTCACGGAGTAGCACGAAGTAAAACAACGGTTCTGTCATGCTGAGCCTTTGGCGAAGCATCCCGACCCGGCTATGAACAGCGCAAAGCGCAGTGAGATCTCTCACTGCGCTTCGGGATGACAAAGAACACAGAGAAACAGTCCCACCCCCTCCAACCTCCCCCATTGGGGGAGGTAGTTTCCTCTCCATTGGGAGAGGGATATAGGGTGAGGTGCTTACGGACAAGTAGGCTTGGTTACAGAAGGATCTATTGTCGTCGTGCCCGGGAAATATTGGGGAGTTACATACCACCAAGATATATTCGGACAATAATTCGGATGAAGCTTAAATTTATTCACCTCCGCCTGTATCAATTGATTGTCATCACAATACAGCTTCGTTAAGGCCGTGTTGGTCGACACATCCAAGCTCGTCAGTTGGTTAGCTCGGCAAACCAACTGAGTTAGAGCCATGTTAGCCGAGACATCCAAACCCGTCAACTGGTTATAACCGCAATCCAGATATATTAAAGCCATGTTGGCAGATATGTTTAAACTCGTCAGTTGGTTAAGAGTGCAATTCAGCCTCGTTAGAGCTGTATTGGCCGATACATCCAAAGTAGTCAGTTGGTTATCATTGCAATACAGCGTTATTAAGGCCGTATTGGCCGATACATCCAAAGTAGTCAGTTGGTTATTTTGGCAATACAGTATCGTTAAGGCCATATTGGACGACACATCCAAGCTCATTAGTGGGTTAGAACCACAAGACAACTCTGTCAAATCCATATTGGACGACACATCCAAAGTAGTCAGTTGGTTAAGACCGCAATCCAGATATGTCAAAGCATACAGTTTACCGATTCCGGTAGCAAAGGTTAGTTTTTTGTTAAAAACGTTCAATTGCGTTGCTCTTTTTTCGCCGCATATAGTCGTCCAGGTAACCCCGGCAAAATTTGCGGGGTCGCCACTCAAATTCCATCCCAGCGTATTGCCCGGGTTGGCATTGTAGAGGTCTTTCAGGGCTTGCACATCCTCGGCATAGCTGCCCTTTTTGGTGATTTGGCTTCCCGACAGTTGCACCCATGTCGCTCCATCCCACACGTATAATCCCTTAGAGAAACACATTGTTTCTTTGGTGTTGTACACTATCAGTCCGGTGTGGTTCAGGGCATCTGCTCCCGTTATTTCGGGGGCTGTTCCTATCTTCAGTTTGCTCAAATCCGAAAGTTCCACCTTCGGCAATCCAAGCCCGTGCTTTGCCGTTGCATTATTGGCATCGGGGGCATGCTCTTTCAGGTCTAATAACGCACCGTCAACGGGTGGCTCTGCACTGCCGATGGTTACCTGTGCCTGCAAACTAATTGCTGTAAATAAGGCTAATATGATAATAGCCTGTGTCAAAGTTCTTTTCATGTTGTAAAAAAAAATAAAAGCCCCCTCTGCCTCCCCCGCAGGGGGAGAAAAGGAAGCCGGGTGAATAAATAGTTGTATTGGTAAGCCCCTCCTTTCCTCCCCGTGGGGGAGGCTAAGAGAAGGATATATTTTCGTTTTTTATTGAATGGTGGTGCAAACCTATTTCCCCCTCTGGGGGATAAAGGGGGCCGGTTATTGTCATCCCGAGTGGATACGAGGGATCTCTTGCCAACTTGGGTGTATGGGGCAATAAATATTGCCCCGTATATATCGATTTGCGGGCGCACACGCAGGTGCGCCCCTACAAGGGCTCTATTGTTGATAGAAGAGGATGATATACTTCCCCCTTTGGGGGATTGAGGGGGCCTGCTGTTGACTGAATAGTGCTGCTCACTGTCAACTGAAAAATCCCGCTTCTCCTCACGGAGAAGACGGGACGAAATGGGGGTTCTTCCCCTGACATTAACACAAGCATATTTTTTAGTAGACGAGTTACAAGTTACGAGTGACGAGTAGGGGCAAAGCCGTACAGCAGTTCGCAAGTTATCTCTTGTAACTCGTAACTGTGCGAAGCACGAAGTAACTGCCCGTAGGGCGAAGTAACTTTTCTTTGAAAATTCTTCTCTAAAACCTTGGATTAATCCGAAATATTGACTATACTTCGCGTGTGTGTGTGTGTGTGTGAAAGTCTCATTTTTTCAACTATCAGGTTGATAAAACGAATCTTAAATAAAAATATAGGTGAATTATTCCACATGATTTGTATAGCTATACTTCAGCAAAGGAACGAAAAATATATAAATAACAGCATTAATTCTCCGATAAATTTACCGAATCGCGGGCAATTCTGATGACAGCTACATGCGAAACTAACTTTTCGTTATATTTTTTGTTCCGCTGTTTCTGCCAGTTATTGTCGAAAGTACCGATATAATCTATCTCGATATTTTTCCCTTTCAATACACTGTCGGTAGGCTCTTGCGTAATCAGCACAAGCGGTAATTTACCGTAAAAAACCGAATCATTATTTAAATCTAACGGTGTAATGACCCTGTTGGATTCGTAAACCAGTTCCATCCGCAGAAATTCATCCGCATTATGATAGAAAGGCAAATCTCTCAGCCTTTCGTTATCCCGCAATAGGCGGATGCTATGCCGTTTTTCGTTGATAAAAAGATTCCTGACAGGTTCGGCATAAAAACATTCGGCAACAATCATCGCAAGGATGAAACAGGCAAAAATCCGCATAACGGCGATGCCCCTTTTCCGCCACAATCCTTTCAGCATAACTACAGCGAGCAACAGGAACGAGACGGTGATTATAATATATGTCGATAGCGAAATCAGCTCTTTTTGCACAAAAATGATATACATTGCCACAGGAATAGCGCACAAAACCAGTGCGACAATAATCGTATTCAGCCGGAAGATAACTTTGTTGCCCTTTGTCATGGCATATTTGGCGCTGTAGAAAATATACATCGCTATATTGATTGCTCCCGGAATCAGTAAGGGGAAGAGGTAGCGGGTTTTCTTTTCGGGGATGACTGAGAGGAGAATCAATGCAAGGAACATCCAGATGATAGAGAAAGAAAACACCTCGCGCTTATCCGTATTGTTCCGCTTCGCAAAGAAGTAAACGATCGATGTCACCCAGAACAACGCCCATATTCCCGCTTCGGCAGGGAATTTCCAATAATACCAGAACGGGCGCACATTGCGATCAGTCCAGGCGGTCGTCTCTTTCCCGGCAACGGCAAGCAATTCTTCGTGATGGAACATCCAGATATACCCGTACCACCAGAAAGAAATCAGCAGGCATACGGCTATCATCATCGCCAAAGGCAGGATTTTACCTTTCATGCGTGGGCGGAAAACCAGCGCATAGGAAGCGAGAAACGGAAGTAGCAAGGCATAAAACGAAACCGGCCCTTTGCTCAGGAAAGACAATCCCATCAATACGCCCGACAGGAAGAAGCAGCCCCATTGCCTGCCTTTCCGGTCTAATGCCAGTATCAGGAAATAGATGCCTCCCAGCATAAAGCAATGGCAATAAATGTCCCATGTGGCTAAACGCCCCATCATAACGACATTGTAGAACGATGCGCAGAGCAGTGCCGCCGTGAATCCTATATCGTAACTTCGCGAGACGCGTGCCACCACCAGAAAAAGGAAGAAAATCATCGCCGTGGCCGCCAATCCCGCCATCGATCGCTGAAGCATCAGATTGTCAGGTGAGAGATGCTCTATACCTGCTGCTATCCATGTGGGCAAAGGTGGTTTCTCGAGCCTTAATTCGCCATTCATTGTCGGCATCAGGTAGTTGCCGTTTTTCACCATTTCCTGTGCCGTAGCCAGATTGCGCGATTCCATGTAGTCGGCGGGAATGACATGGTTGTTCATGAAGAATGCGAAAAAACAAACGACGAGGATAATGATACAATAAACAGGGTTATTTTTTGTTTTTACCATAGCTCAATTAAATTAATCTTTCCGGATAGCAGGGTGTCTTGCCTTTTTAGCATAGCAAAGATAGTATATTCTTATTAAACGTAGCGAACAACCCATATCTTGCCTGTTATTGGAAAGAAAAATGTATTTTTGTGCAAAATATTAGATTCCTGTAATGAATAAGACCGGATTGTTCGAACTGACTATTATTGTTCCGATATACAACGAAGAAGACAATATGCTCCGCCTCGAGAAAGAATTGGCGGAATACCTGTCGCATGCGTCGGTCGGTTCGTGCGTGCTTTTCGTCAATGACGGGTCGAAAGACAATAGCGGCAAACTGGTACAGGAAATATGCAAACGGAACAAAGCCTTTTTTTACCTCTCATTTGTTAAAAATGCCGGATTGAGTGCAGCTATTAAGGCAGGGATAGATGCGGCACAGTCTCCTTACGTCGCTTATATCGATGCTGACCTGCAAACAACCCCCGAAGATTTCGAATTGTTGCTCCCTTACCGGCAGGAATATGCGCTGGTGATGGGAATCCGCACGGGGCGCAAAGACAGCTTCGGCAAGAAATTGTCTTCCAAAGTTGCGAACAAATTCCGCCGGATGATGACACACGACGGGGTAGAAGATACGGGTTGCCCGCTGAAGATAATCGACACAGCCTATGCCAAACGGATTCCTTTCTTCAAAGGGATGCACCGCTTTCTTCCCGCGCTGATTCAGCTTCAACAGGGGAAAGTGAAGCAAATCGCTGTACGCCACTTCGAGCGAACGGCAGGAAAATCGAAGTTTAATCTTCGCAACAGGCTTGTCGCGCCATTTGTCGATTGCTTTGCCTATCGCTGGATGCGTAAACGATATATCAATTATTCCATTCACTCCGAAAATATCTCCGACCAAGTAAATGACAGATAACTGGTGGATTTTTGCGATAGGATTTGCGGCGCAGCTTCTCTTTTCTGCGCGGATGCTTATCCAATGGCTGATGTCCGAAAAAGCCAGACAGGTTGTTTCGCCCGCTGTCTACTGGCAGTTGAGTTTGCTGGCGGCTATCCTCTTCCTCGCATATGGCTGGCTGCGAAACGATTTTGCCATTATCCTCGGACAATTTATCTCGTATTATATCTACATCTGGAACCTGAATGAAAAAGGCGACTGGAAGAAAGTTCACCGGGCGATACGGTTGCTTATTTACCTGATTCCTCTTGCCGCTCTCACCTACGTGTTTGTCGATATAGAGATGGTTGGAAAACGTCTCTTCGATTTTGCGAATATTTCGTTGCCGCTTCTGTTGTTCGGTTCGTTCGGACAGATTATCTTTGTCTTCCGGTTTATTTACCAATGGCAATATTCGCGTACCCGCCACCAGTCGTTGCTCCCCCGGGGCTTTTGGCTGATGAGCATTGTAGGGTCGCTTGCTATTGTCACTTACGGAATATTCCGCAACGACCCGGTATTAATCGTCGGACACAGTGTAGGATTTATCATTTACAGCCGCAACTGGTGGCTGGCAAAAAGGCAACAATGAGAATATTAATTACAGGAGCAGCAGGATTTATCGGTTTCTATGTCGTACAACGATTGTTGAAAGAAGAAAATATAGAGGTCGTAGGGCTCGATAACCTGAACGATTATTATGATGTCGGCTTAAAGCTGGCTCGCCTGAAAGCGTGTGGTATAGACACGTCGCAGATGGAGGCGAAAAAAAACATAACCGGCACGCTCTTTCCGCATTATACCTTTCGCCAAACGGATATTACCGATTCGCAGGATATAGAACAGCTATTCGCCGAAGGGCAATTCGATTATGTCATACACTTAGCCGCGCAAACGGGGGTACGCTATTCCATCGAAAATCCGATGCTGTATGTGCAGTCCAATATGGTGGGCTTTGCCAATATACTCGAAGCGTGCCGCCATCATCATATCAAGCATCTGATATATGCTTCCAGTTCGTCGGTATATGGTATGCACAACAAGATACCTTACAGCGAAACGGATAACGTCGATTATCCTGTCAGCTTGTATGCCGCTACCAAAAAGAGCAACGAATTGATGGCTCATGCTTATAGCCACCTCTATCAGTTGCCGGCAACAGGCTTGCGCTTTTTTACGGTTTACGGGCCGTGGGGACGGCCGGATATGGCGCCCATGCTTTTTGCGGAAGCTATTTTTGCAGGGAAGCCCATCAAATTGTTTAATGGTGGAGATATGTTGCGCGACTTCACTTTTGTGGAGGATATTGCCGAAGGGGTATTCCGCACAATAACGGTCATTCCGGATAGCGCAGGCGAGCATCCCTATTACAGATTATTTAATATTGGCAATTCGGCGGCTGTTGATTTATCTGCTTTTGTGTCCGAGATGGAGCGTGCGTGTGACCGGCAGGCGATTGTCGAATTGTATCCGATGCAGCCGGGTGATGTGAAAGAAACATATGCCGATACTACTTCGCTGCAAGCCCAAACGGGTTATAAGCCGTCCACGCCTCTTGGCGAAGGGGTGCGAAGATTTATTGATTGGTACAAAGCATATTATTGGTAGATTTTTTGTTTATCCCGCCAGAAAGCCTTATTTTTGCTTTTGCATCGATACTTATAAGTGGTGAAAATATTGTATACATCAGGCATGGTTTTTTAATCAACCAACCTATTAAGTTATAAAAATTAGCAAATATTTCAGAATAATTCAAGGTTTTAGTAGAAAAATTATTTTGTCTTGCGGGCAGTGATAATCAACAGTGAATGACAAAATCTTTGTAGGGGCAAACAGCGTTCAACGAATCGCAGCGAGCCGATAAATATTGCTCCGCATAACAAAAGTTATGATAAAACCTTTTTCGGATATGCTAATATGCTAATTCACAATTTGATATTGTTATGAGAACAACTTTAACACTGGCTATCACGATTATAGCCTTATTTACAACAACTACTACTACTCTACAAGCGCAGGTGACTATAGGAAGTCCAGAGAAACCCTATGCCGGCGCACTACTTGACTTGAAGATGAAACCCGATGGCACATCTACGCTGGGATTGGGTTTGCCGCGTGTGCAGCTAAGCAACTTAAAACCTACTACAGATACAGAATTGGCTCAGTCGATAGGCAATACTTCGGAGAGTTATAATATGGCCGATCATGTGGGATTGGTAGTCTATAACACCTTGGATGCTCCCTCGTGTGGGATGCCCGCCGGATTATTTGTATGGGATGGCGAACAATGGTCGCAACTATCAGGTGCAGCAAGTACTAAACTCAAAGGCAGCTATGCCGAGGACGTGCAAGCCTTGAAAGACCTCTACAATGCCAACCCGAGCAATACGCTGGGGTGGAATCTAAGTGGCGACCCTGCCGAGTTTGCCGGGGTTACCTGGGCAACTATATGCGGCGAGAAAAGAGTAACCCAATTAAATATTGGTTACAGAAACTTATCATCCTCTACCGGAATAGATAAACTTTATGCGTTAACGTGGCTGGATTGCCATGATAACCTATTGACAAGTTTGGATGTATCGGGAGCCACCGCTTTAACGCATTTTTTGTTATATTATAACCAACTGACAACGTTGGATGTATCGGCCAACACGTCTCTGGTGGAGTTGCGATGCCAAGCTAATCAATTGACGAGTTTGAATGTATCGGGAGCCACCGCTTTAACGGTGCTGTTTTGCTCTTTTAACCAACTGACTACGTTGGATGTATCGACCAACACCACGTTAATGGTGCTGGATTGCTCTTATAACAAACTGACACAGACGGAAGTGAACAAGTTTAAGCTTCATCCGAATTATTGTCCGAAGATTTTTGATTGGAATGTAGCTCCCCAGAATGGTAGCTCTGTAAGCAAACCTACTTGTCCGTAATTCACCTCACCCTATATCCCTCTCCCAATGGAGAGGGACTTCTTTGAGTCGCCTACGCTCCTCGATCGCTGATTGTTAATTGCCTACAACGAGAGCAGGGGATTTTTATCTATACAAGAAAAGTTGACAAGTAGACAAGTTAATGAGTTGACATATAGATTGTCATCCCGAGCGGAAGCAAGGGATCTCGTTGCGCTTTGCGCTGTTCACAGTTGGGTCGGGAAAAGGCTCAGCATGACAGAACCGTTCTTTTACTTTGTGCCCTTTGAGTCGCCTACGCTCCTCGAACGTTGTTTGTGGTTAAATAACAAAAAAGTAACCACACTAAAAAATGCACAAATAATATATACTTTTTGTATACCTTTTTTACTTAACAGACTTATAATGAGTATGAATTGAAGTGCGCAAAAGTAACAAAAGGGTAACACAAAAGTGACACCTTTGTCACATTTTACACAGGCGAGAATAGACATGCCAGCAATAAAAAAGACTGCCTTCGCATAGAAAGCAGCCTTTATATTGTGACTGAAAGAATAAGGCTATTTCACCCAGACATTCAGTATTTCGCCCATATACATTTTGTGCAGGCCGTCTTTCGTCCATCCTGCCTCCAGTTCGGACTTGGCTATTTTTACCGCAGCTTCCGAGATTGGTTGTGCGATAATCTTGCGACACTCTATTATCATCCATGCCTCGGTGAAGGCTGTTGCGCCCGAAGGCAATTTGACAGGGGTAAGTCCCGAGCCTTTGACTTTGTCAGTATCTTTACCGCTATTCGAGCCGCAATATAGCAATACGTCCTTGTAGGCAGCGCTATAGAACGAGATAGTATACGTTTCGCCTTCGTCCATCGTTTTGATAGAGTGGCGGGTAGGGTTGAGGAAAAGGAATGTCACCGGTTTGTTCCAGAAAGTACCTAAACCTCCCCACGAAGCGGTCATTACGTTCACGTTTTCACCTTTGCCCGATGTGACGAGCGTCCAGTCGTTGAGCAGCTTAATGTAGTTGCCCGGGATATTGTCGGGGCTGATGCTTTTGTAACCTTCGAAAGTCGTACCTGTAGTTGCCAGCGGCGTTGCAGCCTGAATAGGTGCTGCCGTTTGAACAGGAGCGGTTGTCTGCGCAGGAGGCGTTGCGACATCCGGCTGTGCTATCTGTTGGCCTGTGGCTTTGTCGATATATACGATTTGGACTTCCTTCTTCTTGGAAGCACCGTTGATATATTGCTCCAACGATTGGAATATTACATTGATGCTGTCGATGGTCGCTTTGCGGAATTTGCCGTAGTAATTGGCTAACTTGTCGCCTTTCTTGGTGAGTCCATATTTGTCGGTTATCATATCTTCGGCAAAGAGCTTTTCGTTTTCTTTGCCGCTGCTGTAGTCGTAGTTGATTCCTTTGACGGTGGCATCACACGCACCGTTGTCGACTTTCAGTATTAGCTGATATGTCATGCCTGCCATATCCAACGATATAAGCTTGCGCCCGAAAACGATATTCGTTTCGCCCAGACAGGCTACCTGCTTCTTCGAAGCGTCGGAGAGCAATACGCGGTTGCTGGTTTTGCCGTCGTTCAGGTTGTATGTTTTCTCAGCCCACTCGTTTACTTTGTTGAACAGTTGGGTGTCGTCTAATTTCGGATTCGAATTGATGACTTTATTGAAGACCACCTTCCCGTTCATTTCGGTTACTGCACCTTTCAGGTAAGGGGTATCGTCCTGAGCAATCAAACTGGTTGCGGATAGTAGGATTGCGGCTAATAATAAAAGATATTTTCCACTCATTGATATATTCGTTTTAGGTTTCTCAAATGAAGACTTAAAGATAACAAAACTAATTTATCCTCTGGGATAAAACGCAAAAATCTTCGTTTTGGTATCTTCCCAAAGGAATAAATTAAGAGTGGATATATGAAGCCCCGAGGGGTATTTATTCGCTGAGCTCTTTGACTTTATCGATGATTCTCTGCAGGTTGTTGCTGCTTGCTCCTATCACCACCGATTGGATGACACCATCTTTGTCGATGACAAGGGTGGTAGGCGTCAGCCTGATTCCATGTTTGTCGAACAGGTCTTGCCCATCTATCATATTGTTGAAGAGGAAAGGCGTCCGTTCGATAATCGGTCTGGCCACTTCGGACGAGTTCCATGTGCAAGAAAGGAAGTTGACTTCCGGATATTCGTCTATCCACTTGTTCATTTGGGGCATTTCTTTGATGCATGGCATACATCCGGCATGCCAAAAGTTGATAACGGTGGGTTTGCCCAGGATGGATTTGTTTGTCCAGGTCTTACCTTTTATATCTTTCAGCGAAAATTCAGCTATTGACGATCCTTGTAGCTTATTCTTGCTGACAGCAACAGAAACGCCGCCGGATGTCATAGCCTTGTCGCTCCTTATTTCGTTCAGCTTTTGTTGGGGTAATTTGCCGGCTGATGCTCTGTCTGCTTCATTTTCGAGAATGAGGGAAGGACCTTTCTTCATTACGAGGCTGCCTTTTGCCTCTTCGTCCGGTTCATCTACTTTCACTTCGCCCTTTGCGCTTTCATAATCGGGGTGACTGGCTTTTATCGTATATATGCCTGCCTCGACATTGGTGAAGGCATAAATTCCTTTGTCTCTGCTTTTTATTTGTTTTATTGTTGTGCCTTTTTCATCTATTAGTTCTACGTGTGCTTTGAGGAGAGGATTTCCCATAAGATCCGAAATTTTCCCTACAACCACTGTCCCATTGAGTGTGGCTATCGATTCATTGTCTGCTTCTTCCCCCTGATTTGCTTGTGCTGCTTTCCGGCTTTCCTCGTTTTCGAGAGCGATAGAATGTATATAGACATTGTTAGCACCTTCTTCCTTGATGTTGATCTGCGTCAAAGATTCTTCATAATTGGGGTGGGTTGTCTTTATGGTATAGATGCCTTTTCCTACATTTTCGAATGTAAAAGTGCCTTCTTTCTGTGTGGTGAGCGTTGCCAACTCCTTCTTATCTTTCATCAATACCAAAACTGCATCAGCGATTGCCTCTTTTTTCAGGTTGGTTACTTTCCCCATGATTCTGGCTTCCTGCCCTGCGAGAGAAAGCGATAACGCAAAAATTGAAAGGAGTAATAGCATTTTTTTCATAGCAATCTATTTTTAGGTGATATGTTTATCTATATTGTAGTATTATATTTGCAAATATAAAACACACGGGAAGTAAATCAAAAGATTTGTCTAAGAAAATAGACAAAAAATTAAATTTCGGTTAAGATTATACGTATTAAAGGGAGTAATAAATAACAAATACTTATCTTTATATGTTATAACAGCATGAATGAAAAAAGTTATAAATGAACGCAAAGAAACATTATACGGGACTTACTGACGCACAAGTCCTCGAGAGCCGCAAAAAACATGGCGACAACCTGCTCACTCCTCCGCCTAAAACGCCGATATGGAAGTTGTTTCTCGAAAAATTCGAGGATCCTATTATCCGTATCTTGCTTATTGCCGCTTTCTTATCTTTAGGGATTTCGATTATACACAATGAGTATGCCGAGACAATCGGTATCTTCTGTGCCATATTCCTTGCAACAGGTGTTGCTTTTTGGTTCGAACTGGATGCCAATAAAAAATTCGACGTACTGAATCAGGTCAATGACGACGAACTGGTTATGGTCAACCGTAACGGGCACGTTTGTCAGGTGGCAAAGAAAGATATAGTCGTGGGCGATATTGTCCTGCTCGAAACAGGAAACGAAGTGCCTGCCGACGGCGAGTTACTGGAAGCTGTTTCGCTTCAGTTGGACGAGTCTACGTTGACGGGCGAGCCATCTGCCAACAAAACATGTGATCCGCAGCATTTCTCGAGCGAATCCACCTATCCGTCGAATATGGTGTTGCGGGGTACGAAGGTTATCAATGGCCATGGGATTTACCGTGTGGAAAAGGTTGGCGATTCCTCCGAATTCGGGAAGGTAGCCCGTAAGGCAACCGAAACGGTAGAGAAACAGACGCCGTTGGATAAGCAGCTCGATGCGCTGTCCAAATTTATCGGGGTTACCGGATTGTCTTTGGCCGTATTGACTTTTGCGATATTGTTTATCAAAAATATAGTTCTTTCGTCGGATATAACCGTTACGTGGCAGGAATATTATTCGCTGACCGCCGTAATGGTGGGTATTGCCATTGCCCTTTCCAAAATGTGGGTGCCTATCTTTCATGATGGTATGTCGCTGTTCGGGAAAGAACGGGAACTGCCGAAACCGATTGCTAAATGGGGCTGGATCATTTGGATTATCTTAGGCCTCATTACAATGGTAATCTTGTTGTCGGTCGGAACGCTTTTCGGCGTGAATCCGATAAAAGACAGCTCGTGGATCGAACTTGATATTGCCGGACGGATATTGCAATACTTCATGATAGCCGTTACCCTTGTGGTGGTGGCTGTGCCCGAAGGGTTGCCGATGAGCGTGACGCTCAGCCTCGCCCTTAGCATGCGCCGTATGCTGAAAATGAACAATTTGGTGCGCAAAATGCATGCTTGCGAAACGATGGGTGCTACCACCGTTATCTGTACGGACAAGACGGGTACATTAACCCAGAACCAGATGCAGGTGTATAAGACGAACTTCTATTCGCTGCCTGCGCAGGAATTGAAAGATAATGCCGAAACCCGTTTGGTTGTGGAAAGCATAGCGGTGAATACGACTGCCTTCCTCGATTTTTCGAATACGGCCAAAACCAGTGTCTTGGGCAATCCTACTGAAGGGGCATTGCTCCTTTGGCTGAACAGGTACAATATTAATTACCTCGATGTGCGCGAACGCTCTTCGATTGTCGATCAGCTGCCATTCTCCACCGAGCGCAAATATATGGCGACGATAGTAGAATCAAACACCTTCAAAGGGAAGCGTGTGTTATACATCAAGGGTGCGCCGGAGGTGGTGCTGGCGAAATGTAAGACCGTGAGAAACGAAACACGCGAGGATGCCGTAGACAAATATGACGAAACCATCAAAGAACAATTGCTGAAATACCAGAATCAGGCCATGCGTACGCTGGGTTTCGCCTATAAGATAGTGGATGACGATTGCGCCGATACTCCGTCAGCATTGGCGACAAACGACCTGATTTTTGTCGGTATCGTTGCCATATCAGACCCTGTGCGTCCCGATGTTCCGGCAGCCGTCACCGAATGTCTGAATGCGGGCATCGACGTGAAGATTGTTACCGGCGACACCTATGGCACAGCCAAAGAGATAGGTCGCCAGATAGGTATATGGGACGATGATGCCCATGACGAACATCATATTATTTCGGGTGTCGATTTCGAAAAGCTATCGGACAAAGATGCGCTGGAATTGGTGAAGCACCTGAAAATCATGTGTCGCGCACGTCCTACCGACAAGCAACGCCTTGTGTACCTGCTCAAACAGGCAGGCGAAGTGGTGGCCGTCACCGGCGACGGGACGAATGACGCTCCGGCACTCAATTATGCCGATGTCGGTTTGTCGATGGGTAGCGGTACATCCGTAGCTAAAGAGGCGAGCGACATAACCTTATTAGACGATTCTTTCAGCAGTATCGATACGGCCGTGATGTGGGGACGATCGCTCTATCAGAATATACAACGCTTCCTGCTTTTCCAGTTGACCATTAATGTGGCAGCCTTGCTGTTGGTATTCTTCGGTTCTATCTTCGGACATACACTACCATTGACCGTCACGCAGATGTTGTGGGTGAACCTGATAATGGACACCTTCGCTGCAGGAGCTTTGGCTTCGCTGCCTCCTAATCCGGGCGTGATGAAAGATAAGCCGCGAAGCAGCAATGCATTCATTGTCACTCCGTTGATGGCTACATGGATTTTTACTGTCGGAATCATTTTTGTGGTGATACTAATCGGGATGTTGATATACTTCCGCGATCCGGTCCATCTCGATTCATTCTTCGACTATATAGCACCGGGCAAGCGCGGCGATTACTTCCTTTCCTACTTTTTCACCGTATTTGTGATGTTCCAGTTCTGGAATCTGTTTAATGCCAAGGCTTTCCTCACCGGTAAATCTGCCTTTACGGGGATGGGCAAGAGCTTTGGGTTCGAAGTGGTAGCCATTGTCATCCTGATAGGACAAATCCTGATAGTGACATTTGGAGGAGACGTATTCCGTACTGTTCCGCTAACCATTCAGGATTGGGTAACCATCATCTTAGGGACGTCGGTTGTCCTGTGGATTGGTGAGCTGATCCGCCTTATATGGAAGAAATAACGGCTTCTGGTTATTTGTTTTCCTTCCTGAGCAGGTTGCCTTCGTAGTCGTATACATCTACCTCGTCCGTAGAAACGCGGAATTTTAAGGTGCGATCTTTAGAGTTGAGCCACCCCATAGAAGAATCCTTATACTTGATAGGGATTACTTCTTCGTTATTGGCATTTACCGCACCATACAAGCCATTGTGTTTAACCGAGAAGAGGTTTTCGCTGTACACATTTATACGCTCCTCATACATGATAGGAAGGAGCTGCTTTTGAGCAGCAATGGAATAAAGTCCCCATTTCTTGTTATCCTTTGTCAGGTTCAGGTAACTTGTCGTTCCGTCTTTGGCCTCTTTGGCAACTATCTTGATGAACTCGACAGGGACAATGATTTTCCCTGTTCGGGCATTGATGATACCATACATTGTTCCCTTTTTCAGGCGGCAATAGGTTGTTTCATAGTTCGTCACTTCGGGCGGCCGCTGTATCTCATCATATTCGAAAGGGGCGATTACCTTGTTCATGATGTCGATAATCCCGTATTTCCCGTTTTTGCGGGCTATGATGAAAGGCCTATCGACAGAAGGACGTTTGAGGTAATCGTATTCGGCAGGAATGATGATTTTGCCATTGTTTTTATATCGATATCCTTGTTTGTCGTTTTCGTAAAATGTTTCTATTTCGTACTTATCTATTTTTCTCAGAAGGTCTTCCGGCGATTCTGCTTTTCGGGCGGTGGCAACTTCAGGTTGAGCCTGTTGCGGTTTGTTAGGTGGCGTAGGCTCTGCCTTTGCTGTAGGTGTTGCAGGTGTTGCAGGCACAGGATATTCTATCGTTTCGCTCTCTTGTTCGGAATCGCTATCGCTATCCAATGCTGGAATATAGCCTTCGGGCTCTTCTGGCGTATTAGGCGTATCAGTGCGCGTTGTTCCGCCTTTCTTTACAGGCCCTTTTCTTTCCGGCTTTTCAGTATTGCTGCTCGATGATGCTTTCGGCGATATAATATCAAGAACGAATTCTTTGGCTTCCTTATAATAGACTGCTCCCAGCACGATGAGTGCAATCATTATGATTGGGATAACAATATAAGAGAATGAGAATGATTTCTTTCGGGGGATAGGGGGCGGGGTGTTTGCATCCCCTTTGTTATAGTTGCCGGAATCCTTATTATAAGCCATAATACATTGTGTTTTTGGTGTAAATGAATAAGTAAATATAGTGAAAGCCGGGAGGCAAGCTGAAGTTGTTTGCGCTCGTCCAAAGCGTATCCTATATTCTGCAAATATAATGAAATACCAATTATTATGGCAAACTGCTCTGAATAAAAAATGCTCCCTGCCGCAAGAAGTGCGACAGAGAGCGATTGTAGTGTTTGAAAAAAGTGATTAAAGTTGGGAAGTTTTGGATATTGTGTTATCCATACACAAAGATAAAAGGCTCCTGTTCCGAGCCCAAATTAATTATCACTTTTTGTGATTATAGTTCAGTATGAGTAGATTAGAGGTCTTTTTTTTAACTTCTGAAATATAAGTACGGAGAAATTAACATTTTCAAAAATTGAAAACCCTGCCAATGGAAGTTGACAGGGCGGATATTTAGTCGGTTGGCGAATCATTCTATTCGGTTTCCTCTTCGACCTTCTTTGCCTTGCGGGATTGAAGCTTCGCTTTTACAAACTCATATACTCCCGGCAGGATGGAAACAATGACGATAATAATAACGACCTTGTCCAGATTCTTCTCCACCCACTCGAGGCGTCCGATAAGAGCTCCCAGGATGCAGAACAGCATAATCCAGGCAATGCCTCCTATTACGTTGTACGAAAGGAAGCGCTTGTAGCTCATCTTGCCCATTCCGGCAACGAAAGGCGCAAATGTACGCACAATTGGCACAAAGCGGGCGAGGATAATCGTTTTCCCTCCATGCTTTTCGTAGAACTGGTTTGTCTTTTCGAGGTAGCTTTGCTTGAATATCTTCGATTTCGGGTTGCTAAACAGCTTTTGCCCGAAGAAGCGCCCGATGGTATAGTTTGCCCCATCACCCAAAATGGCGGCTACTATCAATATCAGGATCAACCAGTAAAGGTGCAGGTCGTTTTCGGGTCGGACGGCTATTGCTCCCGCCAGAAACAACAACGAGTCTCCCGGCAGAAAAGGTGTCACAACAAGCCCTGTCTCGCAAAAGATGATTATAAAAAGAATGGCATAAACCCAAGTGCCGTAGTCGTTTACTAACATGTCGAGCGTCCCGCCCGTATCTCTGAGTAAATTAACAAAGAAATTCCAAAGTTCGTGTAAAAAGTCCATCTAAGTTATTTAATATGATTGATTTACTTTACTAAGAGCCCGGCGGCTATTTCATCCCTTTTGGCTTTCCCGGCAATGATTTCTACCAGTTTGAGCGCAAAGTCGATGGTAAGTCCGGGACCTTTCCCTGTGATTATATTGCCATCTATCACAACAGCCTTATCTGTTTGCAGGTTCGCCCCTTCGAGATATTGTTCGAATCCCGGGTAGCAAGTTGCATTCTTGCCTTTCAACAATCCTAATCCTCCGAGTACCATCGGCGAAGCACAAATAGCCGCGACATTCTTTCCGCTGTTTGCGAAGGCTAATACTTCCTTCTTCATTGCTTCGTGCTCGTTGTATTTAGGTGTACCTCCCGGCAATACCAACATTTCGGCACCGGCGAAGTCTTTTACATCGGCAAACATAGTGTCGGCTATCACAGTTACGTTGCGGCTCGAGGTTACTTCTTTCGTCGCAACAAGCGAAACGGTTTTCACACTAAGTCCTGCGCGGCGCAAGATATCTACTGTCCCGAGTGCTTCTATTTCTTCGAAGCCTGTCATTAAGAAAACATATATATCTTTCATACCAATATTTTGTCCTGTTCTAATTCAGTGTAAATGTATAGGTTATCGTTCCTATCTCGTCTTTGTTTACTTCTATTTCGTTGAAGCGTGTTCTTTCGGCAGCTTTCAAAGCCTCTTTCAGCAGCGTCGGATTACTTGCCGTAGTCCCTTGTCCCACGGTAGCCTCTACCACACGGCCTTTGGCATTCACGCGGATGTTGACGATTACGCGTCCTTCGGCATTTACATTATAAGCCGGACGAATCAATCCTCCCGCCCCGAGTTTTCGGTTTCCGAGTTTGAAACCTCCACCGACACCGCCGATGCCCGATTTCTCGCCGAAGCTGGCATTTCCTGTTTCCACACCTTGCGTACCTTCGCCTTCGCTGTCGCCGCGGCTACCTTGTCCGTCGCCGTTGCCGAACAGCCCTGCCACCTGATTACCTATCTGCTGACCTTTGGCTGCCTGTTCGCGCGCTATGCGATCGGCTTCCTCTTTCTTGCGGCGCTCTTCGGCGGCTATAGCTTCCAGACGGGCTTTCTCTTCCGCAGCCTTTTTGTCTGCTTCTGCTTTTATGGCTATTGTCTCATCCATATCCTGTGTGGCGATGGTATTGTCGCCTGCGGGAAGTGGATCCGATGCCGGTTCGGCAGTTGTCACGTCGGCAGCATTCGGTTTGGGCGAAGTGTTATCAGCCACATATCCGCTGCCACGCCCGAAAGGCTCGTCGTCGCCTCCTGCTTCGGGCACATTGCCGAACATAACAGGGATTCCACCCAGAGAGCTTTCTTCGTCCCGTACTAAAGCGGGTTTCAGGTAAACGAGCAATAGGAAAACCACGATGAGGAGGTGGAAAACTCCTGTTCCTATGGCGCTTATTAATCGTTCTTTACGTGTATCCATAATTACTTAGTATCAAATAATGGATAAGTATCGTTATCTGTTATCTTGAGGCAATCTTTGTATGCCGCAATCGTCTTTTCCAGTCCCATATACAGCGCATCGCTGATGAGTGCATGCCCTATCGAAACCTCATCTATCCAAGGGATATTGACATACAGGTAGTGCAGGTTTTCGAGGCTTAAATCGTGTCCTGCATTCAAGCCCAGTCCAAGCTTTTTAGCCATTTTAGCCGCTTCTACAAAGGGCGTAATCGCTTCCTCCCGGTTCTTGGCATACCTTTCGGCATACGGTTCTGTATATAGTTCAATCCGGTCGGTACCCGTCTTGGCGGCATATTCCACCATCACAGGATCGGCATCGACAAATATCGACGAGCGTATGCCTGCTTCCTGCAGTTTATCTACGATGTCCGAAAGCATCTGATGATTGGCTTGTGTGTCCCAGCCGGCATTTGACGTAATAGCATCCGGCGCATCGGGAACCAATGTTACCTGCGTAGGTTTGGCATTGATAACCAGTTCCATAAATTTGGGAGACGGATAGCCTTCGATGTTGAACTCGGTGGTAATCCTTCCGCGCAAATCATAAACGTCTTTGAAGCGTATGTGTCTTTCGTCGGGACGGGGATGTACTGTTATGCCGTCTGCTCCGAACTTTTCGCAATCCATTGCTACCGTGAGGATGTTGGGTACGTTACCCCCTCTGGCGTTGCGGATAGTAGCGACTTTGTTGATATTTACACTGAGTTTAGTCATCGATGAATCGGTTCATGTATTCTATTAAGTACAATCGCTGCAAATGTACAACGATTTAGCGAGATATAGCAATCTAAAATAATCCTTAATTCTTATTTGGCCTAATATTTTAGCAATTTTAATTATTAAACACCGCCAAAAGCGGGATATTTGACGCCAATCAGCTATATTTGGGGAAAATTGATCGACCAATGATGAAAGTAGCTGTATTCGGGAGCCGTAACCGGAAGATAGATCAGATTAAGATCGTATTCGACGAGTTGAAGAAGCATGATGTAAAGATCGCTGTGCAGGATAAGTTCTACCGGCATATTATGTCATTAGGCCTCGACTACAAGGTCGGCGAAATCATTATGAATGACGACTTTGCGGCCGATATGGTCATCAGCATCGGAGGCGATGGTACGTTCCTGCGTACGACGGCGGCTATCGGCAAAAAGGATATCCCTATCTTCGGCATCAATGCCGGACGGTTGGGCTTCCTGGCCGACATCAACGAGAACGAACTCGCCAAGGCGATGGAGGAAGTCCTGACCGGAAAGTATACTATCGAGCAGCGCAGCCTGCTGCAGCTATCGACCTCGGAAAAGGTCTTCGAGGGATATAACTATGCCCTGAACGAGATAGCTGTTCTGAAGCAGGACACAGCTTCCATGATAACGGTGAATGCGCACATCGACGATCAATTCCTCAACTCGTACGAGGCGGACGGACTGATAATCGCCACTCCTACCGGTTCCACAGCCTATGCCATGAGCGTGGGCGGCCCTATTATGACGCCTACAGCATCCAACTTTATTCTGGCGGCAGTTGCCCCTCATAGCCTGACGGCACGCCCGTTGGTGGTGGAGGATTGCAGCGTGGTAACGTTGGACATCGAGAGCCGTAGCGGCAGCTTCCTCATCTCTGTCGACGGGCGTTCCAATGTCCTTCCGGCAGATACCCGCCTGACCATCAAAAAAGCTGACTTCACCCTGAAAGTTATCAAGCGGCAGGGACAGACATTCTATTCCACCCTCCGCGACAAGCTGATGTGGGGAGTAGATTCCCGTTCTTAATAATTCGCTCTTTCTACCAGCAGATCCCAGTATTCGGGATGCCTTTCGATATATGCCTCGGTATAAGGGCATAGCGGAAGGACTTTCGCCCCTTCCTTGCGGATGTAATCGAGCAATGCTTTGGTCAGTGCGGCCGCAATGCCCTGCCCGCTTATCGGTTTGGGTACACCCGTGTGCGTAACGGCATAGTAGCCGTTTTGCTTCTTATAGTCTACGACGGCCGTCATGCCGTCTACATGTGCTTCGAAGCGTTCGGCTTCCTTGTTGTGCTCTATCTTGTACTCCATAGCAGTATAAGTTGATATTTTAAGGTTAAACAACTGCCGGAGCAAAAAGTTACAGATGCGTCGCTTTATTGTTACCCTACTGTCACCTTTGTGTACTTGCGACTTTACTCATTATAAACGAATTAAGCGAAAAAGGCATACAAAAAGTATACTTCTTTTGTGCATTTTTTGGTGAGGTTACTTTTTGTTTTTTTACCATAGCATTTTTGTCATGCCGAGCGGATGCGAGGCATCCCGACCCGAGGATGGACAGCACAAAGCGCAGCGAGATCCCTCACCGCGTTTCGGGATGACAATCTATATGTCGACTCATTTACTTGTCTTCTTGTCAACTTTTCTTGTATAGATAAAAATCCCCTGCTCTCGTTGTAGGCAATTAACAATCAGCGATCGAGGAGCGTAGGCGACTCAAAGAAGTCCCTCTCCATTGGGAGAGGGATATAGGGTGAGGTGGTTACGGACAAGTAGGCTTGGTTACCGTAGTGCCATTCTGAGGAGTTACAACCCAATTAGATATATTCGGACAATAATTCGGGTGAAGCTTAAACTTGTTCACTTCTGCCTGTATCATCCGGTTGTAGCGACAATTCAGCGCCGTTAGCGCGGTGTTGACCGACACATCCAACACAGTCAGTTCGTTATTAGGGCAGTACAACGTCGTCAACGCGGTATTGGCCGATATATTCAAACTACTCAGTTTGTTACCTTGGCAATGCAACGATGTTAGTGCGGTGTTATTCGAAATATCCAATGTCGTCAGTTGGTTATTATGAAAGCTCAGCGCTGTTAATGCCGTGTTAGCCGATACATTCAATGCAGTCAGTTGGTTATTGCCACAATACAATTCCGTTAACGCCGTGTTAACCGATATATTCAAGTTGCTCAGCTGGTTACCATTGCAATTCAGCGACATTAATGCTGTATTTTTCGATACATCCAATATGGTCAGTGAGTTATAATCGCACCTCAACGTCGTTAATGCGGTGTTCTTCGATACGTCCAAGTTTGTTAGTTGGTTCTGGTGGCACTCCAGATATGTTAGAGCCGTATTTGCCGATACATCCAACGCAGAGAGTTGGTTATATGAGCAAGTCAATGTCGCTAATACGGCATTGTCCGGCACACTCAAGGTTGCCAGTTGATTATGATCGCAATTCAGCTTCGTTAGCACGGTGTTGGCCGACACATTCAGGCTCGTTAGTTGGTTAGAAGTACACTCCAGTTCCCTTAATGCATAAAGTTTATCGATTCCGGTAGCAAAGGTTAAGTTTTTGGTACCAATACTCAAGCCGGTTACTCTTTTTTCGCCGCATACAATCTCCCAGGTAACCCCGGCAAACCCGGTAGGGTCGCCACTTAGATTCCAGTGTAGCGTATTGCCCGGGTTGGCATTGTAGAGATCTTTCAGCGCTTGCACATCCTCGGCGTAGCTGCCTTTGAGCTCGCCGGGAGGTATCCCTATCAGCTGCACCCATTGCTCTCCATCCCAGAGGTATGGTCCGGTAGGCCTTCCGCACAGGGGAGCATCCAGGATGTTATAGACTATCAACCCTACATGGTCGGCCATATTGTAGCTTTCCGAAGTGTTTCCAATCGATTGGGCTAATTCTGCATCTGTGGCAGGTCTCAACTTGCTTAGCTGCACCTTGGGCAGCCCCAACCCCAGCGTAGATGTGCCGTCGGGCTTCATTTTCAGGTCTAATAACGCACCGTCGACGGGTGGCTCTGCACTCCCGATAGTCACCTGCCCGTGCAGATTGATTGTTGCTGTGAATAAGGCTAATATGATAATAGCCTGTGTCAAGATTTTCTGTTTCATGTTATATAAAGAATTAACCACCTCCCCCTGCCCCCTCCAACAGAGGGGGAGCAAGAAAAGATGAAGTGAATAATAAGTTTGATTGTATTTTAGCCCTACCAAACCTCCCCGTGTGGGAGGCTAAGAGAAGGATATATTTTCGTTTTTTGTTGAATGGTGGCGTAAACCCATTTCCCCCTCCGGGGGATAAAGGGGGCCGGTTATTGCCATCCCGAGTGGATACGAGGGATCTCTTGCCAACTTGGGTGTAGGGGGCAATAAACATTGCCCCGTATATGTCGGTTCGCGGGCGCACATGCAGATGCGCCCCTACAAGGGCTCTATTGTTGATAGAAGAGGATGATATACTTCCCCCTTCGGGGGATAAAGGGGGCCGGTTATTGCCATCCCGAGTGGATACGAGGGATCTCTTGCCAACTTGGGTGTATGGGGCAATAAACATTGCCCCGTATATGTCGGTTCGCGGGCGCACATGCAGATGCGCCCCTACAAGGGCTCTATTGTTGATAGAAGAGGATGATATACTTCCCCCTTCGGGGGATAAAGGGGGCCGGTTATTGCCATCCCGAGTGGATACGAGGGATCTCTTGCCAACTTGGGTGTATGGGGCAATAAACATTGCCCCGTATATGTCGGTTCGCGGGCGCACATGCAGATGCGCCCCTACAAGGGCTCTATTGTTGATAGAAGAGGATGATATACTTCCCCCTTTGGGGGATTGAGGGGGCCTGCTGTTGACTGAATAGTGCTGCTCACTGTCAACTGAAAAATCCCGCTTCTCCTCACGGAGAAGACGGGACGAAATGGGGGTTCTTCCCCTGACATTAACACAAGCATATTTTTTAGTAGACGAGTTACAAGTTAC
>NZ_QVMN01000015.1 GCF_010501075.1 Dysgonomonas sp. 25
GATACACTATAATCCCTTTGCGTACGCCTTACGTACTCATTCTTAATTTCTTCCATAACATTACTTTTTTTTGTAACGCTATTTCAGGACCAGACATATCCATAAAATAAGAAAATGGTCGGGAGAGGATAAACTTCCGGCCATTATTTTATATCTTTGATTCCAAACTATAACCCTATAAATCTCAATTATGCGACTAGTCAATTACACATTAAGCCTCATTGTTCTTTTTCTTCTTGTGGGCGCACACGCATCGGCGCAACAACAAATGATGTTCGGTGATACTACGCGCTTAGGACGCCCCTACTCTAAAGATCCGCATGTTGTTAATTTCAGAGATGCATACTACATGTATTATTCCATCCCTCCGCAAGAGGGAAACCCCGAAAGCGGCTGGAACATCGGAATTGCAACAAGCAAAGATCTCATCAACTGGACAGTCATCGGAGACATAAAACCACAGGCAGCCTACGAAGCGAAAGGATTGTGTGCTCCCGGGGCATTGGTCAGGAACGACACGGTTCACCTTTTTTACCAGACATACGGAAATGGTCCGAAAGATGCCATTTGTCACGCCTATTCGACCGACGGTATCCACTTCGAACGGAATACCACCAATCCGATATTTTCACCGACAGGCGATTGGAATTGCGGGAGAGCCATAGACGCCGAAGTAGTGCTCTTTAAAGATAAATACTATCTCTACTTTGCCAGCCGTACACCGGATTATGAAATTCAGATACAGGGAGTAGCAACAGCGCCTGCAAATACGATGTTTAACAGAGAAGATTGGACGCAAGCCTGCGACGAAGCCATCCTTGCTCCCAAATATCCTTGGGAAGGAAAATGTGTCGAAGGAGCATCCGTCGTACAAGTCGGCGACGAGCTTGTGATGTTTTATGCCGGAGCTTATAACAATAATCCGCAACAGGTAGGCGTAGCCAAAAGTCGCGACGGCATCGTGTGGGAACGTTTATCGAATAAGCCTTTCCTCGCAAACGGCGATAAAGGTAGCTGGAACTACTGCGAATCGGGGCATCCGCATATTTTCAAAGATGCCAAAACGGGACGCACCTATCTCTTTTATCAGGGAAACAATGACTATGGAAGAACATGGCTTATCTCTCAAAAAGAAGTACTCTGGAATAATGGCGAGCCTTATATGAAATAATAGCAAAGGGCAAACTCGACGGTTTGCCCTTTTATCTTTTCATATAGTTATTTCTTTTGTTTTATATCAACCCTCTTGCCTTAAACTCGAGGTATTTATTGATAGAATCGATTGTCAGATGTTCCGGTTTGGACAAGATGGTGTGTATCCCTCTCCTATTCAGTTCCCGCACAATCAACTCTTTGTCGGTAGCCAGCTTTTCGGTCATCCCTTTCAGGAAAGAAGATTCGACATCATCCGGCTGCGAATCGAGGATATCGGTAAATTCCGAGTTCTCAAAAAATGCCACAAGTACCAAGTGGTCGCGCGTCAGACTGCTCAGGTATTTCAACTGACGACGCGTACCATTCACCGTTTCGAAATTCGTATACAGAATAATCAGGCTTCGTTGCGTAATTTTTCTCCGTACAGACACATAAAGACGCTCGTAATCCGATTCTTTAAAATCTGTTTTCTGCGCATACAAAGCTTCCAGAATAACATTGCGCTGACGGCGATGCTTATCGGCCGGCACAATCTCGTCTATCGTATTGGAGAACGTTATAAGCCCTACTTTATCATCTTTGTTCAAAGCCGTACTGGCAACCATCAGAGTAGAGTTAATCGCATAATCGAGCAAGGTCAAGCCATTGAAAGGCATCTTCATCGTGCGCCCTTTGTCGATGATACAATATACGGGCTGCGAACGCTCGTCCTGATAAGTATTCACCATCAGTTGGTTAGCCCGTGCCGTCGCCTTATAATTGATTGTACGCGGATCGTCACCGAAAACATATTGCTTTATCTGGTCAAATTCGGTAGCATGCCCTATACGGCGTATACGCTTAATACCATAATCGGTTAAGCGGTGCGATGCTGCCAACAATTCAAATTTCCGCATCTCAAGGAAGGAAGGATATACGGCTACTTCTTTCTCTACATCGCAAATATAGCGACGCGAAACAAGCCCTAATACTCCTGTGACGAATACATTGATATGCCCGAAATGATATACTCCTCGTTGGGTTGGACGCAGTTCATAATATAGATTCTGTGATTCGCCCGGAGCCATTTTGGTACGGAAAATCAGATCCCTTTTCTGAAACTGGAAAGGGACTTCCTCGACCAGCATAACGGATGCTGTGAAAGAATATAAATTTTTAATGCTTATCGAAATCGGATTTTGGTCGCCATTCGACAAACGATCGGGGCAATAGCGTGTAGCTTCGAAGCCACGGCGATTGGCATACAACGAGAGCAAATCGGCAATAACCAATACAACAAATGCCCCTAAGGCTAACAAAACAAAGAAAAACAGATTGTCGAGCGTATAACACATAAAGAACCCTATCACACAAATACTGAGTGCGATAAAGAACCTCCGCTGTAGGTATAAGCTCTTAAAGAAACTTATCTTGGCACCTGTGTTTTGTCTATTATCTGGCATACAATCGTATCGGTAGACGTTCCGTCCATTTCTTTTTCGGGGGTAAGTAATATTCTGTGGCGCAGTACAGGTACGGCCATTTCTTTGATATCTTCCGGCATAACGAAGTCGCGCCCTCTGACAGCAGCTAATGCTTTGGATGCGTTGAAGATAGCCAACGATGCACGCGGCGAAGCGCCCAACGTAATCCACGGGCTTTGGCGCGTAGCGGCAACTATCTGAGCGATATATTCGTATAGATGTCTCTCTACCAATACTTTGCTTACTGCCTCGCGAAGATTGCGCAGGCGGTCAGCCGAAAGGATTGGATTAATGCCTATTTCAGACGATAACAGGCCCTTATCCTGACGTTCGAGGATGGCTATTTCGTCTACAATATTCGGATAATCAACCAGAATCTTAAACAGGAAACGGTCGAGCTGCGCTTCGGGCAAGCGGTATGTACCTTCTTGCTCCACAGGGTTTTGTGTAGCTACCACAAGAAACGGATAATCCAGTTTGTAGGTTGTTCCGTCATTTGTTATCTGGCGCTCTTCCATCACCTCGAACAAGGCCGCCTGTGTCTTGGCCGGCGAACGGTTTATCTCGTCAATCAGAACGATATTGGAAAATATCGGCCCTTTCTTAAATTCGAATTTTCCGGCAGACGGGATAAATACACTCGTTCCCAATACATCCGAAGGCATCAGGTCGGGCGTAAACTGTATACGGCTGAATCCGGCATCGATGGTCTTAGCCAGTAGTTTTGCCGATAATGTCTTAGCTACTCCCGGTACACCTTCCACAAGGATATGTCCATTGGCAAGGATGGCAACTATCATTTGCTCGATAAGCTGATGCTGTCCGACAATCACCCGTCCTATCTCTTCTTTTATCTGCTGCACACTCTGGTTCAGCTCGGTAAAATCGATTCTCGATTGAAACTCTAAATCTGACATAGTATCTTTGTTTTATTAATTTTTTACATGACGATAGAATTCTTCCAGCAAATCGGTGAATTCCCAATAATAATTCTTAGCCGTAGCCGGATAGCGCATTACATTCTTATATGCAAAGAACATCTGGCTTAGTTTTTCCTTACTCATCCCCGACTTCATATACAGGATTTCGATAAACTCGTCATCCAGAGCAAATTCGGATGAGGCGGACAGGTAATAGTTCTTTCGTATAAAATCCAGCAAATAGGTCATCCTGTATCTGGCTATGGAAGCGTAGTCCTGTTTCCGGTAGAAAAGGTTGCTCAGCGTTCCTGCAAATTCGACCGATGAATTCACCGGCGGCTTCATAACAGGTATAGCCCGCTGGATGCGTTTCGATTCGAAAATCATATACAACAGCAATCCTATCACAATGAGGTATAGAGCGATGCGGAGCGAAACACTGTTGAGCATAACGCGGAAAATACTCTGCTCACCTATAAGACCTTGTTTTTGGTATTCGTCCCACAATATGTTGTTACTCCGGGGAATATAAGATAAACAATGGAAAGCAAAGTCATATTTATCCTTTTTCAGCATGTGTATGTTCGAGAACATAATAGGCATGGTATGCAGGTAGATATTCCCTTTTCCGTATTTTATCTGTACAAAGACCGTATCGTTCTGATTATTGGTTGCCAGCACCTTGTACGGATGCGGACAATCTTTCATCTGTAATTTGGTATTTGCTTCGTAGTTTCTCAGCCTGAAAGATTTATTCTTGTAATCGGCTAATAAATAGGTAGAATCCATCGTAAAAAACTTCCGGCGATCGTTTACCCCCAGTGTATCGAGTAAGGTATGGGATATTTTCTCTGCCGAAATAAAGGCATTGTTTCCTATGCCCACAAAATCCAGAAAATACGGTGTATCCGCATCCTCCAAATCAAATTCGAGGTTGACGAACATATACGTCGTCGTATCAATCAAGTCGTCTACTGTATTGTAAAACGACATATCGATTACGGGAGGGGTATATTCTTCGCCATCATCATCGTAACTATATTCGTCCTCCTCGTTATCGTAATAATAGATATATCCGTCGAGGTATTTCTGAACATTATTATAAACGGGCTGGCGCGTGGTATATACGGCAGCATCGTCGGTGATATCTTTCAGCAATTCGTATGTAATATACGTACCATAAGGATTCGTATCGGAATTGTATAAGGTAGGCTCCCACGAAGGTGGCTTCTTCTCATTCGATTTCGCCCACGAAAGAACGAGAAGCAAGAGCACCGAAACGATGACAACTATCAGGACTTTTTTATCTTTCATCGGCTTACCAGTTTATTAAATTCGTCTAACTCACTGTATGCCTTCGAAAAGCCATTCTCATCTATCGGGAATTCACCATACCACACATAGTCGAAAATAAAGGTGGTATCGAGGAATCTATCGCGTAAAGCATTGTCTTGTATTTCGTACTGATAGCTGCTATTGGTTTTAGTTTCGTTCCATTTGATAAATTCTTTATCTGCCAACGCTTTCAGGTTTTTGAGGTACATGAAACGGACAACAAGCCTGTAATCCTTGTTTTTCAGGGCATTGCTTATCAATGTATCGAAATCCATTTCGTGCACATTCTCCGAATAAATATCGATAGACGGTGCATCGAGCTTTTTCCGTCCTATCATAGTCCCCACATTTACTCCTGCCAGCTTCAATATAATCAGTACAATAACCAATATCAGGACAAATATGAAGACATATCCCATAATGCCCCAAGTAGTGCCTGAAGTCAGGACAGAGCCAAGCATATCTGCAAGCCAACTTTTGAAACGCTCCCACCAGGATGCTTTATAAAGTTCTATGTCGTAACGGAAGCGGTTATCTTCGCGAAATTCCTCTATCTTTTCTTCGGGGGGAAGGCGATATTCGGGCGCTTGAAACTCGGTCAATGCAGGAATGAAACCATCAGCCGCAACGTCGCCATTGGATGAGGTTTCTGTAACTTCAATATTTTCCGTTTTACCAGCAGTGGTATTCTGTGCTGCAACATTCATAGCCAAGCAGATAAGGAGTATCGTCAGAATACCCCTCATGAGCGTTGTTGTATGAGTGTTACAGATAGTCACCTGTCTATTGGTATATTTCAGTTGTAATATTGGTCGTTATTGCTATTTCCCTGAGGTTGTTCTATTTCGCCTAAGCTGTCGATATCTGTGTTTATCTCGATATGGTCTACATCGCTGCGACGGCTGAAATATAATACTCCTATAGCGACACCACTTATTGGCATCAACAACAAGCTTCCGGCTTGTGCAATGAAAGATGATATATAGATTACAATATCGCTGCCAAGAGCTGGAATATCAAAGGCGACCCCTAAAGCAGGAAGAAATGTTCCAAGAGAAAATATCCAAGAGAGTATCCACATAAGGATTCCAACTATCAGCATAAACCCGAATGTAACGAACCAGTTATCTTTTACCAATTCCCAGCTGCGAGAGAAAGAGTCGATAATAGAAGAATCTTCCGCCACATATACAAATTGGTAGAATAATAGATAAATAAGCACTATAATCCCCGGTATAACACAAAGTAAAAAACCGATTCCGACACCCAGGCCATAAAGAATACTTGCCCCGAACAAAGGAAGGAAAACGCTTTTCATGCGTTTCCAGACTTCTTTGTTGTCGACTACTATTCCTTTGGTTTCGGTATATTTAACCATATAAATAATGGTATAATAAGTTACACACAGGTTAACTATCATACTCAAAATGCTTCCTAATATAACCTTTGCGCTACCATACAGCAAAAACATGTCGTTAAAGTCGCGGACATTCTCGACTCCCTTCAACCCCATCAAAAGGTAGGTTACAACAAGCATCACAGGAAAAGCAAAGATAATCCCTTTGATTATCGGCCCGAAGTTTTGTTTAAGGAAGTCAAATAAGACATTGAAATTCTCGCTGAAATCGCGAACCCTGTAAAGGTTAATTTTCTCCTGATGTTCCATTTATCTTTTTATTTAATTTGTGAGGATAGTAAAAGAAGTACCATATAATAAAGAATGCCGAGACGGCTATTATTGCTATTTTAATCGCATCGGGCATTTCGGTCATCCGCGTAATATAGCTTTCGATAAAGGCAGCTACCACAAACACAGGAACCAACCCGACCACTATCTTCAAGGCATTTTTCACAGCCCGTTGGACAGATACCGTCCGTTTATAACTACCGGGGAACATAATGCTGTTTCCCAATAATATACCCGCACCTCCGGCTATCACAATAGCCGATATCTCGAGCGTACCATGCAGCCATATGGCGCTGGCAGAGGTCCATAGAAGCCCTTTCTTGAAAAAGAAATACTGAAACACCCCTATCATGACACCATTGGTAAACATAACATATACCGTGCCGACGGAAAAGAGTATCCCCATTATAAAGGCTATAAAGGCTACTTTTATATTATTGGTAGATATAACATAGTACATAACCTCCTGATCCATCTTCTTATAGACACCCATCGGGTCTCCTTTATTGATGTTATCTTCGGTCATATTGACATATTCGGAGCCAAGTATAAGATTGGCGAAAGTCGAATCCTGCGATTGGGAGAAAGCCCCGAGCAGCACACCGGCAATCAATGCGATAAACGAGTATAGCATATACTTGCGGCTTTTATACATAATCATCGGGAGTTCTTCTTTCCAGAAACGGACAAAACGTCCTTTGGCACGCTGGCGATAGCGATATAAACCTATAAAATAATATCCGGCAAGCTTATTCAAATACCTCACGGTCTGCGAACGGGGGTAGAAGGTGCGCGCATACGACAAATCGTCTGTCAACTCCACAAAGTTGTCAGCAATAGTCTCCGCCGGAATCTCCGTTTTATTAGACTCGGCTTCGATACGTTGCCATTTCTCCCGGTTTGATTTTATAAATGCAGCTTCCCTCATTCAGCGTATATCAATAAGCGATTACCTTGTTTGCATGTTTATAGGATACAAATATAGCTTTTCATTTTAAAATATTAACACAATTTTATTCCAAATAAGTATACCCATATAGCCCCGAACGATAATTCGACAGGAATTCTTTTCCTTCTTCTACCGTTATCGTACCCTGTTTCACACTGGTAGTAACCCATGTTTCCACTGTGCGAACCAGTTTTTTGGCATTGTATTGGGCATAATCGAGCACTTCGGCAACTGTTTCGCCATCAATCATTTGCTCTATCTTGTAACCGTTATCATCTACCGAAACATGTACGGCATTCGTATCACCAAACAGGTTATGCAAATCTCCCAGAATCTCCTGATAAGCACCGACAAGAAAAACACCTAAGAAATAGCGTTCGTTTTTCTTTTTGTTATGCACAGGCAGATAAGGAGACTGGCTTCCATTGGAAATAAAATTATCTATTTTTCCGTCCGAATCGCAGGTAATATCCTGTAAAGTCGCCGATTTATCCGGCTTTTCATCTAAACGGTGAATCGGAATAATAGGGAATACCTGATCGATAGCCCATGAATCGGGCAAAGACTGGAATAGCGAGAAATTACAGAAGTATTTATCCGGCAACAGTTTCGATAGCTGCTTCAATTCTTCGGGAGCATGTTTCGCTTTGCCTGCAATCTGATATATTTCGCGGGCAATGGAAAAGTATAATCTCTCCACCTGCGCTCTGGTAAGCAAATCCAACAAGCCCAAGCTGAACAAGTCTAATGCTTCTTCCCTGATTTGCTGCGCATCGTGCCACGCTTCCAACATGCGCGACTGGTTGAGGTCATCCCATATTTGGTATAGCTCTTTTACTAATTCGTGGGCATCGTCACCGATTTCTTCCGTTTCGTTCCACTCCGGCAAAGTCGCTGTTTCCAGCACTTCGAATACCAGAATAGAGTGGTGCGCCGTAAGCGAACGCCCCGATTCGGTAATAATATTCGGATGCGGGATTTCGTTTTTGTCGGCTGCATCTACCATCGTCGCAACGGAGTCGTTTACATACTCCTGTATGGAATAGTTGACGCTGCTTTCGCTATACGACGAACGTGTACCATCATAATCGACACCGAGACCTCCGCCAATATCGACAAATTCGACAGCAAAGCCCATCGAGTGCAATTGCACATAAAACTGTGCAGCTTCGCGCAACGCTGTCTTGATACGGCGTATTTTGGTAACCTGACTACCGATGTGGAAGTGAATCAAACGAAGCGATTCTTTCATATTGTTCTTTTCCAGATACTCCAATGCTTCGAGTAACTCACTGGAATTCAAACCAAATTTACTACCATCGCCTCCCGATTCTTCCCATTTGCCGCTTCCCGAACTCGCCAGTTTAATACGGATACCGATATTCGGCACTATTTTGAGCCGTTTAGCAATTTTGGTTATTAATGGCAGTTCGTTCAGCTTTTCTACAACGATAAATATCTGTTTACCCATCTTTTGGGCCAACAAAGCCAATTCGATATAGCTTTCGTCTTTGTATCCGTTGCAGATAATCAACGATTCGGGATCGGTATTAATAGCAATTATAGCATGTAGCTCCGGCTTAGAACCGGCCTCCAAGCCTATATTGAATTTCTTACCGTGACTGACAAGTTCTTCGACCACAGGACGCATCTGATTCACCTTGATAGGGTATATCAAATAGTTCTGCCCTTTATATTCGTACTCTTTAGCTGCTTTTTTGAAGCAAGTCGATATTTTTTCGATACGGTTATCCAATATATCCGGAAAACGCAACAAGACAGGAGCATCGATATCCCGAATTTGTAATTCGTCTATCAGTTCCTTCAAGTCTACACTTGCTCCTTCTTTCTTAGGAGTTACTGTTACATTTCCTTTCTCGTTAACCGAAAAATAATTGATCCCCCACCCTGATATGTTATAGAGTTCAATAGAATCTTCGACACGCCATTTTCTCATTTCTTTTGTCTGATATAATTATTTAACTGATAAAAATGTTGTAACTTTTATATTTGGCGGATTGTCTGCATCCCTTTGGTACACATCGAAATCCGCTGTATATTTTCTGTCGTAATCCGATTGCCAGATATGCATCCACGTCTGCAAGACAGCCTCAGCTCCATCCTCTTCCGGCACGAATTTGTAATATTCACCACCGACAATATCTTTATAAACAAACTCATCGTTGGTATCGTTCGTATTCGAAACCATACATCCGATGATAGTGGTATAGGCACCCATGAAATCGCTCTCGTAGTCTGTATAGATGCAATAAACATCGTCCGATACCTTGAAAGGAATGGCATCGGCAATATTATTCTCCAAAAACTCCTGCCATAGCCCGGCAATATCTTGTTCGGCCTTGTTGTCTTTGTTTGTCGTCCTTACAGCAATACCGACTACCGAAAAGCTATCTAATGCTACTTTTTCGTATTTCATTTTTGCAATATTTTAGTGACTTCCGCCACATAAAGATAGTGAAAATCCTTTTCGGGATACCATTGGTCGATGATACCTTTATCGAGGAAGGATGCTTCGGACAAGGGTTGTACAAAAAGCTTCTTCGCAAAGATAGCTGTATGGGCTTCTTCAAAATAAGGTATACTGTTATCCATTACGGTATGGAAACCGGCTCTCGCAATCTTATCTTCGTCGCGTCCCGATACTTTTCCCAGATAACCCAAATCTTTGAGATATTGTTTATCGAAGAATGTCAGCGAAAAGAAGTCCGTATTATCTACAAATTCCTTCGTATAGCGTTGCGGACGAATCACCACAAATACCACTTCTTTGTTCCACATCACACCGAACCCGCCCCAACTGGCAGTCATGGTGTTGGCTTTGCCGTCTTTCTGTGCCGAAATCAGCATCCACTTATTTTTCAACCCGAAAGCATCGGGTGTGAAGTCTTTTATATTTATTTCTTTAAATTGAGTCATTTCTTTTATTTTTTATCTCTGCCAAATTGCTTTATTTATCCTTCATAACTTGTAGCAGCTCCAAAAAAGGCTTTAAACTATCCCTGTATTGCAAAGTTATATAATCCTTATCGACGGGTTTGGTTAAAAGAAAGTACGGGTTGGATGGATAATAATTGATATCTCCTATTAAAATAAAATAAGATGTACCCAAACCACCCGATGGACTGAAGTTGTTCTCGTATGTTTCAAATTCAGGAGCAGCTCTTCGTTCTTTCTCAACTACAATAATATCTTTAACATCCCCATAATCGTATTCTATTTTTTTGAAAAGGCTCTTATATACGACCTTGTTCTCATCAAAAGTTATGCTGATAATAAAAAAACGATGAACAAGAAGAAGCATAAATAAAAAAATAAGAGCAACCATCACATAGCCCAATATATTACCTACAGCAGCAAATATGAGGAGAAAAAGTATAAAAGGAATGAGAAGAATAAAGAATAGTCCTTTTCCTTTATAGTAGTTGAATGTCTTTTGCATAGTTCAAGCTTTTTATGATTAATCTAATTTCAAGACCGCCAAGAATGCTTTCTGCGGAACTTCCACATTACCAACCTGTTTCATACGTTTCTTACCCTCTTTTTGTTTTTCGAGGAGTTTACGTTTACGTGAGATATCACCACCATAACACTTAGCCGTCACGTCTTTACGAACAGCTTTAATGGTTTCGCGGGCAATAATCTTCGCACCGATAGCCGCTTGTATGGCTATATCGAATTGCTGGCGAGGGATTAATTCCTTCAACTTCTCGCACATACGGCGGCCGAAATTCACGGCATTGTCTACGTGCGTCAACGTGGAAAGGGCATCTACCGATTCGCCATTCAGCAATATATCTAACTTAACCAACTTCGATTCGCGATAGTCGTGCATGTGGTAATCGAACGAAGCATAGCCTTTGGAGATACTTTTCAGCTTGTCATAGAAGTCTATTACAATCTCCGCCAACGGCATATCGTATGTAATCTCGATACGGTCGCCCGAGATATATTCCTGCTTCAACAATATACCACGCTTACCCAGACAAAGGGTCATAATAGGACCTATATAGGCCGTATTCGTGATAACGGATGCGCGGATATAGGGTTCTTCGATATAATCTATCAACGTCTGATCGGGTAATCCCGATGGATTATGTACTTCTTTGATAGTTCCTTTTTTATCATGTACCAAATACGACACATTCGGAACGGTAGTGATGACATCCATATTGAATTCCCTTTCGAGACGTTCCTGAATAATCTCCATGTGCAACAGCCCCAAGAATCCGCATCGGAAACCAAAGCCTAATGCCACAGACGATTCCGGCTGGAAGGTCAGGGAAGCATCATTCAATTGCAATTTCTCCAAAGAAGCGCGCAAATCCTCGAAATCTTCGCTTTCGATCGGATATACTCCGGCAAAGACCATCGGCTTAACTTCTTCGAAACCTTCGATAGCCTTTTCGCAAGGACGTTTCACATGCGTGATCGTATCCCCTACTTTTACTTCTTTCGATGTTTTTATTCCCGAAATGATATATCCCACATCGCCGCATTGAATCTCGTTTTTCGGAGACATAGCCAATTTCAGTACGCCTACCTCATCGGCATCGTATTCTTTTCCTGTATTGAAGAATTTGACTAAATCGCCTTTACGGATGGAGCCGTTCACGACTTTGAAATAGGCAATAATACCACGGAATGAGTTGAACACCGAATCGAATATCAAGGCCTGCAACGGAGCTTCGGGATCGCCTTTCGGGGCAGGAATACGTTCTATAATAGCCCTAAGGATATCATATACACCCTCCCCTGTTTTGCCACTGGCACGGATAATCTCTTCCGGTTTAACCCCTAACAGCTCGATAATCTGATCTTCCACTTCGTCGGGCATAGCTGTTGGCAGATCTATCTTATTCAAGATAGGGATTATCTCCAAATCGTTATCGATAGCCATATAGAGGTTCGATATGGTCTGTGCCTGTATTCCCTGTGCTGCGTCTACGATCAACAAGGCGCCTTCGCAGGCAGCAATGGAACGGGAAACTTCGTACGAAAAGTCTACGTGTCCCGGTGTATCAATCAGATTCAGGATGTATTTTTCCCCGTCGAGGGTATATTCCATCTGTATCGCATGGCTCTTGATGGTAATACCGCGTTCGCGCTCCAAGTCCATATCGTCCAGCACTTGCGCTTGCAAGTCTTTCCCTTCCACCGTTTTGGTATATTCCAGTAAACGGTCGGCAAGGGTACTTTTACCATGGTCGATGTGTGCAATGATACAAAAGTTGCGTATTTTATTCATTCTTTATTATTCGGTTCTAACAATGTATATTAATCCTAATTTAAAAAGGAGTACAAAGATACAACTAAATACGGAATAGTAATATACTTGAGGGGGATTGATAGTATTTTTACAGATAAAAAAAGAGGAAGATCACTCTCCCTCTTTACAAAAATATCTTACAAATTCTTACCTGTCGTTCATCGAGATAAGGAATTCTTCGTTGTTTTTCGTCTTACGCAAACGGTCTTCGAGGAATTGCATAGCCTCCACCGAGTTCATATCCGACAGGAAGTTGCGCAGAATCCACATACGGCTGAGCGTATCGCGGTCGAGCAACAAATCGTCGCGGCGTGTACTCGAAGCAATAATATCCACAGCAGGGAAAATACGCTTGTTCGACAATTTGCGGTCGAGCTGAAGCTCCATATTACCTGTACCTTTAAATTCTTCGAAGATAACGTCATCCATCTTAGAACCCGTTTCGGTCAATGCTGTTGCGATAATCGTCAACGAACCTCCGTTTTCGATGTTACGTGCCGCCCCGAAGAAGCGTTTAGGTTTGTGCAATGCATTAGCATCCACCCCTCCCGTCAACACCTTACCCGATGCAGGTTGTACTGTATTGTAAGCACGTGCCAGACGCGTGATGGAGTCGAGAAGAATAACCACATCGTGTCCACATTCCACCATTCGCTTCGCCTTGTTCAAAACGATTTCGGCTATCTTCACGTGGCGATCGGCCGGTTCGTCGAATGTAGATGCAATAACTTCCGCATTTACACTGCGCTCCATATCCGTCACCTCTTCCGGGCGTTCGTCTATGAGCAGCACTATCATATACACTTCCGGATGATTGCTTGCTATGGCATTGGCTACATCTTTCAGCAAAGTTGTCTTACCCGTTTTCGGTTGAGCGACAATCAGTCCACGCTGTCCTTTACCTATCGGCGAGAACAAGTCTACCACACGGCACGAAAGGTTATCACCGTAGCCTTTTGTTAAGCTGAACTTTTCATTCGGGAAAAGCGGTTTCAAGTGGTCGAACGGCACACGGTCGCGCACTTCGTCAGGCGTACGGCCATTAATCCTGTCGACTTTAACCAGCGGAAAGAATTTTTCCGATTCTTTCGGCGGGCGGATAGGTCCTTCTACAACATCACCCGTTTTAAGTCCGAAAAGACGGATTTGCGATTGCGAAATGTATACATCATCCGGCGACGACATATAGTTATAATCGGATGAGCGTAAGAATCCATATCCTTCCTGCATAATTTCGAGTACTCCCGAAGCAGTCAGTATTCCTTCAAAATCAAAAACTTTCTCTTGTTGCTTCTGATTGTTATTATTTTGCTTGTTATTGTTCCCGTGATTATTCTGCTTAGGGGCAGGAGCAGCAACCATTTCCACATGTTCCGGCTCTTCCACCACAGGCGTCACATCTGTATCGACCTGAAGCAAAGGCAACAACGGCTCAGGAGCTGTAGCTGCTTCTTCCGGCAAATCCTCTCTTGTTTTCTTCGAACGGAAAACCAATTGAGATGGTCGTTGCGGTTGAGCTTGTTGGGTATTTTGTTTATTATTCTGGTTGCTGTTAGCATTGTTATTCGTTCTAACAGCTTCCTTTGTTACGGGAGGTAGTGTCGCCGCCACTTTTTCTTCCGGAGCAGCAACCGGCGCTTTTTCGGCAGCAGGTTTAGCTTCCTTTTTTTCTGTTTTTTCAGGTGCAGCCGGTTTTTCAGCCTTTTCTGTTTTTTCAGCTTTTTTCTCTTCTTTGAGTGGGGCTGCTTGCTTGTTCTTGCCAGCAGAAGGTTTAGGAGAAGCCGGTGCTTTTTTCGAAGCGGCGTTTTTCTCTTTCATCTCTTCTTTTTTTGTGTCTTGCTGGTTTTTGTTACGTGCCTCAATGACTGCTTGCTCGTCAAGAATCTTATATATCAATTCTTCTTTCTTATAAGCATCGGGACGTCTTATTCCCAATTCCTTTGCAATAGTACGCAATTCGAGTGTCAGCTTTTCATTAAGCTCCAAAATGTTGTATATACGCATTGTATAAATAATATGTTTATAATAATAATTGTTGGAATGAATACATTATTATGGTCAAACGCTCAATAAGGTTCTTTCTTTAAAACTAACTTTAGATGAAATTATTACTTTCACCCCGAATACAGAATATATTAAATATTCAAGCACACTTTTTATGTAAAATGAAATAAAGGAAAGAAAACATATTAGGTCAGTTAACCAATGTGTTTATATTTACGGACTGCAAATATACAAAATTTTCTCAAAAAATCATCTTAATAGAGTTTTTTTTACATTTTTACGTCTAAATACATAGACATATTTGTATCTTTGGGATGATTATTTTGGATGTATAGCCGAAACGAAATTGTAAAAAATGCTATATCTTCTGTAAATATTTTTACTTTTGTGTGATGTTTTCTATTTTTTGACGACTCATATAGTAAATATAAACTCACAAATCAATTAATAACTAATTACAAGTATGAAGAAAACAATTATTGCACTAAGTCTGTTTTTCGCAACTGCTGCAACAGTATCTGCTCAGCATATCGAATTCGAAGAATACGACTTGGACAACGGTTTGCATGTAATATTGCAGCAAGACAATTCGGCACCGGTGGTGACTACCGGAGTGATGTATCATGTAGGGTCGAAAGACGAAAATCCCGACAGAACAGGGTTCGCTCACTTCTTCGAGCATTTGCTGTTCGAAGGGACTGAAAATATCGGACGCGGCGAGTGGTTCAAAATGGTATCGGCCAACGGAGGGCAAAACAATGCCAACACTTCGGCCGACCGTACCTATTATTACGAAACATTCCCTTCCAACAACCTGCAATTAGCGTTGTGGATGGAATCGGAGCGTATGCTTCACCCGGTTATCAACCAGATAGGTGTAGACACTCAAAACGAAGTGGTGAAGGAAGAGAAACGCCTCAGCTACGACAACCGCCCATACGGACAATTGCTGAAAGTGGTTTCTGAAAACCTGTTCGAGAAACATCCTTACCGCTGGACGACTATCGGTTCGATGGAACATCTGGATGCTGCAACGCTCGAAGAGTTCCAACAATTCTTTAAGAAATATTATGTTCCTAACAATGCCGTATTGGTTGTGGCCGGAGACTTCGACAAGGCACAAGCTAAAAAATGGATTAACGATTATTTCGCGTCTATCCCTAAAGGGGCGCCTGTTGTAAAATCGAAATATACCGAAACTCCTATAACCAAGACTAAAGAAGTTACGTTCGAAGATGCTAACATACAGCTTCCTGCGCTACTCGCATCATACCGCACGCCATCGATGAAGGAGCGCGATGCCTATGTATTGGATATGATTTCGACAATCCTGTCGAACGGTAAATCGTCACGTTTGTACCAACGCATGGTAGACAGAGAGAAAATAGCTTTGGAAGTTGCGGCTATTCCTATTTCATTCGAAGATTATGGTATGTACATCGTTCTGGCTATCCCTATGCAGGGCAAAACAACAAAAGATTTGCTTGTCAGCATAGATGATGAAATCAATCGCATGCAAACAGAGTTGATTTCGGAAGAAGAATACACCAAACTTCAAAATAAGCTCGAAAACAGATTTGTGAACGAGAATGCCAATACCGAAGGGGTTGCTCACAACTTAGTTACATATAGCCTACTCTACAAGGATGTAAACCTTATCAATAAAAAAATCGATATCTATCGTTCTATTACACGAGAAGAAATACGTGATGTCGCTAAAAAATATTTAGGCAAAAATCAGCAGGTAATAATCGACTATGTCCCTGCAAGCAAATAAATTGGCATATCATAAACGACTAATTAACGAAAGAATATGAAAAAAATATTATATATAGTAATAGCCATGTTTCTGTCAATTGCTGCTTCGGCGCAGGTGGACAGAACAGTACAACCTAAGCCGGGAGCCGATCCTAAAATAAACTTAGGCAAACCTCAACAATTTACGCTCCCTAACGGATTAACCGTTTTGGTGGTAGAGAACCATAAATTGCCACGTGTATCGTTCACGCTGACACTCGACAACCCACCTTCATTAGAAGGCGAAATCAAAGGGGTAGACGACCTGACGAGCAGCATGATGGGAAATGGTACAAGCAAGATAAGCAAAGACGAATTCAACAAGAAAATTGATTTCTACGGTGCTTATGCCAGCTTCAATGTATATGGCGTCAGCGCTACAACGCTTTCCCGTTATTTCCCTGATGTATTGGCGCTGGCTGCGCAAGGAGCGTTAGATCCGTTATTTACGCAGGATGAATTGGATAGCGAAAAGGCTAAATTGATCAATGGGCTGAAAACTCAGGAGAAAAGTGCTCAGGCTATCGCACGCCAAGTACGCCGCACACTCCTCTATGGACAAGCTCACCCTAAAGGAGAGCCATTGAAGGAAGAAAGCATCAATAAAGTTACATTAGCCGACGTCAAAAAATGCTACAAAGACTACTTCGTTCCCGAAAATGCTTATTTAGTAATCGTTGGGGATGTTAAGTTTGCCGATGTAAAAAAATTGGTTACAGCGAATTTCTCTTCGTGGAAAAAAGCCCCTGCTCCTAAAAGCAGCTATAGCGAGCCTGTAAACCTGAAGGCAAGCGAAATCAACATTGTCGACGTACCGAATGCCGTACAGAGCGAAATATCCGTTAACAACCTTATATCGCTCAAAATGACCGATCCCGATTATTTTGCTGCGCTATTGGCTAATCATATCCTCGGTGGCGGTGGCGAAGGCCGTTTGTTCCTCAATCTGCGCGAAGCGCACGGATGGACATACGGTTCGTACTCGGGCATACAGGGAGACAAATATATGAGCGATTTCACGGCGCAGGCATCTGTCCGCAATGCTGTTACCGACAGTGCTGTGGTAGAAATCCTGAACGAAGTGAAAAAAATCCGTACTGAATTGCCTACTCAACAAGAATTGGATCTTGCAAAGGCTAAATATATCGGCAGCTTTGTTATGAATGCCGAGAAGCCTCAGACAATCGCAAGCTTCGCTTTGAGAATCAAAACGCAAAAATTACCGGATAATTTCTATCAGGATTATATCAAGAAAGTGAATGCTGTTACCCTTGAGGAAGTACAGGCTGCTGCTAAAAAGCATATGTCGTTCGACAATACACGTATCGTTATCGTAGGGAAAGCTACAGAGATAACCCCGGCACTCGAAAGATTGAATATTCCAATCAAATACTTCGACAAATTCGGTAATCCGGCTGCAAAGCCTGAGGTAAAAACCGTATCGGGCGATGTAAGTGCCCAATCGGTATTGCAAAAATATATCGACGCTGTGGGCGGGGCTGCTGCCATGAATAATGTGAAAACGGTATCTCTTTCGATGAAAGCCACTATACAGGGGCAAACCATCTCTATAAATGGAAAGCAAACTGCCGACGGAAAATCATTGCAAGAAATGAGTGCAATGGGTATGACAATGATGAAAAGCGTTTGCGACGGCAAGACTGGATATATCATCGTACAAGGCCAGAAACAGGAATTGGCAGGCGATGAACTCGAAAACATGAAAAAACCGATTTTCCCTGAGCTTTCTCAACTCAACTCTGATAAAGCGCAATTAGCAGGAATCGAAAACATCAACGGAGCAGATGCTTACAAAGTTATGGATGGCAACTCTACTTCTTTCTACGATGTGAAGAGCGGTTTGAAAATAGCCGAAGAAACAACAAGAGAGGCGAATGGCCGACAGATGACTACGCGCACATACCTCAACGATTACAAAGAAGTGAACGGTGTTAAATTCCCATTCAAGCACACAACTAACATGATGGGCATGGATGTGGAAATGACAACCGACTATCTGAAAGTAAACGAAGATGTAAGCGACGCTGATTTCAAATAATCGGAGATAAGAATACATACAAAAAGGGTTATCCTGCATAGGATAACCCTTTTTGTTTCTAATCTAAAATTTGATATAATTAATCCTTTTTTAAAGGCGTTCCATCTGCCATCGTCATTTTGTCAGTTGCAATATTGATGATATCCAAGATACTCCAGATACCACAACCGCCTAAAGTAACCGGCATCAACCACCAGTTGGAGTATCCCATCATATAACGGTGGATACCTAACCCTCCCAAGAAAATAGCAATAATTAGCATTGTCATCTTTGATTGTGGCTTAACATTTTTGGGTGTAAGTTTCTCCGAGACTTCATTCACCTTTCCTTCTGTACCATTTTCGCTCATAGTTTCATTTTTTTTAGTAATTGTTATTATCAAAAATCGATTTTCAGTTTTTATCCCCCCGATAAGGCCGACCAGCGATAGTTACCCGGCTTTCTGACCAATACAATATCAGCATTATCATGCTCTTGCATTATCATCGCAAATTCGATGGTGTATTCGGTTACTTTTTTCCTCCTCATCCTTTTGCCCGAGCCGGTTGTTACGGTTTTCGTCTTAGCTGTAACGAATTTGTTTGACTTAATAATATCATTCGATATTACAGGCTCGAGGCCGAGTGTAAAAACAATCTTGCTATCACACTCATCATTAAAGAGCTGGACTCTTTTCACCTGCTTATAGGTATAATTTTCGGGAATCATGGCTTTACATTTCTCAAGTTGAGTAAGGTAATCTATCTTATCAGACAGGCTTTCGTATTTGCATTGATAGCCTTTATAATAATGCTTTGTTGTATCTCGCGTCACAGAAGGATCTGTAAATAATGAAAATTCGTATTTTACAACTATCTTCTTTCTTTCCACAGTATCCAAAAGTTCGACAGCAAGGTGAGATACCCGGTTAGGCACAGACAGATAGTTTGCTGATAAAGCAACCGAGTGAAGCAATTTGCCATCGGCAACATCAGCAATATACCCCCGAATATTTTCGATTCCTTCTTCATCGGTTATGTCAAGGTTTTCCACAATATCACAACCGCCCAGAAAAAGCACTAAAAACGAAAACAAAATTACCTTCCTCATTTAATCATCCGTACAGAATTCTAAAACCGTACCTGAGTCCAAAAGTAATATTAATAAAAAGCCGATATTCAAATAAGAGACCAAACGCGCTATTCCGTAGACCAAACAGGTTGTTTTGGTGGACATAGTAATATTATGAGGTATATTCAATAAATTCCGGTATCGATAAAAGTTGAACGATAGAGGTGACAATTAGTAACCTTAGATTATGCACTTCTCTTTATTTTGACTAATTTTGCTTAACTTAAAAACCGTAGGAATGGAAAATAATCAACCTTTTGATTATCATATATTAGACCGGCTAATTGCTGCCCAAACGAATTTTGCCGTTTACCGGCTGCCGGGGAGCGATGTCCTCAATTTGATTTTGCAACAATCCGGGGATTGCAGCCTGCTGGATAATATGGGTGAACTGACCGAAGCTACCGGCTTTGTGCTGATGCCTTTCAATATTACGGCATCCACCCCGTTGGCGGTCATTCGCCCCGATATAAAATTGGCAGGTGAGACGGATATCTTTAGCTTCCTCGATAATTCTATCAAAAACCTGGAAGTATCGGGCAATAACCTTTCGGGAGACGAAATACCGTCGGACAATAATACATTTGAAATATATACAGAAAACTACCTGAAATTTCACGACTCGATTTGTAAAGGCGAATTTCAGAAATTAGTCCTTTCCCGTTCGGTCAATTACAATAGGAACGAAAACTTTTCTATCGGAGTTACCTTCCGTAAAGCCCTTGCCAAATACCCCAATGCCTTCGTTTATTTAGCATATACTCCGGCAACAGGCACATGGTTCGGATGCACACCCGAACTCCTGCTATCGGAACATGGAGACGAAGGGCACACGGTCGCTCTGGCAGGCACAATGCCTTTTGTAGAAGGTGAAATAGAATGGGACACGAAAAATCACGACGAACAGCAAGTCGTTGTCAACTATGTGAAGCATCAGCTTCAATCGTTGGGGATTGATTTCGTCAATAGCAGCACCGACACGATAAATGCCGGTAATGTAGTCCACCTGAAAACAGATTTCACTTTCAAGAACAATGGAAACTATATAGGCGACATACTGGCAGCTTTGCACCCCACCCCTGCGGTATGCGGGTTTCCGAAAGCCGAAGCGATGGACTTCATCGAGCATAACGAATCCTATAAACGCGAGTATTATTCCGGCTTTATCGGCCCTTTGAATATAGAAGGGCAAAGCAATATATACGTCAATCTGCGCTGTGCGAAAATATCTCCCCGCTACCTGGCACTCTATGCCGGAGGCGGTATCATCGAATCGTCGGATAGGGTAACCGAATGGCTCGAAACGGAAAGTAAATTGCAAACAATCCTTTCATTAATAAACGATTAATGTTCCCTGCAAAGAAAAATATATTACAAACAGTGGCTTTGCTGAAAGCATACGGGATAAAGCAGGTTGTTTTATCTCCCGGCTCGCGCAATGCCCCGTTGATACAGGCGTTTACGCAAGAGCCTTTTTTCGATTGCCATTTGATAGTCGACGAACGGAATGCGGCTTTTTATGCCTTAGGCATTATCCAGTGCAAGCAAGAGCCCGTCGTTATCTGCTGCACCTCGGGAACGGCTGCGTTGGACTACGCTCCTGCCGTAGCAGAAGCCTATTATCAGCAATTGCCGCTTATCGTATTATCGGCGGACAGAGCAGCGGAATGGATAGACCAGATGGACGGGCAAACCATCCGTCAAGCAGACGTTTACCGGAACTATATACAGCAATCCGTCAACCTGCCCGAAGGGAAAGACAGCAGCGAAGAATGGCATTGCAACCGATTGGTCAACGAAGCCCTGATTGCCTGCATAGCCCACAGTGCGCCGGTGCATATCAATATTCCGTTGAGCGAGCCATTGTTCGACTATTCGGTAGGGAAATTGCCCGAAGTAAGGAAAATCAATTATAGCAAGCCGACGAAAGAGGTTGATATTCAGCCTTTCGCTGATATATGGAATACTGCCACGAAAAAGATGATTGTGATAGGACAATTATTGCCCGACGCTGAAATACGAGAAATATTAAAAGTCTTAGCCGAAAAATGTGGCTGTGTTATCCTATCGGAGCATTTAGCGAATTGCAACGAGGCGGAATTTATACATAACTTCGATACCATTTTGCGAGAACCCGATGCCGAATTGGCACCCGAATTGCTGATAACTTTCAGCGGGCATATGGTATCCAAAAGGCTCAAAAAATTCATCCGCGAACATAAACCGGCACATCACTGGCACCTCGCAAAGGGCGAAAAGGTGATGGATTTATATCAATCCCTGACCGACTTGATAGAGACAGACGCCAAAGCTTTTCTGTCGGAACTTCCTATCGGAAAGAGCGGAGCGAATAACACATATAAAGAACACTGGAATACTCTTTCGCAAAGTATGCGTGCGGATTTTAGCGACATTCCTTTCTCGGACATATATGCTTGCGGGAAGCTGATAAACCAACTTCCGAACGGGGTTAAATTGCTATTGGCAAACAGTTCGCCGTTGAGAAATATACAATATTTCGACCTCGACCCTTCGGTTGAGATTTATTGCAACCGCGGGACAAACGGTATAGAAGGTTCGCTGCCGACAGCTATCGGATTTGCATCCGTTTGCAAGCAGACGGTCTACTATATCACGGGTGATTTAAGTTTCTTTTGTGCGGTCAATGCCCTTTGGAATATCACCCACATCAAAAACCTGCGGATACTCCTGTTGAATAATCAGGGGGGCAATATTTTTCATGGCATTTCGGGACTGAATAAGTCGGCATCGCTACCCAATTACGTGGCTGCCGCACACGATACGACTGCCCGGAAATGGGTGGAAGCTGCGAGATTCAACTATCTGCATGCTTCCAACAAAGAGGAACTGGATAAACACCTCTCCTCCTTTATGGATGAAACAACGCAAGCATCCATCGTACTGGAGGTATCGACCGATATAGCAGTCAATCAATCCATTATCAACGAATATAAACTATAAACAATTATAATATCATGGCTACAAAAAGAGAATGGCAAACCATCAAAGAATATGAAGATATCCTTTTCGACTATTTCGAAGGAATCGCACGTATAACAATCAATCGCCCACAGGTGCGCAACGCTTTCCGTCCCAAGACAACGATGGAGATAAGTAATGCGCTGACTATCTGCCGCGAAAACAATGACATTTATGCGGTAGTCCTTACCGGAGCAGGCGACAAAGCCTTCTGTTCGGGCGGCGACCAGAATGTAAAAGGAAAAGGCGGTTATATCGGCGAGGATGGTGTGCCACGCCTCAATGTGCTGGACGTGCAAAAGCAAATACGCTCGCTTCCTAAGCCTGTTATCGCCATGGTGAACGGCTATGCTATCGGCGGCGGACACGTATTGCACGTCGTTTGCGACCTCTCCATTGCCTCGGACAATGCCATTTTCGGGCAAACAGGCCCTCGCGTAGGCAGCTTCGATGCCGGATTTGGTTCGTCATACCTTGCCCGCGTAGTGGGACAGAAAAAAGCCCGTGAAATATGGTTCCTTTGCCGCCAGTACTCGGCGCAAGAGGCGTTGGATATGGGACTGGTGAATACCGTCGTTCCGTTCGACCAGTTAGAGGACGAAACCGTTAAATGGGCACACGAGATGATGCAACTTAGCCCGATGGCCTTGCGCATGATAAAGATGGGATTGAATGCCGAATTGGACGGACAGGCCGGTATACAAGAGCTGGCAGGAAACGCCACCTTGTTGTATTACCTGACCGATGAAGCACAGGAAGGAAAGCATGCTTTTCTCGAAAAAAGAAAACCGGACTTCAAGAAGTTTCCTAAATTCCCTTAAAATGCCTATATTTGAGAAAGTTGACGAGTAAACAAGTAAACGAGTCGACAAGCGGAAGTAATTCTACGAATATTCAAGGTATTTTCTTCGATGAAAAAGATAGGAATCATTATAAGTATTTTCGCACTAATTGCAATCGGCTGCAAACAAACGGCAGGAGAGCAGGAAAAAGTGGAAAATAGTACGATGGAAATTCAGGATACGGTCATAACCAAACAAAATAGTATCCTGACCGAACCGTCGTCTTATACCAAATCATATTCCTATTATTGGATTACAGGAAAAGATACATTGGATTTCAGGCTTAATGCCCGCCAACTGAAAGAAGGCAGCTTGTATATAAGTATTTCTCATAACAAGCCGATGTCTTTTGCCGACGCGCTGAAAAAGACAGAAGAATGCCTTCCGCTGCTCCAAGAAGATTTTGATGTGTCAGAAATCACATCCATCAACTTCCGGGCGCCTATTTTCTATTTAGATTTGGCAAAAAGATTATCGGACGAATACAAGCAGCTATTTGAACGAGAGAACATACCTTATGAAAAATTAAACGATTTTCTATTACAATCGAGCATGACCTCGCAGCTCAATGATTTTCTCAGTCCGTTAGATAAAGAGGTAAAATATTATGGGCTCGAAAAGGCCTTTATAATAGACAAGAAGGATTATAAACTGTATTTGCCTGATGTAGATTTTGCAGCATATCCCGAATTTACATTTAATGCTCATACTGGAATATCCGTTAGTCTGGAAAATAAAAATCGGTAAAAAACAAAAGCAATATTATGAGTTACTACCACTTAGCTATTCTACCCCACCGGCAAGCGCAACGATACGGCAAGCGTACAGCCCTCAAATACAGGGACGAAGCCGACAAGAAATGGAAAAACATCTCGTGGAGAAAATTTTCCGACACCATCATGCGCACGGCTTGGGCTATGGCTGAGTTGGGTGTGCAGGAGACCGACCGCATAGGTATTTATTCGCAAAACACGCCCGAATACCTGATGACCGATTTCGCCTCCTTTGCCAACCGCTGCATTCCCGTTTCCATCTATGCGACAGCTTCTCCCGAACAGGTCGAATACATCGTCAACGATGCGCAGATACATGTGCTTTTTGTCGGCGACCAGTTTCAATATAACAATGCCTTCAAGGTGCAACAGCAATCGGATGTGTTGAAACACCTGATTATATACAACCCCGATGTCATCATACATCCGACGGATAAATCGTCGATATTTTATCAGGATTTTATTGCCGTGGGCGAAAATTCGCATGCCGAAGTATTGGTGAAGGTACGGATGAAAAACCGCAAAGAGTCGGATATTGCCTGCATCATCTACACATCGGGTACGACGGGCGAACCGAAAGGGGTTGTGCTCCCCCACTCTTCCTACAGAAAGGTATTCGAAATACACGATATACGCCTGACGATGGTATCGGACAAAGACCTGTCGATGAATTTCCTGCCGCTTGCTCATGTTTTCGAAAAGGCTTGGTCTTACTATGCCCTGCATGTGGGGATGACGATAGCCGTAAACAAAGATGCCAAAGAGATACAGAAATCCATCAAACAGGTGAAACCGACTATCATGTGTAGCGTACCCCGTTTCTGGGAGAAAGTGTATGCCGGAGTGCAGGAAAAGATAGAAGAATCGAAAGGCTTCATGCGGTGGCTGTACACCGATGCGATAAAAGTCGGCCGCAAATACAGGCTCGAATATTACAACGAAGGGAAGATGGCTCCTTTCGGCACAAAGCTAAAATATATACTATATAACAATACCATATTCCGCGCCGTTAAGACGGTTATCGGCATACAGAAGGGAAACATGTTTCCTTGTGCGGGTGCTCCGCTTTCGGACAATATCAACGAGTTCCTGCAATCGCTGAATATCCCTATCGTTATCGGTTACGGGCTGACGGAAACAAATGCAACGGTCAGCTTCTACCCACCGAAACATTTCACTATCAATTCGGTAGGAACTATTATGCCCGACCTCGAGGTGAGAATAGATCCGGCTAACAACGAAATATTAGTGAAAGGGGAAACCGTTATGCGCGAATATTACAATAAGCCGGAAGAAACAGCCAAAGTTTTCACCGAAGACGGCTTCTTCCGTACAGGCGACGCCGGAAAGCTCGAAGGCTCTACCCTATCGCTCACCGAGCGTATCAAAGACCTGTTTAAAACCGCAAACGGGAAATATATCGCTCCTCAGGCCATCGAAATGGTTGTGGGAGAAGATAAATTTATCGATACGGTTGTTGTCATAGCCGACCAGCGGAAGTTTGTCAGTGCGCTCATTGTTCCCGACTATCCCGCTTTGGAAACCTATGCCAAAGAACATGGAATAGCATACGGCAACATCGAAGAGCTTGTGAACAACATCGAGATATTGCGTATGATGGACGGACGGATAGAGATGAGGCAGGTCAAGTTTGCCCCATTCGAAAAGATTAAGCGCTACAAACTACTCTCCGAACCATTCACGATGGATGGCGGGGAGTTGACTAATACACTCAAGGTCAAACGGAAGTTTATCAACGAAAAGTACAAAGACTTAATCGATTCGATGTACGTAGATTAACTTCAGCCTCCTTTTTGATATGGCCGGACTATATATTCATGTACCCTTTTGCAAAACGAGGTGTCATTATTGCGATTTCTTTACGGGAACGGATAATACGCTGAAAGAAAAATATATAGTCGCTCTTTGTGCTGAAATGGCTTTGAGGAGGGAATACCTCTCCGGCGAAGCCTTGAAAACAATCTATTTCGGAGGAGGAACGCCTTCGCAACTGACAAGCGAAGATTTCGAACAGGTTTTCGATGCTATAAACCGATATTTCAGCATAGCACCCGACACCGAAATAACGATGGAAGCCAATCCCGACGACCTCAGCGAGGAATATCTGAAAGACTTGAGGAAACTTCCCTTCAACCGGTTGAGTATCGGCATACAGAGCTTCAACGACAAAGAACTGCAATTCCTCAACCGCCGCCATTCGGCACAGAAAGCGATTGACGCCGTCCACCTCGCCAAAGAATACGGTTTCGGGAATATAAGCATCGATTTGATGTATGGTTTGCCCAATCAAACCTTAGCTATCTGGGAGGAAAATCTGCATAAAGCCATTGAATTGGGTGTACAGCATATCTCGGCTTATCACCTGATATACGAAGAAGGTACGCCGCTGTATAAGCAGTTGGCGGAAAAGAAGATAACACCTACCGAAGAGGATACCAGCCTGAGCATGTTTTCGTTGATGATAGATAAACTGAAAGAAGCAGGATTTGTACATTACGAGATATCGAACTTCGCACGAGAAGGGTATATCTCGCAACACAACAGCTCGTACTGGACAGGCGAAAAATATCTGGGACTGGGGCCTGCCGCCCATTCGTACGATGGCGAAAACAGGGCATGGAATATAGCCTCGCTTCCGTTATACGTCGCGGGGATAGAAAAGGGATCGCCGGATAGCGAAGTAGAGGTGCTGGATGCCCACGCCCGCTACAACGATTTTATCCTGACAGGGTTGCGTACCATGTGGGGCGTAAATTTAGAAAGGCTCAAAGAGCTATTTGGTGATAAAATGCTCGATTATTGCTTACAATATGCTGATAAGCATATCCGCTCGGATAAGGCGGTAATAGTCGGGAATCACCTTGTATTAACACGCGAAGGCATCTTCATCTCCGATAATATCATGAGCGATTTGATGTATATTTCATAACAATTTGCTATATTTGCACGAATAGATATTTTGATATAGACTTAGAAAATATGATGAGAAAATCCAAAGCACACCCATGGCATGGAATTTCAATAGGAAACAACTTTCCCGAAATTGTAAATGCCTTCATCGAAATTGTACCGACTGATACTGTGAAATACGAAGTGGACAAAGAAACCGGCTACTTATGTATCGACCGCCCACAACGTTTTTCGAACATTGTACCTGCGCTATATGGCTTCGTTCCGCGCACCTATTGCGGTAGCCATCTGGCTGAACTGACCAATAAACAGCTGAAAAGAATAGACATCGAAGGTGATGGCGACCCGATAGATATCTGTGTCCTCACCGAAAAAGATATTACGCATGGCGACGTTATCGTGAAGGCGCGATTGATAGGCGGACTGCGATTGCTCGACCAGAACAAGGCGGATGATAAGTTGATCGCCGTACTTGAAGGGGATGCTATCTATGACACATACAGGGATATCAAGGATGTTCCGCATATGGTTATAGACCGCCTGCGGCACTACTTCACGACTTACAAGGATCTGCCTACCGATAAGGAGCCTCGTTGTGTCTTGCTGCATATCTATAATGCGGCAACTGCCCGGGATGTCGTAGCGCGTGCGGCTAAAGATTATGAAGAATATGTCGCAGAACTGCAAGTTGCTGAATAAAAACCGTAAACAACGATACAAAAAGAGAATAATCATTGCTGTGGTTATTCTCCTTTTGCTTATGGGCGGATGTGTGGGGTATGCCTTTTATGAAGCCAAGAATATTAAAATATCCACCTACACCTTCCGCCACCAAGATATTCCCGAGGCATTCGACGGTAAGAAACTGGTATTTATCTCCGATATACATTGCGACCAGTATTTTACGCGCGAGGATGTGCGTTCGTTGGCAGCAAGGATAGACGGGCTGAATCCCGATATTGTTTTGCTGGGTGGCGACTATGTCAGCAAATCGGTATTTATAGATTCGCTGTTCAGCGAAATATCCAAACAACCGCACGGAAAAGTATACGCCGTTCTGGGAAATCACGACCATTGGACTGTCCCTGCCAAAATAAGGAAAGGCTTGGAAGAACGGAATATCCTTTTGTGCGACAACCGATCTTATTGGTTTCGTGCCGGAAACGACAGCATAAAAATCGGCGGTGTAGGCGATTGGTGGAGCGATGAACAACTTATCGAAAATACGACACAAGATGTCGACGAGAGCGATTTCTGCATACTTCTCTCTCATCAGCCCGATTATATAGACCAGATAGAAACAGACAAGGTAGATCTGATGCTATCCGGCCACACACATGGCGGACAAGTCACCTTCTTCGGGTTATGGGCTCCCGTGATGCCGGGAAGGACGAGAAAAGACTTAGTCACCAACAAACAGGAATACCGCTATGGCTGGGTAGAAAAGGGCAATATCAGCTTATACGTCACCACCGGCGTAGGAGCAGGCGGTTATCCTATACGCTTCTTTGCCCAACCCGAAATTGTGGAAATCATCTTGAAGAAAGAGGCTCGCTAATTCTTCTTTATCACCATTTTCCTTTTCAGTGCCGTATCGATTTGCGAAAAGAATCCTTTGATTTCCTGATACGAGGATTTATCATACTGCCCCGGAAGCAATTCTATATGTTGGGTATATATCACCTTATTACCATCTATCGAAGTCTTCGTATCGAAAGAACCGAACTGGGTTTTCAAGGAAATATCTTTCGGCAGCGACTCGGGCGTCATACCTTCGGGTAAAGTATATATAATCGTATCCTTATCCACAAATCCACTCTGCACATAAATATCCCTGTTGCGTTCCGATGCGCTGAAAATCTTGTAATTCCCTCTGTTCAGAGGTGAAACAGTCACGAAAATTCTATTCCCTGTCTTATTCACCACATCCGAGGCATCGAATGCCGTTTTCAGCGTAGCTACCGGCTTCTCGGATTTATGGTACGAGATATCTATATTGCCCAGCTGCATATTCGCCATTTTCAGGTAGGCTGTTACGTAGGAGGTTTGTTCTTTCCTTTCTGCTCCTATCAAATCAGCAAGCCTTACAGCATGATCCAAGTGTTCTGTTATTTCTATATTGCCGGACAAAGAATAATCTTCTTTCAATTCTACCTGCATGTTGATAGCCTGAAGCCTGTCAGCATTCGGGTACACCGGCAAACGGCATACTTTTCCACCTTCGGGAGTCATGACAAGGGCATCGTGACCGGCTATTTGCCGATGAACAAAGCCGAAAGGTTCTTTTGCACTCGTACATTCGAGCCAAATGCTGTCATTCTTCAACGGAACTAACAGGACAACGTGGTTCATTTGCCCGAAACTTGGATAATCCTCGTACAAGTAAGAACGTTCATTACCTAAGTATATAGAAGCGTAATGCGACGGAATATTCGCGGCTTTCAGCATGGCCATCATCAGGTTGGTCAAGCCCTTGCAATCGCCGAAGCCTGTTTTAGCAACCTTCGATGCTTCTATCGGCTGCCAGCCGCCAATACCCAGCTGTATGCTGACATAGCGCGTATTCTGCTGGAGGTATTCATACAAAGCTTTTACTTTCTCCCTGTCCGAAGATAAGCCTTCTGTTAGCTCTCTTACTTTCTGCTGCCAATTGTCGGGCAATACATCGCGCCCTTTCAGCAGTTGATTCTGCCAGCTACCCATCCCTTTCCAGTCGGACATATCGCCACAATAGGAGTCGAAACAGAAAGCGGCAGGTGCAAACAGAGCATACGGCAGGATATCTTCATCGGGCGGAGACATTACTTCATACGCAAGGGCTGCTTTACCATTAAATGTAGTTGAATAAATTATACCCTTCTCCGCTTCCCTCTTTTGCAAATCGAGGTCGTAATTGGCTTTCGTACGAAGTTTGAGATCGGCAGGCAATTCTATTTCGTAGACGGCATTTTCTACCGACTGGCGATAGCGATCCTGCGGAATAAAAGGAGGATATGATACGATGCCATTTTTAAATTTTGCTTCGTATTCATATTCTATCGTAAAAGGATAGCTGGGCGATTGGCATTCGTAATAGAGTGCAAAGTCGTCGGAAGCTAACGATTGAGAGTCGAAACTCGAATGTTTCAGGTCTCCCCGTTTTATTTTCTTGATTATGTTACCCTCTGCATCCCTCAACGTCCCCGAGAATTTGAGCAACTCGCGAAAACGGTCGCATGTGATATTGAAATGAGCGCGCCTGTCACCCTGCTTATTCAGAATTGTCAATACCCTCTTTAACTTGTAAGTCCCGGTATTCGCATTCGTCTGCACAAATGATAAGGAATAATCCCTCACTACGGAAACAGCGTTCACTTTCAGGCTATCGGGTATATCCCCAGCTGCGTACTTTCGCTGGGAAAAAACCAACGAAGGCACACAGATGATAAGCAACAGCAGATATTTCTTCATAAGAACAAGGATTTATACGTTTATTCAACCTTTTTCAACACTATTTGCTCCGAATTTTTAGCGACAAGCTTTGCAAAAAACTCCCGTAAAACCGGATATTGGTCTTGTCCGACAAATAAAGTTTTCAGTTGATATTGATACAGCAATTGAATTTTGTTCTCTTCCTGCGTAGTTCTATACGACAAGGAAATATTTTGCTCTTCGTCGAAAATAATTTTCTCGGATTTAGGCAATTCCTCTACAACATACCCCTCGGGTATATAGAGGATCACATTTTGAACGTAAGTCGTCAGATAATCGAAATTTACCGGATAAAGGCGCGTTTCGTCGGTAAAAGGATTGGCCGTGCGGTGTTTTATAAACATCGGGGTGATATACAGATACTCATCGCCTAACTCTACATCCATTTCGGTAGAAAAAGACACCTTCACATCCTCACCCAGATTTTGCTCGTTCGATATTTTAAAGTCTTTTATTTCCAAGCCGAAATTCTTCGAAAGTGTTTCGACAAAGTCATCCTGATCCGAATGATTATTGTAATAGAAACTTCTGAAACGGTAAGCTCCCGTAGCCCGTTCGCTGTTGTTTACATCCGCTTTCAGCTTCCCATCTTCAAACTTGAGAGTAGAAGACCAATAGGAAGTCCCTTTGGTAAGACCCGAAAGATCGACCCACTTCGATGCTCCTTTTTTAATGATTCGCCCTTGGAAAACCATAGCTTTCTCAGGCAAGACGTTCCAGATACTGAAAACATCAGAAGCATCTACAAAGCAGAGTTTACCGTCTATCATTACGCCCGAAATCATATAGTTATACGACGAGATTGTAGGGTGAACCATCGGGATGAGACCATTCCGCCTCGTACTCAACACAACAGGGAAAGCATCGAATCCGGCTGCCGATAAAGCATTTATCAACAGGAAGTTCATATCAGCACTGCTACCCAATCCTGTTTTGAGTGCATTATTCATATTTTTGGTCGATACTCCCGATTCCTTATTCCACTTCACCCGTTCGCGTATCATGCCAAGGATAGCAGTAGCGTTGCTTATGGTCAAATCGCCTTCTTTCACCTCTTTCTTAAACAGAGACTCTTTGTTCAGGTTACCGCCAAAGCTCTTTTGAGCCAGAATACGCTCGTCCACTTTTTCCCACGAGGAGGAATATTGTGTCATCTTACCGTATTTAAACTGGAAATTTCTTAATTCGAATCCGACTTTCGATACATAATCCTTGCGCGACCACATGTATGGTTCGTGCCTCAATGCCGGCATATCCGTTTTCTTGAATATCAGCTCACGCGCCATACAGTCGTCCTGAAATGAAGCATAGCGTCCGTCAGTGTCTTCAAATTCGAGGTGGAAACGTATGTTTTTATTTTTGTCCGAAGTTTCGACACGCTCATATCCCTGCATAGAGATATTATAGGTATAATATTCGGGGATAAGCACCTCATAATAAACATATTTGATTGGTATCTCGCTCTGAAACTCAAATGTAGGCAGATTGTAGTCGAAAGGCGAGACAAACGTGTACTTGTATTCGATCACCGATCCCACTTTCGCGGCAGGCATTGTAAACTTCTTTATTTTAGTCGTTTCGTCATGCTCCTCGTCGAAAATAAATTCTTTAGAGAGTTTCGTCTTTTCTATTTTCCCGTTCACCAGATTATACGTAGTACCCGACAGCGCTTTGATAGACTCTTGTTCCTTCCGGCTATATTCGTTATAGAATATTTCTTTTGTACAGTATTCCAAGCCATCGTGCTTCAAAATCTTGATCTTCATTTCCAAAGTATACTCATAAACGAAGCCCATAATACGGTCCATGCGGAATTCGGTTTTTCCGACTTTAGATAGAATCACGGCAGATGCAGTACTGTCGGCAGGATAGGAATCCATCTCCAACTCTTCCATCGTAATTTTCCCATATTTCGATTGAGAATAAAGAGAAGCGACACAACAGGTCATAATCAACAGGAGAAAAAGTTTTTTCATAGATATAAAATTTAGGTTCGATTACATAGAGACGAAAATAAACAAAATTTCACATCTTACGGCAAATTTTACCCATTTTTTAACAAAGGGAGAGAAAAATTATATAAGCAACAGCAACTTGGGAAGGAAAATAATGAATCCGCAGATAACGGCTATAATAGCTACTATCAGGACGGCTGCGGATGCTAAATCCTTTATTATCTTTATTCTATCGTCTATCGCAGGGGAAATGAAATTACAAATATATTCGATGCAGGAATTGACAATCTCCATGGCTATGACAAGGCCTATCAGGATGAGGATAACCAGCCATTCCATTGCCGAAATATCCAAGAACCAACCCATCAGGCAGGCAATAACCGCCACCACTAAATGAATACGGGCGTTATGCTCGGCACCGAGTAGTATCTTCAACCCGTTGAATGCATATTTGAATGATTGCAGGCGGGCTTTCACCGAAAATGGCTTCTTATCGTCGGACATAGTAGGCAATGTTCTTAAATTCTTTTACGAATGTAAGAAAAAATATGCCACAGGTTGACTATATCCCCTAAATTATCTATTTTTGGGTACGGAAATCTATATAGTTCTAAATGATATGAAAGCAATTACAAGATTTATCGCATTGACAATCACCGTCATACTCTTTTCGTCATGCAGTTTGTTCGAGGCTCAGAAACTTGAACATATGAATGAGGCGCTCGAACGGCACATCAAATGGCAAAACGAAGAAGAAGGCATGCAGAGCCAGATAGAGCTCGTAAAAGTAATATCATACGACGAAGTGAATGAGGGCGATACAGCCTACGTAGCCAAAGTATATCTTGTGGCTAAATCGTGGTATATCGGCGGAAACCGCGTATACAATACCAATGACACAATCAAAGTTTATTATGCCGACAACATGGCTGTGTTAAAAATGCAGGCAATAAAATAGTAAATCCAATATATTAATTTATTTCAAAACAACTTTATGGACAACACGTTAGACTTAAACCAATTAACCAGCCGTTTCGACGGGCTGATCGATTCTTCTATCAATTTCGGAATAAAACTGCTTATCGCTGTCCTTATCCTTATCATCGGGCTATGGATTGTAAAAAAAGTGACCAACGGATTCCGCAAAATAATGAAAAAGAGAGAGGTAGAAGCTTCTCTGTCGAGTTTCCTCGCATCATTCATCAATATCGTACTGAAGGTATTGGTTGTCATCATAGTCCTTGCCACTGTCGGCGTGGAGATGACTTCTATTATCGCCATTCTGGGAGCTGCATCGCTGGCTATAGGTATGGCATTGTCGGGGACGTTGCAGAATTTTGCCGGAGGAATTGTTATCCTTTTATTCAAACCTTTCAAAGTCGGTGATTTTATCGAAACGCAGAGCGGATATACAGGGACTGTATTGGATATCTTTATCTTCACGACCAAGATGAAGACTTCCGACAACAAAATCATTTACTTGCCGAACGGCAGCCTATCCAACGGCGTCATTGTCAACTGCAACCAGGAAGGAATACGGCGTGTAGATTGTGTATACGGTATTTCGTATGGAGACAATGTAGCTAAAGCCAGAGAGGTTGTATTGAACATGCTGAACAATGACGAACGGGTACACAAAGATCCGGCTCCGGTGGTATATTTAACGGCATTAGCCGATAGCTCGGTGAATATCCTTGTGCGTTTCTGGACGGATTCGCCGAATGTATTCCCTGTACAATTCGATTTGAACGAAAAAATCTATAACGAATTCGGAAATAGCGGGCTCAGTTTCCCTTTCCCTCAGGTGGATGTACATCTGACCAAACAAGACTAAAAGATTATTTCCCCATAAATAAATGATCAACCTGTGGTGTATCTATACGGTTGATCATTATTTTTGTATGATAATTATCAATAATAGCTTATGACAACCAACAAACTAATAGCTACCGCCCTGAACCTCAAAGAATCGCAGGTAGAAAAAACAATATCGCTGCTCGACGGCGGGGCGACCATCCCTTTTATCAGCCGTTACCGGAAAGAAATGACCGGCGCGCTGGACGAAGTGCAGGTAGCAGCCATCAAAGAACAGCATGACAAATATAACGAGCTCATCAAGCGGAAAGAGACGATAGTGAAAACCATTGAGGAGCAAGGCAAATTGACCGACGATCTAAAATCGCGCATCGCGAATTGCTGGAACTCAACCGAACTGGAAGATATATACCTCCCCTACAAACCGAAACGCCAGACGCGTGCCGAGATTGCCCGCAAAAAGGGTTTGGAAGGATTGGCCAAATTGATTATGTCGCAGCAAAACTTCGATGTAGAGGCCAAAGCATCGGTTTTTGTCAAAGGGGATGTAAAAGATGCCGAAGAAGCTATCAACGGGGCATGCGACATCATTGCCGAATGGATAAACGAGAACGAATATGCCCGTAACTCAATCCGCAACCTGTTTCAGCGCGACGCTGTGATAACGTCCAAAGTGGTCAAAGGAAAAGAGGAAGAGGGCGACAAATACCGCGACTATTTCGATTTCAGTGAAAAGTTGAGCCGCTGCTCGTCGCATCGCCTGCTGGCCATACGGCGGGGCGAATCGGAAGGTTTTCTTCGTGTCAACATCGCGCCCGATGAGGATGCAGCATTGGAACGTTTGGATAAGCAATTCCTGAAAGGCGACAACGAAGCCACGGGTTGTGTAGCCGATGCCATCAAAGATGCCTACAAACGGCTACTGAAACCATCTATCGAAACGGAATTTGCTTCACTATCGAAAGAGAAAGCCGATGAGGATGCGATACATGTTTTCGTGGAAAATCTGCGGCAGTTGCTCCTGTCGCCACCTTTGGGACAAAAAAGGGTATTGGGCATAGACCCGGGATACCGCACGGGTTGCAAGGTAGTATGCCTGGATGCGCAGGGAAATCTATTGCATAACGAAACCATCTACCCCCACCCTCCGCAGAATGAGTATACGAAAGCTGCTTCTAAAGTCGTGAAATTAGTCACCACCTACAATATAGATGCGATTGCCATCGGAAACGGGACGGCAAGCCGCGAAACAGAGAATTTCATTACGAACCTCCGCTACGAGAAAGAGGTAAAGGTATTCGTAGTGAGCGAAAACGGAGCGTCTATTTACTCGGCATCCAAAATAGCCCGCGAGGAATTTCCCGACTACGACGTCACCGTACGCGGAGCTGTATCGATAGGCCGCCGGTTGATGGATCCATTGGCGGAATTAGTAAAGATAGATCCTAAATCCATCGGGGTGGGACAATACCAGCACGATGTGGATCAGAGCAAACTAAAGAAGTCGCTTGACCTCACAGTAGAAAGTTGTGTCAATCAGGTAGGTGTGAATGTGAATACGGCAAGCAAACACCTCCTGACGTATGTTTCGGGATTGGGAGCCACTCTCGCGCAAAATATCGTCGACTATCGGGCTGAACACGGTGCTTTCGCATCGCGCAGAGAACTGATGAAAGTGCCGCGTATGGGCGAGAAAGCATTCGAACAGAGTGCCGGATTCCTCCGCATACCCGATGCTGCCAATCCGCTCGACAACTCGGCGGTACATCCCGAGAGTTACCACATCGTGGAGCAAATGGCTAAAGATCTGAAATGTACTGTCAAAGAATTGATAGAAAACAAGGAACTAAAAAAGAGCCTCGATCTGAATAAATATGTCACTTCTTCGGTCGGCCTCCCTACCCTTACGGATATTATGGAAGAGCTGGACAAACCGGGGCGGGATCCGCGAAAGGCTATAAAAGTTTTTCAATTCGATCCGAACATACGTACCATAAACGATTTGCGCGAAGGTATGATACTTCCGGGTATTGTGACGAATATTACCAATTTCGGATGCTTTGTGGATGTCGGTATCAAGGAAAACGGGCTGGTACATATCTCCGAATTAGCGGACAAATATGTTTCCGATCCGAACGAGGTAGTCTCATTGCACCAGCATGTCGAAGTCAAAGTCTTGTCCATCGACTTAGCCCGCAAACGGGTAGCTTTATCGATGAAGCTGTAATAATAAAAAACTTATGTGAATAAGTTGTGAAACTATCATTCTAAGTTTATCTATATATTTTTTAGTTGACAAGTTTATTAGTTACAAGTTTGCCTCGCCTTCGCTTCGGCGAATTTTATTTCTTCGCCCTACGGGCAGTTACAAGTTACGAGAAAAAGTAACCCGATAAAAACATCGAAAATAAGTAGAGGTCTGTTACTTTTTATTGTCACTTCGAACGGAGGTGAGAAGTCTTTTCTCAAGTGCGAGGTGAGATGCTTCACTTCGTTCAGCATGACAAGAACGAATAAGCCTCCCCTTGGGGGAGGTTGGTGGGGCTAAAAGTAACTCGGCAAAAAACATCGAAAATGAGTAGAGGTTTGTTACTTTTTCTGTCATCCCGAGCAGAGGCGAGGGATCTCTTGCCTGTAATGTGGGAAAAGAAAAGGTGACACTGAGTTTCACTGAGGAGACACTGAGGTACATTGAGAAAAAGTAACTCAATAAAAATACCGAAAATGAGTAGAGGTTTGTTACTTTTTTGTCACTTCGAATGGAGGGGAGAAGTCTCTTCCCAATAGCGTGAGGAAGAAAAAGGTAACACTGAGTTTCACTGAGGAGATATTGAGGTACACTGAGAAAAAGTAACTCAATAAAAATACCGAAAATGAGTAGAGGTTTGTTACTTTTTAAGAGGGATATAAGTCACCTATCGACTGTCAATAAATACGATTCACTATATCTTGGTAGTCACCGGAGCTAAATTCACCATTTCTTGGTATTGCCTATGGTAGAGATTAGCCTTTACTTTGCATAGAGAATTATTATTTATAAACGTTCTAAATAAAAAGAGATGGCTAATATAGGTATATATTATGGTTCTACAACCGGAAACACGCAAGAAGTAGCAGAAGAAATTGCAGATAAATTAGGTGTAGCTAAAAGCGATTTGCATGATGTATCGAAAGGGGAAACCGACTTCTCCAATTACGACGTACTCCTTTTCGGTTCTTCAACGCTCGGATTAGGCGACTTGCAGGACGACTGGGAAGATTACATCGACAGGTTGAAGAATGCTGACGTCAGCGGTAAAAAGGTAGCTCTGTTCGGATGCGGCGACTCGTCTTCATACAGCGATACCTTCTGCGATGCCATGGGCAAGATATACCATGCGTTGGAAGGAAAAGGTTGCCAGCTTATCGGAGAGGTTCCGACAGACGGATATACATACGACGATTCGGAAGCTGTTGTAGGCGGCAGATTCGTTGGACTACCTATCGACAACGACAACGAATCGAGCATGACCTCGGAACGTATTGCCAATTGGGTAAATATCCTCAAAGCCGCTATATAATCTCATTGTATAAGCCCTATGAGTGTATTTCATCACCTGATATATGAATACAGGAAAGGCGTACGGGATATGATCCTCTGCACCTTACCGGGGCATATGGAAGATGAAGCCCGCAAAAGGCTCGAAAGAAACGCTATCGGCTATATCGTACAGAAGCAACCTAATGGCAATATCAACATCTTCTTCGGTAAAGAGGAATGCCTCAAGGTCATAAACAGCATCTGTAAAGATAAACCCTTAAATAAGCTGACTCCCGAGGAAGATTTCATACTCGGTATCTTACTGGGATACAGTATAAAAGAACAGTGTACCCGCTTCTGCAAAAAGCAGAGGCAAGGCATTCGTATCTCATAAAATTTATTCTATTGATATTTTTTTAGTTGATCTTTTGGCACCTCATGGATGCGATATCCGTGAGGTTTGCTTTGCTGGAGCCAGATACAGAAAACCCCTACCATCCTTGACGGACAACAGGGATTAACTCTCGTCTGATTCCCTTTAGCTTAATCGACTCTCAAGAAGTTCCCATTAGCATCGAAATCCAGTTCAGTCTTAGCGACATCATCTATCTGAACTTCGTAGCCAACCAAGGTATTGTTCGTTTTCTCCTTATCAACCTCTACGATGTCATTACCCGGATATTGAGTAGTAACATACGTTTTGATAGCGGCAGGTATAAGGTCTATCACAGAAGAAGGAACAGCATTGTTCTGGCCTTTGTAGTTACCGTCTACGCCTTCCCACTCGCCTGAAATATAGAACTCAACCTTATAATTATTGTAGTATACATCATAACTATCGTTATCCTTCATCACGCTGACAACTCCTGTATTACCTCCGAAGTGTTGAGTCAAGAACGTCTTGGCGTCATCCGGCAAAGCCGAGTATTGAATGACTTCGTCTCCGTTGTTTCCACCTGAGATAATGTTCCCGTCGGCATCAAAATCGAGCTCAGTACCCTTCGGATCGTTCAGTTGCACCTCATACCCGACTAAGGTAGAATGCTTCCTCTCTTTGTCCACTTCCACTATCACATACTGCGGATAATGAGTTGTTACATATTCGATTATCCTCACCGGAAGGAGATTCAATACTGATGCGGGAACAGGATTGTTCTGGCGCTTGTAGTTACCGTCTATGCCTTCCCACTCGCCATCGATATAGAATTCGACCTTATAGTCAGCATAATAAATATCGTAGCTGTCGTTATCCTTCTTCACTTCCGAAACGCCGCTTTCACCTGTGAAGTGTGCCACAGCAAAGTCTTTGGCAGTATTAGGCAATTCGGCGTAAGCAATCTTTTTGTCATCATCATCGTCGCTACAAGAACTAAATACCAAAGCCAACGATAGTAAACCAAGTGCAAAAAATACTTTTTTCATTTTTTATTCTCTTTATCAGGTTAATAATAATATTAAGTTATCAATCATTCTTTTCTTTAATTATAGTGCCATTGTCGAGCACTAATAGCTCCACGTTCTTCTCCCTTTCGATTTCAACTTTATATAAGATTTTAGTTCCCTTATAAATCCGCGTCATATCCTCAAAGACATAGTCGGGATATTTGGCGATGGTCGCATTCTTCACTACAGCAGGCAAATCCGACTCGTAGATCTCGAAAGAATATGACAGTAGATTACCTTCCTTATCATAATAGGCTTCGTAATCGACATGGCCGATCTCAAAATCGACCTCATAGATATTCTGAGCCATCTCCCATTCTACGTCTCTAGCATTAGGGAAGTCCGCCACAAACCTGGCTGATAGTTCGCCCGAAGGAGCCACATCCTGTGCATACTTGCTATGATAGAGCCGTATCATCTTTTCGATCTCCGTATCCGAGTATTTCGTCGAAATGGCAGGAGATGGCTGGGCCATTGTCTTCTGGCAGGAGGCAAGCAACAGAACGGCAGATAGAAACAAAATCATCTTTTTCATAATCATTTATTGTTTTCAGTTTATAGTTAAATGATACAACAAAGATGTAGCCCCAATTCTGAAAAGATTTGGGAAAATTTGGCTTTTTTGAGTTAAAAAACCGATGTTTAACTAAAATAAATAGTTATCGTATGCCTTGTGTCATAAGTGTGTGTTATCCTGAAACTATAGAAGTCCGTGATTGACTTTACGATAGACAGCCCTAAACCCGAAGATTGCTTATTATCAGAATTCGAGATATACCGCTCGAAGATATTCACATCCTTATCAATCGGAGTACCATCATTCGAGAAGGCGATGTAGCGGTCGGTCATCACTATCTCGATAGTACCGTCTTTGAGGTTATAAGCTACCGCATTCTTCAAGAGGTTGGTTACCATTATTGCTGCAAGGTCTTTATTCATATCGACAACAGGAGCTGTTTCCTGCTTAATGGAAAGCGTTAAACCCTTATGCTCAATCATATCCGAGAAATAAGAGGCTATCCTTTCCGTCAACTCGGAGAAATCAACCATCTCATTATCAGCATACTGCTTATTCCGTATCTTGGAAAGTAATAAGAGGTTTGTATTCAGGCGCCGCATCCTGTTTAATTCCGACAAAACGGCACCCACTTCTTCTACTTGCACCTTACTTAGCCCCTCCTCTCCTATCAGCATCTCCAACTTATTGATAGCGACTGACAAAGGGGTTTGCAACTCATGCGAAGCATTCTCTATGAAGTTCTTCTGTTCGGTATAAACCTTAATATTCTCCTCTAGCAAGACCTTGACGGAATTATTCAATTCTTCGAATTCCGAAATATTCGTCTTTGACAAAGTTATCATCTGCGTCTTATCCAAATGGAAGCTGCGGAGCTGCCCAATCAACTCGAACAGAGGCTTATTCGTCCTTTTCAATATAATCCAGCTTAACAGGAACAAGGTCAGGATAAGGGCGCACCACAACGCAATGAGCAGATAGAACATATTCTTTCTCAAATCCTCCGTTTCTACATTCGAGGTGAATATCTTAAGCTTATAATATGTCTGGTTCGGTTCGGAATAGAAGGCTGTCACCAACATGCGTACCTCCTCTTCTTCCTCCTCGGTTGCAAAGTAGACAGTCGTCGTTATATACGTATCCTTTATCTCTTTCGCCTCACTGGCCGGTATCTCCTCGATAATCATGTTCAACGGAGCATGCTTCATCAGGTCTTCTGTGAATTGAGATGACAGATTGGCTTTCATAACAAACTCCTGACGAAGATTTTCGAGCCCTTCGTCTATGTCCTCATATATTTCCCGCATCTGCAAGCTGAAATAAATCACAGACCAGACCGTCAATATAAGCAGGAAAAAAATCAGCAATCGCGATGTAAGATAATTAACTAACCTCATAATGTCATTTTATATCCGATACCATACACATTCTCAAGATTCACATCCGCACCGTTGTCTTTCAGCTTCTTACGAAGATTCTTTACCTGTGCATAGATGAAATCGAAGCTATCGGCCGAGTCGATATTATCACCCCAAACGTGCTCGGCAAGAGTTTCTTTTGTTATCAAACGGTTCATATTGGTAGAAAAGAACACAAGGATATCATATTCTTTCCTGTTCAATTTCAACAGATTACCACCAACAGACACCGAGCGCTGCCTATAATCGATATACATATTGCCTATCTCTAAATGCTCTGTTCCGCCCAACATCTTCCTCCTCAACAGTGCTTTAATCCTTGCATGAAGTTCCGCCAGATGAAAAGGCTTCGTCAGATAATCATCCGCACCCAAATCCAGACCTGCAATCTTATCATCGACAGAATCGCGGGCAGATATTATAATCGTATTTCCTACCACCCCGTTTTCCTTCATTTTCTCTAATATCTTCAGCCCTGTTCCTCCCGGCAGGTTAATATCCAATAAGATACAATCATATTCATACAGAGACACTTTCTCTACCCCCGAAGCATAATCCATAGCTTTCTCTACAAGAAAATTCTCCGAAACCAAAAAACTTTCCAAAACCTTTATCAATTCAGGCTCGTCTTCTATTATCAATATCTTCATTTTTGTATCTTGTTTTTATGCGAATCGATAGTTGATTTATATACTACACTAAAAATACACAAATGTGTTACTTTTTGTATTACTTTTTGTTACCTTTTTCAGTATCTTTTTATATCTACACGCATAATTATCAATGTATTGCATTTCAAAAACCGGTACAAAGAAACGACATTTTCTTTATCGGGTTACTTTTAGTCCCTCCAACCTCTCCGCAGGGGAGGCTTATTCGTCCCTGTCATGCTGAACGAAGCGAATTAACAATCGAGGAGCGCAGGCGACTCAAGTATCTCATCGCATAATCGGAAAGAGACTTCTCACCTCCGTTCGAAGTGACAAAAAAAGTAACAGACCTCTACTTATTTTCGATGTTTTTATCGGGTTACTTTTAGCCCCTCCAACCTCCCCCAAGGGGAGGCTTATTCGTCCCTGTCATGCTGAACGAAGTGAAGCATCTCACCGCACAATTGGGAAAAGACTTCTCACATTCGTTCGAAGTGACAAAAAAAGTAACAGACCTCTACTTATTTTCGATGTTTTTATCGGGTTACTTTTTCTCGTAACTTGTAACTGCCCGTAGGGCGAAGTAACTTGTAACTAATAAACTTGTCAACTCATAAATAAATATAGATAATTTAACCCGATAAAGAAACAAAAAAATTAATGTAAAATGAAATATATCCATAAACAGATGCCCTATAAAACATTTTGTCTTATTTTTTAACAGAAAATGCAAAAAAAGCAGTCATTTTTTTTTACAAGCAAAGAAAATAACTTAGATTTGTATTTGTGTTGTTATGCCTATACCATAAAGTTAGGGAATCTTAAAGAAAATAATACCAAATAATAATTAATAATTTTACATTTATATTTAGAAACAGAGCTATGAGAAAACTAAATTTTATCTTAACATTTGTTATAGCTGTTGGCCTGTTGGCAACATCATGTAGCAAAAAGATGGAGCCACTTGACAGTTCGTTGTTTACGGCAAACCCTTCGCCGCTCGAACTTGTAGGATCTAAAGTTCCGGTTACAGTAAACGGACGCTATCCTGCCAAATGGTTTGACAAAAAAGCTGAAGTAGTAGTTACCCCTGTACTCAAATATCAGGGAACTGAAACACTCGGCAGCCCACATTCTTATCAGGGCGAAAAAGTATCAGGTAATGCTATTACTATCTATCAGGCCGAAGGTGGTGCATTCACTGTAAACTCTAACTTCGACTACGTTCCTGCCATGAAGAAATCGGAGCTTTTCCTTCGTTTCTCCGTTTCGCGCAAAGGAAACCACCTTATCGACTTCGATGTGAAAGTTGCTGACGGAATCGTTTCTACAGCTGCTTTGGCAGATGCTAAAACTGTAACTCCGGCTCTTGCTCCGGATGCATTCCAACGCATTATCAAAGAAGCACACGATGCCGATATCATGTTCTTGATTCAACGTGCCGAACTTCGTTCTTCTGAATTGAATTCAGGCGACGTAAAAGCATGGAAAGAACTTGTTCAGGAAGTTTACAACGACGACCGCAAAAACCTCAATGTTGAAGTATCAGCTTATGCTTCTCCTGATGGAGGTTACAGCCTGAATGACAAATTAGCTGCTCAACGCGAGAAAAACACTTCAAACTACTTGAAGAAAGAATTGAAGAAATCTAAAGTCGATACTGATGTTAATGCTAAATACACAGCACAAGACTGGGAAGGTTTCCAAAAACTCGTACAAGCATCTAACCTGCAAGATAAAGAACTGGTATTGCGTGTTCTTTCTATGTACAACGATCCTGCAAGAAGAGAAAGAGAAATCAAAAACATCTCTTCTGTATATTCTGAATTGGCTGAAACAATCCTTCCAAGACTTCGTCGTTCACGCTTAATCGCTAACGTTGAAATCATCGGTAAAACTGACGAAGAATTGGTAGCTGCTACTAATTCAAGCGCTATCAACGAACTATCAGTAGAAGAATTGCTTTATGCAGCTACTCTGAATGGTGTTTCAAAAGAAAAAGTATATTCTCTTGTAACTCAGAAATATGCTAACGACTACCGCGGATGGAACAACTTAGGTGATGTATACTTCGCCAAAGGTGATTACAGCAAAGCATCGCAAGCTTATGCCAAAGCATCATCTATCTCTTCGCGTGCAGCCGAGCCTAAGATGAACCAGGCATTGCTTGCTATGATCGACGGCGACAACGCTAAAGCTGAACAATTGTTGGGTAGCGCATCGGGTGCTAACACTTTGAACGAAGCTCTTGGAGTTCTTTACATCAAGAAAGGTGACTACACGAAAGCAGTACAAGCATTCGGCGATACTAAATCGAACAATGCAGCACTTGCTCAAATCCTTTCTAAGAACTACAACAAAGCTCAACAAACGTTGAACGGCATTACAGCTAAAGATGCTACAACAAACTATTTGTCAGCTATCGTTGCGGCTCGCACAAACAACACTTCGGGTGTTGCAAGCAGCCTCAAATCAGCTATCGACAAAGGAGCATCTAAAACTGAAATCCTTAACGACCTCGAATTTGCACGTTTCTTGTCAAATCCGGACGTTAAAAATATGTTAGGTTTGTAATCAGACCTTATCATGACTAGTCCTAAAAAACCGTTACAGGTTTTATTAGACAAAAATATTAATAATTTATGAGATAGTTGTCGG
>NZ_QVMN01000016.1 GCF_010501075.1 Dysgonomonas sp. 25
TTTTCATGTTATAAAAGAATAAGCCACCTCCCCCTGCCCCCTCCACAAGAGGGGGTAACAGAAAAAGATGATGTGAATAAATAGTTGATTTATAGCTTTTAGCCATTAGCCGATAGCTATTAGCTTTATTGTCATCCCGAAACGGAGTGAGGGATCTCGGTGCGTTCTTACTAATTGTCTTCACTTTTAAGTGGAGGTCTCGAAAGGTTGGTTCAAAAATGGCTTTAGCCAAATATCTTTTGACTAAAGTCATCTCCTGAAAGATGCAACTATATCCACGCCTTAAAAGGCGTGGCAACATTAGACTGTTATCCGTTGACTGATAGCTGTTAGTTTTATTGTCATCCCGAGTGGATACGAGGGAGCTCGTTCCGATTTGGGTGTAGGGGGCAAACATCGTTCGGCGAAGCGCAGGCGAGCCAATAAACATTGCCCCGTATATATCGATTCGCGGGCGCACACGCAGGTGTGTCCCTACAAAATTTCTATTGTTGATAGAAGAGGATGATATACTTCCCCCTTCGGGGGATTGAGGGGGCCTGCTATTGCCTGAAAAATGGCCCCACATTCCCCCTTCTGCAGAGGGGGACGGGGGGAAGCATCCACGGTCATCGCGACCCGGGATGCCCCTGGTATTAACACAAGCAATTATTAAGTTGACATGTAGACGAGTTGACCAGTAAACAAGTTTATTCCATTCTTGTATACTCGTATACTTGTCTACTCGTTTACTTTTTTTTGAAAAAAATACCCAGAAGATTTGGTGGACTAATCGAAAATAGCTATATTCGTGTGTGTGTGTGTGTGTGTGTGTGCACGCGAAAGAGCAATCATCATATTGATATGAAGAATATTAAATAAAAATATATGCTTATAATTGCTCACTATTTGCACGATAATATTACTTTATGATATTGCAAATATAAATGAAATATTCCTAAGCGATTGCATTTTTCTGAATTTTAACATAGAATAATACTGCCTTCGCAGGATATTTTCGATACATAGAGGCCATATTATGCAGATCGGAAATCATAAAAAAGCACTATCTTTGCGGACACGCATAAAATCAAGATCAACGGAATGGCACGGAAAAAGAAGAATTTACCATTGTTAGAACATGTAGAAGTAGTAGATATTGCAGCAGAGGGCAAGGCAATTGTGAAAGTCGATGATATGGTCGTATTTGTACCTTATGTCGTTCCTGGAGACATTATCGATCTGCAAATCACCCGCAAAAAGAATCGTTATGCCGAAGGGCGTGCCGAACGGATAGTAAAGGATTCGCCTGTCCGCGTAGAGGCTTTTTGCGAGCACTTCGGTACATGTGGCGGCTGCAAATGGCAGATTCTCCCTTACTCCGAGCAATTGAAATACAAGCAGAAACAGGTGACGGATAACCTGACGCGCATCGGGAAAATAGCATTGCCCGAAATATCGCCTATCTTAGGTTCTGAAAAAACAGTCTTCTACCGCAACAAGCTGGAATTTTCTTTCTCCAATAAAAAATGGCTGACGCAGGAAGTCGTTAATTCGGGCGAAAGTTTCAATAATATGCAGATGAATGCTTTGGGATTCCATATCCCCGGGCGATTCGATAAAGTGCTCGATATCAATAAATGCTGGTTGCAAGACGATGTTTCGAACCAGATACGGAATTTTATCCGCCGATATGCTATCGATCATGATTATACATTTTTCGACCTGCGCAATCGCGAAGGCATGCTGCGTAACATGTTTGTCCGCACTTCTACTACGGGCGAACTGATGGTTATCATTGTCTTCTATCAATGCCCCGCTGATAAACGGGCTACTCTGCTCGATGCAGTCGGCCGGGAGTTTCCGCAGATAACATCGCTCCTTTACATTCTCAACGAAAAAGCGAATGATACCATCACCGATCAAGAAGTCCTGACTTGGAAAGGGAATGATTTTATTTATGAGGAGATGGAAGGCTTGCGATTCAAGATAGGGCCTAAATCTTTCTATCAGACCAATAGCGAACAGGCCTATAATCTCTACAAAGTTGCCCGCGAATTTGCCGGTCTCACAGGGTCGGAATTGGTATACGACCTTTATACGGGTACGGGTACAATAGCCAACTTCGTAGCCCGCCAAGCGAAACAGGTGATAGGGATAGAATATGTAGAAGAGGCTATAGAAGACGCCAAAGCAAACGCTGCTGCCAATGGCATCGGGAATACGCTTTTCTATGCGGGCGATATGAAAAATATTCTGACACAGGATTTCATCAACGAGCATGGCCGTCCGGATGTAATTATCACCGATCCTCCGAGAGCCGGTATGCACGACGATGTGATAGAGACGATTCTTTTTGCCTCGCCCGAACGGATTGTCTATGTCAGCTGTAACCCGGCGACACAGGCGCGCGATCTGAGCCTGTTGGATGCAAAATATAAGGTGGTTAAAGTTCAGTCGGTAGATATGTTCCCGCATACCCATCACGTAGAAAACGTAGTGTTGCTCGAAAAGCGATAAGATTGTCTTTTTGTAAATAAATGTGATTTTTTGATAAAAAAAGTTGCTGGGTTGATTGTGATTGCTTACATTGCAATGTTAAATAATAATCACAAATAAACAAGACCAGCTTATGAAAAAATTATTTTGGCCCATTGTTCTGATATTCATCGTGTTCGCCTCATGCGACAATAATGAAATAGAGCAAGACCCACATCAACCGGACACTAATGTACAAAACACTCGCGTATCTTATGACGAAGCTTTGGATAGATTAGACGAGGCGTTAGGTATGCTCGATTCGTCCGGGAAAAAGAGTACAAAAAGAGTTATCGCCAATTATTACACTACGGGTGAAGAAAGTCCCACGAAACGTTCGGCAGGAGGAGAAGAGGAAGAAGAACCGTTTCTCTACATTTTCAATTTCGAAAATAACGAAGGATTTGCTATTATATCGGGTGATACGCGCACAGTCCCTGTTTTTGCGATAACCGAATCGGGCAATCTGCCTGAAGGAGGGACAATTGACAATCCCGGAATGGCTCGTGCTTTGTTGGGGATTGACCAATCGTATAGGGATCAGATCAACGATCCTATAACAGTTCCGGATTTTCAAATCGTACCCGGGGAAGATGAACTCAGAATTAAAGAATACCATGTGGAATATACGCCATGGGTAGATACTTATTATCAGGGGCAAAATGCCGATTACGTTGTTTGGGGACAGGGAGATTGGCGAGATGAGGATTATTGGGTGATAAAAGATCTTCCTTATGACGATTTAGCAGATATTATAGATGGCAAAAGAGCAGTAGCAGGTTGTGTTCCTACAGCTGTAGCGCAGCTTTGTGCTTATCACAAATTTCCTGCAACTTATAAAGGCTATTCATTCGATTGGAATGAAATGAAAGAACATCGGAATTTCACTCATCCTAACGCTAGTTATATATTTGCTTATGAGCAGATCGCCCAACTATACGCTGCAATTAGCACGAAAGAGAACTTAGCTGTCAATTTTGGCTTAAAAGAGAGTTCTGCCTATAGAAAAGATATTCCCAAAACGCTGAAGAATTTAGGATTTTCTAATGAAGGGCTTTTTGCTGCTTATGACACTAAAATTATAATTGAAGAGTTAAAAGGAAAATATCCGGTTGTTGCCTCGGGCTATTCTTTTAAACATAAGGAAAAGATTCTTGGGATTACTATTGATACATATCATGATGGGGGACATACTTGGTTGATAGAACGAGTATTGATACGAACAAGAACGATGAAAGAATATTATGAAGGAAAACCTTATGGTTCGAGAGGAGAGGTATACACCTATGTCTATTGCAATTGGGGATGGGATGGCTTGAGAAATGGTTACTATCTTAGTGGTATATTCGATACGAATAAAGGTCCGGAAAATATTACAAAATCAACCTCAACCTCTGGAGAAAAGAACCATTATAAATATAAGTTGGATATAATTTATAATATCCGCAAATAATTATTTAACCAAAAATAGACCCCTAATATGAAAACTATATATAATATCCTATTGTTTGCATGCTTGATTCTTGCATTCTCAAGTTGCCATAGTACAGAAGATGAACCAATCAGTGGGGCTTTCTATTCCGAAAACTTTGTGCAAGCCTATATAATTCCTGATAGGATGGAGATAAGTGTTCGAGACTACGGACACTTGCAGAGTTTTATTTATGTGAAGTTCTACGGAACGGAAATAGACAATATGTCAGATGCCCACGAAGAACAATTTAGCCTGTATAGCCAGAAATATGGTGATACTCACTATAATCAGAAGTTAGTCCCATTTACCAATTGGGCTATGGGAGAGGATATCCAGACAATTGACATTCGATGTGATAAAGATATCGATAGTGAACATCCTACCGGAACATCATTAAATGATGTGATAAAATTATTTGCAGCCTCTCCATATAGATTTATTCAAAACGACTATAAGAAACTTGATGACTATCAAATACCTGAAGATATTGAAGGTCTTTCTTTTAGAGAAGGATATTATCCTGTTTATAAATTATTATCGGATGTAACAGTGTCTGATCTGACTTTGTTAGCTTATGACTATTATCTGGATATTTTACCATCTCTTTCCACTGGCGAATACAATTTCACTATCACAGTGAAGTTCGAAAATGGCAGAATATTAACAGGGACAGTCAAATATGTTGCAGAATAGATGATAATATGAAAAGAACTATCCTCTTCTGTCTGTTGCTATGTGTTGGCGCAATTGCCTTTGCACAGGAGCACAAGAGTCCTATCCGGTTCGGCGTTAAAACGGGATTAAACCTATCGACAGCATTTGTTAGCGATGCATGGGAAAGCAAATTCAAACCGGGTTACAATGTGGGCATCACTGCAGAGTGGCAACTGAAAGAGAGATTTCTGATACAATCCGGATTATCCTTTACGGCCAAAGGCTCTAAACAAGAGAATTTTAATGCCAGTGATTATGTTGGTGGAGATCCTGATTTTACGCATACATTCAACCAATTCTATTTAGAATTGCCTTTATATGCTGCCTATAAGGTAGGTGTTTCAAATCAGATGGATCTTATTTTGGGAGCAGGTCCTTATTTCGCGTATGGCTTAGGGGGAAAGACCAAACAAAAATTGAATAGTGGTTTCTGGAGCGATGGAACTTCAAAGAGGGAATGGAATACATTTGGACATTCCGATTCTTCTCATGGCGAATCATTGAAACGGTTTGACTTTGGTGCCGGTATCAAAGCTGATCTCGAATATAAAAACAGGTATGTTCTTGGTATTGGATTTTCGTCAAGTATAATCAATATTGCGAGAAAAGGGGGATACCGAGACTTAAAATACAGAAATTTCAATATGGCTATTTCTCTGGGATATAAATTTTAGGACACTCCAAGATCTATACTATTTAGAGGTTCTTTATCGGTAAAGAACCTCTATTTTTGTATATTTGCATGTTATAAGATGCGCCTCGGCAATTTCAAGCAAGCTTGATTGCACTCGGCTTTCACTATATTTGCTTTCTCTAAAAAAACTAAAACCTAACTTACCATGAAATCTTTTTTATTCCTTATTTTATGCAGTTTCCCGTTCCTTTGTTGCGGAGACAACAATAGCAATGCCATTACCGAGCCTATTCCTTTAGCCGATCCCTTTATTCTCTATCATGATGGGACATATTATGCTTATGGAACACATTCGGCAGACGGGATAGAGGTATATTCCTCCGAATCGTTGAAAGAATGGACGAAACATACGGAGTTGGCATTAAACAAAAAAGATTCTTACGGTGACAAATGGTTCTGGGCACCCGAAGTGTATTATAATGAGGCGAATAAAAAGTTTTATATGTATTATTCGGCCGAAGAACATATCTGTGTTGCCACTTCCGATTCTCCTTTAGGGCCTTTTGTGCAGGATGAAAAGAAACCGATGCGTGAAGAAAAAAGTATCGATTCGTCTCTGTTTGTCGATGAGGACGGAACGCCTTACCTCTACTTCGTCCGTTTCACCAATGGCAATGTGATTTGGGCGGCACAATTAGAAAGCGATTTGATGACAATAAAAGAAGAAACATTGACGTCTTGTATCGAAGTCTCCGAACCATGGGAAATGTCTATGGCCAAAGTGGCCGAAGGACCTTCGGTAGTCAAGCGGAATGGTGTTTACTATCTGATATATTCGGCTAATCATTATCAAAGCCACGATTATGGTGTAGGCTATGCTACAGCTACCTCACCGTTGGGCGAATGGAAAAAATCTGCAACCAATCCGATATTCCAACATCCGAATCCGGAACTTGTCGGGGTAGGGCATGGAGCGATGTTTACTGATAAAGCAGGCAAAACGAAATATGTTTTCCATGCCCATTTCAGTACAACCGAAATTCATCCCCGGTTGATGCATATAACCGATATGGCTATCTCGGACAAAGGTGTAACTATGAGCAGTGAAAATATCATAACCCCTTATATTATTGTTGAATAATGCATCTATGAGAAAGAGCTTGTTCCTTATTATAGTATTGTTGGCTTTCCTGACCTCGTGCCAGAAGAAGATGTATACCTTGGAGGAAGATGGCGGAGTGGTCGCAAAATGCCGCATCACAGGCATGGAAGAGCATGGCGAAAGTATCGAACAAATAGATTCGATATTAACCCTTCGGTTGAAGCATGTAGCTCCGGGCGTAATCCCGACCATACGCTACAATGAGCCCGATTCGACGTATGCGATAGAATTGCCCGGGCTGAAAACTGAAAGAATAGCCCCGCTCTTTGCGCATGGAAATATGACTATCTCCGAGATATATACTTATCCCGAAGTGGTACAGATGGAAGTAGGCATGAATCTTGTAGATTCTATCCGCTATTATTATACTTTGGAAATGACGCTTAACCCTTCTCTTTTGCTTTCGAATATAAACGAAGTCGCTGTTGCTACTGTGGATAGCATTATAGGAGTAAACAGGGAAAGAGCAAATTTTCCGGAGGATATAAAATTTGCATGGGAATATGTGGACGGCGAAAGGGCAAATCTTTATATGTTGCGCGATACAGATGCCAATATAAACATAAACAGGACATTTAAAAAGAGTGCTATCAAGCCGGGAATAGAAGACAGGTATGACCAAATGGATATTACGCTGAATGATGAAGGTGCAGAACAATTCTATGACCTTACCAAAAAGAATATCGGGAGGATATTGGTTATCTGTGTAGATAACACTGTTTTGCTGGCTCCTATGGTATACTCCGAGATAGAAGGCGGGCAAATAACGATTTCGGGAACCCGTTCCAAGAGCGGACTTATGCTTTTGAACAGCCTTTTGTATTCGCCTATAATAAAGAGCGATATAGAAATTCTGGCAACAACCATAGTAGATAAACCGAATATTTAGATCGGCGGTGTAATTTGTTATTTAACAAATAAAACTAAAAAAATAGTAGTTAACGTTTCATAACATTATAAAATATTGTATATCTTTGCCACTGGTAATTTTTTAATAATTAAAAAAACACTCAAAACAATGAAAAAAATTTTAATGGTTATTGCAATCGCTGCAATGTCAGTATCTTTTGTAGCATGTGGTGGTTCTACTGCTAATTCAGGAGAAGGCACAACTGAAACTACAGAAACTACAGAGTCAAGTTCATCTTCAAGCAGCAATGCTCTTGCTGAATACGAAAAAATCTGTAACAAGATGATCGAACTTGGTCCTAAAATTAAAGCTGGTGATGCTTCTGCTATTCAAGAGTACACAAAAATTTCTGAAGAGTATGCAAAATATGCACAAGATCATGCAGAAGATTTTGCAAAATTGACTCCAGAAGAAGCTCAGAAACTTGCAGAATTGGGACAAAAAGTTGCACAAGCTATGCAGTAATTGAATCCATTCTCTGGAATGAAAAAACAAGGGGCAGTCTCAAAGAGGCTGTTCCTTTCTTGTTTTTAGGAGAAAATCATTTATCTTTACTCCCTCAATTTTTCGGAGTATATAACCGCAACATTTAAAGTATAGAATGAGAATAGCTATTGTGGGCGCCAGTGGTGCCGTAGGGCAGGAATTCCTGCGGGTGATAGAAGAAAGAAACTTCCCTTTCGATGAATTAGTATTATTCGGTTCGGCTCGTAGTGCAGGACGAAAGTATTCATTCATGGGAAAAGAATATACGGTCAAAGAACTTCAGCACAACGACGATTTCAAAGGTATAGATATCGCCTTTGTCTCGGCAGGAGGAGGTACCGCAACTGAATTTGCCCCGACCATCACGAAGCACGGAGCTATCATGATAGACAATTCCAGCGCATTCCGCATGGATAAGGATGTTCCGTTGGTTGTTCCCGAAGTAAACGGCGAAGATGCAAAAATCCGCCCGAAAGGGATTATAGCCAATCCTAACTGCTCGACCATACAAATGGTGGTAGCCATGAACGTGATAGAGAAAATATCCCATATCAAGCGGGCACATGTAGCAACCTATCAGGCAGCATCGGGGGCAGGAGCAGCAGCAATGGACGAGCTGGTAAACCAATATATGCAGTTGATGCAAAATTCGGATGTGACGGTAGAGAAGTTTGCCTATCAACTGGCATACAACCTCATCCCGCAGATAGATGTATTCACCGACAACGGATATACGAAAGAGGAATTGAAGATGTATCATGAGACGCAGAAGATTATGCATTCCGATATTCAGGTAAGTGCGACATGTATCCGTGTACCTGTTTTGCGTTCACATTCCGAAGCTATCTGGGTAGAAACCGAACGCCCTGTATCGCCTCAGGAAGCAAAAGAGGCTTTTGCCAAAGCCGAAGGAGTTATATTGCAGGATAATCCGGCAGAGAAAGATTATCCGATGCCTTTGTTTGTCGCAGGCGAAGATCCGGTTTATGTAGGACGTATCCGCGAGGATATTGCCAACCCGAACGGACTGACGTTTTGGGTGGTTGCCGATCAGATAAAGAAAGGTGCAGCACTGAATGCAGTTCAGATAGCCGAGTATTTAATTAAAGAAAAAGCTATTTAAGCGGCAAACTGTTTGCAATATCGAAACAAACAATTATATTTGCACCACGATTGATAAAATACTGTCAATTGAAAGTCAGGAAGTGTGGGTGAGTGGCTGAAACCACCAGTTTGCTAAACTGACGTACGGGTAACCGTACCGGGGGTTCGAATCCCCCCGCTTCCGCTTTTAAGAAAGACAAAAAGCGACAAAGCTTGGATAAATCCTACAATATCAACGTATTGTGGGATTTTTTTATGTTTTTACTTTTCCAACGAAAGTCATAAAAAAGCCATTTTTGGACACTGTTTTTTGCTAAAGTGTTCACCCTATCAGTTTTATTCGTTCACCCTTGAGATGTCGCAAATTGGCAATTTTTTGTCCAATATTGGAAGTGTTTAATTCTCTCTATAATAGCTGATTAAAATTAATTTTAACACCAAAAAAGAGAAGTTATGAGAACCTCAAAAAGCACATTTAACATCACATTTTATCTGAGAAAAGATAAAATGAAGAAAAATTCGTTCACCCCTATATTCTGTAGGGTAACTATTGCAGGCGAAGCAGTAAGTTTTAATATTCACAAAGATATCAGAGCCGAGATCTGGGATATGGAAAACCACAAGGCTATGGGTAGTTCTCGCGAAGCACGAGAAGTTAATCAGATATTGGATGCTTGCCGTACGATTCTGCACAACAAATATCGAGATATCTTTGAGAAAGATAATTTTGTGACTGCCGAGAAATTGAAAAATTCTTATCTGGGCATTTCTACAGATAATACAATGTTACTTGAGTTGTTTCGCGATCTGATAAAAGATATTGAAGCACTAGTTGGCATCAATAAAACAAAAGCGACTTTACAAAAATATAAGGTTACTTATACGCGGTTGTCGGAGTTTATGAAATTCAAGTATAATATTTCTGATATCAATGTGAAGGAAATTAAATATCAATTCATTTCTGACTTTGAGGTGTATCTACGAACACAGGCTAATTGTAGTCCTAATACAACGGCTAAATTTATTCAATTTTTCAAACGTGTAATTCTTATCGCTCAAAACAACGGATGGATGCAACATAATCCATTTGCCAATTATAAGATACATTTCAAAAAAGTGGACAGAGGATATCTGACAGACCAAGAGCTTGACATTATCAAAAATAAAGAATTTGATATTGAACGACTTGAAAAAGTAAGAGATATCTTCGTCTTTGCTTGTTATACCGGCTTGGCGTACGTTGATACCTTCAAACTGACATACGATAATATTAAAATTGGTATAGATGATAAATTATGGATCATGACTAGGCGAGCAAAAACAGATACCATTGTGAATGTTCCATTGTTAAATATTCCTTTAGCCATTATTGAAAAATATAGAGGGCAACAAAAAGATGACAAAGTATTGCCAACATTGAGTAATCAAAAGATGAATAGTTATTTGAAAGAAATTGCCGATCTATGTGGTATTGAGAAGCGGCTGAGCTTCCATCTTGCAAGACACACATTTGCCAGTACTACGACCCTCGCCAAAGGTGTATCAATCGAAGCTGTATCTAAAATGCTAGGACATACTAATATTAAAACGACTCAGATATATGCTCGAATTACTGAGAATATGATCAGTAATGAGATGAGTAAACTGACACTATAAATTGAGAAATTATGAAAACAGGACATATCAAAATTACAGGAAATTCAGTTGATGTAAAATTTGTATCCGGTACAGTTTGGATGACTGTCAATGAAATAGCCGATTTTTTTAGAATAAATATTTCGACCGTCAATAAACATTTGAAAGGAATATTCAAAGAAAATTTACTGAGAGAAAATGAGGTTGTAAGTGAACATCGTTACACTTGTCCTATATATGGGGAGTGCATCCGAATATATTACAACTTGGAGGTAATTACCTATTTGAGCTTCAGGACTCAATCATTTTATGCAAAGGTTTTTCGTGAATGGGTACTTGGCTCATTGTATCAATCAAATAAATCTCAGAATCGGCTTATAGACTGTGATTTGATTATTAGAGAGTACTCACAATTTAGTTTGAATTAGTATGGAATTGCAAGTAGTACAAAACAGGATATTTGAAGTTCGAGGCTGTCGAGTAATGTTGGATTTTCATTTAGCTGAATTATATCAAGTAGAGAACAGAACGTTAAAGCAAGCAGTGAGAAGAAATATTGAACGCTTCCCTTCCGATTTTATGTTTGAATTGACTAGGAACGAATGGCAAGAGGTTATCACAGTTTGTGATAACCTCCCAGAAAAAATAAAATTCAGTCCTGCTATGCCTTTTGCTTTCTCTGAACAGGGTGTAGCTATGCTTTCATCTGTTTTGAGAAGTAAAGCTGCTATTGATATTAATATTTCTATCATGAGAGCCTTTGTTGTCATACGGCAATATGCTTTGGGATACGCAGAGCTTAATCAAAGGTTAGAAAGCTTTATGCTTGAGACAAATATGCAGTTCAATGACATATATCAGGCTTTGACCGAATTGGCAAGTGTAAAAGAATTAGAAAATAAGCCGCGAAAGAAAGTTGGGTATGTACAAGATGAAGCTGAAGATTCACAAAAAAAGTAAATTGACCATGATATTACAAAAAATAGAAGAGAAGATAATTTTAATTCAAGGTAAGCATATAATCTTGGATAGTGATGTGGCTGAATTTTATGGAGTTGAAACAAAACGTATCAATGAAGCAGTAAAGAATAATCCCGATAAATTCCCAGAAGGTTATATCGTTCAACTGACAGAGAAAGAGTTCGAAAATTTGCGGTCGAAATTTTCGACCACAAGTTTAATGAAGAGTCGTATTGCTCCCAAAGGATTCTCTGAAAAAGGACTTTATATGATTGCTACAATATTGAAATCTCCCAAAGCAACAGAAACAACCATTGGTATTATTGAAACTTTCGCAAAAGTTCGTGAATTATCCCGTAGTATAGTTGAGATGTCTGAAACTTCTGACAAGAAGATGCAAAAAACATTGATGCAACGAAGTGGTGAATTGATTTCGGATGTATTGAGCAACGATTATCAAACTGTGGGTACTGAAACAACTATCGAACTCAATCTTTCTGTCCTAAAAGTAAAACATACCGTAAAGAAGAAGCCAAAAGAATAGCTGATGCAAATATTTGAGAGGACCTCCCGCATTTTATGAGGGAGGCTTTTTTTGTACAAACTTGTGGATATTTCTTCTGATAATTATTATATTTGACAGATACACATTTCAATACTTTTCATATGATTGATAACCTTCAAATAAGTATTCCGATTGAAGAGGTAGCAGAAAATGACGTTGGTAATTATTTTGAACTTTTGAAATTACCGGGTGAGTTTCTTGTTGTACAGAAAGAAGATAGCCAATTTTATTTTATGTGTAATTTAGACTGCCCGATTGATAAAATATGTTCTTCTTTCGATTGGTACATTGTTTCCAAAGACAAATTTAACGAATCATTATTTATTGGAGCAGGCTTAGCCGGAGAAGATCATGCCGAAGGAGAGGTATATAGAGTAAGCGATGAAAACACATTGAAGCTTTGGCGGGACATCTTGCATTTTACATTCGAGAGCGATTTTGTTCGGAAATTTTTTCCTTATACCAATCATTTCAAAGGAAAGATAAGGGTTGATAATGCCTTGTGCTTTTATATCCATGATTACTATCCGGTATCTCACTATAAGGAAATTTCTACATACCAGAAGAAAGTTTCCAATCTTGTTTTTCGTTTCAAGGAGGGGAAACAGTCAGCCTTGGTTGCTAAATTATTTTCCTTAGCTATTATGCGTATGCCCTTTATCAAAGAATTAAAAAATCCTATATTGATACCGATTCCGGCAGCTACTAAAGAACGAAATATACAACGTTTTGCCCAATTTATTTATTTGTTAGCCAAAAGGCTCAAAGTCGAAGACGGCTTCAAAGCTATCTGGATAAAAGAAGATCGCCAACAGTTGAAAGGGACTAAAGGGTACGATAAACTTGAAAATTTGATTTTTCACCCTAACTATTTTCAAGGCAAGGATGTCTTACTGATTGATGATATATTCACAACCGGTGAAAGTTTTATTCAAGTCAAGCGTAAGTTGATTGAACTTGGAGCTCAATCAGTCACCGGATTATTTTTTGGTAAAACAGTAAGAATAGAACAAACTTGAATAATAATAGTATGAAGAAATTACCCAAAGAATATCTTTTATTGAAACAACTTAACACTATTATTCAAGCGTATTTCAAAAGTACGCGCAAAACCGAAATATCTAATTTATCAGAGATATATGATTATATCCGAACAAAAGAACCATTTAAGGATGAATTTCCGACAAGCATTGATTTCAGTCGGTTTATGAGAAAAATGCATCAGGATAAAGTTCTTTTGCAGCTTATTCCCAATTGTAGTGTTGATACTTCCATTCATCATCACTATAAATGGAAATTTTATCCGCAAGATACTATTTCCTCCGATAATGCACCTTTACCAGAGAAAACAGTATTGGCCAAAGGATCAGAAATGGGTAATATATTTAGCAAAAACCTTCAACATGAGGCATCTAATGGTGTAAAAGTTAGATCTAAACAGGAATTGTATATATACAATAGACTCTTAACTTTTGAATTTCTGCGTATTACATATGAGAAAGCTCTGATAGCAAGATGCCAGGAAAGATATCCGGATTTTACCATTGCAAATATGAAAACTAAGAATGTCTTTTATTGGGAACACTTTGGTATGTTTGAATCTAATAATGACTATTTTGATAGAACAATTGAAAAGTTAGTCTGGTATAGAGCTATAAGTATAACCAGCATTGAAGATGGAGGTCGCCTTATTCTAACACAATACAATAACGATGCTCAATTTAAATATGACGTAAATAGATATATTGACAAAATAATAGAAGAAGAATAAAATTATCCTCCGACCCTCTTTCACTCCCATTACATTCTTGTTCAAGACAGTCCCGGATAGACGTTTCGGCAAGAGTACTACTTTTCAAGTGTACACTAGCCTGTAATAGATATTTCCCCAAAATATCATTTTTCCCATTTTCCGAAACAACGATTTTTCGGCTCTTTTCTAATATCCATCTCCTCTATGCACATATCATACCGATGAGGCGGCTGTGTCTTTCAGGCAAAGGTTATCCATATTCTCGGCATGACGTGAAATTCGAGTCCCTGTCGGGATTTTGAAAATAATCTTCCTCTTTCCCTCATACTTCGGGCGAGCGTATTTTTTTCAAAAAATTTGTCATTCCGACAATCTGATCTTTTGCTGCCTTTAGAACAACATACACCTCATCGAAACGACATGGCATAAAAAAAAAGTCGATGGATATGAAAAGAACAGAAAAAAAGAATAATGAGAACAACATTTCCTATCTCACTCGTAGCATAAAATTGGGATTCAGAGTGGCATTTGTGGCTCTTTGCGTGTGGTTTGTGTCTAAAATAGGCGTGTCGGTAGTATCGGTGGTCGGAATATATATAATTGTCCATAGCGTACTTAAAATCATCCGTTTGTCTATTCATGTTGTTTTCTACCTTCTTTTCATTCTCTTTTTGGTAGCCATTGTCATGGGAATAATAGTATTTATCCTTTAACATTTCACAGCATGAAAAATAGATTCATTGATAAATCGAAAACGATTGCCTTTACAGGGCATAGAAATATTACAACAGATAATTTACTGTTCTTGAAAGAAGGACTGACAGCAGTGCTGACAGAGCAGTACAATAATGGCTACAACACATTCATTGTTGGTGGTGCAAGAGGGTTCGACTTATTGTCGGCAGAAGTCGTATTGACCTTGCAAGAAAAATTTGCAGATATGCAACTATTTATTGCCGTACCCTATACAGGTCATCACAATTATTTCACAGACGGGGATAATGAGCGATATATTGCCATTGCTGACAAAGCAACAGCAAATATACTCCTTTCCTCTCACTACTATGACGGCTGTTTTCTCCATCGTAACAACTATATGTTAGAGCATTGCTCCTTACTGATAGCCTACTACAATACACATTCTTTCCGTAGTGGTACAGGCTATACAGTCCGCAGAGCAGAAGCAAATAAAATTCCGATTATTAACTTATTCAAATAATACAACTATGAACAAAGTATTTTTATTAGGAGCAAACAAAGAAATAGATAGAGCCAAACAAGTGGTAGAGGTCAATCAGATTATCCAAATGGAGGGTTACAGCTACCACAGGTATGTAGTGTATGATATTGTAGTAAATCAATGGGGCATCACTTACAAGCTAATCAACCTAACTACAAAAGATTTTCATACAGCCAATATTATCAGACCATTGAAAGAAAAATTTGGCATTGGTTTCTATTACGACAGTAAAAACCCTCAGTTTATGGACGGCTTCGAGGTGGCTATACTCCTACAAGAAGCAGAGCAAAAGAAAAAAGCGGAAGCAGACGAAGAAGAAAAGGAACGCATACGAGTTGAAGAAGTTAAAACGATTGGTCGCAAACGCTTTGCCGAGATATTTCCCGAAGATGCACAAGCCGTTATCGTGGCACGATTAAGACAGAACGAGAGCGACAGTCCAACCGACTACTTCGCCCACAGCCCACAACGCACCGTTATTTTAGGCTTTTCAAAGCATAAGAGAGAGTTGTTTTCTGAAATGAGAAAACACGCTTCAAACTTCGAGGAAATAGCCTATTTAGCAGAGTATAATGAGGACTATGAACATCGGGAAAAATACAGCATGGGCGATGGTTATTACTTAGGCGAAAGTAAGTATCACGGTTGGATAATCGAAAAATGCCCTATCTACAAAAGAGAAAAAACAATCGAAGAATTTGCCTACACCGCAGGAAACGAGGATAATATACACCTCAAATCATTGAATGAAAATAATAATCCGACTTCGACAGAAACAGCCATCACAAACGAGAATCTCTCTTTTGAGATAGTGGATTATTCGGAGAAAGCAATCGCCTTGTTTGGGGATACCAAAGCAATTAAAGACCTATTGTCTGCTATGGGTGGCAAGTTCAATCCGAGATTGAATTATAACAACCAAAAGCACGCAGGGTGGATATTTTCCAAGACTAAGCAAGACGAATTAAACACAGTATTAAATCTAAAAGCAGAATAATTATGAAAATAACAAAGCATTTCAAGAATACAATACAAGCCTATTTAGAGCAACGCGCAGCAAGCGATTCTCTATTCGAGTGGAAGTACACCAATAGAAATTTCTTTATCACAACTTCGGGTTATTCAATCGAGAGGGGTATGTAATAAAAATACAGAATACCACAATCAGATAATTAATCTTGTGGAAAATAATATCTCTATGATTGAGGAAAGGATGGTGGCTTAATTACTCACTAAAACTAGAAGAATATGTATAGTCTTTTTATCGGCTTTCGGAAATTGGGCGAGTTCGATAGCATCTTTAAAGCCAAGAAATATGCTCAAAACTGCAATCTGAACGAAGTCTTTAATCTTATTGGTGAAAATTATAGAGATAGTTGGTATGTGTTTGAATCAGAAATAAAACGAACGCAATAATTTATTCTAATATGCGGACTGAGAATTTCAGTCCGTTTCTTTTTTCAATGAGCCTGAACGGACAAAAAAGAAACATTTTTTTTAGTCCCAAATTGAATCTAAAGCATTTATGTATAATGGAATATCTTGTATCTCAATTCCAAATTTCTTTTCAATCATGATATCTATAATCATCATACCATCTATCAAAATTATAGGAACTGCTCCTTTTTTTGTTGTGGCATTTAAAGCTTCTTTTGAAAACTTGGAAGTTGTTATAAATATCCCTTGTTCAAAATCCCCTTGAATTGCCCCTCTAAATTTATCAATCTCAGTGCGCCCTATACTTGTGTTTTTCCATCTTTTACATTGAAAAGCTACATTTAAGTAAGAAATGCCAACTTTCAATTTACCATAACCATCAATCCCTCCATCTTTTTGAGGTTTAGTTACTTTCATATCTCGAAAGCCGTAAACTTTAAGCAATTTCTTACTAAATAGTTCGAAAACTAATGGGTCTAAGTCTTTAAGTTGTTCTAGGAGTTGTATCTTGAAGGATTTTATATAATCTGTATGAGTAGTTTTTAGTATTTCTATTAATCTCTTTTCATCAGCGATTATGGCACTTTTCTTTTTATCCTCTTTTAAATAAAGGGAAGAATATTCTATTAGACAATAAGTTCCATCATTTAAAATTTGAAAGTGCTTTCTTTTTGAGGCTGTAGGAAAATCGACACCTTGGCAATGACGGCGTAACTCAACTCTCATTACATTTAATGGATTCTGAGCTTTGAATTTATAGTAGTCATTTGCAATGATATTATCATATATGGCATTGACTGTTAACGGTCTTTTGCTATTTTTTAATACCTGACTAATGGCATCTATTATTGTAGTGCTACTTTTCTTTGTGGTTCCCATACTACAATACTACACTACTATTCTATCTTTAATACTCACTTCTACAGCAGAGAAAGATTTTAGTTCTGTAGAGAAATTGAAATCATCAATTTGCTCTAAAATTCTTTTTCTGTCAAAGAGAAGTTGATCACTTAAAATTTCATCATACTGGTGAAATTTTACATCCTTGGGAATACTCATTGCATAAGGAATAAACATGGCGTGAATAGGCAATTTAGGAAAAACGATATATTCCCTAAATCTCTGCGTTTCGTATTGCTTATAATTCCAATTTTTTCCACAAGCACATTGTCCTAAAACAATGACCATATTTGGTATTTTATCAACGAAAGGGATCCAACCAATTAAATCAAGACCTCTCTCTTGTGTGTTTGTCTGGGGAATTGAGTCTAGTTTATCAATATTAATTTTAGTATTTAAATCTTCAGCTAATTGAGATATTTTTGTTCTTGCATTACCTTTGTATGTAGAATTCTTTCCGAATGATTTAATTACAGCTTTTCGTGGAAGAAAAAATTTAAGACAATAGAATGATAACATCTCAAAATCGACAGTCAATTCATGATCAATTTCTTTGAAATAATTCAAATTAGAGCACAAAAGCAATAGTATGTATAGTTTTTGTTTATTTGTGAGATTATCTTTCAATTTTATTTGATTCTTATTGATTAAAAATGGGTATTCATCAACTTCATAAAGTTTCTCTCTATCTTGACAAATAGAAAAAATAGAATAGAACTTTTCTTCAATAATATCGTTCTTCTCAGCCTCAAGAGAAGCTATCTCATCTAGTTTGTTTTCAATATTGTCCAGTTCATCTGTCTCTAATACATTGGAATCTTTTACATCTTGTAATTTATCAGAAATATCTGCAATTGTAACTTCTTCTTTTAAAAACAAAGCATTCAATTCTACATAATCTGCATATATATGCTCAATATACTTTGATACTTTGGGAGATTCAATCGAGAAATTCCGAAATTGTTTCTCTAACTTTTCATTAAAACTCGTCTCCATCACCAAATATTTCTTTATTTAATAACTCATCTTTGCTTTGCTTGATCTTTGATGTCAGCTTTCTTATTTGTACGAGATCAGCCTCTAATTCACCATAAAAATCGGTTACTTTATGAACTAGCGAATCAGCTTGTTCCAAAGAATTTAATGAATTTTGAATACTTGTGAAGAATCTGGATTCAATATTGTCAGTAAGTTCATAAGCACTTTCTAGATCTTTTCCTTCTCTAAAGGCAGAAGATGCTATTGTATTTTCTAGAATAGCATTTAGTTTATTTAGGTCACCACTCTTTCCCTTAATTCTAGTTTTATCCTGGTCGTTTTTTTTAAAAAACCAGAATATTAATTCTTTTAGATTGGCTTTATTTATATCTTTTAATGGATTATTCGAGGACATATCTACGTTTAAAAATGCGGATATATGACTTCTACTTAATGAATCAACTATGTACCCTACGTAAAAAGTTGTATCATCCAAATCTTTAATTCTGTAAAATCCTTCATCTTCTACAATTTGATATATTTCATAAGCAACTATAACTCTTTTAACATAGTCTTTACGACTACCTATTTTTTTTGCTAGATCTTTAACCGCAACATCAATACTGTCGTCTCCTTGAAACTGATCTTTATATAATTGATATAAATATCGAGATTTTTCGGTTAGTCCCCATGGCTTTATTCCTGTAATATGCCTAAATCCAAGATATTTTCTTATTTCTTCTTCTGAGTTGAAGATTAAACAGGGAATATGTTGAGGATGAAATTTCGCAGTATCATATATTTCTTTAACAGAAGCCTTTTTTACAGAAGCTAACTCTGGCTCATTTAAAAGTTTTATAGACGTTAAACGCCTATTACCTTCCAATACTTTATACTTGTTCCCATCAGGAACAACTAATAATTGTTCTCCTCTGAAAAAATCATTCTCCCCTATTGCCTGCATTAACTCTAAAGTTGCAGCCTCTAAAAGCATATAATCAATTATATCCCTTTCATCCATGTTATGTTTTGAGGCAGGGATACGCGGATTTTCAGGATCTAGAGCTAATTCTTTATAATAAATAGTTTTATATTCGTGATCTATAGCCATATTTTTATTACTTTTTATCTCTTTCCCAATATTGTTTAACTTCAAATCTCTCTGCAAGTTTGAATTCTTTGATATTCGAAATAGCTTGTCCTTTTTCGATTTTTTCCATACTCTTAGAAATCGTATGAGAACTTTTACCCGAAAGTCCTAGGAATTTTTCCATTGTTTTCGTATTCTTATCTTTTATATCTAAGAGGAATGCCATTTCACACATTGAGGAAAAATCAAAGTTTGATTGATTATATTCTTCAATACCTTGTGAAAGTAACACTATTGAAACACCTTTAGATCGAATCTCTCTCAGTATTTTCTCTAATATCTCCTGATATTTTTTCTCCTTAAATAATACATGGGCTTCATCAATTATAATTACATATCTCATTGATCGCACACCATTCTCTACAGGTGTATTTTCCATATTCATAAATGTATTATAAATATAGTTTATGATAAGAAAAAGAGACGTGAATCTAAGAGAGTTAGATAGATCTCCAGATAAAGATAAATAAAGATTCTTAGTTAGAAAATTTGATTCGTTTTTAGGATCATCTAAGAAGATTGGATAACGACTCAATTCTCCCATAATTTCTGTTAATGTATCTCTCTTATCACCGACGATTTCTAATAATTGTTCGTTGATCTGATTTAATGTTGGATATGTTCCTCCTTTTTGATTTGTAAATGCTTCTTGAGTTGCATCTCTCAAAAATCCCTTTTGTTTCACTCCCAAATTCGAATATTTGCATACAATATCTACAAATTTATCTATTCCCATATTTTTATTTGAATCATTTACATTATCAATAAATGTAAGAGGATTAATAGGGAAACGGGTATCTGGAACGTTTATAAATTTGGTCTTTGTTTTCTCAAAAAATTGAGTCATTTCTTTTACATCATCATTTTTCAACCCCTTAAAATCAAGATATATGAAATTGACATGTCCATTTGACTGTTCATTTATTTGAGTTACAAACTCCAATGCAAACTGAGTTTTTCCTGTTCCAGAGTTTCCTGCTACTGCAATATGGTTATTATTATAACGTCTGGTATCATTAAATCCTAGAAATATTGGTTCTGGTACTTCTGTATCTATTGTATCTCCAATATTCAGTTTTATCAATTCAGAGAAGTATGATTTTTCTATATGCTGCTGATTATTTGGAACGCTTCCTAAAGAAACGTTTAGCCCAACAAGAGGTAAAGTTCCTTTTTCTATATATTCTATGAGAAAATCGAAGAAAGTATAATTATAACTATCTCTAAATATTTTATCTAAAGACTCTAAACCATGATCTATATGTAATTTTATATATTTAGGAATATTTACATCATCTGTCTTATACAGTCCGTAGTGTTGGCATATCAGAGCAATATAGAAATCTCGATATTTTTCATCAAAAAGGACATGATCCTTGTATTCTTTTCCCTTGGAGTCATATATATTGAATTCAGATGTTTGAAACCTTTTACCTGTTTGCAAAGAATACCCCAAAGCAATACGTGCTATTACATTTTCCTTTGTTCCGTACGGCAACTTTGTTGTTAAACTTTTAACTACAGCTTGGTTTTGTTCGGAAGTTTTGATATTAATTTGCATTGTATTTTTGATTATAGGTTTCTATAAATTTATCAGGGGTAGTTTCTGTAAATTTGGAACTATCTGTTGATATATTCTCAATCAAATAGGCTCTACTTACTTTAGGCTCTAATATTTCATATTCTTTCTCTGTTAGCTCTTTGTTTATCAATGGAAATATAACAACTTGCTTTGACACACTAGGATAAAAATACTTAATTATATTTTCAGCATGTTGCTCATCAAATTTTTGCATTGGGCTATCAATGAAAACAGGAAACTCTATTTCCGATTCATCAACTAAAGAGCTTAATAATGCAGAAGCATACATTTGTCGCTCACCCATTGATAAAGAACTCCGATCTATTATTTTATTATTCTGATTGTACAAAACAATATCTATATCATCTCCTGTTGCATTTATATCAACATCAACACGCTTTATGAACTCTTTTTTGTGTAAAAGAATATTTAGCGACTCCAACATTTTAGCTTCTAGGGATTTTTTCTTCTCATCTTTGAATTGAACAATGAAATTTTGTAACCTTATTATTAATTGTTTAGTTTTTTTCTCCTTTTTAGAATATACTGAAGATTCATCTATTTTTTTACGCAGTACACCCTGTCTTTGGAGAAGTGTTTGAAGTTGAGTTGTGCAACTTCCAACTTTCTGATTTAAAGCTTCAATCTCATTGTCATATCTAATAATGTTACTTGTTATAGCATCCTTTTTTTGTCTTAAACTTGAGATGTATTCATCTTCTGCTTTATTTTCGGCATCTCTTAGTTTTCTATTTATTGAATCAAGTTGGTTCTTTATAAAAGAATACTCCGAGTTTAACTGAGAAAATTTATCTTTGAAACTTAGTCTTATGGTGTTTACTAATTGTGTAAATTCATTTGTTTGTGTGCTTGAAAAGTCATGTAAGACTTTGAATGTATCAGGAAGTTCTACAATATCAGAGAAAAAATACTTCTTAATCAATATTTTTATTTGTTCTTCGTAGAAGTTTTTGACTTTAACAGTATTAGTGTCAAAACAAATATCCGATTTAAGTTTCGCATTTTCAATATCAGCTTGAATCTTATCTATTTTCTCACTAACGTCTTCCTGCTTATATTTTTGTTCTGCTAACGCTCTCTCATCATTGATTTGCTCTAATACATTAGCCATAGTTTCTCCTGCCAATGCAAAAGGAACAACATCAAGCAGTTCTCTTAGATTTTCTTGTTTTTTTGCAATTTCTTGATTTAGATTGGATTGTTCGTTTTTTAATTCATTTAGCTCCTCAAGAGACATTTTATCTCCTTCTCTAATTAATTTTCGCTGAATTTCATCAGACTCTTTTTCAAGAGTGTTCCGTTTCTCTTTTATATCGTCTATTTGAGATCCATAATCTTTTATTGTAATTTCGGTATTTTCAATATCTGCATGAAGTTGATTCAGCTCTCTTTTCTCCTCCGGTTTTGCAGAACGTCTACGGTAATCATCTTGTTTCTCTTCAAGATTAGATTTCAAGTCTTCATATTTCTGTATACCAAGGACCTCTGAATATGCTTTGCTTAGCTGTTGTCTTTGAAGAGTTGAGTTAACTTCAGCAAGAGAAACTATTTTTTCTGCATCGAAGAAGAAGAATTTTGCAATTTCGATAGGTAAAATAAAATCACGAATAAAGATTTCCTCTCCTTGTTGATTATTTTTAGAGAAATCATCAACTAATTGATTAGGATAACCATCGACTAAGACTTCAATCTTATCTGATGCCGATGTTATTACATTATAAGTACGCTTAATCGTCACTTCCGAACATGTAATATCTGGAATTTTCACATCACAAAAGGTCACGGAAACAGAAAATTCATTTTCACCTTCTTCTCTTGCTTTCCGGTTCAAGCTTTCCGATATATATTTTGTGTAATTTCCTTTATCTCTAATCTCTTTCTCATACAAATCATCAACTTTTTCCATCTGCTTACCATAAAGGCACCAAACAAGAGACATTAGAAAAGTTGTTTTCCCAAATCCGTTTTTTCCACTGATAACAATAACATTCTTATTATCAGATGGCAATAAAGAAATGACATTATTCCCTTTATATATTCGAAAGTTATTTAGTTCGATCTCTTTTATATACATATTAGGCTTAATTTAAGTACTTTTCGATGACCCGTTCTATATCTTCTTTGAGCCCTCTTTTTCGATTTAGAAGGGCTTTGTTTCTTTGTAGAGCCAACAATTCATTAATCAAATCAAAATCAGATGGTTCATCTGTACATACTGACTTTAATAAATCAATTTCTCTTTGAATTTTTTCTGCGTGCTTTTCCATCTCTATTTCTTTATCGTAGATTTTGTTATATATCTGAGATACTGTTTCTGAGAATTTGATGTTATAATAAGCAGCATCTCTGTGCCATATTACTTGTATGGCAACTAATTCTTGGTTCGTTATAAGTGTTGTTTCTGGTTTTTCATTCTGAACTACACGTTGAGCATTTAGTACTTGTTTGAGTAATTTAATTCTGTACTCAGGTTCATATGTTCCCAAATTATCTCCATCTGAATTTACTGCATTCTGTAGATTCCTTCGTATTGGTAGACGATTTTTAGATATATTTCGCTCATCGATCATACTCTGCCGTAAATCGAGTAACGGTTTCAACCAACTTTGCCCTTTATTGACCAATGCCGATAGAGATTTATCCTCTTTTACTACTGTACATGTCCAGCAACCAAAACGGCTTTGTCCACAAGAACTATGACTTTTGTCAGTCACTACAGTTGGGCATTCATAATCATCAGCACTAGCATCTAAATAAATTTGGAAAAGCTTTGAGTTATCAGCGCCCCAAGGGGAGGTCATCGTGTTGATAATATACCAAACCTCCTCCAGCATAAGTTCTTTAATTGGTGAATAGACAAAAGTGTTTGGATTGTGAGGATGTTTTGTCAATCTTTTACCCCTTATCTCATGCTTTTTTATAGATTTAGCTCTATTGGCACTCTCTGAACTACGAGTACCAATTAATATAATAGCTTCTCCGTTTTCTGCGACTTTGTCTGTTAAAAATCTAGACGTAGGTTTGATTTTCATCTTATCGGTACACCAACGAAATGAATTATTTGGAACAGGATAGCCTCTTCCAATAATATTAACCCAAAATGTATCTTCCAGACGAGGAATTGTTGTTTCAACTCTAATGGGCATACTCATTGATGCTGCAGCTTCTTTTATTTTAGATAATACTCCATACACATAAGATTGAATAATGGGGTTTTCGACTAGAGTGTCATTACAAACAACGTGTACTTCTCTTTTTCGATACTCTAAAGGGATTTCTGAAATTGCTAGCCAAACTAGTTGTAATAAAACTGTAGAATCTTTACCTCCACTAAAACCAATTATCCAAGGACGCAAATTATCTTCGATAAGATATTGGTCTTTTAATTCCGAAATTATATATTTGATTCGTATTGACATATTATATGATTCGAACTTAACGTAGCTCTTTTGATTTTTATTTACAAAAATATAAAAAAAGACTGAGAGATATAGCCTCTCAGTCTGCTTAAAACTTTTATAATAAGAGAAATATTCTATTCCACCTCCTCATTCCACAGTTCCACATCACTTGGAGCCGTCACCATTGAATAGATAATACTTATCCAAGTAGTGATATACGAAATTACCATCATGGTCATCATGGCTATTCCTCCTCCGAATTGTCATTATTGAACGAAAACGAGAGAAATGAGCTATTTCCAAATGAATCGAAGAAATAGATGTCTATAACTGCTTGATCTTCCGATTCCGAAGTGTAATATAAACGGAACGTTTCTTTGGTTAAGTCGTAATAGTCATTGGGCAGAAATACTGTGCCATCATCCATTTTGAGAGTACCTTGTCCATCGGGCTGAAAGTATCGCAGTTGGTAGGTTGTATTTTCGTATCTGCCATAACGATTCAGTTGACATCTGATCTCTGCTGTCTCTCCTTTCTTTAACCTTTTCGGGACAGGCAGGTGAGTTATTTCGAATGTATAATCCTGACGAACATCAATATCGCTGCTACAGGCACAAACGATACATGCTATCAGTATCGTGTATATTATATAGGATGCTATTTTTTTCATTTTGTATATTTATTATTCGATTATTAAACGAATTACAGGAAAAGGAATTTCCCTTTTATTGTATTATTCATCAGTATTTCAGCATTTTCTTTATTGTATGCTACTAACATAGACCCGTTTCTGGGCTGCATGCCTTGTGTACCATCTGTTTTAAAGAACCTGATACGATTATACAGGAACTTAATCGCTGTAGCATGTTTGAGGACAATATCGTGGAACCATTTGGCTTCAATCTTTGCAAATACCAAAGCGATACCATTATTATGCTCTGCCATTTTAGTTAGAAATTGCTGTATTAAAGGATTGGAATAAGGAGGATTAAGCCATACCCGTCCTTCCCATTGTTGTGCCAATCCGTTGTCTTTAATGCTATAAAACCTCTTTGCTGACTGATTTAGCTTGAACGCATCTTCCGATGAGGCCGGATCTAAATCAAATTGCCCAAGTGATTTTATAATCTCTTTGGGTGTGTACCATTCATCATTCTGTTTCATAACTAATTTATTATAAATTTTATACCTATACCCACTTGTGTATGGAACTTGCTAACATCCGAGCCGAGTAATATTCGTTCCCTTGCATTGATTAATAATACAAGCCTATCCGAGAGATACGTTTCTATCTCAAAAGACACTGCACCGCCATACAGGAAATTATCTTCACTCGTAATGGTCGCTCCGTCAAACAATAGTTCCTTTCCCCAGTTAATTATTTCATAACCTGCCATCGCCGAAGCTCCAACAGAAAAGAATACCGTTTTGGACGGATCGGATAAGAATTTGTAATAATACCCACCTTCGGCGGTTATCTGCGATAGAGGAATGAGAATATTCTTATATTCGTGTTTCTTTTGCAGATACTCTGCACCAAAGGTCCATCTGTTACCATTCTTCGTGTAAGTTGACAGAGCAACACCTCCGAAAAACGCCTGCCCATCCTCGTTTTTGAATTTGAAACCATCGACAGCACCACCTGTTACCTGAATCCCTTTTTGTCCCGGTAAGTAGCGTTGAGCCTGAGCCTGCCCGGTCAGGACAAGGCTCAGAATAAATACTAATGTTATTTTATATCTATACATCTGTTATCGTATTTAATGTTTAATAAAAAGGTCTGTGACCTTCATCTTACTTCACTTTTAGTTCATTAATCTCCTCCGCTCTTAATAAATCCTCGTTCTCAATGATAAAGGATTGATTGCGGCCGCCATTTTTCTCAAAGAGTTCGATGATTAGATGCTTATCGTTAGGGATGGTAATTTTATCAATGGTAAATACTGTTCGCTCTGTCTGGTTTCCTCCTACTTGTGATACGAAATTGTAAGCCCGAAGTGGATAGATAACCGTTTCCTGAATAGCCGTTTGTTTGGCAATTTTCTTATCGACAATTTTCATCCGTATAAAATCAATATCAAAAGGCACATTGGAGGAATTTTTAATCAAGGTATGCAGATACAAGAGGTTATTATGTGAATAAATCCCTTTAAGTAAGTATTGCACTCCAAAACGTTTACTGCCGATATGTTTTACTAATCGTTTGTCGTTTTTATAGATGGAACGATTAATAAGATGCACTAAACGAGGTGATTCGCTACCCAATTCCTGTAAATAGATTTCCATGCTGTTATTCGGGCGATTGGTTGCTATACCATCATGCATAAAATCTTTCATCTCAATGTTTAACTTTTCAGGTTCATCGGCATATTTGACATTGAAAGTGTAATAGCTGCCTTCTTCGGTTATGACCGCCATATTGGTCTCCGTTTCGAACTGACGGATAGCCGCTTTTACTCGCAAAATATTTTCAGAAGGTCCTGCTTTGCCGGCAATGATATTATTGGAGCCCAAATCCACATAGCGGATGGATGCCGGAAAGATGATATGCACGGTTTTATCAAAAGTCACTTCCAAACCATACGGCGGAATCATTCTATCAAAAGTTATTTTCTTGGATAGTCCCTCGTAATAATCTCCGTAAGTCGGTTTGAGCACCTGTTGCAAATCGTCTTGTATCTTTTCTGATGTTTCGTTAACGATAACTGTTTTTTCTGTCTGCGCATTGATATTGAATGTTGCCAACAACATTGCAAATGCGATTATATATTTTCTCATTTGTTTTTTCTTTTCTGTTATTAAATTATTGGCGAATCTGCCAATTGGCAAATTTTCGAATTAAACCATTGGCACATCGGCATATTATCACATTGACTAATTAGCCTTCGGCATAAGCATGACTCGATATCCCGATTTGAGTGTAACCTTTACTTGCCTGATTTTCTTCTGCATATAAGCCGATATGCCCTGTATCGCCCCTTTGCTTAGATCGGAACTTAGCTGTGCCCCAGCACTCTGTGTCATGGTAAAACTGGTCCCGACACTATTTCCCATGTTGGCGACAATCTCTTTGGCTGCATTCATTTCCAATGAGCCGGGAATATAGATTCCTTTCTGCCCGTCGGAATCGAATGTTACCATTTCTACAGGTACGATTGTTCCCTGATACTCAATCGAACTGATCAGAATATCCAACCGTTCGCCCTGTATCTTGGCGACACCTGTCAGAATTGTATTTTCGGGGATAATCATTGTACCTGCCATTAGTGGCTCGGTCAAACGCATCCGGGTGGTCTGTCCGTCTACTATCGTCTGGTCATCATGGATAACTGCCGAGATGGTATTTTTCTCCGACACGCCTGTTTCTCCGCCCATCGTGTTGAATCCCATGTTTCGGGCTTGGTCATACATTCGAAAAAGGTCTTCATTGCTCATATTCTGAGCCAATGCCGATACCGTTTGTTTGTGTATCTGTCTGATGGGACTGATCTTTGTTTTGCCATTATTGGAAGAATTATCCTTACCGTAATTATCAATCTTACTTTTCAGAGAGTTATTATTGCTCGTTTGCCCAAACGGCTCACCTTGCTGTCCCTGCGGCATATATTTCGCTGCCATCTCGTAAGATTTTTCCATTAGCAGAAGTTGTTCATCCATTGTGTTTTTGGTATTCTCAGCCTCCTGCATTTTAGTTTCCAGTTCCTCCAGCTTCTTTATCATCTCTTCCTTTTCGGGATCGTTATTGGGCTTTTCATAGAAATTACCCAATGTTTTGTTAATGTCCTGATAGGAAGAAATGGAGTTATTGATAGGTGCTTCCTTCACATCTTTTGTCAGATCATCGCCTAAATGAAGGCTTACCTTTTCTTTCTTGGAATTTTCCAACATGTCGGCATAGCCTTGGAGCGAATGCATCCGCTCCTTTTGTCGCTCTTTCATCTGTTCCTGTTCATAAGCATCTTTTTTATCATCAATAATCCCATCTCCTTTGGGATCGGGTATATCGGCATTAAATCCCATGCCTATCTGCTCCTTGGCTTTATCCTCGTCCGAAGGTGAGAATATCAGCCAGATACATCCCGCACAAACAATCGCCATCAATGCGAAAACCGCATATTTGATAAGCTTTTGTTCCTGCTCTGCTGTTATTTTTCTTTTTTCGCTCATATTATTTTACGTTTTTATACTATAATGGATTAACAAGAGGGTCTGCGACCCTTATACTGTTCAAAGCCGAAGTATTGATCTCCGAATCCAAAAATTCGGAATCCCACTCGCTTGGCTTTATCCTTTCCAACTTCAACTGTCTGATATGTTCTATCTTGAGTTGTTCCTTTCGTTCCTGTTCCCTGCCCCAATTTGCAATGGATGTAAATGTGAAGTAGAGATTGAGAATCGTAAACAAGAGAAGCATAATCAGAATAACAGTCAGTCGCTTATCGGGAGTGATCTCTCCGCAAAGGCCTTTGAGTTTGTCCTCAAGCCAATACCCCAGTTCTTTTATTCGCTCTTTCATAATTCTTCGTGGTTTAGCCAAGTCCCCCTTCGGGGATTTAGGGGGTTGTTATCGGTCAAGAACTCTCAAATCCTTATTTTCTCTGATCTTGAATCCTTCAATCGTAAATCCATGCGGATTATTATCGGAGCGAATAGAGTTCAGAAGCCTACAAGTAGTTGTCAGACTGCGTTCCGTGATATTACTCTCTCGGATAATCATCTGTTTGGCATAAGTAGCCACCTCGTAAGGATATACATTCAGATTGCAGGAAATACTATCCACCTGAATACTCTGGTTGATATTTCCCGAAATTATCCGATTGTAATATCCCTTTTCCGACAAGTCTTTGTAATAGTTGAAAGCCGATCGATCCGAAAGGAACAATGCCCGTTGGATATTACTTTCAATGGCAGACTTGTCGGGTGACAGGGTAAAGAACAGTTCATGAAACCGTTTGACGTGTTCGCGAGCTTCCACAGGTCTGTTCTGCGACAAGTCCTGCGAAAGGGCAAGCATCAACGATTTTCCGTTATCCAGCACATAGATCTTCTGGCGTTGTGCTTCTGCAAAGCGGTAAGCACTATACACGGAATATCCCGCGACAATAGCACATAAGCAGAGAAAGACAATGCCGAAGATGCGGAGTTGTTTAAAGCTCGATTCGATGTTTTTTAGTGATTTAAATTCCATTAGTTCAATGTGATAATTTGAAAATGTGCCGATGTGTCAATGAAAATTACAGAGCCTTGTAATCCATTACTCATTGGCAAATTGGCATGTTAAACAATTGGCTCATTTGTTATCGGTCTTGTAAGTAATAATTGGGAGCGGTGGCTCACCGTCCTTTTAGTCTTCCCATAATATTTCCGGCAGCAGCCCCTGCGGCACCTCCTGCCATCGCACTGGCTTTGGTCGCTGTTTGGTTGACATTCTTACCGAAATTCCCCATACCACCAGCCGAGATAATCCACCCAGCAACAGTCGGTATTGTGAAATACCCGATAATACCCATTATCAAAAAGAGAATATAGATGACATCAGAGCTATCTATCGAGAAGTTTGGGTCGGTCTGCATACGCACAATATCTGCCTGAAGCATTAAAGACTGTAGCCTTGCCAATATCGTACTGAACAGATCGGAGACGGGCAACCATAGATAGACCGATATATAGCGTGTGATCCATTGCGTGAGGGTAGACTGAAAACCATCCCAGACTGAAATAGCAAAAGCAATCGGGCCGAGGATGGCAAGAACAATCAAAAAGAAAGTTCGTATCACATCTATAACCAATGCTGCTGCTTTAAACAATATTTCCAATAGCTCTCGAAAAGCCTCCCGTATCCATTTCTTAGCTTCATACATACTCTTTTCAAGATATAATCCGACTTTTGTTCCCACATCGGTTATCCCCAATTCGTCCAGTTTAGCATCCCAAATCTCATTGTCTACCAGATAAGCTGTTTCGGGATTTTTCCGCATTATCTCGTATTCCAATTGGTCTTTTTGTTGGGCGTACTTGTTCATGTCAAATGTTTCGGATTGGAGCATTCCATGCGTTCCCTGTACAACGGGACTCATAATGCTATTGATAGTTCCCAACACGACAGACGGAAAGAACATGATGCACAAACCAATCGCAAAAGGACGAAGAAGAGGATACACATCTATTGGTTCTGCTCGCGAGAGGGATTGCCACACCCTGTAAGCCACATAGAACAAGGCTCCCAATCCGGCAATTCCTTTGGCTACCCCGACCATGTTGCTGCACAAGGGCATCATTTGGTCGTAGAGCGTACGCAGTGTTTCGTGAAATTGATCGAAATCCATAAATTTAAATTTGAAAATTTTACAATTAGCAAATTCGAAAATGAAGGCATTTGCTAATCTCCGAATTTGCTTATTTGCTCATTGGTTTTACCAATACCTTTCGTCAGGATTACCATATAATGCAGTCACACGAGCCGTTTCCCCTTTTTTCTTGGCACGGAGATAGGAAACTCCAATATTCTTATTCGTGTAGTAACGAACAAGGTTACGATATTCTACCATTGATTCGTGGCAGGAGTTGACCACGTCCATACGGTCTTTGTCCGATAGAGAAAGCGTACTGATATTGACGACTCCTTTCAGTTCGTTCAGTACATCATTGCTTTGTTCCAACAGCTTGGCATAGCCTGTTGCAATGGCATTGAGTTCTTCTACCGAATAGTTGGGGTCGGACATCATTTTTTGAAAATTATTGACATAGATATCCGATATGTCGCCTACCATCAGGATTGTCTGTTGAACTTTCTTAGCATCTCGCACTAAGTTGTTTACAGATTTGAGGGCATCATAGTACTGCTTTCCCTGCTCATATACTTTTTTGACTTCCTGAAAGTTTTTGACCATGTTAGTAGCTGTGGTAGTCGTCTGAGTGACGTTACGGGTGGTGTTCACTATCCCCTGAGCCAGATTGCTCGGATCAAATACTGCCCATTGGGCATCCATATTCGTTGTGAAAAGCACAAGGCTCACGCACAACATAAAGATTTTCGTTCTCATATTTAATTTATTTTAGTAAGAAAAAAATGATTGATAGAGACTCGTGATCCAGGTCTCTGTATGTAGATTGGAGGTTATTTACGCTCCGCCAGTTGTTTGATGGCTAATTCAATATTGCCATCTAATTTTTCCGCTAATTGCATCACTTCGAGTTTCTCGGTTTCCTCTGTCGTATAAGCCAAATACTCCGATTTCGACACTTCGGTAGCATAAACTGCCGATTGTGCTCCACTTAAACCAATCCAAACCTCTTTGTAAATTCGGCTGGGATTGTTCGACATATTGATGGAAAGAATTTGTGCTTTTTCCTTTTCTGTTAGTCCCAACAATGCTTGTATAGAATCAAATTTATTCATATACTTGCGCTGATCTAAGAGTATCTTGCAATCGGAGTTATTGATAATAGCTTCCTTTACAATCGGTGACGAAATAATATCGTCAACTTCCTGTGTTACAACGATTGCCTCTCCAAAGAACTTACGAACGGTTTTATAGAGGTACTTCAGGTAATCTGCCATATTCGGGGAAGATAATGCCTTCCATGCCTCTTCCACGATCAGTTGTTTACGAATACCCTTTAACCGTCTCATTTTGTTGATGAAAGCCTCCATAATGATGATGGTAACTATCGGGAAAAGTTCTTTGTTCTCCTTAATTTGATCAATCTCGAAGACTATAAACCGTTTATTAAGTAGATCCAGTTCCTTGTCCGAGTTCAGCAGAAAGTCGAAACGACCACCCCGATAATATTGCCGAAGTGTAGTCAGCATATTATCAATATTGAAGTCCCGTTTCTCTACCTTAATTTCTCTACTTTCCAATGCAGGCTTATAGGTATCCCGCATAAACTCATAGAAAGTATTGAAACTTGGACGGATATTTCTATCCGTTTGAATGAGTTGGATATACTCATCCACGGCACTACCCAATTCTCCTGATTCAGTCTTGGTAATTTTATCGTCTTCGCTTTTCCAAAGAGTAAGAAGTAGAGTTTTTAGACTATCTTTCTTCTCTACATCAAATTGATTATCATCGGTATAAAATGGATTGAAAGAGATTGGTTTTTCTTCCGTATATGTAAAATAAATCCCATCCTCCCCTTTGGTTTTACTGCGAATCATTTCACATAAGCCTTGATAAGAATTACCTGTATCCACCAAGACGACGTGCGTACCTTGCTCCCAATATTGCCTTACCATATGGTTCATAAAAAAAGACTTTCCACTGCCCGAAGGACCTAATACAAACTTATTTCGGTTGGTGATAATTCCTTTTTTCATGGGCAAGTCGGAAATATCCACATGAAGCGGTTTACCTGTAACTCGATCCACCATCTTGATACCGAAAGGAGAAGGTGAATCCCGAAAATTCGTTTCTTCCACGAAAAAGCACAAAGCTTGCTCAATGAAAGTATAGAAACTCTCCTCTCTTGGAAAATCCCCCTGATTGCCCGGAATACCAGCCCAGAACAAGGTTGGTGTATCTACCGTATTGTGTCGGGGCTTACATTCCATCAGAGCCAACTGACTACCTACATCGTTTTTTATTCGGGACAGTTCCTCTTTGTTTTCACTCCATGCCATTACATTGACATGGCAACGAACAGAGGTCAATCCAAAACTGTGGGCATCGTTCAAATAATCTTCAATCCAAGCTTTATTGATTTGGTTTGAACGGCTGTACTTCGATAAAGAGTGCATATTGCGAGCCTGTTTCTCAAAGCGTTTCAGATTTTCCGCATGGTCATCAATAAAGATATACTGATTGACAATGTGGTTACAGGAAAGTAGTACTCCAATGGGAGCAGCAAAAGACAAACGGCAATCGCTTCGGTCAGTCGATAGTCGCTCATAACGAATATCGGTCTGTACATTGTTGGGTAAATCCTCGGTATCGGATAAGGTATGTAAGCACATATACTTATCTCCGATTTTCATTTCGCCGGAATGAAGTGCCATATCCTGCAAGCAAGTTGTATTTTCCTGTGACAAGGCAAAATATTTTTCCAAAATACCCGCTTCTTCTTTCGTGCCAACAATTTCATCGGTGGTTAGACGAGATAGTTTGACAAACCCCGAATCGTTGATTATCCGTTCAAATTGTCCGACCGATTCCAAAAATTTCTGTACCATTTCTTTGTCCTGCATTTCTTTAGGGACAATAAACCCTCGCGTCAGAGCATTGAAACTACTTTGTTGTTTAGCTCGATCTTTGGTGGTTTTGGTCAGAAACAGATAGCAAGTATGATTCAGAAATGGTCGTTCATTGAAGTGTCGTTCGAAAGATCGGGACAAAAAGCTGATGTCCTCTTTCTGTACCTGTGGCTCATAGTTCTCTTCGATAAACCAATCCTGTTTCAGTATGACCGAATAGTTGGGCAATACCTTGATGGCTTTGAGCCAAGCCGAATGTATTGCTTCGTATTCGGGAGAGGTCACAGTAAAAAGTTCGGACAGTTCCACACGATAGGCAACGGTTATATCCGCATCCTTACTCAAAATGCAATCGTACTCCACTGCCAGCAATGGGAACTTGCTTTCCAGCGTTGCTGCTTTTAATGTATTTCTCATACGTCGCCTCCTTTCCTGTTCACTCGGGCAATCAGTTGTATCATTCGTCTGCGATTGATAATAAAATGGGGATGATTTTTTGTTGCCTGCAACTTCATCAAGCCGTGTTCTCCATATTTATCATTCAAGTGGAAAGTCCCCCAGACTAATGTTCCGGCACTGACAACACCGAATCCGATGCAAAATATTTGATTAATCCCGATCATATACATAATCACAAAAACGATAAAAACCGAGAGTAGACCGCCTGCAAAGATGAAAAGGTATTGAGATTTCAAGCCCTTAAATTCGGCGGGACGGCCAATCCCTTTGTTGATTGAATATTCTGCCATAGTCAATCCTATAAGAAGAATGAGCGTAAAATAGTAGCCGCTACAATCAGAAAGATACAGGCTCCAAACCAGGAAGCGGCTGTTTTCGAGGTGTCGGGATCACCACTCGAAAACTTTGAATATACTTTTACGCCTCCGATGAGCCCAACAACGGCTCCGATGGCATAGATCAGTTTGGTTGCCGGATCAAAATACGAGGTCACCATATTAGTGGCATCGGTAATCCCCTGCATACCGTTGCCTTGGGCAAAGATAGATGTGGTGGCAGCTATGAACATAACTGCGAAAAACAGAAGTTTTTTCTTCATACTTTTTTTGTATTGTGCCGTGAGGATGGATGGTCACTCACGGCGGGTTAAACTTGGATAATTAGTGAGGTCCGCGACCGTTTGTTTTTTTAGAGAACAAAAACTCCTTTTTTCATTCTTTATTTTCCCATAGGCATACATTGTTTTTATTGTTAATAAAAAGGGCTGCGACCCTAAAATATACTGTTGGCATCAAAATTCTTCAAATCGTCATCTGATCCGATTTCAAAGTCATCTGCATTTAGATTATGCTTCTTCATGTGAAAATGGATCATCTCATTTACCTTGGTCAGTGTTGCTTCGTCTTTTGAAGAAATCTGTTCCACGACATCAGTGAATTGTTGCTGATACAACACTTCTCCTGCCGTGTCCTTTTCTTCATCCGAAGGTTTTTCCTTTTGGAGAATTTTTCCTGTTTTCATCAGCTCATCGTAACTGGCTCCACTGGCCTGTAATGCACCTCTTTCTATTTCCAGTTCTTCCTGCTCCGATTCTTCGTCAAACTCATCTTCGGATAAGGTCTCAATCTTTTCCAGTGGAACTTCGATATCCTCCATTTTCGGATCGCCTTCTTGCGAATCGGGAGCAAATATAGGGGCATTTTCTTTCTCTTTTTCATTTTCCGAATCCGTGGCCGTCTTTGTCCGCCTTTGACCTGGTATCCATTTACTTTTTCCTATAATCGAAGGTATTTTTTCTACTTGCAGAACTGTACTTTCATCTTCAATCGGTTTGTCATCTCTAGTTTGTAAATATAGCTTCTCTATAAAGCAGATAAATAGTCTCTTTAGCCGTGGATATATAAACATACCCAGAAAAACAGAGGAGATGACAACTATCAATTGTATTATAAATCGGTTACTCATCGAATGGAGGTGTATATAGTTTATGGTATACTTCTTTTATCTCTTGCTCGTAAGTTTCGAAATGTAGTTCCAGCACAGCATCCACATAAGAGAATACGGATAATCGCGGATTACCATATAATTTAATAAGTTTATCAATTCTATTGTAATATTTTTCCCGTACATAAATCGTTTTTTCCTGACGGCCTGCGATATCGGCTTGCCGGATAAATAAGCTTTCGAAATCGTTTTTACTTTTTCGTCTCCGGACATCCTTCTGTTTTTCTGGTTCCTCCAAACTTTCGCGATTCTCTTTTCTTTCCGATTTAAGTATCGAGCTCATTTTGTCGGATGCCGAAGGACCGGTCATATTCATAGATGCGATGATAAAATCCTCATCTATTTCTTCTTCAATCTTCTTTGCCATAAGCCTATGTATATTAGAATTTTATTATCTGAGATATCTCGGCTACCAGATCATCCACATTACTACCCTTAATCAATTGCTTGTCGGGAGGAAAAACAGTAGATCGAAATACGGCTCGGTGCGTTTCGTCCATTTCCCGCCGAAAACGCTTGGTGTCGGGTATGCGTGTATTCAGCAGAGACAAGCCCAGCTCACCGATAGCAGCGTCATAAGCTTCATACAAAGGCGTTTTCTCTCTGCCGTCAACCATTGTCCAGAAGAGATACATCCCCTTGACAGACGACTTGCCGATAGAGATTAGGTTTTCATTGAGAGAAGAAGCAAAACTCAATGTACTGGCCAATACCAGACGGTCGGCACTGACAGGTGCAAAAATGTAATCCATTTCTCGCAACGTGCTTACCACCCCTTTGCTGTTCATGGTTCCAGGCAAGTCGAAGAATACAATGTCAATTTTACTTTTACTGTCCGATACAAGTCTTTTGGCATCATCTAGTGCATCAATAGGATTGCTACTGACAATAGGAAAAGCCTTTCTACCTATTTCTTTAAACTGCTCATAAGCCATTCGTTTGAAATGGGGATCGCTGATAACCAATCCTTGATCGCGCTTACGCATTTCCATAATGCTGTGTTGGGGAAAATCACAATCGACTACGGCGATAGATTTTCCTTGTTGATAGTGCAGGTAACTTGACAGTAGTACGGTGAAAGCCGTTTTTCCGACTCCTCCTTTTTGGGTACTGAATGCGATAAATAGTGGTTTCTGTTCCATACCAATTTGTTTTTGAGATTTATAATTATGAGCCGGGCGGCTCGGATGTCATTGCAAAAGAATATAGTTTTTCCCGGAATACACTCATTCCCGAATGGGTTGGCCGCCTTTGTCCGGCTGTGTCACCTTTTTTAACAAATCAGGTAGGTGGAAAATTGGGTAATTGACAAGCGAAGGGAGTTGTCAGGTGATAAAATAAATGGGTTGCTGACAAGAATACCACTCATCTGATTATTTGACTAAGATGGTGTTTAACATTTTGAGAAGATGACTCCACTCTTGTTCAATCAGTTCATTAATTCTCCGCCGGACAACTTCTCTTGTTGGTTATTTACTGCATTAAATAGCTGTTCTGTCAATAAGAGGGCTGAATATGCAGGGGGACAAGTGAAAGGCTAAGCAAATAATCGGTCAAATACCTGATTAAGACTCAGCCTTCCTTAGAAGTTGGCAAGCAGAGAGATTAGTTGCCAACTCAATTATTTACTCAAGCGAAAGAACAATCGTCCGGCATACCGGTTATCTGGCCATCCGGCTAATCGGCTTACTGCATATATTATTGATATTTACGTATTTACATTTTACTGTATACATTCTATAAAGTAAAAAGAGCGATTTTTCATCACTATTTTTCATAAAGTACAGAATCCCCGACACGTATAATTTAATGTCTTAAAATATATCTGGCCGCCTTTGTCCATCTATGACCGCCCGGACTTATTTAGCTTGTATTTACCTTTGCCCCAGTCTGATGACATCAATCGGAAACCGGAAGAATAGCGTTTCTTCCTCTTATGAAATTTATCGTATGTATTTTGTTGGCTTCAACCATCAGAGGTATGAGCATTTGTAAAGCTATCCCCTTTCGAATGCTAACGGCAATCCGACTTCTGTCGGATTTTTATACACGTCAGTGTATTGCAAGATGTGTTTTGAGTACCCTCAAAACCGTTTCAAGACACTTGAAACCATCTTGCCCACTCCCCTAAAAGTCGGGGGCGAATCTTACTCCGAAGTCGTAAGATTTTAATTCTCGATTGTAAAGTAAAGTCTGCCTCTTAAAAATGGCAGCAGATGTAAAACTTGTCGTAGACTAAACAAAAAGGTCTGCGACCGCTAATTATCCAATTTTATTAATCTGCTACAGGAAAGACAGATCCTGTCTACTTGTAACATGTAACTCGTAACTGAAAAATGAATGAAGAAAAAAATCCTAAAAAACGAAAGGGTGGACGCATACCCAAGAAAGATCCGGCCAAAAGAAGACATGTTTTTTATCTGAACGAAGTTGACGAAGCCAGGTTCTTATCACTATTCGAACAATCGGGGCAACATGTAATGGCTCATTTTATTACCTCCTGCATCTTTGATAAGCCTATAAAAGTGGTGAAGATAGACAAGGGAATACAGGATTATTACATGCGACTGACTACGTTCTTTGGTCAGTTCCGGGGTATTGCCACCAACTATAATCAAATTGTAAAGGCTCTTCACACCAATTTTACGGAGAAAAAAGCATTGGCTTTCCTCTACAAATTGGAGCAGGCAACTATCGAATTGGCGACTTTGAACAAGCGGATTATTGAACTAACGAATGATTTTCAACAAAAGTATTTACCGGATCATGGTCGCTAAAATCAATATCGGCAGTTCGCTTTTGGGTGCATTGTCTTACAATCAGGAGAAGGTAGATAAGGAAGAAGGCAAGGTGCTTTTCTCGAATCGTATCATCCAAAATACCGATGGTTCATATACGATGTATTTCAACATGAAATCATTTGAACCATATCTGGATACCAATAAACGTACCGAGAAACCTGTATTGCATATCTCTCTGAATCCGCACCCCGATGATAAACTAACCGATGAACAACTATCGGAGATTGCACAGGAGTATATGGATAAGATGGGTTACGGCAATCAGCCGTATTTAGTGTATAAGCATGAGGACATCGACCGTCACCACTTACATATCGTATCGGTACGGGTAGATGAAAACGGAAAGAAGCTGAACGATTCTTTTGAGAAAAGACGCTCGGAAGAGGTACGCAAGTTTTTGGAAGAAAGGTATAATCTGATTCCGGCAGAAAAGCAGAGGAATAGCGATGTGTTATCCCTCAAACCCGTAAATATCAAAGAGGGTAACATAAAAAAGCAGGTTTCCAATATTGCTAAATCCCTGATAAGAGATTACCGTTTTCAGAGCATCAATGAATATCGGGCACTCCTTAATATATATGGTGTAACAGTCGAAGAGGTCAAAGGCGAAGTGCGAGACAAAGCCTACAATGGCTTGGTCTATTTCGCATTGAACAAGAAAGGAGAAAAATCGGGCAACCCATTCAAAGCATCCTTGATTGGTCGCGATGTTGGTTATAAGGCATTGCAGAAAAGAACTGTTTTGTCAAGAACAGCATTAAAAGATAAGGCTACTTATGACAGAACTAAAACGATTGTCTCGGCTCTGATTAGAGAGAAACCTTCCCGAGAAGCATTTGAGAAAGAACTTCTGAAAAATGGAATATCAGTTGTATTCCGTAAGAATGACGACAAACGTATCTATGGAGCAACCTTTATTGACCATCAGAGCAAGTGTGTATTTAATGGCTCCCGGATGGGAAAAGAGTTTTCTGCGAATGTCTTTCACAATCTGTTCAATAGGGAGAATAAACAGAAATCCGATGACAGATCATGGGATAACAATTTTGATAATTCACAAGATCCTAACGATTCAGAATCGTTAGGAGGACTCTTTGCGATGGAGCAGCATGGAGATAATTACGAGGAAATAGCCTTTACCAATCGCATGAAGCGGAAGAAACGAAAACCTCGTGGTTCCAAATTATAATTTATACATTTATTTATCTGCCAATTTTCGCATTCACTAATTGGCTAATTATCACATTTACTAATTTTCAAATTAATTTTATTATGGCACAGGAAGACGATTTAAGAGGACTCGCCAAAGTAATGGAATTTATGCGGGCCATTAGTATATTATTTGTAGTAATCAATATCTATTGGTTTTGCTACCAATCCATCCGTGAGATGGGAATTAATATAGGAGTAGTTGATAAAATACTACTGAATTTTCAAAATACGGCAGGTTTATTCTCCAATATTCTTTGGACAAAGCTATTTGCCGTAGTGTTTTTGGCTTTGTCTTGTTTGGGAACCAAAGGAGTAAAAGAAGAGAAAATTACATGGAATAAAATTTATGTGTTTCTATTCTTCGGATTTATATTTTTCTTTCTTAATTGGTGGATTCTGGAACTGCCATTGCCATTAGTAGCCAATACAGCCTTTTATATACTGACGATGACTATCGGCTATATTTTGTTACTGATGGCAGGACTGTGGATGAGCCGATTATTGAAAAACAACCTTATGGACGATGTCTTCAATCTGGAGAACGAATCCTTTATGCAGGAAACCCGCCTGATGGAAAATGAATATTCCATCAATCTGCCGACAAAGTTCTGGTATAAAAAGAAACAACACAGTGGATGGATCAATGTTGTGAATCCTTTCCGGGCAACGATTGTATTGGGAACTCCCGGCTCGGGAAAATCCTATGCTGTGGTAAATAATTTCATCAAAGAGCAAATATCCAAAGGTTTCGCTTTGTACCTGTATGATTACAAGTTCGATGATCTATCAGTGATTGCCTACAATACCATGCTAAAACATATAGATAAGTACAAGGTTGCTCCTAAATTCTATGTGATCAATTTCGACAATCCGGCAAAGAGCCACCGTTGTAACCCTATCGCTCCCGAATTTATGACCGACATCAGCGATGCATATGAAGCTTCGTACACGATTATGTTGAATCTCAATAAATCTTGGATTCAGAAGCAAGGGGATTTCTTTGTCGAATCACCAATAATTCTTTTGGCAGCCATAATCTGGTATCTCAAAATATATAATGAGGGAGAATATTGTACCTTTCCTCATGCTATCGAGTTCCTGAACAAACGCTACGAAGATATTTTCCCGATTCTGACCTCTTATCCCGAACTTGAAAATTACCTCTCTCCCTTTATGGATGCATGGCAAGGAGGTGCTCAAGATCAGTTGCAGGGACAGATAGCATCAGCTAAAATACCACTCTCCCGAATGATTTCTCCTCAACTTTATTGGGTAATGACAGGCAATGATTTCACCTTGGACATCAACAACCCCAAAGAACCAAAGATACTTTGTGTCGGTAACAATCCCGACCGTCAGAATATCTATTCGGCAGCACTTGGTTTATACAACAGCCGTATTGTAAAGCTGATAAATAAAAAAGGGATGCTTAAATCTTCCGTGGTTATAGATGAATTGCCGACTATCTATTTTCGTGGATTGGATAACCTGATAGCGACAGCAAGGTCTAACAAAGTGGCTGTGTGTCTGGGATTTCAGGACTTCTCACAGCTCAATCGTGACTACGGAGATAAAGAATCGAAAGTAGTTCAAAATACAGTTGGAAATATCTTTTCGGGGCAAGTAGTGGGCGAATCTGCCAAAACTCTTTCCGACCGCTTTGGTAAAGTATTACAAAAACGGCAGTCTATGACCATTAATCGACAAGATAAATCTACCTCTATCTCCACACAAATGGATAGCCTTATTCCTGCTTCTAAAATATCGAATCTGACACAAGGAATGTTTGTAGGTGCTGTTTCCGATAATTTTGATGAGCGGATTGACCAGAAAATTTTTCATGCTGAAATTGTAATTGATAATGCGAAAGTCGCTGCCGAAACAAAGGCTTATCAGAAAATACCAATACTGACTAATTTTATTGATGAGAATGGAAATAACACAATGGATGTTGATATTGCTGAAAATTACAAGCAGATAAAACAGGATGTAAAAGATATTGTGGAGCAGGAATTAGAACGAATAAAGAACGATGAGAATTTGAAGCATTTGATTAAGGAGTAAATAAAAAAGGTTGCAAAAAATTGCAACCTTTTTTGTATCTTACATTTTATTGAAATCTTTTTTTTCACATATTCTGTCACCTGTCAAGTGACAGATGAGCCTTAATAACAGAGGCAAATATACATTTTTATTTTTTATCGACCCAATTTTTTGAGTCTAAAATTCAATCATATAATATACATTTTGAATTCTCTTCATTGAAGCAAATGACAAACAATTCCACACTGGATAACATAATATGCTACAAATGAATACACTATATGTTTGTCATGCAAAAAATAGTAACTAAACGAACGCAAAATGTTTTCTTGTATGCACAAGATGAAACAATTACACATCTCTCAGAAGTTTGTTCGGCTCTTTTTTGTTTTGCCGTATGTTTTCCCAAGAAGAAACATAGGTTTGTAATTTACTAATTATCTGACATCTACAAGTAAATTCTGTCACTTGACAGGTGACGGAAAAAGAAGTAGTGTATCCTACAATATAAAAGCAGAATCTCAACAAAAA
>NZ_QVMN01000017.1 GCF_010501075.1 Dysgonomonas sp. 25
CCTTCGTCGCCGCCGAGAGCCTAGGCATCCACCTTGTGCCCTTGTTTCGCTTTTTTATTCTTTTTTGCCTTGTTGGGTTAGTATCTACTAACACCTTAAAGGCTACTCTCTACTCTACCTTTATTTTTTCTCCATCACGTCAATGAACGCTGTTGTTATACTCCCTGCTTTTTACGGCAGGTTTCTTTTTCGCTCCAAGGGATTCCTCGTCCTCGTTTGGACGGCTATTCTCCTCCGAAGCGGGTGCAAAGTTAAATAACTTTTCACGATTTCCAAACTTTATATTATCATTTTTTAAAATATTTTTTCAGCAATTCAATATCAGCCTATAAATAAAGCATATACAACGAAAAAAAATCTCCCCTTTTTAGGTGAGAGATTTTCCTGATAGTATATTTTCAGCTTCTGCTTATCGGATGAATAGCAATTCGCGATACTTCGGCAATGGCCACATTTCGTTATCGACCATCAATTCGAGCTTATCGATATGGTAACGGATATCGTCCAGATATGGCGCTACGTTATCGTGATAGGCTACTGCTTTTTCGCGCTCGCTTTCGATATTATTGGCTGCTTTGCGGGCATCAATCATTTCATGCACTTTTGCATTGATCGCATTGACATGTGTCGAAACTTTTTCTATCAACCGGAGCTGCTCTGCTCCTAATTCCCTATAGTTATCGGGGGCTATATCTTTCAGTTTAGACACATTAGTCAGCAAAATAGACTGGTAGCTGATAGAAACCGGAATAATGTGATTGAGCGCCAAATCGCCCAGCAAACGGGATTCGATCTGGATTTTCTTCGTATAGGTCTCCCATTTCACTTCGTTGCGGGCATGCAATTCTATTTCGGAAAGGATTCCCGAGAATGTCTTGATGCTTTGTTTTGAGGTATAAGCATCGAAAATGACAGGAACGCTGGTTTCGCAGTCCAGTTTGCGTTTTTTAGCTTCAGCTTTCCATTCGTCGCTGTAGCCGTTACCATTGAAGCGGATAGGACGCGATTCTTTAATATATTTCTTCAATATCTCGTAAAGGGCTTCATCTTTTGATTTCCCTTTCTTTATCAAGGTATCGACTTCTTCTTTGAAAGTTCGTAACTGTTCGGCGACAGATGCATTCAATGCAGTCATAGCCGAAGCACAGTTGGCCGAAGAGCCTACTGCACGGAACTCGAAACGATTCCCGGTGAAGGCAAAAGGAGAGGTACGGTTGCGATCGGTATTATCCAACAGGATTTCCGGTATCTGCCCTACTCCGAGGCTTATTTGCTTTTTACTGTCGACTACGATAGCGTCTTTTACCGAGCTTTTCTCAAATTTATCGAGAATATCGCTCACTTGCGAGCCTAAGAATACAGAGATAATCGCCGGAGGCGCTTCGTTCGCTCCAAGGCGGTGTGCGTTGGTAGCAGACGAGATAGACGCTTTCAGCAAAGCATTATTTTTGTGTACTGCCGCCAGAATATTCACAACAAATGTAATGAAACGCAGATTGTCGACTTTGTCTTTACCCGGAGACAGGAGGTTGATGCCCGTATCGGTACAAAGCGACCAGTTGTTGTGCTTACCCGAACCATTGATTCCTTTGAATGGCTTTTCGTGGAAGAGTATGCGGAACGAGTGCTTGCGGGCAACCTTGTCCATGATAGACATCACCAAGAGGTTATGGTCTACTGCCAGATTACATTCTTCGTAAATAGGCGCTAACTCAAACTGATTCGGAGCAACCTCGTTGTGGCGTGTTTTCACCGGAATACCCAACGCATAGGCTTCGTATTCCAATTCTTCCATAAAACGCTGTACACGCTCAGGGATAGCACCGAAATAATGGTCTTCCAATTGCTGGTTCTTCGCACTTTCGTGGCTCAAGAGAGTACGTCCCGTCAATGCCAGATCGGGGCGAACCATAAAAAGGTCTTCGTCTACGAGGAAGTATTCCTGCTCCCAACCGAGGTTGGTGATAATCTTCTTTACATCTTTGTTGAAGTAATGAACGACATCCGTCGCGGCTTTGTCTACTGCCGCAAGGGCTTTCAACAATGGAGTCTTATAGTCAAGGGCTTCGCCTGTATACGAAATAAAGATAGTAGGAATACACAACGTATCGCCTACGATAAATGCGGGAGAGGAAGGATCCCACGCCGAATAACCACGGGCTTCGAACGTATTGCGAAGTCCTCCCGAAGGGAAGCTGGATGCATCAGGCTCTTGCTGGGCAAGTAATTTTCCTTCAAATTCTTCAATCAGGCCACCTTGTCCGTCGTGCTCGACGAAGGCGTCGTGTTTCTCCGCCGTACCGTCCGTCAACGGATGAAACCAGTGTGTATAGTGCGTCGCACCGTTTTCCAACGCCCACATTTTCATGCCGGCAGCAATATGTTCCGCCAGATTGCGGTTGACCGATTGCCCTTTGTCTACGGCATCATTAAGCGCTTTGAAAGTTTCTTTTGAAAGATACTTGCTCATGGCTTTGCGGTTGAAAACCTTTTCGCCATAATAGTCCGATGTTTTCTTTTCCGGTTTCACCACCTCTACAGGCTTTCTTTCCGATGCTATTACTATAGCTTTGAATCGCAACTTCGACATAGTTTATCCTTTTTATGTATTTAATATTTATATTGAAATCTTTTTGAAACGGCCGACAGCTTCTTTCGTGTTTTCCAACGTCCCGAAAGCTGTCAGGCGCAAATAACCCTCCCCACTCGGGCCGAATCCCGATCCGGGAGTACCTACTATATTCAGCTCCTTGAGCAGGTAATCGAAAAACGCCCACGAGGTCATCCCTTTCGGTGTTTTCACCCAAATGTAAGGCGAGTTTATTCCGCCATACACCTGCAATCCCTGCTCCAACAATCCGTTGCGGATAATCTTCGCATTGTTCAGGTAGAAATCAATTGCCGCCTGCACTTCTTTTTTACCCTCGGGTGAATAAGTTGCTTCGGCGGCACGTTGTATAATATATGGTACTCCGTTGAATTTCGTCGTATGGCGTCGGTTCCAGAGTTGGTTGAGCATGACTTTTTCGCCATCCTTTTTGTAACCGTAGAGTGTCTTGGGTACCACCGTATAGGCGCATCGCGTCCCCGTGAATCCGGCCGTCTTGGAATAGCTGCGGAATTCTATGGCGACTTCCCGCGCACCCTCTATCTCGTATATGCTATGCGGAACGTCGTTTTCCGTTATAAAGGCCTCGTAGGCACTATCGAACAGGATAAGCGCTTTATTTTTCAGCGCATAATCTACCCAGATTTTCAATTGGTCGCGCGTCAGTGTCGTTCCCGTAGGGTTGTTCGGAAAACAGAGGTATATAATGTCTACCTTTTCTTTCGGCAATTCGGGCACAAAATCATTTTCGGCGGTACAAGGGAGATAAACCAGCTTGCTCCATTTGCCGTTGTGCAACTCTCCGGCACGGCCTGCCATCACATTGGTATCGATATAAACGGGATAAACAGGGTCGGTGATGGCCACAATATTATCCAGCCCCAGCATGTCGCCAATGTTTCCCGTATCGCTTTTCGCTCCGTCGCTAACGAAGATTTCGTCGGCGGCTATATCCAGTCCCAATGCTTTATAATCGTTTTCTACAATCGCATTCACCAGGAAATCATAGCCTTGCTCGGGACCATACCCGCGAAAGGTATCGGCGTTTCCCATTTCGTCCACGGCAGCGTGCATCGCCTTGATGACCGCCGGAGGCAACGGCTTGGTGACGTCGCCAATGCCGAGGCGTATAATATTCGCCGAAGGGTTGGCGGCTTTGAATTCATTAACCTTGCGGGCTACGTCTGAAAAGAGATAGCTACCCGGAAGTTTTGTATAATTTTCGTTTACTAAGATCATATATTTTAATGTGATAATGAGATAATTTGCTAATATGATAATGCAATATCATCTACTCTACTCCATTTTATAATTTCCGTTTACACGCTAATCAACTCATTAGTCAATTAGCACATTAACTAATTAAAACTCTCCCTCAAATACGGTTACTGCTTCCCCCGTCATATAGACATGGTTGTTCGTTTCGTTCCATTCTATTTCGAGGTCGCCACCTAACAGATGAATCGTTATTTTGCGGTCGCAATAGCCATTTAATACAGCAGCCACTGCGGCGGCACATGCCCCCGTACCGCAAGCCAGTGTCTCCCCGGCGCCCCGTTCCCATACACGCATATTCAACGTGTGGCGGTCTACGAGTTCGATAAATTCCGTATTCGTTTTACGCGGAAATACAGGATGCGTCTCGAATTTAGGACCAATCACGGGGAGTTCGAGTTTATTTATATCCTTCGTAAACACGACTGCATGCGGATTCCCCATCGACACGCAGGATATACGCCACGTTTCGCCATCCACATTCAGCGGATAATTCAACACAGGAGATTCATTTATGTCGACCGGAATCTGAGCGGAGTCCAGAATCGGCTCTCCCATATCGACTTTTACTTTACGCTTCTTTTCGTCGCCTTCGAGCAAGGTAATATATTTTACCCCTGCCAGCGTTTCGAGCGTTATTTCTTTTTTATCGGTGAGTTTATTATCGTACACAAATTTGCCTACGCAACGCGAAGCATTTCCGCACATTTCAGCTTCCGAACCGTCGGAATTGAACATCTGCATCCTGAAATCGCATGTCTCGGAAGGGAGGATAAGCACCAAACCATCCGAGCCGATTCCGAAATGGCGATTACTCAACCGGATAGCCAGTTCGGAGGGATTCGCAACTTTATGGGTAAAACCGTTAACGTAAATATAATCGTTGCCGGCGCCTTGCATTTTTGTAAATTTCAAACCTTTCATTTAGTCTTTTCGCCACCTTTCGGGTATTTATTCTTACAAATATCTTAATTCGAAAACAAATTTCGGACAAAATATTTTACAAAACAAATATTTGAAATACATTTTAACACGAAAACTATATTTTTTAAATACTTTTTGTCTACCACAAGAGCAAAATATATTCTATTGAATAGAATCAGCCCATTTTTTGCTCCCAATCGTCCGGCAGAATCAAGAAACCGTCTTTCTCTATCCGCAACAGCAGGCTCTTTACCCTACCCTTCATCTCCACAGGCAATGCGTAATAGCCCGATGTTATACTCATTACCGGATTCCGCTCTTCCGCCGAATTGGAAATATAAACCGTGGAAAGAACTCCGCCGTATTTCACAACCACCTTTACCCAACCGTTGCGGTAACCCTCGTCACACATGACAGCATATACCACTATCGGATTGGCTATACCGTCGCCGTTGACATCGTCGATTGAGGTATATTGCGTCAGAAAACGAATATCTATTTCGCCTGCTTCCTGCATCACCAAATCGGTCAGTTCATTCTCGGAATACATAAAACGGTCGCCCTCTACCTTGCAATAGTTGACTTTGATGATGTGATTGAACACATCGCCCTGATCATCGTAAGGATCATAAGGGATGGAAGAAAGAATGAGGGAATGCTTGCCTGTATCATCGCTATAGAAATAGACATCCCGAATATCATACGAAACCAGATTGAGCGATTTGCGCAAAGGTCCCGCAAAATACTTTCCGACAACATCTTCCGAAGACCTTTTTGCCGGCGATTCGTCGGGGCGAACCATAGCCGCGAGCTTATTTTTAATAGCCTGATTGATGCGGGCGACATTCTCCTTTTCGATTTCGTTGAAGTCGATCGTCACATTCCGCTGCAAAGGCGCATACCAGTCGAAGCCTGAAAAATACCAGTCGAGATGCTCATTCTTAAATGAGAAACCCCGGCGGGCATACAATTCGGCTTTCAGCATATTCAGTTGGGAAAGAGTTTTATGAGCCAACGAAACCGGGCGTATCAACGTCTCCGAACATTGCGAGCAGTCGGCTTGTGCGCTCAGTTTGCCTGTAAGCGAAACGAGCAGGAGAACAAACAATAATTGTATTTTCAGCTTCATTTATCTACTCATATAGTAGTAGAGGACAAAAATACTATAAAAAAATAAGGAGATAAACAAAATCTCCTTACTTTTTGTAAACATTATCACTAATTTATTTATCATATGCTTCGACATGCACCGATTTAACGGCGCGCCCCGAAGGATCTATGCGATTTTTGAACGAGGCGTCCCATTCCAGCGCTACCGCCGTACTGCATGCCACCGAAGGCACGGAAGGCACACATTGGGCTGCCGCCGCCGAAGAGAAGTGCTCTTCGTACATGGTGCGATACCAATATTCCTCTTTCGACATCGGCGGATTGACAGGAAAGCGCTCGGCAGCACGTGCCATTTGCTTATCCGTCACCTTTTTCTCTGCCATTTCGCGCAAAGAGTCTATCCAGTTATAGCCTACCCCATCCGAAAACTGTTCTTTCTGACGCCATGCAACACTCTCGGGTAGGTATTCTTCGAAGGCCTTGCGAAGGATATATTTTTCTATCTTGTCGCCCGCGCACATCTTATCCTCGGGATTGAGGCGCATGGCAACATCTATAAATTCTTTATCGAGAAACGGCACACGCCCCTCAACACCCCAAGCGGAAAGGGATTTATTCGCCCGAAGGCAATCATAGAGGTGCAATTTGCCGACTTTGCGTACTGTTTCTTCGTGGAAAGCTTTTGCATCCGGCGCTTTATGGAAATAGAGGTATCCACCGAACAGCTCATCCGCTCCTTCACCCGAAAGTACCATCTTTACGCCCATCGATTTGATAAAGCGCGCCAACAGATACATAGGCGTGGAAGCGCGAACGGTGGTGACATCATACGTCTCGATGTGGTATATCACATCGCTGAGCGCATCCAATGCTTCTTGTACGGTAAAATGTATTTCGTGATGAACCGTGCCGATATATTCGGCCACCTTGCGCGAAGCTTCCAAATCGGGCGAGCCTTTCAAGCCCACAGCAAACGAGTGTAATTGCGGCCACCAAGCTTCGGTTTCGTTATTATCTTCGACGCGGCGGGCTGCATAACGCTTGGCTATAGCCGATATAATAGACGAATCCAATCCGCCGGAAAGCAATACGCCATACGGCACATCGGACATCAACTGGCGATGTACGGCCGCTTCCAATCCTGCACGCAAGGCATTTATATCCGATTCATTATCTTTTATATGCTCATAATCCATCCAGTCGCGGTTGTACCAGCGCGTCATTTCGCCGTCCATCCCCATCAGATAGTGTCCGGGAAGGAATTCTTTAATATTCGGGCAAATACCCTCCAAGGCTTTCAATTCGCTGGCCACATAAAATTGCCCGTGATTGTCATAGCCCATATATAAAGGTATGATGCCGATATGGTCGCGTCCGATAAGGAATGTGTTTTTTTCGATGTCATAGAGGGCAAAGGCAAAAATACCATTCAGGTCTTCGAACAGGTCGACACCTTTATCTTCGTACAAAGCAAGAATCACCTCGCAATCGGAGTGCGTCTGGAATTCATACTCGGGATAGCGTGCGCGTATCTCTTTATGGTTATATATCTCGCCATTCACAGCCAATACATACCTGCCGTTTTTGCTATACAAGGGCTGATTGCCCGAATCGACGCCCACAATCGAAAGCCGTTCGTGCGCCAATATAGCCTTATCGCCACAGTAAATCCCCGACCAATCCGGCCCGCGATGGCGAATACGCTTAGCCATTTTCAAGACTTGCTTGCGCAAATCTTTTATATCCTGAGTCAGCTCGAATGCTCCTACAAAACCACACATATCTTATATTCTATTGTTTCTTAAATAATTAATCGTACAAAAAGCGCAAAACAATTTGCGCCGAACGACAAATATATATCATTTTATTTGAAAACAAAACATTTTGTCAATTATTTATCCTATTTTGATTTATTTTTATTTCATTTCATAAGCTATACCTGCTTATTTATCAATAAACCTATTATTTTCCAGATAAGAAAATTTAAGAGAAAACAGGGAATTTATTTGCATATCAGCAGAAGAATAAGTTCCTTTGCATTGTCAATCAATACAAACAGCGTGCTAAATAACAAAAGAAACATAGACACTATTCTGGTTAATATATTGTATATAAATATAATATATTCCAATTATTCCACACACACACACACACACACACACGAAATATAGTCAATATTTCGGATTAATCAAAGGTTTTAAGGAAAAAAGTTACTTCGCCCTGCGGGCAGTTAACAGTGAGCAGCACTATTCAGTCAACAGTTATCAGTCAACAGTCAACAACAATACTTTGTCATGCCGACAGCAGGAGGCATCCCGTCGCGTTATTGGAAAGAGATGCTTCGCTTTCGCTCAGCATGACAAGGCTATTGGCTATCAGTTAATGGCTAACAAAATTAATGTCTTAATGTGTCAATGTGTTGATGAGCTAATTAAAAAGCACCTCTTCACTATGGGACTATCCGATATTAGCATATTACCACATTGTCTCATTATCATATTACTAACTCATAAATTAACATCATTATGAAAAGAACTTTGACACAGGCTATTATGACATTAGCCTTTCTTACAACAACAATCTGCCTGCAAGCACAGGTGACTATCGGCAGCACCGAAGCTCCCATACAGGGCGCACTCCTCGATCTGAAAGAAAGTGGAACAACAACCAAAGGACTGGGACTACCACGCGTAAAACTGACTGCCATGAATGACATTACCAATGGCGATATAACAGGAGTGACAGCCACGAATGCCGATGACCATATCGGCCTGCTTATATACCATATCGGCGAACAAGCTTGTGAATCTATCCCTTCTGGTATTTACGTCTGGGATGGAGAACAGTGGCAAGCGATCGGACAAACGATCGATGGCTATATGTTTACCGACAGCCGCGACGGAGAATCATATTGGGCAGGCAGTTTCGGGGCAGCTGGTGATTGGATGTTGGAAAACTTGAGGTATTTGCCTACAACAGCGGATTTCACACATACAGCAGCAGTTTCAACTACAAACAAGTACTATTGTTACCCGATGAAAGGCGCACTATTTGCAACCTACAACCCAACGCAAGCGCAAGCGGATTGGGAAGCCCAATGGGGATTACTTTACAACTGGCAGGCAGCGACTAATGGAGAAAACGCTTCAATTTTAAATGAAGGTCAAGGGCAACTCAACGAAGGGCCGGCAACCCCAATACAAGGTATTTGCCCTTCAGGCTGGCACCTGCCAAGTGACAAAGAATGGAATGAGTTGGAAAAAGTGCTGACAGAATCTGCAGACCAATATGCATCGGGCAGCTACACAAGCGCCGACAAGACATGGCAAAGCGCGTGGGAAACAACCAGTGGCGCCAGAGGAAATACCCAAGGGATAGTGATGAAGTCTATCTGCAAGCCTTCCGGATCCACTACTGAAACTGGCGGAGAGAGTTTTCCTGTTTACAGGAGCGGATTCAACGCCATCTTGCTTGGGATGGCAGATGATAATCGTTGCGAGGAATTTGGCAGAAGTGCTTATTTTTGGAGCAGCAGTTCACTAGCAACTAATAGTGCATGGGGGAGAGTAATAGGTTATGATTATGATATGGGAATAAAACACTCTTATCTTCGTCGAGGCCTTGGCTCCGTCCGCTGCAAGAAGGATTAATAATTCACCCCCCTGCCCCCTCCACAAGAGGGGGGGGGGGATAAAAAAGCCTCCCCCAATTGGGGGAGGTTGGAGGGGTGCGTTAACAGATATCAACTAAAATTATCTATACAGGGGAATATTCTGCAAGGAGTGTTTCCCTGTGTTCTTTGGCTTCTGTCATCCCGATGCGCAGCGAGGTATCTTTCCATCAATGGCGTGAGATGCCTCACCAAAGGCTCGGCACAACAGAAAAGAAATGACAAGACAAAAAAAACGCTGTATTGCGTAATATATGTCAAGAGTGTCAAGTTTTAACTAAATTTCGATTGATAATCAACGAAATAGTTTTTTGACAAAATTTGACAGCTATATTATTCCTGTAAAGAAATTCTTCGTGGTTGAAAAAGGCAGAAAAATGCATTTCATGAAAAAAAGTTGACACGCCTGTCTATATTTACACAACCCGAAACACAGTGAGAAATGACAAACTAAAAAACACTGTATCGCGTCATATTTGTCAAGTTTGCAAAGTTTTCGATTCCCTTATGCAATATATGTCAGACAAATAAGTTAATTTTGTAACTGGTATTTATATATAAAACGAACTTAACAAATGAAAAAGTATTTTTTACTTGCAGCTTTACTGACTACCGCAATGCTCGGGTTCAACTCTTGCGGAAGCGACAATGACGACGACAACACTGTACGCCCGATAACGGAAGGTACATGGGAAATAAAAAACCGTTTCTTCACGACCAACTACAAAGATTCTGCGGACAATTTCGATGCACGCATCAATCCGTATTTTGTAGCCGAAATGGATACAACAAAAATCGAACAGTTTTTCGAAGACAGGGAATATGAAAAATATTCCGAAATAAATACGAAAAGAAATTCGGGTACAACATTGACCAAAACTTACAGCTGGCTTATCCAGTCCTTCGAAAGCGAAGCGGCAGGCGTACCGAACGACACGCTCTACCTCATCAATCCTTTCACCAGCGAAACGATGATGAAAGGGCGGATGAAGCTCAACAAATATACGATGACTATAGAGTACAAGGTAGATTTAGGCAATGCTACCAACATATTGATAGATCAGTATATAGATCCGAATATCCTCAACCATTACCAATATATCGAGGGGAAATATACGGTTCAGATGCAGCGTAAATTTTAATATTCAAAATTTTAGCTGATTTCGCTTTGAAGATTCGGGACAAATTTATTATCTTTGCAACCCGATTGCCAATAGGCCAACAAGTAGCCGGACATAAAAACCGCTCGCCTCAGGCACATAACCTGTAAATATAAAAACAGATGTACGTTATTGTAGACATTCAAGGTCAACAAATGAAAGTTGAGAAAGGACAGAAATTATTTGTCCACCGCATCAATGCAGAACAAGGTTCGACAGTCGAATTCGACAAAGTATTATTAGTCGATAACGACGGAACAGTAACAGTAGGAGCCCCTACAATAGAAGGCGCAAAAGTTGTGCTCGAAGTAGGCTCACAGGTAAAAGGCGACAAAGTCCTCGTATTCCACAAAAAGAGAAGAAAAGGATATCGCAAGTTGAACGGTCACCGTCAACAATTTACAGAAGTTACAGTTAAAGATATTATTGCTTAATCAGTTAAAATCGTAAGAAAATGGCACATAAGAAAGGTGTAGGTAGTTCGAAGAACGGACGCGAATCGCATAGTAAACGATTAGGCGTTAAGGTATTTGGTGGCGAAGTTGCCAAAGCCGGTAATATTTTGGTTCGCCAACGTGGTACAACACACCATCCGGGTGAAAATGTAGGTATCGGTAAAGATCATACATTATTCGCTTTGATTGACGGTGTAGTAGTTTTCCGCAAGAAACAGAATAACCGCTCATACGTATCGGTTGTTCCTAAACAAGCTGAAGCTTAATAAGATACACGCTATAATTGAAAAAGGATATCCGCTTGGATATCCTTTTCTTGTTGATTATCATCACTTTACCTCTATCTCATCTATCAGGATATAAGGCCTGTATCCCTTCCCGTCGTGCCAATCGGGGATATAAGGCGTCTTGTTCACTCGCACACGCAAGTAACGTGCCTTGGCAGGCTCAGCCTTAGCCTCCATATCCACCCTTCCGGCAAAGACCGATTCAGGCACCTTTACGGCAGGGCTTTGGGCAAAGTCCTTATAGGACTTCCCATCCTCCGAAGCATATACCTGCAACCCTGTCGGGCCGAATATCCAGTCGTTGGTATCGATGTATGTGCCCACCTTGACGGACGACACCTCGGTCATCTCGCCCAAGTCGATATAGAAGTCCATATAATCCATATCACCCACAAAGCCTACCCATTGCTTGTCGCGGCTCGAGTTGATACCATGCTGCCCGTTGAGCAGCATCTGCGGTGTACCCCGCATATCAAAGACCTTCACAGGCGGGACGCTCGACGTTATCGACTTAAAGGTAGCCTTATCCAAGGTAAAGCTCGATGAATAGACCTCACTTGCCGAGCCGTCGCGGATTGCAACTGCTTTCAGCAGCGCCGTCTCCTTCAGTTCTACCGGGGCGGTATAGCGTGTGCTGTTAGCCGTCGGCTCGGTTCCATCCAATGTGTAGTAGATAGGCGCATCGTCTATCGTCCACAGCGAGACCTTTACAGACTTGTTCGGCGCATCGTTCTCCACCTCCGATTGGATATCGAAGATATAGCGCGCATAGGTATAGCCGAATTGGTCATATAGCTTAGTGAGTGGGTAGAGACGCTTGGTGAAGTTGTCATAGTTCTTCTTCTCGGGTTGTGTCCATTGCACTTCGGACAAGGCTGCCAGACGAGGGAGCAACTGGTACTCGACGCGTTCGGTAGTCTTGATGTATTCTGTCCAGATGTTCGATTGAACCCCGATAATATGCTTGCGCAGCTCTTCTTTCACCTCGGCAGGAATAGGCTCGTAGTTATAAACCCGCTCGACAGGGATATAGCCACCGATTGCCAAAGGCTCTTTATCATGTTTCTCAGTCTGGTAATAGTCGAAATAGAGATACGGGCTCGGCACCATTATAGCGTCATGTCCGAGATTGGCAGCCGCTATACCGCCTTCCGTTCCGCGCCACGACATCACCGTAGCATTCGGAGCCAAACCACCTTCGAGAATCTCGTCCCAGCCGATAATCTCACGCCCTTTGCTGTTGAGGAACTTCTCTACACGGGCAGTGCAATAGCTTTGTAGCTTATCTTCGGCTGTGTGATGCTTGTCTGCTTTCAGTCCAAGCGCTTTGATACGCGCCTGGCATTTAGGGCAGGCTTTCCATCTCACACGCGGACATTCATCTCCTCCGATGTGGATGTATTTAGACGGGAATATCTCAACTATCTCAGCATATACGCCTTCTAAGAACTCGAACGTCTTCTCGTTGCCGATACAAAGCACATCGTCGAACACGCCCCACAATGGCGAAACGGCATAAGGCCCTCCCGTACAACCCAATTCGGGGTACGTCTCCAAAGCAGCCAGCATATGTCCCGGCATATCTACTTCAGGGATGATGGTAATATGCCTGTCGGCAGCATAGGCCACGATATCTTTTGCCTCTTCCTGCGTATAGAATCCGCCATAAGGCTCTCCGTCATATTGGCGAGGCTGATCATTGTAATGCCCGACAAGGGTCTCTTTCCTGTTTGCTCCTACCGTGGTCAGTTCGGGATATTTCTTGATTTCGATACGCCAGCCCTGATCGTCGGTAATATGCCAGTGGAAGCGGTTTATATTGTGCAAAGCAAGGATATCGATGTACTTCTTGACAAAATCTGTGGGAAAGAAATGGCGTGCACAATCGAGCATCGCTCCACGATAGCCGAAACGGGGATAATCTGCAATAGAAACAGCCGGAAACTCAACCTGAGCAATAGCCTCCTCTGCCGGAATGGACTTCCTCAACGTCTGAATGCCATAGAATACGCCGGCATCGCTCGCTCCCGATATTTTTACCAGATCTTTATCTATGATTAAGGTATAGGCTTCGGTATTGTCGTGCTTCAAATCCGAAGTGAGTAAAATAGCGTTCTTATCTTGCGGCGTATCTGTCACCTCAAAGGTCATTCCCGTTGCGAGATTCAGATATTCGGCCAGAAAACCGGCGGTCTTTTTCAGTCTTTCATTTCCTGCAGGATAAACAATCGCAGTGCTGTTGTCCAACATAAAAGAATTTCCATCGGATAATGCCACCTGTTGAGGCAAAGGAATTACCTGATAATCGGCCGTAACGGTTTTTCCTCCACACGAAGCAAAGAACAAAACAGCCGTAAATACAGATAAAAGGAATAGGCTTAATTTCTTCATAGTTAATTATTAATTTAAGATTATTTATAAAGGTTTGAAATTATAAAGATTTTAATTATTAGCCAAGAAAAGAGATAGTTATTTAAAAAATAAAATAAACAATCGAATGTTATTATAATATTTTAATATAACACATTGCAACGTATTCTCTAATCTTTATAGGCTTCATCAGGAATGTCGATCTTATCTATTTCCCACAAAGCCATACACTTGTCGCAGAATCGGCCATTGATTTCAGTCGAATTTTCATTAATCACAAGCATTGGCTCAGGAAAGTTAAACGGTTCCAACTGCAAGTTCAACGCTCTCCACTCTCCTGTTGGAATATCGAAATTAACTGTATGATTTGTGAAAGTCGTTGTCAGCAGGTACTTTGCTCCGGATGCTTTCATGTTCCTTATCGATTTATATATATTCTCGAAAGAGAGATGTACCAAACAATCACGGACAAATAGCATATCTGTTTTTGGCAACGCATCCGAGATCAGATTTAGGACCTCAAATCGTATATTATCAGCCGTATACTTCCCTCTCACTTCATCTATCAATTGTGGCACAATGTCAGCACCTATATAATTGACTCCCTGTAAATTCACATACTTCATCCAGTTAAAATCCCCGCAAGGAATATCCAACATCGACTTTATTCCCATTTCCTTCAGAAGTTTACTTAATTCCCCAATTAATTTCTGTGTCTGCACGAGATCGGAGCCCGGCCCTGAAATACTTTCTTCACTCGACCAATGGTTGCTTTCGTATATATTCGTGAAAATCTCAGAAGGCTCCATTCCTTCAAATGTTGATTTAGAATAATGGCATTGTTTATACCATACGACAAACCTCTTGGGAAGTAATTTTATCAATTTTCTTCTCATTACAATTATAGTTAATTATTATTCTGTGCGGACCAACGACCTTCCGCATTTGATTTCCTATTTACTTATTCTATTTTGATATTCCCGCCGTTGAGGGAGGTGAAAGTTAAGTGTGTTTCTAGTTATTTGGGGAAAAGGATGAATCGTTATCGATTCAAAACAGCTCGATAATATACGCCGTCTGAAACTCTGCACCTGCATCCAAACGGTTTATCCAGTCGCGATCTTTCAATTCGCCGGTATAGTCTACCCTGTCGCAGCGTCCGTACCACGGCTCGATGCAGACAAAGGGACAATCACCTTTCTGCGACCAAAGCCCAACCAACGGGGCATCGAAAGACATCGCTAAATAAGGGCGCTTCTGTTTGTCCAACAAGGTTACCTTTTTGACTTGGCTATTCTCCAGAATCAAAGCATCCTTGTCAAAAGTATGGGACGTTACAGGCAACAATCCGTCCTCTTCCAGCGGCAAGGGGTATTCGATACCTGCTTCGACGCAGCCTTTCTCTTTGATCAGGTTATAAGATAAGCCTGCCGGTTTGTCGAAAGCAAAGTAGCCTCTCTCCGCATCAGCAGGATTGAAATCGGGGTAGTAGAATGCCGGATGAGCGCCTATCTGAAAGTACATCGGGGACTCGCCCACATTCTTCACTTTCCAGATAACGGCGACCTTATTCTCTTCGAGCTTGTAAGCTATGCGCAACTCGAACGGAAAAGGGTATGCTGCCAATGTCTCCTCATCGTAGCGCAACAAGTAGGAAACGGCAGAAGAGGTTTCCTGCTCGAGGCTGAAACGGCAATCGCGCGCAAATCCGTGCTGAGACATTTTATATACCTTCCCTTCGTGACGGTACTCACCATTCCAAAGGCTGCCGACAATAGGGAAGAGAACGGGCGAATGACGCTTCCAGAAAGCAGGATCGGCTTGCCAGAGATATTCTTGTCCCGTCTCGTTGTTTACGATACTGCTTAATTCGGCACCCATCGAATCGATCTGAATGGTCAGGCGCTTATTGGAAAGAGTCTGTTTCGATTGTTTCATCATGGTAATATCTGACTTGGAGGCATAAATGCAATGGTGATATGATTGTACCCCATCGAACGCAGCAAAGGCGTGAGCAGGGTTACGGTATTCTCGTATGCAGCATTCTGATAGTCCAGCTTCTGCGCTTGCTCGCGGAGGTACTGTTCTGCCTTGCGGTAGGCATCGTCAGCTATCTGTTCGGACTCCCATAAGCCATATTCCATGTTGTATATCTTCGAATCGGAGTGATTGATACTCACATGATGGATAACGGGACAGGGTAGGCGCAGGTTGATATAGTCTCCTCCCGTCTTGATATCTTGGGGTTTCAATTGCGTCAGGTCGATAGCAACCGTTACCTCGCCCGAAACTATCATGGCTGTTTTGGCATTGGGGAGCCATTGCCTTATCTTCTTGTATTCTACAATGTCTTTGATGTTGTACCTGACAACCTCGAGGGTGCCAAGACGTTCGATATTCTCGACAATCGCATTATGCGAAGTCTCCGTTCCGGCTCTGTCGGAGGAAAAGGACATTATCATATACATCGCCAGTATGCCCGCCAGCAATCCGAAAACGAGGAATATGATGTTGCGATTCTTCATCCGTTACGGGGTTATTATTTGAAAGAGACTTTATCCCATGTGAAGGTCTTGGAATCGAGCAAATAAGGCTTCAGCGCCTTATAGTCATCATCGTTGAGATAGCCTTCGATATCTAAAACCATCTTCAGGGTATAGTCGTTCGGAGCGAGTATCATTTCCTCGGGATTGATGTCTATCACCGAAACAGCCGCTTTGAAGTCTTCGCTATTGCGATCGGCATCCGGTTTGATATACCAATCAGAAGTCAAAAGCGGTAGCAAAGTGCCCTTATCTATCGGAGCCCATTTGTCGGTATAGAAAGCTATTTCGCTGTCGCAGATTCCTGTACAGAAAGTCTTTACAACACAGATTATCTTCGAGTCGTTAATCAATGGCAACAACTTTATCTGTATAGTAGCAACATCGGAAGTCTCTATGGCAATGAAGTCGTCCGAGATGGCTGTTCGCTTGATTTCTTCGTAAAGATTATTGTCGATAATGCTCAGGGCTGTATCTTTCGGGTTCGATACCAAACGGTTCTTTTGCTCGACAGTCAGCCCGAAAATAACATCGGCAGGGACGTTATTGAAAACATCGGTGATGTTCTGCCCGGAAGCAGTCAGTATAGTCAAAACCAATAAGGATAATATGATAGAAAATCTTTTCATTGTCAATCTGTTTATTTCGAAGTCAAATATACGGAAAACATTCATAGAATCATATATCTGTGCTGCATCTTGTAATTATTTAAGACGAACCCTTGTTTTTAGAGAGACATTATATATCTTTGAATCAACCAATAATCAAAAACCAACAAAAAAATCGTTTAACCCATACACTTAACATACAGACTACATGATAAAGAAACCTCTACTCATAATGACTATAATCATCTGCTCGCTGGCCTCGCTCAAAGGGCAGTGCACGTCAGATTATAAAGAACTATCCGAATTTGCCTCGGACACTACCGCTTTCGTCCAGTACAATTTCAAGGAAAGGGCAAATTGCTACGTGGGCAAGACATTAGAAGACCTACTGGAAGACTTACAGATAACACCTACCATATCGGGTATGGGCTTTACATTGGGCGAAGGGGAGGAAATCTCTTTCACCAGCCTGCGCCTATATCTCAACAGGAATAGCGGGGCAAACAGCCTCTATATACAAATCCGCTGGAAAGAACCCGTTACCCTGAACAGCTACATGAAAAACCTGTTCAGGAAGTATGGTGTCAACAGTTGGGGACCACGTTACAGGCAAACTTTCGGGACATACATCATCCAAGATGTAACGACTGGCCCGGACTACAAATAAGCGGCTAAGCAGTACCTAAATAAAGGAATATCATCCCGACAAAGATAAGCCCGAGATCGATAATCTTGGCTTTGAGGTTCTTCTCGTGAAAAAGAAGGACACCGCCTGCAAAAGAAACGAGCACACTGCTCCGGCGAACCATCGATACGACCGAAATCATCGCATCGGGATCGGTCAAGGCATAGAAGTAAATAAAATCGGCCGCCGTCAGGAAAAGGGCTATCAGCAGAATACTCCACCGCCATTGGAAGGGCGTAGTCGTTTTCCTTTTAGGGAACCACAGAAAAAGCAGGATAATACCCATCATCAGGCACTGGTAGAAGTTGAACCAGAACTGTACGGAAGTCGAGCTGAACTGCTGCATCAGGAATTTATCGTACAAACCGCTGGATGCTCCCAGAGCCGCAGCCAGAACGGCAAAGAGAATCCACTTGTTATGGGCAAAGCGGATGCCTTCTTTCCGCCCCGAAACGGAGAGCAGGAAGAACGAGACAATGGTCAGCAATACGCCTATCCATTGGTAAAGATTCAGCCGCTCGCCAAAGATAAGCATCGCACCGACCAGCGTCATCACCGGGCGGGTAGCATTGATAGGTCCCATAATGGTGAGGGGCAAATGTTTGATGGCGAAGTAGCTCAATATCCACGAGCCAAGGACGATCATTGACTTCAGGAAGATATAGCCATGCGTCTCTATCGAAACAGCAGGCACAAAGAAGATAGTCCCCTCCAACAAACCGGGCGACACCTGCGAAAGAATGGTTATAGGGGCAAGCAACAATGTACAGAACAGCACATTAAAGAATAAGACGGGAATGACTGCATTCCCGTTCACTGATTTCTTCTTACTTATATCATAGCATCCCAAGAAGAATGCCGAAGCAAATGCCAGTATCAGCCACATTTAGTCTCTCTCCTTCTTCAGCATAAAGTTGAGCCATGTAAAGCCTATGATACCCGACACGAGAGAGGCCAGCATAATCATCAGTTTCGACTCGTTGATATGGTGCGCATCGCTAAATGCCAGCAAGGTGATAAATATCGACATAGTGAAACCGATTCCTCCGAGCATACCCGCACCCAGCAACTCTTTCCATTTCATTCCTGCCGGCAATTTGCACAGGCGGCTCTTCACCGAAAGGAAGCTGAACAGGGTGATACCTATCGGCTTACCCAATATCAGCCCGAAGATAATACCTAAGGTATAAGGCTCTCCGATGGAATCGTCCCAGTTGCCCTCTATCATTATGGCCGTATTGGCTAAAGCAAACAGGGGCAGGATAAAGAAAGCGACGGGATAGTGCAAGGCGTTCTGCATCTTCTGCGAGAGGCAGGTTCGGTCGCCTTTCTTCAATGGGATGGTTATTGCCAGCAATACCCCTGCGATGGTCGCATGCACACCCGAATGGAGCATAAAGAACCACATAAGGATGCCTCCTATCACATAAGGTACGAAGTTGCGGACGTTAAAGACCTTATTCAACGAAAGCAGCAGGGCAAAGATGCCTAATGCGATTCCGAGGTTTATCCACGTCAAATCCGAGGTATAGAAGATAGCAATGACAATAATCGCACCCAGATCGTCGATAACAGCCAAGGCCGTCAGGAATATTTTGAGCGACAGCGGAACCCGCTTACCGAGCAACGAAAGAACGCCCAGCGCAAAGGCAATATCGGTCGCCATCGGAATACCAAAGCCCGATTGCGTATCAAGTCCGTAGTTGAAATACATATAGATAGCTGCCGGCACGAGCATCCCGCCTAAAGCGGCAGACAAAGGCAGCATGGCGGTTCGCACACTCGAAAGTTCGCCCTCTTGCACTTCCTGTACCAGCTCGAGCCCAACAAGGAGGAAAAAGACAGCCATCAATCCGTCGTTGATCCAATCGGCAAAGCTATGTACGCCGAGGTGAAACTCCCAGATATCCAGATAATGCTGTCCTATACTGGAGTTTGCCAGCAGGAGCGACACCAATGTGCAGACGATAAGTACCAGTCCGCCTGACTTTTCGCTTTCGAGAAAGCCTTGTAATGTATGTTTAATCTTCATAATCGAATATATCTTTGGGGTATTCTATCTCTTCCAGAAAAAGTGCCTGCCCAGGCACGGATGTCCCGGCTTTGCAGCGATCTTTGGCTTCTATTATCTCACGAAAGCCGTCTTCGTCGAGCTTGCCCCTTCCCACTTCGAGCAATGTGCCTACAATAGAGCGCACCATATTGCGCAGGAAGCGGTCGGCTTTGATAGTGAATATATAATCGTTCTCCACTTGCTCCCATCGGGCATGCAGTATCTTACAGTTGTTCGTCTTTACATCCGTATGCAGCTTGCTGAAACTGGTGAAGTCGGTATAATCGAACAGAATAGCAGCACAACGATTCATCGCTTCCATATCCAGCCGTCCATATATCTTATACTTAAACGGGTGCAGATAAGGATCTTTCACCGTAGTGAAATAATAGCGGTAAAGGCGCGAAGTAGCATCGAAACGGGCATGAGCATCGGGTTTCACCCTCCTGATATGGTAGATAACAATATCTTTGGGCAGGATACCATTGAGCCTATCGGTCAACTGATGCACATCCGCGATCGGTGCGGCATCGAAATGGGCAAACATCGCGCGGGCATGCACGCCTGCATCCGTCCGTCCTGCGCCTACAATAGGAGTAGACACCCTCAAGAGCGTTGTCAATGCATTCTCTATCGTTTCCTGCACGGTGGGAGCATTGGGTTGTATCTGCCAACCCGAATACTTCTCTCCATTATATGCCAGACAGATAAAATACCGGTTCATCGTACTGTGATATGAAAACAGGCCTGTTTACGTTCGTGCTTCACATAGCACCTATCCCGCTGGCGCATATCGTGCAGCACCTGAGCCAATACGAATTTCAATTGCCATGCTTCTAACTCGCGCTTATCCAACGGATCGACTTTTTCGTAGCGCGACCACGATATATCGAATGTCGTAGCATAGCAATGTACCGAGTTCTCGCTCGCATTCACATTGCGGCGCCTTAGCTTCTTCACATCCTCATCGGTGCGTGTTACGCTTGTCACAATCGGCTTATATAGAGGCATATTCTTACTGATAAGCGAATCCCTGAATACCACACCTATATCGGCCAGCAGAAACGAAGCCTTAGGGACGAGGTAGGGTATCGAATGGGTTAGATCATCCACTTTGAAAACTTCCAATTCCTGCGGCACACGTATCAATCGCCCGATGTGTTTGGACGTATCGGCACGCATAGTCAAAGGCGGAATACCATTCTCTTCGGCAGCAGCCATATGTAAGTCGGGCAGATCGTTGAAATTCACCCCGTAGCCTTTCTTAAACTGGGTATATACCTTCGGCTCTTTTATCTCTCCCTTGGCCAGTTCGTCCATAAAAGGAGGTTGTTGTGCAGAAGAACTTTCGCAGGAGGCTAAAGAGGCAGCCAATAAGAATAGAAGTAATTGCCAATATTTCATTTATCTGTATTGTGTATAGAGAATATTATGGAGGGACAAAGATAGTAAAAAAAGAAAAAGGAGCATCCAATTCGGATAGTCCTTTCCTTCATTAATATGTTGTCTGGTCCTAAAATAGCGTTACATAAAAAAAGTAATGTTATGGAAGAAATTAAGAATGAGTACGTAAGGCGTACGCAAAGGGATTATAGTGTATC
>NZ_QVMN01000018.1 GCF_010501075.1 Dysgonomonas sp. 25
AAAACGTTATATTACGTGTGTGTGTGTGTGTGTGTGTGTGCCTATTATCTCACCAATGAACATATTGATAAGACGAAAGTTGAATAAAAAAATAAGGTGTTTTTGTTCCATTATCCGTATAGGTATTTAACCCCGTTATATTTGGCAAAGGAAAACAAAAAAACCGGAAAATGCAACTTTTCCGGTTATGATAGTTTATATAAACAGCTTAATTCTGAGCGTCTTTCTTTTCTACCTCAATCAGTTCCACTTCGAAGATAAGGCTCGAGAAAGGCTTGATCATCCTTTGATCCATAGCATTGTAAGCAAGGTCGTAAGGAATATAAAGCGTCCATTTCGAACCCGCAGGCATCAACATCAACGCTTCATTCCATCCGCGAATCAATTGACCTACAGCAAATTCAGCAGGCTCGCCACGCTCTACGCTGCTGTCGAATACCGTTCCGTCCAACAACGTCCCGTGATAATGCACTTTCACTTTGTCGCCTACCGTAGGGATAGCGCCGTTTCCTTTTTTCTCTATTTTGTACTGCAAGCCGCTTGGGCGAGTAACGATACCTTTCTTCTTTTTGTTAGCAGCGAAGAACTTATTGCTCTCGGCAATTTTGTCTTTATATTGCGCTTTGAGAGCGTCTATTTCTTTTTGCTCTGCCTGCTGGCGTTGTCTTTCAGAGATTTGCTGAATCAACTCCTGTGGATTTTCGAGCAATGTCTGCTCACCTGTCAAAGCAGCAATAAAACCTTTGTAGAATAAATCCTGTTTCAACGATACCGAAGCATCCAATCCCATTTGCTCGGGAGAGAAACGGGTCAACATTGTTTTCACCTGTCCTGCGATGGCAATACCACTGTTATAGACTTGCTGTTCGCCATCTTCGCTGAATGCCTTCTTGAAACCCTCGAGGAAGATAGGCAGGTTTTTGCTGTTCACCGCATTTGCCGAATCCATTTTAGCTTCCATTTCCTTTTGCAATGTTGCTATTTCAGCCGCATCGGTCGTCGCACCCATACGATGTCTGTATTCCATACCGATACCCGTTGTGTCGACCATTATACCCATTTGCTCCAAATACTGAGGCAATCCCTGTACCATATTCACCCCGAAGGCGTACGATATCGTATCCGATACGGTCGTAAGCGGTTGAACAGAAGTACGCGGCTGCTTTTTTTGTGCCAAGATGCTTTGCGGAAGCAATATGCCCGCTGCAATCAGAATAAATAAAATGCTCTTTTTCATATCTGTAATTTATTATTAAGTTCAAAAAAAATATTGACTATCAGCCAATCAACCCAGAGGGTTTTTAACAAATAACCGGCGCAAATATACGACTTTATCGCCTATATGTCAACTATTACAGATAAAGTAATTCTAAAATCATGTGAAAACTAAAAAACTAATCATTACCTTTGCGCCGTGTTTTGTAATGGCTGCGATAACAGATATTTAAAGCAGGACAAAACACTTAATCGAAACTGTACATATATTTAATGAAGACATTTGAAGAATTAGGTGTTGCCCCACAAATACGACGGGCAATCGAAGAAATGGGTTACGAAAACCCAATGCCCGTACAAGAAGAAGTGATTCCCTATTTACTGGCCGAAACATCAGACGTAATTGCGCTCGCTCAGACAGGTACCGGCAAAACAGCCGCATTCGGATTGCCTGTACTACAAAAGATAGATACGAAAGAAAACGTTCCGCAGGCATTGATTCTGTGCCCTACGCGCGAACTTTGTTTACAGATCGCAGGCGATTTGGCTGACTATTCCAAATATATCGACAACTTGCGTGTATTACCCGTTTATGGGGGATCAAGCATCGAGAGCCAGATTAAAGCGCTGAAAAGAGGCGTACAAATCATTGTGGCTACTCCGGGACGCTTGATCGACCTTATCAACCGCAAGACGGTACACCTCGACAACATACGCTATGTGGTATTGGACGAGGCCGACGAAATGCTGAACATGGGATTCACCGACAGCATCGACGAAATCCTGAGTAAAGTTCCTGATACGCGCACCATGCTCCTTTTCTCGGCAACTATGCCGAAAGAGATTGCCAAAATCACGCGCAAATACATGGATAGCCCCAAAGAGATTACCATCGGCCGCAAGAATGAAGGTTCCAACAATGTGAAGCATGTCTATTACTTAGTGCATGCACGGGATAAATACCTCGCACTGAAACGTATTGCCGACTATTATCCGAATATATACGGGATCATCTTTTGTCGCACACGCCGCGAGACACAAGAGATTGCCGATAAGCTGATACAGGACGGATACAGCGCCGACTCGTTGCATGGCGATTTGTCGCAGCAGCAGCGCGATTATGTGATGCAGAAGTTCCGCATCAAAAATATCCAGTTGCTTGTAGCGACCGACGTAGCTGCCCGCGGATTGGATGTGGACAGCCTGACACACGTTATCAACTACGGCTTGCCGGACGATATAGAATCTTATACGCACCGAAGCGGACGTACGGGTCGTGCCGGTAAAACAGGTATCTCTATCGGTATCATCCACGTGAAGGAGAAAGGAAAAGTGCGTGAGATAGAGAAGATTATCAACAAGAAGTTCGAAATAGGCGAAATCCCTTCGGGAGACGATATCTGCGAAAAGCAGCTTTTCAACTTCGTAGACCGACTGGAAAAGGTGAAGGTGAACGAAGACGAAATCGGACGCTTGCTTCCGGCTGTCTACCGCAAGTTAGACTGGTTAGAGAAAGAAGATATTATCAAACGTGCCGTTTCGCTCGAATTCAACCGCCTCATCGATTACTATCGTGATGCTGCGGAAATAGAATCGCCATCGGAACGCTATTCGTCACGTGACGACAGCAGCTATCCTCGCCGCAAAGACCGCGACCGCCAAGGAGGAAATCCTCGTCAGGCCGAACGCGGATATGTGCGTTTATTCATCAACATCGGACGGACAGACAACACGAATCCGGCAACCCTGATGGGCTTAGTGAACGACTATGTACCCGGAAAAGTGGCGATAGGACGTATCGATATCATGCAGAACTTCTCTTTCTTTGAAGTACCCGAACGCGATGCGAACAAGGTAATCAAAGGCATGAGCAACCAGGATAACAATGGACGCCGCATCTCTATCGAGATTGCCCAAGGCGGTTCGGGTGGTGGCGGAAGCCGCAGCCGCGATTCGCGCCCGGGGAGCAGTTCGCGCGGTGGAAGTTATAACCGCGATTCACGCCCCGGAGGAGGTCCACGCAGTGGAGGCTACAAGGGCGAAGGCGGAGCTAAGAAAGGTCACCGCAAAGGCGGAAAACGTTCGTAAGCATATTAATCAAAGCTATATATAAAGCAGAAATCTTAATTGGTTTCTGCTTTTTTTGCACCTCCAAAAAACCCCGAATGTGTCGCTTTTTTTTTAACAAAAATCATAAAATTGTTTAACACATCAAAAAAAGATTCCTATTCGAAAAAAAATAGCGATATTTGAGGAAAATTTATTTTTTATCCCGGCAAAATTTCATTTCTTTGCCACATTTTAAGACAAAATAAGGATTGAAAAATACAGGATTAAACAGAACTATTCTTAGCGAAGTGATTGACTATTATATAGTTGATTCAAAAATTACGGTTTCACACACACACACACACACACGGAATATAATCATTTTTTCTTAAATAAGCAAATAATCGACGATTTTTTCAAAATAAAAAACTGGCAGTTGATGACTACCAGTCAGGGCATATTGGTTCATTTGTTAGTGTACCAATATTTTTGTTAATATTAATCGGTCTTTCCCGGCTGCGACAGTCGAGGGAGAGCCGCGCTCCTTTACACCCTCTTCCGCAGGGAGGAGGGAAAAGGGGATGCGCAAAGTTAGTTAACTTTATCTATTTCGCCGCCTTCGAAAAAATGAATGATATTTTTTGCCACTTCGCGCTCCATATCCATGCGTCCGGCATACGTCTGCGTCCCGGCATGGGGAGTGAGGACGACATTGTCGAAGTCGCGTAGTTCGGGCGAAATCTTCGGTTCGTTCTCATACACATCCAGGCCCGCGCCGAATATCTCCTTATTGCGCAAAGCCTGTATCAACGCTTTTTCGTCCACAAGGCTTCCACGCGCCGCATTGACAAGGATGGCGGTAGGCTTCATCTTTCTAAACTCCTCCTCACCCATCAAGTGATAGGTTTCGGCCGTAGCAGGCGCGTTCAGCGAAACGAAATCCGATTCCTTCAACAATGTATCGAAATCGACAAAGCGGGCGTTATAACGCTCCTCCGTCTCCTTATCCAGCGGCTTTCGGTTGCAATAGATAATCTTCATGCCCGAGGCCACAGCACGGCGGGCAACAGCCTGCCCAATCCGTCCCATACCGAAGATTCCCAACGTCTGCCCGTAAACGGGTAAGCCTAAATCGTCGAACAACCCCCACCCTATCCGTTCGCCGGCATGCAGCTTGTTGTTATAATAGCCTATTTTGCGGGCCGCAGCCGTCAAAAGAGCAAAGCACAGCTCAGCAGTAGGCTCGAGTACCGATCGTGGCGTATTCGTCACCGCAATACCCTTTTCGGCGGCATAATCGACATCGATATTATTATAGCCCACACCAAAGTTGGAAATCAGCTTCAATTGCTTACCGGCATCTATAATCTCAGCATCCGTCCTGAACGAGAAATTAGGCACAAGGACATCCACATCGGCCACCAAGGCTATTACTTCTTCTTTGCTGAAATGTTCTTTGTCCGGGTAGATAATATCAAACTTTCCTTCGAGTGCTTCGAAGCCTTCGCGTTTGAAATTATAGCCCATCAGTATTTTTTTCATATTTCTTCCCTCCATCCGAAAATTACAATATTCCTTTCTCGATAAGCATTTCACGCACTTTATGCCAATCCACATAGGGGCGTTCGCTTTCCTCATCGTCAACAATCAACGGACAGCCTAAGTTGGCATCGTCGATATAGAGATGTCCGTATGCTTTGGGCGAGGACGTCCAGAAGCGTTGGGTAGGGTTCTTCTGTACACCGTAGAGCGGAATGCCATTGTCGGCAAACCACTGAACGGCTTCGGTCAGCACTTTTTCTTCGATTACGACCTCTTGTCCGTCCACCTTTTTTTTCTTTTTACGGTCGCTGCGCATAGTGAAGAGTATCAGGCGATGCCCTTTCTCCGTCAGTTCCTGCAAAACGGGTATCGCGCCGATGTCTTTCCCTATCAGGGGGTATTCGTGCGCTACGCATGTCCCGTCAAAATCGATACATATATCCATAGCTTTCATCTATTAAATATTGATATTTATAATCCCTGTTTATAATTCAACAAAATATTCCTACCTTTGAAAAGAGGACGGAATAACAATATCGAAAAAATCTATTTCTTTTTATAGAACAAAATAGGATGTCGTTTTGTTATACTTATACGAAATCGAAATTATAAACAATCAAAATTATAAATATTATGAGTACAACCGCAGAAAAAAAATCAAAATCAGTAGCAACAAATGCTAAATTAGGAACTGTTATCGGTAAAATGTTTTCATTCAACAGTAGTTTGAAACTCTTTCACTGGCACGTGACAGGCAAGGCAAGTTATGCACAGCACATGGCACTCGACCAGGCATTGGAAGACCTATTGGATATCATCGACCGCATCACCGAAACAACTTACGCGTTGAACGGCGATATCAACATCGTTATCCCCGAAACAAAAACGCCTACCGATATTATCAAACATGCTTCGGATTTCTACGACTACATGGAATCGCAACGTCCATTGTTCTCCGAAGCTATGACTCAAGCAATCATCGACGACTACAACGAAGCAATCCAACAATTGCTTTACCGTCTGAAAAGATTACAATAATGAAGATTAAAGCTGTGAAGTAAGTATCAAAAGAGTGACCCTGCCGGGTTGCTCTTTTTTCATATTTTCGCATTACCTTTGCTATCAAATGCATAATCTGATGAGAAAATTTATCTATCTGTTCATTTCAATATTTATCTTTGCTTCCTGCAACAACGATTCTATGATGACCGAAGAAGAAAAAAAGCTGATTAACAGCGGCAACAAAAATACACCTATGCGGGTATTAACCATCGACAACGAAGCCGATGCGCTTTTCCTGCGCACCCCCTCGATAGACGTCGAGGCCGAAAATATCAAGGCCGACAAAGACCTGCAGCTATTCATCCAGCGCCTGAAAACAACGATGGCCGCAGAAGAAGGCGTAGGCATAGCTGCCCCTCAGGTAGGCATCGGACGCAATATCTTCCTGTTCTGCCGCACCGAAGAGCCGGATATGCCCGTACAGGTAGCCATCAACCCGGTAATCGTATCCACGCCCGACTCGGTTATCTGCTTCGAAGGAGACGGATGCCTATCCATCCCCGACGTATCCGACAATTCGTTCCGCTCGCCTTGGGTGATGGTAGCATATTACGACGAAAACGGCATCAAAAAAGAAGAAATGTTATCCGGATATTCGCGCCGGACAGGATTCACAGGAGTTGTCTTTCAGCACGAATACGACCATCTGCAAGGCGTATTGTTCATAGACAAATTGTGCGAATAAATACACCCGGATGACGGTAGAATCAAAAAATGCGTGATAAAAACACATTTTTATCCGCTTTTTTTGTTAATTACCACAAAAATATGTTTCTTTGCAGCATATAACATAGCCTCTACTTTTTTGAGGGATTAACATTGGACATGAAGATAGATTATTTTTAACACAAATATCTTTCGACAAATCCGAATAAAATTTATTACAAATAAAAAAATTTGCATACAACGTATGAAAACAAACTTTTCGGACCTACAAAATCGTTTCATTTTCACTATTTGCTTGTGTTAAACTCGGGATGTTTAAGCAGTGATTGCCCCGTGCATCCGGTCCGAAAAGTTTTTTTATGACTCTCCTGAATTGTTTTGACTGACAATAAATTCCAGATACAACGATATAAAAAAACTATCTCATAAAAGAAAATCCTTTATGAGATAGCATTATTGTGGAGGGGGCGTTAATCATCCTTCTTGCAACGGACGCTATAAAGAATGTGGCGAAAGGTTTTCCCTCGGCCTATCTGTGCACTGTCGATCTCGACATATCGATGGTGTGTATAATCATCACTTCCGCTAGCCGTCCAAAAGTACGCATATCTACCGAAAAACATGCAAGAAGTATTAACGGCATTACCCACAAGCATAACATTGAAACCCGGTTTCGCAGTGGTAGCGGAAATAATATTACTGGCGGCAATTCTGGCGCCTAAGTGTACTATTCTAGGCGCAAAACAAACGTCTTTCATGGCTTGCCCGTGGGTAGTACCACGCCATCCATCCTGCCCCACAGTGATAGTACCGTTAGCATCAGCTATGGTACTGTATTTGCTGCTATGGGCATTGATCTCCTGTTCCAGTTGTGTCCATTCATAATCGGAAGGCAGGTGCCAGCCATTCGGACAAATACCTTGCCTACGGCTGGTTTGAGGGTCGGTGGCAGGGGGCATCTCAGCTTCGTAAAATGTTTTTTTTCCATCTGGATAGCTCGCATCATTTGCCCCGCTATCAAATGTACTCCCTTTGCTGTTGGAGGCTGCTGCCCAATTATAAAGGAGACCAACACGCGGGTTGATGTCATAGATCATACTGCTGGTACCGCTACCACCGTCGGTGAAAGGGTATGCCCAGACCGGATTTTTGAAATCATTGAATATAGTAGGTGTGGCAGGTAAGTTGACCGAGATGTTGACATCCGCGCCGGTTCTTGCTCCTGTGGCATAGCTGGTAGCAGCCAGGTTATTGAGCATCCACCTTCCTGCTGTTGCTCCAAAGTCGCCCGAAAGGAAAATATTCCCGTTCTGATCTTTGTGTGCCTGCACGCCATTGGGCAAGGTGACCGGGGTGGCATCGCCGCCGAGCGTGCCACCATTGGCCAGGCCTTGTATAGCCGTTTGTTGTGCAGCGCTAAAGCCTGCACGTTTGGCCCATTGTAGCATTGTAATGGTAATGGAGCTCGCATTACAGTTAATGAAAGATACGGTAATGTCATTGAAGCGCTTAATGGCCGCTGTGTCTTTGAAAGTAACGGCAGAATTGTCATATCTTGTTCCGGTAAGAGCTATATGGTATTGGAAGGAAGTTTTCGGCGGAACTGTATTGTCTTTCAGATCCTGTCCGCGCTGTGTGCCGATAGCAGGGGTAGTAGTGGTGATAAGATTATCAGGGTCGCTTTTGGTGGTTGTCCACGCAGCATTGCCTTGTACGGAAAAACTATTCATAGCAGCGCCTGTATAGAAGATCTGGCTGTTGGTCTGCTGTCCGTTTACCATCAGCGCGTAATTAGTCTGGTTGAGTATGATATGGTCTTGTTGCCCGCAATCGGTTGCCAGATTGGTAAAGGTCAGTTTAGTTTCTTTGCTGTACCATGGCGATGTAGCGGTTACCTCGGTGGTGGTGTTCATTGCTTGTGGCAATATGCTCATCGTGTAAGGAGACGCGCCTACGATGCCTGTAGCTGCCGGCGAGGTTAGCGGAACGGCATTTAGCCCGCCGTTGGCAGCAGTTGCCCAGGTGGCGGATGTTCCTCCCTGCCAGGTCACTATCAGGTCTTGTGCGGTCAAAGCGCGCGCATCGTGTCCGCTGGGCAAGTCGAAGTAAGTTTTGCTGAGCGTGGGTACGAATGTGTTTGTTTTGTGAAGAGGTTGCCACTCTTCTCCATCCCATACATAGAGACCTCGCCCTTTGTGCGTACATTTGTTGTTGTGAAAAACCAGAAGGCCGATGTGCCGTTGATCTTGTGCCGTCTTTTTAGCCGATGTATTGTAATCGCTATTGGCAACACCACTGCCGGGGACCGTCTCGAACATCGGGAACAGCTTATTTATGTCGGTCAGTTCTACCCGTGGCATGGATAAGCCTTTGCTGGATTGGCCATTGGCATTCTGCTTCAGGTCGAGCAGCGCGCCGGCAACAGGCTTTTCCCCGCTCCCGATAGTTACTTGTGCCTGCAAAGCCGTTGCTGTAATAAGTAAGGCTATAAATGATATAATAATAGCCTGTGTCAAAGTTCTGTTCATAATAGAAAATAATTAGTTAATATGATAATGAAATAATGCCGGACAGCCCCATAGCGAAGAGGTGCTTTTCTATTAGCTCATCAACACATTGGCACATTAAGACATTAATTCTGTAAGCCATTGGCGGATAGCTATTAGCCTTGTCATCCCGAGTGGATACGAGGGATCTCTTTCCGATAACGGGGCGGGATGCCTCACACAAGGTTCGGCATGACAAAGTATTGTTGTTCACTGTTGATTGATAACTGCTGACTGAAAGACAGCCCCTCGCTCCCCCTCTTGTGGAGGGGGCTGGGGGGAGGTAGGTACGGCTGTCGCAGCCGGAAATACCCCTGACATTAACACAAGCATNTTTCCGATAACGGGGCGGGATGCCTCACACAAGGTTCGGCATGACAAAGTATTGTTGTTGACTGTTGACTGATAACTGTTGACTGAATAGTGCTGCTCGCTGTTGACTGAAAAATCCCGCTTCTCCTCACGGAGAAGACGGGACGAAATGGGGGTTCTTCCCCTGACATTAACACAAGCATATTTTTTAGTAGACGAGTTACAAGTTACAAGTGACGAGTAGGGGCAAAGCCACACGCCAGTTCGCAAGTTATCTCTTGTAACTCGTAACTGTGCGAAGCACGAAGTAACTGCCCGTAGGGCGAAGTAACTTTTTTTCCTAAAAATCTTCCTGAAACCTTGGATTAATCCGAAACATTTGCTATATCTCGTGTGTACATGTGTGCGAGAAACCCATATTCTTTGAATTATCTGGTTGATATAAATATGGTTAAATAAAAAAGCAAGCTGTTTATTATACATATTATCGGTTTTGTGTCACATCTGATTTGTATGCAAATAAGGATATATTTGATTTTTGATACAGCAAAAATATATAATAATAATCCTGAAAAAAGCCCCAAAACCCTCCGTTAACCCAGCTTGGCACTGAATGGAACAAATTTGGCACTGAATGGCTCATCCTATCCGAAGATCCAGCCCGTCTTCTATAATCTTTGCATAAAAAATAGCACTGCCTTACCGTTTTTGTTAACCAATAACAGATTGGTGATAACCGAAAAATTATATCTTTGTACAATTCAACGCTAAAAACAAATGGATATGAGTACAATAGATTGGGGTAATTTGTCATTCGGTTACATGAAAACCGATTACAACGTAAGAAGTTACTACAAAGACGGCCAATGGAGCACGCCGAAAGAAACCGATTCGGAAGAAATAACCATGCACATGGCGGCCACTTGCCTGCACTACGGACAGGAAGCATTCGAAGGACTGAAAGCATTCCGCGGCAAAGACGGGAAAATCCGCATCTTCCGCCTGCGCGAAAACGCCCTTCGCCTGCAATCGTCGAGCCGGGGCGTTATGATGGCCGAATTGCCTGTAGAAACATTCGAAGAAGCCGTAATCAAAGCCGTGAAACTCAACGAACGGTTCGTCCCTCCTTACGGGAGTGGAGCATCGCTCTATATCCGTCCCCTACTCATCGGGACAAGCGCACAAGTCGGCGTAAAACCCGCTGCAGAATATCTGTTCGTCGTATTTGTAACGCCCGTAGGCCCGTACTTCAAAGAAGGATTCAAACCGACACCGGTTGCCATCTACCGCGAATACGACCGCGCAGCGCCACTCGGTACGGGAACAATCAAAGTCGGCGGCAACTATGCTGCCAGCCTCGTTGCCGGAGACAAGGCACACAAAGCAGGCTATTCGGCAGTGCTCTACCTCGACGCCAAAGAAAAAAAATACCTCGACGAATGCGGCCCTGCCAATTTCTTCGGGATTAAGAATAATACCTATATCACCCCTCAATCGTCCTCTATCCTGCCATCCATCACCAACAAAAGCCTGATGCAACTGGCCGAAGATATGGGAATGAAAGTAGAACGCCGCCAGATACCCGAAGAAGAACTGGCTACGTTCGAAGAAGCAGGACAGGTAGGGACAGCGGCCGTTATAAGCCCTATTTTACGCGTCGACGATATCGCTGAAGGAAAGTCCTATGTTATCTCTAAAGATGGAAATGCAGGACCTCTAAGCACGAAATTATACAATAAATTGCGTGCCATTCAATGTGGCGACGAACCCGACACACATGGCTGGGTAACAATTGTAGAATAAACTTATATCCTCAACCAACAACAGATGCAGGGAACAGCTGAACAAATGGTGCTACGCACCGACAATCTGGTGAAAAAGTACAAATCGCGTACCGTAGTAAACCATGTTTCGATAGAGGTGCAACAAGGCGAGATTGTCGGTCTGCTCGGGCCTAACGGTGCGGGTAAGACAACAACTTTCTACATGACCGTAGGGCTTGTTGTACCCAACGAAGGGCGGATTTTCCTCAACGATATGGAAATCACCAAGTTCCCTGTATATAAGCGTGCACAGAACGGAATCGGCTATCTGGCGCAGGAAGCTTCCATCTTCCGCAAAATGACTGTCGAAGACAATATCCGTTCGGTATTGGAAATGACCAACACCAGCAAAGAATACCAGCAATACAAACTCGAAAGCCTGATAGACGAATTCGGGTTGCATAAGGTGCGCAAGAATCAGGGAGACCGCCTCTCGGGAGGTGAGCGCCGTCGTGCCGAAATAGCACGCTGTCTGGCTATCGACCCTAAATTCATCATGCTCGACGAACCCTTTGCCGGGGTAGACCCCATTGCCGTACAGGACATTCAGGAGATTGTTGCCAAATTGAAATACAAAAACATCGGTATCCTCATCACCGACCACAATGTGGACGAAACATTGAGTATCACCGACCGCGCTTACCTCCTTTTCGAAGGGAGAGTCCTATTCCAAGGATCAGCCGAGCAATTGGCAGAAAACGAAATTGTGCGCGAAAAATACCTGGGTAGAGACTTCGAATTGAAGCGCCGTAATTTCGATTATTTACGACAGGATAGCGAAGAAAGCGATTCGTCGGACGACATCATAGATACAACATCGGAATTGTTGTAAGTTAACATATCTACATTTAGGGTTGGCTATATACATGATATTCCGACACTTCCGAAAAAAGAGAAACATTAGAAAAACCTCCCCAAAAGAGGCACTGTAGTCACACTTGCCGGAGGGTTTACTTCCACAGGGGCTACTATGGCCTATAATACCGCTACTTACTATTAGACAAACAGCATGTTACGGCATACTCTTCCCGGGACGTACATGGATACGGCTCTTTGATAATTCGACCAGCCAAGGTATACCGGGCAATAATTCGGGGGCTTTTTACTTTCCCCTCCGGTTAGACAGGTGGGTTAAAAGGGTTAATCGAAATGCATTTGGGTTATTTTGCAGTTTTATTTTATGACTTTATAGTGCAAATATGTGACATTGCTGTTTTTTGACCAATTAGTGATACTCCCGATTGAAGATAATAACTTATTTTTGACCTTGCGAGTTGTGGGCATATCACAAACAGCAACCATGAAAAGTTATAAAAAGAAGTAACAACAAAAAACCATGAAAAAAATAGCTCTTGTCGTTATATCTTCTATCGTTGCATTTTCGTCTTGCAACAACAAAGAAGATCAGAAAGAAACAAACGTAAACCTCGAACGGGCACAGGTAACATTGGATTCCCTGTACAAATATTACGATACGAATGACGGAACAAACCTGCTCCGCGAAACATTTCCTTACGACGACCAATATACCGCCAGTTATCTGGCTTCGCAGGATCAGGAACGCCCGAACCCATATTCGTATCTTTGGCCGTATTCGGGAACATTCTCGGCTGTCAACGCCTTGTTCGAAGCCACAGACGACAAAAAATACCAGCAATTGCTCGATAGCAAAGTACTTGTCGGATTGGAAGAATATTTCGACGACAAGCGCAAGCCCGATGCCTATGCCTCGTATGTGAAGGATGCACCTCCATCCGATCGCTTCTACGACGACAATGTATGGCTCGGAATCGACTTCACCGATACGTACATGATGACCAAAGAGGAGAAATACCTCGACAAAGCCAAAATGATCTGGAAGTTTATCGAGAGCGGTATGGACGACGAACTGGGTGGCGGAATCTACTGGTGCGAGCAAAAGAAATTCTCCAAAAACACTTGTTCCAACGCTCCGGGAGCAGTATATGCCTTCAAGCTATTTGAAGCTACGCAAGACAGTGCTTACTTCAAACAAGGACTGTTCCTGTATGAATGGACAAAGAAAAACTTACAAGATACTTCCGACTATCTATACTACGACAACAAAGCACTGAACGGCAAGATAGGAAAAGCCAAATATGCCTACAACAGCGGGCAGATGATGCAGGCTGCCGCTCTGCTCTACAAACTGACGGGAAACAAAGAATTCCTCACCGAAGCGCAAAATCTGGCAAAGGCTTGCTATGGCTACTTCTTCGAAGACATTACGACTACCGAAGGAGAAACTATCAGAATACTGAAAGGCAGGGATATCTGGTTCACAGCCGTTATGCTGCGCGGATTCATCGAGTTGTACAACATCGACAAAAACAAAACATACATCGATGCCTTCAACCTGAGCATGGATTATGGTTGGGACAAAGGCATGCGTACCTCAAACGGGCTGTTCAATACCGAATGGAACGGAACAAAGCAGGACGACTCCAAATGGCTGCTCACACAGGCTGCCATGGTGGAGATGTTGGGTCGGTTAGCTACAGTCAAATAAAGAATAATATCTAAATAAAATAACAGGACATGAATAAGAAGAAACATTTAGGGCTTTGCGCCCTTGCTGCTGCATCGTTGCTCACATCGGGGGTAGCAGTTGCAGGAGAAAAATCTCTGGCTCTCCCGAGCGACAAAATAACGACATGCGTACCGGATATCGATCAGGAAATATTCAAAGCGAAAGGAACAAAAGGAGATTATAGCAAGACAAACCGTCCGGCTAAGAAAGATCGCCTTTTCTCATCCAAAGCTGTTGAAGAAGAAATCGTTCGCGTGAAGAAAATGCTGACTAACAAAAAGTTGGCTTGGATGTTCGAGAACTGTTTCCCGAATACACTGGACACTACTGTGCGTTACCGCAAAATCGATGGAAAAGACGATACGGTTGTCTACACAGGCGATATCCATGCTATGTGGCTGCGCGACTCAGGCGCTCAGGTATGGCCTTACGTGCAGTTAGCCAACAAAGATAAAGAGTTGAAAGGCATGTTGGCAGGAACTATCCGCCGCCAGTTCAAATGTATCGTAATCGATCCGTATGCCAACGCATTCATCGACCCGTACGATCCAAATCCTGATCATCACTGGCAATCGGATATGACCGACATGAAACTGGAGTTGCATGAGCGCAAATGGGAGATCGACTCGCTTTGCTACCCTATCCGCCTCGCTTACCACTACTGGGAAACAACAGGCGACACAGATGTCTTCGACGAAATATGGCTCGAAGCAATCGCCAATGTGGTGAAAACATTCAGAGAGCAACAACGCAAAGACGGTGTAGGCCCTTACAGATTCCAACGTAAGACCGAACGTCAGTTAGATACATTGAACAACAATGGATTAGGAAATCCTGTGAAACCGGTCGGACTGATTGTTTCATCTTTCCGCCCGTCGGACGATGCCACTACATTCCAATTCCTCATCCCGTCTAACTTCTTTGCCGTGACATCGTTGCGCAAGGCTGCCGAAATCCTCGAAAAAGTAAATAACAAAACAGCTCTTGCCAAAGAATGCCGCGATTTGGCCAACGAAGTGGAGATAGCATTAAGAGCATACGCTATCCACCAACACCCTATCTACGGCCCTATCTACGCTTTCGAAGTAGACGGATTCGGGAATCAGTATCTGATGGACGATTCTAACGCTCCGAGCCTCCTTTCTATGGCTTATCTGAGCGATGTGGATGTGAACGATCCTGTTTATCAGAATACACGCCGATTTGTATGGAGCAACAGCAACCCCTACTTCTTCAAAGGTAAAGCAGGCGAAGGTATCGGCGGACCACACATCGGGTACGATATGGCATGGCCTATGAGCCTTATGATGAAGGCCTTTACAAGTCAGGACGAGAACGAAATAAAAGCGTGCATCAAAATGGTGATAGACACCGATGCCGAAACAGGATTTATCCACGAATCGTTCAACGTAGATGATGCAACCAACTTCACACGCGAATGGTTTGCATGGCAAAACACGTTGTTCGGTGAACTCATCCTCAAACAAGTAAACGAAGGAAGAATAGATATGCTGAATAGCATAGAATAATATAAGGTTAATTATTTGGTTACTTCAAAAGGGCCTGAACCGAAGCGTCGGATTCAAGCCCTTTTTATTTTTCATTTTACTTTCATAAAATCAATAACAGGCGTATCCAACGACTGGGCAATATTGAGCAATGTTCCGATGGTCAGGTTAGTTTTGTCCGATTCTATCCGGCTCATATTTGATTTTTCACCAGCCACGGCCGCCACCACCACCACGGCCGCCGCCCGAGAATCCGCCACCACTGCTGCTCCTTCCTCCTGAACCGGAATTAGGGCTGACAGAAGAACTGCTTATCGACGACACAAAAGAGCGGGAGAATGAACCAATACCTCTGCCGGATAAGAATGGGCGGTCGCTTCTGTACCAGTCAGGTTCGTAGCCTGCCTGCGATAAGACTTCGTCGAATTTCTTGCTCCATTTGTTTTCTACATCCAATGCAATAGCATAAGACAGCAATCGTTCAAATAATTCGGGTGTACGTTCGGGAGGAGTCAAAATATCGAGACGATGCTCTTCTGCTGTTTCCATATACATCCTGAACCCTTCCAATTCAGCCAGAATTTTTACGCCCTCCTCCGTAGGGGATTTGATGAGATAAGCATACAACCGGCATCCCACCAGCATGACGACGACATACAGCAACGATGTGAGGTTCAAAAACACAGCAGTATCCGACAGTAAAACGCCAATAGAAGCTACTACTAATCCAATGATTATAAGAAAATAACTGCTCTTTTTCCAGAACGAAACAGCAAATATTGTCATAGCAGCACCTGCCAAGAACAGCCCGCCCGTTATATAGAAAAGAATATCGCTGCCCAGATCGGCAAGGGGTTCGTCCATGGAAATCACAAAATATAAAAAGACAGCAATCAGGGTAAAAAGAGCACCTAAAAAGGCAAAACCTGTATTAGGCTGGAAGATCTTTTTAATATTCCACTGGCTTTTCAGCATATTATTCAGCGCTTTTGTTGCCTTCTGGAAGACATTATAGTGCTTATCCGAAACTTTCAGCATAATGCGATCGCCCGGAAACAATACATCATAAACGTTAGATTCTTCTGCTGTGAGCTTATCATTCTTTTCGTTGCGAATAAGGGTATAAACCTTCCTCTCCGAAGCAATGCCAATCGCTCCTTTTACGGCAAGGCTTATGATAGTGGCCGAAAGCAGTTTACTATCTTTAATCCCCTTCTTATACAAAAAACGGGAGACAGCAGGCGACCAGTCATTAGGCGGATTGAATGTAGGTACAGGTATCTGCTTCTGCGGATCGCGACCGATACCCGACCACGTCAGGAAACAATAGAATAACAACACAAGTATACTCAATCCGGCAAATATCGGCTGCCTGTTTATTTCCCAGAATGTGGGGGGAGGAGGACGCTTAACAATATCGCGCGGAAAGAATAAGGAAACTGTTAGTCCTTCGCCCCGCATCAATGGCGCTTTGGTAGTAAAGACAACCGTGTCTTTCCCCACATAACTCTCACAACCCTGCGTTGTGGAACCATACGCCCCTGTGTAGCAGTTAGTTTTCAGTATCGAAGTGGTATCGGGCAGAATAATCCTTACCGAAGCGCTATCTATATCAAATGCCCAGTCGTTACCGGTCACATTCCAGTATAGCTCGTCCGAATCGTCGTGAAAGAAAAGTTGGTTGGGTGTTTCGTACGAAATTGTATACTCATGCTCTCCTCTTGGCAGCAACCTTTCGCTGTCGCCGATATATATTTCTCTGTATGAACGCTCTCCGGATATGACAGATGTTTGACTTGTATTTTCCCGTTGTCCGTTGCGCTTTACCGACAAGGACTTCAACCTCATCACTTGCTGCTTCCCCGCATTATTGGTAAAATAGTAGGGCAAAGTCCGGACAATGCCATGCCGGATATCATATTGATCCGAATAAACCGAAATACGTTCCGTCACCCGGATATTCCCGTTTTCGAGAATAACTATTTCCGAATGAAATCCGGTTATACGCTCTTTCTCATCCTCTTGAGCAAAAACAGCGCATGCATACAGAAAAAGGAAGAAGCATAAGAAGATTTTTCTCATTTTCCTGAAAAATACTATTTATCGAATGAAAAGACAGGCATTTGTTTTTCGCTCTCGTCGATTTCGAAGAAAAGCCCTTTGGTGAAATGGAACATTCCGGCGAATATATTCCCCGGGAAACTTTCCACCAAATTATTGTTATTGCGTACTGTACCGTTATAGTAGCGGCGTGCCGATTCGATATCGGTTTCGATGGTGAATAATTGCCGTTGCAGTTCCTGGAAGTTGGTATTGGCTTTCAGGTCGGGATAATTTTCGGATAAGACCAGAATATTACCCAGCGAACTGCCCAGCATTTTTTCGGATGCTATTTTCTCTTCGGGCGAATCTGCTTTCAATGCTTTAGACCTCAACGCAGTCAGTTCTTCGAGCAACTTTTTCTCATGTGCCGCATAACCTTTTACTGTTTCCACCAAAGCGGGAATCAGGTTGCTACGCTTTTTCAGAAATACATCGATAGAGCTCCATGCTTCCGTCATATAGTTTCTGGAAGCGACCATTTTATTATAATAGACCGCTGCAACAATGCCTATTGCCAGCAAAATCAACGCGAGTGGAATTACAAATTGCATAAATGTTAAGTTTAAAAACAGGTTATATATTCTTACGTAAAGATAAGCTATTATTTTGTTTCGTATATTTGTGAACTTATAAATATGTGTCCTACAACTATGTTGATATGAAAAAATACCTGTTTTTTGCCTCTTTGAGCTATTCCTTCTCCATTTTGCGCCCTTTGCAGGAAGAAATCCGCCGCAGGGGAGGAGAAGCGGCCTGGTATCTCGAACCCGAATGCGATAATTGGCTGGAAGAAGACGAGATACAGCTGAAAACGATAGAGGAGGTCATGGAATATAATCCCATCGCCGTTTTTGCAGCGGGTAATTATGTTTACGATTTTTTCCCGGGGGTTAAAGTAGCTGTTTTCCATGGGTATGCCATGAACAAGAGAGCCGACAAAATCGATGATCATTTCAGCATTCGCGGATGGTTCGATATTTATTGTACACAAGGCCCGAGTAGCACGCCTTATTTCAAAGAGTTGGAAAAGAAATACGGATGGTTTAAGGTATACGAAAGCGGATGGTGCAAGGTAGATCCTTTCTTTGACGGAACACCGGAAAAACCACGCGAAAGACCGGCAATCCTGTACTCTCCTACTTTCTCGAAAACGATAACATCGGCTTACAAATTATATGATACAATAGTTGATTTGATCAAAACCAAACCTTGGGACTGGATAATTACTTTTCATCCCAAATTGGACGATCCCGAATTGATTGCCCGATACAAGGAATTATCGGAGCAATTCGGACATGTCGCTTTCTTCCGCTCCAATGACGGGCTGAATACCTTCCGCAAGATAGATGTCATGCTGTGTGATAGTTCGTCGATTATCGTGGAGGTGGAAATGTTGAACAAGCCTGTTGTCACTTTCTGCAATACTACGCCCGGCCCGTATCTGATAGATGTGTTAAAAGAAGAGGATGTCGCTCCCGCATTGGAAAGAGCGCTTACGCGTCCGCCCGAACTGATGCAGGCAATGCTCGATTACACCATGTACCACGAGGTTCACAGAGACGGACGCAACTCTCAACGGGTATTGGATGCTGTCGATGATTTCATCCTGAATTATAAGGGCAAATTGAAGAAGAAAAGACCAGGTATCATCAGGAAATGGAAGCTATGGCGAAAAGCAGGCTATTGCCCGCTACGAAGAAAAAAGAAGGGGATATCTCAACAGTAAGAATTACCATCCGTTGTCATTCTGAGTGTAACGAAGAATCTCGGCTCTAAAAAAGCGAGATGTTTCACTTCGTTCAACATGACAAAATATTTTTAAAGCAAACCCTGCCTTATAACATTCATTTTCAATTGCTTAACTTCTTTATTCTTCTTACATAAAATATCAGAAAAGATAAAAAGACAATAAAACCAATAGAGGCAAAGATGATCCTCCAATATTCAATAGTTTCCGCCCCCACAGATACCATATAAACAACTGATATGGAGAGAAGTAAACATATTAGAATAGGTATGATCAATATCTTCTTTTTCATCGTATACTGTTTTTTGCCTAAAATCCTAATTATCAATTCAATCGTTGTATCACCTCGCGTATAATAGCTGCCATCTTCGGCTGTGCTATTTTGGCAGCTTCCTGCACTTCCTCGTGCGAAACTTCGACAATCTTGCCTATGATTCCCAAATCGGTAATAATGGAGAATGCCAGCACTTTTATCTTGGCATGGTTGGCAACGATTACTTCGGGAACGGTAGACATGCCCACAGCATCGCCTCCGATGATACGGAAATAGTTGTATTCGGAAGGCGTTTCGAATGTTGGTCCCTGCGTACCGATATAGACACCATATTGCAGCTTTATATCCAGTTCTTTCGCTACCTGGGCTGCCAGCTTGCGCATATCCTTATCATAAGCGTTGCTCATATCGGGGAAGCGTACACCCAAACGGTTGTCGTTCTTTCCATGCAACGGATGCTCGGGGAAGAGGTTGATATGATCCTCGATGAGCATAATATCGCCTATCTCGAAACTGCCGTTCATTCCACCTGCCGCATTAGAGACGAAGAGATATTTCACTTTCAGCTCCTGAAATACGCGAATGGGGAATGTCACCTCTTTCATATTATAGCCTTCGTAGTAGTGGAAGCGTCCTTGCATGGCAATTATCGGTTTACCACCTAATTCGCCGAAGATAAGCTTTCCGCTATGTCCTTCAACGGTGGAGACAGGGAAATTCGGGATTTCCTGATAAGGGATTTCGGAAGTAATTGTTATTTCCTTGACCAAATCGCCCAAACCCGTGCCGAGGATAATAGCCATATCGGGTACGGAAGTGACCTTGCTTTTGATGAAAGCGGCTGTTTCTTGTATCTTTTCTAACATAATTGTATATAAGTTTTTAGTTATTCTTTTGCAATAGGAGTATATATCCGTCCTTCCCACCACAGCGGGAGGTTGCCGTTATCATTTTCGAATGTAAAGCGAAATTCTGCTTTCAAGATACCCTTGTCCCAGTGCTGTTTGTCAATCTTGATATAGCCTCCGCTCGAAGGGAAAGTCATTTCCCCGGCAGGGGTAACACTGTATAAATCAAGGACAGGGATGCACTTGTCTCCGACAATATTCAAGACCAGGCTGCTATGCGTTCCGGCATTGCAAAGGGTATAGCAACGGAGGGTATCCCCTACCCTTTCGGTTTCGATATAATCCGTACCGACAAATTCATAAGATTGAGCATCGCAGCTTATGGTATGATAATAGTGGGTTGTATCCAGCAATTGATAATATTTGCTTATCGAATCGTCGGGAATACGCATGTTTTCATCGAGCATATTGCTCAATTCTTCGGTACAAAAGTTCTCACAGATTAACTGTCCGAAGCTATTACGGGCAACATTCTCGGGGTAATCCCAATTCTCCGTAAACGAGAAATCACCCTCTAATCCGTCTACCCATTCTATTTCCACTTCCTTCGGGGTAAGCACCGGAAGAAGCGAAAAAGCGCTGATTATTAACAAGATGAGATATTTCATATAATCCAGTTTACACCGTACATCAATAATACATACCGGGCAAATTTACCCAAAAACATCGTTATGTTCACAATATAAACATTTGCCCGTATATAGCCTAACGCGATGGCAATAATATCGCCCACAGCCGGCAGGAAGCTGAAAAAAGCCATCCCTGCACCCTTCCCCTGAAGCCAGTTTTGTATTTTTTCTATCTTCTCCTTCTTGACTTTCAGGTACTTTTCAATCCATTGAGTTTTGCCCAGCTTGCCCAGATAGTAATTTGTCATTCCTCCCAGCCAGTTACCTACGGAAGCCACTATGGTACATATCCACGGGTCCAAGCCCAGAGCTATGAGTGTGACAAATACAAATTCCGAACCGAAAGGCAGGATAGTCGCCGCAAGAAAGGAAGCTAAGAACAATCCTATATACCCATATTCAACGAACCCGTCAAGCATTTCCGGCTTGTTTAAGCGGTTTTCTCCGGCGCGATATAATAATATAAATGCAAAGCCCAATCACACTTATCAAGGTGATATAAGGACTGACGTTTTGTATGGTTGTACCTGTATATTTCACTTCTATCTGCCCCGATTGTTCGACCGGTAGTTGCACCAATCCGCGCCAACTTTCAGTTACTTCGGCAGCCTTTCCGTCGACAGTTGCCGAATAGCCTTTGTAGTAAGTCAAGGGTAATTCGATTATATCAGGCCGGTTAACGAGAACTTCGCAGGTGGTTATTCCATGTTCCTTTTTAATATCGCCTATCTGTGTATCTTCATTTCCTGCATCGGCTTGGTTGCCACGTACCTCAGCATACCAGATGGAGAGGAACTGCTCGGGCAGATATTCTATTCCCTGCAGATTATAGAAGTTTTCGGCCGAAGCTTGGGGTACCGTAACATCTTGTTGTTGATTATTCGTATAGTGACGCCCGTAAAAATAGAGCATCGCTATGGTGAATACAACAGCAATAGAGCCCATCGCGAATGCCCGCTTCTTCGTTTTCAGGCAGGAGAAATAATAAGCTCCCGCAACCGCGAAAAAGAGCGTTGTAAATTGAAAGAACCGCCACGGAAACTGGATGAATCCAAGCTTGGAGAAAGGGAAAATACCCCAAGGGAAAAATATAGAAGTCACAAATATATAGACCAACCCTATTATAACACCTATATCGACTATTTTCAGCTGCTTGGTCTTTTCATATACAAACAGCCGCATACTCACAGCCCATGTGAGGATTACGCCTGTACCGGCAATGAATTTATCGGAATAGATAATTCCCGTAAACAGTCCCTGCGTGATGACATAAGGCCCATTCAATTTGAAACGGATATCCGATACTGGTTTTACCGTATAATAGAAGGTATTGGAGGCCATCTGCTCCAACATAGGGAAAAGATAATAAGCCGTCACTAAAACTGCCACTACTCCTGCCAGACAAAGATACGCAAGCCGCTTAGGTTCTCTGACAAACGATTTGTAGCAGATAGCCATCACGATTATCATGGTGATAAAGGTGAGTACGGTAGATATCACATGTGTGAAAATGAGCAGGCTATATCCTAAGGCAATGACATACCACTTGCGGTAGTCGCCCGATATGATATAATACAATCCCAAAGCCACAAACGGGACGAAGGCAAATGATAGCGTTTCGCCCAAGGCTGCGCGAGGATATAAATCCAACAGGCGGTAATAGGAGAATGTATAGAGTATAGCGCCGATTGCCGCTACATAGTTATTGCGGATGATAACACTGACAGCATGATAGGTAAACAATCCTGTGAGGACAGTTATCACGAATATCATCACCTTGTAGGCAAATATAGAATTGGTGAAAATAGCTATAATTGCAAAAGGGACAAGCAGCAAGTCGCAATAGAAAGCATTGTTGAGGTAGCCGTATTCGTTTACGCTTTTCCAGTCGATATATACAGGATATCTTCCGTCCTGCAAGGCTTCGATTAAGGCATCGAAGCGCGTCATGTGGAAATAGAAATCATGTCCCGGAAAAAGCGGGTTGAGAAACATCATAATAGCAGTCAACAGCAACAAGCCTCCCAAGAACATCCAAAAATGCGTTCTCCGGGCTGAAGCCACTCTATCCAAACAGTTTTCTATCTTCAACATACCGTATAAGTTAAACATTAATGAGCTTCGAGCCAGTTATTCCCTGTTCCGCAATCGATTTTCAACGGAACGCTCATTTCACATACGCCTTCCATTTCTTCCGTCACGATTCGGGTAACTTGCTCTATTTCATCTTTATAGACATTGAAGTTCAACTCATCATGCACCTGCAATATCATTTTCGAACGGATGCCTTCTTCCTCGAAGCGATTGTATATCCTGTTCATCGCTATTTTGATAATATCGGCAGCCGTACCCTGTATAGGAGCATTGATGGCATTTCGTTCGGCATAGCCGCGAACAGTCATATTACGTGAGTTGATGTCGGGCAGATAACGCTTACGTCCGAACATGGTTTCTACATAGCCTTGTACGCGTGCTATTTCTATCACCTCATCCATGTAGTCTTTCACCTGAGGGAAGTTCTCGAAATAGCCTTCTATCAGTTCCCGCGCTTCGTTGCGCGACACCGATAAGCGTTCGGCCAGACCAAATACCGAGATACCGTAGATAATACCGAAATTGGCTGTCTTAGCCTTCCGGCGCATATCCTCCGTCACCTCCTCAATCGGGATTTTATATATCTTGGCAGCCGTGGCAGCATGTATATCCGCCCCGCTGTTGAAAGCTTCTATCATATTCTTGTCGCCGCTCAGATGCGCCATGATGCGCAACTCTATCTGCGAATAGTCGGCCGAGAAGAACAAGCATCCCTCATCGGCAATAAAGGCGCGGCGTATCTCGCGTCCCTGATCGCCTCTTACCGGGATATTCTGAAGATTGGGATTGCTCGAACTCAAGCGTCCCGTAGAGGTTACCGTCTGATTATAAGAAGTATGCACTTTTCCGTCCGTTTCGCTTATCAATTGCGGAAGTGTGTCTACGTACGAACTAAGGAGCTTCTTCACTCCGCGGTATTCCAGTATTTTGCCCACGATAGGATGCGCACTCCGAAGGCTTTCGAGTACCTCCTCGCTGGTAACATACTGTCCTGTTTTGGTTTTGCGCGGCTTGTTGACAATCTTCATCGTGTCGAACAGGACTTCCCCGATTTGCTTAGGCGAATTGATATTCAATTCGGCTACTCCCGCCATCTCACGGATTTCCTCGTCGTACTGAATCATAACCTCCGTGAGCTTTTTAGAGAAATCCTCCAAAGCGCTCACATCGAGCCTTACACCCGTATATTCCATATCGGCAAGGACATAGACAAGCGGCGATTCGACATTATAGAGCAAGTCTTTCTGTCCATATTTCTCAATCGCTTTCTCGAGTACATTTTTCAGCTTCAATGTTATATCGGCATCCTCACAGGCATAATCCTTGATGATGGAAGGTATGATATCGCGCATCGTGAGTTGATTCTTTCCTCGTTTCCCGATAAGGCTCTCGATGCGGATAGTTTGGTAATTGAGGTATGTCTCCGCCATATAATCCATTCCATGACGAAGTTCAGGATTGATAAGGTAGTGAGCAATCATCGTGTCGAAGATTTGTCCTTTCACGTTTATGCCATATTTCTTGAGGACGGTAATATCATACTTGATATTCTGCCCTATTTTCATAATCTTCTCATTCTCGAAGAACGGGTTGAACTTCTCCACACGCGCTTTTGCCCTATCAAATTTGGCATCTATCGGCACGTAATAGGCATCGCCCTCTTCGAAGGAGAAAGACATACCCACCAATTCGCTGGTAATGGGATCGAGGCCTGTGGTCTCCGTATCGAAAGCGCAGGCGTCGTGCTCCAGAATCTTAGCAACCAACCGGTTTATACGATCGTCCGTGTCGATGAGGTGATAGGTATGCGGAACATCTTTCAGCTCTTTGTAAGAAGAGACAGACTGTCTGCCTGCATTCGGGTCTTCTTCGATAAATTCGGCGAATAATTCTCCCTGAGTAGGTTGTTTATCGTCGATAGCCTTTACGAAGCGGGCATCGTTTTTGATAACCCTTTTTATCAGTGTCTGGAACTCCAAATCCAGAAAGATAGTCTCCAACTTGTCAAAGTTTATTTCCTGCCGCTTAAAGTCTTCCATGTTGAAGTCGATAGGCACATCCGTTTTGATGGTTGCCAGATACTTCGACATCAGTATTTGTTCTTTGTTCTCTTCCAAACGCTCCTTTAATACACCTTTCATCCCGTCGGTGTTGTCGAGCAGGTTCTCGATGGTTCCGTATTGGCTAAGGAGTTTCTGTGCTGTTTTAAGCCCTACACCGGGGCATCCGGGTATATTGTCCGAAGCATCGCCCATCAGGCCGAGCAAGTCTATCATCTGTTCGGGCGACGAAAGTCCGTATTTCTCCATGACCTCTTTGCTGCCCAGCTTTTCGAATCCTCCGCCTAAAGACAAAGGTTTGTAAAGGAATATATGTTTGCTCGCCAGCTGCCCGAAGTCTTTATCGGGAGTCATCATATACGTATCCAGACCTTTAGCCTCGGCTTTCTTGGCCATTGTCCCTATCACATCGTCGGCCTCGTAGCGGGGCACTTCCAGTACCTTTATATTGTAGGCGTCGATAATATCTTTGATGATAGGTATCGCAGAGCGTATATCTTCCGGCGTTTCCTGACGTTGCGATTTGTAATCCTCGAACATCTCATGCCTGAACGTTCCGCCCGCAGGATCGAAGGCAACTGCTATATGTGTCGGGTCCTGTATGCGCAACAACTCCTCGAGCGTGTTGACAAAACCGTAGATAGCAGATGTATTCTGCCCTTTCGAATTGATACGGGGGCTTTTGATAAAAGCATAATACGAACGGTATATGATGGCATATGCATCGATGAGGAATAGCTTCATTTCTTATTAGTTCTGTTATATAATCTTGAATTAAAAGGCAAGTTAGCCAAAAAAGCCGATTTTTATGCAAAGTTATAATAAATGACAGCTTAAAAGTCCGATTTATTTGTAAATTTGTATCTTAATTTTAATTATGGGAATGGACAAGAGGCTTTTGATTGCCCAGCCTGTAGCTACTGAACTGGAACGATTCAATGCGTACTACAAAGAGTCGGTTTCGAGTGAAGATCAACGGGTACAGAAACTGATAGATTATGTGATGGTGTCGGATGGTAAACGAATCCGTCCTATCTTGCTGCTATTGGCGGCCAAAGCTTGCGGAGAAATCAATGAAGTAACATACGGCGCTGCTATGACAATAGAATTGTTGCACACGGCATCGCTCATACACGACGATGTGGTAGACAATTCGGATACCCGCCGCGGAAAGCCTTCGGTAAATGCTGTCTTCGACAACAGGATGGCCGTATTGGTAGGCGACTACTTCCTTTCCACCGCCCTGATAAAAGCTGTTATGACAAGCAGCTACCCCATCATCTCCATTATATCCAATCTCGGACGGACATTGGCCGAGGGCGAGCTCGACCAGTTATTGCTCGTCAAAGAGTCTGTGCTGGATGAGGCGGAGTATTTTGAAGTTATACGCAAAAAGACTGCTTCGCTGCTTTCGGACTGTATGCGCATAGGCGCTATATCGGTGGATGCCCCGGCAAAGGAAATCGAGAAATTCGCCCTGATTGGCGAGATACTGGGTATGTGTTTCCAGATGCGCGACGACATTTTCGATTATTACTCGAACAATGTGGGCAAGCCGACAGGAAACGATATCCGCGAAGGGAAGGTTACCCTACCCCTACTCTATGCCATCGGACAGGCGCCGGAGGATATCCGCAACAGCTTTATATCCATCATCCGCAGCAAAGACTTCAGCGATGCCAATATCCACACCATGATAGAATATGCCAAAGCAAACGGCGGAATAGAATATACATACACCAAAATAGAGGAATACTACAAACAAGCCGAAGAACTAATACAAACGATTACCAATGAAGAGGTTAGAGGTGGCCTGACGGCTGCCCTCGATTATATCGTTCAACGGGCTTACTAATTCCTGTTATTATCCTTATATGCGCCCGATATTGCTTCGTATGGAGTAATATTTCATCCCCCCAAATACACTTGTCTACAAAAAACACCCGTTTGGTCTACTAATCAAGCTGTTTCGTCTTATTATTCAAATCGGTATCAAAATAGCCGTTATCTTTGATTTCAGAAAACAATGATAAAGTTACGTTACACAAAATATCTTACTTAATACAACAGCCTATTGATAATGTAAATGTCTATAAAAACTATTTTATTATAATTGCTTGTGTTAATCATTAGGGAATATTTGGGCAGTGATTGCCGTGAATATTCCTTTCTTTTTTACCTCTCCTAAAGACTCCGCCCTGTCAAATTACGTCAAAAACCTACTTTACTGATTATCAATCAATATTTAGTTAAAACTTGACACTCTTGACAGATTTGACGCGATACAGTGTTTTTTGTCTTGTCATTTTCCTTTTCAACCACGGAGTAACACGGGGTTTTTCACGGAGTATCACGAAGTAAAAGAACGGTTCTGTCATGCCGAGCGGATGCGAGGCATCCCGACCCAAGTATGAACAGCGCAAAGCGCAGCAAGCTCCCTCGCATCCGCTCGGGATGACAATGAACACAGGGAAACAGTCCTTGCGGACTGCTTCCCTGTATAGATAAAGTTGTTTTATTTTTATTCACCCCCTCCGGAAGGGAGGTGGGTTATGGACAAGTAGGTTTGGCTACAGAAGGATCTATTGTCGTCGTGCCCGGGAAATATTGGGAGGTTACATCCCAAGTAGATATATTCGGACAATAATTCGGATGAAGCTTAAACTTATTCACTTCCGCCTGCGTCAGTTGGTTATGACTGCAAGACAGTTGTGTTAAGGCCGTGTTAGTTGATACATCCAGACTTGTCAGTTGGTTAGAATAGCACCACAGCGTTGTTAACGCCGTGTTGGCCGATACATCCAGACTTGTCAGTTGGTTATGACTGCAACTCAGCGTTGTTAATGCCGTGTTGGTCGATACATCCAAACTCGTCAGTTGATTATCAAAACACTGCAGCAATGTTAATGCCATGTTGGTCGATACATCCAAACTTGTCAGTTGGTTATAGTGGCAATTCAGCGTTGTTAATGCCGTGTTGGTCGATACATCCAAACTTGTCAACTGGTTATTAGTGCAACTCAGATATGTTAATGCCGTGTTGTTCGATACATCTAAACTTGTCAATTGGTTATCACTGCAACTCAGCGTTGTTAATGCCGTGTTGTTCGATACATCCAGACTTGTCAGTTGGTTAAGAACGCAATTCAGCGTTGTTAATGCCGTGTTGTTCGATACATCCAGACTTGTCAGTTGGTTAAGAACGCAATCCAGCGTTGTTAATGCCGTGTTGGTCGATACATCCAGACTTGTCAACTGGTTACTATAGCAATGCAGCGTCATTAAGGCCGTGGCTCCCGATACATCCAGACTTGTCAGTTGGTTATCATTGCAATACAGGTACGTTAACGCATCAAGTTTATCGATTCCGGTAGATGTGGTTAGATTTTTATTGTCAATCATCAGTTGGTTTACTCTCTTCTCTCCGCATATAGTCGTCCAGGCAACCCCGGCAAAATTTGCGGGGTCGCCACTCAAATTCCACCCCAGCGTATTGCCCGGGTTGGCAGTGTAGAGGTCTTTCAGGGCTTGCACATCCTCGGCATAGCTGCCCCGTTTTTTAGCTTCATTTGATAGTGCTTGCCATTGTTCGCCATCCCACACGTATAATCCCTTAGAGAAACACATTGTTTCTTTGGTATTGTACACTATCAGTCCGGTATGGTTCAGGGCATCTGCTCCCGTTATTTCAGGGGCTGTTCCTATCTTCAGTTTACTCAAATCCGAAAGTTCCACCTTGGGCAATCCAAGCCCTTTGGTTGAGTTTGCGCCGCTGTTAGCATTCATTTTCAGGTCGAGCAAGGCTCCTGCATTGGGTTTCTCGTCGCTTCCCATTGTTACTTGTGCTTGCAAGCTAATTGCCGTAAATAAGGCTAATATGATGATAGCCTGTGTCAAAAGAGTTTTCATAAAATGTTAATTTGTGAGTTAGTAAATTTTATATAGTTGTTAGCCGTTAGCGGATAGCTGTTAGCTTTATTGTCATCTCGAGTGGATACGAGGAATCTCGTCTCGTTACTGTGTAGGGGCAGACCTATGTGTCTGCCCGATATATCGGTTTGCGGGCGCACACGCAGGTGCGCCCCTACAAAAGTCCTATTGTTAACTGTTGACTGATAACTGTTAACTGAAAGACAGCCCCTTGCTCCCCCTCTTGTGGAGGGGGCTGGGGGGAGGTAGGTACGGCTATCGCAGCCGGAAATACCCCTGACATTAACACAAGCATATTTTTTAGTAGACGAGTTACAAGTTACAAGTGACGAGTAGGGGCAAAGCCACAC
>NZ_QVMN01000019.1 GCF_010501075.1 Dysgonomonas sp. 25
CCGCAGGGAACACATTATACGGCTAAGTATGATGAAGGGTCTAAGACCTTCACGATAGATTTAGTTGCGGGAAGCAGTGACGATGTACAGGAAATCTATGCGCTGTATAAGGAAAGTAGCCAAAGCTATAAGACATTAGGTAAGCTGAAAGTCATTACTTATCAGCGGCAGGTAAATAGGCTGGTAATCGTTCAGATTGACAAAAATACAATCGTTAAGGGCGAGTTAGAAGAATACCTGAAAAAGGTTTATTCGCCTGTCGGGGTGTTATGGGAGGTAGAAGTCGAAACGTATGACTACAAAGGTAATACGGAAAACTTCTTTGAAAAAGGCAGCGGCTTGTTATCGGCTTATAACGGTAATATGAAAGCTTTGCAGGATGCCTATAAAAAACATAAAGGCGGTGCTTTCGACAAAAACACGGCGTATGTCTTTATTATGGGTAAAAGCGGCAGGAAGAATGACCGTGATACCAAAGGATTTATGCCGAAGGGCAAGCAGTTCGGGTATATCTTCAAGAAAGACCTGTCCGGCAAGGATAATATCTATCAGGTAATCTCACATGAACTTGGGCACGGACGCTGGCAGATGGCACATACGTTCGATGGTACGTATGGAAATATCATCAAGGAGGGTAAGAGTGAGCCGCATAACCTGATGGATTATACTCCTGATGGTATCCATCTGGCGAAGTGGCAGTGGAATATCATGAATAATCCGGCACTCCTTACCAATCCGTTCGAGAGTGATGAGAAATCTTTAATTGAAATAAGTGATAAGGAATTCTTAGGTCTTACAGAAGATGGATATATTGTTATAATAGAATCATCAAAAGTTCCATCACAAGCTAACACGGAAGGGTACTTTATTAAGTCTCTAGAATACAATGATAAGACCTATGAGTGGCACAAAGAATCCAAAACGTTTAGAAAGGATGAAAATGACATCTATTTAGATTTTTCTTCCCAAAAAGACATTACAGGAAAAGTTGCTGTTTGGCATCCGACACATAAATCCGAATGTATTTTATTATATCAAAATATTGATGTTCTAAATTATACACCTACTAAAGAATCCTTTGCAAGTATATATGAAAAGATAAAAGCATTTGATGAAGACATAAATAGTGGCTGGATTCCGGAGCTAAAAGCAGGAAAATCTGATAATCAAGAGTGTCTCGATTTATACTATTCTTTCTTTAGCATTGATCCAAAATGTAATTCGACATTTTTCGACTTGAAAGATTTCAAACTGCCAAAGGCTTTAGCTAGAGTGATAGAGGAAGATACGGACAATACCATAGAAACGGATGTTGAAGATGCAGCTCAGAAATTGAATACTCTATTAAGAAATGATCGTGTGAACTGTCACTATCAAAATTCGGAAGGTTCTTCATTTGTGTCAATCCATGTCGATAAAGGAGTTCCTGTAAATAACAAAATTCTGACAGAAATTGACCATAAACTTACCTACTTATCTGCTTTTTCTGCTGAAAATGGTAAGCCTACTGATTTTTACGTGATTTATCAAAAGGTCAATAGAATAATTACAGGAGATTGGAACGCCTATGCACGAAAGGTCTATGAAAGAAGTAATCTAAAATCAAGTAATTCGGGCAATGTTCTCATTGTGATACCATATATGGAGTATCAGTATAAAAATGAAAGTAGTGTCAAAACATCCATATTGAGATACTATATGCCAGGGATGCATGCTTCGAACGTCGATATGGATGTAAATTCTGTAACGAAAAAAGGTTTAAGTGAATTGAGAAACGAAGAATATTTTATTATTGATGGAAATAATGAATTAGGATTAGGAAAATATCTAACAGTTCCTGTTGCACATACTTATTCTTTTATTAAAGATTTGTATACTCATACTTCTAAACCGACTCAAATATATCTTGGCATCTTAGAAGCAAATGGATGTCCTGTTTATAAAAAGGCTGAAAACCCTGTATTTACTAAAGGAAACCAATTTTGCAAAACAATATTATTGTATGAACGACCTCAATGCGAGCAAATTCGACAAGTCAGGATAGAAAGAGGTAGAGCCATTACAGAAGCGGCAAAAGGTCTGAGCGGATTGAGAACAAATGATCAAGCTGTGATTGAAGATGCGAAGCAAAATGTATATTTGGCAGCTTTACCTTACGATTTGGAAATAGCTCAATTAATTGAATTGTCTGAAGATTCGCGTGATGCAGATTTAGTTCCTGTCGAAAACTCTGTACGGTTCATAGAAAAGTACATAGAGGAGGATGCAGAAGCATATGTGTTATATTATGCATTTGCGAACAACCAATTCCAGAAAGACTTACAAGCACAATTTGGTGATACCGAAAGTTATGACAAAAATCATGTGTATGATAAAGATTTTCTGACAGTATTTGATCCTATCATATATGCTGTAATTGACGGAGGAGGTATGATATTGGGTGTTGTTGGACTCGATGTGTTTACCGATGTTGCCGGATTGGCCTATTCTATAGCGAGAGGTGATATCGAGAATACGCTGATATATAGCGGATGTGCACTTGTTCCTATGGCAAGTTCGGGGCAATATAAGATAATGAAAGGAGTGGCTCGTAAATTATATTACAAATCCTTGCGATTAGAACTTACTACTGCTGGATTCCTTACCGAACTGCGCTTTAAAGGTGTGAATGGACGTATGATTGACTTCTTCAACCTGCCTGAGAGTAGCTTGACTGCTGCAGAACTTACAGCCTTCTCTAAAGCATATGTAAATAAGGAGGTGACTCCGGATATGATGAAAAATATACTTAATGAAGATGTGGGCAACAGGGCAAAATTGATAAAAGAAGTAATTTCTGACAATTCTATTATGAAACAATTGCAGAAAGATTTTGCTGCAAATCCTGCTTTGTTGAGAAAAATATCGTCAGATGAAAAATTGATGGATGCATGGCGGATACTAAATGACAATGGTAGCCAAATAGCAAAATTGAGTGAAACATATCTGCAAAAATTCTCGAAACTTGATCCTGATGTACAGGTATTAATTTGTAAATTGTCGGATAATGCAGGTTCGTCAAGTACGCTTACCAAATTCTTAGATGATTTGGATGATGCCATGTATAGCGCATTACACAAAAATCCTGAATTGGCAAAAGGGATTGTAGGACACAAAACAGGGATAAATCTTGGATTGAGTGAATATGAAAATATGAGTGACCTTATTTCGGAAATAGACGCATTAAGTGCTGCTACCCGAACAAAGTTGACGAATTGGGTTGAACGTAGTGCAAAAGCTTCCAAATTTGGTGAAGTAGTGAAATTAGGGAATAAGCTAAGTGATAATATATTTGCTTCGCTGAAAAGCGGACTCGATGGAGCTGATAGCCGATTACTGAAGCTCTTGGCCGACGAAACGGGCATTCCGATAGCCGAACTGCGCAAGTACGACATACTAAAAGAAGTGCCAATACAAACATCGGGCGGATTTATGAGAGCCGACATTATGCTGATAAAAAAGAATGCAAAAGAAAAAATAGAAGATGTCATTATCATTGAAAACAAATTGAGCCAAACTACAGCTTTCACCCAGAGGCAGAAAGAAGGATTCGGAACCATAATAAATGGTGTGGAAGAAAGAAAAATTGAGTATGAAATCAAACATAAAGGTGAGGTATATTTCTCAAAAGACAACCCTCTTAAAATATCAAAGAATCGTATATTTAAAATGTCAGATACAGGTACAGATGATATAAGCAGAGTAACAATAAATAAAATAACATCGATAAAATAGAGATGGAAAGATTAACAAAATCAGAACAAAAGAAGCTAATTAATAGGATTATTACTCCATTTATTGATAATCAAGAACTGAAAAAGTACAATTCTTGGGAAGATGGGTATCAAATAAGAAAATATTTCGACCTGATAGTATATCAAGGGAGCTTTTTTTTCAGTAGAACAGATCCACCATGCTATATTGAAAATCTATCTATTAACATAGTGGAAAATATAATTTTGGATATAGGATTACCTAGTTGGGATTTGAGCTCTTATATAGAGAAAAATGATGTCTTTATTACAATAAGATTAGGATATTTTAAGAAGAATAAATTAAATGATAGAATATTTGAAAAAGAATCGGACTATATAGAATTTGCAAATAGTATAGTCCAGCATTATAATACGATATCACAGGAGCTGATAGAATACTGTACCTACTTACCTAATATATTAAAAGAGATGGATAGATTACAAGAGGAAGGGAAAACTTGGAGCAATAGAGGTACAGGCATTCTATCAGGAGGACCTGATGCTTTTTTTCGAGGTTTAATTATATCAAAGCTCTGCAATGATCTCAATTATAAGGAAAAAGAAAATTTTGTTTATAACTTATTTCATGAAGATGATGATGAATGGGTTTCTTATTGTGACAAATATATTGAATATCTTAAGAAAGTAGAACCCATCTATAATATTTAAAGTTATTTTGTTTTCGATGCTGGAACAGATGACATAAGCAGAGTAACAATAAATAAAATAACATCGATAAAATAGAGATGGAAAGATTAACAAAATCAGAACAAAAGAAGCTAATTAATAGGATTATTACTCCATTTATTGATAATCAAGAACTGAAAAAGTACAATTCTTGGGAAGATGGATATCAAATAAGAAAATATAATAATTCAATAGTATATCAAGGAAGCTTTTTTTTCAGCAGAACAGAACCACCATGCTATATTGAAAATTTATCTATTAATAAAGTAGAAGATATAATTCTAGAGATAGGATTACCCAAACATGACTTGACTTCTTATATAAACAAAGAAGATGTATTTATAACTATACGATTAGGTTATTTTGGAAAGAATAAATTAAATGATAGAATCTTTGAAAAAGAATCAGACTATATAGACTTTGCAAATAGTATTGTTCAGCATTATAATACGATATCACAGGAACTGATAGAATACTGTACCTACTTACCAAATGTATTAAAAGAAATGGATAAATTACAAGAGGAAGGAAAAACATGGAATAATAGAGGTACAGGTATTTTATATGGTTCTTTGGATGCCTATTTTCGGGGACTAATTATATCAAGACTATGTAATGATAATAATTTCCATAAAAAATTAGAATATATGGATGAAAAGTTTTCTACGAAAGGGTATGAAGATTGGGTGCCTTATTATGAGAAGTTAAAACAAAGACTAGATACGCTCGAACCCATCTATAATTAAAGACTGAAACATTATGGGATTTAATATAGCAGGTATAATTATAGGTAAAAAATATACTGATATAGCTCACTTGAGCGAAGCAATCGGATTTGATTTAGAATTGGATTATGAAATTAGTTTTGATGAGGCTATCGAAAACTGGAAAGAAGAAGGTTTGTTTGATGTTTATTTTGGAGAAAAAGGAACTGCTATTTTCACTCATGTGAGTAAAGCTCTTGATCCTTGCAAAATACAAGAAGCTGAAACATTAACTTTTATCCATCTTGAATTTTCTATGTCATTCAATATAAACTATACAACAAATAAAGAAACGATTTTTTCATTAACAGAGTTTGAAGATACAGGAAAAAAAATAACGGGTGATACATTTATCATTGAAAAATTAAATATTTCAGATACATCCGATCTCATATTTAAGATGATAGCGAAAGTTCTAGGTGAAGATATTCTGAATGTTTCGTCAAAAACAAAAGTGTATCGTTGCATATAAACGATTGAATACTAAGATAAATGAGATACAATAAATACATACTTCTTTTTATCTTGTTGTTCTGTACAACAGGATTGTACTCCCAGGACACCATCCGTGTGTCTGTCAAGGCGAACGTAGCGAAAGACAAGATACAACTGAGATGGGCAGTTAACAGCCCCTCCGCGTGGTATTACACCAATAAACACGGCATAACGATAGAACGCTATACCCTGATGCGTGGCGAAGGCATCTTGGACACCCCCGAAAAAGTAGTATTAACCCCTTCCCCTTTAAAACCGCACCCGTTGGACGACTGGCAACACATTGCCCAAAAGGACAACTATGCCGCGATTATTGCCCAAGCATTATACGGCGACGATTTCGAAGTCTCCGGAGGCGAGAAAGACATCAGTCAAATCATTGCTCTTTCACAGGAACAGGAGCAACGCTATGCCATGTCCATGTTTGCCGCCGAGATGTCCTACGAAGCAGCCCTTTTTGCCGGCTGGGGATTCGAAGATAAAACCGCCGTACAAGGCGAACGCTACCTTTACCGTATAATCCCCGTCAGTCCCGATACCCAAAAGACTGTCGAGATGGGCAGCGCCTATGTAGGGCTTGACGATTACCGTGAACTGCCCCGCCCGTTGGAACTCGATGCTATCTGGGGTAATGGGAGCGTTATGGTCACCTGGAACAGCCGCCTGTTGGAGCAATACTATACCGCTTATCACCTGGAGAAATCGGAAGACGG
>NZ_QVMN01000001.1:0-728271 GCF_010501075.1 Dysgonomonas sp. 25
GGGAGAGTAGATAGCCGCCGTCTTATTGAAAGAGAACCTCATAAGTTGAAATATACTTATGAGGTTTTTTTTGTGGGGTGATTTGTGCGTTTGTTGTGTTTGTATGAGGTATACACACTTTACTCATTTTGACCGTTTCTAATCCTGCTACCCGATCTCTTCCAATCTTTTATTAGATTAATTAATTACTTTTTTTGTGAATAATATTTATTCATTATTGAATAATATTTATATTTATTTGAATAATATTGAAAATTTTCTTTTCTTTGTAAAAAAGTAGAATATTATGTTACCATGTTATTGTCCGAGTTGTCGTGCGCAACTTCATGTGAAAAGTCTGAAGTGTGAAAATTGTCAGACGGAGATTATAGGTAATTACCCATTGCCTCAGTTTGTTTTGTTATCTCCTGATGAACAGGATTTTATTGTCAAATTTGTACGCCATAGTGGAAGTTTGAAAGATATGTCTAATGAATTGGGCTTAAGCTACCCGACTGTGCGGAATTTGTTGAATGACATCATTGAAAAACTGAATTCTTATGAAAAACAAGATTAAGCTGCTTTATAATCCATTTGAACAGGTAGCCGGATGGAAAGCTTTTTTAATGGGGTTACCTATTATAATTGGAAGTGTACTGATAGCTTATACCCAAGACCAATATTTTTCGGGGGTATTTAATATACGCTATATCAAAGATTTGGTATTGGGGCAAGCGTTCCTGTATCAGGCCATATCCTTGCTGGTATTAGTAATGATTATGTATGGATTTGGATTAATTTTTTCTAAAGGAATTCGTTTTCAGGATGTATTAGGAACAGTTACTTTGGCACGCTATCCTTATTTCTTTGCTGCATTTACCGGCTTTTTCCTGAATACGGAAGCTACTATTGAGATAACTAACCAGGTTCTTGCCGGAAATTATCAGGAAGTTATGAAACCCTTGATAATCATGACGGTTGTAGGGGGTATTCTGTGCGTCATATTGGTTTGGTATATCGCTCTTCTGTATAATGCCTTCCGTATTTCTACGGGATTGAAGGGTGCAAAATGTATTATATTGTTTATACTTTCTCTACTGTTGACTGATGTTATCTCTCTTATTTTGAAGTGTTTATTGTTTTAGTTTTTAATATCGGAGTTTTATGAAAAAGTTTATTGTATTACTATTTACAATTACGTGCGCATTATTAAAACTTGTCGCACAGGATATTTCGGGTGCATGGAGTGGAGAATTGAATATTCAGGGAACTAAGCTTCCTATTGTTTTCAACATAGAGAAAAGCGCTGATACCTATGCAGCTACGATGGATAGTCCCAATCAGGGAGTAAAAAATATTCCTACAACATCTGTTGTTTTTGAAAATTCAAAACTCATAATAAAAGTAGCTCAATTAGGCGCTGAATATGAAGGGGAATTAATCAAGCCGACCGAAATTAAAGGTTCTTTTAAACAATCGGGGTTTACCTTTCCGCTCGATCTGGAAAAGAAAGAGTTTAAAATAAACCGTCCGCAAGAACCGCAACCTCCATTCTCTTATTTTGTCGAAGATGTGTTTTTTGAAAATAAATCGGCCGGGATAATATTAGCCGGAACCCTGACCTATCCGAAAGCAGGAAACTCTTTTCCTGCTGTTGTCCTGATTACAGGAAGTGGGGCGCAAGACCGGAACGAAGAAGTTTTCGGACACAAACCTTTCTGGGTAATAGCTGATTACTTCACTAAAAATGGCATAGCAGTACTGAGATATGACGACAGAGGCTTTGGAAAATCGGAAGGGAAGTTCTCGACGGGAACAACGAAAGATTTTGCGTCCGATGCCTATGCTGCTGTTGAATACCTGAAAGGGCGGAAAGAAATCAATTCTGGTAAAATCGGCATTTTAGGGCATAGCGAAGGAGGGCTTATCACCTTTATGCTGGCTGCCGAACACCATGATATTTCGTTTATTATTTCTATGGCAGGGGCAGCTGTGCAAGGAGATTCGTTACTCTACGAACAACGTAAAATGATTTCGTCTGCTGCCGGAGTAAATCCGGTTGCTTTTGAGCAAAACGAGGAGTTGATAAAGAAAATCAACGCTCTTATTGTCACTAAAACAATGGACGAAGTGAAAGAAAATGCGACGATATACGTAGAAGAGCTTTTTCCGAAAGGATTGGACGAGGACCAAAAAAAGCATTTCGCCAATCAGCTCGTTAGGCAGGCTGCCCCTTGGATGCAATATTTTCTGCAATACGATCCGGCGGCAGATATTGCTAAAATCAAATGTCCGATATTGGCTATTAATGGAGAGAAGGATTTGCAGGTGGGGGCAACTACCAATTTGGGCACTATAAAACGAATAGCTCCTCATGCAGAAATAAAATCATATCCAGATTTGAATCATCTTTTCCAGCACTGCAAAACCGGTTTGGTCGCAGAATACGGGCAAATAGAAGAAACGATATCGCCCGAAGTGCTGAAAGATATAGCAGATTGGATAAGATTAACGACCAATTGAAAAGGACTTTCAGTATAAATATATTATCTTTGTGCTCTGAATAAGAGCACTTTTTTATGCCGAAGATTTCGATTATAACACCAACCTATAACTCCGAAAATACAATTGAGGTTACTATTAATGCCCTTTTGAGGCAAACGTTTTCGGACTTTGAATACATTATTATCGATGGCTTGTCCAAAGATAACACTATCGCTAAGATAGAAAGTTATATCCCGGCTTTCGAGCAGAAAGGGGTAAAGGTAACTATCGTCAGCGAAAAGGATAAAGGTGTTTACGATGCTATGAATAAGGGTATCGCTTTGGCTAAAGGAGAATTGGTCGGGATAACCAATTCGGACGACTGGTACGAAGATAATGCACTGGAAGTAATGTGGAATCGCTTTACCGATGGGAAAGTAGACCGCAGCAACTCGATGCTCTACGGCATAGAGCGCGTCTGGAAGAACGGTAAGGTTTACAACGTTCAGCGTCGTGGGTCGGCCTTTATATCCGAGGGAGTAATGCCGCACTCCACTTTCTTTGTTTCCAAGGCAGTGTATGATAAATATGGCGCTTTCGATTTGTCGGTGAAGATATTAGCCGACTATGATTTTATCAGTCGCTGTGCCGGTCAGGGCGTTGTGCTGGAGGAGGTAGACGCTATTATTTCCAACTTTTTGTTGGGTGGAATATCTTCTTCTTATTTCGATTTCTACAAGGATTATTATACTATTCAGCTCAAATATAATTACATAACACAGAAGCGATATAAAGAGCTGATGTTTGTACTCAAGATAAAGAAAATCCTGAGCAAATTTATTCATAGATGGTAACCCTTCTATACCAATTTTAACTTGCATTTTTGAAGAAAAATTCGTACATTCGCTATGTTTTAAATGAAGCGGATTGATATTCGCATTTGCTTGGGATACAATTAGATATAAAATAAATATATGACGGAAAAACAAAGAAAAGCCGGAGAAGCATACTCGGCTGATAGTATTCAGGTTTTAGAGGGTTTAGAAGCCGTACGTAAAAGACCGGCCATGTACATCGGTGACATTGGCGAGAAAGGTTTGCACCATTTGGTGTACGAGGTGGTAGATAACTCTATTGACGAGGCTTTGGCCGGATTTTGTACCGATATACAAGTTTATATACACGAAGACAATTCGATTACGGTCAAAGATAATGGTCGCGGTATTCCGGTCGATTATCACGAAAAAGAGAAGAAATCAGCCTTAGAAGTTGTGTTGACTGTCCTGCATGCCGGAGGTAAGTTCGATAAAGGAACCTACAAGGTGTCGGGAGGTTTGCACGGGGTAGGGGTATCGTGTGTGAATGCGCTCTCTACATACCTTCGTGCCGAAGTGCACAAGAACGGCAAGGTATACATGCAGGAATATAGTATTGGTAAACCGAAAGCCGACATAAGTGTGATTGGTGAATCTAATGATACAGGTACAACTATTACCTTCCGCCCGGACGACAGCATATTCATTACAACAGAATATAAATACGACATTCTCGCATCACGTATGCGCGAATTAGCCTTTTTGAATGCAGGTGTACGCCTGACTTTGACGGATGAACGTGTGAAGAAAGAGGATGGTTCGTTCCGTTCGGACTCGTTCTATTCGGAGAAAGGTTTGTCGGAATTTGTGAAGTATATCGATGCTTCCAAAGAAGCTCTGATACCGGATGTTATTCATATTCAGACGGAGAAGCAAGGCATACCTGTTGAAGTGGCGATGACATATAATACAACTTACAACGAGAATGTATATTCATATGTCAATAACATCAATACGATTGAAGGAGGTACACACCTTACCGGATTTCGCCGTGGTTTGTCGCGTACATTGAAGAAGTATGCCGAAGATGCCAAACTGCTTGAAAAGGTGAAAGTTGAAATCAGCGGTGATGACTTCCGCGAAGGTTTGACAGCCGTTATCTCTATCAAAGTAGCTGAGCCTCAGTTCGAGGGGCAGACGAAAACAAAGCTGGGTAACAACGAGGTTATCGGTGCTGTAGACCAAGCTATTGGTGAAGCATTGAGCGTATTCTTGGAAGAACACCCGAAAGAAGCAAAGATAATCGTAGAGAAAGTTGTTTTGGCAGCTACAGCCCGTGCTGCAGCACGTAAAGCCCGTGAACTGGTACAACGTAAATCGCCCCTCTCGGGTGGTGGATTGCCGGGTAAATTGGCTGACTGTTCGAGCAAAGATGCTACCCGATGCGAGATATTCCTTGTCGAAGGGGACTCGGCCGGCGGTACGGCTAAACAAGGTCGCGATCGTGGGTTTCAGGCCATCCTTCCTTTGCGTGGTAAGATTCTGAATGTAGAGAAAGCTATGCCGCACAAGGTGTTGGAAAGCGAAGAAATCAAGAATATATATACCGCTCTCGGTGTTACCATAGGTACAGAAGAGGATTCCAAGGAATTGAATATAGAAAAATTGCGCTATCAGAAAATCGTTATCATGACCGATGCCGATGTCGATGGTAGCCACATTGCCACATTGATTCTAACGTTCTTCTTCCGCCATATGAAGCCGCTTTTGGAGAAAGGATATGTCTATATCGCAACTCCTCCGTTGTACCTCCTGAAGAAAGGTAAGAACGAGGAATATTGCTGGGACGACCGCCAGCGTCGCGCCTTTATCGACAAGTATGGCGACGGTGACGAGAATGCCGTTCACACCCAACGTTACAAAGGTTTGGGAGAGATGAACGCCGAGCAGTTGTGGGATACGACCATGAATCCCGAACATCGTACTCTCCGTCAGGTGACGATAGAGAATGCAGCCGAAGCTGACCATATATTCTCTATGCTGATGGGCGAAGATGTAGCTCCGCGCCGTGAGTTTATAGAAGAGAATGCCACTTATGCCAATATAGATGCATAAGGCGGAATAGAAATAATAAGCGAAAAGAGTTGTTATATAGTACTTATATACAGCTCTTTTTGCAATTTTACAGAAACAGGAATGGTAGCCATTTTATTATCCTTTATTGTTATATCCTTCGTGCTGTTTACGTACGGGGATATGTTTGTACTGCTCTATCGGAAAGTCTGTAAGCAGGACGAACACTATAATATCCTCGATACTGCGCTGATAGGAATGACTTTCGTCACGGCTGTTATCACGCTTACTTCCTTATTTTTGCCTACCAACCAGTATATACTTCTGGCACTGCTTGTTTTGGGTGTAATATACTGGATGCTCAACAGGGGGCGTATCGCCTCTTATACCTCAAAGATAAAGAACTTGCTATCTTCGTTCTCGAAGGTGCAACTTGCATTGCTGTTGCTTTCCCTCCTCGTCCTGCTCGTCTATATGCTATGGGCGTCGCACTGGTTCGATGCAACATACTATCACTATCAGAATATACGCTGGAATGAAGAATATCGGGTTGTTCCCGGATTGGGCAATCTCGAACACCGTTTCGGCTTCAATTCCAATTTCTTCTTACTGTCAGCCCTTTTCAGTTTTCGCTTCCTATTTGGCGAAGCCATTTATGGGCTGCAGTTCACCCTGATGGTTATACTCCTTTGCTGGGTGTTGGTCGAATTGGTCAGAAGCCGTTTTGAGCTGAAGCGCATTCTGTTGCTTCTTTTCTATTTCTTCTTCTTTGTGCTGAATATCGAATCCATGACCGATAGTTCGACAGACTTTGTTTCCAACTTCTGTATCTTCTATCTGGTTTCACGCTTGATACTCTACCCGCAAGTATTGAAGGACAGCAAGCTGCTCTATTATATCATTCCGGTTATACTGATAACCTTCAAGCTATCGGTTGCGCCGTTCTTCCTCTTTGGGCTGTATATTCTTATCCATCTTTTGAGGAAGAAGGATTATCGCCTGATAACTACATTCATCACCTTGTCTGTGGTGCTTGTTGTGCCTTGGATTATCCGCACGGTTGTTATAACAGGCTATCTGTTTTTCCCTGTTTCGGGAATAGATATCTTTGGCTTCGACTGGAAAGTGCCCGAGGAGATATTACAGATGGAAGTAGGGAATGTCACTACCTTTGCCGGGTATGTCTTTGGGTTGTACTTTAAGTTCGACTATTTCAAGCTATTCGGCTGGGCAGAGAATAAGTTCTTGCTGATTGCCGTGCTTATCTTATTGGTAAACGGTATCTGTATATTGCTATCCACCCTTTTGGTCGCTTACAAGGCTATTAAAAAGCGGAAGAGCATCCCCGGAAGTTACTGGTGCATGTACCTCGTGTTGTTTGCCAACTTGTTGTATTGGTACAATATGGCTCCCGATCCGCGTTTCGCTTATGGCGTTATCTTCGGATTGAGCCTGCTGTCGATAGTTATCATCCTTCCACAGAAAGAATACTATTACCCCCGCCTCGGAAAACTGGCAATGCTTGCCTTTGCCTTTGTGTTGCTCTTTTCCTCTTTCAAGCGGGTGTATAACTATTATATGCTTGTATATCCCACTTCCCTGAAAGATGGGCGTAAACCCTTCTCATCTATCTTGATTCAGCCTTATAGTTCGATGAATCAGGCAGAGGCGAAAGGGATACATTATAAGCCATTTACGATTTATAAGTTGGGCGAACTGGATATCTATATGAGCGCCGACAAGATACATGGCGTCACTTATGATATGCTGCCGGCTACATCCCTGTTCCCTATCGAGAATCAGGTGAAGTTTCAGAATATAGAAACTGTCGAAGCCCGGGGAACGACTTTGCAGGACGGTTTCAGGCCTAAGAAAGGATATACGGAATAAAACTATTACCTTTGTAGTATGATGAATATGTACAGACTCATTTCTATTGCTCTCATAGCATCCATGGTTGCTTGTTCGTGTGGCAACAAGACGACGACTAATACGAGTACCCCACAGGCTGAATCTTATCAGCAGGTATCGCCGGCTTTCAATGCCGACTTAGCGTATGAATATGTGCAGAAGCAGGTCGACTTTGGCCCTCGTGTACCGAATACCAAAGAACATGTTGCCTGTGGCGATTTCTTAGTCAGCGAATTGAAACGCTATGGCGCAGAGGTGGTTGAGCAAAAGGCCGTGTTGACAGCATATAACGGGAAAAAGCTGAATGCCCGCAATATCATAGCTTCGTATGGGGAAGATAAGCAGGAGCGCGTTTTGCTGTTTGCCCATTGGGATACCCGTCCGTATGCAGATCACGACAAGGATGAGAAGAACCATAATACGCCTATCCTCGGAGCGAACGACGGTGCGAGTGGAGTAGGGGTCTTGCTTGCTATAGCCAAGGAGTTGCAAACTAAAGAGCCGAATGTCGGGGTAGATATTATCCTCTTCGATGCCGAAGACTATGGGCCTCCTGCCTTTGATGGCGCGGAGAAGCCGGGCGACTGGTGGTGCCTCGGTTCGCAGTATTGGGGAAAGAACCCTCATGTGAAAGGCTATACGGCTAAGTATGGTATCCTTCTCGATATGGTCGGAACGAAAGAGGCTACTTTCTATCGCGAGATTTATTCCAAGCAGGTAGCTCCGAATGTTGTGGAGAAGGTCTGGAGTACAGCCCGCCAGTTGGGATATGGAAAGTATTTCATCAGCAAGGATGGAGGTGGTGTAACCGACGACCATGTCTATGTCCACCAGTACAGGCATATTCCGAGTATTGATATTATTGACTATAAGATAGATAAGAAGAATGATGGTTTCTTCTCGCATTGGCACACGGTGAACGATACGATGGAGAATATCGATAAGGAGACATTGAAGGCCGTAGGGCAGACAGTGTTGGAGGTTATCTATAAAGAGAACTAAGAAATGGCTACAATAAACGAGATTCAGGACGAGATAATAGAGGAGTTCTCCACATTCGACGATTGGATGGATCGTTATGCCTTACTCATTGAGTTAGGTAACGGTTTGGAGAAGCTCGACGATAAATATAAGGTAGAAAACAACCTGATAGAAGGCTGCCAGAGCCGTGTATGGTTGCATGCCGAAATGCAGGACGGAAATGTGATATTCCATGCCGAGAGCGATGCTGTGATTGTCAAAGGCATCATCGCTTTGCTTATCCGTGTACTGTCCGGGCACACTCCTGATGAGATACTGAATGCCGACCTTTATTTTATCGACAAGATAGGATTGAAGGAGCACCTTTCGCCTACACGCTCCAATGGCTTGGTCTCGATGATTAAGCAGATGCGTTTCTATGCTATGGCCTTCAAAGCAAAAGAGAGCAGATAGTCAGAATGCCCGGTAAACGACAATCCGCCCGTCGGTATCTATTCCAAATTCATCTGTAATAGCCTCATTGAGTGTGCCTTGCCACCAGCTGTCGAAAATCTGGTTTTGCACGGGATATACAAGTCCGTGTGTCGTTATATGGCATCGGTCTAAGCAAAAGAACGAAACCTGTTGCTTCGGGTAGCTTTCATACAGCCCGTCGGTATTTGTTCCTATGAAACTTCCGTAGTCGGTAATCATCTCTACATCAGTGTGCTGCATATATTGGCAGAGCAGTGAAATATTGCCTAGTGTATGGTCTTCTCTTTTACCCGTAGCCCCCAGAATCGTTATTTTTTTCCTGCCGATACCGATACAATAGTTGACAGCCTTCGTCAGGTCATTCGTATCCTGTTCGCGTATTCTATGAATGATGTGCGCAAACCGTTCCTTGTTTTCGTCTGATAATGAATCGCAGTCGCCGACGATAGCATCCGGCACGATTCCCGCTCGAACGAGGCTGTCGGTAGCCCCATCGCAGCATACGATATATTGCGCTCCTTTCAGTATGGAAAGGGGAATAGGATGACACGGAAAATCGCCATTGGCGAGGATGACCGTTTCGCTATGCTGTCCCTGAACGGGTAACTTATATCTTTTCATTCCTAAAATATTAATCTTCTGATTATCAAATGAAATTTAGTTAAAAAGTAACAAGCCTCTACTTTCCTCTATCGATTTCGGGCATTTCTTGTTGAGTTACTTTTTATTACTTAACCACCAAGAGCAAAAGTAGCATACACGCTTGTCATGCCGAAGTTTATCTGAGGCATCTCGTCATATCTAACAGAAAGAGATCCCTCGCATCCGCTCGGGATGACAAGAAAAAGTAACACAAGTATACTTATTTTTGTTCGTTTTTTTAGAGTTACTTTCTTCTTCGAGACCTTTGTGTAACCTCTTTGTGTCCTTTGAGTCGCCTACGCTCCTCGAACGTTGCTTGTGGTTAAGTAATAAACCATCCGTTTTTCAAGAACGCTTTTCTCAAAAAGTAACAGACCTCTACTTATTTTCGAACTTTTTATCGAGTTACTTTTTCTCGTAACTTGTAACTGCCCGTAGGGCGAAGTAACTTGTAACTGATAAACTCGTCAACTCCCTAAATAAATATAGATAAATATCCGCGCAAATTATACATTGCTTTTTATCTCTTCGAGCTGCAAGGTGAGGCTTTCCCACTTTTCCATTTCAGCCTGAAGTTCCTTATTTAATAGCCCATGCCTTTCGAACAAAGTACTATCCGAAGCGCCTTCGGGCATATTCATTTGAATTTCGAGCGAAGCTATTTCCGCTTCCTTTCTTTCTATGATGCCCTCTATTTCGGCTATTTGCTTTTCTATGCGTTTTATCTGGCGGCTCAACTCTTTACGCTCTTCGTACGAGAGTTTCGATTCCGGCTTGCTATCTATTGGTACATCAGATTGATGCGATTCTTTCTTTCCCGGTTGCATTTCGAGTTCCTGCAACGTTTCCATTTTTTTCTTTTCGAGGAACTCATAAATACCACCCAAGTGAGATTTGACTTTTCCACTACCAAATTCGTAAACCTTATCGACTAACCCATTGAGAAAATCACGGTCGTGCGAAACAACGATGACTGTCCCGTCAAAGGTTCTCAAAGCATCCTTCAATACATCCTTCGAGCGCATATCCAGGTGGTTGGTCGGCTCATCCAGAATCAGCAGGTTGACAGGTTCGAGCAGTAAGCGTATCATTGCCAGACGGCTGCGCTCACCTCCCGAAAGAACTTTCACTTTCTTGTCCGAGGCTTCACCGCCGAACATAAAAGCGCCTAATATATCCCTTATTTTTGTCCGTATATCACCCACGGCAACACGGTCGATAGTATCGAAGACGGTCAGGTTCTCGTCTAAGAGTTGTGCTTGATTCTGTGCAAAATAACCGATTTTGACATTGTGTCCCAGTTCCAGCCTTCCCTTATAATCGGATATTTCCCCCATAATACATTTGACAAGCGTCGATTTACCCTCGCCGTTTTTCCCCACAAAGGCTACCTTGTCGCCCCGGTTGATGGTCATATCTACGTGCGAGAAAACCAAGTGGTTGCCATAAGCTTTCTCCAGATTCTCTGCCACAACGGGGTAAGAACCCGAACGCGGCGCAGGCGGAAATTTCAGGCTCAGCATAGCCGTATCTTCCTCGTCCACTTCTATGCGGTCTATCCTGTCGAGCTGCTTGATACGCGATTGTACCTGGACGGCTTTGGTCGCTTTATAGCGGAAACGCTCGATAAATTCTTCGGTTTTTTGTATCTGTTTTTGTTGATTTTCGTAAGCGCGCATTTGCTGTTCGCGGTACTCTTTCCGCAACTCGACGTACTTCGAATAAGGAACTTTATAATCGTATATGCGCCCTAACGATATTTCTACCGTACGGCTGGTTACCCCGTCCAGAAAAGCCCTGTCGTGCGAAACGAGCACAACGGCATTGGCGCGGGTGGAGAGGAAATTCTCCAACCACTGAATAGATTCGATGTCGAGGTGGTTAGTCGGCTCGTCGAGTAGCAGTACATCGGGGCGGCGAAGCAGGAGTTTAGCCAGTTCGATACGCATACGCCATCCACCGCTGAATTCATTTGTCGGACGACTAAGGTCGGTGCGGGTAAAACCCAGACCGAAGAGTGTCTTTTCCACTTCTGCCTGAAAGTTTGTTCCGCCTGCCATCAGAAACTGGTCGTTGAGATGGGTAGAACGCTCGATAAGAGCATGATACTCTTCCGATTCGTAGTCGGTACGCTCGGCAAGCTGCTTGTTGGTTTCTTCCAATTCCAACTCCATTTTATGGATATGCTCGAATGCCAAGGAGGCTTCTTCGAAAACGGTGTTGCCGTCTTTCAACTGCATTTGCTGCGGAAGGTAGCCTATCGTTATGTCTTTCGGGTAAGACACACGCCCGCTTGTCGGCTGTTGCAAGCCGGCTAATATCTTGAGCATAGTCGATTTTCCGGCGCCGTTTTTACCGACCAGCGCCATACGCTCTTTCTTGTTAATGATATAGGAAATATCATCGAAAAGTGTAAATCCTCCAAACTCAACAGTAAGTCCTTCTACCGAAACCACGTCTTATATTGTTTTGGCACAAAAATACAGATTTTAAATGAAAAGTACCGAGATAGGCAGGGTAAATAATGGCTTTTCGGGCAAGATGCGGATATTTTTTTCTATTTTAGCGGGATTAATTTTAGTATTTCGATTATAGATGAGTTGACGCAAATCGTGATAAATTCGGCTTCTTTGGATGAAGATGAAGTCATAGAATTAGAAAAACCGCTTGTCGGCAAGATAGAGAAGTTAACCAAGAAGCTCCGCTAATCTCTTACAGCATTGATTCTTCTTTCGCCTTATCTAATAAATAGTAGGCTCTGTCTAAAGCCGCCCCGATATTGCCGCAGATATTACCTTCGCCTATCATCGCAGGAATCTTGGATTTTTCGATCATCTGATGCACTTCGGGACGTACCCCCGATAAGATGACCGTTATGCCGTCGTCTATCGACTTTTCGCACAGGCTTTCCAGATTGTGCAGGCCTGTAGAATCCATAAACGGCACTTTGCGCATGCGGATGATACGGATTTTTGCTTTATCGCCGATAATACGCATACTTTCGTCGAACTTGTTAGCTATCCCGAAGAAGAAAGGCCCGTCTATTTCATATACTTCCACTTCTTTGGGCAAGTCCAATTTTTCGTCATCGTGCCCGAATTCGCCTTCGTGGCTCAGGTCTAATTTGTTTTTGATGACAGAAACGCGAGCGACTTCATTCATCCGTTTCAGGAAGAGGAATACTGCCATCAGCAGACCTATCTCGATGGCAACGGTGAGGTCGAATACCAACGTCAGAATAAAAGTTGCCAGCAATACAGCTACATCGGCTTTGGAATTGCGGAGCAGATCGACGAACGATCGCCATTCGCTCATATTGTAGGACACCACTATCAATATGGCTGCCAAACAAACCATCGGGATGTGCTTGGTCAACTGCCCCAAAAACAGGACGACCAACAGCAGGAACAAGGCGTGTACTATCCCCGCAACAGGCGTACGGCCGCCATTGCTCACATTCGTCATTGTACGGGCTAACGCTCCCGTTGCCGGAATACCACCCAGAAGGGGAGACGCAATGTTGGCTACACCTTGTGCTATAAGTTCCATGTTGGAATGCGATTTCTCGCCGGTTACGCCATCGGCTACACTAGTCGAGATGAGCGATTCGATAGAACCGAGCATCGCCAGCGTAAAGGCTGTCGGGAAGAGCGCATTGATTAAATCCATATTCACGTTCAATCCGGAAGGAAGCTGAAAAAGGTTTCCTCCGAGGTCGAACTTGTCGCCGATTGTGGCAATACTTTCTATTCCGCAGTGATATCTCAAAATATATACTACTACGCTTATAAATACTACAGCCAGTAGCGATCCGGGTATCTTTTTCGATATTTTTCCCGAGAAAATGATGATGACGAGGCTTAGTATTCCGATGATAAGCGTAGGGATATCTGTCGAAGGGAAATTACGGATATACACAATCCATTTGCCAATAAAGTCGGGAGGGATTGTTTCGTTGATGGTCATCCCGAAAAAGTCTTTCATCTGTGTGGAAAAGATAATAACGGCAATACCACTCATATAGCCTACGATTATAGGGTAGGGGATGAATTTGATAACGACACCCAGTCGCATTATTCCCATCAGAATCAGCATGATACCCGACATCACCGTGACAACGACAAGCCCCTCGAAACCATAAGTCTGGATAGTATTGTAAACGATAACAATGAATGCACCTGTCGGCCCTCCGATTTGTACCGTACTTCCTCCCAAAAAGGAAATTACAAATCCGGCAACTATTGACGTGAGCAATCCCTTTTCGGGGCTTACGCCCGAAGCGATACCGAATGCCAATGCCAGCGGGAGCGCTACAATACCAACTATGAGCCCCGACATGAGGTCGTTGGCAAACTTCTGTTTATTATACGTCTTGAGTGATGTGAATAACTGAGGCGTAAAATGACTACGTATATCTTTCTTCATAATAATTACCTATCTTTCATAGATAAAATTAATCAGTCTGAATAGGGTGTCTGTGAGTCCTTCTAAATCAGGCTTAAATAATGTTTATTATAATTATTTAATTTTTTTTACGCCGCAAAGATATGAAATCATTTAGCATAACATAAGTTAATCCCGATAAATCTTTGTATTTTTGTGTAGAAAGATCAACTATTTATATAAATTATCATCAAAGAAAAAATCTTATGGACAAGAGTATTAAAGGCACTCAGACTGAAAAATGCCTGCTAACTTCTTTTGCAGGTGAGTCTCAAGCTCGGACGCGCTACACGTTTTTTGCAAGTGTGGCAAAGAAAGAAGGTTACGAACAGATTGCCGCTATCTTCCTCGAAACAGCCGATCAGGAGAAAGAGCATGCTAAGCGTATGTTCAAATACCTCGAAGGCGGAATGGTAGAAATCACGGCTTCTTATCCTGCCGGAAAAATAGCGACCACCGAAGAGAACCTGATTGAAGCTGCTGCCGGCGAGCACGAAGAATGGGCTATCGATTATCCCAAATTTGCTGAAATAGCCGAATCGGAAGGCTTCAAAGAAATTGCAACTATGTACCGCATGATTGCGAAGGTGGAAGAAATGCACGAAAACCGCTACAAAGCGCTTCTTGCCCGTATCCAGAGCAATGGCGTATTCTCGCGCGAAGAAGGTATCGACTGGCAATGCCGCAACTGTGGATATGTACATCATGGTAAGACTGCCCCTAAAACTTGCCCTGCATGCCTTCACCCGCAAGCGTATTTTGAGCCGATGAAATGGAATTTCTAATAATTTCCTGATATGATACAAAAGCAGTAAGTTCTTCTTACTGCTTTTGTTATTTCCGTCCGAAATCGGCCGGGATTTCGCCCCATTGATCGGTTTCCCATTTCAGTATGGGAGTGGTGTATGTATTCTCGCGCAACCATTTCTCGGCGCGGGCTATAAGGTCAAAGATTATTTCGTTTTCGGGAATACGCTCGAGCTTGGTCTTACATTTTTTGTCTTTCACCCATTTGATGGCATTGCGGCTGTCGGAGTATAGAGGAATGTTGAGTTTCTTCTGCTTCAATAGCGCCAGACCGTGCACCAATGCCAGAAATTCGCCGATATTGTTTGTCCCCATCTCAAAAGGGCCTTGACGGAATATTTCTTTGCCCGTCTTCACATATACCCCCCTGTATTCCATCAGCCCCGGATTACCGCTACAGGCAGCATCTACCGAAAGGCTCTCTTTGATTATCGCTGCATTATTATGTATCGAAACCGTCTTTTTCTTTTCGGCATTTTTGCCTACGTAATTCCACGGACTATCCCTGAAAGCCTGCTCGGCCTGTTCGAGTGTCGGAAACGATTTGTAGATAGCTCCGTCGTATCCTTCGACTTGTGCTTTGGCTTCGTTCCATTGCCGGTAGATACCGGGTTTAACTCCGTTCCAGACTACATAAAAGTTCTTTTTTGCCACGCTTTATATCTTTCTTTTTGCCCTTTGACTAAAGGGTTTTCTGGTGTTTTTTTATTTTTTTGATAGCCCAATCGTAATGGCTCGATGTGGATGAAACACAATAAGCCCCCAGACTGGTATTTCCCGTCCATGAAAAGTACTTGCTTGTAAATAGTTCTTCATCCGAAAAGCGCTCAATCAGCATCATTGCTTCGGCATGGCTTTCTTTCAAAAGCATTACTGCCTTTTTCAGAGGGGTATTCTGATGTTTTTCCCAAAATTCGATGTTCATTTTGGGGTAAGTCTTCCAATTATACGGCTCGGGCAAGAAGTTCGTTTTATTTCCTGCATGGTTCGACCGAAGCCAATTGAGCAATAATTGGTGCCATTCGTAGAGATGTACCAGTACATCGCGAATATTCCTGTCCCTGTCTTCGAACGAAAAAGTCTTTGTTTGTTCCTCTTCAGACATAGAATCGATTAAGGCGAATAACTTGTTGAAGTTATCCCCGCTTGCCTGCAATAGCTGTTCTTTAGTTCTTGGCCTTGCCATATCTTGTTCTGTTAGATTATTTATTCTATCCCCTACCCAAAAGCCTCTAAAGTGTCGCTTTTTTGTGCCACTTTTAGTTACTTTTTTTAGCGCTTTTTGAAGTTTATATATCTTATTATTAGTTGATTAAATCTCTAAAACCGAGACAAGGAAACAACGTTTTCTTTATCGGGTTACTCTTAGCCCCACCAACCTCCCCCAAGGGGAGGCTTATTCGTCCCTGTCATGTTGAGTGAAACGAAACATCTTACCTCGCAATAGGGAAAAGACATCTCACCTTCGTTCGGGATGACAATAAAAAGTAACAAAGGTGTACTTATCTCCATCGCTTTGGAACGTTTTCTTGTAACTCGTAACTGTGCAAAGCACGAAGTAACTTGTAACTAATAAACTCGTCAACTCTATAAATATTGATAAACCTGTAATCACAATATAACTACTAATTCACATATTATTATCAAGACATCCTGTCCCTGTAATCTTCGTATGAAAATTCCCTGTAAACGTCGAGCTGACCGTGTTTGGTCCATAGCGCGATGGCAGGATGCGAAATACCGTTAAACATCGTCGTTTTGACCGTTGTATAATGAATCATATCCTCGAATACGATTTTGTCTCCTATCTGCAACGGCTTGTCAAACGACCAGCTACCGACAAAATCGCCACTCAGGCAACTGTTTCCGCCCATGCGATACGTCGGAAGCCCCTCAACCGGTTCGTGATGAGCGCCTTGAATCCTCGGCTTATAAGGCATTTCGAGGCAATCGGGCATATGACAGGCAAATGAAACATCCAGAATGGCTGTCTTGATACCGTGATTTTCTACTATATCGACTACCGACGAAACCAACACGCCTGTCTGCCAGACAAAAGCGCTTCCCGGTTCCATGATTACCTCCAGATTCGGATAGCGTTTCTTAAAGTCGATAAGCAACTCTATCAGATGCTCTACGTTGTAATCGTCGCGCGTCATCAGATGCCCTCCGCCCATGTTGAACCACTTGAGCTGCGGAAGCAGGTGTCCGAATTTAGCCTCTACCTGCTGCAATGTTTTTTCGAGGTCGTAAGACGATGATTCGCAAAGCGTATGGAAATGCAAGCCTTCCACCCCTTCGGGTAGCTGTTGCAATTGGTCGGCGGTCACACCAAAACGCGTTCCGGGCATTGCCGGATTATAAAGCTCGGTTTCTACCTCCGAATATTCGGGGTTGATGCGTAGCCCGCAGGAAACTTTTTTGGCATATTTACGTGTTTCGGGATAGAAACGTTCGAATTGCGAAAGCGAATTGAATGTTATATGGCTGCTATAACGGACAAAAACGGGTAGGTTTTCGGCCGTATAGGCCGGCGAAAAGGTGTGCGCCGGACTTCCCATCTCTTCGTATGCCAATTGCGCTTCCCAGACGGAGCTGGCAGTCGAATAAGGTACGTATTCGCGGATGATGGGGAAAGCCTTCCATATGGCAAAGGCTTTGAAAGCAAGGATAATATTAACTCCTGCCCGCTCTTTCACCGATTTTATCAGGGCGAGGTTTTCTCTTAGCAATACCTCATCCAATACATAGCAGGGAGAAGGTATTTTATCTATTTCGATCATTTCTGTTTCTTTTTTTGCTATTTATGTTATCAAAGGTATTAATTAATTTTAATTTTGCAGATACATTGTTTTTAGATAAAGACAAAAGAAACTCAAATTATATGATGAATTATGAAGAAAAAGTATTTGTATTTACCATTAGCATTAGTGGTAATGACGACATTTGGTTTTACGATGAAAGATAGAAATCCGTCGAAAAATCTCGACATGACAGATTTAGATACGACAGCTACTCCGGGTAATGATTTCTATCAGTACGCTACCGGCGGCTGGACGGCTAAAAATCCGATGAAAGACGAATATTCGCGTTACGGAGCATTCGAACAATTAGCCGAAGTCAGTACCGAACAGGTGAAAGGCCTTATCGAGGGGCTATCGGGGCAGTCGTACGAACAAGGTTCTGTTCAGCAGAAGATAGGCGACCTCTACAAAGTGGGAATGGATACGGTCAAAATAGAAGCCGAAGGGGCAGCACCTATTAAGCCGCAATTAGACAAAATTGCCGCAGCTGCCAATCGTGCGGATATTATCCGTTTAGTCGGCGAAGTATCTCAATATGCCGGCAATCCTTTCTTTGGTTTGTATGTAGGTGCCGATGATAAAAACAGTTCGATGAACATCGTACATCTCTATCAAAGCGGATTAAGCTTAGGCGATAGAGAGTATTACCTGAAAAACGACGAAGCTTCTTCGAAAATTCGTGCAGGATATGAAAATCTCATCGAAAAGCAATTCAAAAATGCCGGATATTCGAATGAAGATGCCGTAAGAGCCATGAAAGCTGTTATGAAAATCGAAACAGCTTTAGCAAAAGCCCATTTCACCAAGGAAGACAAACGAATCCCTGAAAAAAACTATCACAAAATGGCAGTTTCGGACTTGAACAAAAAGGTTGCGAACTTTGATTGGAACACCTATTTTGAAACAGTCGGCATAAAAGACCTGAAAGACTTGAATGTCTCTCAGATAGAACCGGTTGCCGAGGCTGTAAGACTGCTCAATACATTGCCGTTGGATGAGGTGCAGTACTATCTTTCCTGGAAAGTAATCAACAGCGCAGCATCCTATTTGAGTGATAATTTCGTAAACGATAATTTCGATTTCTATGGTAAGCAGCTCTCTGGCCGTCAGGCGATGCAGCCGCGTTGGAAGCGTGTAGTAAATACTGTAAACGGCTCGTTGAGCGAAGCGGTAGGCGAGATGTACGTTGCTAAATATTTCCCTCCTGCAGCAAAAGAGAGAATGCTGGAACTGGTGAAGAACTTACAAACAACTCTTGGCGAACGTGTTAATAACTTGACTTGGATGAGCGATGTGACCAAAGAGAAAGCACAGGAAAAATTGAGTACGTTCACCGTGAAAATCGGCTACCCTGACAAATGGAAAGACTATTCGCCTCTTGAAATCAAAGCGGACGAAAGCTATTGGGCCAATAACGTAAGAGTTAGCCTTTTCGATTGGAACGAGATGATAGCCAAAGTTGGTAAACCTGTCGACAAAGCAGAGTGGCACATGCCTCCTCAGATGGTAAATGCCTATTACAACCCGGCAACCAATGAAATCTGTTTCCCTGCCGGCATTTTGCAGCCGCCTTTCTTCTATATGGATGGCGACGATGCTATCAACTATGGCGCTATCGGAGTAGTTATCGGACACGAGATGTCTCACGGATTTGACGATCAAGGTTCTAAGTTCGACAAAGAAGGTAACCTTGCCAACTGGTGGACAGGTGAAGATGAGGCTAAGTTCAAAGAACGGGCACAGGTTTTGGTCGAGCATTTCAACAACATCGAGGTATTACCGGGATTATATGCCAATGGTGTATATACATTGGGCGAGAATATTGGAGACTTCGGAGGTTTGCAGATTGCCTACAACGCTTTCGAGAAGACTCAACAAGCCAAGGACGAAAAGAAAATAGACGGATTCACTCCTCAACAACGTTTCTTCCTTGCCTATGCTAAAGTTTGGGCAGGCGATATCCGCGAAGCAGAAATTCGTCGCCGTACACAGACCGATCCTCACTCGTTGGGCAAATGGCGCGTAAACGGAACGCTTCCGCACATCAATGCGTGGTACGAAGCTTTCAATATTACTTCGGATGATTCGCTGTATATCCCGAAAGAAGAACGTGCTGATATCTGGTAATAATACAACTATAATTGCATTGCAACTTAGCTACTAACAAGATAATACCCCCTCCCGGAAAAGGAGGGGGTATTTATATATAGGTCAAAACTGCCGAATATTATTCAGTAACCACCGGGAACGCCGAAATACGCAAGCGTGCAGCGCCCATAGGTATTAAAGTAATATCGTCGAGTACATCGCTCTTTTTAGCATCTTCGTCAGGCAGTACTCCTGTAAGTCCGTACTTGTCGATTCCCCAAGATGGTATTTGTCTGCCTTTCGCTTTGAACGCAATCGGAACATTCTGTGTATCAAATGGGAAATCATTTGCAGGCCATGGTTTTCTTACCACTTCGAAGTTTGAAGCTAAATTATTCTCATTCACTTTCAGCGCATAGTTCCATGCACTTGCCGGATAAATTTCGTAAGATGGCCATGCATTTATATCGGCACCTTTCTGCCACTTAGAATCCCAGATAGCTGTTTCGGCGCTGTTTACCTTCTTATAGTCTTCATCTATCAATAAAGATAACGTTAATGGGCCATAGTTGATACTTGCGCTGTTTTTATTGGCTTGCCATGTTCTCATACTTAAAGTCATAGGTAATTCCAGTGTTACCGTATCGCCTTCTTTCCATTCCCGTTGGATGCGAATGTATTTTCCTGCTTCGGCTTTGACATTTGCTGTTGCGCCATTGATTTTTACCACCGGATTATCGCACCATGAAGGCAAACGTAAATATAGCGGGAAGTTCACATCTTTATCCGGAGTGATGGTAAACCTTATTTCTTCTTCAAACGGATAGTTTGTTTCCTCTTTGATTTGAACATTTGTTCCGCTTTCACCTACTGTAACATTCGCTGTACATGGCCCATAAATAGCTGCTGCTAAACCATTGTCGGGTGTTGCCAATATAAGATTCTCAACAAAATATGGCCATCCCTGCGCATGGTTGTGCTGGCAGCAACGGCTACTGAACGGATTCATTGCAAGGAAAGGGCCGCCATTGTCGATTCCCGGTCTGTGATTTTCGGAATCACTTATCGTATGATTCGGGCAAGTGATATAGCGCAATGCTTTGAAGTCCGGCATTACGGCAGCAGGGTAGGAGTTGAAAGCAATATCTTCGCAATGTTCGGCCCATAAAGGGTCGCCGGTCATGCGAAGAAGTATTTCATCGGATGCCATTTGTTCTACAAATCCGCAGGTTTCTGTTCCTTGGCGTGGGTCGATGAATCCCATCCGTGCGTTTTCATCTGCGCCGAACATTCCACCGGGAACCTGACCGAATGTTCTCCTTATTAAGTTGTGTACATTGTAAGTAGCTGCAAGATGGGCAGAATCGCCTGTCAGCATATAATACGTAGCCGGCTCGCGGAAGCATTGAGCAATATTTACATTGTGCCAGTTAGGCAACCACGAATCTTCCATCCAGTTTGCCGTGTTGCGGTGAGTTTTCTCAGCAAGTTCGAGCAGGAACTCATCTCCCGTAATATTGTAGAGCCAATAAATGCTGTAAAGATTATCTCCTCCGCGGCTGTTTTCCCAATAATCTTCCAAAAACTGATCGTCCGGAACAGTCAATTGCCATTTAAAATACTTGGTCATCAGGTCGATAACCCTTTGATCTCCCGAATGCTCATAATAGGACTGCAGGCACCAGACCATAATCATATTCGCCCACAATTCGCGTTTGCCGCTGCGGTCGTTGATTGGGCCGAAATATCCATCCGGTTGCTGGCTGTCGAAAGCGGCATCAATCCATATTTTTGTTTCTGCTATCATGTCAGCATCGTTGAGTATATAGGCGAGGTTGCCATAACCTTTCAGCCAGTAGGGAACTTCTTCCCATCCATGCTGACCGCCCGACATCAGCCAGGCGTTATCTTTCTTTTCGAGCCATGCACTGATTTCGCCTAATTTTCCGGTAAGCCCGTCTTTTTGCAGGTGCAGGTATTTCTTTAACCAACCTTCGGGCTTAACAGCTCCTACTGGAAGTTTAATGAAATGAACCGGTTTCAGCGGGGCACGGTTCCCAATGTAATGGGCATTGGCTGTGGTCGTTACCGGCCTGTCGGTAATAGTGATTTCAGCATCACTGACTGTTTCGTTACAAGAAATGAGAAAGGCTATACATGCGATTCCGCAGCATATGTTACCTAACAATTTTTTTACTTTTTTCATTTTGGTATGTGTCTTCATTGTAATTAAAATTATTTGGTTACAAAACTAACCTTTACAGTGTTTAGTCAAGGATAATATTTAACTATAAAATGTGACATATTAGTCAAAGTGAAGAAAAACGTCGTATAATGAAACGAACCCTAAAAGTCTTTGTCTAACTTTTAGGGCTCATCTTACTTTTTGGAAGTAACCTCTTTCTATTGAATATAAAAGGTTTACGCTTATTTTTCTATTCCGTTTCTTTTCAGTAGCGCATCCACAGTTGGTTTTTGCCCACGGAACTTGACATACAACGTCATTGGGTCTTCGGTGTTTCCACGTTCTAAGATATTGCTGCGGAAAGACTTTGCAGTTTCTTGATTGAAGATACCTGTTTCCTTGAATTTGGCAAATGCGTCGGCATCCAATACCTCAGCCCATTTGTAGCCGTAATATCCTGCTGCATATCCGCCCGAGAAGATATGATTGAACGACACCGACATGTTAGCTTCGGGTACGACAGGCAATACAGCCGTTTTGCTCATGGCGGCTTGCTCGAACTCGCGCACGTCGCCTGTGTATGGCTTATCTATCGTATGCCATGCCATATCGAGGAATCCGAATGATAGCTGGCGATAACACATATAGGCTGCGTTGAAGTTTGCTGCATCAACCAATTTCTGTACAAGTTCGGCCGGGATTTTCTCGCCTGTCTGATAGTGCACGGCAAAACGGTCGAGGTATTCTTTTTCGGTCAGCCAGTTTTCCATGATTTGCGAAGGAAGTTCCACGAAATCATGTTCTACGCTTGTTCCCGAAAGACCTTCGTAAGTACATTTGGTCAGCATTCCATGAAGCGCATGCCCGAATTCGTGCAGGAATATTTCTACTTCGTCGAATGTGAGCAGGGCAGGCTTGGTATCCGTAGGTCGTGTGAAGTTCATTACAATAGACACATGCGGGCGCGAATCTATCCCTTTCTCTACGTATTGCCCTTTAAATTCGGTCATCCATGCACCTTGGCGTTTTCCTTCGCGCGGATGGAAGTCGGTATACAGAACGGCAAGATAATCGCCGTTGGCATCCAACACATCAAAGGCTTCCACTTCGGGGTGATATACTGGTATCTCCGTGTTTTTTCTGAAAGTGATTCCATACAAGTCCGTCGCCAATCCGAATACACCTTTTTTTACATGTTCCAACTCAAAATACGGACGGACAAGCTCGTCGCTGACCTGATACTTGGCATCTTTCAGTTTCTCGGAATAGTATGACCAATCCCACGGTTGCAAACTGACAGTTTTACTTTCCATGCTGGCGGCAAAGTTTTCTACCTCTTTCACGTCCTCACGGGCAGCAGTCGCATAGGCGTCGAACAAATCATTCAACAATCCATATACCCCCTCTTTGTTTTTAGCCATCTTGTTGCGAAGGACGTAAGTTGCATAATCCGGATAACCCAATAGCTGTGCTATCTCCATACGCGTTTTGGCTATCTGGCGGACATTCTCCTGATTATCGAATTCGCCTCCGCTGATACATCTCGTATTATAAGCCCGATAAAGCTTTTCGCGTAAGTCGCGGCGCTCCGAATATTTCATGAAACCGATATAGCTCGGAGCAGTCAGGTCGAATAACCATCCCTCTTTGCCTTTGCTTTTGGCTTTTACTTTAGCAGCCTCTTTCTCGCTGTCGGGCAACCCTGCCAAATCGGCTTCGTCGGTCAGCAGCATTTCGAATTTGTTCGTTTCTTTCAGTGTATTCTGCCCGAAAGTCAATGTCAACTGGCTGAGCTTCGACGATAGTTCTTTATACCTCTCTCTGTCGGCACCTTCTAACGTTGCTCCGCGATTCTCAAATCCTTGGTATATCTTTTCTGTGAGGCGGATTTGTTCGGGTGTAAGGCCTTCGTTATGACGGTTTTCGTACACGGCTTTAACGCGTTTGAATAGCGCTTCGTTGAGGTTTATTTCATTCGAATGCTGCGACAATTTCGGTTGGATGCGTTGTGCTATTTCCATCATTTCGTCATCCGATTCAGCTCCCAACAATGGGAAGAAAGTCGATGCGACGCGCGATAACAGCTGCCCCGAACGTTCGTATCGTTCGATCGTATTCCGGAAAGTCGGCATCGAACGCTCCATTGTCAGCCTGTTTATTTCGTTTTTATGTTGCTCGATTCCTTTGTCTATAGCCGGTTCGTAGTGTTCCTTCTTTATTTTGTCGAAAGGAGGCGTTCCGTGTGGAGTATCATATTCCGCAAAGAACGGGTTCTGTGCATTTATTGTTGTCATCGTTAGTATAAAAGTGATTGTTAATAGTATTTTTCGCATATATGTATGATTTTGCTATAAATTAATTATCATTCGACAATAATATCGAACTGATCATATTTTTCTGTCCGCCAAGCCTGAGAAGCCGCCGCTTCGGATATTGCCAGCAATGGAGAGAATGTTTTTACTTTTATTGTTTTTCCGTCCGGCATGAATTCGAGGATGCGCAACCATCCATCTCCACCGTTACCTTCCCATCCGCCGCCGGCCGTTTGGGCATTCCACATCATCTGGTGTACATTCTTGTTCGCTATATTTTTGTCTGTGCGGAATCCAACATTTTGTTCAAAGCTGCCGATTCTTGCATCGTGTCCGCAGATAAGCAATTTCACGTTCGGACAAGAATATAATAGTCTTTCCCAAATATCTTTTCCATAATTGGCGGGACTGATAAGATAATCCTCGCTTTCATATACTTTTCCTTTATAATCCATATAGGAGTGCGTCAGGACGATTACTTTATGGTTCTTATATTTGTTGCTGTCGCATACTTTCTTCGCCCATTCCAGTATCTCGTCGCGTGGGCTGAACTCGAGCACCAGTACGAGAATCTTTCCCCAATTATCGTCGCTGAATTCGTATGCAGCGTTTTCTAATGTAGGTTTGTCTTCGTAGTTGTGAGCGACTTCCACTAAGCAATCTTTCCAGAGAGGATTCCGGTCAAAAGGGAAATACTTCGAGAAGTTTGTGATTCGCTTCTCGGATGACTTATATCCGTAGTCGTGGTTGCCCAAACAGTTTATATAAGGGACTTTTCCGTCGATTTGTTCGAACGCTCGCGAAGCTCCTTCCCATTGCTCCACGCTATTCTGGTTACTCATTCTCGGGTCGGCGATAGCCAGTTCGTTGAATTCCACGATATCACCTGTGCATAAAACAGCCTTTATATTGAGCCGGTCTATGTTGTATGCCGTCCATGTAGTCATCAGTTCCAAAATAGGTTGATTCTGGGCATATTTCACATATCCCTGCGGATCGGGATAAACTATCATTGAGAACGAATTTTGATCCGTCAATTTTGCGTTCGTCGGACGATAAGGGCGTTCCTGCGCACAAATACCTGATATGACGATTGCCGCCATGAAGAAGCATAGTATTCTCTGTTTCATATGATTATAGATTAGGTTTCAGGATATATTAATTATTCCGAATATTACTTCCAGTAAGTGACCTCATCCACACTATAGCGTGTTGTGTCATGAGGCGCTTCGGCAGCCTTACCAATCGAGATGATGAGGGTAGGGAAGTAGCGCGAACTATCCATCCCCAAAGCTTTAGAGATGCCTTCGCGATCGAAACCGCCTATTGGATTCGTGTCATAACCGTAAGCTTTTGCCGAAAGCATAAGTTGCATGCACACAAACCCGCAATCGAGCATTTGCGATGCCAACAACTGTTCGTGCGATACCTGAGCCCGGTATGATGTAATCATTTGCAGGAATTTTTCTTTATTCGCCTCGTCGCGTATACCGAGTTTCACATCTGCCGAAAGAATACTTTCAGCCGAACCGATGCTTGCCATATCGGCATATACCACTATCAGCGCCGAAGATGTTTCGTGCTGCAACTGGTTGAAAGCCATATAAGGTTTTACCAGTTCTTTGCCTTCGGCCGAGTCTACAACGACAAAGCGCCAAGGTTGCAGGTTCAGCGACGACGGGGCTGTCATAGCATCCTGAATGATATTGCTCATCTCTTCGTGGCTGATTTTGACCGATGGATCATACTTGCGGATTGAACAACGCTTTTCGAATACTTCGTTTGCCGGATTTGTTACTTTCTTTAGTCTCATGTTTATAGTTGATTTAGTTTCTAACTTAATTTGATAAATTTGATATAGTCAAGCCGGGCGCAATCAAGCTTGCTTGAGATTGCCGGGGCGCATCCTATATTATACAAATATAGTGAAAGTCGAGCGCAATCGAGCTTGCTCAAGATTGCCGAGACGCATCCTATATTATACAAATATAAACAAAACTTATTCAAAAAAGTGATACCTTTGCCCTCTGAAAAATACTTCTTCCCGTTTCTGGAAAAGCGATAGCATGTCGTTAAATAGATGCGTGGAAGATATACGTTTTTCAAATTATTAACGTTATACATACAAAACAACAAAAGAATTATCACGTATGATTGATTATATAAAAGGCGAAATAGCCGAATTGACGCCTACATCGGTTACCGTAGAAACGGGAGGAATCGGCTATCTTATTCATATTTCGCTCAATACCTATACGGCGCTCTCGGGGCAGAAATCAACAAAACTGTTTATCTCCGAAATCATCCGCGAAGATGCGCATAATCTTTTCGGATTTTATGATAAATACGAGCGCGAATTGTTCCTGCTGCTTATCAGTGTGTCGGGGATAGGAGCGAATACGGCGCGGATGATACTTTCGTCATTGAACCCTCAGGAGCTGGTAGCTGTTATAACCTCCGGGAACGTAGATGCACTGAAGTCGGTGAAGGGAATCGGGCTGAAAACGGCACAGCGTGTGATTATCGACCTCAAAGATAAAGTAAAAGCCGAGGGAGTAGAGCTAAACTCTTTGCTGGCCTCTACTGTCAATCCGGCGGGAGAAGAAGCCACAGCCGCATTGGTTATGTTGGGATTCCCACAGCAGGCTTCGCAGAAAGTGGTTTCCAAAATACTGAAAGACAGTCCCGAAAGCACAGTGGAAGAAATTATCAAGACTTCGCTGAAAATGTTATAGTTAAAGAATAAATAGTATTCTGATATTGAGACGTTTCGTTAAATATTTGGTAATAATAATCTTTTCTGTCTGTTCGGTCAGCTTATTTTCCGGTATCGGTGCCGGAAGAAACCTGTCCGGGATGGATAGCTCTTTATTGCCCGAAATAGCCTATCAGGATACCATTCAGCCACAGGATACGATTGTCCGTTTTCCCGTAAAGAGAACCCAAATTACCAATTATGGCGATTTGAACCAGACAAACCCCATAGACCTGAAAGATCCGGGAAATATACAAACCGAAGTGGATTATGACCCTAAATCGGGATTGTATATGTTTCGCACCCGTTTGGGCGATGATTCCTATTTTACCCCTTTCACGCTCACTTTTGACGAGTATTCCGATTATACCCTGAAGCAGTCGATGTCGGATTACTTCCGTCAGCGGAATGCGCTCTCGGCAGCCGGAAAGTCGGATAAGGATAACGACTTTGTGTTGAAAAATATCAACCTGAGCATGACGCCTCTGGATAGGATTTTCGGGCCCGGAGGAGTAAAACTGAATCTGAATGGATATGCCGAAGCCAAGCTCGGTTTGAAGAGGACAACAAGTAAGAATCCAACCCTTTCGCAGCGAAGCCGTAACCGTACGACCTTCGATTTCGATCAGGATATTCAGGTGAATGTAGACGCTTCGGTAGGCGAAAAGGTAAACTTCGACCTGAACTACGATACAAAAGCTGCTTTCGATTTCGATTCCAAGAAGATAAAGTTAGGCTATCAGGGGCACGAAGACGAGATAATCAAGAAAATAGAAGCCGGAAATGTCAGCATGGCTACAACCAACTCGCTGATAAACGGCGGATCTGCCTTGTTCGGTATCAATACCGAACTTCAATTCGGGCGCTTGCGTGTCAATGCGATTGTAGCCCAGCAGGAGGCGGAAAGCCGTTCGCTGCAAACCGAAGGCGGGGTGCAAAATACCGAGTTTGAGTTTCGTTCGTCCGATTACGACGAGAACCGCCACTTTTTCCTCGGACATTATTTCCGCGATCACTACGATGAGGGAATGTCGCAACTTCCGGCTGTTGTTTCCAAAATAACCATATCGCGTATCGAAGTATGGGTGACCAATAAGCGTGGAAACTACGAGCAGGCACGGAACTTTGTGGCTTTTGCCGATTTGGGAGAATCCGACAAAATTAAGAATACAACGCAATGGGGTACAATAGCTCCTTCGATGCCATACAACGGCGCGAACACCCTCTATAATGGCATGATTTCCACCTATAGTGGAATAAGGGATATTTCGAGGGTTAATTCCCTGTTGGGCGCTATACCATTGGAGAACGGACAGGATTACGAAAAAGTAGAACGTGCGCGGTTGCTTTCTTCTACGGAATATACCTATAATGCACAGTTGGGATATCTATCCCTCACATCGGCATTGCAAAGCGATGAGGTACTGGCTGTCGCTTTCGAATACCAGTATCAGGGAACGACTTATCAGGTGGGAGAGTTTTCGGCGGATATTGTCGAAACATACGAGCCGGGGAATGCCAAATCGGGTTCGCTTATCCTGAAACTCCTGAAGCCGGTTTCGCTTTCTCCTAATTCCTATTCGTGGGATTTGATGATGAAAAACGTCTATAGCCTTGGTGCAGCCAACAATATGACCGTCAACAACGTTCAGAAAGAAGGATTCCGTTTGCAGATTGCTTATCAGACCGATTCGGTAGGGACATACCTCACTTATCTGACCGAAGGGGCAATCAAAGATAAGCCCTTGTTGAATGTGATGAATATGGACCGTCTGAATTCGAATGATAAACCTGTTCAGGATGGCAGGGGGAATATCGGGGACGGTATTTTTGACTATATCGACGGTTTTACCGTGAAAGCCGAAAACGGACGCATATTCTTCCCTGTGGTAGAACCGTTCGGTAGCTGGTTAGATCAAAAAATCGGCAGTGCAACAATTGCGCAGAAATATGTTTATCCCGAACTTTATACATTGAGCAAAACGGCTGCGGAACAGGTCGCCGAAAAGAATAAATTCAAAATCTACGGTAAATATCGGGGTAGTTCGTCTGCCTCTACCGGAGATATCAGCCTCAATGCTACCAACGTGCCTCAAGGTTCGGTCAGGGTGACGGCAGGAGGGCAGCAACTGACCGAGGGTGTCGACTATATTATCGATTACCTTTCGGGGACGGTGACTATTATCAACGAAGAAATCAAAGAATCGAACACGCCTGTGCAGGTTTCGCTCGAAGACCGTACATTCAGCATGCAGCGCAAAACGTTGCTGGGAATGAATCTCAGCTATGAATTCTCGAAGAAGCTGACAATGGGCGGAACGATTATGCATATGTACGAGAAGCCGCTCACCAACAAAACGACTATCGGTAGCGAATCGGTAAAAAATACCTTGTGGGGCTTGAATATGTCTTACAATTCGCAATCGCAATGGCTGACGAATATGATAGATAAGCTTCCGTTCGTGGAAGCAACACAACCTTCACAAATCTCGTTCACCGGAGAATTTGCCCAATTGATAGCCGGACATTATAAGAACGGGAATATGGGCGGATATTCCTATATCGACGATTTCGAATCGTCCGAATCACGTATCGACCTGAAAAATCCGTATGGATGGGCACTGTCTTCTACGCCGTCGTTCTTCCCCGAAGCTACTCTCAGCAACGATATAAACTACGGCAAGAACAGGGCGATGATGTCTTGGTTTATGATCGACGGAATGTTTACGCGCAAAGGATCGTCCCTTACCCCGCAGCATATCAAGAACGATAAGAAGCAGTTATCGAATCACTTTGTCCGCGAAATCGGTATAAGGGAATTATATCCGAATAAAGACTTGTCTTTCGACGACGCAGGCGTTATTTCTGCCCTCAATATATCTTACTATCCCGAAGAAAGAGGCCCTTATAACCTCGATGCAACCAATATCGACTCTGACGGTAAATTGCGCGATCCGGATAAGCGTTGGGGAGGGATAACCCGTAAGCTCGAAATCAGGGACTTTGAGACATCCAATGTCGAATACATCGAGTTTTGGCTGATGGATCCGTTTGTATATAACGATACGCTGCCTCCTGCTTTGCAGAATAAGGGTGGGGACTTCTATATCGATTTGGGTGATATATCCGAGGATGTACTGAAAGACGGAAAGAAATTCTATGAAAACGGCCTCCCGACCGATGGCGACCTTACTTCCGTTGAATATACAGAATGGGGAAAAGTGCCAAAACGCCAGTCGACGGTTTATGCCTTTGATAACAATTTGAGCGACGAGCAGAAAAGAAGACAGGACGTCGGTCTGAATGGATTAAGTACCGAAGAAGAACTTAATTTCCCGGCATATTCTAATTATGTAACCGCCTACCGTGCCGCTCTGTCCCCTACGGCCGAGACGGAACAATCGGCTAATCCTTTTTCTCCATTGAATGATCCGTCGGGAGATAATTTCCATTTCTATCGCAGTTCGTACTATGACGAGCAAAAAACGAGCATTTTAGATCGTTACAAATATTTCAACGGAAGTGAAGGAAACACTGTTGGCTTCCCGGATGAGAAATATTCCACAACTGCGCGTACAGTACCTGATGTAGAAGATATGGATCAGGACAATACGATGAACGAAACTGAATCGTATTACCAGTATAAACTCGAATTGAAACCGACCAAAATGCAGGTCGGTCAGAATTGTATCACCGAAATGCGGGAGGTCGAAGTCGATCTGAGGGATGGAAGTAAAGGAAAGGTGAAATGGTATCAGTTCAAGATTCCTGTTCGCCAACCCACCAGCAAAAAAGGGAATATCAGCGGATTCAAGAGCATACGTTTTATGCGTATGTTTATGACCGAATTTACACAGACTACTTTCCTTCGTTTCGGTACATTGCAACTTGTACGCGGCGATTGGCGGACATACGAAAATACGCTTAATGCCAATAATGCTCCTTCGGGGACAGGTACGATAGACGTAACGCGTGTCAATATCGAAGAAAATAGCAATAAACAGCCTGTGAGCTATGTTTTGCCGCCGGGGTTAAGTCGTTCGGAAACAGCCAATCAGGCACAATTGCTGCAGGATAATGAACAATCGTTATCGTTGACTGTCAACAGCCTCGACGCAAAAGATGCCCGAGGTGTATACAAAAATACGATGTATGATATGCGTCGCTACAAACGCTTGCAGATGTTTACACATGCCGAGCAATTGATAAACGGCACCCCTCTCGAGGACGGTGATTTTTCAGTGTTCATCCGTCTGGGTAGCGACTATAAAAATAACTACTACGAATACGAAGTGCCATTGTCGCTGACACCGCATGACACTTATCAGAACAGCAATAATGCACATCGCGAAATCGTGTGGCCGGCCGGCAATATGCTCGACTTCCCGCTGGAAATACTGAAAGATCTGAAATTGAGCCGGAATAAGAAAAAACGAGTAGCCGGGTCTACTATTAATTATACGACGGTTTATTCCGAGTATGATCCATACAAACCTGCCAATAAAATCAGCATTGTCGGTAATCCGTCTCTGGCGGAGGTATATGTCATCATGATAGGGGTGCGCAATAATTCGCGCCACACACGTTCGGGTGAAGTCTGGGTGAATGAATTGCGCCTGACCGACTTCGACGACGAGGGCGGATGGGCTGCCCAAGGTAATCTGAATGTTGCCCTGTCGGATATCGGTACGGTGAACGTGGCAGGAAGAAAAGAGACTGTCGGCTTTGGAGCATTGGATCAAAGCCTGCTCGAACGGCGTCAGGACGATTATACGATCTATAATATCTCGGTGAACCTCGACTTAGGGCGTTTTATTCCTGAAAAGGCAAAATTGAGTATTCCGTTCTATTATGCCTATTCCAATCAGGAAACCAAGCCGGAATATGATCCGTTCAATACCGATGTGAAACTGAACGAATCGATAGCTGCTATGGATACCAAGGCGGAAAAGGATTCGGTCAAGAGCCTCGCCGTCGAACGTATGACGACACGAAGCCTAAGCTTTACGAATGTGAAATCGAACGTTCAGAGTAAGACACCGATGCCTTACGATCCGGCGAACTTTAGTTTCAACTATGCTTATAATCAGAGCAACAACGAAACGCCTACGACGGCATACGACAAAGCGAAGGATTATAAACTGGGCGTGAGCTATACCTATACGCCGCTTGCCAAGACATGGGAGCCGTTCAAGAATGTAAAAGGCAAATCTGGAACAGCTAAGTTCGCTAAATCTATCGGCTTCAACTACCTGCCGAGCAATATCGCTTTCAACTCCGTAATGACGCGCTATTATACCGAAACGCTTACGCGTGATATTGAGAGTATTTATGCCGGAGGCGGAAGTGACCAGAAATTTCTGACATGGAGCCAGTCATTCTATTGGGATCGCGATTTCTCAATGAACTGGGATTTGACAAAGAATCTGAAAATATCTTTCCAATCGGGTACAAGAGCCGAAATAGAAGAGCCTTATCTGCAAGTAAATAAAAACGTAAACAGAGACGATTATGATCGTTGGCGCGATACGGTTTGGAACAGTATCAAGCATCTGGGCGATCCGCTGTCGTATAAACAATATGCTAAGGTGACTTATCAAATCCCGACGCGTTCTGTTCCGGCTTTAGACTGGATTACGTCCAATGCATCGTACGAAAGCTCCTATCAGTGGGATAGGGGAGTGAATATCGGTGTCGACAGCCTCACTATGGGGAATACCATCAATAATATGATGACATTGGGTATCACAAGCCGTATGGATTTGACTTCTTTGTACAGGAAGTCGAGCTATCTGAGAAAGGTGAATGAGCGTTTCGACAGGCGTACGTCTAACAGGCAGGCGCAGCGCCGCCCGCAAGCACAGGAGCGTCAGCAGCCGAAGAAACGCTTTACGCAGGAGATTCTGCTGACGAAAGATTCAGCCTATACCCTTAGACACGGGCTCGATACGAAGAAGCTGGAGATTCTGGCGAAGAAAGACGGTAAACCGTACAAGCTGAAATATAAGCGTATAGATAACAATACGATAAGGATAACCAATAAAGATAGCGCCCGGATACAACTTTCCGTTGAGAGCAAGCAAGTAGACGGTGAAGGAAATAAATTCTGGTCGGATGTGGCGGATTATTCCGCACGCGGGTTGATGTCGATCCGCAATATCGAACTGAAATACTCGAACCGGAAAGAAACATCTATATCCGGCTTCAAGCCGAAAGTAGGAGACATGTTTGGTCAGAAAAACTATTCCGACTATGGCATGACACCGGGATTGGGATTTGCATTCGGTTTCGATGGCGGAGAAGATTTCGTAAATAAAGCATATGACCGCAACTGGTTATTGATGAACGACTATAATACCATTCCGGCTATCTATAATCAAGCCGAGAAAATGGAAATACGATCGCAGATAGAGCCGTTCAAAGGATTCAGAATAGAAGTAAATGCCGGCCGCGAACGCAACAGGCGCACCGAATACCAATATATGTACGACGGACAGCCTCGCCTCTATGGAGGTAGCTTCTCTATTACGACGATTGCGCTTTCTTCGGCCTTTGATTCGGGGAATGCTAAAAATGGCTATAAATCCAAAGCATTCGACCGTTTCCTGCGCAACAGGATGAGTGTCAAATATCGCTTGGAAAATAAATACCAGCATGTTAATTATCCGAATGCCGGATTTATCGCTTCCGATCCGAATAATTCAGGCTATAGAGGAAATCCGTATGATCCCACTACCGCCGGAGATGTAAGCCTCAATTCGCCGGATGTGCTGATTCCTGCATTTTTGGCAGCCTATACAGGCAATAGTGCCGACAAGATATCATTGTCCGCTTTCCCATCGTTGTGGAAACTGTTGCCTAATTGGACGATAAATTATGACGGATTAACGAATATCCCGTTCATCAAACAGCATTTCAAGTCTATCCGGTTGAATCATGCCTATAATTGTACCTATCAGGTAGGAAATTATAACTCCTTCACTACGTGGGTCGAAGCTGACGGAGGTGACGGTCTTGGATTTATCCGTGACGTATTGTCGGGCAAACCTGTGCCGTCGTCGCCGTATAATATCTCCTCGGTGAGTATTGTGGAAGCCTTCAATCCATTGATTGGCCTCGAAGGGGTAATGAGTAACAGTTTGTCGTTCAACGGACGATATAACAACAGCCGTACGCTGACGTTGAATACCTCGTCGTACCAGATAATCGAAACCTTGCAGAAAGAGCTTGTGGTAGGGATGGGGTATCGAATTAATGATTTCAACAGGGTAATCGGTCTGACAGCCAAGCCGGCAGAGGGAGTCAATAATGATTTGAATCTGAAAGTGGATTTGTCTCACAGGACGCAACAGACGCTCATCCGAAAAATTCAGGAGAATTATACGCAGGCTACTGCCGGAACGACGATTATTACTCTCAAATGTTCGGCGGCATATACTATGACGCGGGCATTGACTTTGAGCGCCTTTTTCGACCACATTATTAATGAACCGCTCATCACGGCAGTTGGCTATCCTACAACGAATTCCAACTTCGGTATAAGCCTTAAATTTACCTTGCAACAATAAAAAAACATTAACATATTTGGTGGTCACGAAAAAAAGATTTAGGTTTATTTCGTTAAATGTTAAACAAAATCCATACTCATTTGTTAAATATTAACAGAACGAGAACTGGTATATTTTTTGTTAGCATAATAAAATAGAAGGTAGAACAAAAAATGAAGAAATCTGTAATTTGGGTACTTGCGAGTGTAATGGTTTTCGCTTTTTGCGGCTTATTGTATATGCAGATGAAATACATCCGCACATCGCTGAGATTACGGAGCGACCAGTTTAACGAAGCTGTTACGCGAAGCCTCTATCAGGTGAAAAGGAATCTGGAACTGGAGCAGACAAAAAGGTATCTGAATGAGTCGTATATCGCATCGCAAAAGAAAAAAGGATATAACGACAATGATTTTGCCGACGACGAAGAAGAGGTAACGATCTCTCATAGTTTCAAGGTTGTTGTTCCCGATGGAAGCGCCGAGTTGAGTATGGATGTCACCGGTACGACGCAACGGCGTACGAACCCGATATTCCAGTCTCCGAACAAAAGAAATAATGCGAATGCGATTTCCAAATCCTTCTTCGATTTGCAGGAAGAACAAAAAAAGCGCTTTGTGCAGGAGCAGAAGAATCTGAATGAAGTCATAAGCGAAATAATGCGGACTGCGAGTAATGTACCTATAACGGAACGAATAAATTTCAGGACATTAGAAGACATTATCCGCGGCGAGCTGAAAACGAATGGTATAGAGATACCATTTCAGTACGAGATAGTAGATCGTAACGAACGTGTGATATATAAGCAACAGGGATTCGACGAAGGCCAGCGGGATAATATTTATCCTCAGGTATTGTTCTCGAATGATGGTCCGGGAAAAAATTCTTATTACCTCAAAGTCTTTTTCCCAACAAAGCAGGACTACCTTTTTCGGGAGATTTCTTTTTTGATTCCTTCAATTTTATTCACATTTATTTTGTTAGTTACATTTATCATTACTATCTTTATCATATTGCGGCAGAAGAAATTATCTGAAATGAAGAGCGACTTCATGAATAATATGACTCACGAGCTCAAAACGCCTGTATCGACAATATCGTTAGCCGCCCAGATGTTAAAGGACCCTTCGATAACCAAATCACCGGAGGTGTTTAAGCATATATCGGGTGTTATTAATGATGAAACAGAGCGATTAAGCTTTCAGGTAGAAAAGGTTCTTCAAATGTCGCTATTCGAAAAGCAAAAAGCTACACTGAAGCAGAAGGAGCTGGATGCCAATGATATAATTGTAAATGTGGCAAACACTTCGCAGCTGAAAGTGGAGAAATTCGGGGGGCATCTGGATATTGATTTGGAAGCGACCGAATCTACTATTATGGCTGATAAAATGCACTTCACGAACGTCTTATTTAATCTGGTAGACAATGCGATAAAATATCGCCGCGAAGACGTAGACCTCGAACTCCTCATTCGTTCATGGAACAGTGGAAACAGGCTCTACATATCAGTTGAAGACAACGGTGTCGGCATCCGGAAAGAATATGTGAAACGGGTTTTCGACCGCTTCTATAGAGTATCCACCGGTAATGTGCATGATGTAAAAGGCTTCGGTCTGGGATTAGCCTATGTGAAAAAGATCGTTGAAGATCATAAAGGAACAATAAAAGCAGAAAGTGAATTGGGTAAAGGTACTAAATTTATAATGAGCCTGCCCTTGATTAATATGAGTAAAAAATAGATGATGGGAGTTATTTAATAAGGAAAATTGTAAAACGATAAATAAATTTAGTTATGGAAGAGAAACTTAAACTATTTCTGTGCGAAGATGACGAAAATCTCGGTATGTTGCTGAGAGAATATCTTCAGGCTAAAGGTTACGAAACAGACCTTTTTACAGATGGAGAAGCAGGCTATAAAGGTTTTGTAAAGGATAAGTATGATTTGTGTATATTGGATGTCATGATGCCTAAAAAAGACGGTATTTCGTTGGTAAAAGATATCAGAGTAATCAACACTGAAATTCCTATTATATTCCTTACGGCCAAAAATATGAAAGATGATATACTCGAAGGCTTCAAAGCGGGAGCCGATGATTATATTACGAAACCGTTCAGCATGGAAGAATTGGTGTTGCGTATCGAAGCTATATTCCGCCGGGTGAGAGGCAAGAAATCTGCCGAACAACAGGTATACCACTTCGGGCATATGGAATTTGATACACAGAAGCAATTATTGACAATCAATGGCGAAACAACAAAGCTTACGACGAAAGAATCGGAGCTGTTAGCATTGCTTTGTGCCCATGCGAATGATATCCTCGAGCGTAATCATGCATTGCGCCAGATATGGGTTGACGATAACTATTTCAATGCCCGTAGTATGGATGTGTACATAACAAAATTGCGTAAACTGCTGAAGCCGGATCCTTCTATCGAAATCATCAATATCCATGGTAAAGGATATAAACTGATCGTTCCGACCGAAGACGGAGAACAGCCTGAATAAGTGGGTGAACTTATGCTTATTTAACAAAATGGATATGATAGTCAGCCCTTTAATTGGACTGACTATTATTTTTTTTATTATCTTTGTAGTTGAATTTAGATGAGCTTGTTGTAAAAGTAAAATAAAAGAAATAAGAGGAATATCTCTGCTAAAAAATGATTTCACAGGAATTAGCAATATTTAGAGGGCAAGAGAATAGGTAGTAAAGTGCTTTAAAATATATGAATGAAATAGGATATAAAGAAACCCCTTCTTTGCTTATTACATGATTTTTTTTGTTAATTGATTAACATTAGAATATTATAATGTAGCTTCCGTGATATCTATTATTGGGATATAATCATTAAATTAGTTATAGTTATGATTAAACATAATGCCAAAAGATCAGTAAAACTATTGATAATATTAATTTGCATGTTGTCTGGTGTATCGATGGCAACAGCGCAAGTCACTATTGGCTCGAATAATGTTCCTAATGCGGGAGCATTACTGGATTTGAAGCAATATGCACCGACATCCGAAAATGCAACCGCAACAAAAGGTTTGATGCTGCCTCGCCTTAAACTGACCGACTTGGGTAATTTATATCCGATGTTTGAAGATCCGGGTGTCCCCGGAACTCCTAAACCTGAATATCAAGGCGCATTGAAAGCTCAAGAAGATCTGAAGCATGTAGGGTTACTTGTCTACAATCTGGATCAATGTCAAGGCTTGGGAGAAGGCGTTTATCTATGGACAGGTAACGAATGGTTCTTTCTGCAAGACAAAGATGCTTCCGGTATACCGGCGATATTAGTTAACGGAGAAGGCGACAAAAATAATCGGGATATTGTTGTTCATGTACCGAGTGGAGTTGATTTGCGGACTTTTAATACTCAACAAACATTGACCATTGGCTGGAAAACGGATGATCTGACAGCGTCGATCACTTCGGCAACTAATACGCTGAACGGAGGCTTGTCGTTTATTACTAATCCGCCAACCTCGTGGGTCGGGGCTATCCCTAATAATTCAACGAACTATACGTTCTCTATTGACGATATGAGCGCTTTGCCTGATATCACAGGATCCAACCCTTGGCAAAGCCGCGAAACAACCATAAAGGCAGCAACATCGGTAGATATTTGTGGAGCCAATGCAGATAGAACTATCATTCTGAATCAGACAAACTATGCACTAAGATTACAAGACGATAGCCTGGATTTTAATCTTGTAATAAAAACCCCAAATGGTTATAATCCTCTTTCCATGTCAGTAAAAAGTAATGCCACTTGGAAAGTAACCTATACCGAAGTAAATCCCGGTGTTTTGACCAATATAATCTACCCTGCGCAAAAAGGGAAGGAACTTATGGATGGTACAGTACTAAGTGGCACGATAACTCCTCAAAGAGCCAGTAATATAGAAAAGCTTAAATATAAGGTAGCCGGAACCATGTATTTCGAAGATAGTATTCCCGCACCCAACAATCGCTTCAAGCCAATTACCGTGTCAGTTGTGAAATGCCAGGGAGAACTTGATATGAGTTCTGTTACCACAACAGCGATTCCGGATGAGTCGAGTGCGAATAATTGGAACAATAAGGTAGTCCGTCATCAGGAAAAATTAAAAGCTCCGGGCGATACTATTTACCATGAATTCTATTCCGCCGATTTTGGGCCTGCCGGACGATGGATGGTGACGAATCTTGTTGCGCACAGCTATGATACGAACCAGCCCGATGTACCCATATTAGGCTATCTGGGAGACGGGGCTGCCAGCCGCGACACAAAGGTTTATGCATACCCGCGTTATAAAAAACTCTCTGGGAATGCGTGGGGAGACCTACCTGATGAGGTTGTTGCAGGAGCAGGCCGTCCTTGGTATTTGGAGGAAGGCTTATTATATAATTGGTTTACTGCGACTAATCGAATATTAGCACCAGATGCTATTGATGAAGGTCAGATCGACAACGGAGCGGATAATACTCCCGGAGCCAATGAGGTGGAAGGTAAATTTGAATCTTCTGCAGGGCTCAGGGATGGAACGGTACAAGGCATCTGTCCTAATGGCTGGCACATACCCAGCGATAGGGAGTGGAACCGGTTGGAAAAGGAAATGTATAACAATCCCGAGAAATATAGCATCTATAATGCTAAGCAAATCAGTAAATTCACTCCTTCTACGTGGCAGCAATCATTCGAAACAGAATCAGGAGTACGTAGAGGATCCTCGGCAAATACGTTTGGACATGCCGGAGTTATGCACTCGCTCTGTCCTCCGGATGATGTTGGCTTAGAGTGGATGAAAACGCATAAAGGATATAGTAAACCTCCATACGAAGGCGGTTTTAATATTATATCCATGGGTTATATCGAAACAGGAGATACTCCTAAATCTTACGCCTACTCTACCATGTTCTGGTCATCCAGTAAGACAACCGGATGGACGGCTTATACGCGGCAATTCGATAAGACGAAAGCGAATGTTGGCCGTATAAAAGATGGTTATTTCAGGTTGCTCCCGGTGCGTTGTGTGAAAGATTAATGTTTCTTTATTGACTCTAACAAGATAGTTAAGGTATAGGAAAACGGAACTCGCTACTATATTTTTACTACCTTTGTTTACGAAAACTTAATAAAGCATATAATCTCTCATATGAAACAATATCATGACCTGCTGAAACGGGTATTAGCCGAAGGAGTAGAAAAGAGCGACCGCACGGGAACAGGTACAATCAGTGTTTTCGGGCATCAGAGCCGCTATAACCTCGAAGACGGCTTCCCCTTGCTGACAACGAAGAAACTCCATCTAAAGTCAATCATCTATGAATTGCTTTGGTTTCTTGCGGGCGATACCAATGCTAAATATTTGCAGGAACATGGTGTTCGTATCTGGAACGAATGGGCTGATGAAAATGGAGACTTAGGTCATATATACGGCTATCAGTGGCGTTCGTGGCCCGATTACGAAGGAGGGCATATCGACCAGATAAGCGAAGTGGTGAATACGATAAAAAATAATCCCGATTCGCGCCGTATAATAGTTAACGCATGGAATGTAGGCGATATAAAGAATATGAACCTGCCGCCATGCCACGCATTTTTCCAGTTCTATGTGGCAAATGGCAAGTTGAGCCTGCAACTTTATCAGCGGAGTGCCGATATATTTCTCGGTGTACCATTTAATATTGCATCTTATGCCCTATTGCTGCAGATGATGGCACAGGTAACAGGCTTGAAACCGGGCGAATTTGTACATACATTGGGCGATGCGCATATATATACCAATCACCTCGAGCAGGTCGAACTGCAATTATCACGCGATTTCCGCTCTTTGCCGACAATGAAGATTAATCCGGATGTAAAAAGTATATTCGACTTTCAATACGAAGACTTCACACTCGAAGGCTATGATCCGCATCCGCATATCAAAGGAGTGGTGGCTGTATAAGGCTGATAACATATCAAAAAAAAATCTGATAAGGCTCATTCTTTTGAAGGAGCCTTATTTTTTATATCTAAATTTTTGCTAATTCGCTGAAATATTGTAATTTTGCAAGCCGATTATTACGATTAAAAACGTAAAAAGTTGACAAACAGATTCTTACCACTTGTCTTATCCTTAGTTCGACAAGTATCAGGGAAAAGTGAGTCAATAAGTCATTAAACCAAATTAAAAACATTAAAGAAAGTGGATACTTTAAGTTATAAGACCATTTCAGCTAACAAAGCAACCGTGAACAAAGAGTGGGTTGTTGTTGACGCTACAGGACAACATCTCGGACGTCTTGCTTCTAAAGTTGCCAAACTTCTACGCGGAAAGTACAAACCAAACTTCACTCCGCACGTAGATTGTGGCGACAACGTGATTATTATCAATGCCGATAAAGTTGAACTTACAGGTAAAAAATGGACTGACCGTGTATATTTTTCACACACAGGCTATCCTGGAGGACAACGCGAAATTACACCTGCCAAGTTAAAAGAAAAAGGTGTAGACCGCTTGGTGTTGAAGGTTGTAAAAGGTATGTTGCCTAAGAACCGTCTTGGTGCAGCTCTTCTCAAAAATCTTCGTGTATACGGAGGTGCAGAGCATGATCACGAAGCTCAGAATCCAAAAGTATTAGATATTAACGCTCTTAAATAAAATAAATATTAATGGATGTAGTAAATGCAATAGGAAGACGTAAAGCCGCTGTGGCTCGCGTTTTCGTTAGCGAAGGAACCGGAAAAATCATCATCAACAAACGTGAGTTGGATAACTATTTCCCTTCATCTATTCTTCAGTATGTTGTAAAGCAACCACTCAATACATTGAGTGTAAGCGAAAAATACGACATCAAAATCAACCTTAACGGTGGTGGATACAAAGGACAAGCCGAAGCTGCCCGTCTTGGTATCGCCCGTGCATTGGTTAAGATTAATGCAGAAGACAAACCTGCATTGAAAGCTGAAGGATTTATGACGCGTGACCCTCGTATCGTTGAGCGTAAAAAACCGGGACAACCTAAAGCGCGCAAAAGATTTCAATTCTCAAAACGTTAATTTGGATATTTTTTCCAATCGGCTATATCCGGCACAAGTTGCTTAAAGTGGCAGATTTGGTACAAAATAATGATGAATCGGTTCATCTCAAAATTTACGTTTAGTATCTAAATCGTTAGGACTCCGGTGAAACGGGCTACCTGATGGTTCGAACAAAAGAAAAAGAAAGTAAACGAATTAAAAATCAAAAAATGGCTCAAAAATTAGAATTTGATCAGTTACTCGAAGCAGGTGTACACTTCGGTCACCTCAAGAGAAAATGGAATCCGGCTATGGCTCCGTATATTTTTATGGAACGTAACGGTATTCACATTATCGACCTTTATAAAACAATCGCTAAAGCAGAAGAAGCTGCTGCAGCATTGAAACAAATAGCTAAATCGGGACGTAAAGTAATGTTTGTGGCTACAAAGAAACAAGCAAAACAAATCGTTGCCGATTTATCACAATCGGTTAACATGCCATACGTGGCAGAACGTTGGCCGGGTGGTATGTTGACCAACTTCCCTACAATCCGCAAAGCGGTGAAGAAGATGGCAACTATCGACAAAATGAAAAAAGACGGAACTTTTGATACTCTTTCTAAAAGAGAGAAACTTCAAATCGACCGTCAGCGTGCAAAATTGGAAAAGAACTTAGGTTCTGTACAAGATATGACACGCCTTCCATCTGCATTGTTCATTATCGACGTGATGAAAGAACATATCGCAGTGAAAGAAGCTAAACGCTTGGGTATACCTGTATTCGGAATGGTAGATACAAACTCTGACCCTTCTGATATCGATTTCGTAATCCCGGCAAATGACGATGCAGGAAAATCTATCGAAGTAATTCTCGGATACCTTTGCGATTCTATCAAAGAAGGTCTTGAAGAAAGAAAAGTAGAAAAAGCTGACTCTGCTGCTGCCGAAGCTCAGGAAGAAGGAGAAGATGCTCCTAAGAGAGAGCGCAAGACAAGAGCAGGCGCTAAGAAAGTTGTTATAGCAAAAGAAGAGCAAGATGCAATCAATGCTGCTGTAGCAAGCAAATTCGCCAAAGAAGACGAAGAATAACAAAGGATAATAAGCTAAGGGTTAGCTGCTATGGATTCGTCTGTGGAGTTAATTCTTAGCTTTTTCTTTTTTCGGACAGAGAATAATTATAAATCAAAAATAAAAGGAGAAAAGATGGCAGTAACAATGGCTGATATCCAGAACTTGCGCAAGAGAACAGGTGCAGGTATGATGGATTGCAAAAACGCTTTGAATGAAGCTGAAGGAGATTTTGAAAAAGCAATCGAGATAATACGTAAAAAAGGACAGGCTTTTGCCGCTAAACGTGGCGACCGTGAAGCATCGGAAGGTTGTGTTTTGTCTGGTGTAAATGGTGACTTTGCAGCGCTTATCGCATTGAAATGTGAAACAGACTTCGTTGCAATGAATGCTGATTTTGTTAATCTGGCTAAAACTATTCTGAATGCAGCATTGGCAAATAAACCTGCCGATTTGGATGCATTGAACGCTTTGCAAGTGGACGGCCGTTCTATTGCTGACCTTGTAACAGACAGAATGGGTGTTACCGGTGAGAAAATGGAAATCGGTGTTTATGAGACAGTTAAAGCGCCAAGTGTAGTGTCGTACATTCACCCGGGTAACCGTTTGGCTACTATCGTTGGCTTCAACAAAGCTAATGTTGACGAGCAAGTTGCCAAAGATGTAGCGATGCAAGTTGCAGCGATGAATCCGGTAGCGCTTGTAGCTGAAGAAGTTTCGGAAGAAATCAAACAACGTGAGTTAAATCTCGCAAAAGAAAAAGCACGCGAAGCAGGAAAACCTGAAAATCTTTTAGACAAAATTGCTGAAGGAGCGTTGACTAAATTCTACAAAGAATTTACATTGCTTCAACAGGATTTCGTTAAAAACCCAAAACAATCGGTAGCTCAATATCTTGCATCTGCAGATAAAGAATTGGCTGTTGTAGCATTCAAACGCTATACATTGAACGCGGAATAAAATAGAAGAACAATAAATTAAACATTGTTAAGAAAGTATATTATCTTTGTATACTCTTAACAATGTTTTTTTATAATAATGAAATCTTACACAAATATGAAAAGTAAATTATTCTATCTACTACTAATTATAGCTTTTGCTTTTGTTTCATGTAGCTCAGACAGAGATGAACTAGACTATGAACCCGAAGTTGAAATTGGTGAGGGAGCGGAGAGCGAAGAAGAAAATACAGACGACAACGAAGATGCCGAAGGTGAGGAAACCGAGGAGACTGAAGAACCTGAAGAAACCGAAGAAAATGAGGAATCTAAAGATGATGATAAAAATGGATTCGGAAATGATTCGGTCTATAATGTACAATTCAATATTTCGAATCTACCGAGTTCGACTAAAAACTCATCCATAATAGGAGAATATTATAAACGCTATATACTTCAATATGTATTGTATAAAGAGAATGGGGACACCTTATTCGCACATGTTTCAGGGCAAGAAGTTGTTCCAGCAAATTTAGAGATTAAAAGAAAAATAACTCCCGGAAGATATACATTTGCCGTAGGCTTTACAAATCAATATCTAAGGACTTCTCGAATCTGGACGATTTCGAATTTGGAAACGGACTATTGTTATGGGCATGCGTTGACTATGGGAGGAGGAAATGTCAATCAGATATATTTCGAATCAGTTGTTATAGATGTGGATAATGATGATGAATCTCTACAGGTTTTTGATTTGAGATTACAACAGATGGGAGAGTTAATGTCCTCAATTAGATTGGATATAACAAACCTCGACTCATATAATTATCCTCAGCCCTCCACATCCGAAAATCATTTATTAGTTGGTTATAGGATCACAACAGCACATAGTGAGTTTGGCATTAAAAGTAAAGATGTTCTTAAAAAAGAAAGAACATTGCTTTCATCGCCGGGGACATCCACAACAATATCCGTTCAGCGATTAATGGATAATGGAGGAGTATGGGATTTACCTCAGATCTATGGAACGACTGACGCTAAAATTGAGTTAATCTTCATAGAGCATGGCCCTTATGTCGCGGGTGCAATAGTGAGAGCAGAAACAATATATGAAGGTGTAATAGAGAAAAATAAGAGACTTGCTTTTACAGGAAATTTGGGACAAGCTACGAATTTCACAAAAAGAGAATGGTAATTATTCGATAAAGATTACATATAAGTCATCAATATTCATTGATGACTTTTTTTATCTTATCTTTGCGAAGTACTCACATTTATTACAAACCATGCAACTATTAGCGATTACCTCTTTCGGCTGGGGATTTATACTGGGTATTCTTCTTAGTATTTTTCTTGCTTTCAAAATCCGAAAGCGGATGAATTTGACTGGCTGCTTCTCAATTGGTTATATATCTCTGTTGATTTTTTTCCTTTTTGTCTTCACATTTTCCTTACTCGCCGGATTGTCGAGCATAATAGTCGATATTGTATCCATCAGACAGGGAGAGCAATATGCTGCTAAAGTATTAGAATATAGAGAGGTACGAAGCGAAGATAGTGAAGGAAATGTCTCGGTCGATTATCGCCCGAAACTCCTTTTCGAAACAAACGAAGGAACACAGATAATTTCGGAAGCAGATTTTACAGTGGGTAATCCTCAAGAGGACGTCGAATACGAGATTTATTATTATGATAAGACAGGAAGAATATTGCAGGCAGATACTTCTATTTTAGTCAAATTGGCTGTTTGCCTTTTCTTTGCTTTTATATTTCTTGTAGCATTCGTAGGGGTAATAAATTATGCTTTTGGGCGCAGAATGGATAATTATTGGGCATTTGTACAAAAAATAGGAATGTCCGTTTTGTTGCCTCTTATTATGATTGCTTTTGATGCACTCTTGGTCTATGCGGCATTTTTTACGCCTCAATCGCCGGTGATAATCGGGGTAATTCTCTTTTTCATTCTGATATTGACTTTAGCAATTATGGGTTATATGAAGATGCTCTTGAAGAAGGGCTTACCCAAATGGAAGCAAAAGACTGCGACTTCGTGGTCGGCCGACTGGGATGAGGATGATGAGCCGGACGAAGATGATGAAGAGTACGATTGGGACGACGACGACGAAGATGATGATATTGATGAAGATGGTGAACAAGTAGAGCCCGAAAGTGGTTATGATAGAGGAGAAGAGAATAACTACAACAAAAGCTATTAATTATGATAATAACACTTTCGCCAGCTAAATTGCTCGATTTTAAGACGCCCGTTCCGACTAAGAAGCATACAAACCCGTTGTATGAAAAAGAGGCCGATTCGTTGTATCACTCTTTACAGGGAGCCTCGGCGCAAGAGATTGGTAAATTGATGAATATTAATCCACAACTGGCTTATCAGGTATACGAATATGTACAGGCGTTCCCGCTCAGCCGTACCCCGAAGCGTCAGGCAGTGTATGCATATAACGGTATAGCTTATAAAGGGTTAGATGCCCATACATTGAGCGAAAAAGACTTGGATTTTGCACAAAAGCATCTCGTTCACATTTCGGGGTTGTACGGAGTGCTTCGTCCGTTGGATTTAATAAAACCTTACCGTTTAGAAATGCAGATACCGTTGGTTAATGATAAAGGGAAAAATCTCTACGATTTCTGGACGGAGACTGTAAGTCGTTATATGGCAGACCAGATGCGGGCAGATGATAATATCTGGGTAAATCTGGCCTCGAAAGAGTATAGTAAGGCAGTGAATAAGAAGTTGTTGCCTAAAGGTGCGCAGATTATTACCCCTGTCTTTAAACAAGATACAGCCAAAGGCCCTAAGCAAATTGTCGTTTATGCTAAAAAAGCCCGTGGAATGATGACGCGCTTTATCATCCAGAATAGAATAACCAATATCGAAGACCTTAAAGGTTTTGATATGGAAGGCTATTCTTTTTCGCCGAAATTATCGAAGGGCAACGAGTGGGTATTTATCAGATAAAAATACCTAACTGATTACTCATAACTTGTAACAATTTGCTACCTTTGTGTCACCGAAAAATATCTTAAAAACTAAATTATAACATCGAATGAAAAGAGTAGTATTAATACGTCACGGAGAAAGCGTTTGGAACAAAGAAAACCGCTTCACCGGATGGACAAACGTAGACCTTTCGGAACAAGGGGTACAGGAAGCTGTTAAAGCAGGTCAATTATTGAAGAAAGAAGGATATAACTTCACGTTGGCTTATACATCTTACCTGAAACGTGCAATCAAAACGTTGAACAATATCCTCGACCAAATGGATTTGGACTGGATTCCTGTTGAAAAAACATGGCGCTTGAACGAGAAGCATTATGGTATGCTTCAAGGATTGAACAAAGCTGAAACGGCTGAAAAATACGGCGACGAGCAAGTTCTCGTATGGCGTCGTAGCTACGATGTTCCGCCTGCTCCGCTCGAACCTACCGATCCGCGTTCGGCATCACAAGATCCTCGCTATGCAGATGTTCCTAAGACATATATCCCTGAAACAGAAGCGTTGAAGCAAACGGTAGAGCGTATCCTTCCATATTGGGAAGATAGCATTTACCCGTCGTTGATGCACCACGACGATATTATCGTTGCAGCTCACGGAAACAGTTTGCGTGGTATCATCAAATACTTGAAAGGTATTTCGGACGAAGATATCGTAAGCTTGAACTTGCCGACAGCAGTTCCTTATGTGTTCGAATTCGATGATGATTTGAACTTCGTAAAAGACTATTTCTTAGGCGATCCTGAAGAAATCAAGAAATTGATGGATGCAGTAGCGAATCAAGGAAAGAAAAAGTAAGACAAATATTCTTACAAAATATAGGCGGAAGCTGTTCCATATTTGGAGCAGCTTTTGTTTTTTTAACCTTTTATTTAACAATAGACTATTTTTCCCTTCGTTTGAAAAGAATCACTATCAAAATTAAACTACATGAGTAAGCTATCTTTATTGTTCTTGTTTCTTCTTATGAATATTTCAGTCTTAGCACAAGATATTGTTTGCACTGTTTATAACATTGATGATACACCTTTAAGTAAAGTACAAGCTAAGAATCTCAAAACTGGTCGAATATGTTATTCGGATAAAGATGGAGTAGTAAAAATAGAAGGAAATAGGACGGACACCATATCCTTTATGTTGAATGGTTATTCCCCCACAGAACTTACGATAACCAATATTTTGCACTCTCAGAATAAAATCTATTTGTTTCCGCAAATGCAATTGATGTTGTCGGAAGTAACTGTGACGCCGATAGATATATATGCAATATATGAAACGGCCGCTGCGAATCTGAAAAGAAGGCTTATCAAGAATAAGGAGCAAGCTTATAAATGCGTCGGAATAGAAAAAGAAGTAAATCTCGGAAGCATGCGAAGTACAGAATTTCTCTTTACTGCTAATCTGAAAAAAGCAAACCCTAAAAGAGCAACGTTAAATTATACTTATTTGTTGGCGCAACTAAAGAATTTTTCTGATGCAGAAAATAGTAATATAATGCAAGGTAATAATCTCTGGATTTCTTTATTTCTTGAATATATACCAAAGAATTTTACTAAATCCGAAAAAAATTCCTTTCATATTTCCGATTCTACTATTGTAATTTATAATAAGAGCCATGATTCTGGGATTGTTTCCTATACTATTAATAGAGAAGATACTACACTGGTAGGCATGAGTCATGAGTTGATTACTCCTAAGGAAAAATATACGCGAAGGAGAACATTTAAAGCAAAGAATCTTTATCGTTTAATAACTATTCAATATGCGAAAAATAATGATGGTTATTATTTAAATAGCTTGAATGAAATACATGATATCTCCTTTTTATTGGGGAAACCTCAGAGAGAAGAACGTTTGAGATGTACTTATAAGATAGAAGCCATTGATACAGTGATTAATGCCGATTTAAAATTTAAGCCCGATACCAAGAAACTTTACAAGATGGCAGATTATGATTCGGCAACATCTAATGATAACAGCGATTAATTTCCACTTCTTTACTATACATATAAACTCTTCTCCAACAATCCGCATATCAAAGCAATAAATTGCCTATTTTTGTGTTTAAATAAAGGATAAACCAAACGGCTGAAATATCCGTGTTGATACGAAATAGAAAGCTATATATACTAAGCATTCTGTTGCTTTTTCTGTTTATGTCGTGTTCTAACAAGAAGAATACGGCCGTATCGCGTGCATACCATTCGCTGAATACCCGTTACAACATCTATTTCAATGCCAACGAGGCATACAAAGAAGCCTTGCAGCAAAAAATGGAGACGCAGGAAGATAACCTTTCCGAGCAGATTTATATCTATCCCTACGATCCTGATGCAATGGATAAGATATTGAGCGATTCTCTTGGAAGCAGTTTCGCTTCTTCCTCCGAGCAACAAAATGAAAAAGGAGGAGGCTTGTTGTCAAGTGTTTCTTCTTCCTTGTTCGAAGGGGGGCAAAAATCTTCCGGCTCATCCTCTTATAATACTTCCTCATCCGGTGGAGGAGGGAGTTTTACCACAACAATAGATAAAGCCACTAAAGCTATCAAGCTGCATTCTATCACCACCAAGCCACGGCGCGAGCGCTCGAAAATGAAAAACGAGGAATATCGCGCATGGGTTCAGCAAAAGGAATTTAACCCTTTTATGAAGAATGTCTGGCTACTTCTGGGTAAAGCCGAATTACAAAACGGCAACTACCTGCGTGCCATATCCACGTTTATGTACACCCGCAAAATATATCCCGAGAATATCGAAATGCAGGCCGAATGCCAGTTATGGATTGCTTGTGCCTATACCGAAATGGGATGGATGTACGAGGCTGGCGACGTATTGACAAAATTGGATAAATCAGGCGAAATCCCGGAGAGCTTGAGAGGCTTATATTCGTCTGTATATGCCAACTATCTGATGCGGGGTGACGATTACGAGAAAGCGATACCGCATTTGCAATTGGCTATAAAAAAGGAAAAGAACAGTTATCAGAAGCTCCGCATGAAATATATGCTGGGGCAATTGTACGAAAAGACAGGGGATACAGCAAATGCTTACAAAGCTTACGGAGCCGTTCAAGGATTGAATACACCTCACAAATTCGGTATAAATGCCCGTTTGAGCCAATTGGCGATTGATAATACCCGCCCGGTGAAGAAAGTCATTTCCGATTTGGAAAAGATGACAAAGACATCCAAGAATGAGAATTATCTCGACCGCATCTATTATACACTCGGAAATGTATATCTGCAACAGCAAGATACAGTCAATGCGGTAGCCAATTACCATCTGGCGATAAAAGAAAGCAAATCGTCGGGCTATGATAAAACGCTGGCTCAAATCAGGTTAGGAGACTTATATTTCGATTTGCGGAAATTTGTTCCTGCACAACCTTTTTACTCCGGAGCATTGAGCGGACTGAAAAAGACTGACAAAGATTATCCGCGTGTGTCGAAGCGTTCGGCTGTTTTAGACGAATTAGTGATACATGTCAAAACCGTTCACGAGCAAGATAGCTTGCAACATCTGGCATCGTTGCCCGAGGCCGAGCGAATGCAGATAATAGAAGACAAGATAGCCCAAATCAAGAAGGAAGAAGAGGAAAAGAAGAAAGAAGAAGAACGCGAACAGCGGATGGAGGAACGTGAGCAGCAAATATCCTCGTGGGATGATTTCGACCGTGTAATGTTCGAAGAGCAGCAAAGTGCCACCCAAAAGGCGCCGAACCTGACGCAGCAACAGAGTGCGAATACTTCTAATTTCTATTTCTATAATCCGCAAACGGTAGAGCAAGGTAAGGCTGCCTTCAAAAAACAATGGGGAACGCGCAAGCTGGAAGACAACTGGCGCCGACGGAATAAGGAAACATCGGGATTCGACGATATGTACGCCAATACTGAACCCGAACAGCCCGAAGGGCAGGAGGGAGCTATCGTAGATCCTACTTTGCAGCCGGATAATACTCAACAGGCAACGGCGGGCAGCGGCGCGGAAGAGCAGGATATTTATAACCCTCAATACTATTTGCAGCAATTACCTTTTACCGAAGAAGCGATTACGCAATCGAATGAGCTGATAGAGAACGGCTTATTTCAGATGGGAGGAATCTATAAAACTAAGCTCGAAGATGCAGAACTGGCTATAGATGCTTACGAAACCGATTTAAGGCGTTTCCCGTCTACACCGAATGCCGAGGAGATATACTATCAGTTGTTCCTTATCTATATGCAGCTGGATAACAGGCAAATGATGGCCTATTACAGGGACAAATTGTTATCGGAGTATGCTGGTAAGAACTATGCTATAGCCCTTTCGGATCCCAATTACGAATGGAATCTGAAACATATGCATTCGTTGCAGGATTCGCTGTATAATGCTACTTATGAGGCATATCTCGATAGTGATATACAAACTGTGCGGGGCAATTACGAATCATTGCAATCGAAATACCCGTTTGCGAACCTGATGCCTAAGTTTATGTTCCTCAATGCATTGACATACGCACAGACAAAAGATGCAGGAGGACTAAAAACGAATCTCGAAAAATTAGTTGCCGATTATCCCGATGCCGATGTTACCCCAATGGCACAGGGAATACTGGATAATATCCGCGACGGACGGGTATTACTATCCGACGGAACGCCTATTCGCGGAATGAAATGGGATATCCCTTACGAGGGCGAAGATGGTGAAGGAATAGTCGATATTAATCAGGTGCAGTTTGCCGATAATCTGGAAGTACCTTATATGCTCCTTTTGTTCTACCGTGCAAACTCGATAGATCGTAACGAACTGTTGTATCAGGTTGCCGACTATAATTTCTCGAATTATATAGTGCAGACTTTCGATTTGAATTTCGAGCAAGATCTGCCGCTCGAGATGCTGCAAATAAAAGGTTTCGAACAGTATGCCAATGTCCGTTCATACATCAATAAGGCCTTCCTGCCCGAAGGTTTGGCACATAAATTAGATCCGTCTATTCTGATGGTTCCCGTTTCGGAAGAAAACTCCCGTTTGCTTCTTCGCAAGGGCATAGACGAATATATTACATTCTACAAAGACGCCTTTGTTAACCAGACGCCGCAGTTGGTTGCTTATTGGGCGGGAGAAAACTCTCTTGTAGATGCCTATACGGATGAAGACTTATTGGCAGATATACCGGTTACGGACGATAAAAAAGATTTGACGAGTGCCACTCCGGATAAAAAGCCGGAAACGACTGAGCCTATCCGTCAGCCGGAACGCGAAGTTGTTCCGCGCGAAGATATTCGAAGTAATGTAGAAAAACAGCAGCAAGAGCGTCCTGTTCAAAACGGACAAACTCCTGTGAGCGGACAAGACGGGCAATACAATACCGAGATAAAGGCAAGCGATATCATGTCGAAAGATCAGATAGATCTTATTTCATCGGCAAGTGATATTGCCGAAAATCCTGTGGATGGATTGAAAGGCTTATTCTCTAAGTATAAGGATAATAAAAAGCTCACCAAGGAAGAGAAAGAAGAATTGAAAGAAGAACGCCGCTTACAAAAAGAACGAGAGAAAGAACTGAAAGCGATAGAAAAAGCCCGTCAGGATTCTATACAACATGTGGAGAAAGCAGTGCAGGATTCCATCAAGCAAGTGGAAAGAGCAAAAATAGAAGAGCAAAAACGCATAGAGGAAGAAAAAGCACGCATAGAACGTGAAAAGATAGAAGCCCAGAAAGCGAAAGAGCGTGAACGCGAACAAGCGCGTCAGCAGAAAGAAACCGAGCGGAAAGAGAAAGCTCGTCAGCAGGAAGAACGCCGTAAAAATCAGGACAAAGAGAGAGAAGAACGTCGTAAAGCTCAAGTGAAAGCACAGGAAGAAAAACGAAAGGCGCAGGAGAAAGCCCGAAAAGAGAAAGAAAAGGAAGCCAAAGAGCGGCGGAAAAGAAAATAATATTTTTATAGCTGATTATGTGCTGATTGACTTAGAAATGGTGAAAAATAGGTCAATTATTGCTCCTATACAAAAAAAAATCATTAATTTGCACTTGGAATTAATAACCTTATATACCAAATTAATTGAACCTAAGATGAATCAGAGCCTGGATCCTATGATAAACAAGGAAGAAACCACTGAAAAAGAGTTGAACGAGCAAGCCGAAATCGTTTCGAGTGAAGAAACCTCTGCCGCACCTGCTACAGAGGAAGAACAAACCCTCCCGCCAATGGATAAGGAGGCAATTCTGGAGAAATTGAAAGATTTCACCGTGCCTGATGCTGCTGTCCCTTCCCGGGCGGAAGTAGAAGCGCTGAAACAGGCATTTTATCGTATTCGCTCCAAAGAAACAGAAGAAGAAAAAGCTAAATATATAGCTGATGGAAACGAAGAGGAATCTTTCACTCCGTCAGCAGATCCCAAGGATGATGTGTTAAAAACCTATCTGGGAGAAATAAAGGCTAAACGTGCCCGCCAAATGGCAGAGGAAGAAAGCCAGAAAGAAGAAAACTATCAGAAGAAACTCGCTGTAATAGAGGCTATAAAAGCGCTCACCGAAAGTACCGACGATTTCAATAAACTCTACAAAGGGTTTAAGGATTTGCAACAGCAATGGAATGATATCAAACAGGTTCCGGCATCGAAGGAAAAAGACTTATGGCGCGACTACCAACGTTATACCGAAGTTTTCTATGATCTGATCAAGATAAATAACGAGTTTCGTGATTACGATTTCAAGAAAAATCTGGAGTTGAAGATAGCTATTTGCGAGGCGACAGAGAAGCTCGATGAGGAAACCGATATTGTATCGGCTTTCCATCAATTGCAGAATTTCCATCAGCAGTGGCGCGAGATAGGTCCTGTGGCGAAGGAATTGCGCGAGGAACTTTGGGAGCGTTTCAAGACGGCATCTACTGCTATCAACAAGAAATATCAGACACACTTCGAATCATTGAAAGGTAAAGAAGAAGAGAATCTGGAGAAGAAACGTGCTATTTGCGAAACGTTGAGTGCTATCGATTACTCTGCGCTTACCTCTATGAAGCTTTGGGATGAAAAGAGCAAGGAAGTGATTGCCCTTCAGGCGGAATGGAAAACAATCGGTTTTGTACCGAAGAAATATAATACGCAGATATTTGAGGAGTTCAGAAGTTTCTGTGATAAGTTCTTCGAAAAGAAAAGCGAATTTTTCAAGGGCGTGAAAGAAGATATGGACGTCAACCTGGAGAAGAAACGCGCTCTTTGCGAACGGGCAAACCAATTGAAAGATAGTACCGATTGGAAGAAAACAACGGATGAGATGATTGCTATCCAAAAAGAATGGAAAACAATCGGTCCTGTACCGCGGAAATATTCCGACACAATTTGGAAAGAGTTCGTAACGGCCTGTGATTATTTCTTCGAGCAGAAGAAGAAAAATACATCGTCGCAAAAGGATGAGGAAGAAGCTAATCTGAAAGCTAAGAAAGAAATAATAGAGAAGGTAAAAGCTATCGATACAGCTTTGTCTGCTGACGAAGTTATTGCCGAAATTCGTAAATATACGGACGAATGGCATACTATCGGTTTCGTTCCATTCAAGGAGAAAGATAAAATATATAAGCAATTCCACGAGGCTGTCGATGCACATTACGACCGCTTGAAAGTGGATAAGACGGAACGCCGTTTGGATGCTTTCAAATCTAATCTCGAAGGGATTGCGAAAGGGGAAGGTGGTAACAGACGATTGCTCCTTCGCGAAAGAGATCGCTTATTGCATACATATAATAAGCTGAAATCTGACCTCCAGACCTATGAGAATAATATGAACTTCCTTTCTTTATCGTCTAAAGGCGCAAGTACTTTACTCAAAGATGTAAACATCAAGATAAAGAGTTTGCGGGATGAAATGGAATTGATAGCGAAAAAGGTAGAAGCTATCGACAAAAGTCTTGATAGTGAAGAATAAAAGTATTTGATAATTATATTATAGAGGAAGCATTAATTGGAAGATATTAATGCTTCTTCTGTTTGAAAACGAAGGAATCGCATGAATAAGAATCGTATTTTTTTATTATTGATATTACTGGTGTCATTAGTAATGAGCCTTTCGGCACAAAAACAATCCGAACCTTTGCGGTTGGCTGTTGCGGGAGTATCGCACGGGCATATCTGGGAAGTTGTCAGCCGTATAGATCGCGGCGATTTCACTGTTGTAGGGGTTTATGAGCAAGATGATTTCTTGAGGAAGAATAACGGATTAGTTGACAAAGTAGCCAACAGCAAATTCTATGGAGATTTATCCCGGATGCTGGACGAAACGAAGCCCGAAGTTGTTGTGGCATACGGTTCGATATACGATCACTTGTCGGTTGTTGAGGCTTGCGCGCCAAGGGGTATCCATGTGATGGTAGAGAAACCTTTAGCCGTAAACAAAGAACATGCGACAAGGATTACCGAATTAGCCCGTAAGCATAATATTAAAGTTCTGACTAATTACGAAACAACATGGTATTCGACCAATCATGAGGCATATAGAATGATAAAGGAGCAAGGCCGGATTGGCGAAATAACGCGCATCAACATTTATGACGGTCACGAAGGCCCTATCGAAATCGGTTGCGGAAAGGAGTTTACAGACTGGTTGACAGATCCTGTCCTCAATGGCGGTGGTGCGGTGATTGACTTCGGATGTTACGGTGCCAATCTGGCTACATGGCTTTTTGACGGAGAAAAACCATTGAGTGTTTATGCCGTACTAAAAACTCAGAAGCCGGATATATATCCCAAAGTGGATGATGATGCGACTATCATGCTTGAATATCCAAAAGCGACAGTCGAAATTATGGCTTCGTGGAACTGGCCGATGAGCCGTAAAGATATGCATATATATGGTAGCAAAGGCTATATTTGTCAGGACACACCTACCGCAATGCGGGTAGGGAAGGGGAATAAAGTTGATAAGCTGGAACCTGCACCGTTGGCATATCCTTATAATGATTCATTCTACTATTTGAAGGCTGTTGTCAGAGGTGATATTCCTCTTGAAAAGACCGATTTATCCTCGATTGACAATAACCTGATTGTAGTAGAGATATTGCAAGCGGCCATCGAAAGTGCACGTACCGGCTGTGCTGTCAAATTGCAATAAACAGTATTACATAGTATAGACTTCATTATCGATAGCAATTATATTACTATCCAACCTTGTGGCAATATATATTACGAATAAGTTTATTATATTTGTATTATATATAATAATTACTTATACTTTCTTGTCAATATGAAACAGCATCGATTAGTAATTCATGAGGTAACTCCATTGTCGGAAAAAGATTGCTTTTATATAGCAGATAGGCGCAAGACTGAATTTACTTACCCTATCCATAGCCATTCGGAATTTGAATTGAATTTTGCTTTGAATGCAGCCGGAGTGAGGCGAATTGTTGGAGATTCGATCGAATTGATTGGAGATTACGATCTTGTGCTTATTACCGGTGATAATCTTGAACATGTATGGGAGCATAATCAGTGTGTTTCTAAGGATATAAGGGAGATTACCGTGCAATTCTCTCCTGATTTGTTTTCTGATATCTTTTTTAAGAAAAAACAATTCTCATCTATTCTGCATATGTTCGAGCTGGCACAGAAAGGGCTTGCATTTCCTACCGAAGCGATAATGAAGGTTTTTTATTTGTTAGATAATCTGGCTTCCGGGCAACAAGGATTTTATGCTGTAATGAAATTTCTGACTATTCTTTACGAATTGTCTCTTTTTACAAACGATGCCAGAGTTTTATCCAGTTCTTCCTTTGCTAAGGTTGATTTGACGACGGATAGCAGGCGGATAAGAAAAGTTCAGGAATATATAAATGAGAATTATAAGGAAAATATTAAGCTTGGTCAGTTGGCTGAAATAATAGGCTTAACGCCTGTCTCTTTCAGTCGTTTTTTTAAGCTTCACACTGGAAAGAGTCCGGTTGATTATATCATAGAGACACGTCTCGGCCATGCTGCGCGTTTGTTAGTCGATTCTTCCAAATCGGTAGCCGAAATATGTTTTGAATGCGGATTTAATAATATATCAAACTTTAATCGTATTTTCCGGAAGAGTAAAAGTTGTACGCCAAAAGAGTTTCGTGAGAATTATAAAAAAAGAATGGTATTAGTGTGACGTGTGCGTATCTCATTTTTCTATGCGAAATATTCAGGTTATAGAATAATGATAAAATCGTATCGCTTTTTAATAAAACTGTTTTTCTTTTTTGAAGGGGTGTTTTGTTTTTGATATTGTAATATGTTGTTATATAGTGTTTTGTTTTATTTGGTGTATAGGGTGTGGATTGATTGGTGATGGTAAAATTGTATCGGTTTTCTGAATGATATATTCTAAATGATGTAGCTTTATTTCATATTTTACTTTTGACCTTTGTGAAAGGAAAATAATGCTTCTATAGTCAGGTTTGTGGGTGTGTGTAAAATCTGTTATATATAGAATCTGCCAATATTTATATGCTACAAATTTGATGTGCATACTTTATTTTGATGATAAAGTATTGTTATATGATAAAATAGTATTTGTTATTCTTTTTCGTTGTACATATTTTTGTTATGTGGGATCTTGAAAATATTCGATTCCATATTTATATACTGAACAATGTGAAGAGATAAGAAACAGCCGAGAATAAATATACTATTGATAATTAATAAAATAAAACTAATACCAATGGAATAGAAACATCATTGTTGTTCGACAAAAATAAAAGAAACAAATATGAAATGGACTTGGATATATGTGATGATGAATACATGAAATAACACTGCAATTATGCCGATGCTTTCAGTTTGACCATATATCTAAAAATAGTAGAATTAATTAATTTCAGAACGATTTTGTAATCCTATTTGAAAAATCTGATATATATGAAAAGAAAAATTTACACTTTACTTCTATTTTTTTGCATGCTTCCAATATCATTGTTGGCTCAAGACATATCGATATTGGGAACAGTAACAGAAGCTTCTACAATGGAACCTTTACTTGGAGCTACGGTTCGGATAAAGGGAAAAAATGCTGGTACATTTACTGATATAGATGGAAAATATTCTATCGAAGCAAAGCAAGGGGATATACTTGTCTTCTCGCTCGTAGGGATGAAATCTGTCGAAAGGACAGTAAATGGCAGTGGCCCGATAGATGTTGCTATGGACAATGACAATACGATGTTGGATCAAGTTGTTGTTATTGGTTATGGTACAGTCAAAAAAAGCCACCTGTCGGGGGCAGTAAATTCATTAACTGCAAAAGAACTGAATGGTCAGGTTGCCAGCAATGCGGCTGTTGCCTTGCAAGGTAAAATACCCGGCGTGTCAGTTTCCAGTACCAGTGGAGATCCTAATTCCAAAATGAGTATCAACGTCAGGGGAATCAGTTCATTGTCTAACAATGATCCACTTTACGTAATCGATGGTGCTATCGGCGATATCAGCATCGTAGACCCTACCGACATCGAATCGATAGAAATATTGAAAGATGCAGCATCTGCTGCAATCTATGGCTTTCGTGCTGCCGGAGGTGTAATCCTTATTTCGACCAAAAGTGGCCGTAAGGAAACGCCTACTAAACTGGATTTGAACATCTTTACCGGATTCAGCAGCATGAACAAGAAGCTGAAAGTGTTTAATGGAGAGGAATACAGCCGTTTTGCACGTTACTATAATTTGCCTGCCGATGGTTACGGAGCCGAGGCCGGAGCAGTACCTTTTGTAGGTAAGGGAACAGACTGGCAGGATGTGATGTATAACACAGCTATGATATATAAAGCAAATATCAATCTCTCGGGAGGTTCATCAACTTCTACCTATAATTTTTCGGCAGGTTACCTCAATAAAGAAGGTATACTAAGAAATACGGATCATGAGTCATATAATGTCCGCCTGAAAAACGATTTCTCGTTGTTAAATAACCGTTTGACAATAGGCGAAACAATGATTGTACGGATGTCTAAAGGGCATGGAAATGTTAGCGAAACCTCTACCTTGGGTATTCTTCAATATCCTTCCGTATTGCCTGTATTTGATGCTACTAATATGAATGGTTATGCTACTTCTAAAGATCTGAATTCACCAAATCCATATGGAGAAGCCTATCTGTTCGATCGCCGTACGCAAGATACCGAGTTCTTCATGAATGCTTATGCACAGGCTGAAATTATCGAAGGCTTGAAATATAAATTTAGTGTAGGAGTTCGTCGTAATTATGGCAAACAACGTTATTATACACATGCTTATGATTTGGGGACATATGGTAAAAATGAAAGGCCGGATTTGGCTGAAGCCTCTTCAAATTACCAATCGTGGTTATTAGAAAACACGTTGAATTATGAACGTACATTCGGTTTGCATGACCTCACGGCTATGGTAGGTTATTCGGCACAGAAAGATAAATTCTGGGGAATGACAGGCTCAAACTCCGATATACCTGAATATATAGGAGTTATGCCCGGAACGGGAAGCTCGATAGAAGCGACAAGTTACATTAATCAATTGTCATTGATTTCGCAATTTGCTCGCGTAATGTACTCATTCGACAATCGTTACCTCTTATCGACATCTATTCGTCGTGATGGTTCATCCCGTTTTGCAAACGGACATAAATTCGGATGTTTCCCGTCGGTATCGGCAGGATGGAATATTCACGAAGAAAGCTTCTTCTCGCCATTAAGAAATACTGTAGACCAATTGAAATTGCGTTTGAGTTATGGGGTACTGGGTAACCAGGAAATGGAGCCTTTCTACCCGACACAAGGTGTAGTAGCTGATAATATGAATTACCTGCAAGGTGGTAAAATATGGTTCGGACAATTACCGTATGTAAGGCCTGTTTCGCCAGCCAATCTGAAATGGGAAAAATCCGAAACTTACAACTTGGGGCTTGATCTGAACTTATGGAATGGAGCTTTGAGCCTAACTGCCGATGCATATATAAAGAATACCAACGATGTGTTGCTTCCTGTGCCTTTTGCTCCATCATCAGGTATCGAAGGGTATGCTATCCAGAATGTAGGACAGGTACGTAATACAGGTATCGAGCTGGCTATCAATCATCGCGGAAAGATAGGAAAAGAGTTCAATTATTATGTTGGTGGTAATATTACTACAGGAAAAAATAAGGTGACAAAAGTGACTCTTGACAATGGAAGCCTGAACGTTGTTGGATACAAAGCCCATGGAGCAGCAGAACAAGGTATCACCTTGTTTTCGAAAGGTCACCCGATAGGATTCTTTAACCTTATCGAAACAGATGGTATTTTCCGTAGTCAGGAAGAAATTGATAATCACCGGGATAAAAATGGAAAACTAATTCAACCCGGAGCGCAAGTAGGGGATGTACGCTATAAAGATCATAATGGCGACGGAGTGATAAATACCGACGACCAGCATGAGGTAGGCAGCCCATTCCCTGATATGACTTTCGGCCTTCGTTTAGGCGGTGACTGGAAAGGGATAGATTTCAACCTATTCTTTGATGGCATGACTGGCAACGATATATATAACTATCCACGCTACGTACTCGAATCGAGCAATTACAACGGAAACCATAGCACAAGGTTAGCTAATTCATGGAGGCCTGATAATCAGAATACTAATATTCCTCGTTTCTCGAAAGTGGATGGAGTAGACAACGGTTGGGCATACACCGACCGATGGTTAGAAGACGGATCGTATTTACGCCTCAAAACATTGGATATTGGTTATAGCTTACCTGCAAAATGGTTGAAGTCTATAAAATTGGAACATGTCAGGGTTTATACTTCTATGGAAAATCTTTTCACCTTGACAAAATACTCTGGTTATTCACCTGACTTAGGCGAAAGTGAACATCTCAATGTATCGTATCGTGTTCTGTCACGGGGAGTTGATGAAGGACGCTATCCTCAGCAACGTACTATCTCGTTTGGCATTCAGGTGAAATTATAATATTTAACATAAAGTATATACTTAAAAGATATAATATATATGAAAAGAAATAAATGGTTAGCATATATATGTACGTTGTTCCTGCTTTGTTGCATGTCAACAGCGTGCAGTGAGTCCGATTTCCTCGATCTGAAAGACGATAATCACTTCACCGAGGATAACTTCTGGAAAGATAAAGCAGATGCCGAAAGTGCACTGGCAGCAACCTATTCGCCGATAAAATTCCAGATGGACGGATATTACGGAGCCTTTGACGGATGGCTGAACCTCAATAGCCGTGGTGATGATATCTTTACTGTAGTAGGTGAAGAAGTCGCTATGTGGCAGATTGCAACATTCCAGAATTCACCATCGAGCGGGCGCGATCCATACGGTTATCTTTATACCGGAATACAGCGTGCCAATGTTTTGCTGGCTAATATAGACAAAATTCCGGCATCGAAGATTAGCGACGACGAACGTTCGATGATCAAGAGTGAGGCCTATTGCCTCCGGGGATTCCAATATTATCTGTTGGTGACAAACTACGGACAAGTGCCTTTACGCACAATCCCATCCAACGAAGATAGCCCGGAAAAAGCTCCGGAATCGTTAGAAAATTTGTGGCTGCATATAGAATCTGATTTCAAAGCCGCTATTGCCGGTGAACTACCTGTTACCCGTCCTGAATCGGAAAGAGGACGTATAGAAAAAGGTACGGCAATTGCAATGCTCGGAAAAGCTTATGCCGCGCAACATAAATACCAAGAAGCTAAAGATGTGTTGGAACCTTTGCTTAGCGCGCCTTATACCTACGGATTAATGGCGAATTATGCCGACAATTTTACCAATGTTTACGAAAATAACAAAGAATCGTTGTTCGAACTGCAATACAGCTCCGATGGTTCGGATACATGGGGTAACGAAGACGGTATCAAACTGGGTAGTTCTATACCTCAGTTTATTGGGCCTGTAGCCTCAAACGGATGGGCGAAATTGATGCCTTCTACCTATGTGGTATCTCAATTTGTACAGGAGCTTCGCCCTTCAGGATCAGACACTAAATTCGATAAACGCATGTATGCATCTTTCTTCTTCGATCCGCAGACTTACGGCGATGTAGTGCCTAACGAAAAGTGGTATGGAAACAGCCATTCGATGGACGACCTTTGGACTGGCAATGCGGCTAAAATGGCAGGAGGAGCACCGGCTTTCAATGTGAACGGTACACCAGGGAAGTTCTTGTTGAAAAAATATACGGCATATTACGTAAATGACGCGAGTGCAGATAATATGAAGAATATAGAAGGAAAATCTAACAATGTCAGAGTATTACGCTTTGCCGAAGTGTTGTTGCTTTATGCCGAAGCTTGTGCCAAAACAAATGATGTGGGTGGAGCAAATTATGCCTTAGGACTGATTCGCGAACGTGCGGGATTAGCAGCTAAAACATTTACTCAAGCTCAATTGATGGCCGAAATAGAACACCAGAACCTATTGGAGTTCTTTGGTGAAGGACATCGTTTCGATGACCTGAAGCGCTGGTACTCATACGCTGAAATTCAACAAATATTCAGGAATAATTCAAAACAGGGCGCTGAGAATTTTAAAGAAAAGCACCTGTATTATCCTATTCCTGTAAGCGAATTGAGAGATAATAAAGGAATGGTTCAAAATCCATTATGGACAAATTAACATAGATAGTTATCGTATAAGACGATGCCATAAATAAATAATAACCAAATATAATAATGAACATGAAAAAGATATATACTATACTGCTATTAGCATGTATTTGCTGGGCTTACTCCTGCAATGACGGGAGCCTGAGTCATGGGGATGTAAACATCCCCGATCCGGTGGAAGAGAATGACGAAGATGATGGAATATCTTCGGAGCCAACGACAACAGCCGTCATAAAGCTTCTACCCGGAGATAGCCATAAGCATCAGGTGATAGATGGATTTGGATGTAGCTTTGCCGGATGGGCGAATGTAACATATTTGCGTTTCGACCGCGAAACGATGATAGAAGATCTTTTCGGGGAGAACGGGCTACGCCTGAATATCTGCCGTGGTGCGGTATACGAACATTATACCGATATTACAACTTTTGGTATGGATCGTGAATATAATATGCAACCCGACCATCCGAGCCTGCTCAATACTTGGTACACTGACAATCAGGGTAGCCAGACTAACCAGTTGGCGCAAATGTGGATCACCGATCATATGCTGAGGAAATATAAAAATGTGAAATTTATATTTTCTACCTGGAGTCCTCCTACTCAATGGAAATCAGGGTCAAGTGTAAATAATACAAAATTCCCGGAAATAGCGGATTATCTTGTTGATTTTATGAAAGCCTATACCGGAAAATTCGATATGGATATCTATGCTATTTCGCCAACGAACGAACCTCTGACAGGAGGAACAGGATGGGGTGGTTGTAGATGGACAGAAGCTGATTTAGCTAACTTCTGCCATAACTACCTGAGACCGACTATGGATCAAAACGGTTTCGGCGATGTCAAACTTATATTGGGTGAGCATCCGTGGTGGAAAAATGGTGTAACATACCTAAATAAAATGTTGGATAACCAACCGGATCTTGTAGATGATAATGTTATTGCAGCGGCACATGGTTATAGCACTACTGACGAGAATATTATTCCTTGCCCAAGATATGAAAATGAAGGTGTTCCTATCTGGCAAACTGAAGTGAGCGATGATAGAAGACGAGACGAGAGCTGGAATGATGCCATGAAATGGGCTAAGACTATTAATACTTACTTTACGGTGGCCAATACGAATGCATTTCTTTGGTGGGCAGGTGGCCGTAGTTGTTCAAGTACAGGTGAAAACTTGCTTCAATTCAATGATGACTCGTATCCGAGCAGTGGATATTACAAAGTAAACCGCTATTATACTTTGGGACATTTTAGCCGCTATATACCGGTAGGAAGCCATCGTGTAGATGTGGAAGCAATACCAACGCTTGAAGATCCGATTCCGGCAGACCTTCATATGTCAGCATATGTGAAAGATAATACATACACAATCGTTTTAGTCAATTATTCTCAGAGCGAATCATTTAGCGCATTACTGGAGGTAGAAGGGGAAGAATACCAAAACATGGTGTCTTATACATCTGATGACAGCAAAAAATGGTATCGCAAAAAATTGAATCCATCATTGAGTGGCTTGCGCTCGGTTACAGTACCTTCATATAGTGTGGTTACTATTACAGGAAAATTGAAAACAACAGAATAAAAACAATTTAACATGAAAAGAAATATAATATACCTTATAGGGTTCATATTGATTGGAACATCATTTATGAGCTGCGATAGCGATGATGATAAGAAATATTCGGATTTGGTATTAGATACCGAACTCTTGACTATCGACCTCGATAATTCTACCGAAGGGAATATCCACATAGTACAAGGTAATGGCAACTACAAACTTACTTTATCTAATGACAGAGTTGCAACAGTAGCTCTCGACAATAGTAATACTATCCGGATAACAGGACTTGAATCCGGTAAGACGGAGTTGACTATTACCGACTGGGCTAAGAAAACGACACAGGCACAAATTGTCGTGAAAAAGTTAGAAGAATTGCTATTGGATAAGAGCGAAGTACGTGTTGTTACAGGCGAAACGGCTTCAGCAGGAGTTTATTCCGGCAATGGAGAGTATACAATCACTTCGTCGGACGAATCGATAGCGAAAGCGACAATAGATGAGGATGGAAATATATCTATCGAAGGGGTAGCCAGAGGAACAGCTGATATCGAAGTAGTCGATGCCAAAGGCAAAACCGCTACAATCGAAGTGAAAGTGAGAAAACCGCTGGTAATCAGTCAGACAGAAGATGTTCCTTTTTTAGTTTTAGGCGAAACATTAGAAGTAGACATATTGGACGGTAATGGAGGATACTCTATTTCTGCAAGTTCTACGTACTATCTGAATGTGACCCTTACCGGAACAAAAGCATTCATAAGAGGGAACCGTTATGGTAAATCCAATGCTACCTTTACTATCAAGGATGCGGAAGACAATTCTGTGAGTATTCGGGTAATGTTTATCGATGATCCTTACCTGAACGACCTTCAGAAATATAGGTATTTTGTAGATGAAAATACTCCTACTCAAACAGCTACCGGAGCTGGGGATATTGCTCATTCGCCTGAATTTAACCTATCTCAGATTTATGCAAAAAGTTCCAAAACATCAAGCTATGCCAGTGGTTTTGGAGTCCGTTTCTCCGGCGATCTTACGGTAGGTTCTAAGGATAATGCATTCTGGTTCAGGATTAGTTCGAACAGAATAGATGAATCTTCTTTGAAACCTGTAACAGACTTACGCATCGATAAGGTGGATAATGGATGGTACTGGGTTAGTTTTATGACAGAAGGTAAATCGTTGAGATCGTATATTGTCACAAAGAAGACAACTTAGAGTTGGTTTTTAGGATGAAAGAAATAGCTCCCCGAAGAAAGAGTTATATCTCTGTAATTGAGGGAGCTATGCTTTTTAAGTAGAAATGAATAAGATCACTTGTATCAATCAGCATAATTAGATAGAATAGATGAGTGAAATTTTTAAAGAACGTCTTAAAGTAGTAACGGCAGAATATGAACGGTTGGTAGCACTAAGGAACGAACCGGTGCTATCAGGAAACGGCATATTCGAACGATACAAAAACCCGATACTGACGGCAGCCCATACTCCTGTCTTTTGGAGGTATGATATGTCGCCGGAAACGAATCCATATTTTATGGAACGTTTCGGAATAAATGGAACCTTCAATGCAGGAGCCATAAAATGGAACGGAAAATATTTGATGGTTGTACGGGTAGAAGGAAATGACCGTAAATCTTTTTTCGCCATAGCCGAAAGTCCTAACGGAATAGATAATTTCCGCTTTTGGGACTATCCGCTTGTAATGCCCGAGACAGACAATCCGGATATCAATGTATATGATATGCGCCTCACCGCACATGAGGACGGATGGGTGTACGGCATATTCTGTTCCGAGCGGAAAGACCCCAATGCACCTGCCGGAGATATGTCTTCCGCTGTGGCATCGGCAGGGATTGCCCGCACCAAGGATCTCATCCATTGGGAGCGTCTCCCTGATTTGCGGACAAAAAGCCAACAGCGTAATGTCGTACTTCACCCCGAATTTGTGCAGGGCAAATATGCCCTATATACACGTCCGCAAGACGATTTTATCGTTGCCGGAAGTGGTGGTGGCATTGGCTGGGCACTGATAGATGATATTAAAAAAGCGGAAGTAAAGGATGAAAAAATCATTAATTTCCGCCGCTATCATACAATCAAGGAATTGAAAAACGGCGAAGGCCCGCATCCTATAAAAACACCTAAAGGATGGTTACATTTGGCACATGGTGTTCGGATGTGTGCTGCCGGATTAAGATATGTTTTGTATCTTTACGTAACCGACTTGGAACAGCCTGATAAACTCATCGCCGAACCGGCAGGGCATTTGATGGCTCCATCGGGAGAAGAGCGGACAGGAGATGTATCGAACGTCTTGTTTACCAATGGTTGGATAGCTGATGACGATGGCACGGTATATCTTTACTATGCATCGTGCGATACGCGGATGCATGTTGCTGTATCTTCCATAGATCGCTTGCTCGATTATTGTTTCAATACACCACCTGACGGTTACCGTTCTGCTACGTCGGTGCAGAGACTGACAGCACTAATCGATAAAAACCTGAAATCAAAAGAGGCTCCATCTGTAGCTTATGAAATGCTAAATAGTACAACGTAATAAATATGATGAATACCAATAAAGTCACCTTAAAAGAAAAAATCGGATATGGCTTTGGCGATATGGCATCGTCTATGTTCTGGAAGATATTCGGGATGTATTCGTTGTTTTTCTACACAGATGTCTTCGGCATAACGGCTGCTGCTGCCGGAACGATGTTTCTCGTGGCACGCGTATGGGATTCTTTCTTCGACTTGTTTGTAGGCATCCTTTCCGATCGCACCAAAACACGATGGGGCAAATACCGCCCCTATATCATGTGGTTTGCCATTCCTTTTTCGGTAATGGGGGTGATAACATTCTTTGTGCCGGACTTTGATGCAACAGGCAAATTGGTATACGCCTATATCACCTATTCGTTGATGATGATTGTCTACTCCCTTATCAATGTGCCATATGCATCATTGTTGGGTGTAATGTCTCCCGATCCACAGGAACGTAATGTACTTTCTTCATACCGGATGTCTTTTGCCTTTATCGGTAGTTTTATTGCTTTTATGTTGTTGCAACCGCTGATTGATGGATATGCAAAAGCTTTCGGTGCAGATGGAATACAGATTCAGGAAACGATAGAGAAAGTTGCCGAAACTACAGTCAGCACCTCACCCATCGGTTGGACATTAGGGGTAGCTACTATCGGAATCATCTGTACTGTGTTGTTTTTTATCTGTTTTAAATGGACGCGCGAGCGTGTAGAACCCGTAAACGAAATAGAGAACACCTCCGTAAAACAGGATTTAAAGAATCTCTTTCGCAATGCGCCATGGTGGATATTGGTCGCTACAGGACTGGCAGCCTTATTGTTCAATGCCGTCCGCGATGGGGTAGCTATTTATTATTTCCGCGATTATGTGCAAGTGGCATATAAAATGCCGTTCACAGGGTGGGATATGACTACCATTTATTTTCTGGTAGGACAAGCCGCCAATCTTGTTGGCGTCGTGCTTGCCCCTACTTTGTCAGCCAGATATGGAAAACGGAAAACCTATATGATTGCCATGATATTGGCTGCTGCTCTTAGTATTGTGTTCTTCTTTATCCCGAATCAACTGGAATGGATATTGTTGTTGCAAATATTGATATCATTGTGTGCGGGATATGTATTACCTTTACTGTGGAGTATGTTCTCTGATATAGTTGATTTTCAGGAGTTAAAAACGAACCGCCGGACGTCAGGACTGATATTCTCGTCTTCGTCGATGTCTCAGAAACTGGGTTGGGCTTTAGGCTCTGCGCTTACGGGTTGGATACTATTCTTGTTCAAATACAATCCCGAGATTGCCAGACAAAGTCTCGAGACTGTTTTCGGCGAACGCCTGATGATAAGTATAATACCGGCAGTTTGTTGTATTCTGGCCTTTATAGGCATGGCATTCTATCCGCTGACCGAGAAGAAAGTGAAAGAAGTAACAGCCGAATTGGAGAAACGGAGAATGAAAAAAGACTAAATCGTTGATTATAATCAAATTAAAATAAGCGAAATGACTAAGAAAATTTGTGCAATCTTCTTAATGCTATTATTTATAGTTCCTCTTTCGGTGCAGGCACAGCAACATTCTTTCGAAATAAAGAATGGAGATTTTGTATCCGATGGCAAGCCCGTCAGGGTTCTGTCAGGAGAGATGCATTATCCGCGTATACCTCATCAATATTGGCGTCATCGTATGCAAATGCTGAAAGCCATGGGGTTGAATGCTGTTGCTACCTATGTGTTTTGGAATATACACGAACCTGAACCCGGAGAGTGGGATTTTGAAGGAGATAAAAATTTAGCGGAATATATCAGGATAGCCGGAGAAGAAGGCTTAATGGTCATTCTTCGCCCCGGACCTTATGTTTGTGCCGAATGGGAGTTCGGTGGATACCCTTGGTGGCTTCAGAACGTCGAAGGGCTTGAGCTGAGGCGCGATAACGAGCAATTTCTGAAATATACTCAATTATATATCGATAGGTTATATCAAGAAGTGGGCGATTTGCAGATAACAAAGGGAGGGCCTATTATTATGGTGCAAGCAGAGAACGAATTCGGTTCTTATGTCTCTCAACGCAAGGATATTCCATTGGAGGAACACCGTAGATACAATGCAAAGATTGTGCAACAATTGAAAGATGCGGGATTTGATGCTCCTATGTTTACCTCGGACGGAAGCTGGCTTTTCGAAGGTGGCTCAGTACCGGGGGCTTTGCCTACAGCAAATGGCGAAAGTAATATTGATAATCTAAAGAAAGTTGTAGACGAATATAACGGAGGAGAAGGGCCTTATATGGTAGCTGAGTTCTATTCGGGCTGGCTGGCTCACTGGCTTGAGCCTCATCCTCAGGTAAGCGCTACAAGTACCGCCCGGCAAACAGAAAAATATTTGCAGAATAATGTGTCATTCAACTACTATATGGCGCATGGCGGAACTAATTTTGGTTTTACCAGCGGAGCCAATAATGATAAGACACATGGTATTCAGCCGGATCTGACGAGCTATGACTACGATGCTCCCGTTAGCGAAGCCGGATGGGTTACCCCGAAATTCGATTCTATCCGTAATGTAATCCAGCAATACGTCGATTATCCTTTGCCTGATGCGCCGGAGGCAATGCCTGTGATAGAGATAGCTGCAATAGAATTAGATAAGATAGCCATATTGGATACGGAAAATCTGCCGAAAGTGCAGAGCGATAAACCTTTGACATTCGAACAGCTAAATCAAGGTTATGGATACGTTTTATATCGGAAACATTTTAACCAACCGATAAGCGGAACATTAGAAGTTAAAGGATTACGGGATTATGCATTGGTTTATGCAGATGGAGAAAAAGCCGGAGAGCTGAACCGGTATTTCAATAACTATACGATGGATATTGATATTCCTTTTAATAGTACGCTGGAGATTTTTGTGGAAAACATGGGAAGAATCAATTATGGTACTGAGATTGTCCGCAATACCAAAGGTATTATCAGTCCTGTTACAATAAATGATATGGTGATAGAAGGCGGATGGGAAATGATTCAATTCCCAATGGATAAAGCTCCCGATTTTGAAGAAATGAATAAAAATTGCGTTTATGATAATACCGAAACGGTTGCTCTTTCATTGATCGGGCGTCCAGCCTTGTATAAAGCCTCGTTTAATCTTTCGGAGACAGGAGATACATTTCTCGACATGGAAGATTGGGGCAAAGGCATTGTATTTATAAATGGAAAAAACATCGGACGTTATTGGTCACTTGGTCCGCAACAAACATTATACATCCCCGGATGCTGGCTAAATGAGGGAGAGAATGAAATAATCATATTCGAACAACAACATGATAAGCCTCATTCATCCGTGAATACAACAAAAATCCCTGTATTGACAACGCTTAAAAAGCTATCGACAACTGAGTAACCCTAATTTTTAATAAAGCATATTGTAATGAAAAATATCTCAATTTTATTTCTATTGTTTATTGCGTCATGGTTGAATATGAATGCGCAACAAACTGTTATTAGAATTTCGACCGACGAAACAGATTTAATCCTGAAAACAGCGCCTAACAATCGGCTATATCAGGCATATCTGGGCGAAAAGCTCCTGAATGAATCGGATGTACAATTACTACCCCATTATATTGCCCATCCGGCTTCCGATGGCTCTGTAACTCCGCGTGGTTGGGAAGTATATCCGGCATCGGGAGCTGAAGATTTTTTTGAGCCGGCATTTGCTGTACAGCACAATGATGGCAATATGACATCGATACTCTATTATAAGTCGCATGAAGTGAAAAATATCGATGGAAATGCGAAAGAGACTATAATCAGAATGGCAGATAATGTATATCCTGTAGAAGTAACCATTCACTACATGTCTTTTGCCAAAGAAAATGTTATTAAATCATGGACAGAGATAAAGCATAATGAAAAGAAGCCTGTAAAGATAAGCCAATATGCATCGGCTATGCTATATTTCGAAAGTCCTCAATATTATCTGAACGAATATAGTGGCGATTGGGCTAAAGAAGCACAATTGAGTACACAGGAACTCCGATTCGGGAAGAAAACGATAGATACCAAGTTGGGTTCGCGTGCAGCAATGCATGCCTATCCTTTTTTCCAGTTAGGTTTAGGTCAGGAAGTGCAGGAAAACCAGGGAAAAGTATTGGCTGGGACTATCGGCTGGACAGGTAATTTCCGTTTTACTTTCGAGGTAGACAATGTGAATAATCTACGTGTTATTTCGGGCATTAATCCGTATGCATCTACTTACGAGCTGAAACCGAATGAAGTGTTCAAAACACCCGAATTTATTTATACATTGAGCTATAATGGTGTTGGCAAAGCCAGCCGGAACTTGCATCAATGGGCAATGAATTATCAGCTGAAAGACGGAAAAGGTGATCGCCTCACATTACTCAATAACTGGGAGTCGACAGCATTCAATTTTGACGAAAAGATATTGGGCGAGTTAATGTATGAAGCCAAAGAGCTTGGCGTAGAGATGTTCTTGCTTGACGATGGCTGGTTTGGCAATAAATATCCGAGAGCAAACGACCAAGCGGGGTTAGGAGACTGGGAAGTGATGCATAGTAAATTGCCTAATGGCATACCCGGATTGGTGAAAGCTGCTAAGAATGCCGGAGTGAAATTTGGCCTTTGGGTAGAACCGGAAATGGTCAATCCAAAGAGTGAATTGTTCGAAAAACATCCCGAATGGGCGATACATCTTCCTAACAGAGAACTTTATTATTACCGTAATCAATTGGTATTAGACCTCAGTAATCCGCAGGTACAGGACTATGCGTTCGGCGTCGTAGATAAAATACTGAAAGAGAACCCCGATATTGCTTATCTGAAATGGGATTGCAACAGCCCGATAACAAATATCTATTCTCCTTATCTGAAAGAAAAACAAAATCATCTGTATATAAACCATGTACGTGGATTATACAACATCCTGGAACGGGTAACAAATAAATATCCGCATGTGGAAATGATGATGTGCTCGGGTGGGGGAGGCCGCTGCGATTACGAAGGATTGAAATATTTCAGCGAATTCTGGTGTAGTGACAATACCGATCCTGTAGACCGTTTGTATATACAATGGAACTTTTCGCAGTTCTTCCCTATTAAGTCTATGGCAGCTCATGTAACCAGCTGGAATAAATCGGCAAGTATCAAATTCCGTACGGATGTAGCGATGATGTGTAAGTTAGGTTTTGATATCAGCCTCAAAGAGTTGTCTGATGACGAAAGAGAATTCTGTAAACAAGCTGTGAAGAATTATAACTCATTGAAAGACGTAATTCTGAACGGTAACTTCTATCGCTTGGTTTCTCCATACGAAAGCGAACATACTTCTGTAATGCATGTCAGCCAGAATAAAAATAAGGCGGTAGTATATGCTTATGATATCTTCCCGTTGTTTGGAGACAAACGATATCCAATAAAGCTTCAGGGCCTTGATCCGACGAAGAAGTATAAAGTAGAAGAGATAAACCTGATGCCGGGAGCATCCTCCCGTTTATCAGAAAACGGAAATATATATACGGGAGACTACCTGATGAAAATCGGCCTCGATGCTTTCACTTCGTCAAGAATGAATAGTAAAGTTATTGAGCTTACGGCACAATAAAGGTACGGATAGCCCAAAATATCTATAAATAATCCCTGTAAATGTGTAATTTGCAGGGATTGTTCTTTTAGAATGCTCAAAGAAGTAATGTTTTTAGTTTATACTGCTACAAAAGATTTATTAGTTAAAAAAAACTATAAATAGGCTCTAATAAATACTAATTTGCCTAACTTTCGGCCTTGTTTGAGCGTTGATTATAAGAAAACAAACTTTAGCTGTTATAATAAGCTGAAAAAAGAAATAAAAACTAATTAACTATTTGTATGAAAAAAGTACTTAAAATTGTAGGTATTGTGCTTGGAGTCATCATATTGCTGATGATTCTCGTGCCAATACTTTTTAAAGGTAAAATTAAAGAAGCTGTGGTGAATGCAGCAAATGACAACCTGAACGCAAAAGTTGAAATCAGCGACTTCGGGTTGAATTTGTTTTCGAACTTTCCGGATGCTACATTGTCACTCGATGGTGTTTCGGTTGCGGGAATAGATGATTTTGAGAAAGATACCTTGTTGCAGGCCAAATCGTTGAGCGTGACAATCGATTTATTCAGCCTTTTCGGGGATAATTATAAGATTTCGAAGATAGATTTGGATAACGTTTCGTTGTATGCAAAAGTCCTTCCTGACGGACGGGCTAACTATTTCGAAATAATGAAAACGGATTCGACCGAAACAGCCACAGAAGAAGAATCCTCTGATACTCCTTTCAATTTGAGCTTGAAGAAGATTACAATCAAAAATTCGGATGTTGTCTATCAGAACGATTCGAGTAATATGAAAGTGTCGCTTATCGGTTGGAATGGTACTGTTTCGGGCGATTTTTCGGCAAGCGAAACGACCATCAATACCAACTCCGTAATAGATGCGATAACCTTTGCGATGGATGGCGTTCCTTATTTGAGCAAAGTGAAAGCTACGGCAGATGCTTCTGTCAAAGCTGATTTGGATAATATGAAATTCTCCTTTATAGAAAGTACATTGAAACTGAACGAATTGGCCGCTTCAATCGATGGTTCGGTTGCTATGATTGGCGAGGACTATGAAGGCATCGATTTCGATCTGAAATTGAATGCACCTGATACGCAATTCAAGGAGATATTATCCTTAGTTCCGGCAATGTATACGGCGGATTTCAAAGACGTGAAAACATCCGGTACGGCATCGCTCGATGCTTGGGTGAAAGGTTTGATGCAAGATGAGATTTATCCGGCCTTTGATGTGAAAATCAAGGTAGCCGATGCTATGTTCCAATACCCGTCTTTGCCTAAGTCTGTGACGAATATCAATATCAATGTGGATGTCAACAACAGCAAGCAAGGTTCGCTGGACAATATGATTGTGGATGTCAGCAAGTTCACGTTCAACCTCGGAGGCAATAATCCATTTGCGGGAGGTGTGAAAATTACGACACCGATGAGCGACCCTAATATTGCCGCTCATGCCAATGGAGCTATCGATTTGGGTATTGTGAAAGATGTATATCCATTTGAAGAGGGCATGGAACTGAATGGTAAAATTACTGCCGATATGAAGCTGGCTACGGCTATGTCATATATCGAGAAAGAACAGTATGAAAAGATTTCGGCAAGCGGTCATCTGGCGTTGAATAATATGTTGTTGAAATCGAACGATATGCCTGATGTACAGGTAAATGATGCGAAACTCGAATTTACGCCTAAGTATGTGGATCTTCCATCGCTGAATGTCAAGATAGGAAAGAACGATTTGTCAGCTAATGGCCGTCTCGAAAACTTTATCGCTTATGCCTTGAAAGACGAGACGTTGAAAGGTCAGTTGAATTTGAATTCGAATTATTTGAACCTGAACGATTTGATGGGCAGTGAAGAAGAAACTGCTGAAGATACAACCTCCACTTCGGACGAGCCGCTATTGCTGCCGAAGAATATAAACTTCGCCCTCAATGCTAACCTCAAGCAGGTGATATACGAAAAGATAAATATTACCAACCTCGTGGGGGCTATGAATATCAATAACGGTATTCTGAGCCTGAACAATGTAGCTGCGAATGCGCTGGGCGGTTCGGCTAAGATTACAGGTAAATATGATACATCGGACGGTAAAAATGCCAAAGCCGACTTCTCGCTTAACCTGAATTCAGTTTCTTTTGCCGAAACATTCAAGTCGGTGGAGACTATCCAGAAGTTAGCTCCTATATTCGAGAGTATGCAAGGTACTTATTCGATGAACCTTTCGTTCAATACGATGATGGGAAGCGTAGAGCAAATCTTGTCTCACCTTTCTGCTAACGGAGGCTTGTTAACGAATAATGTGAAAATAGAAAATGTAGGTGTATTGGATAAACTGGCCGAAGTGACGAAGAATGAAAGCCTGAAAACAATTGCACCGAAGAACCTGAATATTCCGTTTACTGTAAATGACGGCAGAATTGCAACTAAACCGTTCTCCTTTAGCTTTGGAGATTCGGGTGCAATGAAGCTGGAAGGAACGACAGGATTGGATCAGACAATCGACTACAAAGGTACGCTTACTTTACCGAAAGGATTATCTAATGATTATCTGAAAGATGTGCCTCTCACGATTGGTGGAACATTCACAAGCCCTAAAGTGGGTATAGATACTAAGAGCCTTGTATCGAATGCAGTAGGTACGGCAGCGGAGAAAATATTAGGAAGCTCTGTGCAGGAAAAGCTTGGTGAAGCCAAAACAGAACAAGCACAGAAACTAAGAGACGAAGCTAAGAAGGCCTCGGACAAACTGGTGGAGGCTGCTAAGGAGCAATCGGACAAATTGATTGAGAGTGCAGGTGACAACAAATTGAAACAGGCAGCTGCCAAAGTTGCCGGCGAAAAGCTGGTTAAAGAGGCTGAAAAGCAAGGACAGAAATTGATTGATGAAGCCGAAAAGAAAGCGGTAGAATTAGAAAGTGCCGGCGAAACGCAGAACTAAGCGTCAGCATGCTTAAATATAATGCAGGATGAGTCGAATGATTCATCCTGTTTCTATTTTATTGGGGCTTTGGTATAATCAGATTTATAGTGCTACAATCTTACAGGCAATTTCTTTACAACGTTCCATACAACCACCCATACCCATACTTGTAGTCTCTAATTGATATAAATGATTTGCAATTTTTATGGCATCTGCACCTTCCATTTTCAATTTTACAATGTACGGTACATACGATGAATATTCATCTCTGATACTTTCCGTGTTATTTACTCCAATCGGATCCCAGTTATACCAAAGTATCCGGTCTATCTTTTCATATAGTTGCGTGTAATGCCCTTTCATTAATCTTTATTGCTCTTTATGGTACGGGATCGTAACCGTCGCCACCCCACGGATGGCAGCGAAGAATACGTTTCAGCGCCAGCCAGAAACCCTTAAACGGACCATGCTTTTTCAGCGCTTCTATGGCATACTGCGAACAAGTCGGCGTATACCGGCAGGCTGGCGGAAGCAGGGGCGAGATAGCTCCTCGGTAGAAGTAAATAGGGATGAGCAGGATATATGTCAGTATTTTCTTCATCGGTTACTCAATTTTTCCGTTAACAGATGGAGTGCTTTTTGCATCGCTTTCTCTATCTCTGCATAGGCGAATAATTCGTCGCTGACATAGGTGAATGCTACATCTACCTGCTTGCCGATGGTCAACCGGTGCTTATTCAACCGGTATGCTTCCCGTATCCGGCGTTTAAGCAGGTTACGCTTAACGGCACGTTTGAATTTCCTTTTCGGTACACTAACCAATACTGATACCTTTTGCAAATCCTCCTCCTGCGATTTATCTATACAGAAAACAACCCGCAAAGGATAAGCTATAAACGACTCTCCTTCGCGAAAAAGCCTTTCGATACGCTTCTCCCCACAAAGTTTCTCATTTTTCGGGAAAGTATGTTGGATAATTGTTTTTTCGGAAGTCATTCGTTATAAAACCTTTATTCAAGACAAAGGTACATCTAAAAATCGAATCTTTGAATTATTGCTGTTTTTTTGTATAATATCTGTCTAAAAACTAATTAAAATATCAGAATTTTTATTAGATTTGTAGTAATGCATTAATTAATTTTAATACCGTAGCACATGAAAGAATTTTTTGCCAATATGGACACCGCACAACAGATATATTGGTATATAGCAATTGGGGCGAGTGTTATTTTTATCATTCAGACTGTTATGACTTTTGTCGGAGCAGACGCCGATGGTGGAGTAGATGCCGATTTTGATGGGAATCTGGACGGAGTGGAAGCACCTTTCCAATTATTCTCGTTGCGTAACCTGATAAACTTCCTGCTTGGTATGGGATGGACAGGGGCGTCGATGTATGGAACTTTCGATAATAAGATTTTATTAGGTGTTGTAGCCACGGTAATAGGACTTGTTTTTGTCGGTATTTTCTTTTTCATCATGCGGTCTTTTATGCGGTTAGCAGAGGACAACTCGTTTAAGATAGAAGATGCAGTAGGCAAAACCGGAGATGTATATACAACTGTACCTGCCAATAAAAACGGGAAAGGGAAGGTATTTGTCAGTGTAAAAGGTTCTACACGCGAATTGAGTGCAATAACATCCAATGAAGAAAATCTGACAGTAGGCACCTTGATTAAGGTAATCGGTCTGGAAGATGGAATATTGATAGTTCAGGCTTTAGAAAAATAAGTAAACACATAATATTAATTTTTTAATCTGTTATTCTGTTATGGAGATGTTTTTAGATAATCCTATTATTATTATCATTGTAGCGGCCGTTGTTGTTTGCGCGTTGATTGCTGCTCTCGCGGCACGCTACAAGCGTTGTCCGTCGGATAAGATACTTGTTGTATATGGTAAGACCGGAGGCGCATCCGCCCGTTGTATTCACGGGGGAGGTTCGTTTATCTGGCCGGTAATACAAGACTTTGCTTATCTGGATTTGAAGCCTATCTCAATCGAGGCTAACCTGACCAGCGCATTGAGTAAGCAAAACATCCGTGTGGATGTACCATGTCGTTTTACGATTGCTATTTCGACAGAGAAAGAGAACATGAACAATGCCGCTGAGCGTTTGCTCGGTTTGACTACTGCTCAGATTCAGGAATTGGCGAAGGATATCCTTTTCGGACAGTTGCGTCTTGTTATCGCAACCATGATGATTGAGGAAATCAACTCCGACCGCGACAAATTCCTCGACAATATCTCTAAGAACGTCGATACGGAACTTCGCAAAATCGGTTTGAAGCTGATAAACGTGAACGTTACCGATATCAACGACGAATCGGGTTATATCGATGCCCTCGGTAAGGAAGCTGCTGCCAAAGCTATCAATGAGGCGAAGGTAAGTGTGGCTGAACAAGAAAAAATGGGGGAAACCGGTAAGGCTATGGCTGACCGTGAGCGTGATGTGAAGATTGCGGAAACTAACCGTGACCGTGACGTGAAGATTGCCATTACACAGAAAGACAGAGAAGTAAGCATTGCCGGAGCCATAAGAGACGAATCCATCGGTAAGGCAGAGGCTGAAAGAGATACCCGTGTGAAGACTTCGGAAGCGAATGCGATAGCAGTTGAAGGGGAGAATGAGGCGAAAATTACCATTGCCAAATCGGATGCTACAAGACGTGAGAAAGAAGCGGAAGCTTTGCGTGTAGCTGTATCTTCTGAAAAGGTACAACAGGCGAAAGCATTGGAAGAAGCTTATCAGGCTGAACAAAAAGCCGAATTAGCGCGTTCGGAAAGAGAACGTTCTACGCAGATTGCCAACGTTGTCGTTCCTGCCGAAATTGAGAAGCAAAAAGCCATCATCGAAGCACAGGCGGTTGCCGAGCGTACACGTGAGCAAGCACGAGGAGAGGCTGATGCGATATATGCTAAGATGGAAGCAGAGGCGAAAGGTCTCTACGAAATATTGACTAAACAGGCTTCGGGTTACAAAGATGTGGTTAATGCCGCTCATGGTGATACGACTGCTGCATACCAGTTGTTGCTCATCGAGAAGTTGCCTGAATTGGTTAGAACGCAGGTTGAAGCTATCAAGAACCTTAAAATCGATAAGATTACTGTTTGGGATTCTGCAAATGGTGGTTCTTCTAATGGTCAGACATCGACAGCCAATTTCTTGTCGGGTTTGATGAAATCTGTTCCACCGTTGAATGAATTGTTCAATATGGCGGGAATGAATCTTCCTAACTTCCTGAAAGGTGAAGCAATGAATGATGACGAAAAGGTTACTATTCCATTGAAGCCTGTAGAGGAAAAGGAGAAAAAGGCTGAAAAGAAGAAGCCTACAAGTGATGAGTCTAAATAATAGATAACGCTAAATAGAAAATGTTCCGACTGAAAAGCCGGAACATTTTTGTTTAAATACATTCGTTGATTAATGCTTTTTCTCTTCGAAGAACTCGGCTGCTTTTTGACTTATGTCGTGAGCGCTTTTACGCGCTTTACTTACGGCCGAGTCGATGGCTTCTGATATTTTTTCTGTATACGGTTGGGCTTTCTCATTTACCTTGTTCGGTATATCCTTGAGCATTTGCGTGAGATCTTCATATTTGTCTTTAACAAATTTACCCCAGTCGACTTTCATGTTCTCTTTGTCCATGAAATCTTTTATAGTGATAATGGCTTTAATGGCCTGCTCTTGGGTCAATCCGGCTTCCTTTTCTAATCTTTTGATTAAATTTTCCATATTCTTTTCCTCCTGTTTAATTAGATGCTTATTTATATAGGTATAACATCCAATCGTAAATATTGATTAGAGGAATAGAAATAAAAATGCTTAATAAATGTGGCTAAAATCTAAAACCGATGGATAGGGTGAGGTTTCGGTTGCGAAGTTCTATGTCGCTTTTTTGAGAGATGTTGTACAAGCCGTATTCGTAAGTGAGGTTGAGCGTGTAGATATCATATACTACACCCACGCTGCCTATCAGCCCGTAATCGGTCTTCTTGAGGTTTTCGGAGGTGAAGGTGTCATACTTTTCAGAGTATTTATCTACAGATGATTCGCCTGCGAAATAGATCGTCTGTGTGCCTCGCTCTTTAGTTTCGCCGGAAAATCCCCAAGCGCCATATACCCCGGCATTCACATTGAAAAGCCATGTTTTATTGTAATCGCTTTCCCAACCGAGCATCAACGGCATCATGATGTAATTGGCATCTGTGGTAGTCGTTATAGCTTTCACCTCGCGGTAAGTTCCCCCTAAATCTTCAAAGGGCTCTACCGTCCGGCGTTTCATACCCTTTTTGGTTACATGAATCCCCGACTGGAATTGTATGTTGTCATAAAACTTGTATGCTCCTACTACAGCAAAATGATATCCCGGTTTTACCTTCTTGCCATAATTCTGGTCTTTTATATCCATTTCGGAGGAGTTTGCCCCTATACGAAAGTCGAGGAAGAATTTTTTCTTAGCCCCTATCTGGGCAGTTGCCCCGATGGAGAGTGACAAGAGTGAAACGAGAATAATTATTTTATATATAGCTTTCATTCAATGCGATTTGTAAGAGTACTACAAAATTACAATAATTAATGATATATCAAGCTAAATAGGCTCTTTTCGTCGAAAATTTCGTTTGCTACTTCCCGTATATCCTTGGCTGTTACCGCTTCTATTTTAGCAAATGTTTCTTCGAACGAGTCGATCCGGCCATAATGGAAAAACGTTTTACCCATCGACAAGGTTATATTTTCCCGGTTGTCGCTCGATATTCCGATCTGTCCTATCAACTGCTTCTTGGCAGCATTCAGCTGCGAGGTTGTCAGTTGTGTATCCCGCAGCTTTTTCAGCTCTTTATATATCAACTCAATACATTTGTCTTTATTGCGTTTGTCTGTCCCGAAATAGACCGTAAAAAGTCCTGTATCGGTATAAGTGGTTGCCGATGATTCGACATTATATACATAGCCATGCTTTTCCCGAAGTTCGATATTCAAGCGGCTGTTCATTCCCGGGCCTCCCAGAATATTATTCAACAGGTGGAAAGCTTTTCTTTTCGGATTCTTTATTTCATAACCTCTACCGCCGATGATAGCATGTATTTGCGAAGTCTTCTTCTTAATAAGAAGATGTTCCGGCAAGACTGTTTCAGCATCGATTCTGCTTTGAGCAGTTTCTGCCTGAGGGATGCCAGATAAATACTTTTCCGCTAACCGGACGATCTTTTTGAAATCGGTCTTGCCATTCGAGAAGAAAACGATGTTATTAGGGTGATATAGCCTATTGACAAACGCTTTGACTTTAGGCGACGTTAATTTCTTAATCTGCTTCGCATTGCCCAATATATTATGTCCGAGCTGCGAACCGGCAAAGACAAGGTTCTCGAATTCGTCGTAAATCAATTCCGAAGGGCTGTCTTCGTACGAATGTATTTCGTCTATGACGACTTCTATTTCTTTATCCATTTCCTTTTGCGGAAATTCGGAATGGAAAACCAAATCGGACAGTAATTCCAATGCCCGTTCGAAATGCGGTTCGAGGAATGTGGTATAGATAACCGTTTCTTCTTTGTTGGTATAGGCATTCAGATCACCGCCCACACTTTCCATACGGTTGATAATGTGGTGGTATTTCCGCTTGGTGGTTCCTTTGAAGAGCATATGCTCGACGAAGTGTGCCATCCCGTATTCGTCGGCATGCTCGTCGCGTGTACCAGCATTTACAAAAAGGCCGCAGTAGGAGACATTGCTTACGTCGGGCTTGTGAATGATGCGAAGTCCGTTAGGAAGGGTATATATTTGATAATCCATTTATATTATTTCTTCATATAATGCGCCCTTTCTTCGGGCGACAGTTTTTCTATTGCGTAGCGCAGCATGGTACGCGGCATTATTTGGTGGTGCTTGTCGAGGAATTTCCGTAATTGCTCTATATCCTTTTTGCCTGCTTCGCGGAGCATCCAGCCGGTAGCCTTATGCATCAAATCGTGCTTATGGTCGAGTAATAATTCACTGAGAGCGAAAATATCCTTTAAGTTGCCGCGGCGGATGAAAGCATAGGTACATACCACAGCGATTCGCTGATCCCACAGCAAGCTGCTTTTGACCAGTTTATATAATACGGAGCGGTCTTTGTCGACAAGATATTCGCCTACAATATCTTTGGCGCTTAAATCGACCAAATCCCAATTGTTGATGCGATGCGTGTGTGCCAGATAGAAGTCTACAATCTCTTTCCTCTCCGCCTCGCTGGCTTTTTTGAATCGTTCGACCAATATCAGCAGGGCACACAGGCGACATTCGTGATACTCGTTCTCCAAAAGCTGTGTAACTTCTTCAAACGGCATTGCCTTGTATTTCTTGGCAATTTTGCGCGTATCGGGAACGACTACACCGATAAATTTATCGCCTTCTCCATATTGTCCTTTCCCTGTTTTGAAAAAGTAGGGCAAAAATTCCTTTTTTTCGGGGGTGGAGAGGGCTTCGAGTTCTTTATATATTTCTTTTACTGTCATTTCCTGTATATTTCTATATTTCACCTATTTACCTGATATATAGATAAAATAACTCCGGCGGAGAGATGCAAAAGTACAACATCTTTTCCGATAAATGGTAAAAATATTTTTCACTGCTTATGGAATTATCCGAAAAAATGCTCTATAAGGTAAAAGAAGATGTTTAACCTATCTAAATTCTAAACGTTATGGCTAATATAAATACAGATACCGGCAGAAAAAAAGGAGGAAAAAGAAATAAACCACAACAAAAGACATTGCGTGTCGATTTCACCCCGATGGTGGATATGTTGATGCTCCTGATTACATTCTTTATGTTTTGTACAACGTTGGCCGTTCCGCAGGCAATGGATATTGTAATGCCATCAGACCAAAAGGATGATAATCCGCCCGAAGTGGTTGGCTCTAAGACAATAACATTGATTCTGGGTGAAGATAATAAGGTGTATTACTATCATGGCGTACCAAACTATGAAGATTATAATTCATTGGTCGAAGCTAATTACAAAGACATACGTCCTATTTTGCTTGAAAAGAATAATGTATTGTTCAAACAAGTGAATGATTTAAGAAAACAAGTTCGTTCGAAACAAATATCAGAGAGTCACTTCAAAGAGGAAATGGCTAAACTGAAGAAATCGAAAGAAAGTATAACTGTCCTGATCAAGCCGACCGAAAATGCCCATTATGCGAATCTGGTGGATGTGCTCGACGAAATGCAGATATGCGGTGTTGGCAAGTATATGGTTGTTGATTTGGCAGAAGGAGATAAATTCTTATTGGAAAACCTAAAAACGAAAGGAGGTCTCACGGCACAGATGTAACTAAATTATTATAAAAAACTCTTTCAGTTCAAAAGCTCCTACTTTGCTGGTAGGAGTTTTTTTGTTTTGTAATGTATTGTATTTTAGTTGTTTATGAAATGTGTGCAAAAAAAATGAAAATTCTTGTAACGAAAATCCGGCCTGCCTCGTCTTATTTTTGAAAGCGATAATAAGGTACCTCGCAGATACTTGAAAAAAGAATTAATAAACAATAAAAAAATAAGATCATGAAAAAGGTAGTTATAAGTTTAGTTTTGTTATTTGCAGTAGTTATGTCAGCCGGAGCCAACAATCCGGATAAGCTAATCGCCCAGCTTTCGAAGGAAAGCAATGCAACCAATGTCAAAATAGGAGGTTTCTTGATGGCGATAGCCAAGCCTTTTATGGAGAAAGAAGCCGGCGAAGCTATGCCATTGGTCAAGGGAATCAAATCGATTCACGTTTTGGCAGTAGATGGTTGTTCCGAAAGCCAGAAAAATAATTATGTTTCACTGATAAATAGCATAAAAGACGAAGGTGGGTACGAAACTATTGTGCAGGTCAACGATGCTGATTCTAAGGTGCGCATCATGTTGAAAACCGAAAAAGATAAGGTGAAGGGCATGTATATCTTTTGTGTAGACGATTCGGATATTGCTGTAGTCAAATTGCTTGGCAACATAAAAGAGAAAGATATACAGGAACTTATCGAGAAATATAGCAAAAATGATTAATTTCGTTCCTTGAATGGATGCAGGAGTGCGCAAAGCGCTCCTCATCCTTTGCAGGAATAATCATCGAACGTAACATCAGAACAATAAAAGCATGAAAAAATTAATTACATCCTTTGTCTTATTATTTGCAGTAGCACTGTCGGCTTTTGCCATTCATCCCGAGAAAATAATATCACAATTGAAGGAAGAAAAAGGCGTAGAAAAGCAAAGCATAAGCAAAGAGGATTTCCCCAAAAATGCGGAAGCTGAACAGTCGGTTATACTTCGCGAGCTGGAAGCTATAAACGTTATTACGCTTGAGGAGTTCTCGCAGGATATCGCCCTAAAATACAAGGCATTGTTTAATGACCTCGAAGAAGCGGATGGTTACGAAACACTTATGCGTATAAATGATGAAGGCGAAACTGTACATATTATGTTGAAGACAACAAATGATACGGTAGAAGGATTATATTTCTTTGCTATAGATGATGCCGATATTGTAATTGTAGAGCTAAAAGGAAACTTTAGCAAAGATGCAATCGATGAATTTCTGGAAGAACATTCCGAAAAACCTTAATTTCGCTGTTTGATGGATGCAGAAATTTTCAAACAAAAATTTCTCCCATATCATCAGAAACTCTACCGGATAGCGTTCCGTATTGTACAGAATGAGGCAAATGCCCAGGATATTGTTCAGGACACTTACATCAAACTCTGGGAAAAACGAGACCAGTTGACTGATTTGAATAGCCCCGAAGCGTTTGCCATTACCATGTTGAAAAATCTTTGCCTCGACTTCTTACGAAGTCCTAATGCTAAACGAAAAGAAGAATATATCCCAACGATGAAAGCTCATGAAAATAATGAAGATATATACCTGCCGAATAGCATAGAGATGCGGGATGAGGCCAACTATATCAGAGAACTGATAAAGAAACTGCCCGAGCAGCAACGATTAGTGATTATGTACAAGGATTGGGATGGTTATTCCACCGAAGAGATAGAGACGATGATGGGATTGAGTACGACGAATGTACGGGTCATACTCTCGAGAGCAAGAAAAACCGTACGGGAGCAATATTTAAAACTATGTGCAGGATGAAAACAGAAGATATAAAACAATTATTAGAAGCCTATTACGAGGGAGAAATATCTCCATCGGATGAGCAGCTGTTACTCGATTATTTCGGTAGCGATGCTGTTGCTCCCGAATTGGCAGACGAGGCTTATATCTTTATGCAGATATACGATGGGGAAGAAGTTCCTCCGGCCATAGGATTGGATGCCAAACTGGAAGCTCTTATCGACGATCTCGCCGCAAGTGAGGCAGGGGAGGAGAAACCTAAACTGCAACTTGTAGCCTCTAAAAAGAAAAGTAATATATTGGCTTGGTTCTCGGTAGCCGCCGCTTGTGCTGCTATCCTCATTTCAGTGATGTTCTTTGTAAACAAGCCACAGGATGCCGATCTGCCGCAAATGGCTTATCAGGATACCTACAGCGATCCGGATGAGGCATACATGGAGGCTGAAAAAGCATTGTTACTGATTTCGAATAAACTGAATAAAGGATTGTCGCAGGTTACGGAAGTGAATAATGACATAACCAAAGCGAATAATGTTGTAAACAATACGTTGAATACCCTTAAAACAAAATAGAAAATGAAACTTAAAACGATTATAATCACATGCATACTCTTCTTCTCGGCTATAGGAATGTATGCGCAGGATAACAAGCTTTTCGAAAGATTCTCGAATAACAAGGAGATAACATCCGTTTATATTTCGAAGAGTATTTTGCGGCTTGCCCCAAGCATGGATCTCGGTGATGCCAATATCAGCAACCTGATAGGAAAACTCGATAAATTGGAGATATACACATCCGAAAATCCATCGGCAGTTGCGATGATGAAAAAAGAAGCTGCATCATTGATGAAAGGCAAAACTTATGAAAGCCTGATGACTGTGAAGGATGGCGATGAGAATGTCGATTTCCTGATAATGGCCGACGGGCAAAATATCAAAGAGTTTCTGATGGTGACAGCCCAACCGAATGAATGTACCATCATGCGTATATTAGGCAACTTCACGATGGAAGATATTCAGATGGTCATGTCCGAAAATAAGGACGGTAAAAAGAAATAGTAATTTCGAATAAAATATAAGCAGGTTAGTTCGGTTAGGACTAACCTGCTTTGTTTATGCTCTCTACCACATGAGGACTATCTGAAAACTTTCAGTGTCGGGTTTCTGATAAGTGTCAAAATCGGAGTAGGTGACGTAAAATCTCATCCAATTAGGCTCGATTTCATAGTCATAGGTTTGCGTCCATAATACAGCTTCAGTGCCAGTCCATATTCCTTTGTGCAAAACGAATGGCATTACATTCTTTACATCATCATCAACTATCAGATAAGCTACTACTGCTCCGTAATCATATACACTATAGGTCAGTTCGGGAATATGTACATCTGCATAGTAATTAGAACTTAACGATCCCGGTGTGCCGGAAAGAACCCAATCTTCGCTTTTGATGGTGACTGTTTTTGTAAAGAAATTAGCATCTCTACCGTCTCTTCCATCTTCACCTGTGCAAGAAACGAGTGTGATAGCTGTTAATAGGATAAATAATATCTTTTTCATGGCCTAAAATATTTAGTTAATAATTAATTACTTTCATATTCTTTATTCATCGTCTACCCGAACCGCGACTCGAAGATCGTCCACTACTGGAAGATGAGGATGATGGTGAGCTGGAACTGCTGCTCGAAGAACTACTTCCATAAGAAGAACTGGAAGAAGAGGATGACGAACGACGGCTTTCCGCTTCTCTGCGTTCTCTGTCTTGTCTTTCTCTCGTTTCTCGTTGTTCCCTCTCTCTGCGTTCTTGATCTTCGCGCTGTCTGCGGCTTTCCGCTTCTCTGCGTTCTCTGTCTTGTTTCTCTCTTTCTTCTCGTTGCTCCCTGTCTCTGCGTTCTTGATCTTCGCGTTGTCTGCGGCTTTCCGCTTCTCTACGTTCTCTGTCTTGTTTCTCTCTTTCTTCTCGTTGTTCCCTGTCTCTGCGTTCTTGATCTTCGCGCTGTCTGCGACTTTCCGCTTCTCTACTTTCTCTATCTTGTTTCTCTCTCGTTTCTCGTTGTTCCCTCTCTCTACGGTCTTGAGCTTCACGATTTCTGCGGTTTTCCGCTTCTTTACGTTCTCTATCTTGTTTTTCTCTTTCTTCTCGTTGCTCCCTGTCTCTGCGTTCCTGATTTTCACGCTGCTTGCGATTTTCAGCTTCTTTATTGTCTGTATCTGAAGCAGTATTTCTGGAACTTGAACGAGTAGGGGATGTTGTAGTATTTCCTATCTGGGAGTTTCTGTTCTCATCCCTTTCAGTCCTGTTTTTATCATTATTCTCTTTAGGATTTCTATCCGTAGGGCGTATTGCCGGTGCGTTTTCCGGACGCGAAGTATTATTATCCCGCTCTGAAGTCCGTACTTCTCCGTTGTTGGGAGGGCGCGAGATAGGTCTATTGTTTCCTCTGCCGGAATCCCTTATATCAGCAGGCTTTTCCGGCTTGGGATTCGAAGGGCGTTCTCCTCCCGGCTTTTCCGGTTTATGTGGCCTCTCGGGTTTCCCCGGTTTATAAGGCGGTTTTGGTTTAGAGTTATATGGGGGTACTACTATCGGACTATAATAGTAGTCTTCGTAGTAGTAAGAAGGACTATAATAATCATAATCATAATTGTCGTAATAGTAGTTGTCGTAGTAATAATTATCATAATAGTAGCTGTCATTATAATAATTGTTGCTATAAACCGGCGAATAACCGGCGTAATATTCCTCTCCTTCGTATTCTTGATAATTATTGGAATTATCGTCGAAAGCCAGAACAGGCATATTTAATAATGCCGGGATATTGTTTGCTACGGACGTATTGAGTTTTCCATTCAACTTGGATATGCTATCATTCTTGACTTCTTTCTTGATTTTCGTTAAAGGCGAATTATGAATTGTAGAATTTTTTAAGCTATCATTTATTACTATTGCCGAAGAATCATTGAGGCTTTCTTCAGAAACCTCTATAGACAACGGTTTGTCTTCTTCTGCTTGTTCATTCTCTCTTTCTCCTTTACAACCTGATTGTGACAGAACCAGGCATAGTATACATGCAAAATATAATATCTGTCTCATGGCTCTTATTTTTTTTAAGAGTTAATAAATCTATTCTTAATGTGCACATGTATATATAGTGAAAATCGATTCTCTTTACAAATTGACAATATAAACTATTGATGTGTGTGATTTAGGATGTTAATCATTTTGTTTTATTATCAATTTTATATATATGACTAAAAAAATCTTAATAGGTTTAATCGGATAATGAAAAAAATAAGTATACATATCATTTTTCTATATTTTTTGCTTTCTTTGTTTTGCCAATATCCGCTTATATTCACATAAATAGACTATATTTGCCAAAAAGAATTACATAACAATGAAAAAGATATTTGCTTTATTACTCGGTGGGCTGTTGTTGGTTGGTCTGCATGCCCAGAACTTAGAGTTAAAAGACATAACCGCCGGAAAATATTATGCCTATGGTGCTCCCGAAGTCGTTTCCTCTGCAGACGGAGAGCACTATTATCAGGCTGCGGATAAGAATACCAAGATTATCAAATATTCTTATAAAACAGGACTGCCTGTAGAAACTGTATTCGACGCGAAAACAGCCCGCGAATGTAGCTTCGATTCGTTCCAAGGCTTTATTATGAGCCCCGATGAATATCGTTTGCTTGTATATAACGAGGCCGAATCTATCTACCGCCATTCATTCAAAGCGCAATATTATTACTACGATATCCGTCGCAACCATGTGCGGAAGTTGACTGAGAACAAAGGCAAACAGATGGTTCCGACCTTCTCGCGCGATGGACGTATGGCAGCCTATGTGCTGGATAATAATATCTGGCTGGCAAAATTTGATTATGAAAGCGAATCGCAGGTGACTAAAGACGGTGCCTATGGTAAAATCATCAATGGGGCAACGGACTGGGTGTACGAAGAAGAATTCGGCACGACGGCTCTAATCGATTTCTCGGCTGATAATAACCTGTTGGCGTTTGTGAGATTCGACGAATCGGAAGTTCCGTTCTATCAGATGCAGCTCTATTTGGGACAGCTATATCCACCTGTGCAGACATTCAAATATCCAAAAGCAGGGGAGAAGAACTCGACCGTTTCGGTGCAGGTATTCGATATCAACTCGATGACTACACGCAAGATGAAAATGCCCGAACAGGGAATAGAATACATCCCGCGCATACAATTCCTTCCCGAAGGAGACGAGTTGGCCGTGATGACACTCAACCGCGAGCAGAATGTATTTGCCATGTATTATGCCAATGCCCGTTCCACAGTTGCCCGTCAGATATTGCGGGAAGATAACGAGCGCTATATCGATTCGGAGTTGTTGAATACTATTCACTTCTTTGGCAACCAGTTTACCTATGTCAGCGAGAAGAGCGGCTACAGCCATATCTACTTATATGACAACAATGGCGTTCAGCAAAAGCAGTTGACATCAGGCAATTATGATGTGACCGACTTGTTGGCTATAGACGAAGAAAAAGGCTTTGTGTATTATCAGGCGGCAGAAGAAAGTCCGCTGACCAGAGCCATTTATAAAGTAGAACTGAAAAAGGGTACAAAGACAAAATTGTCTACTCAAAGGGGCTTTAATACAGCTCAATTCAGCAAGAACGGAAAGCATTATATCAATTCCTATTCTAATGCTACCACGCCTACACTTTCTACGGTGCATGACGCAACAGGTAAGCAATTGAGGGTGTTACAGGATAATGCTCCTTTGAAAGAGCGATTGGCATCCGTAAAGCTCCCGGTGAAGGAATTTATAACAGTGAAGGCTGCCGACGGCATTACGGACTTGAATGCTTATGTGATGAAGCCTGTCGATTTCAATCCTTCGCGCAAATACCCGTTGGTGATGATACAATATAGCGGGCCAAACTCGCAAGAGGTACAGGATAGATATAAGGCAGACTGGACAGACTACCTCACTACGCAAGGCTTTATCGTTGCCTGTGTAGATGGACGCGGAACAGGTGCCCGCGGACAGGATTTCCGCAAATGTACTTACCAGAATCTGGGGATAATAGAATCGGACGACCAGATTGCGGCAGCACGCTATTTTGCGTCCCAATCATATGTCGACAAGGATAAAATTGCTATCTGGGGATGGAGTTATGGTGGCTACAACGTGCTGATGAGTATGAGCCGTGGCAATGGCATATTCAAAGCCGGTATTGCTATCGCACCCGTTACCGACTGGCGCTATTACGATTCGGTATATGCCGAGCGTTTTATGCGCACTCCGCAACAGAACATGGACGGCTACGTAGACGGTTCGCCAAAGACATTGGCACGCAACCTGCAAGGAAACTTGTTGTTGATACACGGTTCGGCAGATGATAATGTGCATTTCCAGAATTCGATGGAATATGCCAAGGCATTAATCAATGCCGACAAGCATTTCGATATGTTTGTTTTCCCCGACAAAGACCATTCGATTCGTGGAGCGGCCAACCGCAACTACCTCTTCCTGAAAGTGACGAACTTCCTGAAAACGAATATGTAATCCCATACGAATGGCTCACGTTAAGAAACCGGACTGGCTCAAGATAAGGTTGGGAGGAAACGAACGCTTCACCCAGACCAAGCATATTGTAGAATCACATTGCCTGCATACGATTTGCTCCAGTGGACGCTGCCCGAATATGGGCGAATGCTGGGAGCGCGGAACGGCTACGTTTATGATAGCAGGTGATGTTTGTACACGTTCGTGTAAGTTCTGCAATACCAAGACGGGTAAGCCTTTGCCGCTTAATCCGGATGAGCCGGAGAATGTAGCCCGCTCTATCCAACTGATGAAACTGAAGCATGCCGTGGTGACTTCGGTCGACCGAGACGATTTGCCGGACTTTGGGGCAAATCATTGGGTAGAAACAATCCATAAGATAAAGGAACTAAACCCTGCTATTACCGTTGAGGTGCTGATACCCGATTTTCTGGGCAGGCGCGAGCTGGTAGATATGATATGTCAGGCGCTACCTGATGTGATAGCCCATAACATGGAAACTGTGCGTCGGCTGACGCCGCAGGTGCGCAGCGCCGCTAAATACGATGTCAGCCTGTCGGTGTTGAAATATATTGCGGTCAGCGGGCGGAAAGCCAAGTCGGGTATTATGCTCGGGTTGGGGGAGACGAAAGAGGAAATCCTCGGACTGATGGACGATTTGTTGTCGGTCGGATGCAAAGTACTGACCATTGGGCAGTATCTTCAACCATCTCGGAAACACCTGCCGGTGGTCGAATACATTACGCCCGAATCGTTTGACGAATTGAAATCGATTGCATACGGTAAAGGCTTTGATTATGTAGAGAGCGGGCCGCTCGTGCGTTCCTCCTATCATGCCGAAAATTGCTTGTAGAATATGCTGATTAAGGGATTCCTGCTCACTGCTTTTCTGATAGCATTATTGATTATGATGCTTGTTTCTTTGATACTGGCGATAGTCAAGCGGAAGAACAAATCATCACGTAACAAATGCCTTCTGGCGGCGGGAGCAATGTTCGTATTTTCGTTACTCACAGCCGGATACATCCTTTATAAGACAGTCTATACAATTAAGAATATCGAAAACGATGATGTCGTTGAGTTCTTCTCCGATGCTCTTTCTTCCACTCATTCGATGAATTCCCTCCAAATGCGTAAGCTCGTAAATATGCAACCGCAGGGAGTAACCATCTCTGGCGAATATTATACCTATGCCGGATTCAGAGACTATTACCGCATGCCGTTGATTTATCCTTATTCGTTGACGGCGATTGACGATTTGGAAGAAGCTGTCATAGAGGACGAAACGGGTGTGAAGGTCTTGATAGATTCCAATAAGAGCAAGCAGCTACTACATGGAATAACAGCATTTTCGTTTAACCGTGATGCGCTGTATGCTACTGTCTGTAGTCATTTCGATACGGATACGACCTATGCGGTCATTCATTTCCATCCTTATAAGATAGAAAAGTTCACAGTGAAAGAAGATGCCTTGCGAGCCGCAGAGGAAGCCGGATTGGACAAAGAGCAACAGACGGTGAAGGACTACTACTATGCCTTCTCCAGATTTGACTGATATATGAATATAAATATAAATAAGCTCAATTAGAATCGGATGATAACAGCTTGGATAGGAGGGATATGTATGCTCCTTCTTGTACTCTTCCAGATATTGTTGACATTGGGCTTTCCATTAGGGGAGTACGCGATGGGTGGCAAATATAAAGCCTTTCCGCCCAAGATGCGTGTTTTCAGCGGGATAGCAGCGGTTATACTTACCTTTGCTGCTGTTTTAATTTTATCGTTAGGTGGAATCTTAGATTTGGATGTAAGTGCACCTTTTTTCAGGTATGCCGCCTATGGCTTCGGAGGATACTTGTGCCTGAATACCATTATGAACCTGTTTTCATTCAGCAAGAAAGAGAAATACACGATGACACCTCTGTCGGCTATTGTAGCTTTCTGCCTCATATACACCGCCTACCATTCCAATTCCTATTCCTATTGAGCCGGTCTAATAAGAAATCCCCCTCTATGGAAATAAAGGAGGATTTTATCAGGTCAAAGTCAATCCTTTGTAACTTATCTCAATTGCGCACCCAGCTCATTTTCCAATGAAGTCTGGATTTTCTTCATAATAGCATCAATCTGCTTGTCATTCAGCGTTTTCTCTTCATCCTGCAAGATAAAGTTAACCGCATACGACTTCTTACCCTCCGGCAAATTCTTACCCTCGTAAACATCGAACAACTTAACTGACTTTAATAGCTTACGTTCCGATTTGAGTGCAATAGCCTCAATTTCCTCGAACAACACTTTCTTGTCGAGCAGCAAGGCTAAGTCACGGCTTACGGATGGGAATTTGGCTATCTCGCTGAATGTTATGCTGTGCTTCCTGATTTCTTTCATTACAGCATTCCAGTTAAGTTCGGCGAAATACACTTCGGCATTGATGTCCTGTGCTTTCAACTTCTTTTTGTTCACAATGCCCATTACACCCAATTCGCGGTTGCGTGTCGAGATGGTAATGGCAGCGCTATATAACTCATTACTGAATTGCTTATAGGTATACTTATCCTGTGAAATACCCAGACGCGTCAGGACGTTTTCGACAAACGCTTTCAACTGATAGAACGACGATTTTTCGTCAGCAGCAGCCCAACTGTTTGTGACACTGTTGCCGCTCACCCAGATACCCAAGTGATATTCTTCGCTGTATTCGTTGAGTGTTTCACCTTCTACGCGTTTGCTCGCATCATAATGATAGCAGTTTCCGAATTCGTAGAAACGGATGTCCGTATTCTTGTGATTACGGTTACGGGCAATGCTTTCCAAACCGCCATATAGCAATGTCTGCCGCATAACACTCAAATCGGAGCTGAGCGGGTTAAGCAGCTTTACACAGTTAGCTATCGGATATACCTCCGATTCGGCATAGTATGACTCTTTGGTGAGCGAGTTATTCATTATCTCGTTGAATCCGCATCCCGTCAATTGTTCCGAAATAAGATTCTGTAAATCATAGCTTTGGTCTGTCGATGTTTTGTACGAAAGATTGGAATGTACGCTTTCGCTTATCTCCACATTGTTGTAGCCATAGATACGCAAAATGTCTTCGATAACATCCACATCTTTTTTCACATCCACCCGATAGGTAGGGACTGATAATGTGAGCGTATTTCCGGACTTACTAACAATCTCCACCTCAAGATTTTTGAGGATATTATCTACTGTTTCCTGTCCGAGTGTTTTGCCTACCAGGCTATCAACTTTGTCGTAACTCAATTCGACAATAGCATTTTCGATTGGAGTAGGGTATACATCCTGTATATCGCCTGTGATTGTACCTCCTGCAACTTCCTGTATAAAGAGAGCCGTACGTTTCAGCACATATAGCGTATCATTGGGGTCTGCTCCTCGCTCGAAACGGAACGAAGAATCGGTATTGATACCGTGTCGGCGTGCGGTTTTGCGTATCCATGTCGGGTTGAAATAGGCACACTCGAGGAAGACGTCCTTCGTCTCCTCCGTAACACCCGATTTCAGTCCGCCAAATACCCCTCCGATACACATCCCTTCGCGGTCGTTGCATATCATCAGGTCTTTGTCGCTCAAAGTACGTTCTACTTCGTCCAGCGTGACAAACTTAGTCCCTCCGGGCAATGTCTTAACAATTATTTCTCCGCCTGTAATATATTGGGCATCAAAAGCATGAAGCGGATGGCCTAATTCGTGCAATACGTAGTTCGTAATGTCCACTACGTTGTTGATAGGGCGTAAGCCCACAACGGTCAGACGCTCTTTCAGCCATTCAGGGCTTTCTTTCACCGATACGCCTTTGATTGTAAGGCCAGCATAACGTGGGCAAGCCTCTGTATTTTCTACTTTGACTTGGATATATCCGTCTTTGGCTTCAGTTTTGAAACTATCTACACTTGGCTTTTTCAGCTCGATATTCTGTCCGTTCTGTTTCAGATAAGCAGCAAGATCACGCGCTACACCATAATGCGAAGCGGCATCCACGCGGTTAGGCGTGATGTCTACTTCCAATACATAATCGCTTTTGATGTTGTAGTATTCCTTTGCCGGAGTACCGACTTTAGCATCGGCAGGCAAAACGATAATGCCATCGTGACTTGTTCCGATGCCTATTTCGTCTTCGGCGCAGATCATCCCGAAAGACTCTTCGCCCCGTATCTTGGATTTCTTGATGGTGAACGATTCTTCTCCTTGGTAGAGTTTCGCTCCTACAGTGGCTACGATTACTTTCTGTCTGGCAGCTACATTCGCAGCTCCGCAGACGATTTGTACGGGTTCGCCGTCACCCAGATTGACCGTAGTGATATGCAAATGATCCGAATTAGGATGGTCGACACAAGTAAGCACTTCGCCGACTACCAAGCCTTCGAGACCGCCTTTGATAGCTTCTACCTCTTCTACTGTTCCCGTTTCGAGCCCGATTGAAGTCAAAGCTGCAGCCAGCTCTGCCGGGGTGAAGTCAAAATTAACGTAATCCTTTAGCCAATTGTAAGATACATTCATTGCGTTATACTATTTAAATTCAAAAAAAGCGACTACCTTTTGATTGTAGTCGCTTGATTTTCAGTTTAGTACTCGGAGCGGGACTTGAACCCGCACAACCTAATGGTCACAAGATTTTAAGTCTTGCGTGTCTACCATTCCACCATCCGAGCAGCCTAAGTGAGCGAAAGACGGGATTCGAACCCGCGACCCCGACCTTGGCAAGGTCGTGCTCTACCAACTGAGCTACTTTCGCATTATTTACTTACACTGTCAAGGAAAACTACTGCAACACCTTGCTTTTCCCGTTAAGCGACTGCAAATGTAAAAATGTTTTTGCTTATTACAAAAGATATTGGTCAAAATTTAATTCCGAATGTAAAATTCATTATTCGCAGAAGTAAATACTCTATAAAGTTGGAGCTTCTTTCCTTTTGTTGTGGCCGGTCCGCTCATTGCTTTGCCGTCCTCGTAGAGATTGAATACCGAATTACATTTCGGGCATTTCGCTCTATAGTCGTTTGTTGGTACCACGCGTGTCTCTACCTGTTGCTCGTAGGAGCAACAAAGGTCGTAAGCAACTAAACCACTGCTGCTTGTCTGTATCCCTGTGTTGAAAATCAATACACCCGAGTAGCCATAGTACTCGTTTGCCCCTCCTGCCCGTGGTGTACCATAAACTTTAGCTATTGTTACGCCGTTGAGCGATTGATTATATTCGAACATTTTATTTTTGGGAATATAGATACCTACATTTCCGGGACTGTTCAGATGGTTGTCTGTCGTAGACAGATTGATTCTGAAGCTGACAGGCGTTGCGGGTATAACGTAGTCGGGATCGTTGTCACTACACGACGGGATGAGTATTCCGGCTAATAGTAATATGATATAAATCGATTTTTTCATTTCTTGGTTATTCTTCCTTTATTTAAACGTTTTATCGGGCATTTTATTACTTATGTGCATTGACTTTTATACTCCCCCTAAAAGTACACAAATGTGTCGCTTTTTTGTATTACTTTTAGTTACCTTTTTTAACGTATTTTTGAGTTTATTTGTCTGGTTATCAGTGTGTCGTGTTTTGAAAACCGGTACAAGTAAACGACGTTTTCTTGTCAAGTTACTTTTAGCTCTTCCAACCTCCCTAAGGGGAGGCTTTTTTGTCATACCGAAGTTTTCTGAGGTATCTCTTTCGTACTTTAGACCAGAGACTTCTCACGTTCATTCGAAGTGACAGAAAAAGTAACATATCTCTACTCATTTTCGACGTTTTTTATCGAGTTACTTTTAGCCCCTCCAACCTCCCCTAAGGGGAGGCTTATTCGTCCCTGTCATGCTGAACGAAGTGAAGCATCTCACCTCGCAATTGGGAAAAGACTTCTCACATTCGTTCGAAGTGACAAAAAAGTAACAATTGTATACTTATTTCTTGTAAACTCGTAACTAATAAACTCGTCTACTTGTTTACCTGTCAACTTAATAATTACTTAACCACGAAGGGCACTACGCTTGTCATACCGAGTGAATACGAGGTATCTCAATTCATTATTGAGAAAGCTTGACAGAAAAAGTAACATATCTCTACTCATTTTCGACGTTTTTTATCGAGTTACTTTTTCTTGTAACTTGTAACTGCCCATAGGGCGAAGTACCTTGTAACTTTTCAAATAAATATTGATAAACATGCAACTATCCTATAACGATTAATTCACATTTTTCAGCGATTGCTTTATAGCTTCCAGATTTCGTTTCAATCCCTCGTATTTTGCCCGCTTAACTGCTGAACCCTTGAAAATAGTACGATATTCCTCCACCGAAAGGCTTTCGAGCTTTTCAGTAGATAAAGACAGAAAAGCATCCGACGGTTCAAACTCCGCAACGGTGTGGGGTAGGGCGAACCTGTTCCACGGACAGGCCTGCTGGCATATATCGCAGCCATATAGCCGGTTTTGCAGGTTAGGAATAATAGAACGGCTGATACTCCCTTTATTTTCAATCGTTTGATACGAAATGCATTTATTGGAATCTACCACATAAGGCGAAACAATAGCCTGTGTCGGGCAACTTTCGATGCATCTGTTGCAATTGCCACACGATATACCCAACGGCTCGTCATACGCCAATTCGATATTCAACAACAGTTCGCCTAAGAAGAAATAAGAACCCTTGTGCGGAATAATTAATAGAGAGTTTTTACCGATAAAACCTATCCCCGCTTTAGCTGCCCAATAACGCTCGAGGAGAGGTGCCGTGTCGCAGAACATACGTCCTTCGAGGTTCGGGATAAATACTTTTATCTTGTCGAAAAGTTCCTGCATGTTGGCTTTCATCACATCGTGATAATCCTTGCCGTAAGCATAATAAGCAAACTGAGGATGCTCCGACGGTTGTTTGCGGGCGGGATAATAATTGATCGCAAGGCATACAACCGATTTTGTACCCTCTACCAACTTGGCCGGGTTGCAGCGCTTTTCCCAATGGTTCTCCATATAATGCATATCCGCCTGATATGATTCGTCTAACCATTTTTTTAGGTAGCTTTTTGTTGCAGAATCGACTTCTCCGGCAGAACATATTCCGCAGGCATCGAATCCGATTTCCGCTGCTAAATCTTTTATTTTTTGCGATATTTCTCTCTTATCCGGCATGCTGAATAGGCGAATCAATAGGAAACAAAAGTATGCTATTTTACCAGATTACCCAAATCCCTTGTTAATACAATGTTTAAAACTAAAGCCCAAACCGAAACTTATTTGCATTATCTTTGCCTAACTTTATAAAGAATTATAATAAGGATTTACAAGAATGGCCGAAAATAACAGTCAGAACAAGCGAAGAACTAAACCGAAAGAAGCAACTCCCATTATAAGTGACATCGGTAAAATGCAGCCTCAGGTGCGCGATCTCGAGAGTGCAGTGTTAGGAGCCCTCATGCTCGAGAAGGATGCGTATTCGCTCGTCAGTGATATTCTGAAGCCTGAAAGTTTTTACGACAATGCCCATCAGACAATCTATCGGGCTATTGTTAGTTTGGCTTTGCGCCAGGCTCCGGTGGATATGCTCACTGTGATGGAGGAGCTCAAGAAAGAGGGAGAACTGGAGAAGGTTGGAGGTGCGACATATATTGCCGAGCTTACGGATAAGGTGGCTTCGGCAGCGCATATCGAATTTCACGCGCGTATTATTGCCCAGAAATATCTTGCCCGCGAATTGATTTCTTTTTCGTCGGGGATAACCTCTAAAGCATTTGACGAAACAACAGACGTCGACGATTTGATGCAGGAGGCTGAAAGTAAGTTGTTCGAAATTTCGCAACGGAATGTAAAAAAGGATGTTACGCAGATTAACCCTGTCATAAAAGAGGCGCTCAACTTACTCGAAATTGCGGCTAACCGCCCCGAAGGGTTAAGTGGCTTGCAGACCGGCTTTACAGACTTGGATAAGATAACGTCGGGTTGGCAGAATTCCGACCTGATTATTATCGCTGCCCGTCCGGCCATGGGTAAGACGGCTTTCGTCCTCTCTATGGCGAAGAATATGGCTGTCTCGTTCAACTATCCCATCGCTTTGTTCTCGTTGGAGATGTCGAATGTGCAGTTAGTCAATCGTTTGATAGTGAATACTTGCGAGATTCCGGGAGAGAAAATCAAAAACGGACAGCTTGCCCCGTATGAGTGGGAGCAGCTGGACTTCAAAATAAAGGAATTGTACGATGCGCCGCTTTTCATTGACGATACGCCGAGTCTCTCGGTCTTCGAACTCCGTACAAAAGCACGTCGATTGGTGCGCGAGCATGGCGTGAGGATGATTATAATCGACTATTTGCAGTTGATGAATGCCAGTGGTATGAATTTTGGTAGCCGCGAGCAGGAGGTAAGTACCATATCCCGCTCGTTGAAAGGATTGGCAAAGGAGTTGAACATTCCGATTATTGCCCTTTCGCAGTTGAATCGTGGGGTAGAAGCCCGTACAGGAAACGAAGGTAAGCGTCCTCAACTTTCCGACCTCCGTGAGTCGGGTGCTATCGAGCAGGATGCCGATATGGTGTGCTTTATTCACCGGCCGGAATATTACAAGATATTCGAGGACGAAAAAGGTAACTCCTTGATTGGTCTTGCCGAAATTATTATCGCCAAGCACCGTAATGGTGCTACGGGGGATGTGCAGTTACGATTCAAGAATGAATTTGCCCGCTTCCAGAATAAAGAAGACGATTTCGGGATGGGTGGACAGTTTACATCCAGTATTAGCAGTATCTCTCCTAATGCCGATTTTCAGATTGTTCCTAATCAGCAGGGAGGCGGAAACAGCGAAGTTCCTTTCTAAATTTACGTGTTTTTCTTATAAAATTGCTATCTTTGTATCTTAGACGAACACTTTTGGGGTTGACTGGTTTTGACAGCGAGATGAAGTGATTTGTAAGCATGCAGTGCGTAGTCGGCTGGCACTATAATCTCAGACGTCAAAATTTTAACTGGCGAAAATAATTACGCTCTTGCTGCTTAATCGAATTATAGTAGATATAGCTTAATCCGTGTCAAGGACATGGACAAGACATCACTCGGAAGCTGTGGCTTCGAAGCGTACCGGTTCAGTGGTGTAGGTAAATCGGAGATAGGATAGGGGATGCTTCGGCTTCTATCTGAAATAAAGAAGCTAAGGTTCAGGTTGGTGGCTTCGGTCTTGCCTGTTCCCGACAACCAAAGGCGAAGATAAGCATGTAGAAAGCAGGTTAGTTCCTTGTTTGGACGAGGGTTCGAATCCCTCCAGCTCCACTGATAGAAAAAGAAAAATGTAGATTATCCCTGTAAATTAGACGTTTACAGGGATTTTTGTTTTTAAGCCGGTGGTTAAAAATAGCGATTTCTACCCATTTTTACGTGCAAAATCGCTGACAGTTTATTTTCGAATCTTTTGTCAGCGATTTGTCAGCGATAAATGATGTATTTTATTGTAAATCACAGAAATAGAATCCCATTGTTTGGATGTATTTGCTTCTTGTTCGTACTTTTATTATTAACAATTTAACTGTTTTAAAGTATGAAAAGAACATTTAAAATTTTGTTTTTTGTGAAAAGGAGTAGAGTTACAAAAAATGGAGAAGTACCTGTACAATTAAAGGTAACGGTTAACAAAGTACGAATCGAGGTCTCCATTAACTTGACAGTTAATCCTGATGTTTGGAACTCTTCCACAGAAAAAGCTATTGGCAAAGACCGTAAATCTATTGTAAGCATTCGGTCTCGGTCATCTTTTACAAGATTTATATAGGTTTTACCTTTGCATAGGTGAGAGTTAACGGTAATTTAACGAGCAATCAGTTTATGCAAAAGAAAAAACAAACGAGACAACTTCCTGGTACCAGGCTATCTAAACGTCAGGCCTATCCGATAATAGAGCAATATTTTAAAAGTGGATTAATGCCATGTGATTTTTATAGGCAAGTAGGTTGGAGTGATAATCAGTTCTATTCATGGCGTAAGCGTTATATGGAAGAGCATAATATGCTGGCAGAGGAAGAATTTGAACCGACAACATTTCACCCGATAACAGTAACCCCACCAGAGGAGGCAAATTTAGTAGAGCCTGAAGAAAGTTTTACTATAGAGATTACATATCCCAATGGAGTTACACTTCGCGTATATTCCAAGAATACAGCCCCAACTGGTAGACTTAATCAAATTATATTAGTAAACAGTGTTTAATCTGAACGATTCTCTTACCTACTACCTGTGTTCGGTAGCAGTAGATATGCGAGGTGGCTTTGATCGTTTATGTGGTATAGTCAGGAATACAATGGGCCGTGATCCTTTGAGTGGGGAAGTCTTTGTATTTATCAATAGATCCCGTACTCGTATAAAGCTTTTACATTGGGAAAGAGGAGGCCTTGTTTTATATCATAAGCGTTTGGAGCATGGACGGATAAGTATCCCTAAACTGAATCAATCAACAGGGCATTATCACTTATCTTGGTGTGATTTAGTGCTTATGGTAGAAGGTGTTTCATTAAATCGAATTATTCGTAAAAAGAGATATAATATTCCACATAAAACCGCATAAATAAAGGCTTTAAAGCTTGTGTACATCCTCCATTTTGCGTATCTTTAACATATGGAAAAGATGCAGGAATTGGAACGGAAATTACAAGAAGCCCTCCTTCGAAACCGGGAGTTAGAGCTTAAAAATACATTCCTGCGATCTGATAACAACCAGTTGCAATCTAATGTAGATAAACTACAATCCGATATTGACGGATTGCAAACCAAATTAACAAAACTTGGAGATGAATTACTTTATCTGCGCCGGACTTTATTTGGGCGTTCCTCGGAACGTTATATAAAAGAAGATCCTAATCAGTTAAGCCTTGATTTTTATGGCTTAGTCCAACTTGAAGAAGAAAAAAACTATTTGAATGGGGTTGCTAAAAGGAACTTATCCGCCCGAGATAGCGGCGGTCTTCCTGTGAAAAGGCACCCTGTACGCAAACCTCTACCCGAACATTTAGAACGTCGCCGCGAAGTGATTGAACCGTGCTCTTTACCTGAAGGGGCTAAATGCATAGGTCAGGAAGTAACCGAGATTTTAGAATACATCCCCGGACAACTTTATGTGCGTGAGATTATCCGTAAAAAATATGCTTTACCCGGAGGGATCGGTATTATTATGGCGGAACTCCCATCTTTACCTCTGCCAAGAAGTAATGCCGGAGCATCCTTACTGGCAAACCTATTGATTAGTAAATACCAAGATCATCAACCTTACTATCGTCAACTGGAGATGTTTAAACGAAGCGGAGTCCATTTAGCCGCATCGACAGTAAATGACTGGAGTGCTTCATCCATTAATTTATTAGAGCCACTTTATAAGCAGTTGAAAAAAAATGTTCTGGGTAGTGATTATATCCAAGTGGATGAGACTACGATTCCGGTATTGGATAAAGATAAACCCGGAGCTACCCGTAAGGGCTATCATTGGGTGGTACGCTCTCCTGAAAACGAGCAATTATTTTTTCACTACGACAAAGGTTCCCGAGCACAATATGTAGTTGTCGATTTACTCAAAGATTTTAAAGGAACAGTGCAAAGCGATGGTTATGGAGCCTATGATATATATGAAAAGAAACAGGATGTTCTCTTATTGGGGTGCTGGGCGCATGCCCGCAGAAAATTTGAACAGGCATTAGGCAATGATCCCCCACGGGCTGAATATGCACTTGAGCAAATCGGCAAGCTTTATCAATTGGAACAAAGAGCCACAGATAATAATTTTACTAAGGGGCAAATAGAGGCATTGCGTAAGGAAAAGGCTTATCCTATCCTACGTGATTTTGAGAAATGGATCGATAAAAACTATCCTCAGGTATTACCATCTTCCAAGATTGGCAAAGCAATGTCGTACACTTATGGTATATATCAGCGATTAGCCCGTTATGTGCTTGACGGAAGGTATCGTATTGACAATAATCTGGCTGAAAATGCGGTAAGGCCTTTGGCATTAGGACGCAAGAACTATTTATTTTGTTCAAATCACCAATCTGCTGAAAGAACTGCTATGATCTACTCTTTACTGGGTACATGCAAAATATGCGGGATAAACCCGAGTCTTTGGCTAACAGATGTACTAAATAGAATACAAGACCACTCCATACAAGAACTCGATGAACTGCTTCCCGGAAAGTGGAGACCACAGTCTTTGATTAATCGATCCGAAAATTAAATCATTTAAGCATATCCATATGTCGTTTATATAATCGCCATACTTGAGAGGTCGTGAAACGATACCCTCTACTGGTCTTGAATCCCTGTCGGTTGAGTGCATAAGTAATCTGCAAATAAGTTTTGTTCTCCTTTTTCATCATTATAATAAGAGCCAAGGCGCGTTTGTTATTTTCATTAGCTAAAGCTTTTGCTTTATTAGTTTTGATACTATTAGCTATTGCCCGTGCATGATTATTTAACAGATTCTCTGGTTTGCCCAACTTTATGCCCTTATCTTTCTTTGCCCTCAATGATTGTTTGGTACGCTCAGAGATCAGGTTGGCTTCATACTCTGCAATTGAACTAATGATATGCAGGATTAATCGATTGGCTTTGGGAAAATCGCAGAAAACAATCTCAACATCGCTTTCTAACAGCCGACTGGTAAATGCTACATTGCGGGAGAGACGATCCAATTTGGCACAAATTAGAATAGAACCGGTTTGTCTACATTGTTCTAATGCTTCTGCTAATTTAGGACGATGATTATTTTTACCTGTTTCCGTTTCTAAATACTCTTTGAGAATTTTTGAGTTATCCTTCACGTATGTATTTATAATCTCTCGCTGAGCTTCAATACCAAGTCCGCTGATCTGTTGTTTTATAGTACTTTGACGAAGATATGATATATAGGTTTTCATACAATTGATGTCAAATTTGCATAAACTGATTGCTCGTTAAATTACCGTTAACTCTCACCTATGCAAAGGTAAAACCTATATAAATCTTGTAAAAGATGACCGAGACCGAATGCTTACTATACAATTCATATAACTCCTCCCTCATTTTTACCAATACTTTTTCTGCCCTTTCCTTATCGGGAGCATCAGGCAATGAAGATGTCAAATAATACGATTCTATATTTTCCATTAACCTATCAGCCATAGCCAACAAATCATCATAATCCATATTGCCCGATTTTATATTCAGCAATTCTTTTCTGTTTGGACGCTTTACATTCAATCTCCCATCACGCAATATTTCCTCAGCAACCTGCAAAAGACGTATCGTATGCATCATATTCTTTGAATCATAATTCTTTCCATGATTCAAATTAGTCTGATAACGTACATCATTCCGTTCCGCTACCCAATCCCAATACTCCTTATACTCCTTGCAATACAATGAATAAGCTTCCATATTCCAAAATAAATAAGCTACTGCCTGTTCACCTTTAGGTATAGAGGATAACGAAACCTCATTTGCGGTATCTTTCACAGCTATACCATGATAGCCAAATTTATTATCCACATCATAGAATAGAGCATACATACCTTTGGCATGAGGAATAGAACTCAATCCGCATAATTCTTGTTTTAATCCGTTCTTATCAAGCCATTCCTTTACAGGAACAGATTGAAAGTTATCCATGATATAACAAAAGTCCAAAACGCTTTTACGTTCCTTTTCTATAGGGTTTACCACCTTCTTTTTATAACCCCTTGCTTTTCGTATCTGCGTCAAAGCATATCCTGCAAAAGTATCTTTACATAATTTTGACAGGAATATATCTATATGTAGTAGCTTATCCATCAATGGATGCTTGTACAATATACATTCATCGGGCGAAGCCAGTAATTCCAATATATTCGGATTGTTTTTGCAAAGCAGCTCAACAAAACGTCCCAATTCATAATAAACCTCATCATTAGTTTCATTACTCACCTGAGGGATATATTCCAATCCATAAAATTGCTCTTTAGGCAGATAAAATACACCTTTCAAGTCTGTATCCGATTGAGGAGTATTCAATCCATATGCTTTGCTGCCGCTTATACATTCGAAAAGTAGTAATCCTTTATCCTTTATTTCTTGTATAGTCATTTCAATATCATTTTTCTAAAAAATATATCAGCCTTTTCTTTATCAAAAGATTTTCGTTCCATATCTTGTGATGATATTAGGCAATAATCATAAGTCCTATCTATCCATTCCTTTAAATTTGCATCTATCTTTATCAAATAACTTTCGGAAGCTGTTGATTTCAAATCTATCAAAGATAAAACCTTTTCACGTAAGTCATCAGATAATAAATCCATCAGAGGATATATGCTCATAGGCGCTATTGCCTTGCGTTCTACACACCATAAAGCCGCAAGCAAAGGACGAAGCACATAAAACATTTTTTTTATCTTGATGTCTTCATCTTGTATCGTTCCCAATGCACCCTTTGCTATACCCAGATAATGATGTATATTGCTTCTCGGACAAAAATAACTTTGGCAGAATTGCCATAATTCGTCCTTAAACTTTTTATCATCTCTGTATATGACAGGCGATTGCAACCACTCGAAAGGAGTTGTGTTCGATTTAGTTATCAATTGCAATACTTTCGATATATCCCAGCCATATATATCCAATTCATCGTTTATCGGAAAAGATAGATGCTCTTTTCTACTTTGTATAGTCAAATGTTCATCAAAGCTACGTTTATATATGAACCGTACATCGTAATCGCTGTCAGGCGAAGGGAATCCCCATGCACGACTGCCCGATTCGCACGAATAAAGTATCTTTATTCCATGCTCTTTCTCTATTTCTGTTAGTTTATCTTGTATTATCTCTTTCATAATTCTTTTGTTTAATGCTACAAAGAAATATATGTGTTGCGCAGCTTTTTTGCGTAATTGAAATTATTTTTCATACTTTTGAAAAATAATATAAGATTGACTAAAAACTAAGATCGGAATGATAACAATAGATATTGACAAAGAGACCTGTATAAAATGCGGTAAATGTGTAAAAGTATGTCCTGCCTATATTCTGACACAAGAAAGCCCAAAAGATGAAATAGGACTAAGAAATATTCAAACATGTATAGCCTGTGGACACTGTGTAGCAATATGTCCTACCGATTCGGTTATTCATTCAGAATTCCCTGTACACAAAGTACATACTCTGAACAGAGATATACTGCCAACTCCCGATCAGGTAATGGAACTATGTAGAGCCAGACGCTCCAACAGGGCATTCCTTTCATCACCGGTTCCCAAAGAATATCTACATCAGATTGTAGATGCGGCACATCTTGCTCCAACAGCAAGCAACGGACAAGAAGTGAGTTTTACCCTCGTTACAAACCCTGAATTATTAAAACAAATAGCAGAGATAACAATAAATACATTCGAAGCTACAGTAAAAAAGATAACGAATCCATTTATCAACCCTTTCATTAATCTGATAGTTCCGGGAGCAAAAGAAGCTGTTCCTCAATTAAATGCCGTTATCTCAAAACATAGGAGTGGAACAGATGCTATATTAAGAGGGGCAAAAGCTGTTTTACTTATCCATACACCAAGTACAAGTAACTTCGGGAGACAAGATGCTAACTTAGCCTATCAAAACGCTTCACTTATGGCAGAAAGTTTAGGAGTATCACAGTTTTATACAGGATATGTATGTATTGCCATTGATATGGATAAGAAAAGAAAATTAGCAAAATTATTAAATATCGAAGGCACTATACATGCAGGAATGGCTTTATCTATGCCCGCTTTCAAATTTCCGAAATATACAGACCGTAAAGAATTAAACCTTACAGTATTTTAAACATACTAAATGTAATACCATGCCCGTCAACCGCAATGCCCTGATAAGATATAAAACCATAGACACCTGCCTGCGTAACAAATACAGACAATGGACACTCGAAGACCTCATAGACGCCTGCTCCGATGCCCTCTACGAATACGAAGGCATAGACAAAGGTATCAGCAAACGCACCGTCCAAATGGACATCCAGATGATGCGAAGCGAAAAATTAGGCTACAATGCCCCCATCGTAGTATATGACAATAAATATTACAAATACGAAGACGAAGATTACAGCATAACCAATACCCCCTTATCCGAACAAGACCTCAAAACCATGTCCGAAGCAGTAGAAGTCCTTCGCCAATTTAAAGGATTCTCCTACTTCTCAGGCATGGGAGATATAGTCAGCCGCTTAGAAGACCACGTCACCTCAGCCAAGCAAAAAACAATACCCGTTATTGACTTCGAAAAGAATGAAAGCCTGAAAGGATTAGACTATCTCGATACTATTTACCACGCCATTGTAAACCAACAAACCCTGAACATAAAATACCGCTCCTTCAAAGCCCGATCAGCCAACACCTTTATCTTTTACCCATACCTCTTGAAAGAATATCGCAACCGCTGGTTTGTATTCGGACAAAGAAAAGGCAACCTGATAAACCTCGCACTAGATAGAATACACCATATAGAAATAGCCGAAAAAGAAAAATATATCGAAAACCACCTTTTCGACCCCCAAACCTTCTTCGATGACCTAGTCGGAGTCACCAAAAATATAGGCATGAAAGCCGAAACCGTCCGATTTTGGGTAGACGCACCAAACGCCCCCTATGTCCAAACCAAACCCTTTCACAAGAGCCAGACATTAATTGAAGAACACAAGGACGGCTCCAAAACATTCGAATTACATGTAGTTATCAATCAAGAACTGCAACGTGAATTCTTCGGATATGCTGATACCATCAAGATCCTTTCCCCACAATCACTCGTAGACTTCATGGCTTGGAAGTTTAGGCTGGCAAAGGAAAGGTATGAAAAGGATATAGAACAATAAGCTTCATTAATATAGATGAAATTAATGAATCACCCTATCAGTATCTAAATGCGGATTTCATCATATCTTGTCCCGAATTTGGTATTTGATATTTTATTGCAACATCTTTCCAATTGGAAACGATTCCTTTTATAGTTGTAATTATTTTTTCTGCTTCCTCATTCGATAATCTGAAATACTTTGCAACGCTCAATACCAAATCAAAATCCAACGAATTATCATCTTCCGATATATTGAGTTTCAATCCTGTCCCATAAGGATTGGGGTTGATATCATAGGCCGGAGATAATACCCAGCCTGATTTTGTCAAAATAAACCCATGATTTCTTAGGTGGTCGTCCGTATTGCTCACAGCTATTGAAAAGACAATACGCTTAAATAGTTCAATCAAATCTTCTTTTACATTAGCTCCATGCTGAATAATAAATTCAACTAACTCAAGATAACTTACTCCATCTTGAGAATCAGCTCCATCAGTATATCCGAGCAAGGTCATAGCAGATGCAAAATGAATTCTTTTCCCTTCATTTGTCCTGTCAAAACGCTTTGTCAAATAGGTGTGGTATTTACTGTTGTATTTTTTTACAACACTTTCGGCCATATTAATTCCGGATTTTCTAGCTAATTCACTTGCGACCATTTCCCAAGCCCCTGTATTTTTATCATCGTTATTGCTTGGAAATTTTGCAATCCAAAGGGAGCCATCTGTATTTTGAATACTAGCCTTTGGTCTGGCACCTCCTAATGAAGAGCCCGGAGCCATTAGCATATTCAACCATCTTAATATTTCGGGATTATCTTTTTCTATATTCTTCTCTAACTCAAGGCTGGCATGTTCCAATTCCCGTATTGAAGTCCAGGGAGGGGCAGAATAATCCTTATTGTCGTCTAAGAACATACCATCTTCATCTATCTTGAAACGCAAAGCACCCATTCGGTGTAAATCATATACGCCGAGTAAAAAATCCGATTCAAAAAGAGGGTTTACCGGTCTTTTTTCAGCCTTAGCTAGTATTGCTTCACGTCGTTTCATTAGAACTCGCCCCCATCTATCAGGAGATGAATCAAGAAATAATCCAAAATTTGATTTTTCATCTCTCAAATATTGCATTCCTGAGAAAAGTGCTAAATCAGGATCTAACATTTGAACATTACCTGAATTTAGCCAATCGTTATTATATTCAAAAGAAAAAATCTCTTTACCTCTTAAGTAATCTACAATCAATTTACCCATTAACTGAGGCCCATTTAACTCAAGCCAATCAGCATAAACAAATATCTCTTTCTTCTGGTTCTTCATTGTGTCGATTTTTTATTCTTTGGAGCACGTTTGCCAACAAGTAACTCTGCATCTTGTAATTTACGTCCTAATATGTCATTTGATGCAATTTGAGACAAATCTTTTTCTAATCCAAGCACAAATAGCACTTGAGCATAAATGCCCATTGAAACACTTGATTCCCCTTTTTCCACCTGCCAAAGCGTAGAACGGGATATCCCTGCGCGTTCGGAAACTTGCTCAGCAGTCAGCTTTCTCCGCAAACGGGCCAGCTTTATATTTTCGCCCATACCGGCTAAGAGCTGTACAAGTTTGGGTAACAATATCGCATTTGTCTTTTTCATTACGATTCATATTTAATGCAAATATACATATTTTGTTTAATATATGAAACGTTATTGTGGGATTGTTATTTTATATTTACTATGTATTATGCGTTTAGTTTTCGTTTAGGTATTAATTTTGTATCTTTATGGATACGAATAAAGAAGCGATACGTTGAAATAATGCAAGGGCAAAATCGCTGACAGCCTAATAATGGTATAATTCAATGATTTGAATATCAGTTGGATATATTTAGGGTATCGTTCCCTCCAGCTCCACTGATAGAAAAAGAAAAATGTAGATTATCCCTGTAAATTAGACGTTTACAGGGATTTTTGTTTTTAGGACAAGAGTTCGTATCACAAAAGAGGCTTCAATTCCAAAAATGAGATAATTCTCATTTTATTGTAGTTCTTCCAACATCTTTTTTAATCCGGATTCAGCGTCTTCCGGAATACCATTCCTTAAATAATCAGCAGAGACAGTATATTCTTCAACTATCAATCCTGCAATAATCTTCATATAAGTTATACTGTCTATCTTAAACTCGGTAAAGCCAGGAAGGAGAGTGTCTTCCTTTTCTTCTCCATGTTGTATCATATAGATTCCTGTTAACCAATTTGCATAAATTCTGTTAGTGTCAGACTCTGATGAAAATAATTCATCTAATGGTATATCAAATCGGTTAACTTCATAGAAACCGGTACCAGTCCGTAAGCCAACACTTGTCAGATATACTTTATTCTCATCGATAATCCATTTACAATTGGGAGCACCACTTTTCTCAAAATTCTCCCAGTTATAAGGCCATTTCATATGATCATTTCCAAAATGTCCCAAAATAGGACTGAATCCTTGTCGGGTAATAAAGCGCCCGCTTTTATCCCCGTTGGTTATTTGGTCCTCACTTGATAGTCTGAAATAATAAGCAATGTAATTCTGATTAAGATAAAGCATTGAATATTTGCGCATCAACTCATGATTAGTTGTATCTTTTTCCGTAATATTTTGTATCTTCTTATAATCCTTCTTTGTGATAACTTGTTCGTCAATAACCTCTCCATATCTGATATAGAAATAATAGGAATCTTTATCAGTAAAACATTGTAAAACACCACAGAACCAATCCGCAAAAACTTTCCCGTCCAGAATAGTTGTATCCGATTTGGATTTTATATCGTATTTTTCAGGTTTATATACATCATTTCTAACCTTTATTTCTTTAAGAAAAAACTTGTTATCCTTGATTTCCCATGTTGCGATATGTCCTCTGTAATTGGCAGTACTAAGCATAGCAAATGGTGATTTGATATCCTTTTGTTGAAAGTAAGTCTCTAATGGAGATGGATGTCCCCAGCCTGTATATAGGGAAAGTTTTTTATCGTTAAGCAGTAATTGATCCGGAACTTGTTCTGTGGCATTGGCAAAAAGAAAACAAGATAGGAGTATGATTGACAATATTATCTTTTTCATATTGTTCCATTTTTAGTGTTTTTACACAGTATGTAGTCAAAGATATATAAAAATTGGAGATCTCAAGTTTTGAAAGTTATCATATCAGAAAAAGGGTTCAAAAAATATGTGTTTTTATTTTCTGAACCCTCTCTGTAAATACCTAATTCGCTTTAATATTCAATATCGGTTTTACAGTATCAAGAATGGTAGCTGTATCCTGAATAGCGTTTATAATCACATCTTTGTCTTTATATGCCATAGGAGCTTCATCCAGTGTAGACTTACACACCGAAGTAGAATAAATCCCCTCCATCTCACTCTTGAACACATCCATATCCAGCGTCTTGAAAGCCTGATTACGAGCCAATATTCTTCCCGCGCCGTGTGGAGCAGAACAATTCCAATCCGCATTGCTTTTTCCCTCACAAATCAACAACCCGTCACGCATATTGAACGGAATAATCATCCTTTCACCCTTATAAGCACGTATTGCCCCTTTGCGGATAATCCAATCGCGCGTATCAATGAAATTATGCATAGAATGAACCATATCAACAGCTTCCACATCTCGCAACCCCACAAATATAGAATGAGCCATAGCCCGATGATTAAACTCCGCATAAGTTTGGGCAATCACCATATCCACAAGATATTCATACATATCGTCATCTTTCAATAACAGTTCCTTTTTACCAACACCATAACGCTCATTCAACTCCTCCAACTTTATCGGAATATCGGATGTTGGAATAGTATTTTGTGTGATATACTTAAATTCGTCGTGATACTCCTGCGGCCTGAATTTGGCAGCAGTCATCTTTTTTGCATGGTAGTTGCAAACCTTTAATCCGAAGTTTCGTGAACCCGAATGAATAGTCAGGTAATGAGAACCATCCTTTGCCGATTCCCCGATTTCGATAAAATGATTTCCCCCGCCAAGCGAACCAACCGAATTATAAAACATTCGTTCCCCTGTACCGATTTTCTTACAAAGCTCAACGATGTACTCTCTATCAATAATTATTGCTTCTTTATTATCGGAGAAACGCTTATTCCATTCATTTTGAAAGTTATTCACATTCTGAGTGACTATCTGAAAATATTCATCCACCCACCAATAATTGAAATCCTTACCCTTTCGGATAGCATGGCCCATCGGAACTGCTTTTCGGATTACTTTATCGATTCGAGGCAAATCTTCACTCTCAAAACGCTTATTTAATTTATAGCTTGTAACAGAACAGCCAATGTCTACTCCAATATAGTTAGGGTTTACCATAGTAGTCATCGGCATGGTGAAGCCGATAACAATTCCTTTCCCGACATGGGTATCAGGCATGATACGAACTTGTACCCCTTCCGATATTTCATGATTCAGTATGTTTTGGACTAACTCAATAGCTCCTTCTTCAACTTCTTCCAAGAATATTTTACAGTCTTGGTTATATTTTCCTTTTAATTCTATCATAGTTGTCTATTTTTTAATTTGGGCAATCTGGTTTAAATCCCCAATCATGAAAGTATGTTTTCCTTTTTCTGCGATTTTAGATATAGTTTCCAATAGTTGAAAAAAGCGAATATTCTCATCACCCTTCATCAATTCCGAAGCATTTTTCAGTGTTCGGGCAGTAGCAACAGCTGTTCTTGCATTTTCCAAATCAGATTTGGCACGTATCTTGGCTTCCAAATGTTTCGAAAACAAATCTTGTATCGACTTAGGAAAAGTTAAGTCTTTCACTTCCAATTCTTCTATTTCAATACCATATTCAGCAAACTGCCTGTTGAGTTCTTCTTTCCTCAATCCGCTCAATTCAGAACGTTTTTCGTTTAACTCTTCGCTATCATAATTTGCAATTATGTTTTTAGCATGAAGTTGAGCTATTGTCCAAATATGTTGTTCGGCTTCGTTTATTATAAAATTCATAGGACGGTCGAGCGTAAAATGTTTCAAAAACTTTTCTCCTTCCGCAATCTTGTATATAAGATAGAAAGAAAACCTAAAAGCAATATTATCTTTTGTAAGTACTTCCTGATTGACGATATTCAATAATTTGCTTGTCAATGGAAGTGTCACAACTTCAACTTCATTGCCCCAATCACGAATCTTATGTATTCCGGCTTCAAGCTTACCTTCAAATACATTTTTTCTAAACAAATATCCTTCGGTATTTGCTTTTACTTGAAATGTTTTTCTGAAAATTCCCATAATCATATCTATTTTTAGTCTTGTTTCTTAATTCAAAAAGAAAAACATCAGGCAGAAGGGAAATTTAATTGAGTAAGAATATTATCTTACGGTATCCTCCGATTTACAAGCTTCAGCCTGATTTGAACAATTTGTTCTGTTTTTCTTTTCTTCTTGTCAGAGTTACAATCTGATGCCACCTAAATAAAGGAGATGCTTCCCAATAGCACCGAGGATTCGAACCTCTTGAAACTTGCTCTGCAATGCCTTGTTTTATTTGCAAGTTTCTCTTTCAAAACAAGAGCAGTTATTAATTATTACACAAAGAAAGATAGTGGATGCGCAATGTTTTTGCGTAGATAAAAATATTTTTGCTATTTTTGAAAAAAGAATGACTATGAAGAAGATTATCTTTCTATTTTTTTTCGTACTAATGAGCTTTTCTAATAGCTATGCGCAGAATAGCTATGAAGCCTTCAAAGACTCCATAAATAAAAAATTAGAGCTATTATCACATTACCCACAAACCCTTTATGAAGGCAATTGGGCAGATTTTGATCCGGATAGCTTATCAAGCGTAGTTGCCACAGATATAACAAAATATCTCAAATCAGAAGGATTTACAAACTTCAAAATAGAAGACTTTCCGTTGATAGAACACGTAAAAACTGAAAATAATCAGTTCGAAACACTGATTGTAGGCTACCATTGCGGCGGATCAGCAGGCTGGATACCTCATTCAATCATAATAAAACATACAAAAGACAAACCCTTGATATATAATATAGAAGCAGAAACCTATTTTTACGAATTTCACCAATTAAAAAATGAACTATACCTCTGTATCGGTGCTTCTCCCGGATCAGGAATATGTCGGGGCTATTCCGTTTTTGCAATAGATTTCAGTAAAGATACAGCTCAATTCAAGCCTGTATTTAATGGCAAATATGCCTTTTATCTGTGCAATAGCGATATAACCTTCGATGATGAAGAAAATATACTTTCCATTTATATTGATTTTCTACCTTACAAGGATGAAGATGAAACATATGAAACCTATCTGAAAGAACATAATTATACCTATTTTTCAGTAGAATATGATTCGCAGAAAGACGAACAAAATCCGGCCGTCGTTTTCAAATCAAAATTTGATGGCGAAAAATTTGTAACCCCTAATAATTGATACCATGCCCGTTAACCGCAACGCCCTAATACGATATAAAACCATAGACACCTGTCTGCGCAACAAATACCGACAATGGACCCTCGACGACCTCATAGACGCCTGCTCCGATGCCCTCTACGAATACGAAGGCATAGACAAAGGCATCAGCAAACGCACCGTCCAAATGGACATCCAGATGATGCGCAGCGAAAAATTAGGCTATAATGCCCCCATCGTAGTATATGACAATAAATATTACAAATACGAAGACGAAGATTACAGCATAACCAACACCCCCTTATCCGAACAAGACCTCAAAACCATGTCCGAAGCAGTAGAAGTCCTTCGCCAATTTAAAGGATTCTCTTACTTTTCAGGCATGGGAGATATAGTCAGCCGCTTAGAAGACCATGTCACCTCAGCCAAGCAAAAAACAATACCTGTTATTGATTTCGAAAAGAATGAAAGCCTGAAAGGATTAGACTATCTCGATACTATTTACCATGCCATTGTCAACAAACAAGTCTTAAACTTAAAATACCGTTCATTCAAAGCTCGTTCTGCCAGCACTTTTTTATTTTATCCTTATTTGCTAAAGGAATATCGCAACCGCTGGTTCGTATTTGGAAGAAGAAAAGGCAACCTGATAAACCTCGCACTAGATAGAATACACCATATAGAAATAGCCGAAAAAGAAAAATATATCGAAAACGCTCTTTTCGACCCCCAAACCTTCTTTGATGACCTGGTCGGAGTCACCAAAAACATAGGCATGAAAGCCGAAACCATCCGATTTTGGGTAGACGCACCAAATGCCCCCTATGTCCAAACCAAACCCTTTCACAAGAGCCAAACATTAATCAAAGAACATGAAGATGGCTCCAAAACATTCGAATTACATGTAGTCATTAACCAAGAACTGCAACGTGAATTCTTCGGATATGCCGATACCATCAAAATCCTTTCCCCACAATCACTTGTAGACTTCATGGCTTGGAAGTTTAGGTTGGCGAAGGAAAGGTATTGTATAGGGAAGGATAGTGATATATAAATCTATATTATTAGCTAATAGAGAACCTTTTCTATTAATTGGAATTGCTAACAATCATGGAGATATTTTTTTAATATCTTCTTTTGTTAGTATATCAGTATTGGGCTTTTTCATAATAAAATCTGTTTCAAAGCATATTTAATATAAAAAATATGATATTTGATTTAAAAAGAACTATTTTTGATAAATACAGAAAATAGTATTAGACCAAATTTATAGCTCCTTCTTTTTGTTAGTTATAGATTGTAAAAATACCTTAAACTAATTATCAAATGGCCCAAAATAAATATGCTTTAGCTCGATATTGCCTTATTGACAGTCTGTTACATAGAAATGAGTATGTGAAAACCATGGATATTGTTTCTACTTGCCAACGACGTTTGAGATGTAATATTACTCAACGTACTATTCAAATGGATATATTCGCAATGAAAAATGATTCATTTCTTGGGTACTTTGCTCCGATAGAATATAATCAACGAGTAAAAGCTTATTATTATACAGATCGTGATTATCAATTATTTCCATTACACTTTTCCTCTAAAGAACTACTTTTTTTGCAACGATTGTTGATATTAACGAAAGGTAAATTATCCCAAGACGATCACTTCTTGTTGAGAGACATCATAGATAAAATAAAAATATCCACAACCGAAATTTAATTAATGGCGAAATAAAATTTCGTTATATGGTATTAAGTTTAATATCCATAAACAAAAGATTCAAAAACTGTCAAGTCCAAAATTGACATAAAAAAGACTTAATGTATACAATACTATCATATTTGTCGTCATTGTTGTCAGATTTTTTGAAAACAACATTCAACCTGAATGAGGATATTGTTTGTATACAACCATTGAGCAATGTAGGGCAATCCAATAATACGATAGGCATCCCACAATCATCCATAAGTTTTTCCATAGAGCCTGTAAACTTATCTTTCAATGAATCATCAAATCTATGGAGCTTCATGGGAGGTAGTTACTATCCGCCTATCTTATGTGAAATAAGAACGTTGAAAGTGAATTCCGAAGAAGTAAAACAGCTTCGAAGAGTGATTAACAGAAAAGATATAACGATATGAGCAGTTCTGAAAAATATAGAATCTGGTTTTCATTAACTATAGAGCATGAATACTATGGAACAGAACCTTGCCCTGTACAATTGCATATATTACATGAAACAACTTCCTTATTTAAACAATATGATATTCTTTGTCGGAGAATGAATGTCAATCAATGGATATTCTTTGTTAAATCTTTAGAGATAGAAAATGAAGATACAGTTAATCTACATTTCGAATTGAGGCCGGAGGATATGACTCTTTACTATGTCACGGATATTATTGAAGATAATCTGCAAACAAATAACTACGAACTGAAAAGTAGTTCTGAAATAAATAAATGGATCGAATTGATTATCCCTATTCAACAGAGTATGCCGGATATTCATGTATCATTCAATTCAAAATCAAAGTATTTGGAATATGTAATTATAAACAGATATCAAAAAGATAATATACAAATCAGAGTGGAGGAAAAACGGCAGCAAATAAAGTTTACAGAACCCAAGGTCTTGGAAGATTTATCATTAGGAAAAGGATTTCGTATCACTTCGATTGATAAATTGAAAATGAAAAAAGCCTATGGAAATTATATGTTTCAACTGGTTGAAATAAGGAGCGATGGAGAGCGTATTCTGTCTAATAATCTCCCATTTCCACGACCGGACGAAACATCAATCTCAAGTCCCTCTGATACAGTCACGACATATTATTATATATAAATCAATAACTTAAAATTAAGTCATGAGTACAATGAAAACACCCGGAGTGTATATTGTAGAAAAAAATGCATTCCCCAATTCGGTCGTTGAAGTAGCTACAGCAGTCCCTGCTTTTATAGGCTATACCGAGAAAGCAATGAATGGAAATAAATCGTTGCTGAATAAACCATGGCGAATAACCTCTATGGCAGAATTCAGAGCATATTTCGGTGAGGCTCCAAAGCCTAAATTTGAACTGGCGGAGGATGCAAATGCTCCGGCTATTACCTTTAACGGAAAAAATTACACACTAAATCGTACGGATAAATATATACTGTATTACAGTATGTTACTTTTCTATGCAAACGGAGGCGGACCATGCTACATCGTGTCGGTTGGTGACTATACGACAGATATTGAGAAAGAAAAATTGGAGCAAGGTATAGCACCTTTAGTCAAAGAACAAGAGCCAACAATGGTAATTATGCCCGAAGCTGTAGTTCTCGAAGCAGAAAATTGCTATGCATTACAAGTTGCAGCATTGCAGCATTGCGGATACGAAATGAAAAACCGCTTTGCCATACTTGATGTCCACAACGGATATAAAGACCGAAAAGATGCGGACGGTGATGTCGTCAATCAATTCAGAGAAAATATAGGCAGCGAATTTCTTGACTTCGGGGCAGCCTATTATCCTTGGATCAATACATCTATTGTGCAAGAAAGCGAGTTGGATTTCGAGAATCTCGATATGGCTAATTTGCAGACTCTTCTCAAAGAAGAATTGGAGTTGACTTCGTATGATGAAGATAAGAAAGCCCAGATAGAAGCATATATTGATGGATTAAAGGAAGGACTTACAGATTTAGAACGAAGTACTCTTCATAAAGTATTATCCCAATTAAGCCCATTATACAGAGATATAATGAAAGAAATGCGGACTGTATTGAATCTCCTTCCTGTATCGGCGGCTATGGCAGGTGTGTACACAATGGTCGATAATACCAAAGGTGTTTGGAAAGCTCCTGCAAATGTAGGAATTGCAACTGCAATCAGTCCTGCTGTCAATATTTCGCACGAAGAACAAGAAGATTTGAATGTGCCGTTAAGTGGAAAGTCGGTCAATGCTATTCGCACATTCACAGGAGAAGGCATAAAAGTGTGGGGAGCGCGTACATTGGATGGAAATTCCCTCGATTGGAGATATATCAACGTAAGGCGGACAATGATTATGTTGCAGGAATCGGTGAAAAATGCCGCTCGTGCATACGTCTTTGACCCGAATGAAGCCAATACTTGGATTAATGTAAAGAGCATGATATCCAATTTCCTCAATGGTATATGGAAACGTGGCGGATTGGCAGGTGCTGTGCCTGAAGATGCTTACAGTGTACATGTAGGATTGGGAGAAACGATGACGCCCGAAGATATATTGGAAGGCATAATGCGTATAACAGTATTGGTTGCCATTACCCGTCCGGCTGAGTTCATTGAATTTACATTCCAACAGCAAATGCAAAAAAGCTAACAACAAATATTAATCTAAAATGCAAAAATCATGGCAGGAGAAGCACAAGATAATGTATGGCCTTTGCCGAAGTTTTACTTTACAGTAGAAGTTGCAGATTTAGCGGAAGCCACCTTTCAGGAAGTTTCGGGATTAGATGTGGAAGCACAGATAATAGAGTATCGTCATGGTAATAGTCCTGAATTCTCGACAATCAAGATGCCTGGAATTAAGAAATACGGAAATGTGACGTTGAAAAAAGGGATATTCAAGGGAGACAATAAATTCTGGGACTGGTTCAATAAAATAAAAATGAATACCATCGAACGTCAGCCAATGACTATCAAATTATTGGATGAAGAAGGAAATCCCACAATGGTATGGACTCTCAAAAATGCATGGCCTACGAAAATTACAGGAACGGATATGAAATCGGATGGTAATGAAGTAGCAGTAGAAACGCTTGAAGTTGCCCATGAAGGATTGACTATTGAGAATAAAAAATAATGACTGATACAATAGACACAGGTTGGAAGATTCCATTATCCTTTTATTTTCAGGTGAATATCGGTACCGATGAAATTGCATTCAAAGAAGTATCGGGTTTATCTGCCGAAATGGAGTTGGAAACCATACAGGAGGGTGGTGTCAATGAATATGAACACCGCCTTCCGAAACAAATCAAGCATGGAAATTTGGTGCTGAAAAGAGCTCTTATGCCTATAACCAATAATAATGTTGTGAAATGGATAAGTGAAATACTGGAAAAGGGCTCTTTTTATAATATCGAAGGACGTACATTTCCATTGACCAGAACGATTCAGATAACCCTACTGTATGTTGAATCTGTAGATATTCAGGAAAAGGGGAAAGTTATAAGGACAGAAAGCCGCACTACTCCTGTCAATAAATGGGAATGTACGAATGCTTTCCCGGTAAAATGGGAGGTAGATGCACTCGATTCGGAGAAGAGTTCTGTATTGATAGAATCTATTGAGTTCGCTTATGCTACATTAAAATGTATGGATTAATCTGTAAAATAATATGGCAATTGTAATCAAAGAAATAAATGTTCGGACAACGGTAGAACGTACATTAAACCGAAAAAGCATGGATGCAAATGATAAGTATCAGCTAAAGAAAGAATTATTGCAGGAAATAAAAGAGATTGTACGTCAGGAAGTAAGACGAATAAATGAACGTTGATAGCTGAACTCGAAAAAATGGTAATACAACCTTGAAAGCAGGGGAGAGTATAGCCAAATGGTGCTATAAAGTATATAATGATTCATCATTCTGTTACGCCGCCGAATATAACAGATTGAATAGTATCAGAGATGTTAAAACCCGGAGTATCATTGATATTCCACAACTAAATAGAAATGGCAGAATCACCGACAAAAAATAGTCAAGGACTTGTAACATGCACCATCTATAAAGATGGAGATAAAATCAACAGTAGTTTCGGTCTTATATCCGTATGGATTCGAAAAGAAGTGAACCGGATAGGAAAAGCTACTTTAGTATTTGAAGCAGGCAACGCAGCCACTCAAAACGTGGAGGAAAGTGAAGATAGTACGTTTGATATAGGAAGCAATATCCGTATTGAGGCAGGATATGACAACACGGAGGACGTGATATTTGAAGGGATGGTCATCTCGCATAATATTGTTGTTCCTAAGGATGAAAACGCGATGCTCGAAATAGAATGTCGCGATTATGCTTTTCCTGCCACATTGAACAGGAAAAATTGTCTTTTCGAGAAATTGAAGGATAGCGATATTATTTCTCAGGTATTGGGTAATTACTCTCCTTTGTCAACCTCCGTAGATACTACTCAAACGAAGCATCCCGAACTTGTACAGTATTATTGTACCGATTGGGATTTTATCCTTTCACGTGCCGAAGCCAACGGTTTGATCGTAATAACCGATGGTAAAGATATTTCAATAAAAAGGCCAGAAGTATCAGCGTCTGCGGTATTGAAAGTAACTTATGGAGTTGATATTATGGAGTTCACCGGACGTTTACAAGCTTCATCTCAGATTGATACTATCAATGCATGGGCTTGGGATAGTGCCACTCAGAAAATTGTAAAAACGAATGGCAATCCAGCAAGCCTGAATCGGCAAGGCGATAGCAGTGCCCGAAAATTGGCTCAGGCAATAACAACCGAAGAACAGAGTCTACAAACAGAAGCCGTAACAGATGAAAATGCCTTACGTTCTTGGGCAAACGCAGTTTTACTTCGTGCAGGATTATCAAAAATCCGAGGCGATTTTAAATTTCAAGGCAGTGCTAAAGCAGTGCCCGGCTGTATAATCGAAATTGATGGCTTGGGTAAACGATTCAATGGTAATGCCTATATAGGAAGCGTAGAACATGAGATAAAAGACGGTAACTGGATTACAACGGCAGGTATGGGAATTTCTCCGTTACAGATTACCGAGCAACAGAATGTTGTCGCTCCTTTAGCATCGGGATTGCTGCCGGGAATCAACGGATTGCATGTCGGTAAGGTCACAAAAATACATGATGACCCGTTGGCAGAAAACAAAATACAAGTTGAGTTTCCTTTATTAAACGGTGAGAAAAATATGCTTTGGGCGCGCTTGTCCAATCTATGGGCAAGTACAGGCTTTGGTTCTTTCTTTATTCCCGAAATAGGGGATGAGGTTGTACTTGGTTTCTTCAATAATGACCCAACCTATCCTGTCATATTGGGAAGTCTGTATAGCAGTAAGCAAAAACCGCCATACGAAATAGAAAAAGAAAACAAGATAAAAGCGATTGTATCTAAATCAAAGCTTAAAATCGAATTTGAAGAAGAGAAAAAGATTATCACCATACAAACTCCGGAAAAGAATATCATTGAGATAAGCGATGATTCGAGGTCTATCAAGCTGACAGACCAACATAAAAACAAAATAGAAATGACTTCGAACGGAATATTGTTCGATTCGGCTAAAGAGATTCAGTTGAAGGCAAAGACAAATATACTTATAGACGCAGGTGCTAATCTCGATATAAAAGCTAAATCGAATCTCAAAATTGAAGGATTGAATGTCGAAGCAAAAGCTAAGGCTCAATTGACTGCAAAGGGAACAGCGTCCGCAGAGTTTTCTGCGAGCGGACAGACCGTAGTAAAAGGTGCAATGGTAATGATTAATTAACTAAAAAAGAAAAAGATATGCCTCCTGCAGCAAGAATAACAGATATGCATACATGTCCCACGCAAACGCCCGCTTTTCCTTCTCCGATTCCTCATGTCGGAGGGCCTATTATAGGGCCGGGTGTACCAACAGTATTAATAGGGAGGTTACCGGCAGCGGTAATGGGAGATAACTGTGTATGTGTAGGACCTCCCGATAGTATTGTCAAAGGTTCGTCAACAGTGATGATAGGCGGAAAGCCCGCGGCGCGTATGGGTGATACATGCGCGCATGGGGGAAGTATTGTGGTAGGTTGTCCGACAGTAATGATTGGCGGATAGTATTATGATTGAAGACAAACCATATCTGGGTACAGGATGGGGATTCCCTGTTTCATTCGTATTTCCTTATTGGCAAATAAGTTTGATAGAGAAAAATATCAGCATAAAATAGAAGACCGTTTACCGGCACATATATGTGTAGAATTTGTTTATTGTCCCGAAAGGATAATAAGCAAACGGAGATTTTTTCGAAGCAATTATTGAATATATTGGATTTAACGAAAACGACTCAAAGATGAATACAATCGGTAAAATAGCATTTGATTTCAAAACTGAAAACGAGGAATTTACCCGTTCATTATATGAGCGTTGGGATAATTTCTTTGCCCTGAATGTTGAGAAAATAATTGATAGTGTATTAGAAAAATATGACAAGAAAGACTCGGTAATAGAAATTAGCCGTATCGAATTGGATTTGGAACAGATAGAGGAAGAGAATTTTGATGAACATTTTCCTCTTTTGTTGCGGGAAAGGCTTGAAGAAGCGTTGTTGCAATATCTCAATAATACAAATAATAAACAATCGAATCAACAAACAGAAAAAGATTACTTATTCACTATTTTATGTCATTTCCTTTTGCATGGTTATTTACCTTGGCATATCGAAGATAAGTATAAAAATATTTGCGAGTTATTTCTTGTTGTCCTAAAAGATAATAGCGAAAGACTGAAAACCTTTTTATTAACTTATGGACATTATACCAGCTTACAAGAACGTTTGGTATATCAGCTCGATGAACCTTTATTAGAAAAAGGCATATATTTATTAGCTCCGGACGAAAGTGCTTTTATTTGCTCATACATTCATTTTCTGAAAGAAAAATATATTACCCTCGATAAAGCTTACATTCAACAATCGAATTATAGAAATACTGTCTATCTGGTTGTTTACTCTTATCTGCTGACAAACCGAAGTTCCTTTTTCAATAAAAAAAGTTTTATAATTTCTACTATAAACGGACTGGCAAAGAAGTACAATCTGACATACGATTATTTATTAATTCTTTTTTATCAAAATAACGTATTGGAAAATGTACGTCTTCCATTCGATTTGATTCAAGTCTTTGAACAACTCAAACAAGACTACAAGCTTACTTCGCAGAAAGACCAACCCATTCCTGAAACAAGAGATGAAAAGCTTCAAGAGAATGCAAAAAAAACATTGGAAAAATATTTCGGGAAAGAAGCCAATTTTTCAGACATTATATTACGATTATCAGAGGAAACTGATTTTATAAAATTTATAGATGAAATACTGCAAATCGAAAATTTACTGTATCGATTTATTAGTTCAGAGTTGAATATTACTATAAACAGAAAGAAGATACTGAACCTTCTTCTCAAATTATCTGCCGAATACAGATATCTGAGTCAGGAAGATATTTTATCTCGGATTGTCGATCTGATAGCACGGGATATAGATACATCTAAACAACCATTATTTTTTGAAAAAATAGAAAGTTTCTTTCAAACAAATAAATTATTAAAAAGCTATTCAAATATTATTAATCATAAAAACGAAATTATTATGGAAAAGCAAAATCTAAACATCCCTCAAAATGAACCAATCTATGTAGACAATGCAGGAATAGTATTACTTACTCCATATTTTCCTCGTTTATTTTCTCTGATGTCACTTACCGAAGACCGTAAATTTAAAGGAGAAGCAGAACAGCTGAGAGCACTTGCAACTACATACTATCTTGTTACAGGAAATGATAGATCCCCCAAAGAACAATATATCATAAATAAGCTATTAGTTGGGATGGATATTTCAAAGCCGATACCTCAATTACCCGAACTGACAAAAGAAGATAAAGAGGTCTGTGAATCTCTACTGAAAGCAGTATTGCAAAATTGGGATAAATTGAGAAATACTTCGATAATGGCTTTACGTGAAGCATTTCTTATGCGTCCGGGTAAAGTTGAAATGAAAGAAGATGCTATTCATCTGAGAGTAGAAGAGAAAGCTTATGACATGCTTCTCGATTCGGTTCCGTGGAATTTCCGTATGATAAAAATGCCATGGATGGAAAAACGCATTGAGGTGAAATGGCGGTGAGATTTTTTTAGTGATTAAAGAACGGCATAGAAGCATTATCAGGTTATTCGATGGATGATGTACGAGTACACTATAATTCTGCTAAGCCTGCACAATTACAAGCTCTTGCTTATGCACAAGACACAGATATTCATATCGCACCGGGACAAGAGCAACATCTACCGCACGAGGTATGGTATGTTGTGTAGCAGAAGCAAGGGCGTGTTCAGCCTACTATTATGATAATACTATTAAATCTCACTTATAGAAAAATGTAGATTATCTCTGTAAATTCAAATGTTTACAGGGATTTTTGTTTCATCGCTTGTAAGTTCAGGCTGGCGAAGGAAAGGTATGAAAGGATTCATACTTTATTCCTGACCATTATTTTTTCTAAACTCGGTTGGCTTGCAACCATATCTTTGACTAAAAGCCCGATAAAAGCTACTTTTGTTAGAAAAGCCTGATCTGGTAACTATTTCATCAATCGTTAGCTTCGATTTTAACAACAAGTTCTTAGCCATAAGGAGCCTCCCATTGCGGATCATCTCGTGCAAACTGATATTTATTTCTTTAAGTCTGCGGTACAGGCTTCGTGTACTCATACCCAAACTGGTGGCTATAAAATCAGATGAGAGGTTCTCGTCATGAATGTTTTTGTTGATTATTTTATGTAGTTGTTTTACTAATTTTCTATCATCGGCATGTTGCAATTTCCCCATATCCAGCTTATATTCACTCAAAGGCGATGTAAAATATTCTTTTAGATCTGTTTTACGCATGAGTAACCGGAATACAACCGATTTCAGATAATCATTGTCAAAAGGTTTAGTAATAAAGACATCAGCTCCTGAATCTATAACTTCTATCTGCTTCTCGGCTTCATGTACGGCTGAAACGATAATCAACGGGATGTGAGACATCATTTTATCCGACTTCAGCACTTTGGTTAAATCAATACCGTCAATACCCTTCATCATCATGTCGCAAATGATAATATCTGTATGGTTAGTACTCAGAAGGTTGAGTGCCTTTAGAGGATCATTTACAGGGAATATATTAAAATCATCTTTTAAGATGTCACCTATCAGCCATAATACCTGTTCATCATCATCTATAATTGTTACTGTTGGGCGCTCATTTTTGTATTCATATTGTGGAGCTGCCAACTTAAATGTATTCGTATTCATTGCCGGTGGAGAATATACTTCCGGATAAATACTTTCCTCTCCTTTTAGAAAAGGTAATGTGATAGTGAAAGCAATTATATTATCCGGGAGTATTTCTGCTGTAATCTTTCCGGACAATAATCTGACCAGCCCCGCAGTTATAGCAAGCCCGAGCCCGTTTTGTTGCCATGATTTATTTTTTTGTTTACTGAAAACTGTGTATCTGTCGAAAATGTTTTTAATATCTTCTTTGTGGATTGTTTTGCTTCTGTTCGAGGTTCTGATTTTTAATTCTTTATCGTTAGATAATACCTCAAATTTTATAACCTCTCCCTCCGAATACTTTACTGCATTAGAGAGGAGATTGATAAATATGGTAGTTAAGAATTTTTCATCCGAATTCCATACGATCTCCCTGTCATAACTCTTTTCTATTTCGGGTGCAGTCGTCGAGATACCGACCTTGAAAGAGTCGATTACGTTGTTTGCTATATTCGAAACATCCAATTTCCTTATCTGAGGTTTTTTATATCCCGCATCTATCTGTTTAAAATCCATTAAGTCCTTTATTAATGAATTCATACGCTTGGCATTCAGATTAATTACGTTTATGTATTCCGCTATTAATGGACTGACACCTTTTTGTTCGAGTATACGGTTACAAGGTCCGGAGATAAGCGTAAGAGGAGTGGCGAATTCGTGCGCTATATCAGTGAAAAAGTCTAATTTGGCCTCATATATTTCTTCCTTTTTTTGTTGCATTGCTCTGGCCGATTCCTCTGCTTTTTTTCTACGCCTGAGCTTTAATATCGCCCGAATGAAAAGGACTGATACGAATGCAAGAATGAGAAAATAGGCAAAATAAGCCAATCCCGACCTGTACCACGGGGGAAGTATTATAATGGATATTCGTTGCAGATCACTATCTCTGTGGAGATCCTTATTATGATATTTCACATATAATTCATATCTCCCCGGATTCATATTGGTAAATGAGATAGCACCATCATTATTATTGTTGACCCATTGCCCGTCATCCCCTATTTTGTAATAATAGTTATAATTGCTTCCGTGCAAATAGTCTAATGCCAAGAATGTCAGAGTGAAAAAGTTTTGGTTATACCCGAATATCAGTTCGTTTGTATTTTCCTTCCTGAAATCATTTATATTCCTGTTTATACCGAACAAAGAAAGCTTCTCCATTTTCAGTGTCGGCATATACTCCGTTATTTCGGGGTGAGTAACATACAGTATTGTAGTGAAGCCATTTATGCCACCAAAAAACAGCAAGCCGCTTCTCTCGTCTTTAAAGGAAGAATTTGAAAGATACTCTATACTGTTTAGCCCATACGATTCGTCGAAGTGCTGAAAAGAATTCACTTCTCGGTTATAGACCGATAACCCATCGCACGTGCTTAGCCAATAATGGTGCTCATATCCCGGCAGGATGTCCTTCGTATCAGTATTGTTAAGGACGGAATTGCTACTCACCTCATAATTGTGGTTGTATTCGGCTATACCAAAGTCTGTGGCTGCAATATAAGAGTTATCGTTCGCAGCTATTATTCGGTTTGCACTTCGAGATATCTCTTGTGGTATTGGAAACTCTATCAATCGGTCATTCTCTATTTTATATATGCCATTGCTCCGATTTATGAAGCAGACCTCGTTATGCATAGTAAAGATGGAAGAAAAACGATTGCGCGAGACTTTGTTTTCGTCAATGGTAAAAAAACGAATGGAGCTTAACTCGGGAATGTTCTCCGTGGATGCGATTTCTACCTTTGCTATTCCCGCTTCGTAACAGGCAACCCAGAGGGTAGAGCCTTGCTGGTAGATAGCTTTGATGTGCTTTAAATAATTGTTCCCCGAGCCGAGTGGTATTATTCGGTTCAGCTTTTTCGAATAGAAAGCCAGTCCGGATTTGCAACCAATCCATATACCATGTTCAGAGCCATGGAATGAATATATTGTATCGTCAGGTAATCTCTCGCTAATATGTTCGCTATATATATTATCTGTTCCTTTTCGGAATGAGTAATTCGGTATCTTAATAATACCTTCCCCTTCTGTGCCTAACCAGAGAGTATTTTTCTCATCCATGTAAATGGCAGTCACAGGCTTTGTTACAGGATTGTGTAGGCCTGATAGAAGGTTGTTTTTTATAGCATACCTATCATATGAGTATGTATATAATCCCTCCGTATCCGTCCCTATCCATATCGATTCCTGAAATTTATCTTTCAACAAACAATTGACCTGTTTATTTACCATGATTTGAGAAACCCCTTCATCCATAATTACATAAAGTCCTTTTTCCGTACCGAAATAGAACTCTTCCTTAAAAAATACGGCCGATGTAATATCGCCCTTGTCCAATAGTCCCTTACCGAGATCTTGGATTACGATTTGTTGATTGTCGGCCGATCTGAATTCAAGTAGAATATAGTTATTATCGATGAAGTAGAGATGATTATCTTGTGTGAAGCTGAATATGATAGCCGGAGCCAGCTTTATTTCAGGCTTTTCTTCCAATGCAATAGCGTTCGCTGTATATAAAATATCGAAGTTTCTTAGTCTCCCGTCCTGCATTACGACTCTGGCAACGTCTGTATCATCGATAAAGAATGTTTTGATTTCCTTCACTCTCAATCCGCTTAGCCGTATGTTGGCGAAATCCTTACTTTCCTTCATCTTATAATAGATATTGTTATTATCTTGAAGAAGAAAGTAATTGCCCTTACTGTCGGATGCTGAGAAAGCTATGTCGTTAAATTCCTGATAAAACTGTCCTTCAGCTTCTTTTAACCCATACAAGGTTTCCATAAATACCTGATCGCCTATCGTTGCATGTATCTGCCGCACGCCTTTTATGGTATTCAGGGGGATTATATATTTACTATTATATCTATAAGCGCCCGTACTTGTTCCTAACCAAATCATCCCCTGGCTATCCTGAGCGATGGAACGTATACTTTTACCCGACGAGTCGCTATTAGGCGCCTTGCGGAGATTGTATGCATGAACAGGCAACAACAGAAAAGAAGAAAAAAGAGATAGTAATAAGAATAATAATCGTTTCAACATGGCTGTGAAGATATTGCTTAGTTATTGTTTATTGCTAAGTTGTTATTCACTACAAAGATAACCATAATGCAGTTATGGATAGTTGCAGAATAGTGCCAGATCTGTTGCATTTAGTGCCAAATGCATTGTGAAAGCGAAAAGGCTATTTTTTGTTAATACTATCCTCGATATATTTGCAAAAATGATTAGCAGTGGCGGCTTACGAAATACTTAAAAAGTACACAACGATACTATATTATAATACAACCTATATGCAAAAGAAATATACTCTACTCTCTTCGCTGGCACTATCAGTGCTGCTATTATTAGCGGGAGGAAATCTACAGGCACAGGTGACTATCGGTAGCACTACACCTCCCGTTTCCGGAGCTTTGCTCGACCTGAAAATGGATGGTGCTACGACCAAAGGCTTAGGGCTACCCCGTGTCAGCCTGCAAAAGACAACTACCCTGAAACCTTGCGCCGAAGAAACATACGGCACCAATGGCATAGACCACACGGGGCTTGTGGTGTACAATGTAGCCAAAGCTAACGATGTATGCCCCGGCCTTTACGTTTGGTCGGGTACCGAATGGAATCGCCTTTATGGAAGCTGTTCGGCGCGCATGCAACTCGACAATTCGTTGCTGGTGCTGAACAAAGGAACTAATCACCCCTTAACATTCTCTATATTGGATGACGACGGAGTCACCCGCAATTATACATGGACGTCCGATGCATCGTCTATCGCTTCGGTAAACGCATCTGGGCAGGTGACTGCCCAGAATATCGGAACGGCACTCGTAAAAGTAGTATCGGATGATGCTCTAATCGAAGGTACTTGCAAAGTATTTGTCACCGATATGCCGGCATTCAGCTACAAGTTCCGTATCTATCTTTCGGGCAAACCGGGTGTCAGTACCAATCCCACTACCTTTCTCACGCAAAAGGCAATCGACCGGCGTCAACGTCAGAACATAGCTGTCGACTTTTCAGACCTGCCCGTATCGGTAGACTACGTCAAAGCTGTACAGGGGAAGGGTGGCGTAGTCGTTGCCAAAAGCAAATGGATAAACACAATGGCTGTGCATGTTACCTCCCCGGCAATGATAAACGATATATTATCGCTTCCCTTTGTCGAAGATGCTAAAATCGTTTGGCGGGGTACGGAATCTGCTTCGTCAGCCGATCCTCCTTCGACATCTTATCCTCGCCTTTCGCCCCCTTTCGTCTATACCAGCGACAACGATTACGGCAGTGCCAAAGTGAATATCGCCACCAGTAACGGGCAGATATTGCACCAATCCGGCTATACCGGAACAGGCATAGAAATAGCCTTGCTGGATGCGGGTTATAAGGATTTGCACAATGTGGCATACCTCAACAATATTGATATAAAAGAGATACGATCGCTTGTAAATGGTTTGACTACCATCGACAATTCCAACCCCGATTATTATCATGGAATCGAGATTCTCTCCCTTATGGGTAGCAACCAAAAGGGAACATTTGTGGGTACTGCCCCCAATGCATCTTACCGCCTTTATATGACCGAAGATCCTCGAGGTTTCGATTACCCTATCGAAGAAGATTATATGGTTGCCGGTATGGAGCATGCCGACAGCATCGGGGTGGATATGCTTAATATTTCTTTAGGTTATCATGCCTTTGGGACAGGAGTTGACGATTACACAAACAGTATGACTGATGGTTATATGGCTCACAGTTCGCGCGGAGTTACTCTGGCCGCAGAAAAAGGGATGTTTGTCGTCACAGCAGCGGGCAACGATGGTTCGTGGGTCGATCCGCCTTCCGATTCTCCGGGAGCATTGGCAGTAGGAGGTATCAATTCTTCTTCTGCTATCTGGGGATCGAGCAATCGGGGTATGACTTCTGACGGGCGCATCAAGCCGGATGTGGTAGCTTTAGGTGTATCCGTTCCGGTTATAAGTACCGATGGTAACAGTACGGGAAATATAACCTCTTCTTTCAGTGGTACGTCTTTTTCATCCCCTATTACATGCGGTTTGGCAGCTTGCCTCTGGCAGGCGTATCCTAAGCTGACCAGCAAAGAGTTGTTGCAAGTTATCAAAGAATCGTCCGACAGGTATGCTTCGCCGGCCTTACCGTATGGCTATGGCAAACCGGATTGGGCAGTAGCCCTTACGAAAGCTAAGGCTATATCGGATGCTAAACATTGATATTTCCTTTATCCTGACACAAAAAGTAATATATTTAAACTATTAGAAATTATGAAGAAATTAGAACAAACAATCAAAACATTAGTGTTATTGTTATTAGTCACTATGTCTACAGGGATGATATCATGTAGTAGTGACGATGATAAAGAACCACTCGTTCCGGAAGAGTATGTAACCTTAGACAAAGAATCCATTACGCTCGAAGTCGGAGAGGAAGATATTCTTATTCCTACCTTCTCGAGCGAAGCAGTCTCGCAAAAAAGCTTTATATGGACTGCCGTGCCGACAGATATTGTGAGCATTTTTATCAATCAGGATAACTCGATAAAGGTGACTGCCTTGAAAAAGGGTAATGTCGAAATTAAAATTGAGGCAGAAGACCATAGCGTTTCGGCAACTTGCCAGGTGCAGGTCGTACACAATCCTCAGGATGTGGTGCGTATCTTGGGCATAGGTAATAGCTTTACGGACGATGCCATGCAAGACTATCTGAGCAATTTAGCAGCCGGCGGAGGTAAGAAACTGGTTGTTGCCCGCCTTACAATAGGAGGTGCTGAGTTGGATGACCATTTGGATCGTGCGAAACATGATAGTCCTGTTTATCAGTATTGGAAAAGAGATGAGGCCGGAAATGTTGTTGGAGCAGGAGGTAAAACCGTAAAAGAGATTCTTCAGTCCGAAGAATGGGACTATGTCAGCTTCCAACAGCAGAGCTGGTTGTCGGGGCAGGAAAAGTCATATTATTCTATTCCTCAATTAGTGAAATATGCTAAGGATAAGTCGATCAGTTCGAAGACGGAATATGCGATACTTCAGACATGGTCATTTGCTTATGATTATGGATACTCGGATTATGATTATTACAAAAATAACCAGCTGGTTATGCTCGATTCGCTGACAAACGCTGCTTATAAAGCCAGCGAACTGGTTACTCCCAATCTACTTGTGATACCTGCCGGAACGGCTATCCAGAACGGCCGTACAAGTGTTGTAGGTGACAATTTCTGCCGTGATGGTTATCACCTAGATGTGAATATCGGGCGTTTTACAGTTGCCTGTACTTTATATGAAACGATTTTTGGGGATATCGAAGAGAATCCGTATAAGCCGGCGCATATATCGGATATCCATGCAGAAATAGCGAAGAATGCTGCTCGTCTGGCGGTTGCCAAACCTAAAGAGGTGACAAAGATGGTTGACTACCAGTAGACACGATATCAGATTAAAGGAGGCACACTGAAAACAGTGTGCCTCTTGCTTTTCCCATATTGTTGAACCTTGTATTTACCTTGGTGTGCAATAATCAAACTCGAAAGATTTGTCCCCGCTGAATGATTTCCACTTCAATTTCAGCTTGACAGTACTTCCTCCTGTATCCGGCAGGCTCCTCAGGTCGAAGGCTATTAAAGCGTCTTTTTCTCTTCCATAGGTGTCGCCGTAGGCATTGTGCCTCATTTCTACTTCGTAAGGATTGGCAGGGTCTGTACTTGCTAACAGATTGACGAAATGAGCTTTGCCATAATCTCCATATATCGTCCTGAAGCGAAGTGTCAGGTATCCATCCTCCACAAGGGTAACCCAGTCCCTGATTATTTCTACAGGATCAGTTCCGTATATGCTATCGTTATTCAATCCCATGTCGGGGGCAATAGCTTTTGTGCGGATACTATCTATCCAATTGATATAAACTGCCTTATCGTATCCACCGCTGGACTCGTTAACTTCTTTGAGGTTGACAAGTGCCCTTACTTCCTTATTTCCGTAGGGAGAAGAAGTTATATTGGTCGGCAATAGGGTAGTGCTGTCGTCTAATTGCATGTAGAACGAAGTTCCGCTGACCGGTTTTACTGTAACAAGCGCGTTGGGATATCTATCACTCCAAGTGTTATCATCATCATCTAAGCAAGATTGGAAAGTCATGCCAAGACATGCAATCCCCAAGGCTATGAATAAGAACTTTATTGCTTTCATAATTCTAATGTTTGTATTGTTAATCTATATATTAGATGGTGAAGTTATTGAAAATGCTGCAAAGGGAAATGATAAAATATATTAATAATCAAGATTATCCAAAGAAGATATAGGCCAGAAAGACAGCAGCTATTATCCCTGCCAAGTCGGCAATAAGAGAGTAGGAGAGGACATAGCGTATCTTCTTTATCGAAACAGCCCCGAAATAGAGCACTACCACATAAAATGTCGTATCTGTCGTACCCTGCACAATGCAACTTAGCCGCCCGGCTAATGAATCCGCTCCATACGTTCGCATGGCATCCACCATCATCCCGCGTGCGCCGCTGCCGCTCAACGGTTTCATTAGCATAGTCGGCAAAGCATCTACCCAGGCCGTATCTAACTCAAGGAGAGCAATAGCCGCCTTGATGCCGTCGATAAGGTAATCCATAGCCCCCGAAGCTCTGAATACACCTATGGCTACGAGGATGGCAATGAGGTAGGGGATTATCTTTATAGCTGTTTTGAAACCATCCTTTGCCCCATCGATAAAGGCATCGTAAACGTTTATCTTCTTACGCATACCGGCCACGATAAAGCCGCATATAACCAGCAGTAACAGTATGTTTGCTGCCGTGGTGGCATAGGCTGCTACTACCTCTCTGTCCATGGTGAGAAAGAGGCTTATCATACCGGCAACAAAGGCCAATATCGCCCCGAAAGGGATAAGGATAGCCCGGTTCCACAATTGTATCTTTTGTCTCACGGCGACAAGTGTTATAGCCGTCAGCGTAGACACCAATGTGGCGAGCAGGATGGGTATGAATACATCGGCAGGGGCGACTGCACCCAATTGGGCGCGGTACATCAGTATGGTTACAGGGATAAGCGTCAATCCCGATGCATTGATAACCATAAACATAATCATCGAGTTGCTGGCTGTATCTTTCTGTGTATTCAGCTCTTGCAGTTCCTTCATCACATTCAGCCCTATCGGCGTAGCAGCATTATCCAGCCCCAACAGGTTTGCCGAGAAGTTCATAAACATCCTGCCGATAACAGGATGGTTCTTCGGTATCTCAGGGAATAGCTTGCCAAAGACAGGCGCCGCTATGCGGGCGAAGGCATTGATGACACCTCCCTGTTCCCCGATTCGCATAATGCCCAGCCAGAGGGCAAGGACACCCGTCAGGCCGATTGATACTTCGAATCCTGTGCGGGCAGACGAAAAGGTTGCATTTATGATGTCGGTAAAGACTTGGGTATCGCCCATGAAGAGCAGCTTTGCTAAAGCCACGATGAGAGCAACCAGGAAGAACCCTATCCAAATATAATTGAGTGTCATTATTCCTATCTGTTAATGTTTTGAACAGCGGTCACAGCACGGCGGAGATTGCCTCCCCATATGGCGGCTATCTGTTCTTCTGTGTAACCTCTGCGCAATAGTTCTACCGTTATGTTGATAAGCTCGTTAGCCCCTTCGCAGCCTTCTATGCCGCCACCACCGTCGAAGTCCGAACCTATACCTACAGCCTCTATGCCACCGATGCGGATAATATGCTCGATGTGGTCTACAGCATCCATTAAAGTTGCTTTACCTTCTTTCACCAGAAAGTCGCTGTACAGGCAGACCTGCACGACTCCTCCTGCCGAAGCGATAGCCCGTATCTGGTCGTCGGTCAGGTTACGCGGGTGATCGCAAAGTGCACGCGCCGAAGAATGTGAAGCTACGACAGGGACTGAACTATTCCCTATCACATCGTAGAATGTCGATTCCGAAGCATGCGAAAGGTCGATGACCATCCCAATCGCGTTCATACGTTCTACAACCTTTTCGCCGAATTGGCTCAATCCCGCGTGTAGAGGTTCTCCTATGGCAGAATCGCATATATCGTTTGCCCCGTTGTGGCAGAGTGTTAGGTACACGACACCCATCTTCCGGAAAAGGTCGAGATTATCGAGATTCCCTTCGAGGGCATGCCCGTTTTCTATGCCGAGGAAGATAGCTTTTCGCCCTTCCTTTTTCAGCTTATCTGCTTCGGCGAATGTACGTGCCTGTCCCACAAATAGATGGTTCTTCTCTATTTGCTTTTGCATGGCCGTCAGCAGGTTTTTGGCTTGAGCTGTTGCCTTATCAGACGGATAGCTTTGCGGTAGGTACGCTACAACAAATACGCTGTCCAACCTCCCTTCGTACATCTTCACCAGGTCTACACAAGCCAGCGGCTCGCGGCGTCCGATGTCGATGGTATGTTCGGCAAAGAGCATGGGCGTATCGCAATGGGAATCGACAGTCAGGTTATCCCTGTGTATCTCCTTGGCTTGGCGGAAGAGTATCGCTTCGTCCACAAGGCGGCGAAAGAACCTTTTCATCCCTTCGTCACCACCTTCCGAGGCCATATTCTCGGGATGCCATTGTACGCCCAATATCCTGCGTTGAGGAAAGGCTTCTATTGCTTCCACTATTCCGTCAGGGGCGGTAGCGGTTACTTTGAAGCCCGGGGCTATCTGCTTGAGTGCCTGATGATGCCGTGAGTTGACGCTTATTTCTTCTTTCCCGAATATCTCTGATAATACCGAGCCGCTCTCGATACGTGCGGTATGCACCGGTTTCTCCTTGTCGGTGAGGATGCTATGCGCCAGCGGTTCACCGGGATATTGCGAGGGTATATCCTGCCACATCCCTCCTCCGAAAGCTACATTCATCACCTGCATTCCCCGGCAGATGCCGAAGATGGGCAGTTGCCTGTCCGAAGCTACTTTTAACAGCAGAAAGTCATATGTATCCCGCTCATGGTTAACGTCGGTCAGACCTTCGAGGTTGTCTTCGCCGAAATAGCGGGCATCTATATCCGAGCCTCCTGTGAGCAATAGCCCGTCTATGCGGTCGGCAATCTCGCGCAGGGCGTCTATGTCGTCCGTGGCAGGGATGAGGATTGGTATGCCTCCTGCCTCGAGCACTGCCTGTATATATGCTTCATGAAGCCGCGATGTCTGTTCGTCTATATTGACCGAAAGGCCTATTATAGGATTCTGGCTACGCCTGCTGAGGGGCATCGAGCCGGAAGTAGCTGTTTTGAAGTCGATTATCTTGTCCAACATGTATTTGGGGTTATATGGTATGTACAAATATACGAAAGATGCATAAAAGCGCATAATATATATCTGGCAAAATATCCTCCCCAAAAAAGTTACAACCGTGTCACTTTCTTGTCACCCTATTGTTACTTTTGTGTAGGGTTTTATTCGTTTATTATGAGGTAGTTAGTGTGTTTTTATGTAAAAAAAGTATATATCTATTGTTGTATTTTTCATTGAGTTACTTTTAGCCCCCGGCCTCCCCCAAGGGGAGGGTTATTTGTCACTGTCATACTGAGCGAAGCGAATTAACAATCGAGGAGCGCAGGCGACTCAAGTATCTCATCTCATTCTTGTGTAGGGGCAAATAAACATTTGCCCGTATATATCTGTTTTCAAGCAGAACAAAATGTAGTCTTTTTAGAGAAGAGATCCCTCGCCTCCGTTCGGGATGACAACAAAAAGTAACATTTCTCTACTCATTTTCGATGTTTTTACCGAGTTACTTTTTCTTGCTTTTGTCATGTTGAGTGAAACGAAACATCTCACCGCGCAATTGGGAAGAGACTTCTCACCTTCGTTCGAAGTGACAAAAAAGTAGCAAAACTTTATTTATTTCGAACGTTTTTTGTTGATGTTACTTTTCCTCAGTGTGCCTCAGTGCCTTCTTCGTGGAACTCAGTGTCGCCTTTTCTTCCTCATTATTATTTGGAAGAGATCCCTCACCTTCCTTCGGGATGACAAAAAAAGTAACATTCCTCTACTCATTTTCGATGTTTTTACCGAGTTACTTTTTCTTGCTTTTGTCATGTTGAGTGAAACGAAACATCTCACCGCGCAATTGGGAAGAGACTTCTCACCTTCGTTCGAAGTGACAAAAAAGTAGCAAAACTTTATTTATTTCGAACGTTTTTTGTTGATGTTACTTTTCCTCAGTGTGCCTCAGTGCCTTCTTCGTGGAACTCAGTGTCGCCTTTTCTTCCTCATTATTATTTGGAAGAGATCCCTCACCTTCCTTCGGGATGACAAAAAAAGTAACATTCCTCTACTCATTTTCGATGTTTTTACCGAGTTACTTTTTCTTGCTTTTGTCATGTTGAGTGAAACGAAACATCTCACCGCGCAATTGGGAAGAGACTTCTCACCTTCGTTCGAAGTGACAAAAAAGTAGCAAAACTTTATTTATTTCGAACGTTTTTTGTTGATGTTACTTTTCCTCAGTGTGCCTCAGTGCCTTCTTCGTGGAACTCAGTGTCACCTTTTCTTCCTCATTATTATTTGGAAGAGATCCCTCGCCTCTGCTCGGGATGACAAAAAAAGTAACATTTCTCTACTCATTTTCGATGTTTTTTATCGGGTTACTTTTCTTTCTCTCTTATAAACTCGTAACTAATAAACTTGTATACTCGTTTACTTGTCAACTTGTATACTTATAAATAAATACAGATAAAGTTATCTCTTTGCAGTTAATTATTGTAAGATTTCTTTTTCCGTCATTATCGGGTCTACATGCCCCAATCCCAAGCCACATTGCTCCGAAGCAGCGCGGCAACCCCCGCGACATTTTTCCCATTTACTGCATTGCGCACAGTATTCGGGCACAATTTCGTTCCATGAGTTTGCATACGGCGAATACAATATTTCTTCGATAGACTGTTCGAATATGTTCCCTGCAACTACCGGAGAATGATTGCACAGGCGTATGTTTCCGTTGATATCCATCGTGATAGGCTTCCATAAAACATTGTCCGAGCAGTGCCCGAACATAATATTGTAATAGTCCGAAGGATCGAGCAGGCAATCCGGCGAACATACATTCGACGATATAACCAAATCCAATTCCTCCGCCTTTTGGTTGGCGATTTCAAAAGCCTTCCGCAGCTGCGAATGCGTAGCCGATACCGAAGCCGGTTCAGCCGTTCCGCAACCGCCGATATTGTATCGGTTCATCATTATACGTCGCAGGCCGAGCGCATCGATAAAATCGAGCGTGTCGCCCAGCACTTCGATGTTGTATTTGGTGAGGACGATAACGGGTACGGGGTAGCCTTTCAGCTGTTGTACGGCGCGGATAGAAGCGATAGATTTTCGCCAGCTACCTTTTACTTGCGTGATATTGTCGTGTATTGCCTCCTCTGCCGAGTGTATCGGAAACTCGAAAAGGGTTATGCCCATTTTGATGAGGCTTTGGTAATCGCTTTCCGTGCCTTTGAAGCCGTTGCTGATAACGGTAACAGTTTTCCCCTCCATGCGGCAGAAAAGGGCTATCTCTTTCAATCGCTGGGCGACAAAAGGTTCTCCGCCTGTGAGGGTTACATTCTGTACCTCGATTTGTGCGAAAAGCTGCCTCAATGCTTTTATCGCTTTCGGGTACGAATCGAAAGTTTTCCGTTCGGCACCGGGAATTTTCCATACATTGTAGCAGTAACGGCAGGCAAGGTTGCATTTGTCCGTCAATTCTAACGCTATATTCGGTAATTGGAGTTTCATCAGATAATACAATTAAGGTAGTTTGAACTCAACCGCAAGGGTTATTACAGTTTTGACAGCTTCGCTGTTGTGCATGCCCGGCTCCCATTTGCCGGAGGTGGAGAGTACTCTGAGTGCTTCCTTATCTGCGTCGGGCGAGAGTTTAGTCAGCACCTTTTTGTTTACTATTTTTCCTTTTTTGTCTATGGCAAAGCTAAGGATAACTTCGCCTTCGACTTTATCTTTTAGCATACGCTCGTTGTACTGAATGTTGCTTTCCATCCATGCCCGGAAGCGATCAAGGTCTCCCTCCGGCGACGCGGGAGCTATTTGCACTTCGTTGTATGCGAACTTTGTTATTTTTTTTGGCTGGTAGGGAGTTGATGGAACAATAACTACATCATAACATAGAATCATTTCTTTTTCCATCATTACGATGGGCTTACTACTGCCTATTATGTTCGGAGTTCTGATTTCTTGTGTCTCGAATCCGACATACGAAAAGATAAGTATATCATTCCTTTTGGCTTTCAGAACGAATTTTCCGTCTACGTCCGTCAATACTCCAGTTGTTCCTCCTTTTATTGAAATAGAAAGGTACGCGATCGGTTCACTTCTTTCATCTACTACCTGTCCTTTTACTTCTATTTCCTCTGCAATGCTTGGGGAAACGGTAATTTTATAACATGTTACACGGGGATGGATATTTACGACTGAATCTTCAAACGGTTCTTCTTCTAATATTATCGGCTTATTCTGAATCTCTGTTATGGCAATTTCTTTCGATACAAAGCCGGGATACGAAAATACGAGCGAATCGTTCCTGTTCACCTGCAGGCTGAAATTCCCATTTATATCAGCAGTGGCTATATCGTTCGGTTTATCTTTGATGCTGATTCTTGCGCCCGGGATAGGTTGGTTAAGGTTATCTTTTATATTTCCCCTGATGGTCAATGTATCAGAATTTTCTCCCTCTAAGGGCTCTATGGCTATGATGTAACAGGTGACATCAGTTATTGGTTTGTGTGGTATTACATTGGGGTCTACGGCTTCCTTTTTTGAAGATTTGCAACCCGCTGATGCTACTAATCCCAAGATTAATGTGCCCAGCAATAATTTGTATTTAACAACAAATGGTGCTCCGTTCGTCTTATCCGAAAGGAAAGAGAAAAAGCGGAACAGGATATGATACGTCTTGATTTTCATTTTTCATTTATTTTTAGTTACAACAACATAGCACGTAATAAGAAAATCACCGGAGACAGCGGCTGTGTCTTCTTCCATTATTATCGGAGTATTATTGCTGATAATATCTGAAACTGAAATTTCTTTTGTTTTCATCCCTATTAGAGAGAATATAAGCGTATCATTTTTTTGTGCTTGTATAGTGAATTTTCCCGACACATCTGCCATTGTATTATACTCTTCTTTCTCTTTAATGACAACGGATGCCCCTATTACAGGTTCTTCATTTTTGTCTATAATAGTTCCATTGATAGTTTTTTCGTCTACAATGCCTGATGCAGTAATTGGATTGTCGTATGTTACTCCCTTCCCCGACGATTTGCAGCTCGCAGTGGTTACTAATCCCAAGATCAATGTGCCCAGCAATAATTTGTATTTAACAAAGAATGGTGCTCCGTCCGTCTTATCCGAAAGGAAAGAGAAAAAGCGGAACAGGATATGGCATGTTTTGATTTTCATAGCTTTGCCTCTATTTATGTGGTTTGATAATTACGAAGATATACATTTTAGTCTTGTGGTAACCTAAAAACAACCGGTATTGTAACTTTGGTTTTCACTTTAAACCCTTTATATTCTCCCGGAGTCCAGTCTGGAGACAGTTTCAATAATCTCATTACCTCTTTGTCGGCATCGGGCGAGAAAGTACGAAGGATATTTATATTGGTGATTTTCCCTTTTTTATCAATAATGAAGCGTATTGTAACCCGTCCTTGTTCTTCGTTTACTATCATACTTTCGGGATATTCGATATTTTCACATATCCATTCGGTAAATTTTTTCAGATTGCCTACAGGGGAGACAGGAGTTTTCTTTAGTTCTTCGTATTCGTATATTTTGTCCCGCTCCATATCAGAAAAAGCTGGCATATAGCATGTTTCGATTTGTTCAGGTTGGGAGGCTATCGTATCATAGCAGGTAATAATCGCCGGAGGAGGAATCTTCGGAACTTTTGCAGAAACAAGCTTGGGAGATATATGTTCCCCGATGGTGTCTTTTGTTGCCGAAACGGTTGTATCATTGGATAATACCTTGATGGTATTGGCCTTCGCCGGTTCTTCCTCGTTGCAGGTTGCTACAGCTTTGGGCTTATGGCACGAAGTGGCGGATAATCCCAAGATCAGTGTGCCCAACATCAACTTGTATTTTACCACGAAAGGCGCTCCGTTCGTCTTATCCGAAAGGAAAGAGAAAAAGCGGAACAGGATATGGCATGTTTTGATTTTCATAGCTTTGCCTCTATTTATGTGGTTCGATAACTACGAAGATATACATTTTAGTCTTGTGGTAACCTAAAAACAACCGGTATTGTAACTTCGGTATTCATCCTATACCCTCTATGTTCTCCCGGCCTCCAGGCTTTAGACAACTTCAACAATCTCATTACCTCTTTGTCGGCATCGGGCGAAAAAGTACGGAGGATATTTATATTGGTGATTTTCCCTTTTTTATCGATAATGAAGCGTACTGTAACCCGTCCTTGTTCTTCGTTTGCGATCATACTTTCGGGATATTCGATATTTTCGCGCATCCATTCGGTAAATTTATCTATGTCCCCTACAGGAGATACAGGAGGGGTTTCGATTACTCCGTATGGGAGTACCTCATTTTCGCTCACATCAGGAGAAACGTATATATTATAACATGTATCGACTTGTTCGGGCTTGGGTACTACCTCGTTACAGGTTGCTACAGCTTTGGGCTTATGGCACGAAGTAGCGGATAATCCGATAATCAGCATCCCCAACATCAACTTGTATTTTATCATGGAAGGTGCTCCGTTCGTCTTGTCTGACAGAAAGGGAAAAAAGCGAAATAGGGTATGATATGTCTTGGTTTTCATGATTTTGCCTCTATTTATGTGGTTTGTAATCTCATCACTTCTTTATCGGCATCCGGCGAGAAGGTACGGAGGGATATTATATGGGTAGTTTTTCCGTTTCTGCCGATGGTGAAACGTCGTCTTTTGGTAATCTAAAAATAATCGGTATGGTGATTTTGGTTTTCACTTTATGCCCTCTATGTTTTCCCGGCGTCCAGTCTGGAGACAACTTTAATACTCTTATTACCTCTTTGTCGGCATCGGGCGAGAAAGTACGGAGGATATTTATATCGGTTATTTTTCCTTCTTTGTCTATGATGAAACGTACCATAACCCGCCCTTGTTCTCCATTTTTCAGCATGCTTTCGGGATATTCGATATTTTCACCTATCCACTTAAAAAATTCCTCCAGGTTTCCGACAGGAGATACAGGAGGGGTTTCCATTCCTTCGTATGGGAATATTTCGTCCTGCTTGGGATCTGGTACAACCGGATCAGGGTAGGCTGGCATATAGCATGTCGGTTCGGGTATTGTTATCTCATAACAGCTAATAATAAAAGTCGTTTCAGGAGCTTCTACAGGAACAGGTTTGGGAGATGTATGTTTGCCGATCGTGTCTTTTGTTGCCGAGACGGTTGTATCTTTAGCAGATAACACCTCGATGGTATCGACATTCACTGGTTCTATCTCGTAACAGGTTACTATAGCTCTGGACTTATGGCACGATGTAGCAGATAGCCCGATAATCAGCGTGCCCAACATCAACTTGTATTTTACGAATAACGAAGAGCCGTTTGTCTTATCAGACAAGAACGAAAACAAGCGGAATAGTATCTTGTACGATTGCATTTTCATAGTTGAAATAGTTTTGTTCTCTATTATAGAGGTGCTGTAAATGAAATTTCCACAAGCTAAGATACTATTTTTTCTGTTTTTATGCTAATCGCTTATATTTCATCCGATAAAGAATAAGGTTTTTCCTGATCCGTAAATAATCGTTTTGTATTCGGTTTAGAAGTCATTTCAAACTCGAGCTCAGCTCCGTTGCGTATATCTTCGTAGGTAATATATGCTTTGGTATAAGGCTTCCCGTTTAGCTTTACCGATTTTACGTAGCGCATTTTGTCGCTTACTTTATCAGCTTTTATGGTCAGATATTTGCCATCCCCGACGTTGACTTTCATATAAGGAAAATAAGGTGCTCCCAAGACATATTGGTTTGTACCCGGGCATACCGGATAAAAGCCCATTGCCGAGAATATATACCATGCCGACATTTGGCCACAGTCGTCGTTTCCGCATAATCCGTCGATAGCGTTCAGGTACATGCGATTCATGATTTCGCGTACCCAGTATTGCGTTTTCCACGGTTGTGACGTCCATGCATACAGGTAAGCTATATGGTGGCTGGGTTCGTTTCCGTGAACGTAGTTTCCTAATATCCCTTCGCGGGTTACGTCTTCCGTATGTTCGAAAAATTCATCGGGCAAGTGCATGGTAAAGATAGAATCGAGGCGCCCGGTGAATTGTTTTTCTCCTCCCATCTGCTGCATAAGTCCTTTGACATCATGCGGAACATAAAACGAATAATTCCACGAATTACCTTCTATAAATCCTTGCCCGTGTGTATCTAATAAGCTGAAAGACGTTTTCCAGCTGCCATCTTTCAACTTAGCGCGTACAAACTGCAGTTCGGGATCGAATACATTCCGGTAGTTTTGTGCCCGCTTTTTATATGCTTCGGCAATAGCACCGGTCTTGTAACCCATACGCTTGGCTGTATTGTATATTGTCCAGTCGTCATAAGCATATTCGAGCGTGATGGATGAGCCGCTTGCATTTCTATCGAAAGGTACATAACCCAATTGTTTGTATTCGGCAATGCCATCGTAATAGTTGACATTCGAACTGTTGATCATGGCTTCCAACGCTTTTTCCCTATCTATTGCAATATTTTTGTCTATAGCATCCGCCAATACCGATACCGAATGGTAGCCTATCATACACCAGTTTTCGTTCCCCATGTGCGACCATACAGGCAATGCTTTGTGCACACTCTGGCTGTAGTGAGCCAGCATGGAGTTGGTGATATCCCGGCTTCTTTCCCTGTTGATAATATTAAATAGCGGATGAAGCGCTCTGTATGTGTCCCATACGGAGAATACGGTATAATTCGTGAAGCCGTCAGCTTGGTGAATATTGTGGTCAATGCCTCTGTATTCTCCATCTACGTCCATATAGACCGAAGGGTTTATCATTGTGTGATAGAGGGATGTATAAAGCATTGCTTTGTTATCTTCGTTGCCTTTCACCTCTATCACATCCAATTCCTTTTCCCATTTGGCGGATGCTTCCTGTGCCAATTGTTCGAATGACTTATTTTGTGCTTCAGCTTCGAGGTTTTTGATGGCTCCCTGTGTGCTGACAGCCGATAAGGCGACTTTCACGACGAGCGGCAAGGGGGCGTCTCCAAATTCAAAATGGCATACAATCTTTCTTCCGGCTATTTCGGGGAAATTGTTTTGCAAATCGAATTTTCGCCAGAAGCCCATGTACTTGGGCTTTTCCCTATCCACATAACCATAATTCAGAATCGGTTTCGACAGCGAAATCGCAAAGTAAGTATAATTCTCCCTTGCCCATCCGTTGGTTATGCGGTAACCGGTTATCAGGGTATCATTCTCGACGCGAAGGCTTGCCCAGAGGACTTTTCCGTCATAATTGTAAATACCATGAACGAGGTCTAACAAGAGCTTCTGTTCCTCCCGTTCCGGATAAGTATATTTATGAACACCAACCCTTTCAGTGGCAGTCAATTGGGCTTTCACCTTATAATCGTCGAGTGTTACTTCGTAATATCCTGCCGATGCTTTCTCTGTATCATGCGAAAAACGAGACCTGTAGCCCGAATCGGGATCTTGAGCTGTGCCCGGATTAAACTTCAATTTGCCGGTTACAGGCATAATCAGTATGTCGCCCAAATCGGAGTGCCCTGTCCCGCTAAAGTGGGTATGGCTGAACCCAACAATCGTTTTATCGTCGTATTGATATCCTGCACAGTATTTATAGGTATCTTTATTATATACACCATTGATGTTTTGCGGGATTGTGTCGGTGTCGGGACTTAATTGTACACCTCCATGAGGTACGCATGCTCCCGGGAATGTGTGCCCCATTTTTACGGTACCGATCATGGGTTTAACGTACGATGCTTTGTTTTGTGAAATCACTGCACAACTCATCGAGAGTAGTAGTAGGGATAGAATGCTTTTTTTCATAAGTGAGTATTAAAATATAGAGGTTGTTTTTATCTTTTTTCGTTGCCTATTTGCCGATACAGAACTTCTCAAAGATATTGCCCAAAACCTCATCCGTAGAAATCTGCCCTGTTATCTCACCTAAATAGTGCATACATTCGCGGATGTCTTGCGAAAGAAAGTCACCCGAGATATTCAGGTCTAACCCTTCCTGTACGCGCTGTATTGCTTGAAGAGCCTTATCTAGAGCCTCGTAGTGACGAAGATTGGTGATGATTACATCCTGTTCGCCAATTTCAGGAATATTAGCGGCTTCGATCAGTTTATGCTCTAATTGGCTTATTCCATCATTGTATTTAGCCGAGATAAATACCCTGTCGGATACCTCGTCTTTCAGCAGGCTATCCTTAATGGCCTTTCTTTCAGCCGAAACGGCATCCACTTTGTTGAATACCAATATCAGTTTCTTATCCTTCACCAGCGGTAGAATCTTTTCGGACAAGGACAAAATGTATTCGTTATCGGTCACAGCATCGACCAGCCAAAGGACAATAGATGCCTGCTCCAGTTTTTTGTATGTAAGGTTGATCCCTATATTCTCTATTTCGTCCGAAGTGTCCCGTATTCCGGCCGTATCTATCAGACGGAAAAGCACCCCTTGTATATTGATGGTGTCTTCGATGACATCGCGCGTTGTACCATGTATATCCGAAACAATGGCTTTCTCCTCATGTAGCAGGCAATTGAGCAGGGTAGACTTCCCTGTATTTGTTTCTCCCACAATGGCAACCGGAATCCCGTTTTTGACGGCATTACCTAAATTAAAAGATTCAGCCAGCTTTTTTATGTGAGACTCAATATCATTCGCAAGCTCCTTCAATCGCAGACGGTTAGCAAATTCGACATCTTCTTCCGAGAAGTCCAATTCTAATTCTATCAACGACGTGAAATCCAGCAACTCGTTTCTTAACTGCAAAAGCCTGTTGCTGATACCTCCCCGCATCTGATTCATCGCTAAACGATGCGTTGAAGCCGAGTTGGATGCTATAAGGTCGGCAACCGATTCTGCTTGCGATAGGTCCATCTTGCCATTTGTGAATGCTCGTTGGGTAAATTCCCCCGGACGGGCTAACACAGCGCCTTTTTGTAAGAGCAATTGCAAAATCCGTTGTTGTATATATGTCGAACCGTGGCAGGAAATCTCTACGCTATCTTCACCCGTAAAGGAATGAGGTGCTTTGAAGATGGTCACTAAAACATCATCAATGACTTCTCCATTGTTGACTATCGAGCCAAAATGCACTGTATTGGCATGTTGCCTACTTAACATCTTATCTGCCGGAGAGACAAATACTTTGTCGACCAACTCGATACAACCTTCACCCGATAACCTGATAATAGCTATCCCGCCAACACCTTGGGCGGTAGATACGGCAGCAATGATATGATTGGGTAATTCCATTCTTTATGGTCTTTAAGTCCTTAATACTTTCTGTAAAGTTACTAATTATTCATTTATTAAGTCTTGAAATAAAGCAATAAATTGCCCTACGTGGAAGCCATCCATCAATGCATGATGAACATGTATAGCTACAGGCATCGTCATTTTACCGTCCTTTTCTTTCATCTTCCCGAATGTTATTTTGGGACAGCTGTCTTTCCTGCTTAACATCCTTGCATGCGAGAAACTGGTGAAATCGACCCAAGGGAGCGATGAATAATGTATCACATTTTCGTTGTAAACACCCCGGATAAGATGGGTGCTATTTTGTACATTCTCAACTTCCTGCTTGGCTTCTTTCATAAATAATGCCATATCTTCATGATATTTCATATAGGCGAAACCGAATGTCCCGTCAGCCCTGCCGATAGTTGGCGCGGCATCGATTACATCGTAAATGTAAACTTTATCATTCTCGATGATATATCTGAATGGCTCCGTTCGGTTCGCTGCCATAAGTGATTTATGCAGATAATATAAAAAGAAGGAATAATTTTCTTCTTTACATTTCTGATATGCTTTAGTACAATCGATATCGACACATACCCCGAAAAAAGGCTCGTCAAAATCCTTAAAGAACAGGTAATGTTCCTTACGGTTCCACGTCTCGATTGTTAATTCATGTTTCATGATCCATTTTAGTTTTAATTCGACATTATCAATGCCTGTTTAAAAGACGATTTGTAGTTGCGCCATTACCTGATGACTGTTTTTCTGATCCCATTTCTCCGAATAGTCCGAATAGAGGTAATTTAGCTGTATACGGCAATTTGTGTAGAAATAGTAATCGGCACCGATAAGATAATCAAGCACTTCGCTATTACTTTCTTTATCCTGATTGAAATAATCCACTTTACCTACCAGATTCAGTTTCGTTGGCAAGATATAATATTTTGCCGTTCCGTACAAACCTTCCTTGTCTGTTTTTCCATCTTTACCCCGAAGCCATTCCGAACGGACATATAACCGATCCGAACGATATTCTCCACCGATAGACCACCGATTGCGGACATGCGTATCTTCTACAGCCTCGTGAGGCAGCTTGTAAGTTGCTTCTCCCCAAATGGCGCTCCCGCCGACTTTCAGTCCCTTTATGGGTTGAAAGAGAATTGTTCCGGCGAGATTCTTCGAATTGTCTTTGTCCGAAGTATTCATTCCAGCCCCTTGAAAGAGCCCGATTTTATAGTCTATCAAATCGTTAAGTGCATTACCCGATACTTGTACACCCAAATCCCTTCCGCTGTTATTGATGCCATTCTGGTATTGCATAACATCGTCTCCCATACCGGCCAAGGCAGACACCGAACGGGTATTGAAAACGGTTTCGAGCGCAGTAGCCGAATAAGGATTTTCGATTGTATAAGGTACTTTGAACTGCCCTAAGCGGATATTGGCTTCTTTTATGGGTGTCCAGTCTATGTAGTACTCGTAGACCATCGGGTTAACGAATTCGCTCATAAAGAAATAGCTGAGCTTGTCGGTCAACTGTCCCCGGGCGTGAAGATAGACCACTCTTGTCCGGGTATTGTGTTTGACTGCTTTGGTATTGTCATAGGTGTGCAGGAATAGCCCGTAACCGCCTATTTGCAGATAAGGGGTGTTGTTGAAGATGGAGCGCACTTTGGCGGCTGCTTCCTCTATCTTGTTATTGTCTGGTTTGGCAGCGCTTTCCTTCAATAGCTCGTCTGCTTCTTCCTGTGTGAGTACTTGTTTTTCGACCAGCTTTTGCAATAGCCCGCTGTTTACATCGTTTTGGGCATAAATAGTTGACGTGAATAGAATTAAGATCAGAATGAATAATAGCTTCTTCATTTAATATATACTGTTTTTAATCTGTTTTGATTTCAATGGGTTCGCCCAGAAATTTAGGCTGTTTCCCTGTGACTATATCGACAAAGACTTTGACACGGGCAAACCGTTCCCTTATTTTGGTTTTCAGTGACTTCCGGTTCAGGCTTATATCTTTTGCATTGTACCCGTAAGCAGTGATGCCATGATGCTGTGCGATGTATATTGCCCGTTGATTATGAAACTCTTGGGAGATAATAATAATCGAATCCTGCCCGAAAACTTTTTTCATTCTCACTACCGAATCCAATGTGCGGAATCCGGCATAATCGAAATGGATAATACTGTCGGGGATTCCCTTTTCAACCAACGCATTATACATGTCGCGCGGTTCGTTGTACGAAGCATGCCCGTTGTCACCGCTGACTATAAAAGCTTTCACTTTGCCGGCATCGTAAAGTTCCTTTGCCGCCTGAATACGGTAGGTGAAATAGCCGTTAGGAGTGCCACGGCGCAAATAACGGGCTGTACCTAATACCAGTCCGACCTTTTGCGGGGGGATGCTATCGGCATTGTCGTATATATAGGATTCCGTAGTCTTGTTGATCTGCGAATTGGAAAAGAATAGCATAAAAGCGACAGATAATACCCCAAAAGCTATGGCATAGAGGCTATAGCGGACTATTTTCTTAGCTCGTCGTTTAATGTTTCTCTCCATTCAATCAGATGCGTTCCAGAACGGTTTTGATTAAGCCTTCTATCGAACCTTTGTAGTTGGCATTGGAGTCTCCAGCAATACGGTTGGCAATGATGGTGCAGATAGTCATCGCTCGATGTCCCATTAATCTGCCTAATCCGGCTAACGGTGCGCTTTCCATCTCGTAATTGGTTATGCTGTCTTCGCCGAAGCGGAACGATTCGATTTTACTGTTTAAGTCGGGATTGGCTAACGGAAGACGCACATATCTCCCCTGAGGGCCATAGAAGCCGATAGCGGATATCGTAACGCCTTTTATCATATCGTAGCCTATGCGGTCTACCAGTTCCTCGTCAGCTTTAACGACGTATGGTGCGCAATGGAGTGGCGACCAGTTTACATGCTTTTTGAAAGCTTCTTCGAAAGCCGCATCGGTAACAGTGTTGCGTCCTTCGTAATAGTTGAGTACACCGTCGAAACCGATAGAATGGGCGGCAACAACATACGAACCGATAGGGCAGTGGGGCTGTAATCCTCCCGATGTACCTACCCGAACCATTGTCAGCTGTTTAAAGTCTTTTTTTATCTCGCGGGTATTGAAATCGACATTGGCCAATGCATCCAATTCCGTGATGACAATATCCATATTGTCAGGGCCTATGCCATGCGACAAAGCAGTGATTCGCTTTCCTTTGTATGTTCCGGTGATGGTATGAAACTCGCGGCTTTGCACCTCGCACTCGATGCTGTCGAAGAATGAAGCCGTCAGTGTCACCCTTTCGGGGTCACCCATCATAATGATTTTATCGGACAACTGTTCCGGCTTGATGTGTAGGTGAAAGACACTGCCATCGTCGTTGATTATCAGTTCGGAATCGGGTATTATTCTCATAGTCTTAAAAATATCTTTGATCAATTACAAAGATACAGAATCATTCATACAATAAAAAGCTTCGGGACAGGGAAAATCACCCTGATAATTTCCTATCTTTGCCGGATACCTAACCATTATGATAGATAAATGAAAATCGTTTTGTTAGCCATAGGTAAGACCGATGCCCGCTACTTCATCGATGCGATAGACGAATATCGTAAACGCCTCGAGCATTATATCCCGTTCGAGATACAGGTAATCCCCGATATCAAGAATACCAAAAATCTCACTGTCGAACAGCAAAAGGATAGGGAAGGGGAGCTGATTCTCAAAAGCTTTCAGGCAGGAGACTATCTGGTATTGCTCGACGATAAAGGCAAGGAATATACTTCCATGAAGTTTGCCGAATACATCGAACGCAAAACGCATACGGTTGCCAAGCGGCTGATATTTGCTATCGGAGGGCCTTATGGCTTTTCGCAGGCGGTGTATGACAAAGCGAATGAGAAGCTTACCCTTTCGCGGATGACCTTTTCGCACCAGATGGTCCGGTTGATATTTGTCGAGCAGCTTTATAGGGCGATGACTATTCTTAACAACGAGCCCTATCATCACGAGTGACGGCTATTCGTATCGTATCGATTTGGCAGGCGAAATCTTGGATATGAGGTAGGAAGGGATTATCATCGTTGCCACCGTTACGACTAACGTGCCGATATTCAGTAGTATCCAGTACAGTATATTTGTTTCTACCGGTACTTGCGTGACATAGTAGTTGTTAGGGTCGAGTTTGAGTATCCCAGTGTACTTCTGTATTACGATGATGGCTACAGCAATTATATTTCCCCATATCATTCCTTTTATAACCAAAAACGAAGCTACATACAAGAATGTCTTGCGGATGCTGCCGTTGCGCATACCCATTGTTTTCAGCGTTCCGATAAGGTTGGTATTTTCGAGGATGATAATCAATAAGCCCGACGTCATTGTGAAGCCCGAGATAGCCAGCATCAGCAGGATGATGACAACCACATTCATATCCAGCAAATCGAGCCAGCCGAAGATATTCGGATTCATCTCCTTGATGGAGCGGGTGTAAAAGGCATTGCCTTCGCGGTCGCGATGTCCCAGCATTTCGAAGAAGAGTTCATCCCTTATGCTGTCTAACTCATCATAGTCCTCTACCAGAATTTCTATGCCGCTGACTTTGTCCTTCTCCCAGCCCTGAAGGCGTTGAATGATGCTGATATCGGTTATCAGGTAAAGTTTGTCATACTCTTCGAAGTTGGTACTGTATATCCCCGAGATGGTAAACTTTCGGGGGCGGGCACTCGATTCCTGAATGAAATAGGATATAAAGGTGTCTCCCAGACTAAGTTCCAGTTTATCAGCTATGTATTTCGATATAATGGCTTTGTTCCCTGTGGTATCGTTGGGGGCGAGAATATCGCCTTCCACCATGTTCTTTCGGAAGAAATCCCAGTCGTAGTCAGCGCCTACGCCTTTGAACATCACCCCTTGAAAGTCGTTATCCGTTTTGATGATGCCCGACATATTGGCGTATAGCTCGGTATGCTTTACTCCGGGAAATTGCTGGATGGTATCGATTATTCCGGGCGTGACGCATATTGCTCCATAATCGAGCGTGCCATTGTCACTCAGGCTCGAAATCTGTATGTGCGAGCCGAAACCGATGACTTTATTGCGGACTTCCTTTTTGAATCCGATGACGATAGACAGCGCCAGCGTCATAGCAGCTAAGCCGATGGCTACTCCTGCAATGGCAATTTTGATGGCAGGGGAGGAGACACGCTTCTCGCCCTTTTGCCGGCTGAAGTAGATTCGTTTAGCTATGAATAATTCGAGATTCAAAATAGTCGTTTATTAGTTAGGTTCAGAATAAAAATCCTTGTTCGCTATCTCTGGTTCTTCCCAGATGTTTGTATGCCAGTTCGGTAACTTCGCGTCCGCGGGGGGTACGCTTCATAAATCCCTCTTTGATAAGGAATGGCTCGTACACTTCCTCTATCGTTCCGCTATCTTCGCCCAATGCTGTGGCAATGGTCGAAATGCCAACAGGCCCTCCTTTGAACTTGTCGATGATGATAGTCAGTATCTTGTTGTCGACTTCATCTAAGCCGTATTTGTCTATATTCAGCGCTTCGAGGGAGAAGCGGGCAATCTCGCGGTCTATCTTTCCTGTCCCTTTCACCTGTGCAAAGTCGCGCACACGGCGAAGCAAGGCATTCGCGATGCGGGGCGTTCCCCGGCTGCGTGAAGCAATCTCTCCGGCAGCTTCGGTGCTGCAAGGCACATCCAATATATTGGCCGAGCGGAGGATAATATTCGTCAGTGTATCTATATCGTAATACTCGAGGTGCATATTGATGCCGAAGCGTGCTCGTAACGGGCTCGTTAATAGACCACTACGTGTTGTTGCACCTACCAAGGTAAACGGATTCAGTTCTATCTGGACGGAACGGGCACTTGGACCTTTATCTATCATAATGTCGATGCGGTAATCCTCCATCGCGCTGTAGAGGTATTCTTCTACTACGGGCGACAAGCGGTGTATCTCGTCGATAAACAAGACATCGTTCGGTTCGAGCGAAGTCAACAATCCGGCTAAATCTCCCGGTTTATCCAACACAGGGCCGGAAGTCACCTTGAATCCTACGCCCAGTTCGTTGGCAATAATGTTGGACAGGGTAGTCTTACCCAATCCCGGAGGGCCATGAAGCAGGGTGTGGTCGAGCGATTCGCCGCGCATGCGGGCAGCCGTGACAAAGACCTGCAAGTTTTCTACTACCTTGCTTTGTCCGCTGAAACTGCCGAATGTGAGCGGACGAAGGGCATTTTCGAAGTCCTTCTCGCTATCGTTAATATGTTCTCTCCGTATGTCGAATGATTCTTCCATAAGTTGCGGAGCAAATTTACAAGATTATTTCGGAATTATCGCATATTTCCCAATGAGCTCTTCCAAAAAAGTAACATACCTCTACTTATTTTCGATGTTTTTCGTTAAGTTACTTTTTATTACTTAACCATGAAGGGCATGAGGGTTCTACACAAAGTTCACAAAGAAACAAATTTAACCACGGAGTATCACAGAGTTCTTCACGGAGTACCTCGAATAAAAAAGTAACATACCTCTACTCAATTTCAGCATTTTTCATTGAGTTACTTTTTTTCAGTGTGCCTCATAGCCTTCTCAGTGAAACTCAGTGTCATCTTTTTTTTCTCACACTATCAGCAAGAAATCCCTCGCATTTGCTCGGGATGACAAAACTCCCCAAAAAGTAACATATCTCTACTTGTTTCGAACGTTTTTGTCGAGTTACTTTTTCTCGTAACTTGTAACTGTGCGAAGCACGAAGTAACTTGTAACTATGTTTAAAACATAGATAAAGTTTCCATAATAAAATACAAAAGAAAAGGACGAAACCAAAGTCTCGTCCTTTCCATATCTTGTTTTAGTTCTATCCTTATTCAGCAGCAGCCTCAGGAGTTTCTGTTGCAGCTTCTGCTTCCGGAGCGGCAGTTTCTTCAACAACAGGAGCCTCTTCAGCCGGAGCAGCTTCTACTGCGGCCTCTGCCTCTGCTTCTACTACATTAGCTTCCGCTTTCTTTTGCGCTACAGCTTCTGCTTTCGCTTTGTTTGCAGCTTTTTCTGCATCTAAACGTGCTTTTTCAGCAGCTTTAGTTTCAGCAGCCTTTTTATTGGCAAATGCTTCTAAGCCTTTTTCTTTATCTGCTTTCCATGCTTCAAATTTCTTTTCAGCTTCAGTTTCGTTGAAAGCACCTTTTCTAACACCACCGAGGAGGTGTTTTTTCAACAATACACCTTCTTTAGAAAGGATAGTACGTGCTGTATCGGTTGGTTGCGCACCAACAGTCAGCCAATACAATGCTCTGTCGAAATTGAGAGATACTGTTGCAGGCTCGGTGTTTGGGTTGTATGTACCCAATTTTTCGATGAATTTACCATCACGTGGAGCTCTGCTGTCAGCAGCTACTATGTGGTAGAACGGATAGTCTTTACGACCTTTTCTTTGTAAGCGAATTTTAGTTGCCATTTTCTTTAAAAATTAATGTTAATTAATACATAATTGTTATTAATGCGGCGCAAAGATAGGAATAACTTTTGGATAAGTCACACAAAACAAAGAAGAAATTGCCCAAAAAGAGCAATTTCTTCTGATTATAGTTATCGATTGAGGATTAGCACCAATGGATGTAGGCAAAATCCTGCTTATGTGCCATGTATTTATTGACAGGGTAGATACGATAAGCAATCTTGCTTGCACCGGCCACTTTGGCTTCCTGCTCCAATTCGAAATAGAGCTTCGTGCCTTCCTTCTTCACTAATTTGAAAGGAGTAGCTTCGATGAACTTGTCGATTTGTTTATCCGCATCATGCTGAACCATAACGAGGTCTACACCTAAATCGCCTATTATATCTTTTTTGTCGACAATTACTTTGGATATAACCTTGTCGCCTTTAGCAAAATAGATAGAGGTAACAGGCTGAGAAGCAGAGTTCTTACCGATGGTTTCTATCATATCTACTTTGATATGATCCCATTTGGCAGCCGTGTCTTCTTTCCATGCCGCCAACTCTTTTGCTACCTTGAAGTTATCGGCCATAACAAGGTTGTGACGTTCTGTCAAAGGCTTGTAGAAACGGTTGATATAATCATCGATCATTCTTTTTGTTGTATATTCCGGAGCGATTTGAGCAATCGAATTTTTGATGTATTGTATCCACTCAGGAGAATATCCTTTTGAGTTGCGGGCATAATACAACGGAATAATCTTGTTCTCGAGAATCGAATATATTTTCGATGCATCCAATTCGTCCTGATACTGCTGATTTTCGTACGTACGTTTGTCAGTCAAACACCATCCGGCATTCTCGCGATATCCTTCGTACCACCATCCGTCGAGAACGGAGAAGTTCAATACACCGTTCATTTCGGCTTTCTCACCCGACGTACCCGATGCTTCCAACGGACGGGTAGGGGTGTTCAACCATACATCTACTCCCGAAATCAAGCGTTTAGCCAGACGCATATCGTAGTTTTCGAGGAAAATGATTTTTCCTAAGAACTCAGGACGGCGCGAGATCTCAACAATTTGCTTGATCAAGCCTTGTCCGGCTCCGTCGGCAGGGTGAGCCTTTCCGGTATAGAGGAATTGTATCGGATATTTTTCGTTGTTTACAATCTTAGCTAAGCGGGCAAGATCGGTAAACAGCAAGTGTGCACGTTTGTAAGTAGCAAAGCGGCGTCCAAAACCTATCAACAGGGCATCAGGATTGATGTGCTCTGCCAAATCCATGATTTTGGAAGGTTCTTTCTGGTTTTTGATCCATCCGGATTGTACTTCCGCTTTTACGTAATCGATCAAGCGTTTTTTCAGGGAAGAACGTACTTTCCATATTTCTTCATCCGAAACATCGTAAATTTTGCTCCAGATGTCGTGATTCGACTGGTCGTTGTAGAAGTTTTTGTCGAAATTCTTTTCGTATAGCAACTTCATATCTTTAGCAGTCCATGTAGGCATGTGTACACCATTCGTAACGTATCCCACATAAACTTCTTCAGGGAAATAGCCCGGCCACATAGGTGCAAACATGTGTTGCGAAACTTCGCCATGTAACTTACTTACGCCATTTGCTTCGAGACAAGTATTCAAGGCAAAAGTACTCATACAGAATTTCTCGCCCGATCCGGGTACTGTACGTCCCATATCTACGAAATCCTGCCATGAAATACCAAGGCGTGCCGGATAGCTGCCTAAATATTTGCCTAACAGGCCTTCGTCGAAATAGTCGTGTCCGGCAGGTACAGGTGTGTGTACAGTATATAATCCGGAGGCGCGTACAACTTCCAGTGCCTGATTGAATGTCAACCCTTCGTGTTCGATAAGGTCTACCAATCGCTGAACGTTGATAAGGGCAGCGTGTCCCTCGTTGCAGTGATATATATCTTTCTTTATATCTAACTTATTGAGCAAATGCATACCGCCTATACCGAGCAGGTATTCCTGTTTCAAACGGTTTTCCCAGTCGCCGCCATATAATTGGTGCGTGATAGAGCGGTCGAATTCGCTATTGAGGTCGATGTCGGTATCCAAGAGGTATAGTTTTATACGTCCCACATTCACTACCCATACATTGGCATAAACCGAACGATCGGGATAAGGCACTGCCAGAATCATCTGTTTTCCGTCCTCGTTTAATACCTGTTCTATCGGAAGTTCGCCGAAGTCCTGCGGGATATAGTTCGCTACCTGTTGTCCGTCAGGCGAAATCGTTTGAGTGAAATAGCCATAACGATAAAGGAATCCTACCCCTACCAGGTCGACATGGCTGTCGCTGGCTTCTTTGAGGTAGTCGCCTGCTAAAACACCGAGACCTCCTGAATATATTTTCAATACATTCGTAAACCCGTATTCCATACTGAAATAGGCTACGGATGGCTTGGATGTATCGAATTCTTCGCTCATATATTTATCGAAACTCTTTACGACCTTTTTGGTCAACGCCATAAGTTCGCTGTCTTTCAATATTTCTTGTACGCGGTCGTACGACAATTTCTGAAGCAGTACAACCGGATTATGTTCGGTCTTTTTCCATAATTCGGGATCAAGTTTATAAAAGAGGTCTGTTGCCTCGTAATTCCATACCCACCATAAATTGTGTGCCAACTTCTCGAGTTTTATCAACTCGTCGGGCAAGTTGACCTGTGTGTAGACATTGCGCCATGTAGGTGAATTGGCTGAACTTGTTTTGATTCTCATAATCTTTTAATTGTATAATAGTTAATGTAATTATGCTTTCTGAAGATTGTTTAATGCTATATTGTAGGCATCCTGATAATAGCTGAAGAAGTGTGCCCAATCGGCTAACGCAGCCCGTTCGAGGGCGGCCTGACGCAGGAGGGCTTCATCTTGTTCGCTTTTGGTTGTCATTTCGAATACGCGATTGCATATATCTTCCGATATTTCGATGAAATTATAGTCGTCGCGGGTAATAACTTCGGCGCCATCGTTCATGCCCCGTTTGTCGCCCAAGCGTTTCATCCACAAGCCGAATCCGGCAAGGGTAGTAGTGATGGTCGGCACGGAGAAGGCAATACTTTCGTGTGGAGTATAGCCCCACGGCTCGTAATAGGACGGGAATACGGTAACATCCATACCGATAAGTAAGTCGTAATATGTTTTGTTGAATATTCCGTCATTTCCATTCAGGTAGGAAGGGACAAAAATAACCTTTACCTTATCTTCTTTCCTGTTATTTATATTCAGGTAGCTGAGCTGATTCAGAATAGAATCGTGATTCATATTCTTGAGCCAGTGCGTAATATTGGGATGAATGAGGGGTGTTTCCGGCTTTTTCTTCGAGCGCAGTTCCTCCTGCAAATCCTGCCGTGGCGAATCAATCCATGCCGGAACCATAATAAAGGCAATAACGTCCTTGTTCAGTTGCTCTATGTGGTTCAAGCGTCCCATGGAATCGACAAAAACGTCCAATCCCTTGTTGCGGTATTCGTAGCGTCCGCTTGTAGCTACCAGCAACACATCGGGATCAATACTATATCCCAACAGCTTCTCGGCAACGTTAATCAACGTCTTGCGGGCAGCTTTGCGTTTCTTCTCATGTTCTTTCCCTACGGGGATGAAGTCTTTCTCGAATCCGTTAGGAGTGACTACCGGTTCGCGTTGCAGCAATTGCTTGCATTCGCGGGCGGTAATCTCGCTCACCGTAGTGAAGCAATCGGCATTCTGAGCAGCAGCTTTTTCTACCGAGTGTTTACTTACGACATTGAGTTCGCGTGCCATCTGGTCGCCGTCGTACGAATGGAGGTAGTTATACAACGGTTTGCCGTTGCCTGCAATGGAGCGTCCCACGGTTGTGGCATGGGTTGTGAAAAGCGTACCTACTTTGGGCAGATGCGATTTTACATATAATAGTCCCATTCCCAGCATCCACTCGTTGAAGTGGGCGATGACATTCTTTTTGGAAAGCTTGAAGTGTTTGTAGAAACTCTCCATCACCACGCCTGTGGCATAGGCGAACATACAGGCTTCGTCGTAATCGCCGTATGCGTCTAATGAATCGACATGGTATTTATTCCACATCTCGCCATAGATGTCATTTTTCTTTGCATAGAATTGCTCGAAATCGACCAATACGGTAATCGGTGCTCCGGGTACATCCCAGCGGCCGATTTTTATTTTCAGGTTATCTTTTTGTGTGGCTGTTTTTTTCCATCCTTCCAATAAGGATTTATCTTCTTTGAACCAAGGGCATTTTTTATCTTTCCATACATCCGGCCCTATAAATATGACCTTGTCTGTGTATGTGTCCTGCATAACTTTTGCTCTTGTCGATAAGACAGTATATATTCCCCCTACTTTATTGCAAACTTCCCAACTGGTTTCGAATATATAATCAATCTTGTAATTATTATCTGACATAGTTTTTTATTTGTCTATTTTAAGTTTTTGTAGTTAATCTTCCATAAAAAGAGGAAGACCAATGTCTTTTTCGTATCTTTGTATATGAATGTTCTAAAAACGGCTCTTAATGAACCGGTAAAATTACAACTATTTTTTGATATGAGTAGCAGACGAAATTTGAAAAAAAACATAAATAAAACAATCGGTATTTTATTTGCTGACTGTTTGATATACAAACTCTACGTTGTGGATGCAGACCAACAGGCTGCCGACACTGTTATAGATAAATTGTTAGAAGTGCAATCTGAATTTACAAAACGCGTTTCTATCAACGAAGGAAAAGAAGTAAAAGGCCGCGTAAGCCAATATTACAAAAAGCTGAAATCTGATTTTGCCCAAAAGATAAATGAGATAGGCCAAGAAATCGCATCCCTTTAAATGAGAATTATATGTAAGCTCATCCTGCGTATGATAGGATGGAGGATAGCCGGAAACACTGACTATCCGGCTAAGTGTGTTATTTGTGTCGCTCCTCATACGAGTAATTTCGATTTGTTTGTGGGATTGCTGGTCTATACTGCGATGGGACGCCGCTCGTACTTTTTTATTAAGAAAGATTGGTTCTTCTTCCCGATGAATTTGATATTTAGATGGTTAGGCGGAATACCGGTCGACAGGTCGAAGAAAACATCGCTGACCGAGCAGGTTGCGGAGGAATTTAAGAAGCGCGATAAATTCCAGATTGCTATCACTCCCGAAGCTACCCGCAAACCGAATGCCGAATGGAAGCGTGGTTTCTACTTTATAGCTGTGGCGGCCGAAGTGCCTATTGTCATAGCATCGATTGACTATAAGCGTAAGGTGGTGGATTTTATGGATACTTTCTATCCTACGGGTGATGCCGACAAGGATATAGAAACGATAAAAAGCTACTACACCGACGTTACGGCAAAGCACCCCGAACGGTTTACCCTTTACTGATTAATTCTTTCAGTTTCTTTCGGTTTATCTTACCTGTTTCGGTGAGTGGGATTGTTGTTACCATCACTTTCCGTGGACGGTGATATTTGGGAAGCGCATCTAATTTTTCTTCGTCTATCGCCTTTTCGGTAGCCAATACGATTATTTCGCCTAATTTGCTGTCCGGTAGCGAACTGATTGCGAATGGAATATCTTTCAATATGGATTTCAGCTCGTTTTCTATCATTTCCGCCTGAATCTTAATCCCCCCCGAATTAATAATATTATCCCTGCGCCCGATAATAGAGAATGTACCGTCCTCGTGTATTTCGGTTATGTCGTTCGTATACAATCGTTCATCGGCTACTAAAGGTGCATCGATGATGAGCGCATTGTCCGCATCTAATGAGATAGTGACGGACGGGAATAAGCGATATGCCGCGCTTTTGTCCTCCCCGCTTAATTTGCGCAGGGCGATATGTGAGAGCGTTTCGGTCATGCCATAGGTAGAGTAAATATCGTTCGGCATGCCTGCTAATTGTGTCGCCAACCCTTCGTCGATAGCTCCCCCTCCGATAATAAGGGAGTTGATTTTTGCTAACCGCTCTCTTTCTGTTTCATTCTCTAATGAGTTTTGCACCTGCAAGGGAATCATCGCTGCAAAATCGAAAGATATATCAGTGTCTATTAACGGGTGTCCATCCGGCTGGATGGGGTATAAATCCAGTTCCGCATAAAGCGCGCGAACGACCACCATCTTTCCGGCGATATAGTCCAATGGCAGACACAGTAAGGCCTTGTTTCCGGCTTGCAGATTAAGAAATGAACATGTCAATCGGGCGCTGTTCAGCATGCGTTCTTTCGATACCTGCATCGGCTTAGGCGTTCCCGTCGAGCCTGATGTTTGCACGGTGAGGGTAGGGGAATCGCTGAACCATTCGTGCAGAAAGGTATATAATTTGCCATGAAAAGCCGATTTATCGGCAAATGGCGGTCGTTCATTACCTAAGAAAGCTTCTTCCGTATATTTTACCCCCTCTATGGTTATACTTCCTGTCATAGTGCAAACAGTTTATTATCAGGAAAGTCCCCTTTCGGATCGAACCATAAGTTATCTCCTTTTATTTCCAGCGGCATAGCGATGTTATTGGTATATAACATACCCGTTCCAAGTCCTTGCGGCAGTGTATTGCCGAAGGTCGAACACCATTGGGCAATACAGTTCAGTCCGATATTCGACTCCAAAGCGGAAGTTATCCACCAATCAATCTGCATCGTTTCTGCCAGATTAATCCATTCGGTTGCACCGCTCAACCCTCCGTGCAAGGTAGGTTTGAGGATGATGTATTGCGGTTTTATCGTGTCTAATAGTCGCTCTTTATCAGCCGGATTATTCCAGCCTATCAATTCCTCGTCTAATGCAATGGGCAGAGGTGTTTGGGCGGTTAGTTTCGCCATCTCCTCCCATTGTCCGGCGCGGATAGGTTGCTCTATGGAATGGAGGTCGAGCTCGGAGAGGCGTTTCAGTTTCTCTAAGGCATCTTTGGGAGCGAAAGCTCCGTTAGCATCTACCCGTAAAGTGATTTCTTTGGCAGAGAAATGCTTGCGGATGTGGCGCAGTAAATCCAACTCTTTTTCGAAATCTATTGCACCGATTTTCAGCTTGATACACTGGAATCCTTGCTGCATTTTCTGCTCTATCTGTTCCAGCATGAAAGTATATTCACCCATCCAGATTAGTCCGTTGATGGGTATTCCCGCTTCTCCTCTCGTGAAGGGGGTATCGAACAGTTCGAAACTTTTACGATTGTAGTGTAACATGGCCGTTTCCAGCCCGAAAAGTATAGACGGATAGTTTCGTAGCGATTCTGTATCTAATGCCTGCTTTTCCTCCAATTGCGCACAAAAGGAGGCAAGGGTTGCTTCATAGTTCTCGTTGTAATCGGCACTCAAATCGAATAGGGGAGCACATTCGCCTATTCCGTAATGGCCGTTGTCGTCGGAGTTATAGATGACGATGTACCAAATTTTATGCTCGTTGTAAACGCCCCGCGATGTTCCTGCCGGACGTTTGAATTGTAGGGTATATGGGATTATTCTGGTTTTAAGCATATACTATCAAAATATAGATAGACAAAAATACAATTTACTTTTTATTCCGTACCGAATTTCCGTCATCAGGTTTCAATTTGCTGTAGCCATAAAGGTGTATTGCCGCCAATATAGACACAAATATGAATGCTAACCGGAAATCGGGAACGGTATAATCCCCCGCAGTGCCCCCGTTGAGGACGTTTGAGAACCGGAGGAGTACGGCTCCCATCGCAATACCCAACCCCGACGACATTTGCTGTATGGTGCTATATAACGAGTTGGCAGGCGTCATTTTATCCGAAGGCACATCGCTGAATGCCAGTGTTGTAATACTCGTGAACTGCATCGAACGTGTCATCCCCGACAAGAACATTACCAATACTATCAGCCAGACGGGCGTCGTTGGTAACAGGAAAGCTGTGCAGAGGGTGAAAAATGCCATCAGGATACCGTTCACTATCAATATGTTGCGGAACGGAAAATGGCGGATTGTCCACACCGTAGCCGTTTTCATACTCAGGTTGCCCGCCATTGTGGCAACGAATAATAGCCCCGATTCGAAAGGGCTTAGCCCGAATCCTATCTGAAACATTAGCGGTACCAGATAAGGCGCTACACCTATTATCATGCGTGTGATAGTACCCATCGTGATGGTCATGCGATAGGTGTCGATTCTTAATATAGAATAGTCTATCAACGGGTTGGAAGTATGCTTCGAGTATTTGACATTCAGATAGATAAGCGATACACTGACAATAATCATCACTATCGGAATCCAGAAATGCACTTCCGTATGACTGAACATCTCTACGCCATACATAAATCCGGCAAAGCCCAAACCGCTCAATATGAATCCGACTTTATCGAAACGCTTCTTGATGTCTTTTTCTTCTTTTTCTTTAGGCATATTGTTCCATGCCAGTATAATACAGAAGATACTGATAGGAATATTGAGCAGGAATATCCAGTGCCACGACCAGTAAGTTGTCAGGTATCCTCCGATAAGAGGCCCTAATATAGGCGCTATCAGGGCAGGTACGGTTATCGTATTCATGGCGGAAACAAGTTCCCCCTTAGAAGTCGATTTCAATACAGCCAGACGCCCTACGGGAGTCATCATAGCGCCTGCCATCCCTTGCATAACGCGGAAAATAACAAACTGCGTGAGGTTTTGCGATGTCCCGCACAAAACGGATGCTATAATAAAGAAGACGATTGCCGCACAGAATACCTTTCTTGTGCCGAAGCGGTCGGCTATCCATCCACTGACGGGGATAAATATAGCCAATGCAATCATATAGGAGGTAATCCCGGCACTTAGATGGATAACGTCTGTCCCGAACGAGTGTGCCATAGCAGGGACAGCTGTATTTACAGCGGTCGTGTCGAGGTTTTGCATGAAAAATGCGACTGCTACCGTCAGGGCTATAGTTGTAGAACGTTTGAGAGCCATCCTGCAGGATTTAATAATTGAACTACAAAGTTAACAATCCAGAACTCGTATTGTTGTGTTTCAGGCAAAAAGTGACATGAAAACAAAACAGGGAAAGGCTTCTGAATACCTTCCCCCGTTTATGTTGAAATACTAACAATTAAACTAATCTAACACTTTGATTTTTATGTTTTTGAAATATACTTCGTCGCCGTGATCCTGCAACAGGATATTCCCTTCGGTCAGGTTTCCGAAGTTAGGCCAGTTTTTATATTTGCTGTAAGCTACCAACGAATTGAACATCTGGGTATTCCGTTCGTATTCTACAACCTTTACACCGTTCAGCCAGTGTTCTACCTTATTGCCCATAACGACAACCATAGCCGTATTGAAATCGTTGAAATAGAACTTGAAAGCTCCTCCTCTTTCCGAAGGAATCAGGTCGTACAACGATGCCAGTGTCCTGTTCCCTTTTACGCCCATTTTGGCATCCGGATGGCGTTCGTCATCCAATATCTGAAATTCGCACCCGATAGCCGAGCCTTCGCCTTTGTTCAGGTCGGAATTGACGAAATATTTAATGCCGCTGTTAGCGCCCGGTGTGATTTTGAAATCGACTTTCAGTATAAAGTTTTTATACTTTTGAATTGTAACGATGTCGCCGCCATTAGACGATTCTCCGCCGCCACTTTTGTGTACTTTCAGCACGCCGTCTTTTATACTCCATCCTTTTTGCGGGAATGTGCTCAATTTGGCGCCTCGCCATCCGTTGGTTGTTTTCCCGTCCCATAGCAGTGACCATCCTTCGCGGATTTCCTGCTCGGTGAGTCGGTTATCGAAATTCTGGGCAGTTACGCCTGCCGCAAAAGGGAGTAGCAATAATAGCAATAATAATTGTTTCTTCATTTTAGTCTTATTCCTTTAAATAGTTAAACTTATATCTTGTAAAATTCTTCCCATCCTTTACGCGGTGGAACACCGGCAAGCATCGCATTTCCAAACTCGTTGTTTGTTATCTGTTTGCTGGCACGGTCGAATTTGATAGGCGCATTCAAGCGTTGTACCAATACGCCTAAAGAGAATACCTGGCTCAATGGTCCGTGTATCTCGAATGGTGAGCGTGTTTTCTCTTCGCCGCGACAGGCCAACAAGAAGTTGGCAAAGTGATTGGATGTACTCTTCTGTACTTCAGGCAGTTTCGATGCCATTTCTTTCGCTTTTTCTTCAGGGATGATAGACAATGTGCTGCCGTGGCTCGCTCCTTTGAATATCAGTTCGTCGCTGTAGATAATCTTACCCGGATTCAGTTTTGCCGGTTGTATTTTACCGCCTGCGACGGTTGGAATATTCGGGTCGAGTTCCGATACGCCATATCCTGCCGGAACAGGAGGAATATTGTTTACCCCGTCGTACCACGTGATGTCCATTGCCGGCATATCGCCCCGTCGGGGGAAGCGGAACTGGATGGTAGAGGACATCGGAAAGAAGTAATCGTTGTGCCCTTCCAGTTTGACCGGGATAACTTCGTATGGTAATCCCAATTCGAGGAATTCGTGCACCGTGTCTATAATATGTGCTCCCCAGTCTCCCAGAGCGCCCATCCCGAAATCGTACCAGCAACGCCAGTTTCCGTGGTGATACTTGTTGCTATAATCATGGTAAGGTTTGGCCATTAGCCAGGTATCCCAATCCATACCTTGCGGTATCGGTTGTCCTTCGGGTGCTTTGTAGATATTGGTATCCCATCCGTGCCAACGGCGCGGGTTATTCATGTGTGCTACTACTTCGGTAACGTTCTTGATGATACCGGCATCTTTCCATGCTTTGAACTGGAAATAGTTGGCCTCGGAGTGTCCTTGATTACCCACTTGAGTTACGACATTCGGATGCTTTTTGGCAGCCTCCATCATCAGTTCCACTTCGTAGAATGTACAAGCCATTGGTTTTTCCACGTATACATGCTTGCCCAATGCCAGCGCCATCATACAGATAGGGAAGTGCGAGTGATCGGGCGTTCCTACGGAAACTGCTTCGATTTCGTTGCCCATCTTGTCGAACATCTCGCGGAAGTCCTTGAAACGCTTCGCTTTGGGGTACTTATTCATTATCTCCTGTGTATGTTTGGCTCCCATATCTACGTCGCACAAGGCAACAACATTGGCAAAGCCTGTTTTTTCAAATTCCTTGATAATATCCCCGCCCCGGTAGCCTATACCTACACAAGCGAGATTGACTTTTTTATTGGCACCGTTCACTCTCCGATAACTGTCGGCATCCATAGCCTTCAATGTACCGCCTACTCCGTTTACGGTAAGCCCTGCAGCGGCTAATCCTGCTGTCCTTAAAAAATTTCTACGTGTTACCATTTTTTTTATTCTTTATTATTAATGAATATTTATATGATTGATTACTGTTGCTTCAAAATTCTTTAATATCTCTTCCTGATAGCTGTCGGGCGCGGCAAACAAGCCGGTAGACAGTGCTTCGCCGTCGGTCGCTTTTTTTGTTTTCACCGAAATCGTTTTTGCTCCTTCGACATACTGGTGCGAATAAGGCGATACGATATGCTTCCGTTCGGTCGTATTGTTGCCCGATGTGGTGAGGCATTCATTCTCGAGCTTTACACTCTTGGCTGAATGAGATGAATCAAATCCGACTTCCCATCCTACCCCGTGGGGGTGGTTGCCCAATCCCAATACCGAGCTGTTGCCTATATTTATAAGAGCATTAGCCATGTTATGGTTATACAAAATATCTCTTGTTGCTTCTATGGCATACCCTTTGAGGTAGCCCGAGAGATTGATTTTTATTCCTTCTTTGCGAAAGGAAATAGTCCTATTCTGTTCCGATAGGGTTATATGTTTTATTGTGTCTGCGGCATGGTTCTCCGAAGCGAATGTTACGTCGAAATATCCGGCTGTCAGGTTGTTGTATGATATGCATTGACTAACTAAACCGAAAAGTTCGTCGCTTATAGCGACTGGGTGCTGATATGCCGTATTATTGACAAGCGAAAGCTCGCTCGACGGGTCGAAATAATTGGCAGTCTTTTCCAACTGATGCAGCCTGTCGTATATTGTTTCGGCAATTTGTTTGAGTTCGTTTTCCTCCCGGTCGCATAATATGATATCGATACGGGTATTCATCAGGCTGAACCAAGCGTACAGCATGCTCTTGTCCGTATCGATTTGCTTATATATGTTACCGATTCGTTTCACGTTTGTTACCTTGCCTTTTTAGGTTTAACCAGCGATTTCACTCCGTAAAAGATAATACGGATAATACTCCAGATGATATATAGCACAATAGCTGCCACCGTGACATAGCCTAATGACGTGAATAGTTCGCTGAAAGATGTATTTCTATACGTCATTATAGCATATACATTGGCAAGGTTGGCAATGACAAAGCAGATTATAAATGTTATAATCTCTATTTTCTTACGTCTGGCTGAGATGATAGTATCTTTCATGGGATAACAGTTTGTCTTCTGTGATTTAGATAATCGAGTTTAAATTCATCAGGGAAAGTGAGTGTTCTTTCCTCTACAAGCGCTTGGTCGCCTAAGAGCGTCATGGCACTTGCATAATATCCTTCCTCTGCAATCTTAGGCGGTTGTTGCCCGGTTATAGCAGCTTCAACAAAAGCATCCATCAACAGGTCTGTACCATCCGATTTCGGCTTTTCACCCAGAATATATTCCCCTTTGTTTTCCTGTGCCGTTTCGGGCGCCCAGCTTGTTCCGGCAAAAGGCAATGTGCCGAATACGCTGTGCTCGGTATCGTTTACCATGCGTAGGAATGCAGGGGCAGGAGGGGTGGTTTCGAAATAATATTTCCCTTTTTCGGGTTCGATGGTTCCCAGATTACCCAATATCTGTTCTTCGAGGCCGTAGAATTTATTGGAGATAACCGAATCGAAGGTCATCTTCACACCATTGTCGAAGACGTAGATACAACTTATATTGTCGAATACTTCGCGTCCGTCGTGCCAGTATGTTATCGCGCCGTGTCCCATCACTTTGTCGGGGATGGATTGCATCGCCCAGCTTCCCACTTGCAATTGATGTCCAGCAAGTTCGGTCATCAGGCCTTTGGAATATTCGCGATAGAGGCGCCAGTTGATTTGGCGTTCCAGTTCGGGCGAAGGTACATTCCGCCTCCAGTCTCCGTTCCTGTACCAGAAAGTGCGTATAGCCTCTATTTCGCCGAACGTGCCTGCATGTATCATTTCCATAGCTTTGATATAGCGCGGATCGAACAAGCGTTGCTGGCCGGAGAAGAATACCTTTCCGGTTGACTTGTGTTTGTTATATATTTTGAAGCATTCTTCGATGTTGAAGCCTATAGTCTTTTCACACAAAACATGTTTTCCGGCATCGAAAGCATCCAATGCGATTTGGCAATGCGTATAGAGCGGGGTAGCTATCACTACGGCATCTATGCTTTTATCTTCCAGTAGTTTTCGGTAATCCGTATAAACCGCAGCCTTAGGCACTTTCTTCAATGCTTCATCAATCGAAGGCTGATATATATCGCAAATAGCTGTAATTTCAGCTTTCGGATTATTGAGCAGGAAACCCATCAGATGGCGTCCGCGCGAACCGGGACCTATAATCCCTATGCGGACGACGGAATTTCCTGTGTGTTTTTCTTCGGAAAAGGCGGATAGCCATGGGCTCGAGAGCAGGAGTGTTCCGGCGCTTACTAAGCCTATTTTCTTCAGAAAATTACGTCTGTCTAATGAAATTTCGTCCATAGTATTCATCTTTTTTTAATAGACTGACAGGCATTATACCTGCCAGTCTATAATGAAATTAACCTTTTTATTATGAGAAAATTATCTGTCGACTCCGGCAGGTCCCATAACCGTTCCTGTAGGAGGTACCGTTAATGGTGGCTGATTATTTTCAGCACCCGGATAGCCTATATTCTGGTTGATTACGCCTTGTGTATTCAATGATATTTCAGACGCAGGTATCGGCCAAAGTACATGGTGTACACTGATTTTGTAGTTGGCGTTATTCCCAAAATTCACTTTGTTGTAGAAGTTGTTGCGTGAATTAACCCAATCCCACCAGAAGTTGTAACCCTCTTGTTTGATATTCGAATTAGTTCCGCCCGGTCCGGAGAAGTCGGTTAAAGAGTAAACTCTTCCGCCGAAAACTTCGCATGATTTTCCTGATTTGGCAAAAGTGTAGGCTATACGAACGATTTCGGTGTGGCGGGCTTCTTCGTAGAATAACTCGCGGGCACGTTCGTTCAGTATTTCCCCGATATTGATATCGGCAGCAGTCAACGGATCTGCTCCGGCACGTGTGCGCACATTATTGATAGCTGTGGCGGCAGGGCCTAATTCGCCTTTCCAGTAATGAGCTTCGGCAAGTAATAACCAGGCTTCGGCGCTACGATAGATATACCAAGGGCTATCGCCACCGTCCCATCTTGTTCTCAACGGATCGGGCACGAATGTCTTGTAGTGAGGCCATGCATACCATACGCGCATAGAGTCGAGTTTGGATATACTTACGGGCAACTGGATATTTTGTCCATACCAAGGGTCGTTGTTTCTTTTCAGCGAAGGCTCGTTATATTGCAAGTCGCTGGTATGTTTCCAACTGTCGTTGTTATAAATACCTCGCAGGTCGTTTGCTTCTTTCAGTCCCCATATGTCATAGGCAAAATAGTCGGAAGTACGCACGCGACCGATTCCTCGTCCGTATGTCTGGTTGAGGTTCATTAACGGATTTGTTTCGCCATCAGCAAGTTTACCTTCAGTTGTACCTGTTTTCCCGGTCGGGGTTTTTATAGCCGAACTATTCCAGAAAGGTACGCAACCGCGCATAATATCCATTTTGGTCGAACCTTCGATACCTGTGTAAGATACTACATACATGATACCTTCGGTATTGGCAGGATCTGTCTTAGCTTCCACACTGTGCAGGTCGTGCATCAGGTTGGTATTCGGCTTCGTCTTATTGGCTGTGAATCGTTGAGTCATCAGCGGATAAGCAGCAGTTACTTCCTGTCCTACTTGTATAGCTCTGTCGTAATCGCCCAATTCGATGCATATTTTCATCAACAGCATACCACAGGCACCTTTAGATGTTTTTCCTCTGAGCACATTCTGAGGAACCCACTCGTAAGCAAATTCAAGGTCTTTTTTCATCCTTTCCAAGATACTCCATCTGTCATAGGTGCGAAGGTTTACAACTGGGCCGGTAATTTCCCAGTCGATATAAGGAACATCTCCGAATTGGTGTGTCAGTTTGTAATAGCGGTAGGCGCGTTGGAAATAGGCTGCACCTAATACAGCATTTTTTTCATTCTGATCTTTAAATTCGGCATCGTCGAGTCTTGAAATGACTAAGTTCGCATATTTAATGGCACTGTATCCTTCGTTCCAGTACCAACCTATTCTGGTATGGTCAGTACCATCGAGGTTCGCGTCTGGTAAAATGGCAATATCCATATTTTTTTGTGGCGAACTTCTATCCGTACAACCATTCACAGCAATATCCGAATGTATTATTTCGGTTTGTATCGGCGCTGCTTCGCCGGTGTATTCGTGCCGCATATTCCTTTCGGCAGCGGCCAATCCTGCATACAAGCCTTCGGCATTTGTAAAGGAATTTTCAGGCGTATAAAGAGATAGAGGTTTCGGATCGAGCCACGAATCGCTACAACCAGCCAATACGGCTATGAATGTAATAGATGCGATTATGCATTTGTGTATGTTATTTATTTTCATATTACTCATTTTTTTAGTTAGAAATTACAAAGTGAAATTAACTCCAATCGTGAAAGTCCTTCCGTATGGTTCACCTGTTTCAGCATCCCAGTTATTTTTCCAGTCCGGAGCAAAAACAGCAACATTGCGAATAGAACCAGTCAATCGCATGTCCTTGACAAGGAACCTACTAAGGAATTTCTGAGGAACATAGTAAGATAATGTTATATTATCCAGACGGATGAATGATCTGTTTACCCAGTTTGTTCCTTTATTATTCGATTTGATACGTGCATAATCGTTTATCGGATTTTCCGGTGTCCAGCGTGGGTAGTCATAATTGCTTTCGCGTTCGGCCAACCAGTTGTTTGCTGCATCGTTAAAGGTATTATGTTGTCCCCATAATGAATATACCATGAATGAAAGCTCAAAATCATTATATATCCTGAAGTTGTTGCGAAGTGACCAACGGAAACGAGGCGTCTTGTACTTTTGGAAGCGTTTGTCTTTGTCTGTTAATAAGCCATCTCCATCTTGATCGACGTATTTGAAATCACCTGGTTGTAATCCATATTTGGCTGCTTCAGTTTCTTCTCCTATCTGCCATACTCCATCGCGCACATAGCCGTATATCTGATCCGGGTCGCGTCCTATAAACCAACTGTTTTTGGTGTCGTCGGCCTCTCGTTGTCCGATGACGTTCCCGAACTCGTCGACGATGTCAATCTTGTCACCATACAATTTGGTTAGCTTACGTCTGTTCAGAGAGAAAGTACCGGTAGCATGCCATTCGAAATTATCGATTTTCATAATTTTTGCATTCAATGAAATCTCAATTCCTTTATTATCGATTTTACCCAAGTTTGCTTCAATATTTTGGTAACCTGAAACTCTTGGTAGTTCGCGTGTTACCAACAGGTCATTTGTTTCCTTCTTGTAAATATCAATCGAACCTCCAAGAATATCATGGAATATGGAAAAATCGAGACCTAAGTTATACGATTCGGTATTTTCCCATTTCAGGCTATAGTTTGCCATTTTTTTTACATATAATTGAGAGATCAGTTCTATGTTTCCGTTTGTATCGATAATAGGAGTCAGTCCGGAAGTCAAGTCGGCTAATGCGGCATATGAGCCGATATCACTGTTACCGTTTTCTCCCCACGAGAAACGTAATTTACCATACGTCATCCAAGGAGCAAGTTTTTCTCCGAATTTTTCACCCGTGAAAACCCAACCTAAGGCTACAGCCGGGAATGTTGCATGCGGATTATCTTTTCCGAAAGCCGAATACCCGTCGCGGCGAACGGAAGTTGTGAGCATATACTTGTTCATGTAAGAATAGAACAAGCGTCCCATTAATGCATCACGCGTGTTGTATGTATCGTTGCTGTAAGCTTTTGGTATTGTTCCGGCTCCCATGTGGTGATAACCTAATTGGTCGTTCGGCCTGAATTGGCTGGTACGGGATTCTGTTCTCCAGAATTGATTTTTCTCGGCGTTTATCAATCCTGTGAATTCTACATTGTGTTTCTTGTCAAATTCCATCTTCCAGCGGAATACGTTGTCTACTTGCCAGTTGCTCCATTTTTCGTGTGTTCTTTCGGCATCAGCCTCTTTTCGTCCGATATGTTCAGTCGAGTTGTGGTTGAAGAACTCTTTCCATCTGAGGTGTGGCGTAAAGTTCACTTGATATTCGAACCCATATGGCAAATTCAGCCTTCCGAACATCGTTCCATTGAGAGTGGTTATTTTTTCTTTCCTGTCGGTGTACAGATTGTCGTAGAACGGGTTCTTTGACGCTGTATCACCAGTAGGATAAAGCTGATATGGGTCGCCGTCGATGCCTATCGTATTGGCTGCGTATGGCGACAATCTTCTTGCTTGTCCCCAATCGGCAGTAAGATAGCCTTCATTTCTCATGGCGAAGTTCATGTTCATTCCTATTGTAATATACTTATTGATATTAGACTCCAGGTTTAAGCGGCTTGTCAATCTTGTGAAACGGTCGCCTACATAAAGGCTTTCTCTGTCTTGCCAGCCTACCGACCAATAATAAGAACCCTGTTCATTCCGGTTCGAAATACTTGCCGAATAGTCTTGTTGTACTCCTGTGTGGAATACCTGATTTTCCCAATTAGTTGTTTTTCCGGCTAAAAAGTTTTCTTGTTCCGGAGTTGAAAAATCAAGTCGGGTTACCCATGCCAAAAGTAGTTCTTCTTCTGTTACTGATGGCACAGGTGTTCCCTGGTTGTAGTTGTACCAATCTAATTGGCTTACACCATCCAGTTTTCGCGGATCGGTATACATTTGCGGGAACCGTTGTTTATCGGCATCCGATTGCGAGCCGTTCTTTAAATCCTGACGCATTTTTATATAACCTTCAGGACTAAGCACTTTTCGTTGGTCTGCCATTGTAACCCATCCCATGCTGGCATTGAAGTTTACAACAGGCTTTCCTGTGTTTTTCCCTTTTTGAGTCATAATCACAATAACACCATATCCGGATTTTGCCCCGTATACGGCAGCCGAACTGGCATCTTTGAGTACGTCTACCGAAGCGATATCATTCGGGTTCAAGTCGCTCAGGTCACCATCATAAATCACTCCATCCACAACAATCAGGGGTTCGCCACCGTCTTTTAGTGTCCCTTTTCCTCTAATCATGAGGCTGGATGCACCTTTTGCTTTTCCATCGACACCGATGTTAAGCCCGGCAACGTTTGCTCTCAAAAGATCCTGCACCGAACGCGGAGCTTCTGTCTGCAATTTATCTGTTCGCAGAGATGAAATTGCTCCTGTCAGATCGCGTTTTTTGGCTGTACCGTATCCGATAACAACTACTTCGTCGAGGCTCAATTCATTCTCTTCCAATACAACTCTGTATTCAGATGTGTTTCCGATAGTTATCTCTTGTGTTCGGTATCCGAGATAAGAAACAGTAAATACACCTTTAGTAGGGACTTCCAATTCGAATCTTCCGTCCAGATCAGTCATGACGCCTGTCGATGTACCTTTTACGGCAACAGTAGCGCCAATCACAGGCTCTTCTTTTTCGTCCAATACTATACCCGAAATGCTTTTTGTTACGGTTTGAGCATTTACAGATAAGCATAGGAAACTGCATAGCAGCAATAGGGATAAATGTTTTAATTTAATACTCATAATCAAATAGATTAAGGTTAATAATACTTATTTTACTCATTAGGGACTGGTGATTTGTCTCAGTTAATTATATATTTATAAATCGTCGATAGGTTTGAATGCCGGTACCAGAAATCTCATTATCAGCCAGCCTACTATATAGGCCAATGCGCAGAATGTGAATACAATACTGTACCCGGTCGATTTAGTACCCCATTCCACAAAGCTGTAATCGAAAAGCATTCCGCTACCTTTTTGCAGGAAGAAGGAGCCGAGTCCTCCGGCCATTCCGCCGATACCCGTAATGGTTGCAATCGCTTTTTTTGGGAACATGTCGCCTACAGTAGAAAAGATATTGGCTGACCACGCCTGATGTGCCGAGCCTCCGATACCGATAAGTATTATTGGTATCCAATAGCCGCTCTCTCCCAAAATAGCGAGGTGTCCGAGTGGTTGTGCCAATAATATCAGTATAGGGAATAAGGCTATGATGAGCATTGCCTTCATCCGTCCGGCGTAAGGATTCATTCCTTTGTTGATGAAATAGGTCGGAAACTTTCCTCCGAATACCGACCCGAATACGGTAATGGTATAGAGAATACCTATTGGTAGTGCCATATCGGTTGTTTCCATCCCATATTCGGCGCCCAAGTAAGCAGGCGTCCAGAAGAGGAAAAACCACCATACACCGTCGGTCATAAACTTACCGAGTGCAAATGCCCATGTCTGTCGGTATTTGAAACACTTGATAAAAGGGACTTTCTCTTCTTTCTTTGTTGGTTCTTCTTCCTCATAGTCCTGATTGATGTAGGCCCGTTCGGCATCATTCATTTTGTTGTTCTTTTCCGGCGATTTATATAGCAATAGCCAAAAGAACAGCCAGATAAACCCGGTTGCGCCCACAATGATAAAGGCCATCTCCCATCCCCATGCCGCAGCAATGAAAGGAACGGTAAGAGGTGCAAGTATTGCCCCGATATTACATCCCGAGTTGAATATACCGGTAGCGAAAGCCCGGTCTCGCTTAGGAAAGTAATCGGCTGTCGCTTTGATGGCTGCGGGGAAGTTTCCTGCCTCGCCAAAGGCAAGAAAAGAGCGTGCTATGACGAACATCAGGATACTTGTTCCGGCTATCGAAGCTATCAATGTGGCATCAGTCGTGTTCCGCATCGTTTCGGTGTCGGAGATTCCAAGTATACTCTCCGTGAAAGTTCCGCACAGGGCATGAAGGCAGGCAGCAAAAGACCATACAGCAATAGCGATGGCGTATCCTTTTTTTGTGCCGAGTTTATCGATAAAGCGTCCGGCAAACAACAGGGATATGGCATATGCCAATGAGAAGATGGAAGTTATCGTTCCATAATCGCTGTCGGTCCAATGGAAGTCTTTTTCCAATATTGGTTGTAACAATGACAATACTTGCCGGTCGAGGTAGTTGATGGTAGTAGCGAAGAACAATAAGGCACATATCGTCCAGCGGTAGTTCGTCATTTTCTCAATTACATTCTTTGATGTTTTCATGGATTATTTCAGGCTTTTTATTTATTCTCTTGCCTTTTCTACTATGGCAAGCGTTGTTTGGCACAATTGCGTTATTTTATCCCATTCCTTCGCCGCTATTACTTCTTTCGGGAAAAGGTTCGAGCCCATTCCCACACACATAACCCCCGCTTTGAACCAGCTTTGCAGGTTTTCGCTCGTCGGGGATACACCTCCCGTTACCATCAGATTCGACCAAGGCATAGGTGCTTTGATGCTTTTCACGAATTGAGGTCCGACTACATCACCGGGGAATATTTTGATGATGTCGGCGCCTAATTCCTGTGCATAACCCACTTCGGTAGCCGTGGCACAGCCGGGGATATAAGGTATCAGCCGGCGGTTGCAGACCTTGAATATATCGGGATTCAAAAGAGGGCCTACTATAAAATTGGCTCCCATTTGCAGGTACAAAGAAGCTGTACCTGCATCGAGAATAGATCCCACACCTAATACCATTTGTGGGCATTCCCGGGAGCTCCATTTGATTAATTCACTAAATACTTCGTGTGCAAAATCACCGCGATTTGTAAATTCGAATACTCTTATTCCTCCATCATAACAGGCTTTTACGACTTGCTTTGCTACTTCGATGTCGCTGTGATAGAATACTGGTACGATCGCTGTTTGAGCGATTGCCTGGTATGTATGTATTTTACTGAACTTAGCCATATCGTATGTTTTAATTTGTTATTATTTAGCGCGATACACGTCCCGAGCCGTCTCCTTTCATCAGATTTTCGACTTCGGAGACGGTCGCCAGATTGAAATCGCCATAGATTGTATGCTTCAGGCAAGAGGCAGCCACAGCAAATTCCAACGCTTTCTGGTCGTCCTGCGGATAGGTGAGTAAGCCATAGATAAGTCCGCCCATAAAGGAATCGCCACCGCCTACACGGTCTACGATGTGTGTGATGTCATAGCGTTTCGATTGGTATAGCTTGTCCGAATACAAGCATCCGCCCCAAGTGTTGTGATTGGCATTGATAGAGCCGCGAAGGGTGATAATCACTTTCTTCGCTCTGGGGAATCGCTTCATCAGTTGCGTACATACGGATTCGAATTCGGCTGCATCGACTTCTCCGCCTGTATGCGCTACATCGAAACCTTCGGGTTTGATACCGAATACTTTTTCGGCATCTTCTTCATTTCCTAAGATGATATCGCACCCTTCGACTAATGCAGGCATTATATCGGATGCTGTCTTGCCGTATCTCCAGAGGTTTTTGCGATAATTCAGGTCTGTGGAGACGGTTACACCCATTTCGTTGGCTACCTTAATAGCTTCGAGGCAGGCATCGGCAGCGCCTTGCGATAGGGCAGGGGTGATGCCTGTCCAATGGAACCATCCGGCATCGCGGAAGATTTCTTTCCAGTCTATCATACCCGGTTTAATCTCGGCTATGGCAGAATTGGCACGGTCGTAAACCACTTTCGAGGCACGGGCGACAGCTCCTGTTTCGAGGAAGTAAATGCCTACGCGCTCGCCACCCCTGATGATGCGGCTTGTGCTTACGTTATATTTTCTCAGTTCGGCGATACACCAATCGGCAATATCGTTCTGAGGCAGCCGGGTGACAAATTCGGTCGGCATACCGTAATTGGCAAGCGATACGGCCACATTCGCCTCGCCGCCGCCAAAGGTTGCATTCAGTGTATTGGATTGGACGAAACGCTGATAGCCCGGTGTTGCCAGCCGTAGCATGATTTCGCCGAAGGTTACTATTTTTTTCATGGATGATTAGAATTTGAAAAAGTTCTTAGCATTGTAATACGATATATTTTCGACCATCTTGCCGATGAAATCCATCTCCGAGGCCGGTAATAATCCTTGTTCTACATCGTCGCCTATCAAGTTGCACAGGATTCGGCGGAAATAGTCGTGGCGAGGGTAGGAAAGAAAGCTGCGCGAATCGGTCAGCATGCCGACGAAACGGCTCAATAGCCCTTGATTCGATAACGAATTCATCTGGGCTTCCATTCCTTGTTTCTGGTCTAAGAACCACCATCCTGAACCGAACTGGATTTTTCCGGCGACCGTCCCATCCTGATAGTTTCCTATCATGGTAGCAACTAAATCGTTGTCGCGCGGATTGAGGTTGTAGATGATTGTTTTGGCCAGCTTATTGTCTGCATCCAACCTGTCGAGGAATTTGGCCATCGATTTGGCTGTGCATGGGTCGCTGATGGAATCGCAACCGGCATCTACACCTACGCGCTTCAGTATGCGCGAATTATTGTTGCGGATGACACCGTAATGAAATTGTTGTGTCCATCCCTTTTCCCAATCCATAAGAGCGCCTTCGTAAAGCATGGCGGATTTGAATTTGGATATTTCATTTTCGTCCAGTTCTTTTCCTCCGTAAACCTTGTTGAATATGTTATCTATCTCGTTTTGTGTATAATCGTCTGCATAGAAGCATTCGAATCCGTGGTCGGAAAGCCGGCAACCCATCTGTGCGAAGAAATCGTGACGGGCGCGTAGAGCAGTTATGTAATCGTTGAAGGTGGAGATAGCGATGCCTGATACGTGCGATAATTTTTCGACATATTGACGGAATTTTGCTGCCGATTCCACTGCCATAGCCTTATCGGGGCGCCATGTAGGCAATACTTTTATGGCGAAGCCTTCTTTTAGCAAGGCTGTATGATATTCCAGCGTATCCGTAGGGTCGTCTGTCGTGCATACCACTTCTACTTTGTAGCGCTTCATAAAACCGCGTGCCGAAAATTCGGGTGTACGCAATTTTGTCGTACATTCTTCATATATCTCGCGTGCCGTTTCGGGTTTCAGCAGCTTGTCGATACCGAATGCCGTTTTCAATTCGAGATGTGTCCAGTGGTAAAGCGGATTACGCATCGTATAGGGAACTGTTTCAGCCCACTTTTCGAACTTCTCCCAGTCGCTCGTTTCTTGTCCCGTTATATACTTTTCATCTATACCATTTGCCCGCATTGCCCGCCATTTGTAGTGGTCGCCTGCAAGCCACAATTCGCCCAGATTATCGAAGCGGTAATCTTCGGCAATCATCTTCGGGTCTAAGTGGCAATGATAGTCTATTATAGGCAACTCTTTTGCGTACTTGTGATACAACTCCACGGCAGTCGGAGTTTGTAAAACAAAATTGTCATCCATAAACTGTTTCATAGTATGCTATTTTTTGTATAGTGTTTTTGCTATTCCAAGTTCCAATCCCCGCAGTTCGGCCAGTCCGCGCAAGCGTCCGATACACGAATATCCCGGATTTGTTTTTTTGTGCAAATCGTCAATCATCTGATGTCCGTGGTCGGGGCGGAAGGGGATGGTTATTCCGCGTCGCTGCTGCAATTCGAGCAGGTTTTTCATAACGTTGTACATATCCACATCACCCTCTAAATGGTTGGCTTCGTAGAAGTTTCCTTCCTCGTCGCGCTTTGTCGAGCGCAGGTGTACGAAGTTTATCCTGTCGCCCAGCCGGGTAACCATTCCGGCGAGGTCGTTGTCGGCTCTTACGCCGAATGAGCCTGTACAAAAACAAAGTCCGTTGGATTCGTTCGGTACGGCTTCTACCAATCTGACGAAATCCCGCTCGGTGCTTAATATGCGAGGCAATCCCAATATAGGGTAGGGTGGATCATCGGCATGGATAACCAGTTTTACTCCCGCTTCGTCGGCAACAGGCGCAATCTCTTTCAGGAAGAGGATTAAATTCCGACGTAATTGTTCTTCGTCTATATCTTTGTAGCGGTCTAATTGTGCCTGAAACTCTTCGAGTGTAAAGCTCTCCTCTGCGCCCGGTAAACCGGCTATCATATTGCGTGTGAGGGTTTCTATATCTTCGGCAGTCATAGCTTCATAGCGGCTTTTAGCCTTTGCTATTTCAGCAGCTGTATATTCCTTTTCTACACCCGGACGTTTCAGTATAAATAGGTCGAAAGCTACGAATGCAGCCCGCTCGAAACGCAGAGCTTTGGAGCCATCGGGCATTGTATAGGCAAGGTCTGTACGCGTCCAGTCGAGCACAGGCATAAAGTTGTAGGTAATAATCTTTATACCGCACTGCGACAGGTTTCGGATACTCTCTTTGTAATTTTCGATATATTCCGCATAATTGCCTTCGCGTGTCTTGATATACTCGTGTACAGGCACGCTTTCCACAACCGACCATTTCAGTCCGGCTGCTTCTATGATGCTTTTGCGTTGTTGTATCTCCTCTATAGTCCATACGTCCCCATTCTTTATCTGGTGCAGCGCTGTGACTATACCTGTCGCGCCTGCCTGCCTGATATCAGAAAGGGAAACCGGGTCATTCGGCCCATACCATCGCCATGTTTGTTCACTTAGTATCATCTTATATTTTATATTATGTGTGCGCACACAAATGATGTGCAAAAATATTATCCCAATTATTTTTAAGACCTCAAAAAAATTAATATATGATAAACCGAATTATCTTTTTATTAATATGTGCGCGCACACAATTTTAAATAATATTACCTGTTATTCAAATTGAGAATGCATTGAAACCTCCATCTACTTCAATGATAGAGCCATTTACAAAAGAGGATGCATCACTTGCTAAGTAATGGATTATTCCCAATAGTTCATCCGCCTCGCCAAAACGATGGAAAGGCGTATGAGCCAATATCGATTGGGCGCGTTCGCTATACGAACCGTCGCTGTTCAGCATCAGATCGTGATTCTGGGTAGTGATAAAGAAGCCTGGAGCGATAGCGTTCACCCTGAACTGGTCACCGAACTTGCCCGATAATTCACCAGCCATGTATTGGGTGAAATTGGCAACAGCCGCTTTGGCTATACCATATCCCATCACACGGGTAAGTGGGCGGAACGATGACATGGATGCTATATTGATTATATTTCCTTTTCCGTTATCGACCATGCTTTTGGCAAAGGTCAGGGATGGCAATATCGTACCGAAAAGGTTAAGGTCTATGACCTTCCTCAAATCCTCGACATTGACATCGAATATCGTTTTATCAGCCGGAATGGTTGCTCCCGGCATATTTCCTCCGGCAGCATTGATAAGGATGTCTATCTTTCCATATAGCTCTAATATAGCGGTATTGCAACGTTCTAAGTCTTCTTTGCTCATCACATTGCACGAGAAGAACGAAGCCTCTCCGCCTGTGGATTTGATGGTATTGGCCAGTAAGTCGCCTTTTTCCCTCGACCGTCCCAATATAGCTATGTAAGCCCCTTCGGAAGCCAGATACTTGGCTATGTTGGAGCCTAATATACCATATCCTCCTGTGATGACGACAACCTTTCCCTCTATTCTAAATAGCTCATTCTTCATCGGTTATGATTTATGGTTGTTATAGTAATCTACATTCTCTTTTATCAGTATATCTATAGGCATATAGTTGTCCTTGGATATAGTCTCGTTGAACAGCCTGTAATTGCCGAGCGCCATAAGGGCGTTATAACCTTGCTCGCCGGGGCGCTGGGATAGGAGATAGGTGATTTTCCCTTCCTTCAAAGGTTCGGTATTACTGTCTATCGCATCATGGCCAATCAGCTTCACTTTCTTGCACAGTGCCGGATCTACCATTTCTAATAGCTTGACAAGCTCGTACGTCCGCGAGTTGAGAACAATTCCTCCGATTTGAAGCATCTCGTTTTGCTCGCGTAGAAACGCTTCGAGGCGGGTAACACTTTCTTCTGCATTGTCGGGATCTAACTCTAAGTGGTAAACCTTGTTCTTATACCCGTTCTCCTGCATGTACTGCATGAATCCCGTCTCACGGGCTTTCATCTGTACCGATATTTCGCTGTATGTCAGTTTTATGTGAGCAAAGAAGATGGAGGCATCGTGCCCAATCTCGTTCAAGAGCAACTTGGCGGCAACCTGTCCGCTGGCAGACGAGTCTCCCCCGAAGTAGGCATAGTTGTTCTGCCCCGATATATTGGAGTCGATGTATATATAAGGTATTTCGCCTGCATCCAAAGTCTGGGACAACTCGATAACGTGTTCTCCCATCAGGGTGGCGATGATGATGCCGTCGAAGTCCTTCTTTAGTAGCTCTTTGGAAGTGTCTATAAAGGATTGTTTGTCGTGCTGGTCGAAGTAGAAGTACCTGATATTGATATTGAACTTGCTAAGCTCGTCCAGCCCCCTGTTGATGCCTTCGCGGACTAACTCCCAGTAACTGCCCGGGGTGAAGGTCGGTATAATAGCGGCAAAGGTATATTTCTTCTTCGAGGCGAGGACACGGGCAACCATATTGGGCTTATATCCAATCTCTTTCAATACTTTCTCTACCCGTATGCGCTTATTTTCGGACACATGCCCCCTGTTATGCAAGACGCGATCGACCGTTCCGACTGACACTTCTGCCATCCGGGCGATATCGATAATCCGTACATTTGTTTTAGGTGTCATGTCTGGTAAATTAGGCTCTGTGTGCGCACACAATTCGGCGCAAAACAAAATTATTTGTACAAATATAACATATTTTTGAATAAAAAAAATTAATAAGCTGAAATTTCAAAAAATTATACAAAAAAGCACAGAATAGTTTTGTATACGAATTTACGAAATAAGGGAAAGAGCGGGTAGGTCTTCAGTGCGTAGATAATTCTTGCCTTATCCGGTATTTAAATTTAACACAATACTTCTTCTGAAAAGACAATCAGATGGCAATATTTTCAAATATACCTGATTCTTTGTACTTTTGACGTTTCATGAAATATATCGACTTATGAATTGGACGCAATTACTTTCTACAATACGCTTCGGTATGGAAGAATACCACGACGAGAAGAAGCACGACCGGACAGACTTTCAGCGCGATTATGACCGCCTGATATTTTCGTCACCCTTTCGTCGCTTACAGAATAAGACGCAGGTATTCCCCCTTCCGGGAAGTATATTCGTCCACAACCGCCTGACGCATAGCATCGAGGTATCGAGCGTAGGGCGGTCGCTCGGCGTGATTGTCGGTAAAGAACTTCGAGCGAAAGAGCCCAATTCGGAAGCCGCTTTTGAGGAAATCAGTTCGATTGTTGCCGCAGCCTGTCTGGCACACGATTTAGGTAACCCACCTTTCGGTCATTCGGGCGAAAAAGCTATCACAAGCTACTTTACGGAGGGTAGGGGACAACATCTCGAAAAGGCCGTGAGAGACGAGGGTGGACGCTGGGAAGACTTTACGCGTTTCGAAGGGAATGCCAATTCTATCCGCTTGCTTATCCACCAATTCAAGGGACGGCGCGAAGGTGGTTTTGCGATGACATATTCCATGTTGGCATCTATCGCCAAATATCCTTATGCTTCGACAGGAGGAGGAAAGAAAGGTAAATTCGGTTTCTTTCAGGCCGAAGAAGCGAGCTTCAGGAAAATAGCCGACCGATTGGGGCTGATACGTCTGCACGAACAGCCGTTGTCGTATGCCCGTCATCCGCTTGTTTATCTGGTGGAGGCTGCCGACGATATCTGTTATGAGATAATGGACATCGAAGATGCTCATAAATTGGGACTGCTGACAACGGACGAAACGAAAGAGATGTTTCTCAACTTTTTCGAAGCGGATCGCCAGCAGAAGATGCACAAGACAATGCAGCGCGTGACCGATGTCAACGAGCAGATAGCTTACCTGCGTTCGTCGGTTATCGGCTTGCTGATAGAAGAATGTGCACGGGCTTTTCTGGCAAATGAGGAGCTTATTCTTGCCGGAGAGTTCGACGGTTCGCTTATCAAGTATATAAGCGATTTGCCCCGAAAGGCTTACGGCGAATGTGCCGATATCAGCTTCCGGCGTATCTATAAATCCAAAGACGTGGTCGACATTGAGTTGGCCGGTCATCGGATTATCGGTTTCCTGCTCGATACTTTTGTTTCGGCTATTGAGCAGCCCGAAGCCAATTACTCCAAATTGCTGTTGAGCCGTATCCCTGAGCAATTCGAAGTAGATTCCCCTTCCCTATACACCCGTATTTTGGCGGTACTCGATTTTGTGTCGGGTATGACGGATGTTTATGCGCTCGACCTCTACCGCAAAATTACAGGCATGAGCCTGCCAACGGTGTAACTATTAAATCTTTGTTTATCAATATTAATTGAGCAAAAAAGTAACAAACCTCTACTCGTTTTTGCTGTTTTTATAGAATTACTTTTTATTACCTAACCACGAAGAACACAAAGATTCTACACCAAGCTCGCTAAGAGCAGACACGCTTGTCATGCCGACGATAGGAGGCATCTCGCCTTGTGGATGGAAAGAAATCCCTCACTTCCGTTCGGGATGATAATAAAAAGTAACACAAGTATACTTATTTCTTGTCAACTTGTTTACTTGTAACTGTGCGAAGCACGAAGTAACTCGTAACTATAAAAATATAGATAAAATAATTTGTGATTCATCGTCATTGTTCGGTGGTTTTTACGTTTTTTCGCACTTTTAGGCAGGATATAACAATAAAAAATGTTTCCTTTGCAACTTGGAATATTGAACAAACAACAAAATATATCATTTTACATGAAAATAAAACTGGTTTTTTCTGCCGTTTTTGTTTTACTCTTTGCCGGTATAACGACGCTGAATGCGCAGGAAGAAAAGAATAAAGAGCAGGAACGCTATTTCGAAATCAATAAAAACATTGACATATTCAATACATTGCTTCGCGAGTTGGATATGTTTTATGTGGATTCCATCGATTTGCAAAAGACGGTGAAAGCGGGTATCGATAATATGCTGTATACGCTCGATCCATATACCGAATATTACGACGAAGAGGCCACCAAACAGTTTACCACAATGACTACGGGCGAATATGCCGGCGTAGGGGCGGGTATTTTGTATAAGGATGATAGAATCATATTCAGCGAGCCATTTGAAGGTAAGCCTGCTGCAAAAGCCGGGATAAAGGCTGGTGATATTATCCTTGCCATTGATGGCGTAGATATGACAAAAACCGAGAAGGTAGAAGGCGAAACGTATGGCCGCTCATTGAGTAATTATGTAAGTTCGCACCTGAAAGGACAGCCGGGTACAACTATTACCATAAAAGTTGAACGTCTTGGAGAAAAGAAACCGCTGACATTCAAAGTTACCCGCGAAAAAATATCGATGGATATTATTCCATATTATGGCATTGTTGCCGATGGGGTAGGATATATCAACCTGACGACTTTCACGAATAAAAGTGCTGCCGAAGTAAAAGAAGCTTTTATGAGCATGAAAAAAGAGGGTATTACCTCTTTGGTATTCGATGTCCGTTCCAATGGCGGTGGGGTGCTTGAAGATGCGGTACAGATTGTGAATATGTTCGTGCCAAAAGGAAAAGTCGTACTTTCGACCAAAGGAAAGCTGAAACAATGGGATCGTACCTATCGTACAACCTTGGAACCAATCGATATGGATATCCCGCTTGTCGTATTAGTGGATAAAAACTCGGCTTCGGCTTCCGAGATTCTGGCCGGATCGTTGCAGGATATGGACAGGGCGGTGCTTATCGGCGAACGCACATTCGGAAAAGGATTGGTACAATCACCGCGCGAATTACCCTATAACAGCAGCTTTAAACTGACAACATCGAAATATTACATCCCGAGCGGACGATGTGTGCAGGCGATCGACTATTCGCACCGTAATGCCGATGGCAGCGTTGCCCGTACGCCCGACAGCCTGACTACCGTTTTCCATACGGAGATAGGACGTCCTGTGCGCGATGGGGGAGGCGTAACGCCGGATATCACGTTGGGTGAAGAAAAAGTAGTGACGATCTGCTATTACCTCGAAAATCAGTTTATTGTCTTCGATTGGGTAAGCAACTGGATGCTAAAGCATAAAACTATCGCTCCGGCAAAAGAATTTACGATTACGGATGCCGATTACGAAGATTTCAAAGCTTTTGTGAAATCCAAAGACTTCGAATATGACCGTATGAGCGAAAAGAGCATGCAATCGTTGAAAGAAGTAATGGAATTCGAAGGTTATATGAAAACGGCCGAGGCTGAATTCAAAGCATTGGAAGCTATGCTGAAACCTGATTTGGAACGCGATCTCGAAATCTTCAAGGAAGATATTGTAGCACAGATAAATGAAGAAATCGCTAAGCGCTACTATTACCAGAAAGGACAATATATTGTATCTTTGCGCAGGGATAGCGCGGTGAAGAAGGCACTCGAAGTATTGGCTAATCCCGACGAATACAGGAAAATACTTTCAGCACCGGAGAATAAGGAAAATAATTAAGAATAACAAAACAGGCTCAAAAAAACAATGGAATATAATACGCAGTTAAAAAAACTTGCATTGCCCGAGTACGGCAGGAATATACAAAATATGGTCGATTATTGCCTGACACTAAAAGACCGTGAGGAGCGTACGCATTGCGCGCATGCTATTATCAATATTATGGGAAATCTTTTTCCGCATCTGCGCGATGTGAACGATTTCAAGCATATCTTATGGGATCATCTGGCTATTATGTCCGATTTCCAGTTGGATATAGACTATCCGTACGAAATAATCAAGAAGGAGGAACTCTATTCTAAACCCGGAAAGTTGGATTACAGCCATCCGACGATGCATTATCGCCACTATGGTAAAAACCTCGAAAGGATGATTCAGATACTTTCTGACGGAGAGATTCAAACGCCGGAGGAGCGCGAACAGTTCCTTTGGTTGGTGCTTACCCACATGAAAAAATCGTATATGCAATGGAACAAAGAGGTGGACGACGAAAAAATCGTATATGATTTGTACGAATTGTCTAACCACAAAGTCGATTTGCGCGGTACGGATATCAAGCTGCCGGATATGAAAGATATGCTTATCCAGCGCAGCAATAACAATAATCAGAAGAAAAAGAAAAAATAACGATGATTCGGGAAAGCGAAGTTTTCAAAATAGGTAAATTCACTAAGCCTCACGGGGTGAAAGGAGAGATTGCTTTTTCTTTTGAGAACGACGTTTTCGACCGCGTCGATTGTCCTTATTTGGTCTGCCAGATAGATGGCATCTTCGTCCCATTCTTTATAGAGGAATACCGCTTCAAAGGAAAAGAGACAGCCTTAATCACATTCGAAGACGTCGATTCGGAAGAGAAAGCCCAGCGTTTTTCGGGGTTGGACGTTTATTTTCCCCGTTCGTATGTTGCCGAAGAAGATATACATCCCGAGGATTCGTGGAATTATTTTATCGGATTCACGGTGGTGGATAAGACAAAAGGGCAATTAGGTACAATCACTTCCGTCGATACGGCGACTATCAATACGCTGTTTGTTGTAGAGGGCGGAGACGAAGAATACCTGATTCCGGCAGTTGAAGAATTTATTACACAAATGGATTCAGCTAAGAAAATCCTACGCGTAAGCCTGCCCGAAGGATTGATAGAGTAGGGCTATACCTTCTTTTTATTCAGTATTTCATTTACAATCTGCGATAATTGCTCCGGCGACTTTATTTTAGCAATATCCATATACGACAGATACCATCGGGCAAAACGTTCGGGCGAGAATACCATAAAATGCAGCTCGACAACATCTCCGTCTTTATGTGCCTTTTCCAAGACTAATCCCTGATAGTATTTGCTATCGTCTATTATAGGTAGATCGGCTTTGTTCACTTCCACGATGACTTCCATCAGTTCGGTTTCTTCTTCCAAGCTCTTTAAAAAAGAATCGAGCGGAGGATGCTTTTTATCGATAGGGAGGTCTGTCTGCTTAATATCTTTTATGCGCGATATTCTGAAAGTCCTGTATTCTTCCCGATAGTTACAGAAGGCGACTAAATACCAATTGGACATAGAGAAAAAAATGCCGACAGGTTCTACCATCCTTATAGTCGTTTCGTTACTGCTATAGGCATGATAGGTCAGTTCCACCTTATTGCAGGCGGCTATACTGTTCATCAGGATATGCAGATAATTGTATGCGTCGGCAGTAGTAGGAGGATGAGAATCGAATATTCCGATATTCTTATTCATATCAATAATGATATCCTTTTCGGATACGTTCATCACAGCTCTTATCTTATCCACGCCCGATTTGTAGCTTGCCCGTATGCCAGAGTCGGTAAAGTTGTCTACCAACTTTTCGGCTGCCAGAAAGGCAAATGCTTCTTCCTGTGTGAACATAAGCGGAGGTAATTTGTAGCCTTCGACCAAAGAATAGCCTGCCTTAGAATCGCCCGATATAGGGATTCCTGCTTCTTCCAGTGCTCGAATATCCCGGTAAACGGTGCGGATGCCGATGCCGAAGCGCTCCGTAATTTGTTTGGGCTTCACCATCGTATACGATTGCAGCATGGTCAGTATGGCGGAAAGACGGTCTATCCTGTTCATTGTTTTAGAGATTGATACGACAAAGATAAGGTTAGCAGCTTTTATCCTGCTAACCTTTTTACTATAAATTATCCTTCATAATCATCGTCCGACATCATGATAATCCACGGAATGCCATACTTGTCGGTCACTTCACCTATACCCTCGGTGAAAAATGTTTTTACAAAAGGCATTGTGATTGTTCCGTTTTCGGCAAAAGCATCGAATACCCGCTTACATTCCTGTAAATCATCGAATGATAAGACTAACTTATTGTTATTCCCTGCTGTTACTTTCTCGTTATGATTGGCATCCTCTCCGGCTATCACGAAGTGAGGCGTTTTTATCTCTATGTAGCCGATTTTACCTTTGTCTTCTTCGGCCAGCCCCGCTATTTTTTCTTCTTCTTTTCGGAATAGGAATCCTACTTCACCCTTCAATGTCTGGCAATAAAAATTAGATGCTTCTTCACATGTTCCCGGGAATACTAAATGTACTTTCAATTTCATCGTTTTGTTCGATTTAGATTATTAATAAATGATTATCGGGAACAAAAATAGGATGGCACAGTGACAACCCTATGTCACGGTTTTAGGCTCTCTTTGAAAAAACTTTTTATTTTTAGTTGACTTTTGGGTACAAATTTATTCGTGCGGATATATTTTTCGCCTTTATATAGAAATGAAGACGGAGGTGAGTAAATAATGAAATCCTTGTAAATCTTATTGGGGATTATAGTATCTGTCCCGGGCATTTTGACAATCCTTTCGTCATAGACTTTATATTCAAGAAATAACGAATCGTTTTTTATGTTTGCTATATTTCCTCTCATTTTATAGAAGCCGTGTTCTGTGTAGAATAAGATAGAGTCACATTTTGGAAGCAATGTGTTGGATGTACTGATAGCCATAAAAGCGCTGTCGGTTATATAAAATGTTTCGAAACAACCAAAGGTGAAATTCTCTCCATCATCACATGGGATTCGCTCCCATTCGATATTTTCAGGAATCCATATACCATTCAGGGATATATCCTTATTGGTTTGCCCATAAGCAAAAGTAGTAATGGACAAGAATAGAATAATTGTGTATATTGTTTTTAAACTCATATATGCAAATATCAATAAATAAACTGAAAAATGCTTACTTTTGACAAACAATTAATCGCTGACAGAAGATTTATGGATTATGCGCTGAAAGAAATAACTGTAGATGAAGAATCGTTGAAAGAAATTACCGCATTTCTGCAAGAATCTTTTCCTAAGAACAAGAAATTTACCCTCGATTTTGTGCGGTGGCAATATACACAGAATCCGTTGGGGCAAATGCGTGGGTATAATGCCTACGATAACGGGAAAATAATATCTCATTTCGCAGGATTGCCCATCGATATGAATCTTTTCGGGAAGGAGCGCAAAGGTTTGTTGTGTATCAATGTCTCTACCAACGAGAATTATCGGGGCAAGAAGCTGTTTACCCTTCTGGGCGAAAAGACGATTGAATATGCCCAAGCAAACGGCTACGACTTTATGATTGCCGTCCCTAACGCCAACAGCTCGCATGCTTTCCTCAAATACTTCGGCTTTTATCTCATTTCTCCACTGACGGTCAAATTGGGCGTCGGAAAGAATATTTATTCCGACAAAGCTTTTAATTGCTACAAAACGTGGGACGAAAACCAAATGCACTGGCGATTGCAGAATCCTGATAATAAATATCACTTTACCAGAAAATTCATCTCGACACCTATATCCTATTTCTTCAAAACCCTGTCGAAGAATCCTTTACCTGATGCTGTCGCGCATATTGCTTCGTCCGGTATCGGCTTCCGCCCTTATAACCTGTATATCGGTTTGGGTGCTGAAACAAAGAAAGGATGGTACATAAATATACCGTCTTTTGTCAAACGCCCTCCGTTTAACTTGGTATTCAGGGATTTGACAGGTGAAATACCTGCGATTAAAAAAGAAGATATTTTCCTCCAACTAATTGATTTGGACACTATATGAAAACAAAACAACTCAATATCCTTTCGTTTGACATCGAAGAGTGGTATCATTTCGATATTTTCTCTTCGGAGGAGACGTGGCTCGATTATCCGCCGCGTATCGACGAATATTTGCCCCGCATACTGGATATATTAGACAAACACCAGACCAAAGCAACCTTTTTCTGCTTGGGATGGATTGCCCGTACTTATCCCGATGTGTTGAAACGGATACAGCAACGCGGACACGAACTGGCATGCCACAGCGATAAGCATTTCTTTGTGCGTGAGATGACGCCCGAATCGTTCGACGAGGATTTAAGGGTATCCAAAGACAGCATAGAGCAAGTGACAGGCGAAAAGATAACCTCGTTCCGTGCTCCCGCATTCAGTATTTCCGAAGATTCCCTTTGGGCATTCGAAGTATTGGCTAAAAATGGTATTGAGAACGATTGTTCCATATTTCCTACCACCCGTAGCTTCGGTGGCTTCCCATCTTTTGGCGAGGCTACTCCGGCAATACTAAACTATAAAGGGCATCAGCTTCGCGAATTTCCTATCAGCACAGGAAAGCTATTGGGCAAACAATTGGTTTTCGGTGGGGGAGGGTATTTCCGTTTGTTTCCGTATTGGTATATAAAAAAGGAAATGAAGAAGCTCGATTATAACATGACTTATCTGCACATGCGCGACTTCGATTACGAGCAGCCTCGTTTTAATCACCTGTCGGCCATGCGCAAATTCAAATCCTATTACGGAATAAAAGGAGCTTATCCGAAATTCGAAAAGATGTTGCGCGATTTCAACTGGATGGACTTGTCACAAGCCATCGAAAGCATAGACTGGAATACAATCAGAACCATAGAACTAAAATAATAATATCAATGAAGAAAGAAGTCATATTTGTCATACTCAACGAATTTGCCGAGTGGGAAGGTTCATTTCTTGGCACCTCGTTACGTGCAGGTGTAAAACCCGGAAATCCTATTAAATATGCCGTGAAAACGATGTCTGTAACAAAAGAACCGCTAATGTCTATCACCGGATTCAGGGTAATGGCGGATTATGATATAAACTCGTTCCCTCAAGACTACACAGCATTAATATTAATCGGTGGAATGTCCTGGTTTACAGAAGAAGCGAAGCAACTTGTGCCTATCGTAGAAAAAGCGATAAGGGAAGGCAAAATAGTCGGAGGCATCTGCAATGCTTCGGTATTCCTGGGTTGTCATGGCTTCCTGAATAATGTGAAGCATACGAGCAATACCGTCGAATATCTGAAACAATACGCAGGAGATAATTATACGAACGAAGCCGGTTATATCGAACGGCAGGCTGTTGCCGATAAGAATATCGTTACGGCAAACGGAACAGGTTATCTCGAGTTTATGAAAGAGGTGCTTCTTTTGCTCGATGCCGATACACCGGAAATCATAGACGAAGCATATCGGTTCTATAAATACGGATTATACCCGGTAACAGAAAAATAACAGCTATGAAAATTAATGTAGGACTTTTAGCATACGGCATGTCGGGAAAGATATTCCATGCGCCGTTTTTTGATAAACATGCAGGCTTCAACCTATATGCCATAACGGAACGTACCACCAAGAAGGCGCAAAAAGACTATCCTTCTTTGATAAGTTACGATTCGATAGACGAACTGCTCAATGACGAATCCATCGGCTTGGTTGTTGTCAATACGCCTAATTATCTTCATTACGAGCATGTAGAAGCGGCTTTGAAAAAGGGCAAGCATGTTCTGGTCGAAAAGCCTTTCACGCCTACCGTAAAGCAGGCGCAGGAATTGTTCGATTTAGCCGATAAGGTAGGCAAAAAGATATTCTTTTATCAGAATCGCCGTTGGGACAGCGATTTCCTTTCCATCAAAAAAGTAATCGAAAGCGGGCAACTCGGCAAACTGAACGAACTGCATATCCGCTACGACAGATACCGCAGTGCCATAGGTGCCAAAGACTTTAAAGAGACGGCAATGCCTGCCAGTGGGCTGATATATGATTTGGCTCCGCATATGCTCGATCAGGTGATCAGTCTTTTCGGTAAGCCGTTATCCTATCGCAAAGTGTTAGGGAAGAATCGCGAAAATACCCAAGTCGACGACTATTTCTTTATTCAATTATCCTATCCCGATGATCTGAATGTTACGGTTTGTTCCAGTCTGCTTGTTGCCAATCCGCAGAAAGCGTTTGTGTTGCACGCAAGGCAAGGAAGCTACATAAAGGATAGGGTAGATTCGCAGGAAGCACAACTCCAAAGCGGAATGAAACTGGGCGATCCTGCTTTCGGGATCGAGCCGGCAGGGGAGGAGGGCGTTTTGACCTTAATGGATAAGGATGATAAGCGTATGGATTCGCTTGTGCCTTCGATAAGAGGTAGTTATCTGCCGCTTTTCGATGCCGTGTATGATTCCATTGTACATGACAAGCCTTATCCTGTCACCCGCGAAGATATTCTGACGCAGTTGGAAATATTAGAAAGTTAATATTGCATCATCGGTATGAAGGGCTTATATACGATTCTACTGTTAGTAGCATCCAACATCTTTATGACATTTGCCTGGTATGGGCATCTCAAATTCAAAGAATACTCGTGGTTTTCCGCTTTGCCCCTGATTGGTATCATTGCAATCAGCTGGGGGATTGCTTTTTTCGAATATTGCTTCCAAGTCCCTGCGAATAGGATAGGCTTTCAAGGAAACAGCGGCCCATTCTCGCTTATTCAACTAAAAGTGATTCAGGAAGTTATCACATTAGTGGTGTTCGTCTTGTTTAGTACGCTACTTTTTAAGAACGAGGCACTTAAATGGAATCATTTTTTAGCCTTTGTCCTGTTAATTATTTCCGTTTATTTGGTTTTTAGAGAATAACGTAATAGATTCTCCTGATGAATAATATCCATTCCTTTTAAAAACAAAATACATTTCGACTTGTTGTATTAAGTAACCAAAGTGTATAACAATAATACAACAAGTTTATGGATTGGATATTAAAAACGTTACAGGCTTCTCCCGAATTGGCTATATTTCTGACGTTAGCTGTCGGATTTGCCATAGGCCAGATCAAAATCAAAGGTTTTGGATTAGGGCCTGTGACAGGCGTATTGCTCGTAGGAGTACTTGTCGGACAATTAGACATTGTCATCTCACCCACAGTAAAATCAACATTTTTTCTCATCTTCCTGTTTGCCGTAGGCTATAGCGTTGGTCCTCAATTCGTTCGTGGATTGAAAAAAGACGGCCTTCCGCAAATAGCTTTTGCCGCATTGGTGTGTATTGCCTGTCTGCTCGTAGCTTGGGTAGCTGCTCTGATAGCAGGATTCGATATAGGTAACGCAGCAGGTTTATTAGCCGGAGGAAACACTATTTCGGCTGTGATCGGTGTTGCTACCGATACCATCAATCAGCTGGATATGGATGCCGCAACGAAGACGCAGATGATCAACCAGATTCCTGTGGCTTATGCTGTTACCTATATTTTCGGTACTGCCGGAACGGCCTGGTTCTTGGCTTCGGTCGGCCCTAAACTATTGGGGAAAGATGTCGTAAAACAAACGAAAGAATATGAAGCCACATTAGGAGGCTCTATACATGAGGCCGATGCCAGCGAAGAAGCTGCCTACGACGGCACTACCTTCAGGGTAATAAAAGCGACCAGCGACTTCTTCAATCAGGAACGCACCGTTCAGGAAGTGGAAGAGATGCTTGTCGTGAAAGGCTGGCCGGTATATGTGGAGCGTATCAGATGCAAAAGCACAGGCGAAATAGTCTCCGATCCGCAGTTGGATACCAAAATCAACAAAGGGGATAATATTGTTCTCAACGGCCCGATTGATACGCTGATAGCAGACGAAAATTTTATCGGAGAAGAAGTTGCCGACGTGGAACTGCTCGATTTCAGTTCGGAAGCTTTGAGGGTTATCGTAGCCAACAAAGCCGTAGATGGTATGTCTTTGGGTGAATTGAAGCTGAAAAAGGAACGTCACGGCGTAATTATCAGAAAAGTACACCGGGGAAAAGCAACTTTACCATTGTTAAAGGAAGTTACACTTCAACGGGGTGATATTGTTGAAGTAGAAGGCCGCAAAACAGACGTCGACCGCTTTGCTGTCTACTTAGGTTATGCCGAGCGTCCTACGAATATAACAGATTTACTTTATGTAGGTGCGGGTATCTTCTTAGGAGGAATATTGGGTTCTCTGACTCTCCATACAGGCAATGTGCCGCTCAGCCTGAGTGCCAGTGGCGGTGTACTGATTATGGGTATCATCTTCGGATGGTTCCGCTCGCGTCGCCCGACTTTCGGAGCTATTCCCGAACCGGCTATCTGGCTGATGAACAATCTGGGATTGAATGTTTTTATTGCAGTGGTCGGTATTTCCGCAGGGCCAGATTTTATTGCGGGACTGAAAGCGGCAGGAGTCAGCCTCTTTATTGCCGGTATCTTCGTCAGCTTAGTACCTATGCTGATAGGTATCCTGCTCGGACGCTTTGTCTTTAAATTCCATCCCGCCATTACACTCGGGGCATGTGCCGGATCACGTACTACAACAGCTGCTTTGGGCGCACTGGAAGATTCATTGCAGAGCAAAGTTCCGGCTCTCTCCTATACAACAACATACGCGGTAGGCAATACACTCCTTATTATCTGGGGGGTAGTGATTGTGTTACTTATGAGTTAATTAGAATATTATAATAAATACAGGAAATCATGGATATTGATAAATTGAAAACGTCGCGCAAACGCGAACAAGAATTAGAGCAATTAAGTCCTTTCGAACTGAAAGATAATCTTATAGCATTGGCTTCTGACCAGAAGACAAGATCTACACGTGCCATGTTGAATGCCGGGCGTGGTAATCCCAACTGGACGGCAACCGTTCCCCGCGAAGCCTTTTTCACGTTAGGGCAATTTGCTGTGGCCGAATGTAAACGCCCGATGGATAAGCCTACGGGTATCGGTGGCATACCGCAAAAAGCAGGTATAGCCAAGCGTTTCGAGGAGTTCTTGAAGAAGAATACACACCTTGGCGGAATAGATCTGCTGAAAGGTGTCTTCGAATATGGTGTTAAAAAACATGGCTTCGACCCGGATGGCTGGGTATTCGAATTGGCCGAAGGTATTGCCGGAGACCAATATCCAAGCCCTGACCGGATGTTGAAGCAGACTGAAAAGGTTGTACACGACTATCTTATACAGGAAATGTGCCAAAACAAGCCGCAACGCAGCGGCAGATACGATTTGTTTGCTGTTGAAGGAGGAACTGCTGCGATGTGTTATATGTTCGACTCGCTGATGGAGAACTGCCTCTTGAAGAAAGGAGATAAAATCGCTTTGGGAGTTCCGGCATTTACTCCTTATCTCGAGATTCCTCATTTGGAGCGATACAATTTCAAAGTAGTATATGTGCATGGTTCCGAAAGGGATGCGGCAGGTAATCCTACCTTTCAGTATCCCGATGAAGAATTGGATAAATTAGGCGACAAGTCTATCAAAGCATTCTTTATCACCAACCCGAGCAATCCTACGTCGGTCGAAATGTCCGACCATAGCCGCAAATACCTGATTAAGGTGGTGAAGAATCTGAATCCGAACTTGATGATTCTGACAGACGATGTGTATGGCACTTTCGTCGACGGTTTCAATTCATTGATGAACGAATTGCCGCGCAATACCTTGTGTGTGTATTCATTCTCCAAATATTTCGGTGCTACAGGCTGGCGCTTGGGCGTTATTGCGCTGTACGAAGATAACATCTACGACGATATGCTTTCTGCTATCCCCGAGAAAGAGAAAGAACGCCTTGCAAGGTTGTATGAAAGCCTGACGCTTCACCCCGAGAAGCTCAAATTTATCGACCGTCTGGTAGCCGATAGCCGTCAGGTGGCTCTGAACCATACAGCGGGATTGTCTACTCCGCAACAGATACAAATGCTTCTGTTTGCTTCATTTGCGCTCCTCGATAAAGAGAATAAGTATAAACAGGATTGTATGCGCCTCATAAGGAAGCGATACGAGCTATTGATGGAAGGAATGGATTTCCCTATATACCCTGACATAGACCGCGCGGCCTATTATTGTGTTATCGATATACAGGAATGGGCGCTCAAGAACTACGGTGAGGAGTTTATGGATTTCCTGAAGAAGAACTTCGAACCGGTAGATATGGTATTCCGTCTGGCCGAAAAGTCTTCGATTGTGTTGTTGAACGGTAGCGGATTTGCAGCGCCGGAATGGTCTGTTCGTGTTTCGCTCGCCAATCTGGAAGACGAAGATTATATGACTATAGGTAAAACCCTGCACGAAACCATGAATGAATATCTGGAAGCATGGGAGAGTACAAAAAAGAAATAAAAACAATATAATTATACATGAATTATGGAAACAAAGAGATTATTCAAAGTATTCGGCTTATTCGTAATGGCTCTCGCTATGAGCATTACCGTAAACGCACAAAGCGGACAACGTAAGCCGACTGTGTATGTGTTGGCAACGGGTGGTACCATTGCCGGACAGGGAGCTACAGAGGTGGCAGCAGGTTACAAAGCCGGTTCTATCACTGTCGACCAATTATTGAGTGCAGTGCCCGAAATCAAGGATATAGCTAATATACAGGCCGAACAGGTTGCCAATATCGGTAGCCAGGATATGAATGATGAAGTATGGCTGAAACTGGCAAAACGTATCAACGAATTGTTTGCAGCCAACAATGCCGATGCTATCGTTATCACACACGGGACAGATACACAGGAAGAAACAGCCTATTTTCTGAACCTGACAGTGAAATATAACAAGCCTGTTATTTTGGTAGGTTCCATGCGTCCATCTACGGCTATCAGTGCCGACGGGCCTCGTAATATTTATAATGCAGTGGCTACGGCAGTAGCTCCCGAATCGGTAGGAAAAGGCGTTATGGTAGTGATGGATGACAAAATCCTCGGAGCTGACGATTTGGCAAAAACAAATACGTTGAGTGTAGGGACATTCCAGAATCCTAATTATGGCGAACTGGGTATCGTTTATAATGGTAAACCTATCTATTCGCGCCAACCGATGAAACGGCATACGGTTAATTCGGAGTTTGATGTTACAAAATTAGATAAATTGCCAAGGGTAGAAATTATCCTTAGCTATTCCAATGCTACATCCCTATTTGTCGATGCTGCCGTCAAAGCGCATGTGAAGGGCATTGTTACGGCCGGTGTAGGGAATGGTAATATCACAACCGACATGCAGAATGCATTGGAAAAGGCTGTGAAGCATCACAAAATAGCTGTTGTGCGTTCGTCACGCATCATGACAGGCCCTACGGCTCAATGGGATGAAGTAGACGACGACAAGCTGAACTTCTCGGCATCGTGGTTCAATAATCCGTACAGATCGCGCGTCTTGTTGATGCTTGCTTTGACAAAGACAACCGATTACAAGGAAATACAACGTATGTTCTCGGAATATTAATTGTTCGCCTTTTCATCTAAAAAAACATGAGTTATGAAAAAGTTATTTTTAATTATAGGGGCTTTATCATTCCTCTCTTTGGGCGCTTTTGCACAACATAAGGATTCCGAGAATATCTTGGAAAAACTGATATGGGATGATGAAATGCTGAATATTATGATCGACACCCGTGTCGATATGCAGGGAACGATGAATAACAGCGATCTGGACGAACTTAGTTTCGAAGGGCAAACCTTCAAGATATGGTTGGTAGGGGAGATTATTCCGGGCATTCGCTATCGGGTGAGGCATCGGCTGAATAAACCTCAAACGCCTCTGCGCGAAGGTTATTCGGGTGCAACCGACCAGGCATGGCTGGCATTTGACTTGGGTAAGGACTGGACAATCACCGCCGGTAAACAATCGGTGCAATTCGGTACATTCGAGTATGATTATAATCCCGCCGATATTTATTTGCCGACGATGGCTTTCAACGATTTGGATGCCTATAAAACGGGTGTCAATGTGGCATACCGTTTCAAAGGGCAGACAATGAACCTGCAGGTGGTTAATTCGGATGCTCCACAATTTGCAAGCGAAAAATATAAGAATAAAGCTTTGGCCATTAATGCTTTGTGGGAAGGCGCTTTGTTTAACAATGTGCTTAAAACCCGTTGGGGATATGGAGCGTTCCAGCATAACAAAGGGAAATTCTATCACTGGTTTACACTTGGTACGCAGCTTAATATCAGTAAGTTTACGACAGAGTTAGACTACTATCTCGGCAACAGGGATATGGATTATGGGGCTGACGTAGATGACGAAAATCTGGGAGCGAGATATGTGCGCGACCAATCGCTGGCATTGAATTTTAAATACAATTTCGGCAAGTGGCGGCCATTTATCAAAGGGACATGGAATCAACGCCACGACAAGGATTTCGGCAGCAATGCCTACGAATCATTAGGCGTTCAGGCGGTGGTAGAATACTATCCTTTCACCAATAAGTATGTGAAAGACTTACGTTTCCATGCGGCTTATGCTTATCAAAATATGAACTATCAAGGGGAGTTCAACGATTTGCATAACAAAGATATGCATATGCTGCTTGTGGGAACAAGATGGCTCTTTAAAGCGAAATAACAAATTGGATTTTATATGTTTTATAATATAGAGATGGGCTTTTTGTCCATCTCTTTTTTGTAGCTAAAGGGTGATTGGTAATAAATTCTAATTTAGAAGTGATATACCTCTTTTGGCTGCCCAAAGTATGGATATTTTTTTATACTTTTGTGCTTTCAATATTTATGACTATTATAAATCGGAATAAAGTGGCTAATACAAAGTACATTTTTGTTACAGGTGGTGTGATTTCTTCATTAGGAAAGGGAATCATCGCTGCATCGCTGGGTAAATTACTACAAGCCCGCGGATATAAAGTTACCATTCAGAAGCTCGACCCGTATATCAATGTCGATCCGGGAACACTCAACCCCTACGAACATGGCGAATGCTATGTGACGGTCGACGGGCACGAGGCTGACCTCGATTTGGGGCACTACGAGCGTTTTCTGAATGCACCTACCCATAAAGATAATAATATAACGACCGGGCGTATCTATCAGAATGTGATAAACAAAGAGCGTCGCGGCGATTATCTGGGCAAGACCGTACAAATTGTGCCACATATTACGGACGAAATAAAATGCAATATCAAGCAACTCGGCACCAAATACGATTACGACTTTGTGATTACCGAAATCGGCGGGACAGTCGGCGACATCGAATCGCTGCCTTATATCGAGAGTGTACGCCAATTGCGCTGGGAGCTCGGAAAGAACTGTCTCTGTGTGCATTTGACTTATGTGCCGTATATTGCAGCAGCTCAAGAGGTGAAAACCAAACCGACACAGCACTCGGTGAAAGAATTGCAATCCGAAGGTATTCAACCAGATATATTGGTACTCCGCACTGAACATCCGTTGAATAAGGATATACTCCGCAAGGTGGCCTTGTTCTGTAATGTCGAGCCGGATGCCGTTGTTCAGTCTGTCGATGTTTCTACCATATACGAGGTGCCGTTGATGATGCAAGCGCAAAATATGGACGAAATCGTATTGCGCAAACTGAATATGCCAATCGAAGATAAGCCTGTCATGCAAAACTGGCGCGATTTCTTGGATATGAAGAAGAATGCGACCGGAACAGTGCGTATCGGCTTGGTTGGCAAGTATGTAGAGTTGCCGGATGCCTATAAATCAATTAACGAATCACTGCTTCAGGCAGCTACTTATAACAACCGTAAACTCGATTTGCAATTTATCCAATCGGAAAAATTGACAGATGAGAATGTCGAATCTTTCCTTTCTTCGATGGATGGCATAGTTATTGCTCCGGGATTTGGACAACGAGGAATCGAAGGGAAGTTCAAAGCGTTGAAATTCGCCCGCGAAAAGGATATACCTACACTCGGTATTTGTCTTGGAATGCAATGCATGGTCATTGAATATGCCCGTAACGTATTGGGATTGGAAGATGCCAATTCTACCGAAATGAATCCGCATACACCATTCAAGGTAATAGATTTGATGGAAGAGCAGAAAAATATTACCAATATGGGCGGAACAATGCGTTTGGGTGCATATAAGTGCGATCTGGCAAAAGATTCGCTGGTATATAAAGCATACAAGCAAGACCAGATAGAAGAACGCCACCGTCATCGTTTCGAATTCAATAACGATTATAAGCAGGATTTCGAAAAGCATGGCATGAAATCGACCGGAATCAATCCCGATACAGGATTGGTTGAAGTGGTTGAAGTTCCGGACAAGAAATGGTATCTGGGAGTGCAGTTCCATCCTGAGTATAACAGTACGGTCGTTTCGCCGAACCCTTTATTCCTGAGTTTTGTAAAAGCTGTAGTAGATAATAAACAACCAGAATAAAGAACAACAGATAATTCAATACGTAAAGAATGAATAAGAATAACATTTTAATGTTTGTCTTGATAGCAGCTGTGGTTATCGGATTCACCTATTTCAGTAGTAAAAAGGAAGATAAAGAACAACAGCCGCCTATATCGTCGACTATCGAAGATGTAAGGATTCAGGATAATACAACAGAGCAACCGGCACCAACAGAACCCGAAAAGGCTAATACTCCGGCTCCTACTACAGCCGATGCTGATGCCCCCACTACCGAACCTAAACAATTGACTCTTGCCGAGCAATTTTTCGGAACTCCAAGGACAGCCGTGAATGCCGGAGAATCACTCCACGAAGAGGCTGCTCCTCAAATAATAACCCTCGAAAACGAGAAAATAAAGATAGACTTCACCACTTTGGGAGGTCAGATGCTATCGGCGAAGCTGAAAGATTATCACCGTTTCGATAACGATTCACTTCCGCTTACCTTGTTCGAGAAGGATGCGAAGTTTGCTTTGCTACTCCGCAATCGTAGTGGCAGAGCCATAACGACTGATGCCTTGTTGTTTACACCTATCTATCTGCAAGATGGTGACAAGCAATCCATTACCATGCGCTATGCTCACTCTGCCGATCAATATGTCGATTTCGTATATACTTTGTCTGCTGACGATTATATGATGAAATTCGATGTAGCCTTAGTCGGCATGGAAGAAATGCTTTACCGCGAAACGGTAGATTACCTCGAAATGTATTGGGCACAAGACCAACGCCGTCAGGAAAAGAGCCGCGAGAACGAACAGCGTCATTCTAAGTTGATATATAAATTCCAAGGGGACGATGTTGCCGAACTGGAAGCAGATAAAAATGAACGAAAAACAGTTACAGAAGCACCAACGAAATGGGTTGCTTTCAAAGACCAGTTTTTCGCAACGGTGTTGATTGCCGACAACCAATTCAAAGAAATAGATGTAGAATCTAAAATATTGCTTAATAGCGATAAATATCTGAAAACATATGCCGCCAAAATGTATGCTCCTGTGGTTTATAATGCTAACAGCAATACATTGAAAGCCGGATTCCGTTATTATTTAGGACCATTGCAGTTCTCGAATCTTCAAAGCTATGACGATGGCATAAAAGATGCCAGCCAGCAATTAGATTTGGACAAACTGGTGTATTTGGGTTGGTCGCTATTCCGTATTGTAAACAAATACTTTGTAATTCCTATCTTCAACTTATTAGGCTCTACGGGCTTGTCTATGGGGCTTGTAATTCTCTTGTTGACGATTATAGTTAAACTGCTGGTTTCGCCATTGACTTATAAATCTTTTATGTCGTCTGCCAAAATGCGTGTCCTTCGACCGCAGGTAGAAGAATTGGCTGCTAAATATCCTAAGCAGGAGCAGGCGATGGAGAAACAACAGGCTACTATGGCACTGTATCGAAAGGCGGGAGTTAATCCGATGAGCGGATGTATTCCGATGCTGGCACAGATGCCGTTGCTTATTGCCTTGTTCCAGTTTTTCCCGTCGGCGATAGAACTACGTCAGCAAAGCTTCCTGTGGGCGACAGATTTGTCTACCTATGATGCTATCATAGAGTGGGGGACAAGTATTCCGCTGATAGGCACACACATTAGTTTGTTCTGTATACTGATGACCGTGACGAATGTTATTTACACGAAATTTAATATGCAGATGACCGATACCGGTTCGCAAATGCCGGGTATGAAATGGATGATGTATCTGATGCCGGTTATCTTCCTCTTTGTGCTGAATGATTATCCATCAGGATTGACATACTATTATTTCTTGTCGTTGCTTATCACCATCTTGCTGACTATCAGTTTCCGCTACTTTGTAGACGAGAAGAAGCTATTAGCCAAATTGGAGGCGAACAAAGCTAAACCTAAAAAGAAATCAGGTTTTATGGCTCGCTTGGAAGAAGCACAGCGCATGCAGCAACAGCAAATGAAAAACCAGAAGAAGAAAAAGTAAAATCCGTTGATATAAAAGTAAACCCTGCCTTGATTCCAGTGATCAGGCAGGGTTCTTTATTTGGTAGGCTATTCGTTAAAAATCGAAGTTGTCGGGATCGGCGCCTAACCGTAGATTCTTATTCAGCGCGTTGATACTTTGCATTTTCTGATATCTTTTTTTAATGGTTATATATTGGTCTTATTAGTAATGAAACGTAAAAATACGTCTTTTTGTTTGATTTTGAAGCTTTTTGTATAATTATATAGAATGAATCAAAACTGACTTTTTGATTATTTTTCATTTATAAAATATTTTTTAATCAAATATTAGTTGATTTTTATGACAAAAAGAAATTTTTTAAAACAAAAAACTTTATCTTTGTAATCTATAAAAGCTAAAGGTAGTAAATAAAGATATCATACAACTTATCAACTGAAGAATATGCAAGATTTAAAATCAGCAGCACAATATGGATTATACGACCCCGCTTACGAGCACGATGCTTGTGGGGTGGGTATGGTCTTGCACATGAAAGGAGCCAAATCGCATGCAATTGTCGAAAACGGGCTTCGCGTACTGGAAAATATGATGCATCGCGGGGCGGAAAATGCCGATAACAAAACCGGAGACGGTGCAGGAATCATGATTCAGATTCCGCATGAATTCATATTGTTGCAAGGGATTGCCGTACCCGAAAAAGGTTATTATGGAACAGGGCTTGTCTTTCTTCCGAAAGGGGAAAAAGAAGCGGAGTCGTGCATGAAAGTGCTTTCAGAATATATCGATAAGGAGAGCCTGAAATTGCTGGCAGTCCGCGATGTGCCTGTCAATAGTGATATCTTGGGCGAAATGGCGTTGGCGAAAGAGCCGGATATCAAGCAACTATTCGTGGTAGGTGAAGAAGGGATGTCTCAGGACGAACTGGAGCATAGATTATACATTCTCCGCAAGAAGATAGAACGCGAAATCGTGCAATCCAAAGTTTTCTCTTCGGACACAAAGAAAGCATTCTATATTGTCAGCTTGTCCACCAAACGCATTGTGTACAAAGGAATGTTGTCGTCCGAACAGCTTCGCCACTACTTTCCCGATTTACTGCATCCCAATCTGACGAGTGCCATTGCATTGGTTCACTCACGTTTCAGTACCAATACATTCCCCACATGGGATTTGGCGCATCCGTTCCGCATGGTGGCTCATAATGGTGAAATCAATACCATCAAGGGAAACCGCCTCTGGATGGAAGCCCGCGAAAGTGTTTTGAAGTCTGACCAATTGGGTAAAATTGACAATATATGGCCGATAATCCAGCCATCGATGAGCGACAGTGCTTCGTTCGATAATGTATTGGAATTTCTGGTGATGTCAGGCAAATCACTGCCGCATGCTTTAGCTATGATGGTGCCGGAATCGTGGAACGATAAAAACCCGATATCGACCGATTTGAAGGCATTTTACGAATACCATAGCATATTGATGGAGCCTTGGGATGGCCCTGCAACTATTCTCTTTACCGACGGACGTTATGCAGGCGGTTTGCTGGATAGGAATGGTTTGCGTCCGGCACGTTATCTGATGACAAATAACGACGTTATGGTAGTTGCTTCCGAAATCGGTGTATTGCCTTTCGAACCGTCCGAAATCAAAGAGAAAGGTCGTTTGAGACCGGGCAAGATGCTGATGGTGGATACCGAGGAGGGGACAATACAATACGATGCCGAATTGAAAGAGAATCTGGCAAAAGCGTTTCCATACCGCGAATGGCTGGCTAAAAACCGTATTTCGTTAGATGATGTTTCTTCGGGTCGTACAACCAAATACAATGTAGGGAATTATACCAAGTTGCTGAAAACATTCGGCTACTACAAAGAAGATATAGAACGTATTATCCTGCCGATGGCTGCCGAAGGTAAAGAACCGACAGCTTCGATGGGGAACGATACGCCTGTGGCCATCTTGTCGGAAAAACCACAACGCTTATTCAACTATTTCCGTCAGTTGTTTGCGCAGGTGACCAATCCGCCTATAGACCCGATTCGCGAGGAGTTGGTGATGTCTTTGGCGGGATATATCGGTTCGTTGCACAAAAATATCCTCGAACCGATGCCCGAACATTGTAAGATGGTCGGTTTATCCAATCCTTTCCTGTCCAACAGGGAGCTGGATTTATTGGTACATTTGGGTTATAAAGGATTTAAGGCCGAAGTAATATCCATGCTTTTCGACCCGAAGAAAGGAGCCGAAGGCTTGGAGCAAGCAATTGACGAACTATGCAAAAAAGCAGAAGAAGCCGTCGACAACGGCAGTAACTACATCGTCATATCAGACAGGGGAGTGGATAAAGAGCATGTTGCTATCCCTTCTTTATTGGCTGTTTCGGCTGTACATCACTATCTGGTCGACCGCCGCAAACGTATGCAAATCGACATCATTGTAGAATCTGCCGAACCACGCGAAGTGATGCATTTTGCATTGTTGTTCGGTTATGGTGCGAATGCTGTCAATCCATATCTGGCACTGGCTGTAATCGAAGATTTGGTGAAAGAAGGATATATTCAGCTCGACTTCCATACAGCGATGAAGAATTATGTAAAGTCTATCAATAAAGGTTTGTTGAAGACCTTCTCGAAGATGGGTATCTCAACACTGAAAAGCTATATAGGCGCGCAACAATTCGAGGCTATCGGAATCAGCACCAACGTGATAGATAAATATTTCAAGGGTACTACTTCTAAAATCGAAGGTATTGACTTGGGCGATATTGCCAGCGATACTATCGAGGCATATTATGACGCCTTTGAAGAAGATTTCGACGATCCCCGGCTGGTTAGTCAGGGGGTATATGCCTGGCGCCGCAATGGCGAAAAGCATGCATGGAATCCTGATACGATTACCAAATTGCAGATGGCTACCCGTTTAGGAAGCTACAAGAAGTTTAAAGAATATACCGAAAGCATAGACAAAAAGCCGGAAAAGATATTCCTACGCGATTTTCTGGATTTCGATTTGTCGAAAAATCCGATTGATATATCCGAAGTAGAATCTGTCGAAAGCATTACCAAACGCTTTGTGACAGGGGCTATGTCGTTCGGTTCGATTAGTCGCGAAGCACACGAAGCAATGGCTATTGCCATGAATGCCATTGGTGGTAAAAGCAATACCGGTGAGGGTGGCGAATTGGCAGAACGATTCTCTACGGATGCCCGTTCCAAAATCAAACAGGTGGCTTCGGGGCGTTTCGGGGTAACGACTGAATATCTCGTCAATGCAGATGAGATACAAATAAAAATAGCGCAAGGGGCTAAACCGGGCGAAGGCGGACAGCTTCCGGGCTTCAAAGTGGATAAGATTATCGCACAAACGCGTCATTCCATACCGGGTATCTCGTTGATTTCGCCGCCGCCACATCACGATATTTATTCTATCGAAGATTTGGCACAGTTGATATTCGACCTTAAAAACGTAAATCCTGCTGCCGAAATAAGCGTGAAACTTGTTTCCGAAAGCGGGGTAGGGACTGTTGCGGCGGGAGTGGCCAAAGCGAAAGCCGACCGTATTATCATCAGTGGTTGCGAAGGAGGTACGGGTGCAAGTCCGGCAAGCTCAATCAAGCATGCAGGTCTTCCGTTGGAAATCGGTTTGGCGGAAGTGCAACAAACCCTTGTCCTGAATAACCTTCGCGGACAAGTTTACCTTCAAACGGACGGACAGCTGAAAACAGGACACGATATTATTGTAGCCGCTATGCTTGGTGCAGAAGAATACGGTTTTGCGACGAGTGCGCTGATTGTATTGGGCTGTATTATGATGCGTAAATGCCATCTGAATACCTGTCCCGTAGGAGTTGCCACGCAAAATGAAGAATTGCGGAAGAAGTTTATCGGGCGCAGTGAGTATCTGGTCAACTATTTCCATTTCTTAGCAGAAGAAGTTCGGGAATATCTGGCAGCTTTAGGTGTTAAGTCGTTGGACGACATCGTTGGACGTGCCGATATGCTGAAATATATGAAGAGCGATGCCAATGAGAAGTTGAAGAAGATGGATCTATCCCGTTTGATTTACTTCCCGAAAGAAGCTAAAGAAAATGCTATTCATCATGTAAAAGACCAAGAGCACAAATTGGATGGTATCTTGGATAAAGAGTTAATCAAAACCTCTAAGATGGCAATAGAAAAGGCTATGCCGGTGGAGTTGACACGCCTCATAAAAAACACGGACCGTACCGTGGGTGCGATGCTTTCGGGCGAGATAGCCAAACTATACGGAGAAAAAGGGTTACCGACCGATACGATACAATGTACATTCCAAGGTTCGGCAGGGCAGAGCTTTGGCGGATTTCTGGCGCATGGGGTGACTTTCCGTCTCGAAGGGGATGCTAATGACTATGTAGGAAAAGGCTTGTCGGGAGGTAAGATAATTATCGTTCCGCCTATTATATCCAACTTCAAGCCGGAAGCGAATATTATTGCAGGAAATACCTTGCTATATGGCGCTACAGGAGGAGAAGTATATATCAACGGGCGGGTAGGAGAGCGTTTCTGTGTGCGTAATAGTGGTGCTATTGCCGTGGTGGAAGGCGCAGGCGACCATTGCTGCGAATATATGACAGGAGGACGGACAGTTGTGTTAGGAACAACAGGACGGAACTTTGCTGCGGGGATGAGTGGCGGTGTAGCTTATGTGTATAATCCGGATGGGGATTTCGATTATTTCTGCAATATGCAGATGGTCGAACTGACACTCATAGAGGATATGTACGACAACCGCGAATTGAAAGGCCTGATTACTAACCACTATAACCAGACGAATAGTCCGTTGGCTAAGCGTATTCTGGACAATTGGGATGTGGAAGTCGACAAGTTCATCAAAGTCACACCGATTGAGTATAAGAAAGTATTGCAGCAAGAGAAGCTGGATGCTATCGATAAAAAAATAGCAGAAGTAGAATTTGATTACTAATTTGACAATTAGCAGATTCGTAAATTAGAAAATGTACTGTATTTGCTAATTTGCTAATATCCGAATTTTCATATTGACATTATGGGTAACCCAAAAGCATTTTTAACCGTAAAGAGAAAAGAAGCCGGCTATCGTCCGGTACAAGATAGAGTGGCCGACTTTGGCGAAGTAGAACAAACGCTGAATACGGACGACCGTCGCGAACAGGCTTCGCGCTGTATGGATTGCGGCGTGCCGTTTTGTCATTGGGCTTGTCCGTTGGGGAATAAGATGCCCGAATGGCAGGAATATATCTACAAAGGTGATTGGCGTTTAGCTGCCGAAGTGTTGCAGCAAACAAATGATTTTCCGGAATTTACGGGACGTGTCTGTCCTGCACCTTGCGAACGCTCGTGTGTGCTTTCGTTGCACCGCTCTCCTGTTACAATCAGGGAGAATGAGGCTGCTACCTTGGAGCAGGCTTATGAATTAGGCTATATCGTTCCGCAAATACCCGAAGTAAGGACGGGGAAAACAGTTGCCGTTATCGGTTCTGGGCCTTCGGGATTAGCCGTAGCCAACCAATTGAACCGAAAAGGGCATGAAGTTACCGTCTATGAAAAGAGTAACAGTATCGGCGGGCTGCTTCGCTATGGTATCCCCGATTTCAAACTGAATAAGAGCGTCGTAGAGCGCCGCGTGAAACTGATGGAAGCCGAAGGAGTGAAATTTGTTACCAGTGTAGAAGTGGGTAAAGACATTAAAGGTAAAGACCTGCTTCAACAATACGATGCCGTTTGCGTGGCTATCGGTTCGCAGATTCCGCGCGATTTGCCTGTCGAAGGACGTGACCTGAAAGGCGTCTATTTTGCCATGGAATACCTTTCGATGCAAAATAAGTTAGTAGCGAAAGAGACAGTTCCGGCAAAAGAATTAATAGATGCCAAAGGAAAAAATGTACTGGTTATCGGTGGTGGCGATACGGGTTCGGACTGTATCGGAACGGCCAACCGTCAGGGGGCTGCCAATATTCTGCAAATAGAGATTATGCCGAAGCCGCCTAAACTGGAAGATATAGAGAATCCTTGGCCTGTGCCTTTTCCTGTGGTGTTGAAAACATCTTCTTCGCACCTCGAAGGTTGCGGACGCCGTTGGTCGGTAAATACCAAACGCTTTATCGGCGAAAATGGGATATTGACGGGCGTCGAACTGGTTGAAATCGAATGGGTAAAGGATGATTCGGGTAAAATGACACTGAAAGAGGTTGGGAAACCAGAAATATTCAAAGTCGATTTAGTTTTTCTTGCCTTAGGTTTCCTACATCCGACGCAGGATGGTTTATTAGCCGAGATGGGCTTGAAAGTCGACGACATCCGTCATAATGTGCAGACCGACGACAAACGCCGGACAAATGTCAGCAAGGTTTTTGCTGCGGGCGACTGTGTCAGCGGTCAGTCCTTGGTTGTGAGGTGTATAGCCTCGGGGCGTGAGACGGCTAAACATATAGATGAATTTTTGAAGAAATAGTTAGTATGTGTATGATGATGAAGGCTCTTGAGATTTTTCTCAGGGGCTTTTATTTGCACATTGGGAAGATGCTGTTATCGGACGAGGGAGTACAATATAATCGGGATAATCAATCACCGCTTTTTCCATGCCGGATTTTTTATTTTCAAGAATATGGAAACCAATAATAGTAAGGTGAAAAGGTAGATAGGTAATGAGATTTTGAAAATATGTTCTATAGTATCCTGTCCTATAAACATCATTTCGTCTTTACAGATTCGTAGAGGGCTTTTCATATCATCAGTATAGCTGTCTTCTTGAACAAAATTTTCTCCGAGTGGATTGAGTTTAAACAAGAGAGTTACCCCATCCCCTTTATATTCCGGATAAGTATGAATCGCCAAAAAAGACTTTGCAAACAGGCATACTGCACAAATGGCAATAGCGGTAATTAGGATTATTTTCAAAAATTTACTTTTGTGCATGATATAGCTATATACCCTTAGTGTGTTTGTTTCTTATAATTCAAAGATAGTAAATGTTTGATAAACAGAGATAATTATCTCTTAATTCTTTTATTTTTGTTTTAACTGAAAAATCCCGATAGAGATGTTTGTTTTATAATACCTCTATATTTTAGAAAGTCGTATATTTGTATTGGAAAAGTAGCTGTTCAAATAGTTTTCGGGTAAAATACACGAGTATATGAGAAAGCATAAAAATCTGATTTTCTACTCTGTTTTAGTAGGGGTGTCTTTTATCCTGATTTATCTGCTGGTGCGCTTCGGACAAATCAACCTCGAGCCTGTACAGGTGGATTCGTTAGGGGTAGACGGGCAATCTTCGTGGGTAAGCTTTATTTCCAATATGCTCGACAACCTATTTGATCCTGTTTCCATCCTCCTCCTGCAAATTATTGTCATTCTTATTGCTGTCAGGCTTTTCGGTTGGATTTGCCAGAAAATAGGACAGCCTACAGTCGTCGGGGAGATTCTGGCCGGAGTGTTGTTAGGCCCTTCTTTGTTAGGTCATTACTTCCCCGAAATATATGATTATGTTTTCCCTGCCTCTTCGTTGGGGAATATTAATTTTCTGAGCCAGATAGGCCTTATCCTGTTCATGTTTATCGTGGGGCTCGAATTGGATATACGTACCATCAAAAGCAAGGCAAACGATGCCATCATCATCAGCCATAGCAGTATTGCCGTTACGTTTACGTTCGGGGTGCTTTTAGCTTACTTGCTGTATGACGGTTTTACGTATGAGAATACACCCTTCCTGCCTTTTGCCCTGTTTATGGGTATTGCGTTGAGTATCGCCGCATTCCCTGTAATGGCGCGTATAATCCACGAGCGGGGGATAAATAAGACACCTCTGGGTTCGACCATCATAACTACCGCAGCTATCGATGATATTACCGCCTGGTGTCTGCTGGCAGTGGTTATTGCTATCAGCAAAGCGGGTTCGTTTCTTAGTGCTCTGTATGTCATATTGTTGTCGGTGGTTTATATTCTTTTCATGTTTAAGGTCGTACGTCCTTTTCTCAAGCGGGTTGCGAGCCAACAATCGTCGAAAAGGATATTGAGCAAAGCCGTTATCGCTCTCTTTTTCGTGGTATTGTTTTTCTCCTCTTATGCTACCGAAGTAATTGGCATCCATGCGCTGTTCGGGGCGTTTATAGCGGGTGTTATTATGCCGTCGAGCGTTAACTTCCGCAACCTGATAACCGAAAAAATAGAAGATGTAACACTTGTATTGCTTCTCCCTTTGTTCTTTGTATATACCGGCTTGCGCACGCAGATAGGATTGCTGAATGAGCCGCGTCTATGGGCAATCTGCGGAGCGATTGTTTTACTGGCGATTGTGGGTAAGCTTTTCAGTAGTGCATTGGCTGCCCGTTTTCTGGGGAAGAGCTGGAAAGACAGCCTGATTATCGGTTCGCTGATGAATACACGCGGATTGATGCAGTTGGTCGTGCTGACTATCGGCTTCGATTTGGGCTTCCTTACGCCCGAAGTGTTTGCCATGATGGTGGTAGTGGCATTGGCAACAACCTTCCTCACCTCGCCGCTGCTCGACTTGATAGAAAAGATATACAGCAAAAAGAAATCGCAGAAAACAGCCAAAGAGAAGAAATATCGCATCGTGGTATCGTTCGACAATACCGAAATGGGACGAAAACTCCTTTTCCTTGCCAATAGTTTTATCCGTAAGCGACAGTCGCAGTCGGAGCTGACAATGATTCACCTGACAGAGGGGCATGCTTTGTATCAATATGGAATGGACGAAGAGGAAGAAAGTATATTCAAACCGGTACTGGACGAAGCTTCTATACTGAACCAGAATATTGTGCCGTCCTTCGAGGTGGTGAACGATATCCCTTCGAGTGTGGCAAAAATAGCGAACAAAGGCGAATATAACCTCCTGTTGGTTGCTGCACGCGGTTCGTTATTCGGGTCTAACCTTTTCAGCCGGGCATTGCATCATACCAATCGTATTATCCGTATTCCCCGTTTCGTATTGAAGCGGCTGAAAGGATATAAGCGATGGCGGCACGCAGTAGGCGCACCTATCGATATGGCTACGCGTACCATCATCACCAAGACGCATATTCCGATTGGCATATTTATTGATAAGGGTATGGTAGGTATCCGCAACATATTTGTGCCGATACTCGACGAAGAAGATATCTTTATGGGTGAATTTATGGAACGTTTAGCCGAAAACTCCTATGTGCGTATTACTTTGTGGGACGCTATAGGGCTGTCGGATAATTCTATCCAATTCATCCAGTCCATCAGGGCTATAAAGGCTGTAAATCCTTATCTGTTCCAATTGTGGAACAAGCATATACCTATCGACGGTTCTATCCTGAAAAAGCAGGATTTGATGATGATAAGCCTCGATAGCTGGAAGCGGCTGGACGATACAAATACCAAATGGCTGAAAGATATCCCTTCGACGCTTGTTCTGAATAAATAACACACATAGCTAAATAAAACGAATGAATATAAAAGACATTATAAGCAAAAAGAAAGATATATTGCAATACCTGTCAAAAAGGCAGTTGCGCAACGCATTCAAATCGTTGAATACGGTGGCGGCCAACAGTCAGGATTGGCGGGTTCTGGAGACGTTGAGCGAACTCGAAACCAATTATAAATTCATGCTTCACTATTTCTTCGAAAAGACGGAAGATGCTGAACGCGAAAAGGTTTATAACAATTTACTACGCTCGTTATACGAATTGACAGACGATATTACCGACGAATTGCTGAAGATAGAATCCTCCAATATTTTCTTCGAAAGGTTGCGGATAAATGAGGTCAATGCACCTCTATCCGTCAATGATTGCCGTGCACAGTTGAAAGACATAACTGCTAATTTGTCATTGTTGGAGCTGATAGAAAACGAGGAGGAAAAGAAACGGAAGGCAAAAGATACCGCTATCCGCCGCGAACGTATCGGTTCGGAGATGTTCAATGCGATATTCGTTTCACCTCGCGCAAAAGAAGAAGATTTAGCAAGCTACAAAGCTTTCTTGGAAAGTATAGACATCCATACGCGCGAGAAATGCCTGTTAGTATCGGCAATCACACTCAATTTACTGCATCGGTTCGATTTTCGCAAAATCCAATTGTTGATGTATGCGGCAGCAGAGGAAGAAATGCAGGTTCGCGCGCGCGCTACAGTAGCATTGATTATCATTATGCAAATGTATGATGTGCGCTGGCAATATTATCCCGAACTGCAAAATCAGCTGGATACATTGAGCGAAAACCCCGATTTCCGAAAGTCAGTCCGAACGGTTATCATCCAATTGATACGTTCGCGCGAGACGGAACGTATAAGTAAGAAGATTACCGAAGAAATACTGCCTGAAATGATGCGTTTCAACAATTTGGCAGGGCGTAAACTCAATATGGAAGAACTATTGAGCGACTCGGATTTTTCGGGCAAAAATCCCGAATGGAAAAAGGAACTCGAAGAATCGGGCTTGGCCGATAAATTGCAGGAATATTCGAACCTGCAAATGGAGGGGGCGGATGTCTTTCATTCCACCTTCTCGAGTCTGAAGAATTTTCCTTTCTTTTCGGAGATGGGCAATTGGTTTATGCCTTTTGATACATCTTATTCCGAAATATCCGACATATTCAATACAGGAGATAGTTCCTTATTGTTGAAGGCTGCTATTATCGATTCAAATCATATGTGCAATTCGGATAAGTATTCGTTTTGCCTGAGCCTGTTGCAAATTCCTCAGGCACAGCGCGAAATCATGTTGCACCGGATGGGCGCCGAATCGGAAGAAATGAAGCAGATGCAACGCGAAGCCTTGGAAATGAACAAAAAAGCGACGGAAGAAACCGTTTCGAACCAGTATATTCAGGATTTATATCGCTTCTTCAAGCTGAATCCGTACAGGGGCAATTTCTTCGATATATTTAAGTTACGTCTGAACTTCTATGATAAAAAAACGATTGCTCCGCTTATTTCCGATGCCGAAAGCATCAGGCAGATAGCGCTTTACTGCTTCGATAAGGACAATTTCAAAGAAGCACTCGATATATTCGAAATCCTGATAAAACGAGGCGAAGACAACGGCGATGTATGGCAAAAGATAGGTTATTGCAAGCAGATGCTCGACGACCTCGACGGGGCGCTGGAAGCTTATTTGCAGGCCGATTTGATTACGCCGTCCAATTCGTGGATACTCCGCCGTATAGCGCACATCTACCGTTCGAAGAAAGAATATACCCGCGCCATAGAATATTATCTGAAGGCATTGGCTATCACGCCGGAGAATATGAGCCTGGAAATGGCTATCGGTCATTGTTATCTGGAACTGAAGGATTACGAGAAAGCGCTGAACAGCTATTTTAAAGTAGAATTTTCGGAATCGAAAGAAAGCCCTAAAGCCTTGCGTCCGATTGCATGGACGGCATTCTTGTCCGGAAAGTTCGAACTGGCGCAGAAATACTATGCGCAGATTTCAGGAAAGAACCCGACTGTGCATGATTTTCTCAATGCAGGGCATGTAGAATTATGCCAGGGAAACCTGTCGAAAGCGATAGAGTATTATAAACGTTCGGCGCAGATGTCAGAAAATTATGATTCTTTTGTCGAATTATTTGAGGCGGATAAAGAAATTTTAGTAGTTTTAGGTCAAGATAAACTAATATTCGCGTATTTACTCGACCAAATACAATATTTGACCAATATGTAATGTTTTTTGGCCGATTTAATGCCCAAAGAGCCCCGGATTTTATACAAGACTCGATGAAGTTTTTATTATATTTGCAGACTATAAGATGCACCCCGGCAATTACAAGCAAGCTTGATTGTGCCCGGCTTTCATTATATTTGCCTCTCCCCCAAAAGAGAGAATCACAATTTGATATAAAACTATAGAAATAAATATCTAAAAAATAATAACTGCTGAGAAATGGAAAATAACGAATTACTGGAACAGGTTATAGCAAAAGCAAAGACATGGCTTTCGGATAAATATGATGCCGAAACACGGAAAGAAGTACAGGCGCTGCTGGATAATCCTGATAAAAACCCGCTTATCGATGCTTTCTACAAAGAGCTCGAATTCGGTACGGGTGGGCTTCGCGGAGTGATGGGAGCCGGTTGTAACCGCGTGAATATATATACTGTAGGTGCTGCAACACAAGGATTGGCTAACTATCTGTTGAAAGAATTTGCCGGACTTGACCAGATAAAAGTGGTTATTGGCTACGACTGCCGCCACAATAGCAAGTTTTTTGCCGACACGGTTGCTGGAATTTTCTCGGCTAACGGTATCAAGGCTTATGTCTTTGAAGATTTGAGGCCTACACCCGAAATCTCCTATGCTATCCGCAAATTGGGTTGCCAGAGCGGGGTGATGATTACAGCATCCCACAACCCACCGAAATATAACGGTTATAAGGTTTACTTCAACGATGGGGCGCAGGTTGTTCCTCCGCACGACAGGAACATTATTGCCGAAGTTGGCCGCGTGAAGGTCGATGAAATCAAATTCGCGAAGAATGAGAAGCTTATCGAGGTGATAGGAGAGAAGATAGACAATGCCTTCATTGAGGAGTTGAAAACCATCCTGCTCTCGCCTGATTGCATTAAAAAATATGCCGATTTGCCGATTGTTTACACGCCAATTCACGGTACAGGGGTGAAAATCGTTCCGATGGCATTGAAGGCTGCCGGATTCAACAATATCATCAACGTGCCGGAGCAGGACGTTGTAGACGGTAACTTCCCTACGGTAAAATCGCCAAACCCCGAAGAGCCTGCTGCCATGGCAATGGGACTTCAACGGGCAATAGAGACGAATGCCGAATTGGTATTTGCGACCGACCCCGATGCCGACCGCTTCGGTGCGGGCATCCGTAACGATAAAGGCGAATTTATCCTGCTCAATGGTAATCAGACCATGCTGATGCTGGTGTATTATATTATTACCCGAAAAAGAGAGTTAGGACAACTCACAGGAAAAGAATATACCGTCCGTACCATTGTATCGAGTACGTTGACGCAAACCATTTCGGAAAAGAATGGCGTGGAGATGTTCGAGTGTTACACCGGCTTCAAGTGGATTGCCAAAGTGATGCGCGAATTGGAAGGAAAACGTATCTACATCGGAGGGGGAGAGGAAAGCTACGGTTTCCTTGCCGAAGATTTTGTACGCGATAAAGATTCTGTTTCGGCTGCTATGTTGTTCGGCGAGATGGCTGCATGGGCGAAGGATAATGGTAAAACATTATACGAATTGCTGCAGGATATCTATGTGGAATACGGCTTCTCGAAAGAGAAAGGTATCTCCGTTGTGCGCGAAGGTATGAAAGGCGCCGAAGAAATAGAAGCAATGATGAAGAACTTCCGCGATAACCCGATGAAAGAAATTGCCGGTTCGAAGGTCATATTGATGAAAGACTTCTCTACACTCAAAGCACAGGATTTGAATCTGAATGAGACGTTTACGTTAGAGATGCCGACGACATCGAACGTATTGCAATACTTTGCTGCCGACAAGACTAAAATATCTATCCGTCCGTCGGGTACAGAGCCTAAAATCAAGTTCTATATCGAGGTACACGATAAATTGAATTCGCGTGCCGATTATAATGCTCTGAACGAAAGAACAGAACAGAAGATTGCACAGATTATGAAAGAATTGGGTGTATAACACCTATTCTATAAATATGATAAAGGCTCATCGCTAAGATGGGCCTTTTTATTACCTTTACAGAAACAACTATAAAAATAACAGCACATGAAGAAAGTTTTGTTTGTATTATTAATCGCTTTATTTACGATGAGTTGCACAACAAATAAGCCCGACAATTCCAAAGAGCAAGGACATATCCATTTAGTGGTGTCGCTGACGATAAAACCCGAATGTAAAGACGAGTTAATGTCGGCACTGAAAACGATGGTTGCCGAAACCCGCAAAGAAAAAGGCTGTATAGCCTATTATCTGCTGGAAAAAGAAGGTGAGTCAAACGAGTATGTGCTGATAGAGGAATGGGCATCGCAGGAGGATTTGGATAATCATGGAGCTTCCGCTCACTATGCCCAATATAAGAAGGCGACAGAAGGAAGGTTTGAATCTTCTACACTCGAACGGGCGACGTTAGTGTATTAATCATTATAGCATTTCCCGAAAAAGATACTATCTTTGCCATATAATATAAAAATATCGTCCATGAAAGGAATTATTCTTGCAGGAGGAAGCGCAACACGACTTTACCCTTTGTCGAAGGCTATATCGAAACAGATTATGCCGGTATACGACAAACCAATGATTTATTATCCCTTATCCACATTGATGTTGGCGGGAATACGCGAAGTGTTAGTCATTTCCACACCCCGTGATTTACCTATGTTCCGCGACTTGCTCGGAACAGGCGAAGGCTTGGGGATGAAATTCGAGTATATTATTCAGGAGACGCCCAACGGGCTGGCACAGGCATTCGTGTTGGGTGCCGATTTCCTTGCCGGAGAGCCGGGATGCCTTATTCTGGGAGACAATATGTTTTACGGGCAAGGATTCTCCAAGATGCTGCGCGAAGCGGCTTCGATTGAAGGCGGTGCATGTATATTCGGCTATTACGTCAAAGATCCGCGCGCTTATGGTGTGGTGGAATTTGATGAGTCGGGTAGGGTGATCTCATTGGAAGAGAAGCCCGAGAAACCGAAATCGAATTATGCTGTTCCGGGATTGTATTTCTATGACAAAACGGTGGTGGAAAAGGCTAAAGCCCTAAAACCTTCGGTTCGTGGGGAATATGAAATAACCGACCTGAATAAATGTTATTTGGAAGAAGGAAGCCTTCAGGTAAAACTCTTCGGGCGTGGTTTTGCATGGCTCGATACGGGCAACTGCGACAGCTTGCTTGAAGCCGGAAACTTTGTGGAAACGATTCAGAACCGACAAGGTTTTTATGTTTCCTGTATCGAAGAAATTGCATGGCGCAATAAATGGATTGGTGACGAACAGCTACGCCAGTTAGGACAACGATTAGATAAAACCGCATACGGAAAATATATACTCAGTCTATTAGACCAATAAACAACAATGAAGTTTACAGAACAAAAGATAAAAGGTGTTTGGGTTATCGAACCCAAGGTATTTGCTGACGACAGAGGCTATTTTATGGAGTCGTACAAAAAGGCTCTTTTCGAACAACATGTCGGAAAAGTAGAATTTCTACAGGATAACGAATCCAAATCAACCAAAGGAGTATTGCGCGGATTGCATTACCAGAGAGGCGAACATTCGCAGGCAAAGCTGGTAAGGGCTTTACAAGGCACTGTGCTCGATGTAGTGGTGGATATCCGCAAATCGTCGCCGACATTCGGGCAGCATGTAGCGGTGGAATTGTCGGACGAGAATAAAAAACAGCTTTTTGTGCCTCGCGGTTTTGCGCACGGGTTCCTCGTATTGAGCGATACAGCTGTATTTTCTTATAAAGTGGATAATCTGTATTCGCCGGAGCATGATGCTTCTATCTTCTGGAATGACGAGACATTGAATATAGACTGGGGAAAACACGAATCGGAACTAATCCTTTCCGCTAAAGACAAAGCTGCTAAAACACTTGCCGAAGCAATTCTATTCGACTAAACAGCATGGCTAAGAAACGCAGGAAAGCATCTCCGAAAAAGCGTGTCCGCCGGAAACGTACCGATAAGGAAAGTGTACGGATAAAGCGGTTGGCTATCGGGTTGTTGATTCTTGCTTTTCTGGGAGCAGCACTCACTTTTGCCTATTTCAAATACTGGAAAACCGAACCGAACAAATTCGATTCGGACAAATATGTCGTGCGGGGTATCGATGTCTCGCATCATCAGCCTGTATTGGATTGGTCTGTCGTTGCAGGTAAGAATAATATAACCTTCGCATACATCAAAGCAACCGAAGGGTTGACGCATACCGACCGGAATTATGCCGAGAATTATGTTGGTGCTCAAAAAGCGGGTGTTCTTATCGGCGCATATCATTTCTATACCTTTGGCGTATCGGGTAAGGAACAGGCAAAGCATTTCATCAAACATGCCAAAAGCGGGTCGGGCGACTTGATCCCCGTCATCGATGTAGAGCATTCCAAATCGAATCCGCATAGTAAAGACAGCACGTTCAATGCTTCGGTAAAGAATGAGTTGAAGCATCTGGAAATGGCTCTCTACGAACATTATGGCGTGCGGCCGATGATTTATACCAATAAAGAATGCTACAAGTTGTATGTAAAAGATGTGCTTCCCAATAATTATATCTGGATATGTGATTTGCACAGGGAACCGGGCGATGATATTAAGAACTGGCGTATCTGGCAGTTTTCGCATACGGGAAAACTCTCCGGAGTGGGCGAAAAAATAGATTTAAACTATTACAGGTATTCTTTCCGCGAGTTCAGGGAATTGTTATTGCCCTGAAAAGTTTATCTTTGTCATACAGAATATTGAAAAATAAAATTGAACTATGTCACGACTATTCCGATATATACCATTTGCCTTTTTGTCCGTAATTTGTCTGTTTACATCGTGCTTTCACGAAGACAATTATTCGAATACGAATAAAGGAAACTTCGAAATGCTATGGAAAGTATTGGACGAACGTTATTGCTTCTTCGAATATAAAAATGTCGATTGGGACGAAGTACACGATCGTTATGCTGCCCAAGTGACCGACGATATGAATCAGTATGATTTTTTCTACCTGATGCGCGATATGCTTGCCGAACTGAAGGATGGACACGTCAATCTGGTTTCCCGGTTCGACAATGCGCGCTATTGGGCTTGGTTCGAGGATTATCCATACAATTTTGACAAAAACCTGCTGGAATTGAAGTATCTGGGTAAAAGTGACGAATATAGTATTGCCGGAGGGTTGAAATACAAAATGCTGCCCGATAGTGTAGGGTATATCTATTGCGAAAGCTTCTCTGACGGTTTTAGCGAGACGAATCTCGATTATATTTTGTATCGCCTGCGTGGGGCGCATGGCTTGATAGTGGATGTCCGCAACAATGGCGGTGGCATGCTGACACAGAGCGAGCGGCTGGCAGCCCGTTTCTTTGACGGAAAAACGCAGGTAGGCTATATTTCTCACAAGACAGGAAAAGGGCACGACAGCTTTTCTAAGCCTTATAAACGCGAGGTAGAAGCGCCTAAAGGCAGAATCATGTGGACGCTAAAACCTGTTGTGGTACTCACAAACCGCCGTAGTTACAGCGCAACGAACGATTTTATCAATACGGTTTCGTATGCTCCCAATGTAATCACGATGGGCGACCGTTCGGGCGGCGGAAGCGGATTGCCTTTCTCGTCGGAGATACCGAATGGATGGTCTATTCGTTTCTCGGCCTCGCCTATGTATAATCTCGACATGGAACATCTCGAATTCGGAATAGACCCGGATGTGCCGGTCAATATGGACGACACAGACAAGCAAAACGGAAAAGACACCATCATCGAAAGGGCTCGGGCGTATATTTTAAGTAATCCTTGATTATAATTTTCTTGTAAGTTTATCTATATTTATTTATAAGTAGACAGGTATACGAGTAAACAAGTAGACGGGTTTATTAGCAATGAGTTTACAAAACGAAAAAGAAAAGTAACCTGTCAAAAATACTCGAAATGAGTAGAGAAATGTTACTTTTTTCCTCTGTATTACTCTGTGAAAAACTCTGTGGTTAAAAAGAAAAAGTAACTCGATAAAAAACGTCGAAAATAAGTACACTTGTGTTACTTTTTATTGTCACTTCGAACGGATGTGAGAAGTCTCTATCCAAAAGCGCGAAAGAGATGCCTCCTATTGTCGGCATGACAAGCGTGTCTGCTCTTTGTGAACTTAGTGTAGAACCTTTGTGTTCTTCGTGGTTTAGTAATTATTGAGTGAACGGGTTTATTAGTTATGAGTTTACAAGAGGGAAAGAAAAGTAACATGATGAGAAAAATACTCGAAATAAGTATAGGTTTGTTACTTTTTTAAGGGAAAGAGGTTGGACGCAGGGGCAAAAGCAAAAGGAGCAACCCGAAGGCTACTCCTTAGATATTATAAAAATTGAGGATCGGTTTTTAATCAACCTGAACAATCAAGAAACGGCTAATACTCCAGAATCGTTGATAGTCGGAGATACGAATAACAGCATTTCCCGTTGCATCTGTGCCTATTCCATACGAGCCTTTCGGGTGATCCGATAGTATCTTTGCCTTTTTGGCATATACAGGTATCTCTTCTACATTGCGAATGTCGATAGTGATAAACTTATCTTTTTCTATACCTTCATTCAATACCTTTGTAGAAGCCAGGAATCCACCTGTTATCACCTTAGCCTCTTTCAGTTCGTTCTTGGTTCCGAACATGTAATAAGCTGTATTGAGCTCGACTTCCTGCTCTTTTATTTTATCTGCTTGCAATTCATTCTTCTCTGCCAATATTTGCACATTGTCGGACAAGTCCTGCACATCTGTTTGCAGTTGGAGAATCTGGGCGTCGCGTTTCTGCAAAGCCTCCTGCAATTCGTTAATAGCCAAGGCTCTTTCGGCGAGCTGTTCATTCAGCCTTTTGATTGTAGCCTGTAGGCCGCTGGAATTGTTTTTCGAGTTTTTGAGCTGGGAATTGAGCTTTGCGATATCTTCCTTGTTCTTCTTGAGGATTTCGTTTATCATAGTGATATTGCTATTTATCTCAGCCCGCTTGTCCTGCGATAGTTTTCCGCTTTCCTTACTTTGTACAGCAAGGTAGTTTTCAGCAGTCCTGATCTGGTCAAATCCTTCTTCTACATCGCTGATGATTGCCATCATCTCTTTCAGTTCGGTCGCTCCTTCGGCATTCATTTGAGCCAAGGAATCGCGTTCAGCTTCTAAACGTTTATACTCTTCCGAGTTCTTTACATTACATGAGGCCAATAGCCCAATACATATGCATCCGATAAGTACTTTTTTCATATCTGTTCTAATTAGTTTCTGTTTCTTCTTGTATTGTTGTTGAATCTTTGTCTTTACCTGTAACTACTATAACAAACTCACCTCTTGGTTCGTTTATGACAAAATGGGAAATTAGTTCTTTTAACGTTCCACGCTGAATCTCCTCGAACTTCTTCGATATCTCACGGCAGACCACCGCTTTCCGCGATTCACCCATATATTCGGCCAATTGGGTAAGGGTTTTGATTATCCTGTAAGGAGATTCGTATATGATCATTGTACGATCTTCTTCTGCCAGTTCCTTTAGGCGGGTCATACGCCCTTTCTTCTGAGGGAGGAAGCCTTCGAAGCAAAATCGATCGGATGGGATGCCGGATACAACCAGCGCCGGCACAAATGCCGTCGCCCCCGGTAAGCATTCGACCTCTATTCCTTCCCGAACGCATTCTCGAATAATCAGGAAGCCGGGGTCGGAGATGCCGGGCGTACCGGCATCGGAAATCAATGCGATGTCTTGTCCGGCATGCAACCTGTCCATAATATAGGAGACAACCTTATGCTCGTTAAACTTATGGTAGGATTGTAATCGGTTCTCGATCTGATAGTGCTTCAGCAGCACGCTGCTTGTCCGGGTATCTTCCGCCAAAATCAAATCTACTTCATTCAGCAGGCGTATTGCCCTGAATGTAATGTCTTCCAGATTCCCTATCGGAGTAGGTATTATATAAAGTTTAGCCATGGCTTTATTGATATTGTAAGGACAAATATACGAAAAATATAAAGGCGCAAACAGAATAGGCCGTCTTCTTATTAGAATAGATGTATTGAAGCATTTTATATGTACTCAAAGCTAAAGATAGAATCAATAACGGCTTAGAATGTTAAATTTATTTGATTTTTTAACTTTAGGGCGTATTTTTATTCCATAAATATTTTTTTGTATGAGTTTAGTCCTTACCTTTGCATTGTACATATCAATATGTACGATTATTAAGCTATTATTCCTATCTTTTGAGATAGTTATTTTATTCTAAAATAAATAATAGTTTTAATAGTTTTGTGTGTTTGTAAATGAAAAAAAAGGACAGCTGACTATGTGATATAGTAGGCTGTTCGTTTTTTAGGGGGGGGGAGATATTACATTTATATATTATATAGAGAGAATTTATATTTTTCAGCATAAAAAGTCATCATTTTATTTTGAAGTTAAAAAAAAGTACATATCTTTGCATCGCTTTTGAAGAAAAGTACGGTGTTCGAACAACACTGGAGAGATGGCAGAGTGGTCGATTGCGGCGGTCTTGAAAACCGTTGAAGTGAGAGCTTCCGGGGGTTCGAATCCCTCTCTCTCCGCTGAAACCGGCAGACCACGCCGGACAGTAACTGGACAAAAGCCTACAAGTCAATGATTTGTAGGCTTTTTTGTTTGTATTTTGTCCAGCATAAAAGACACCAAAAAGACCTCAAAAGACACAAATCTGTGCCTAAATCGTTACCGATTCCATACCGGACAAAAACGGTAACGATTTGTCCAAAAATGACCTCTCGCTGTCCAAATTTGTACAGCCTGTATATATCTCACAATTAATACATTAAAAGTAATTTTGTAACATTAAAAAGTGAGATTATGAAGAGTACATTCAAAGTCCTTTTCTACCTTAAAAAAGGGTCAGAAAAACGTAATGGAGAGGTAACAATTATGGCAAGAATTACCGTTGATGGAAAAATTTGCCAGTTTAGTACAAAACAAAGCATCCATCCCGATAATTGGAGTGTGAAAGCTGGTAAAGCGACCGGGAAATCTTGCGCACAGCTTAATAAGTTGCTTGAAGATATAAAAGCATCATTACATCAAATCTACCATGAACAGCAACGGCGTGAAAACTACGTTACTGCCGAACAAATCAAGAATGAATTTTTAGGGCATACGGAGAACCACGAAACGTTACTGAATTTATTTCAGAAGCATAATGATGATGTAAAGCAGCTTATAGGTCTATCTAAATCTGCATCTACCTATCAAAAGTATGAAGTAACCCGCAAGCATCTTGCGAATTTCATCCAAGCTAAGTACAACCTTTCTGATATAGCTTTGAAGTCTATTAACAATATGTTTATCAATGACTTTGAAGTATATCTTATGACAGTTGGCAGATGTAACCATAACACGACTGCCAAGTTTATGCAATTCTTCAAGCGCATTGTTTTGATTGCCCGTAATAATGGGTTAATTGTCGGCGACCCTTTTGCTAACTATAAAATACGCCTACAAAGGGTTGATAGAGGTTATCTTACAGAAGAAGAAATAAAGAAAATCCTTGAACTAAACCTTGTTTCCGAAAGGCTGGAACACGTTCGGGATTTATTTCTCTTTTCCTGTTTTTGTGGTTTGGCTTACATAGATGTAGCAGGGCTTAGAAAAGAACATATCCGCAAATCGTTTGACGGTAACCTTTGGATTATGACTAAGCGTGTAAAGACCGGAATAGATGTAAATGTACCGTTACTGGACATCCCCAAAATGATTTTGGATAAGTATAAGGATAAGTTACCTAACGGAAAAATCCTTCCTGTAATCAGCAATCAAAAACTTAATTCCTATTTGAAGGAGATTGCCGACCTTGCCGGAATCAATAAAAACCTTACGTTTCATCTTGCCCGCCATACCTTCGCTACCACAACGACACTGGGTAAAGGAGTTCCCATTGAAACCGTTTCTAAAATGCTGGGGCATACCAATATTGAAACGACCCAAATCTACGCCCGCATTACTAATAGCAAGATTAGTAGCGATATGAAAGGACTTTCCGAACAGTTTACTGGTATTGAGAAAATCTATAAAAAAGCGGCTCAATAGTTACCTATTTTCAGTAGTTAACCAATGGGTAACGAATTAGGTAACGATTTTCAATGTAAAACACTAAAGTATAAATAGATATGGAATTACAAGTTATTCAAAACAAAATTTTTGAAGTCCGGGGATACAGGGTAATGCTGGACTTCCATTTAGCAGAGTTATATAATGTAAAGACAAAAGTTCTCAAACAGGCTGTCAAACGTAATATTCAGCGATTTCCTTCTGACTTTATGTTTGAACTGGATAAAGAGGAGTTTCACCAACTGGTCACAATTTGTGACCAGTTCCCCGAAACCCTAAAACATAGTTCTGTCAGCCCAATGGTTTTCACGGAACAGGGTGTAGCAATGCTTTCTACGGTGTTGAGAAGCCAAACAGCAATAGATGTAAACATATCTATTATGCGGGCATTTGTCCTGATGCGACAAATGGTTATCGGATATGATGAACTTCTTAAACGTATCGAGGAACTGGAAGAAAGTACAGATGCACAATTCAGTGAAATATACCAAGCTTTAACCCAGTTATTAAGTAAACCTGACCCCGAACCAAGAAAACCCATAGGATACAGAATACCTGATGAAGAAAAATAACTTATCACAATTTGTGATAACCTAATGATGGCGAGCCGACAAAGCCCGCCATTTTTTATTTAGCCAGCTTCAAAATTCGGATTGCACCACGAATAACAACAAGAAAAACTACTATGCCTATTATCAAATCAGGAATATTGCTTTCAAGCCACCAAACAAATAAGGCTGCTATAATAACTCCAATATTTATAATAACATCGTTTGCCGAAAATATTACGCTTGCTCTAATGTGTGCATCCTTACTTTTAGTACGTTGGAGCAACCATAGACAGATGGAGTTAGCAAGTAAGGCAAGTAAGCTAATGACAATCATAGTCTTAAATTCGGGCATAACCTCAAATCCTAAGAAACGCCTTATAACCTCTGACAGCCCTAATGCTGCAAGTAAAATTTGCAGGTAGCCACTTATAAGTGCCACTCGCTTTTTCTTTGCAATAACAGCCCCCACAGCCATAAGGCTCATACCATAAACAAGAGCATCTGCCAGCATATCAAGGCTATCTGCTACTAATCCCATTGAACCTGAAATAAGCCCTGTCGTAATTTCAATCAAGAAGAAAGCGAAATTGATTGCGAGTACAATCCATAGAACCCTTCGCTGTCGGGCTGGATTATCGGTAGAATCATTACCATCTGTTGCCACTGTTTCTTGAAGCTTTGCACCAAGATTAAGTGATTCAAGTTCTGTAATAAAATTACTGCTGTCGCCACTATGTGTTACAACTAATATCCGTTTTGCAAGGTCAAAATCAAGATGCTTGATAAATTTATTATCCTGTAATTTCATGCGAATAAGGCTTTCTTCACAGGGGCAATCCATTTTTGGAATATGAAATACTGATTTATACATAATTAGAACCTTTATTATACGATACAAAAGTAATGCTTTTAATGCTTTTTTTCCTACTTCTCTGATGTAAACCACTCCCATAGGCAGTCATTCCATCGGGGCGGTTAATCATTTCCATTTCTATATGCAAAAGTATTTACGGCTTCTTAACGTCTTTGAAAGTTCAAGCCCTAAAGGGTTTGATGCAAAAATCTTCCTGCTGCGCTTTGCTTGAGAGTATTTTTCCACAAAAACTTGCAAAGACTAAAGCCTACACTTTCCGGCATATATGAAACGAAAACGACCGACCCGACGGAAAGACGCATATAAAAAAAGTCGGATTTACGAGAAGCAGGAAAAAAAGGTTATGAAACTCAACTCCCTCACCTCAAGAATCCGCATATATCTAAAAAATCAGAAGTTATGGAAGCAACAAGTTTAAGCGAAGCAAGGATTTATGTAGGTACATATGCAAAGTACAACGATGGCTCAATCGAGGGCAAGTGGTTTGACCTTTCCGACTTTTCGGACAAAGACGAGTTTTACGAAGCTTGTAAGGAGTTACACGCAGACGAAGAAGACCCGGAATATATGTTTCAGGACTGGGAAAATATACCGGAAAATTTAATCGGTGAAAGTTGGTTGTCTGATAACTTTTTCGACATCCGGGATGCGATGGACGATTTAAGCGAAGACGAGCAGGAAGCGTTTTTAGTATGGTGTAATCACGGTTCTCACGACCTATCGACCGAAGATGCAAACGACCTTATTTCTTCTTTCAGGGACAATTTTCAGGGCAAATATAACGATGAAGAAGATTATGCCTATGAAATTGTAGAAGAGTTATACGAACTGCCGGAGTTCGCAAAAACATACTTTGATTACGAAAAGTTTGCCCGCGACCTATTTATGGGTGATTATTGGTTTGAAGATAGTTTTGTTTTTCGGGCTTCCTGATTATTTACCGGGCGGGGAAACCCGCCCACAAAACAAATTATAATGAAAGCAAGCGGTTTATTCAGGTTATTGTTCCGGGTGGGGTTACTGGCTTCAGTAATTTATTTTCTGTCCACTTCGGCGGGTATATGGGCGGTATTGATAATAGCGTTTTTCGTTATCCGCTTTATCCTACGGTTATTTGTATCTGTATTGTATAGCCTTTTGATAGCTGTGGTTTTCATCGCCTTATTACTCACTTTATTAATGTAAATATATGGAATCACTAAATAAAAACGGAGTGTCCACGACCCAAGAGCCGGGACAAGAAAAATATGTAACGTTCATTGCAGGAGCGTTCAGGGGGACAGAATATTTCCAATATGATTACCGCCATACGGATGGGGAACTTTTCTCTACGGTAGCCAAAACGTTGGAAGAGTGCCGGAAACGGCGGGATGAATGGTTAAACAAAAAACAGTAAATAATGAAGGCATATATTTTATTTCAAACGGACGTACACAAAACAAAGTCGAGCCGTGTTTGCTTTGGTGTTTTTTCTACGGAAGAAAAAGCCATCATAGCAGCAAAAGAAAACGATTTATACAGTTGTCAGTCGGAAGTTGTAATCATCGAATGTGATATAGATAAATTTGAAGAATTATAAACCAACGGGCGGAAACTCCGCCCGCTACTTTCTTTCGTGAAGTGTTCTGAAAAAGAAAGTAGCAAAGAAACCGCTTTCCAAACTTTTGATTTTTATTGATGAAAGGATCCACCGCTAACCCGGTGGATCCTTTCATATAAATAAGCTGAAATTATGTTAGAAATCAATACTTTCGTTGTTCAATAATTGTTCATTATAGTACAGCATATTTTGAGAAATCTTATCGAATATTTTGGGTATAAGATTCTCTATTGATTCAATAGTTAGATTATTTTCAATCGGGAAACCATGATATTGATGTAGATAAAACTTAATATCAATTTGTTCGTTCAATTTTAATTTCCCAAATGGATTCTCGTTTTGGTAATTATGAAAGTTGGACAAATGAATAAAACCACATCCAAATTTATAAAGGTATTGAACATATCCTTTAACTTCGGAAGCAATATCTACCATGTCTTTATCTGTAATTATTTTCATTTTGCTATTTACAGTTAAAGTGTTCCATTTTTCATCATTAAAAGTTAGACTTATAAGCCTTTCTCTCTCCTGAACAGAATTAAGACGACCTAAGTAGATAATCCGTATGAATGTATCTACTTCCTGTCTTAGTATTGATATGCAGTTACCGAATAGACGATTTTCGTAAAGCTTATTTAGAGAAAGCTTATTTTCTTCACTTCTCCTTTTTACTAATTCGATGAATTGAAAGACTATTTGGCTCATAAATATTTTTATTTCTGCAAAAATACTCATAATAAAAAGTCGAGTAATTATTTTACTCGACTTTTTCAACATATTTAAATTCAATCTATTTCTTCACCCCACAACTCTATATCTGTGGGTGCGTTCTTAATACTTATAGATATCCAGCACCATGATAGGAACTGATAGACAGCTATACATACATATATTGTATTCATTCCTTCTGCTCTTCTTTCTCATTCTCATTATTGAAAGCAAACGTTAGCTGTACCACCTGTCCGAAGCTGTCTTCAATGTATACGTCAATTTGTTGCTGGTCGGTGGAAGCGGAAGTATAGTATAGCCGGAACGTTTCGCCCGGAAGCGGGTACAAATCATTCGGAAGAAATAATGTTCCGTCCGCCATCCGCAGCGTACCTTTACCATCCGGCTGGAAATACCTGATGAAATACTTCGTTTCTTCATAATAGCCTTCCCTTTGAAGTTGAAAACGGATTTCTGCCGTTTCACCCATCTTAATCCGTTTTTGTACGGGCATCGTTGTTACCGTGAACGGGTAAACCTGCTGGACATCCAGCTTATCATCACAAGAAAACACCAGCAGCATTGCTCCCAGCAAGTACACCCCCATTAATATGTTTCTGATTATCTTTTTCATATCGCATTAATTTATTATAAACTTGAATCCTATTCCGAACTGTGTGTGAAACTTTCCGATGGAAGAGCCGAACAGCGCACGTTCACGGGCATTGATAAGGAAAACCACCCTGTCCGTCAGGTAAGTTTCCAATTCAAGCGTAGCAGCCCCGCCATAAATAAAGGCATCCTTATTGGTAAGAGTAGAGCCATCGTATAGTTCCTTATCTCCCCAGTTACTTGTTTCGTATCCGGCAAGAGCCGACAACCCGAAGGACAGGAAGAACGTTTTCCGGCGGTCGGAAAGGATTTTGATATAATACCCGCCTTCGCCCGTAAACTGGCTTACAGGCACGGTTACATTCTTATATTCATACTCCTTATTGAAGTATTCCGCACCGACCACCCAACGGTTTCCGTTTTTGGTATAAGTGGCAAGCGCAGCACCGAAATAATATGCCGATTCCGGTTTACCGGGCTTCTTAAAGCCGTCCGCCATTCCGCCCGTAAGTTGGATTCCCTTTTGTCCGGGCAGGTAACGTTGTGCGTGTGCCAGGTTAAAAGTCTGGCACAAACACAACACTGCTATAACACAGATTAACTTCTTCATTTTACTTGATTTTAAGTTCGTTAATTACTCTGGCGTTCACAATATCTGAACTTTCGATACGGATATTTTGGTGACGGCCACCGTTCTTTTCGACCAGCTCTACCACCAGTATTTTATCATCCGGAATCGTGAACTTCGGTAAGGTATAGACTGTGCGGACTGTGGACTTCCCGCCTATGGTAATCACTTCGTTAAAACTGCGGACAGGATACAAAACTGATTCCTGAATGGCGGTACGCTTTGCCACCTTCTTATCAACAACCTTAAATTTGATAAAGTCCGTGTCAAACGGAACATTGGAAGAGTTCTTCGCCTGTGTATGGAAATAAAACATCCCATTATGCACATAAATACCTTTGATTAAGAACTGTATTCCAAAACGCTTGCATCCCAAGTGGCGTATCTCCCGGTCATTGTTTTTATAGATGGACTGCATTATCAGTTTCACCAGCAACGGCGATTCGTTCCCCAGTTCACGGAAGTAAATGTTCATCCGGGTATGGGAATAATCGGTTATGCTTTCATTCTCAAGGAAATCTTTCATTTCGATGTTCAGCATTTCCGGTTCATTGGCGTATTTGGCGTTGAAGGAATAAAAACTGCCGTCCTCACAGATAACCGAAAAGTTAGTTTCTCCCGGAAATCCTTCGGTAGAAGCTTTGACACGGATAACATTTTCTGCCCCATCCGCTTTTCCTGCGATAAGATGGGTTGAACCCAAATCCACGTATTTGACTGTGGAAGGGAAAATAATGTGTACCGTTTTGGCAAACGTTACCTGAACACCGTAAGGCGTAACCATCTGCCCGTAAGGAAATTTTTGGGTAATACCCTGAAACAAATCGTTGCTTTGCGCTTTGACCGTTACTGCACCGATAACCAGTGCGAACATGATAAATAACTTTTTCATTACAAATTGATTTTTAGTTGCCATTGGCGGGTGGATAGCCCGCTTCCCGGCGGATTAATAATTGAGAAATTTTTGTGGTTGTTATTACTGTTTTGTGAATAGCATTACTTTGTAATCGGCTTTCAGGTTCACTTTTACTGTCCTGAACTTCTTTGACAGGTATTGCGACCCGCCTTGCAGAACACCCCTTGTCAAATCCGAAACGATGGCAGCCCCCGCATTTTGATTGACGGTAAAGCTTGAGCCAAGCCCAGCACCGATATTTGCCATACCTTCGTTCAGGGCTTGCATTTCCAGCGAGGACGGAACGGATAAACCTTTCTGCCCGTCCGAATCATAGACTACCAATTCAACCGGAATGATATTACCTTCATATTCCAATGAAGAGATATTAATATCCATGCGCTCACCCTGAACCCGTGCCGTTCCTGATAACAAGCTGTTTTTCGGCATCCTGATATGACCCGCCTGTAACGGCTCTAACAGGCGAAGGCGGACATTCTGCCCGTCCATCACCGACTGGTCTTCATGGATACAGGCAAGAATCGTATTCTTTCCCATTAACGACCCAGTTCCGACCGCCGTATTAAATCCATAATTCCGGGGCTGGCTGTATGCTGCAATAAACTCCGCATCACTCATAGGTACTTGAAGTCCCGAAACGGTTTGTTCTGTTACGGCTTGCACAGGCAACGCCTGAACCTTTCCCTGTATGGATGCAGTTGGCGTTACCTGCTTTACTGCCTGTTCCTGCCCGCCGTTCATGTATTTGGCTGCCAGTTCATAGGATTTTTCAAGTAGTGCCAGTTGTTCATCCGCCGTACTTTGGGTATTTTCCCGTTCATACAGCCGGGATTCCAGTTCTTCAATCTTCCGTGCCAGTTCTTCTTTTTCCGGGTCTTCTTTGGGCGTTTCGTAAAAACTTCCCAACTGTCGGTTTATATCCTGATAGGCATAAGCCGAAGATTGGACATAAGAACCATTGCGGGAAGAACCGCCGTAATAACTCCGGCTGTTACTTGATGGTTGTTCTTCCGGCAGGTCGGCGGTCAGGCTCAAGTTATCCGTAACCTTATTTTCTTCACCCAATGTAAAGCCGAAGTCCTGCAAAGAACGCATCCGGTCTTCCTGTTTCGACTTCATGGATTCCTGTTCGTAAGCCGTCTTTTTATCGCCATATATCCCGTCTTCTTTGGGTAAGGGTATATCGGCATTAAAACCGCCGATTTCGTCCGGCTTTACTTCGTCTTTTGAGGACGGGGCAAATATCAGCCACATACATCCGGCAAAAGCAAGGAACATCAACGGGAAGATGATAAGTTTCTTCCGTTTCTGTAATTCCTGCGGGGAAAGTTGCTTTTTCTCTTTCCCTTCTTTGTTGTTACTCGTTTCCTGATTCAAATTCTGATTCTGTTCCATATTTTTGTAATTGATAATGGTTTATACTGTCTTTCCGTTCCAGTTCCAAGCGTTCAATATGCCTTATCTCCAAAAATTCTTTTTCCGCACTTTTCTTTCCTATATTATATATGGAAGAAACCGTCCAGTAAATAGATAGGATACTACCGCCGAGAATAAAGGTTATGATAATGATTATCCGGGCATCTTTCGACAGGCTTCCGCAAGCGTAACGCAGCTTATCATCTACCCAGTCCCGCAGGTTTGTTAATGATTTCTTTACCATAGCCTTACCGTTTTAATACCTGTAAATCTTTATTTTCCGTAATCTCAAAAGCTTCAATGGTAAAGCCATGCGGGTTGTTATCACTCCTTACGGAGTTCAGCAACCGGCATCGGGTGATAAGGCTTCTTTCGGTAACACTACTTTCCCTGATAATCATTTGCCGGGCATAGGTCGCCACTTGATAGGGATAGTGGTCGAAGTTGCATATTACACTGTCCACCTGTACCGACTGGTTGATATTCCCGGAAATGATACGGTTATAATACCCCTTTTCGGATAAGTCCTTATAATAGTTGAAAGCACTTTTATCCGTTAGGTACAATGAACGCTGTATGTTTGATTCAATGGCGTTCTTATCCGGTGAAAGGGTGAAAAAGAGTTCGTGGAAACGCCGAACGTGTTCCTTTGCTTCTACGGGACGGTTCTGTGATAAGTCCTGCGAAAGTGCCAGCATAAGGGATTTCCCCCCATCGAGAACGTAAATCTTTTCACGCTGTTTTTCTGCAAAACTGTACGAGTTCCAAAGGGCATAACCTACAATCCCGGCACACAGGCATACAAATACAATCCCGAACAGGCGTATTTGCTTGAAACTGGTTTCTATATTTTTTAAACTTTTAAACTCCATATTTTTACTGTTTATTTTTTAATTAATTTTCCGGCGATGTTTCCACCTACTGCCCCGGCTGCTGCACCCGCAAGGTTTCCGCCACCACTTGCTGTTTTAGAAAGATTTCGGTTCATACCACCCAATCCGCCAGCCTGAATAATCCAGTTGGATACTGTTGGGATGGTGAAGTATCCCACAATTCCGATAATCATAAAAATGATGTAAACCGTATTGGAACTGTCGGGTATAAAACTGGGGTCGTCCAATAACTGTAAATCACGTTCCAGCATTAAGACCTGAATCCGGGCAAGGATGGAACTGAATAAATCTGATACGGGAAGCCACAGGTACACGCTTACATAGCGTGTTATCCATTGCGTTAAGGTTGATTGGAAGCCATCATAGACCGATATTGCAAAAGCAATCGGGCCAAGTATGGCTAATACAATCAAATAGAACGTCCGTATCGTGTCAATGACAAGGGCAGCAGCCTGAAAGAGTATTTCCAGCAGTTCCCTGAACCAGTCCCGGACTGCTTTCTTTATATTGTAAGAAGCCCGTTCCATATACATCCCCATCGTTGTAATCAAATCCGAAGGCGACCAGCCCAGTTCATCCAGTTGCTTGTCAAACTCTTCATCGGAAACGAGGTAAGCGGTTTCAGGATTCCGAAGCATAGCTTCATATTCCTTTTTATCTTTCAGTTCCCGGTACTTATTCATATCGAAGGTTTGTCCTTCCAGAATTTGATTCGTTCCTTTTACTACCGGGGATAGTACACTGTTTATCGTTCCCAAAACGATAGTCGGAAAGAACATAATGCACAGACCAATGGCGAAAGGTCGCAAAAGCGGGTACACATCTATCGGTTCGGCTCTCGATAGGGCTTGCCATACCTTTGCAGCCACATAGAATAATGCACCCAATCCCGCCACACCTTTGGCTACCCCTGTCATGTTACTGCACAAGGGCATCATATCCACATAAAGATTTTTCAGAATCTCATGCAGGTTTCCCCAATCAACGGCTAACAATGTCATAATTACCAGTATCTATCGTTAGCAGTTCCATACAGAGCCATTACACGGTCGGTATCGCTGATTTTCTTTGCCCGCAGGTAAGACACGGATATATTCTTACGGGTATAATAAGAAACCAAGTTCCGGTAATTTAATACGGAATTATATGCTTTGTCTATCCGTTCCATACGTTCGGCATCTGTCATGGACAGCCCGTTGATATTCACTACATTTTTCAGTTCCGTAAGTACATCCGAACTTTCTTCCAACAGTTTGGAATATCCGAACGCAATGGCATTGAGTTCTTCCGGTCGGAAGTTCTTATCCGATAACATTAGCTGGAAGTTGGTAACATATATATCCGTAATCTCACCGAGTAGAAGCACGGTTTTTTGTACTTTCCGGGCATCTTTCACCAAATTGTTTACCGATTTCAAGGCATCATAATATTGCTTGCCTTGGTCGTACAATTTTTTAGTTTCCTTGAAAGTATCCAGTGTATTACTGACAGTCTTTGAAGTCTGTGCAATTTCTTTGGTGGTATTGACAATACCTTGAGCCAAATTTGTCGGGTCGATTACCGCCCATTGTGCGCTGGCGTTACCTACAAACAGGCAGAGTGCCACAGCTAACATCATTATTTTTGTTTTCATTGCTTTAATTTTTTGATTGTTTCTTACTTCTTACATACTCACCGCCGGAGGATAGCAGTATCCTGTCGGTTTCGCTATCATAGCTTATCAATATCGAAAATCCCGTTTCGATAAACAGGTATCCGTCTTTTTCTATGATTTGGTAGGTTTCCGCACGGGTTTCGCCCCTGCGGGTTCTTCGTTGCATGGTTACTTTATAGCCATCCGCACTTTCAAAGACCGTGAACGATGGTCGGTTCGTAACGCTTTCCCAATGTCCACACATGGCTTTCAGTCGGTCGGCGTTGGTTTCCTTACAGGAAGACAAAGCCAGCAGGACAGCACACAGAAGCATCGGGAAGATGAATCTTATTTGTTTCATATTGATTTGATTTTAATTAGGATTACGCTTGCTTTCGGCAAGCTGTTTAATAGCCAGTTCAAGGTCGCCATCCAGTCTTTCGGCGAGTTTGAACAGTTCGAGTTTTTCGGTTTCTTCCGTTGTAAATGCGTAATATTCTTCTAAACTTACTTCTGTGGCATACACAGCCGATTGTACGCCACCCAGTCCTATCCATACTTCTTTGTATTTCCGTCCCGGATGGTTCGCCATGTTGATGGAAAGTATTTGCGCCTTTTCTTTGTCGGTCAAACCCAGCATCGCTTGTATGCTATCGAACTTGTTCATGTATTTGCGCTGGTCGAGCAGGATTTTACAGTCGGAGTTCGTAATGATGGATTCTTTCACAATGGGAGAATGGACAATGTCGTCCACTTCTTGTGTTACTACCACCGCTTCGCCGAAGTATTTACGCACTGTTTTGAACAGATATTTCAGGTAATGTGCCATGCTGTCTTTGGCGATAGCCTTCCACGCTTCTTCCAAAAGCAACATCTTACGAATACCCTTTAACCGCCTCATTTTGTTGATGAAAACTTCCATCAAAATGATTGTAACCACAGGGAAAAGCACGGGGTTATCTTTGATGGCATCCACCTCAAAAACGATGAAGCGTTTGTTCAACAAGTCCAGTTCTTTATCCGAGTTCAGCAGATAATCGTATTCACCACCTTTATAAAAAGGTTGCAACACGAATAGGAAATTATCAATATCGAAATCCTTTTCCCGAACGTTCTGTTCGTTCAGGTTATTCCGGTATTCATTTTTAATAAACTCGTAAAAGGAATTGAAGCTGGGTACAATGGATTTATCCTGTGTTATCAGGTTGATAAAGTCGCTTACAGCATTGGACAAGGCAACGCTTTCCGCCCCGGTGGGCTTTTCATGTTCCTGTTTCCACAAGGTCAGGATAAGCGTTTTAATGGATTCCCGCTTCTCAATATCGAAGATGTTATCTTCGGTATAGAATGGATTAAATGAAATTGGGTTATCTTCGGTATATGTAAAATACACGCCATCTTTCCCGCCAGTTTTCCGGTGGATTAATTCGCATAATCCCTGATAGGAATTTCCGGTATCCACTAACAGGACGTGTGTACCCTGTTCGTAATACTGGCGTACCATGTGGTTGGTGAAGAAGGATTTTCCACTTCCGCTTGGCCCAAGAATGAATTTATTACGGTTCGTAATAATTCCTTTTTTCATGGGCAAATCGGAAATATCAATGTGAAGCGGTTTTCCGGTGAGCCTGTCCACCATCTTAATCCCGAAAGGACTGGGTGATGATTGGTAGTTCGTTTCTTCCGTAAAGAAGCACAAAGCCTGTTCAATGAAGGTAAAGAAGGATTCTTCCGCCGGAAAATCGGCTTCATTGCCGGGGATACCCGCCCAGTAAAGGGTCGGGGTATCCGTTGTATTGTGGCGGGGCTTGCACTCCATCAAGGCAAGCTGGCTTCCCACGTCATTCTTGATATGCTTTAATTCTTCCTTATCATCCGCCCATGCCATTACGTTGCAATGGCAGCGAACAGAGGTCAAACCCTGACTGTGCGCTTCGTTTAGGTACTCTTCTATCCACTCTTTATTCACCTGATTGGAACGGCTGTATTTAGACAGCGAGTGCATATTGCGGGCTTGCTTCTCAAAGCGTTTCAGGTTTTCCGCATGGTCGTCTATAAAGATATACTGATTATAGATATGGTTACAGGAAAGCAATACGCCCACAGGTGAAGCGAACGACAAACGGCAGTCGCTACGGTCAGTGGACAGCTTTTCGTAACGTGAATCAGTAGTAACCGCACCCGGCAGGTCTTCTACATCCGAAAGCGTATGTAAACACAAGGTATTGTCGCCGATACGCATATCTTCGAGATTCAGTTGCATATCCAGTAAGGTAGTCGTATCGCTTTGCGACAGGGAAAAGTATTTTTCGATAATCCCAGCTTTTTCCGGCGTTCCGGTAATCTCATCCGAGTTCAGGCGGGTAAGGGTGATAAATCCCGAATCGTTCATAATCCGTTCAAACTGCCCGACCGATTCCAAAAATTTCGTTACTGTTTCCTTATCCTGAATTTCCTTTGGAATGATGAAGCCCCGGCAAAGCGTATTAAAATTACTTTGGGTACGGCTTCTTTCCTTTGTGGTTTTTGTCAGGAACAGGTAACAGGTATGATTCAGGAACGGTCTTTCATTGAAATGCCGTTCAAAACTGCGGGACAGGAAACTTAACCCATCCTTTTGGATTTCAGGGGTATAGTTTTCTTTGATAAACCAGTCCTGTTTATGTACAATACTGTAATCGGGTAATACTTTGATTGCCTTATGCCAAGCAGAATGTATCGCTTCGTATTCAACCCCGGTAACAGTGAATAGTTCGGGTAGCTCTACCCGGAACGCCACTGTAACATCGGCATCCTTACTGATGATACAATCGTGTTCGGCTGCCAACAGGGGAAATTTGCTTTCCAACGTGGCTGCTTTTAATATATTCCTCATGCGTTCTTCTGTCTTTTATAGGTGAATAATCGGGGGATAGCCCGGCGGTTGATGATATACCGGGGATGGCTTCTGCGGGCGGTTACTTTCATAAGACCGTGTGTGCCGTATTTGTCATTTAGCATAAAAGTGAAGTACACAAGAGCCGAAGCCGCTACGACCCCGAACCCAATGCAGACCCACTGGTTTATACCTATCATATACAGAATGATGAACAATACGAAGACGGCAAGTAGCCCGCCTGCAAAAATGAACAGGTATTGGCTGCGAAGCCCTTTGAACTCCGCAGGTTTTCCAATCCCCCTGTTAATTGAATAGCTAATCATACTCCTATGATTACAGGAAGAATGAACGAAGAATGGTGGCAGCTACAATCAGGAAGATACAAGCCCCGAACCAGCTTGCAGCAGTTTTGCTTGTATCCGGGTCGCCTGAACTAAACTTGTTATATACTTTTACGCCCCCAATCAAACCAACGACAGCACCAATAGCGTACACCAATTTTGTCGCCGGGTCGAAATAACTGGTAACCATGTTGGTGGCTTCTGTAATACCACCTACGCCGTTGCCCTGCGCAAATGCGGAAGTAGCAGCCAAGACGATGGCTGCGGAAAGAAATATTTTCTTTTTCATTATAAACTTGATTTTATGATGCCGGAAAGCGGGTGGATAGTCCGCTATTCCGGCGGGATTAATAATTGAGAATTTTTGTGGTTGGTCTTTCGACCTTTTGGAATGATTAAGTCCAGCTAACCGTAATCTTTTTCTTTCATACCTGATTTGTTTTTAAAGGTTCTACATATAGTCGCTCATATCGAACGCCTGTAAATCTTCGGGGTTGGTTTCGTTTGGCGGGGCGATAAATACTGCATCGTATTTACCCAGCATTTCCGCCACCCGTACCATGCCCCCGTTTATCTGTTCCATCATTGTATTATACAGGCTGGTTTGTTGCATAACTGACAGTGTTTGCAGGGCTTTTCGTTCCTCTTCTTCCGGGACTTCCTGCTGCCTGACGACCTGTACCGCCTGTGCCATTTCTTCAAAGGAGATACCCCGTGCCGACTGACCTTCACCGCCTGTGATAAGTGCGATTTCTTCCGATTCCAGTTCATCTTCCGGTACTTCATCTTCATACTTCATTTCAAATTCAACATCCATCGGCTGTGGGGTATCTTCCGTGTCAGCCGGGGCAAATATAGAAGCATTATCAACCCCTTTAGAAAACTGGCTTTCAGTGTCTTTAGATGGCGTTACTTGTCTTAACCGGAAGGTTGTTTTTCCAACGACAGCCCTTTCGGTCTTATGATTTCTGGAACTATCGGAAGGGGGGCTGTTCGTTTTCTTCCTGAACCGACACAGCAGGACGAGGTAATAAAGGACAACCCCTGCTATCATTAATTTTAGTATCATATCGGGCTTTCAAAAGTTTTCTTATACAGTTCGTTGATTTCGTCCTGATACTGGTCGAAGTGATTCAGGATAATTGTTTCCACATAGCTGCTTACAGTCGCTTTGCGTTCACCGATAACCATTACTATTTTCATAAGCTTTTCATGGGTGGAACGGCTTACATATATCGGCTGGCGGTCGGGAAGTTCCATTTTTTGAAAATAAGTTTCCCGGTAATCGGCAGGGGTACTTTTCTTCCGGCGGGTAGTTTCCCTGATGGGTTTTGCTTCCGGTTGCCGGACTGGTTCTTCCACAGTTTCCTGTATTATTTCCGGTTCTGCGGGGATTTCCGGTGTATCCGGTTCTTTACTTACTGTTTTAGGTGGGATTTCCTGTTTCATGGGTAAACCCTGTGAAATGATTTCTTTCATAAAATCTTCATCCACCTGTACTTTTTCCTGCTTTGCCATATTAGTATAGTTTTATAATGTATCCGATTTCAGCGACCAATTCTTCAAGGTTGCTGCCTTTTATCATTCGCTTATCCGCAGGGAACAGTGTGGAACGGAAGACAGAAGTCTTATCACCGGACAGTTCCTTTTTGTAGCGTTTGGTATCCGGGATAAAAGTTTTCATAAGGGGTAATTTCAGTTCACCGATAGTATTTTCATAAATTCCATACAGGTCGGTTTTCTCCCTGCCATCGACCTGATTCCAAAACAGGTGCAAGCCTTGTATCCGGTAAGCTTCATTCTGTACCAGCAGGTTGTTTACCGTCATGGCGAATGAAAGGCTGCTTTCCAGTACCACCCGGTCGGCGGTAATCGGTGTAAAGATGTAGTCCATAGAAGCCAGCGAACTGATAATACCTTCGCTGTTCACCGTTCCCGGCAAGTCGAAAAAGACCACATCCATTTCTATCGGTTCTGTTTTCAGGAACTCTTCGGCTGTACTGATGGCAGCTTCGGGAGTGCTGCATAAGACCGGATAGGCTTTCTTTCCCAATGCTTTGAACTGGTTAAAGGCAAGTACCTTGTAATTGGCATCGTTGTTTACCTGTTCACCGTCCCGTTTACGCATGGCACTGATACTGTGCTGCGGGTAGTCGCAATCGACAACTGCTACATTGTAGCCTTTCAGGTAATAGAGATAGCTTGCTACCAATACTGTGAAAGTGGTTTTGCCGACCCCGCCCTTTTGGGTGGAGAAGGCAACGAATAATGTTTCTTTCTTCATTTCTTTGATTTTTAATTTGTTAATTCAGGTTCGTGTTGTAAATCCAAACAGACCGATGATTCCCCGTTCTTTCGAGAAAAATTTCTTCCAACGACCTTAAACCGAAAACCAGACGTTTCACCTTCTGGCAGGTGCAGAAGGCAAACAAAGTTCAGGTATGATGTTTGGTCATTTTTTGTGATGTTGTTTTCATCGTCAATAACCACGTAATCTCCAATGTGAGGTATTTCACACATGGCAACCATAATAGCTTCGGGTATTGAATCCCCGTTTTCATTTTTAATAACTACAAAAAATTCCTTCATGACTTCATTGTTTAATTAGTTCTACATTTCTATATCTAAATCTTTCTTTATTCAAATAATCCTATCAACCTGCCAATAATTCAATCTGTATTTCAGTCTTGAGATATGGAAGTATTTACTTCCTGACAGATTGTTTTATTGATAGCTTGAAATATTGATTTCAGTATTTCTTGCTTTCCTGAAATCAGTAAACCAGTCTTTATTCATTCCGATATTTCAATCGGCATTTATCGCTTTACTTATCTATTTCAATGCTGATTCTGACCGCAAATAAATGGAGAAAAACCGTCCGTTTTTGAAAGTGGCTTCGGATGGCTTTAGATGGCTTCGCTTGTCCTATAATGTGCTATGGCACAGCATAATTAATCCCTGTTACTTTGCACCGGAATCTTATCTGAACCGATAAAAAGGTATTTGTTCAATAGCTTCCCGGAGTTCATTTATCTTATGGCTAACTGCTAATCCGTCCTATGACGGATTTTATTTGCGCCGTGCAAATAGCAAGGTGTGTCCTCAGCAGCTTGAAATTCTTTCAGCAGCTTACAACCCCTTGCCCGGACAAGCCGGGATGGGTTGTACTCCGAAGTCGTAAACCCTTTAAAGAATAATGGTATGGGAAAAGAAAAAACGAATGTGCCACAATCCGGTGGCAAAGGACGAAAGCCAAAGGCAGACCCGGCAATTTTCCGGTATTCGGTCAGCTTCAATGCGACCGACCATGCCCGTTTTTTGGCTCTCTTTGAACAGTCCGGTATGCGGACGAAAGCGCATTTTATCACAGAAAGAATCTTTGGCGGTTCATTCAAGGTGATAAAAATTGATAAGGCAGCAGTCGATTATTACACACGCCTGACAACTTTTTACGCTCAATTCCGGGCAATAGGCGTGAACTATAATCAGATTGTGAAGGCTCTGAATACCAATTTTACCGAAAAGAAAGCCCTTTCTTTTCTCTATAAATTGGAAAAAGCGACCGAAGAGCTGGTGGTATTAAGCCGGAAAATTATCGAACTCACACAGGAATTTGAACAGCGATGGTTGCAAAAATAAATGTGGGAAGTTCGCTTTTCGGTGCGCTGGCATACAATCAGAATAAGGTTGATGAAGAACAAGGCAAGGTGCTTTTCAGCAACCGGATGTTTGAAAGTGAAGACGGTAATTTCAACATCCAGCGTTGCATGGAAAGTTTTGAAATGCACCTGCCCCAAGACATCAAAACCGAAAAGCCCATAATCCATATATCCCTGAATCCGCACCCAGACGATAAACTTTCGGATGAACAGTTATCGGAGATTGCACAGGAGTATATGGAGAAGCTGGGTTATGGCAATCAGCCTTATATGGTCTATAAGCATGAAGACATCGACCGCCACCACCTGCATATCGTATCTCTACGGGTGGACGAGAACGGCAAAAAACTGAATGATAAGTTTGAACACCGCCGGAGCAAGGATATTACACGGGAACTGGAAGCAAAATATGGTCTGCATCCTGCCGAAAAGAAACAACAGCAGGAACACTACCAGTTCCGAAAGGTCGATTATGCTGCGGGTGATGTAAAACACCAGCTTTCCAATACGGTTAAAGGCGTAGTAAACACTTACCAGTTCCAAAGCATCGGGGAACTGAATACCCTTTTATCATTATATAATGTACGGGCGGAAGAAGTCAAAGGTGAAGTTCGGGGCAAGGCGTATAATGGTATTGTTTATTCCGCAACCGATGATAAAGGCGAAAAGCTGGGTAATCCCATCAAGTCTTCCCGGCTGGGTAAGTCGGTCGGTTATGAAGCATTGGAACGCAGGATAGGACAATCAGCAACCAAATGGAAAGACGGCAAACTGAAAGCCAATATCAAAGGTCGGGTAAGCGAAGCGTTGAAAGCTTCCGGCTCAAAGGAACAATTTGAAAAGAACCTGAAAGATAAAGGAATTGAAGTCGTATTCCGGCAGAACCCGGAAGGGCGCATATATGGTGCAACCTTTATCGACCACGAAAACAAAGCCGTCCTGAACGGCTCTCGTTTAGGAAAAGAATTTTCAGCCAATGTATTTAATGACCTGTTTAGAGAATCCCATGTAAACGAGGGACACACAAAACAGGCTGTTCCAAAAGAACCGTTCACACCTTCGGCAGAACCGTTCGTGCCGTCAGAACGGCAATCCGAAAGCGGAGAAGCTACAATCGGAAGTCTTTTCAGCATCCTGCCCGGTGGCAGCGATTCATCGGCTGGGAATGATAAAACCCCGCCAACTCCCAAGAAAAAGAAAAAACGCCGTTACGGACGGCAGATGTAATAACAATCTAAAAAATAATCAATTATGCAAAATGAAGATGATTTAAGAGGACTTGCCAAAGTCATGGACTTTATGCGGGCAATCAGTATTTTATTTGTGGTAATCAATATCTACTGGTTTTGTTACCAGTCGATAGTAAACTGGGGTATCAATATCGGCGTACTCGATAAGATACTATTAAACTTTCAGCGAACCGCAGGGCTGTTCAGCCATATCCTGATAACGAAAGTATTTGCAGTGATATTTCTTGCTTTGAGTTGTTTGGGGACAAAAGGAGTGAAGGAAGAAAAGGTAACATGGACAAAGATTTACGTTTTCCTTGTTATCGGTTTTATCCTGTTTTTCCTGAACTGGTGGATGCTGTATTTGCCATTACCACTTTCGGCAAACGCTACATTTTATATCCTGTCAATGGCGGGCGGATATTTATGTTTATTGGTTGCAGGGGTATGGATGTCCCGGCTACTCAAAAACAATATGATGGACGATGTTTTCAATTTGGAGAATGAAAGCTTCATGCAGGAAACCCGCCTGATGGAGAATGAATATTCAATAAATCTTCCATCTCGTTTTTGGTATAAGAAAAAACAGCATAAAGGATGGATAAACGTAGTGAACCCGTTCCGGGCTACCATTGTGCTGGGTACTCCCGGTAGTGGTAAATCTTATGCTGTGGTGAATAACTACATTAAACAGCAGATAGAGAAGGGTTTTGCACTTTACTGTTATGATTATAAGTTCCCGGACTTATCGGAAATCGCTTACAATCATCTGATGAACCATTCGGATGCTTATAAGGTAAAGCCCACATTCTATGTGATAAATTTTGACGACCCACGCCGAAGCCACCGATGTAACCCTATCAATCCGGCTTTTATGACAGATATATCGGATGCTTATGAATCGGCATACACCATTATGCTGAACCTGAACAGAAGCTGGATTCAGAAGCAAGGCGACTTCTTTGTGGAATCCCCGATTATCCTGCTGGCTGCGATTATTTGGTTTCTCAAGATATATAAGGGTGGAAAGTATTGCACATTCCCGCACGCCATCGAGTTCCTGAACCGGAAGTATGCAGACACATTCGTTATTCTGACTTCCTACCCGGAACTTGAGAATTATTTAAGCCCTTTCATGGATGCGTGGGAATCTCAAGCCCAAGACCAGTTACAGGGGCAAATCGCATCGGCTAAGATACCGCTATCGAGAATGATAAGCCCAGCATTATACTGGGTAATGACTGGCGATGATTTTACACTGGATATAAACAACCCAGACGAACCAAAGATACTTTGTGTGGGTAACAATCCCGATAGGCAGAATATTTATTCCGCCGCTTTGGGACTGTACAACAGCCGTATAGTGAAGTTGATTAACAAGAAGGGACAGCTTAAAAGTTCGGTTATAATTGACGAATTGCCCACGATTTACTTTAGGGGGTTAGATAATCTGATAGCTACCGCCCGTTCTAATAAAGTGGCAGTCTGTTTGGGTTTTCAGGATTACAGCCAGCTAACAAGGGATTATGGCGATAAGGAAAGTAAAGTAATCCAAAATACAGTTGGAAATATTTTTAGCGGTCAGGTTGTAGGAGAAACAGCAAAAACATTGTCAGACCGTTTCGGGAAAGTTTTGCAGAAACGTCAGTCTATGACAATCAACCGTCAGGATAAATCAACCTCAATCAGTACGCAGATGGATAGTTTGATACCTGCCAGTAAAATATCGAATCTTACGCAGGGAATGTTTGTGGGTGCGGTCAGTGATAATTTCGATGAACGAATAGACCAAAAGATTTTCCATGCTGAAATCGTAGTGGACAACGAGAAGGTAAAGCGTGAAACAGCCCGCTATGAAAAGATACCGGAGATTATCGACTTCCGGGATGCAGATGGCAACGACCTGATGAAAGAGCAAATCCAGCTTAATTACGAGCGGATAAAGCAGGATGTTAAGCAGATTGTGATTGATGAAATGGAGCGTATCAAGAATGACCCGGATTTACAGCATTTGGTGAAGAGTGAAGAATAATATTAAATATTGATTCACTAATACTTATAATATAAATGGTACTTATAGTCCGTAGACTTATATTCATCTGTTTGGTACTTTTGACCACAACATAAATTATATAACATATGAGTAAAACAATATATTCTGATGAAGAAAAAGAATTCCTTAAGCAGATTGGGAACAGAATCAGAGAACTTCGATTGAACGCAGAATTATCGCAAGAGAAATTAGCTTTTGAATCTGATTTAGATAGAACATATATTGGATCAGTTGAAAGAGGTGAGAGAAATGTTGCAATAATTAATCTAAGAAAAATAGCTAGGGCACTAAATGTAGAAATAAAAAGCATATTCTAATGGAAAAAAGAGTAGTTAGTATAGTTTTTCGCAGAATGACTTATGCCGATTTTAGGCATATAAATAAAGTTGGTGGAGAAGAGCAAGGCGGTGGAGGACAATCATATATTGATTTTCCGATTAAAGACGTATCTCTCGATAAATGGCATCAGTTATTAGGGAGTCCAACGGGTTTTGGTGCAGGAGATAGACCTTATTGGAATTTTGAAATAAATAGTTTAGGAATTACACATCCTATAACACTTAAAATATATCAGCGAAGACCTGCTTCCGTGAGCATTGCTTCTCAAAAAATTCACAGTAGAGAATCAAATCGTGTGCCATCATGGCATCCCGATAATGGCTTTCCTGACGACTATAATCCGGACTTGCAGAATCTTGTTATATATATAGTTAAGACCATTGAAGGTGAATATTGGGCTGGTTGGTTTTTGCAAGATTCGATACCTTCTACTTGGGTTGGAAATACTACACTGGGTAGAATGTTTAATGAGCCCGCTGGATATTTAACCTTTAAAAAGAAAGTGTTCATTGATACTGCAAATTCTCTATGGCCATTTCATTTTAATGCAACGGAAATTGAGAATGAGATTCCAACAGAAGAAGATAAAGAATTGGAATTAGAATTGGAAGATACATCTCCGAAACTTCAAGAAAATATAAGTCAAAACAAGAAACCTGAATTGACTGAACGTGTTATCCGAATAAGACAGCGTAACAATAAGATTGTAAAAGAACTAAAAAAACTATATGGGGGTAAATGTCAGATTACAGGTGAAGAACTTACATTTAAAAAAATAAATGGAGAATTTTACTGTGAATTACATCATTTGGTTCCATTAGGAGAAGACGGCTCTGATTCTTATGCGAATGCAATCATTGTTAGCCCGCTTATACATAGAATGTTGCACTATGCAAATGTTTCGGAAATCGATTTAAGCAAAATAGAAAATAATCAGCTTTCCATTGAAATAAATGGAGTCGAATATAAAATAACGTGGCATCCAGAACATCTAAGAATAGTTGAAGAAGCTGTGAATTCAAAAGACTAGGTTTAGATTGTTTTCCTAAGATGAATAAGATATTCGTTTAAGAATGCTTTCTTTTTACTGTCATTACTTTTGAATCGTTTATATTTAATGTTCTTTTTTGTCACAGTACCATATTGTGACAAAAAAGATATTAAATCCTCAATATCAAGCAAACCATCTTCGCTATAGCTTATGAGAAAATCTTGACAATTAGTGTTTTTTATTATCAAGTCAAAAGAATCTCGAATTTTCAATTTCGAACAAAAATTAGAGTATTGATCTCTCCATGGTCTTAATCCGCTTTCTCCAATAGCTTCCGGCTCATCTTCTCGGGCAATCGTTTCTAGTATATGATAGTTTGCCGCATATTGTCTTTTTATATAGGGAGGGTCAATATAACAAATATCGCCATTTAACATAGGAGCAATATCTTCAGCATATCCTTTGTGAATTTTATGTCCAACAGTATTTCCTTTATTTGAAAACAATGTAGGATGAAGTATTATGTTATCCTCGGCTCTTTTGACGAATTTTGATAAATAGTGCCCGTAAGTTCCCGCGATATTTGCTATGTCATTTACAGCCATTATTAAATCATGCAACAATAGAGAATGCTCTTGCTCGGTTATTGCGCCAATGGCTTTAATTCTTTTTATTTCCGCTCTTATGGCATCTATTTTTTTTGCATTTTCGCTTGTAAAGTATCTCCTTGGTCTCTCCGTATTTTTCGGAGACCCATCTGGACTAAACTCAGTATAAAAATAACCCTCGACAGGATTTAAATCATTCAAATATTTCAATAAATTCTCATAATTGCTTTTTTGATTTTGGCTATAATATTTATCGAAACCATCTATGTTTTTTATATTTTCAAATTTAGGAGGTTTATCCATAAAAAGAAATACAGTCAAGTGATGAAATGAATAAGTCATTACATCGACAGCTGAAACTGTGAAGTTGTTTTCTTTTAATGCTAAAGAGAATAAGCCCGTTCCTGCCATTAAGTCAATAACGTGTGTGGCGTTATTATTTATATTTCGGATTTCTGATATTATAATATCAGAAAGTTTATCTTTTGAACCAATATATCTAAATCCCATCTTTTGAAAATATCTCGTTTGCAGTGCAATTTGTTAAACGTTTTATTGGAATTAACTGTTCTGATGAATTTAGAGTGTCAAATATCTCTAAATAGTCTTTGAGCTTTAGCCCATATAGACTTGCTACAAATTGCTCAATAATAATATCTGTTTTCTTAGAAATATTCTTTTCGTTAGAATCTACTATTTCTTTTTTTATTAATTCTGTAATATCATTGATTTTTTTTCTTAGAATGTCTGAAGAATAATCAATTTCAGGAAAAGGTAAGCTTATCAACATTTTTTGAGTTAAATAAGGATGTGTTCTCCATTCATTTTCTCCATATTTCTTAATGAGATAATATGTGATAATTCTAGAGTTGAGAACAGAAAGAACAAATTCTAAAGTTAAAAACTTCTTTAACTCTGGTTTTAATTTCAATATATACACAACTTGATTAGTATAAGAGTTATCGTAATCAATGCTTGCTGTAATACCAACCCCAGTTTTCCTTACAAGAATTTTTTCGCCTTTATATATACTTGGATTCTTATAATTTATTCCATCTTTTGAAATATCCATCCAGCACTTATATCTACTAGTATATCTATATAAATCTTCTCCCACTTTGAGTTTCGCACATCCCTTTTCTTCATGTGGATGAATTATCTTTTCAGATTTTATTTGAGCTATATTAATAGATTTATTACAGTGCTTACATTTAAATATTTCAGATTTAGGATATGGCATCCATTTGCCACATATAGGACATTTACATACAACTCCCTTTTTAGATAATTCTGCCCCTCTCGTATTTGTTACTATACGACTAAGAGAAATAGAAGATGTTTCAATTCTTTTTAAAGTACCTTCTTCACTGTTTCTTAAGTCTATGTCAAATAAATAGTTCTCATTGGTTGAAAAACGCTGCTGAACAACTTTGTGTAACAATTCATTTTCAACATCTTCTAATGATATTTCTTTTGATAGAATCTTTTTTCTGAAATTTACTGGAAGTCGCATACAGTCTACTTTGTGAATCTCAGTGGGTTTATTGTTACTTCCAATAACTAATGAACAAGCTCTATTAATTTCGGGAAAGATTTTTTCTCCCAATCTAGCGATATAGTAAATTGTTGTTTTTTGAGTTAAGTATTTTCTTAGGTTGGTTTGCTCATGATTGAAAATAGAATCAGGTATTATCAACCCATAGACTCCGTTTGCCGATAAATTCCTTAAAATTAGCTCTATGAATAATGCATAAATGTCAAATTGTCCTTTTGCAAGAGAATAATTACTACTTAATAAATCATTGTCATATTCTTTTAAACTAGCTCCCCATGGTGGATTACTTATTATTACATCAAACTTTCTTTTGTGGTTATATTTATTTCTCAATTTTTTCCATCCTTCATTAGATAGTTTTGATTTAAATGGAAATAGACTATCTGTATTAAGTAATTGAATATTAATAGTTGGACTGACTTTACCAAATTCTGAAGAATTATTTATCGCAACAATATCTTTGTCAATTCCTATAACGTTTTCAATTGTAATATTACTTATTGTTGCTTGACTTATGAAGCTACTTAATAGCATATTATCACCGCATGCCGGATCTAATAAAGATATATTTTCCTTATTTTTTAAGTATTGGCTTATTTTTTTTGCTAGATAATCAGAAAGGAATTTAGGCGTATAAAAGATTCCGTTCGATTTTCTTTCATCTATTGTATATAATTCAGTAGCTGTCATCATTTGCCCTTTCTTTCAGTCCAAAATACTCTTTTTCTATTCTTTTAATTGCCAAATAAGTAATTTGGTTTATTCCAAATTCTTTTATTATTCTTTCAGAAACTAACATTGTATTCAATTCTATCTCTGATAGAGAAAAATAAGAAGAGATTCTCTTTATTTGAGCGGTAGTTGGCAAACGACTACCTCTTTCTATTTTGCTCAATAGAGGAGAATCAATATCCACACCTTTAGCTACCTGATGCAATGTTTCACCTCTATAACTTCTTATTTCTCTTAAAAAAACTCCAATACTGTTCATATTGTACGATTGTGACTTGTCAACGGGTGGCAAAATTACAAAATATTATCTTATTTGAGAGGAATTGAGGGGAAAGAATCTGAAAAGTCGTCATAGAAGACATTTAACGCCATTCATAGACATCTGCTGCCACCTTCCTAAAAACAGGGTGGCAGCTTTTTTATATCCTATACTTTTGATTTGACAATCAAATATTTATTCATTTAAAAATCAAAAGTTATGGATGTAAATTCAAACAACAAGTCCGGCTCTGATGAACAGATGATGGACATTCTTCTTGTCTTTGACAAGGAAAAGAAAACGATTAATGCCGTAAAAGGTATTGATGAAAACGGGGAACTGCAAACCGTTCCGCCAAAGCAGGAACACAACAACGATTTCCTGAAAGTGGATAAGCAGGGTAACGCACTTGAGAATTTCTTGAAGAACTTTTTCAGCCAACTAAAAGACCCGACCCGTTTCAGTTTCTTCAAAGTAGCCCCCGAAGACACCGAACGGACAGTCAAAATCATTCAGGAGAATATCAAGAACCCGACACCTGCTGCCGATGAAATGCTTGATAAAATCCGTATCGAGCCTAAAGACCTGAAAGTGGAAAATCCGAAAGAATCCACAACACAGGAACAGAAGCCCGATACGAATAAGTATTTCATCGACCCTAACAAAATCAACTGGGACGACCTGAAAAATCTGGGTATCACCAAAGAGCAGCTTGAAAAGTCAAAGGCTTTAGAACCTATGCTGCGGGGGTATAAGTCGCCTTCTACCTTTCCGATTGAAGCCAACTTCGGGTCAATGGTAATGAAAACGGATGCCCGTCTTTCGTTCCGTCCGGACAGTGAAGGAAATGTGGTTTTGGCAATTCATGGTATCCGTAAAGAACCGGAACTTGACCGTCCGTTCTTTGGACACCAGTTTACCGATGAAGACAAAAAGAATCTCCGGGAAACTGGAAACATGGGTCGGATTGTTGATGTGAAAAACTACCGTACAGGTGAACTTGTACCTTCTTTTATCAGCATCGACAAACAGACCAACGAACTGGTATCCATGAAGGCTTCGTCCCTCAAACTCCCTGATGAAATAAAAGGCGTTAAGCTGGATGAAAAACAAAAAGCTGCCCTGATGGAAGGTAAAGCGGTATTTCTTGAAAATATGATTTCCGCCAAGAACAAGCCCTTTTCTGCCTTTGTTCAGGTCAATGCGGAAAAACGCAGCCTTGAATTTATCTTTCCCGAAAAAGAGCAAAAGCAAACCCAGCAACAGGGACAACAGCAAAGAAACGACCAGCCCGAAGGGGTGCGTATTCCCAAATCCCTTGCAGGAGTGGAATTATCCGACAAACAGCAAGCTGATTTGCGGGCGGATAAAACCATTTATGTAAAAGGACTGAAAGATAAAGAAGGTCAGGAATATAACGCCTATGTAAAGGTAAACCATGAAAAAGGGAAGCTGGATTTCTACAAATTCAATCCTGATAAAGCGAAAGAGAAAGCCAAAGAAATAACCCCTGCCAACGAACATAAAACACAGGTAGCGGTCAATTCCGAAGGCAAAACGAACGAAGCGACCAAGCATACGAAAGAACCTTTGAAGCCCGGACAGGCTACACCTACCGGGGAACAGAAGAAAAAGTGGGAAGAAAAGAAAGAAGAGCAAAAAACAGACAAACCTAAAAAGTCGCAAGGTCGCAAAATGAAATAATTATTAACCACAAAAATCCAATTATATAATGATAGCAGTAATAGCAGAAAAACCCAGTGTGGCAAGGGATATAGCCACCGTACTGGGTGCAACGCAAAAGAATGATGGGAACATTTCAGGTAACGGATACATCGTTACCTGGGCGTTCGGTCATTTGGTAGGACTTGCCATGCCTGATGCCTACGGAATCGAAAACTTCAGGCGGGAAAATTTACCCATACTACCGCAGTCGTTCCAGCTTATTCCCCGTCAGGTAAAAACCGACAAAGGATATAAGCCTGATAGCGGAACGGTTAAGCAACTCAAGGTTATCAAAGAAGTATTCGACCAGTGCGATAAGATTATCGTTGCGACTGATGCCGGAAGGGAAGGTGAACTGATATTTAGGTATATCTACCAATATCTTGAGTGCCGGAAACCTTTCGTCCGCTTATGGATAAGCAGCCTGACGGATAAAGCCATTCGGGACGGATTGCAGAATCTCAAGAACGGGACAATGTACGATAACCTTTTCCGGTCGGCAAAGGCAAGAAGCGAAGCAGATTGGCTTATCGGTATTAATGCTTCCCAAGCGTTAAGTATAGCTGCCGGAAGGGGGACATATTCTTTGGGACGGGTACAGACACCCACGCTGGCGATGATATGTTCCCGTTATCTTGAGAACAAGAACTTCGTTCCACAGAAATATTGGCAACTGAAATTACAAACCGGGAAAGACAGCATCGAGTTGTCAGCCCTTTCAGAAGAAAAATTCGGTAGCCAGCAACCTGCCATCGACAAGCTGCAAATAATAAAGGATAGCGGTCAGGTGCAGGTTAAATCGGTGGAATGTAAGGAAGTGAACCAAGAACCACCGCTTTTGTATGACCTTACCACCTTGCAGAAGGAAGCCAATACAAAACTTAATTTCTCCGCAGATAAAACGCTGTCTATTGCACAAAAACTGTATGAAGGTAAGCTGATTTCATACCCCCGAACCGGAAGCCGTTATATATCACAGGACGTTTTCGATGAAATACTGGAACGTATTTCCCTGCTGGAAACTTACGACCGGTTTGCCGGCTATGCAAAGTCAATGAAAGGTAGCAGCCTGAACCGCCGAACAGTAGATAATAAAAAAGTTACAGACCATCACGCTTTGATTATAACCGAGAATAAGCCGGGCAGTTTACAGGCGGACGAACAGGCTATATACGAACTGATTGCCGGAAGGATGCTGGAAGCTTTTTCGGAAAAGTGTGTCAAGGAAGTTACTTCAATTTCTCTCACCAGTGGCGAGAGTATTTTTGCAGTGAAAGGAACAGTAATAAAGTCTGCTGGATGGCGGGCTGTTTTCAACGCCCAAGAAGAAGGCGAAGAAAATACCGTTTTGCCAGCACTAAAAGAAAATGAGAATTTACCCCTCTCCGATATTGAGTTGCTGGAAAAGCAGACTAAGCCTAAACCGTTACATACGGAAAGTTCGTTGCTATCGGCTATGGAGAACGCTGGGAAAGAACTGGAAGATGCCGAACTGAAAGCCAGTATGAAGGATTCCGGTATCGGTACGCCAGCGACACGGGCTGCGATTATTGAAACTCTCTTTACCCGCCAGTATATTATCCGGGAGAAAAAAGCCCTTGTACCGACCGAAAAGGGACTGGCGGTTTACGATATAGTCCGGGACAAAAAAATCGCAGACGTGGAAATGACTGGTATGTGGGAAAACGCACTATCCAAGATTGAAAGCGGGGAAATGAATCCCGACACCTTCCATAAAAGCACAGAAGTTCATGCTTCACAGATAACCAGCGAACTTTTAGGGGTACAGCTCACCTTATCAACGCAGCAGGATTTAATCTGCCCGAAATGCGGGACAGGTCGGATCCTGCTGTATCCGAAAGTGGCAAAGTGTGATAATATTGATTGCGGGCTGGTTATCTTCCGAAACAAAAGCGATAAGCAATTAACGGATAAGCAGGTAACGGAACTGGTAACAGCGAAGAAAACAGGAGTGATAAAAGGTTTTAAGAGCAAAGCCGGAAAGCCCTTCGATGCTTCACTGGCTTTTGACGACCAGTTCAATGTGGTATTCGTTTTCCCTGAAAAGAAAGGGAAATCAAGGAAATAATCTGAAATTCCGTATCTTTACCACAGAAAATTCCATTATGAATAGATTTTATGCTATCCGTAATTGAGGATTTTTGTGGTTAGCACCCGGTGGGGACACTGGGTGCTTTTCAATTTAATTCATGCCTAAAATGATATGTCGCACATAATATCCCACCATCCAGTGAATGACAATCTGATAATTCCCATTCTGAACCGATTGTTCTTCCGATAAAAGAAACACCTTCGCCCAACATGATAGGAACAGTGTAAATTGTCAATTCATCCAGCAGTTGAGTATTGATTAAAGATGTGATAAGTTTACCGCCCCCAATAACTACCAAATTGGATTCTGTTTCTTTTTTTAGTCCCTGAATAACATCAAAAGGATTGTCGGTTATGAAAGATAAATACTCTTCCTGAATAGTATTTATGGGAGTATTTGCGACAACAAAAGTCTTTTTACTTTTGTATGGCCAACCACCCCACCGTTCAAAAATAAAATTATAGGTATTTGTGCCGGAAATCAGCATTTCTGCGGAACTATATACTTTGCTGATAGATTCTTTTACTTCTTTTGTAATCCAGTCAATTTCACCATCCTTACGAGCAATAAACCCGTCAAGAGATACAACTATTTGCGCTTTTAAAATTCCCATATCAATAGGTATTAAACAGTTATTAAACTGTTCGCCAGCCCATCAAAAAGAAGCGTGGAACTCACACTGCTCCGATACGAGGTACTGGCATACCTAAGAATAGAAGACAGGCAAGCCCACGCTATACAACGATAGCATAGACATTGCACAGTAGTCCCTATTCTTTTGAAAATTGCCAGTTTTCGTATCGAGACGTTCTGCGAACGTTATGTTATATATCAATACTGAAAGATTAACTTTCAGCTTTTTATCTCAAATTTTCCTCTGCAAAGATACTGAAAGTCGGTGATATAAGCTATTATTTTTTACAGTTTCTCCCGAATCAACTTATGTACATCGGTGGCTTTATAATAGCATCGACCATCATCCAGTTTTATATAGGGCAGGATACCTTTTTTCCGATAACGCTGGAGTGTGCGAAGGCTAACTTTCAAGAGAAACATCAAATCCTGATTATCCAAAAGCTGTTCACCATCCAAACAATTACGCTGGGTTGTCAATCGGTCGATTTTCTTTTCGGTCATATCGAACCTATCCATTATACGTTCCATCCAAGCGATGAATGTTTCTCTATCTATATTCATAACAATAACCGATTAAAAATGACCTTTGATAAAATAACTCTGATTTGAAGGGTCTTTAATGATAATTTCCTTCTCCCGCATAAAGCGTATATAACTTTTCGCCGTGCGTTCCTTTACATCCATAATCTGCTGTATCTGTTCGCACAGGTCTATATAAGTGATAAATGTTTGCTGGTCGAACACTTCACGGGCTACGCTTACCAGTTCTTTTTCTTTCCGCTTCTCTTTTTCTTCACGGGGCTTTTCACCACGATATAGGTGCATCCCGGTTTCCTTATCCCAAGAAAAAAGCATTAATGGAACATCCAACGGGCTGCCTTCCCGAACCTTTAAGGCTTTTACTACTGATACAGTCGGTTCATTATCCAGTTCGATGGAGAGGATGGCAGCCGATTTCCGTTGCAGTTCCGACCCCAAGTGTCCACGAAGCTTTAATCCGTTCGGGACATAGTGCAATACACACACAATACAGGTCTGATATATTCCAGCCAATCGGTAGAGTTCATCGACAACCCGCAAACTTTCGGCTTCATCATTGGCTGAATGTACCAAATCGGCAATACCATCTATTACGACCAACTGGATACCGCCATATTGATAATGAAACTTATCCATGCTTTGTACAATAGCCTGTAAACGTTCTTTGCGGGACATCCCGGTAAGACAGAAGGCTTTCAACTCTTCCGGCTTTTCCGGTTGTTTTGCCCGCTTTAATAGGTTGGAAACATTCTTAAACAGTTGTACTTCGGACTGTTCTGTATCATACAACAGGACGGCTTTATTTTGGCTATTTTCGTGTACATTGATTCCCAGTGTATCAATACAAATATTTTCCGGTCTGATTGACCCGGCAACCAACGCAGCAACATAGTTGCTTTTACCTGTACCTTCACCACCTGTGATGCAAAGGATATTTCCTTGTGTTCCCAGTGGTACATCCCCGGCAGATATGATTTCCTGTGCCTTTGCCGGAGGGTTGTTAAAATCTATTTCGCACGATTTCAGCATAGTCATAGTATCGCTGTATAGAGTATCTAAAAAATCAAGGAAGAGTTTCAGGAACGATTCACGGCTATTTCCAAGCCCGAAATAATCGGATATATCTTTCTCTTCTTTTGTTCCTGAAAGTGGTAATAGAAGGCGTTTTACGCCGTATTCCGCCAACTGCTTTTCATGTTTGGAAGAACTCTCAAGCCCGGTTTTATCTACATCATAAAGCAAAATGATATGTTTGAACCGGAATGACAGTTTATGAATGATAGTTGTCGGAATGTTTACGGTTTCACTATTGAAGCATATTGCATGAAATCCCTTTGCTGCGAGGGAAAGAACATCTTTTTCACCGCCAGTAATAAAGACTGTATCACCTTTGGCTGGTAACTGTTCCAATCCGAAGCTGTAATTTTCCCCCATATCACCCCCATATAGGAATCGCATTTTGGAAAATGGACGGTATAGCTTGATATATCGTTTGTTTTTATAACCAAATATCGGTTCGCCCAATGATGAAGTTATGAAATAAGGCTTTCCTTCTGAATTTTCACTTTTGAACTCTCTAATAGAACATACCTTATACAGTATCAATATTTCAGGAGTGATGCCGAACTTTTCCCAGTATTCCAATTCATTCCGAGAAAATTTTTGTTCCTGAAAGCTATATGGTTTAGCTTTCTTTTCAGGAATGACAAGTATAGATTCCTTCGGGTTATATGGTGCAGAATTATCTGTATTCTCTGATAATCCAAGCGATAAATCCTGATTAATGGTTTTCAGTATCTCGACAAAATCATTAGCATTATTACAGTTCAAACCTTTCAGTTTTCCTACGAGGTAGAAACAATCCCCACTATACTCGTCATTCCCAAAGTCTTTCAACTTATATACTCCGGCTTTTCGGTCAAAATAAATATTACACGAAGCCTTGCTGTCTTTATACAATGGGTTGAAGAAATTACGTCCAACACGCCATTGACAAGCAATGTAATATCTAAAAACGTTCAATCCGTTACTTGTTCTTTCTAAGATTTCTTCTTTCCTTAACATACAGCTTGTGATTTGTTACTAAGTCATTTAAACATTCTGAATTGCTTCTAATCAGCCGTTCTTCCAGCATCCGTTTGATTTCTCCTATTTTGTAGAAATACCGACCCCGAATATTGGAATAGGCGATTGTGCCTGATACTCGAAGCCTTTGTAATGTTTTGTCGCTGATTTTTAAGAATGTGCAGACTTCGTAACTATCCACCCATATTTCATCTTCGTTTATATCTTCCGATTCCTGTTTGTTAAGGATATAATCTGCAATAGCATTAATCTTTGCTTCCAATTCCTTAAATGCTTTCGATTCTATCGTTATGACATCCATAATTGTAACTTATTGATTTGCTGCAAAGATGAAGGGATTTGTTTGAACAAAAACCACAGTTTCGCCCACCTGTGGCGATATTTTTTTCAATAAAAAAAGGCGAAACATTGATTGCTTCGCCTTTGGTAACTTGCCAGTACCTCGTATCGGATTGATGATTATTAGTCCTCTTCTTCCATCCGCCGAAGAAGAGCCTTTTGAAGAATATCTAAATACCTTGTTCTGTTAATCTTACGTCCCTTTATTTCCATATATATGTGATAAAAGTCCCCTAAGTCAATATTAAACATTGCTTCAAAATTTTCTGCTATTGTTTTTATATCAACAGTTCCCTTATCGAATGCACCACAAGTATCAAAGGCGTAAATCAGTTCTACAAGTCCACGTTTTGACCCCGTCCAGACCATTTGACAACAAGAACCATTATTTTTCTTTCGAAGTCCCTCATTTGTTAGCTCTTTTGTTCTATTGGTGAGATGAATTTTAAGTAATTCATTAGCTAAAATTTTTGCAACCTTGAAATCATAACTGGTGGAGAACTGTGGGTCTGAATCAAAAAAGGAATTATCTATAATTAAATGAATATCAGGTTTTCCACGAAGAAAATACTTATCGTCAAGATAACAAGCATTTGTCCGGTAGTATTGATAGAAAGTGAGATTCTGATTAAAGAAGGTAGTCAGAAAATCTAATTCCGAAACATAGTATTGTGTTTGAACATCATCGCTTCCGGTAGGGCGTTTCAACTCAATATTATAAATGCTATTGTAATAGATTAATTTACTGCTGATTTGCGGTTTTAAATGTTTGAAGAAATATATTTCCTCTGAATTATCACTAAAATTATATTTCAATATGAAAGACTTTAATTCAGACATTACATCTTGCAAGTAATTAATGACATTTTTACAAACATGGAGAAAGTCAGATTCGTTTAATTCGATTGTTTGAATTTCTGAATCAACATCTTGTAGTAGATTGCTGAAATAGTCTTTTATTGTTATTTCTTTCATTGATGTTTTCTTTTAATTCCTAATAGATGTGTTCCAATTCTCTCTCTTTCATATTATTTTTATATAGGATAAAACAATAAGAACCTGAATCCGTTAATAACAGTTTCAGGTTCTTTTCTCAAAAGTAGGTGAGCCTACATAGAAGGTATCATCTATCAGCACCCACAACCACGATTAACCTGATTGGTTTGCTGCCCAGAATTATCCCCTTCTTTCTTTTCTTCTTGTTTGTCTGACACTTGTTTGTCAGTACTTTCATTTACCGGAACTTCCTCTATTTGTAGTCCACAACTACATCCTTTATTGTTAGATGCAAACAGAGAACTAAAAAATCCTTTTTTCTCTTTCTTTTCCATGATTTGAAACTTATTGAATTAATAAAATAGATTGAAAACATACCCTGCGATAACTGCTGTAAAAAATATTACTGCCACTATCATAAAGACCATTTTTCTTTTGAATATACCTGCAAGCATCGACATTTCGGGTATTGCCATTCCTGCACCACCAATGATTAATGCAACCACAGCACCGATACTCATACCTTTGCCTAATAATGCCAACCCGATAGGTATTGCCGTTTCTGCCCGTATATAAAGTGGTACGCCTACGATTGCAGCAACAGGAATAGCGAAAGGATTATCAGGCCCGGCTATTTTGACTACAAAATCTTCGGGCAGATAACCGTAAATAGCAGCACCAATTCCCACCCCTATAAAGAGGTAGCCAAGAATAGGTTTCATGCTTCCCCAAGCAGCAATAAAGGATAACTTTATTTTTTCTTTAAATGGTAACTTGCGCTTACTTACAGCTTCTTCCGTATTTTCCGCTGCACTTTTAATTCTCACATTTTTCATGTACTTGATACCGCCTGTTTTCTCCAAAACATAACCGAAAGCAACAGCACTGATGAAGGCTACGATGAAATACATAATGGCAGCTTTTATCCCGACCATAACGCCAAGCATTCCTATGATAATCGGATTAAGTAAAGGTGATGCGATAAGGAATGACATGGTAGAACCGAATGGCACGCCTGCATTAAGCAAACCTACTGTCATAGGAATTGTTGAACAGGCGCAAAATGGGGTTAGTGAACCAAAAACTGCTCCGAGGATGTTACCTGTAATTCCTTTGCCGGATAGTTTTTTTTGAATTTTTTCTGCCGGAATGTACATAAGAATTATTTCAACTATCATACTTATAAGCATGAATAAGACGAGTAACTCCGCAGAGATAAACAAGAAATACTTGATTGTTTCTATTAACGTGTTCATATTTAAAATTTATGTAGATTATTTTATTTATTGAGGGCAACAACTGGGTGCTTTTTGCTCCTTTTGCGTTTCAGTAGTGGTTGGCTGTGTTGCCGGACAGCAACCTGAATTATCCTGAATCTGTATCAGTTCTTCCGTTGGGCAACACCCGCCATTAGGTGAGTTTACGGTTTTACTTTCATTAAAGCCGATTACTAACATGGCAACAATGATTACAGCACCTGTCCAAAGAAATATTTTTTGGAATAGCCGGGATTTTGGTTTACCTGTTTTTTCTGATTCGCTTGCACAGCAGCTATTTTCTTTCTCTGTCCCACAACAACTGCCTTTCTTCTTGAAATAGACCTGATAAAAGCCAAACAGTAATGATAGAATTGCAAACCCGATAAACCACCATCGGTATTCGGCAAAAAAACTAAGCTGTGAAGCACCAATGCCTAATGCAGCAAGGATACCCGCTAATATTGGTAGTCCACAGCAACCTACTAACCCAAGCATAGCAAGAATAGAGGATAATACCCCCATAATTGTTGTCCAAATTGTTTTTGATTTACTCATTGTTTTCTGTATTATTTTATTGTTTATCTCATTAATCCTATATCGTAAATATACGATAATATAGGGTAAAAAATTTTATTCAAAAAGCTCTTTGAAAAATTGTTTTGCAATAGTATAATGTTCTTTACTAATACAATACCGAACCTTCGGTGGAGTAATTTCGCCTTCAATCAATCCTGCATTTTTTAGTTCTTTCAAATGCTGTGAAACGGTAGATTGAGCAATAGGCAAATCTTCGACTATATCACCACAATAGCAATAGTCCTGCTTTGAAAGAAGCCTTAAAATGGCAACCCTTGCCGGATGGCTTAATGCTTTAGCATAACGTGCTATTGCCACATCCTTTTCATCAAATTGTTCTGCTTTACTAAATGCCATATCTGTTACTTTTAAATCAATCGCAAATATACGATGGATATTTTGATTAAAAAAATTAGAAGCTATAAAAAAAACCGAAACTTAAACTATTTCCGCTAAGGTCTAAGCCCCAGCCTTTTTCTCCCAAAGCATTTATATCGCTATCTGTATCCCTGTATCCTAAGAATCCAAAATGGGCTGCTAAACTAAACCTATCAGTCAGACCAATTATCATGCCCGGTTTCACTCCAACCTGCCAAGCGGTTTCAGATTTACGACCTGTCGGCTTGTCATTAGATAAACCGAATGTTCCATCCATAAACAGCCTTACTTTCCCTGCTGTAAAGTAAGAATAACGAGCGTATGGATTTAACGTGAAAGAATTAATTTTTAAGTCTTCGTGTTTAGTGTATTGATAACCGATACCAATTCCAAGATACCATTTACTTGAGAGGCTGTAACCTATATCCGGCGTTATGGATAAGGTTGTTTTATCTGCACTGTTATTGTTCCAAAAGCCCAAAGAGCCACCAAGACAAAAATCTTGTGCATTAGCTATGCTTACCGCAAAGACAGCTATAATCACCATGACAATTTTCTTCATCGTTTTCTTTTTAATTATTAATAATTATTGCAAAATGAAACTCCCAAACTTGCTGGGTAACTTTAGATTATTAGCGGGAACAACAGCCACTTTGGACAACCTTCTTTGATGCAGCAATAAGGTCGGATTCTTTAGGAACTCCTGTGAATTGCCCCGTTACAAAACCTTGTTTGTTTATCACGATGGTAACAGGTTCTTTCAAGGGTTCTGTTATTTTAAGTGTTTTCAGTAGGTTTTCGTCAGCCTTATTATCTGCATCCACTTCAATCGTTTCGACTTTGCCGGATAATGCTTTTTGAGATTCTTTGCATACAGATAAAGCTTTTTCCTTATCCTTTAATCCCTGTTTGCTAATCACAACAAAAATCGCTTTGCCCTGTTTCAATACAGAAACAATTTCATCTTGTTTTGTAACTTGACTGCTATTTGTAGAAGTCATTTTTTCTTGCGCATAACTGCCAGTGACAGTCATAAGTGAAAGCAAAAATATTGCAATGCTTTCACTGATTTTCAATTTTCTTTTTTCCATATCACTATATAATTAACTTATTTTATCGCATATCGTAAATATACGATGATTTGTAATAAAAAAATATCACTCGAAATCAATCGCAAATATACGATGAAAGATTTGATTCGCCAAACAGGAAGAGAAAAAGATGATGTCCTTTTCTCTTTATCCCTGTCTTATAGCATTATATATTTTTTCTTTCGCTTGACAGTAGTAAAACTGCCGTCTGAAATCACCTTCACTTTATAATCCTTACCCTTTAATCATAGTAAGCAACATCTTAAATTGCTTGCTTGCATACAAAGCATGAGGAATACCCGCAGGCATAATTATAGACTGACCAGTAACCAGCATCAAGGGTTTACCGTTTATGGAAATTTCAGCTTCTCCGTCTAAAATTTCTACCATAGCATCAAATGGGGCGGTATGCTCGCTTAGTCCCTGTCCTTTGTCGAAAGAAAACAGGGTAATGTTGCCTGCTTCATTCTTCAATACTTGTTTGCTGATTACTCCACCAGTTGAGTATTCAACCATTTCTGCCATATTCAGTATGACTCCTTTTTCAAATAATTCATTCATAACTATATTCTTTTAACAACATCCACCGCATGAACACCCCCCAGAGTTTTTTCTTCCGGTAACTGTTATGGAAACAATCGCATTCACGGTTTTGAAAGCATTTATTTCATCTTCGTTAAGATACTTTTCAAGAATTTCATCGGGAATGGTAATTTCTTTTTCCTTACAAATGATAATTTCTGCAAATCCAGCTTCTTTTATTTTCTCAAGATATTGAGCTTTTGGAATTGCTCCCGATACACAACCGACGTACATTTCTGCTGCATGTTTCAACTTTTCGGGTATTTCTTCATTGAGAACGACATCCGATATGCAAAAATGTCCCCCGGTCTTTAACACACGGTATATTTCATGGAATATCCGGTCTTTGGAAGGTAGTAAATTCAGTACGCAGTTACTTATAACCACATCGGCACGACCTGCACTTACGGGCATATCTTCAATATCTCCCTGCCGAAAACTCACGTTTTGTATTCCACGTTTCTTTGCATTGGCTTTAGCCTTTTCTATCATGGGTTCTGAAAAGTCAATACCAATGACTTTTCCTTCATCACCAACTTCTGCCTGTGCAATAAAACAATCATTCCCAGCACCTGAACCGAGGTCAATAACAGTATTTCCTTTCTCTATACCTGCATATTGGGTAGGCAATCCACAGCCAAGTCCGAGGTCAGCATCTTCGTTGTATCCTTTGAGCGTTGAATAGTCATCGCTCATAATATTATAGACTTCTTTTGTAGGACTGCACCCACAACAACAGCCTGTTTCTTTTCCTTGCAAAGCAATATCGCTATATTTCCGTTTTACTATTTCTTTTAGCTTATCATTACTATTATTCATAACTTATTGCTGTTTTATTCCCATTCGCCGGAACAGGCACATTTGGGCATTTCTTTCTTTAATATCTGTGTAATGTAAAATTCGGAAAACTTATTCTTTATCTCAAACCTTGTCCGATAAAACGGGTCTTTGATAAATTCCGGTGTACCTTTTGCTCTTGATGGGTCACTAAATCCGAAGTGCAGACGTTGTGTCACTTCGCCTGTAAATACAGGGCAGGTTTCATTGGCTTCATCACAAACGGTTATTACATAATCCCATACCTGACCAATATATTCATTCACATTATGCGGTTTGTGATTGCTAATGTCAATTCCTACTTCTGCCATTACTTCAATAGCCATCGGATTTACTTCATCAGCAGGTTTTGTACCTGCTGAAAAGACTTCGATTTCTTCGTCAAACGATTGCAGAAAGCCATGAGCCATTTGGCTGCGACAGCTATTTCCTGTACATAGAATCAATATTTTCATTGCATTGTATTCTTAAAAAAATGTTCCATAAACAAGACCGGAGATAGTTGCCATGATAATGACCAGTGTTACATATACAACCGTCTTTTGCGTACCCATCACACCACGAATAACAAGCATATTAGGCAGGGAAAGTGAAGGGCCTGCCAGTAGCAAAGCCAATGCAGGGCCTTTTCCCATTCCGGAAGCGAGTAAGCCTTGAATAATAGGCACTTCGGTCAGCGTTGCAAAATACATAAATGCCCCTGTAAAACTGGCAAAGAAGTTCGATAGCAAGGAGTTCCCACCTACCGCCCACTCAATCCATTCGTTCGGTATAACACCCGGAATGGCTGTATTGTCGTGTGTAGAACCGAGCAGGAAACCTGCCGTAACCACACCGATAGCGAGCAAGGGCATTATTTGTTTGGCAAATCCCCACGCCGAAAGTGTCCATTCCCGGTTTTCATCATCCCGTTTATCAAAGAGAGTAACGAGAGATAGAGCAGCAATACCAACAATCATCGGAACAAGCGGGACTAACTTCGGGTTTGGTATGAATTGGTAAGCCAGAAACGCAGATAATCCTGTCGCCAAAACACCTGTCAGCACCCATTGCCATTTAATTTTCAATATAGTTACGAGGGAATAAGCGAGTATAAGAGAAAGCGCACCTGTTATATGCCATTTATAAGTAAATATGTAGAACCATATACTTGAAGTATCATCGGCTGCAGGCGCACCCCAATTCGCAAAGACAAGAATAAATACCAGTGTAAAGAAATGGAGCATAGTTTGCGACATAGGACGTTTAGCAGGTGGAGGAACAATATTCATTTGTTCTTCTTTTTTGGCTTTTTCTTCTTTTCGATAGATAAAAGACATAATCAGTCCGATAACAACTGAAAATGTAATTGCCCCAATCATGCGGGCAACACCCATTTCCACCCCAAGAATACGCCATGTGAGAATAATGGATAAAATGCTAATTGCAGGTCCTGAATACAGGAACGCAATGGCTGGTCCTAATCCTGCTCCACGTTTATAGATGCTTGTAAACAAGGGTAATATAGTACAGGAACATACCGCCAAAATAGCACCAGAAACAGCGGCAACCGTATAGGACAGCCATTTCTTAGCATTTGCTCCGAAATATTTCAAAACTGCCCCCTGACTGATAAAAACGGCTATCACACCTGCAATGAAAAAGGCAGGTAGAAGACACATGACAACGTGTTCTTGTGCGTACCACTTCGACAAGTCGAGTGTTGCATCAATCGCTGTCATAAACCGTTCACTGCCTAAGGGTAGGAAAAATACTCCGGCGAAAATGACAACCATCCAAAGAAGGATTTTCAACTCTTTTTTAGTTTCCATGTGTAGCTTTATTATACTCCCAACAGTTGGCGGATTTCGCTTTCGGAAGGAACGTGACCTTTGATTTTTACTTCACCGTCCACAACTATGCCCGGCAAGGTCATTACATTATATTTCATGATTTCCATAATATCTTCCTGTTTGGACAATTTTATATCTAATCCGTTATCTTCAATTACTTTCTTTACTGTTTCGTAGGTTGTTTTACATTTGGCACAACCTGTACCTAATACAATGATTTCCATATTTGTAATTATTAAATTCCTGTTATTATATAATAGATTCCGACAACAATAAATATCGCTGCCACAATCCATTTGAACCATTTTTGAAAAACACTCATTTTGTTATAGAATTTCCCCACGTTACTCACGCTATATGCCAAAAGCCATGCGATGATGATAACGGGTAATCCCGTTGCAATAGCAAATACAGGTGGAAGCAGTAATCCTGATGGGCTGGCAATCGTCATCGGGATTAATCCGCCGAAATACAAAACCCCGCTATAAGGGCAGAAAGCAAGCGCAAAAAGTAATCCCAGTAAGAACGCATCGAGGTAGGTTTTCTTTCCTTCTTTGTTTTCTATCTTTGAAGTTAGCTTATTCATTCCCGGAAGCTTTATTTTGATAATGTCCAACATAAATATTCCGATAATAACCAATGCTATTCCCAGCCACATCCCACCTACGTTTTGCAGTAATTTGGCTACCTGAAACTGGCTTGCTCCGAAATAGAAAATCAATCCGAGTACCGTGTAGGTAAACATTCTACCAAGCGTATAGAATACACCATTGAACATTACCCTACGTTTATCGCCTATATCTTTACTCAAGTAAGCCGTAGCAGTAATATTGGTTGCCAACGGGCAAGGGCTGATTGCGGTCATTATTCCCAAGAGAAATGCTGTCAATAATGGAAAGTTAGACCCATCGACAAGGTTTTGTAAAAACTCCATCATAACCTTTTATCGACTTCGGTTTTGATAAGGTCGGTAAGGTTTTCAGGACTATTCAAAGCGTTGGCAAATGCTTTGTCGGTAATATCTATGGAATTGTCCCCTTTAGAAACAATGAGGGCATTCCATGTTACTTCGTATTTTTCTACAAGTGAAGCATTTTGCTCTTCATCGGTTTTTACTTCAATGAATTTTACACTGGGATTGTCCGCATAAAGTTCTTTTATGGTCTTTTCTGTCACATCACCCACTGCAATGCAGGTTTTACAACGTTGTTTGCCGTGGAAATAGTAAACGTTCACAGTAGAAGCATCCGTTACTTGTTCTTTAGCTTCTGTTCCAGTAGTTTGTCCGTTGTTCTTTTGTGTATTACCACCGCAGGCAACTAACAAAGTGGCGAAAAATACGATTAAAATACTCTTTTTCATTTGATTGTCTTTTTATTGGTTTGTACTATGTTTATTTATAATATTTCTTCCGAAGCCAAAATGCTAAGTTTACCAACAGGATTAATACCGGGACTTCAACCAACGGCCCGACTACTCCGGCAAAGGCTTGTCCGCTATGTAATCCAAATACGCCGATTGCTACTGCGATAGCCAGTTCAAAGTTATTTCCGGTAGCAGTGAAAGCGATGGAAGCATTTTTATCGTAAGAAGCACCCATCCACTTACCTGCGAAGAAACTAAGCAGGAACATTACGACAAAGTAGATAAGTAACGGTATAGCTATACGAACTACATCCATTGGTATTTGTACAATCAGTTCACCTTTCAGGCTGAACATAAGAATGATTGTAAATAACAGTGCGATTAAGGTTATCGGGGATATTTTCGGGATAAACTTTTCCTTATACCATTGTTCGCCTTTCAATTTCACTAATATAAGTCGGCTCAATATACCCATTAGGAAAGGAATACCTAAGTAGATGGCAACTGTTTCGGCAATCGTACCGATAGAAATATCAACGATAGCCCCTTCAAACCCGAAGAGGGGAGGAAGCTTAGTAATAAATAACCAAGCGTAGAAACTGTAAAAGAATACCTGAAAGATACTGTTCAGGGCTACTAAACCAGCACCGTATTCCGTATTTCCTTCCGCCAAGTCATTCCACACAAGAACCATCGCTATACACCGTGCTAATCCGATAAGGATTACACCTACCATATATTCCGGGTAATCATGTAAGAAGATGATGGCAAGTAAAAACATTAATATCGGCCCGATAATCCAATTCAGGATTAACGAGACTGATAATATTTTTACGTCCTTGAAAACCTTCGGTAATTGTTTATAATCGACTTTTGCCAATGGCGGATACATCATTAAGATTAAACCGATGGCTAAAGGGATGTTTGTAGTTCCACTGGATAATGAATCTATCGTAGTGCTGAACGATGGGAAAAAGTAACCCAGTCCAACTCCGATAGCCATTGCCAAGAATATCCAAAGAGTGAGATTCTTATCTAAGAAACTCATTTTTTTCTTACTCATTGCCTTCTGATTTTTTATTATTGAAAATAAGCAGCCAATGTCCGACATCCCGCCATTTGTCAAACTTCCATCCGATTTCTTTCATGTGAGAAGATTGCTTAAAACCAAATTTCTCATGTAACTTCACGCTTCCTTCATTTGGGATGCAGATTCCGGCAATTAACACATGAAGGTTTTCCCTATCTATGTTTTGGAATAAATGTTCGTACAGCGTAGAACCCAGCCCTTTCCCTGTATAGTCTTTATCTAAATAGATGGTAACTTCTTTCGTAGAAGAGTAAGCACATCTGCCGTTCCATTTATGGATGTAGTAATAGCCCACTACTTTGCCTTCAATTTCACCTACATAATAAGGAAAGCCGGAATCAATAATTTCATTGATTCTTTCTTTCATTTCAGTTTCAGGCACAGGGGTTGTTTCAAACGTTACAGCCGTATTCTCAACGTAGTAGTTGTAAATCTCACAAATCCTACGGGAATCTTCTAATTTCACTTTTCTAATCAGCATCCTATTTCTAATTTATTACAATCGTACATTTGCGAATAGTGCGTATTTCGTAGATGTACGAATATACAACATAAAAAAACACTAATTTTGAGTATCACAACAACTGTCTGCAACTTCTACTTCGGTCAATAAAGCTTCAAATAACTTTTTCGCTAAAGACCAGTTTTTCTTATTAATACAATACTTAACAGAAGGCAATGTAATTTCGCCCTGTATCAAACCTGCATCTTTCAGTTCTTTCAAGTGTTGAGACAGCGTACTTTTTGCCACAGGCAAAATTTCCGACATATCTCCATGATAACAACAAGTCTGACTTGCCAATAATTGTAATATGGCAATTCGGACTGGATGGGAAAGTGCTTTGGCAAAACGTGCCATTTGCTCCTGTTCAACTGTATATCCCTTTTTTGCTTTTTTCATCTTCTTTGTTTTATTGTTCGCAAACATACGAACTATTTTTCAAACCACCAAACATTATTCAGAAATTTAGTGCAAGATGAAATCCGCATGAATAATTTAATGTAACCACCATTAAGTTAATGGTGGTTACATTAAATGAGATAAGCCTAAAGTAATACTGTCTTTATTCACAAAATCAAAGGCTTTGGAATATTACCTATGCTGGGTCATCATTACAAGTTTGGAAAAAACTACCGCTTTTATTAGAAAAGGCGGTAAAATAATCCCGCTATCATTGTCCAGTGCAAGGTGCAAGTATCTATATAGATAAGCTTGCACCTTGCACTAAGGCTAATACATTGAAGGCTAAATATTTTGTAAACATGAAAATTATATGTATCTTTGAACCCAAGATATATGCAGAAGTGCATAGGTCAAAGGTGGACAAATAGGGGTTATTAAATTTGTGCCTATTTCGTTACCGATAATAAGTTTGGGAAAGTTAAAGCATTGACTTATACGCATATCCGGGGAAAAGGTTCATGTACCTCTCTCTCCGCAAACAAGGCTGAAAGTCAATAGTTTGCGAAACAAGCACCCAATTTTACACCCAAGAATGTAAAGTTGGGTGTTTTTGTTTTGCTTCCTTGTGAGGCATCTTCCTATTCACTTCACCCAAAATTTTCCTAAAAAAGGGAGATTAATTTATCTCCCTTCATTATTTTTTCGGAAAAGCTCTTTTATTATTTTATTCGAAATTAACATCGACAGCTAACAACTGACCTGATTTAGGATTAGTAGATACCCTATATGATACAAGTTTGCCTTCTGAATTGAATAGATTTAATCCTTTAGCAGAATTAGAATGAAAAAATACATTGTTCGGTTTTCTTTCAATAAAGCCACAATACTTTCCAAATTTATCCTTTATAATCTTTACGATTTTTCCTTTGTATCTAAAATCAACATCATCAACTAAGTCAGTAACATGTTGATTGTTTTTCCTTACTCTCTTCAACAGCAATAATGTGAAGTCTTTATTATCTTTAATTCCATGAGGACTTTTGTGAAGTTCTTTCTCCCAATGCTCTCTAGTTTTATCAAATATATCAATTGATTCAACAAACTTAGCTAATGTTTTGTCATCGCTTTTAAGCACATTTAGAATCAATCTAGAATGTTCATCAACCATTTGCTCCGAGTTAATATTAGGACTTTTTCCCGCAATTAATTCTCTAAAAATCATCATTAAATGGTATTTATAAGTATAGTGTTTTGGCTTATCTAACTTATTCTTTCTAAACAACTTCTCGAGTTTGTAAAATGTCAAACAAGAGGCAAAATAAGGGAGTTTACTTTGGTAATCCTTAAACAGTATATTAGAGTAAGTATCAAGCAATTTAGATTCATGCCTATGTGATAAATGTGGCTCGTTAATAAACATTGATACAAATGAATGTACTATGATTCTAAAGTTCAATTTTTGATATTGTGTTATTGACGGATTATGGTCATATTGTTTGGATCTTCTTTCGTAATAGAATCTTTCATACTCAGGAGATAGTGCATTAATAACATCTTCAAGCTCTTTGTGGAATTTTTTTGTAGTCTCAAAGGCTTCATCCAGCACTATGTTTTGTCTATTAGTACCCCTAACTACCTGATTTGTAATTTCAATATCTTGAGTTGAAATCAACTTAATTACTAGTGGAACGGTATTGCTTTCTTCTACATTAAAGATAACATGACTTGTTTGACAACCATTCACTATTTGGGGATTTTTTATGGTAATCTGCCTATTGCTGGGGGTATATTTTTCGCAAACAATGGTAATGCCATTGTTCAATAAAGCAAACTTTTCAGGCTCTTCTTTTATGGTTCTACCTATTTCAGTATTTATATTGTTATCTCCTTGAAAATCACGGACATTATCATCAAATAGCGATTTTCGGATAATACCTTCATCTGTTGATAATAACTTCTTTAATTCACTTGCATAGCATAACAGCATGCATGAATTATCAACTTTATCTACAGAAGTTAATGGCATGGTATCAATAGAGTTTAAGACAACCTCAAAATTATTTTCATTAGAATCAATTATCCCTTTGAATCCATCAATGTCGATGAAATGTATTACAGGTTCTTTATATGTGTTTAAGCTATTGACATCATCTTTAAATTGTTCCGCAAGAGCTAATTGATGCTTGCTGTTATGCCACTTGCCCATAGCGACATAGTATAAGCGTACATTAGGATTATCTTCCCATTTATACACGGCTTCTTCACTTATTAAAAAGTCCTTTATCTTAATGAGTGATTTTATTTCGGGACTATGAGGTTGCCTTTGCTTTTCAGATAAAAATTCACGAACCCCATCCGCAAAGTTATTAAACTCTCCTTTGTCAAAATCAGACTTGTATTTTGATTGTATAAAGATAAATTCGACTGACACTCGTGGAAATCTTTTAACAAGATCTTTTGCTTCTGCTAAATCTCGAATAAGTAAACCATTCAACTTTATAGCAATACCATCAATTCCCATGTCATGTGTTCCACCGACATTTACTTTTTCCAAAAGTTCGTTATCTCCATTAAATGCATCTGGCTGATGAGAAGATAATATAACATAATTAACATATTTCTCGAAAGCATTTCCATCTGCAATATCATTCAATTCTAATTGCTCCCGAAATTTCTTAAATTTCGCATTAATAATTGGCTCTAGATTCATGAGTGTTTATTTTATTGTTAATTTCCTCCCAAAAATACTAAATATTTCCGAAACAGCCTGATTTACATCCCTAAACCTTTATTTTTGCCCATTTCCGACTTCTGTATAAACTTTATTCCTATTGATTCCTGAAACTCTTTGTATTTCTGCCTCTCTCCGCTCTTATTTAAAACATTATAAGCAGCCTAATGGCTGCTTTTTTTATTCACCCCCAGTAATAAGCCTAATTACATTCGGTAATTATCGCTGCCTTTCTCGTCATGAACGATAGCATCGATGGTAGCAACAGCAGCCAGATTCACGATATCCCGCACCGATGTCTCGATGTCCGTGAAGTGAACAGGCTTGCGTAACCCGATTTGTATAGGGCCGATGCTCTCGCCTCCTTCTCCCATCTCTATCAGTACGCGGCTGACAATATTGGCTGAACTAAGGTTCGGGAATATCAGGGTGTTGACGTTCTTTCCTTTCAACTTATTGAATGGAAAGCTCTTATCGCGAAGCTCCTTGTTCAGGGCGAAGTTGACCTGCATCTCTCCGTCTATCAGTATATCCTTTTCATTCTCGTGGAAGTATTGAATAGCATCGGATATACTACGGGGGCTGCCATCACGTTCTGCACCGAAGTTAGAGAACGACAGCATAGCCATCACCGGCGTATGGTTAAAGAATTTGACGGCGTTATGCGTCAGCTTGGCAATCTCGATCAGGGTATCTTTCTCCGGCCAGCGATTTATCAGGGTGTCGGACAGGAAGTAAGTCCCTTTCTTATTCTGGATGATATGCATAGCTGCAAAATGGTTATAGCCTTCCTGCAAGCCTATCACTTCTATTGCAACCTTGGCGAAATCCTGATAATGGCTGTAGACACCCGTAATCAGGGCATCGGCATCACCCACCTCCACCATCATCATGCCGAAGTAGTTGCGGTCGTTCATCTTTTCGAATGCATCCTGAAAGCGAATACCTTCGCGGCATCGCTTCTCGGTCAGTATTTGGGCATAGCGATTGCGCCGGCGATCTTCCTTGATATTGCGATAGTTCACTATTTCGATTCCCTTGAGATCCAGTCCATTCTCTTTAGCAATAGCTTTTATGCGATCGGGCGAGCCTAAAAGTATCGGATAACAAATACCTTCGCGGTAGGAGACTATAGCCGCCTTGATCATATTAATATGGTTCCCTTCGCAGAATACAACCCGTTTAGGGTTGCTCTTAGCCATGGCAAACAGGCGGTTGATAAGTTTGGTGCTATAGCCCATCATCTCATCCAGATGGTCTTCATAGTCCCGCCAGTTGGTTATCTTCTTTCGGGCAACGCCACTCTTGACGGCAGCTTTGGCAACTGCCATCGACACACGTGTCAGCAAGCGCGGGTCTAATGGTTTAGGGATAAAGTAATCCCTGCCAAAGACCAATCGCTTCTTATTGTAAGCTACATTGACCGTATCCAGTACTTCCTCTTTGGCCAAGGATGCCAATGCATGCACGGCAGCCAATTTCATATCTTCGTTGATGCTGGTAGCCTGCACGTCCAATGCGCCACGGAATATATAAGGGAAGCCAAGTACGTTGTTGACCTGATTAGGATAATCCGAGCGGCCGGTGGCAAAAATGATGTCTCCACGGGAGGCCATAGCCTTTTCGTAGCTTATCTCGGGATTAGGGTTGGCCAGCGCAAAGACAATCGGGTTATGGTTCATTGAACGCACCATTTCTATTGTCAGTGTATCGGCTTTTGAGAGGCCTAAGAACACATCCGCGCCTGCAATTGCCTCTTCCAAAGTCTTCTTTGAGGTCGTGGCGGCAAACGCTTTTTTGACATCGCTCAAGTCTTTGCGATCAGTCGAGATAACCCCTTTGCTGTCGCACATGATGATGTTTTTCTTCTTTACTCCTAAACGGATATATAGGTTGGTACAGGCTATTGCCGAAGCGCCTGCTCCATTCACCACCAATTTGATATTCCCTATCTTTTTGCCTGCAATATCCAAGGCATTCAGCAAGGCGGCAGAGGAGATGATAGCCGTGCCATGTTGGTCGTCGTGCATGACAGGAATATCCAGTTCCTCTTTCAGGCGGCGTTCTATCTTGAAGCATTCGGGTGCTTTTATGTCTTCCAGGTTGATACCTCCGAAAGTGGGCGCTATAGCCTTGACTGCCTGAATAAACCGCTCCGGATCTTTCTCGTCTATCTCGATATCGAAGACATTGATGCCGGCATATATCTTGAATAGCAAACCTTTCCCTTCCATCACCGGCTTGCCGGCTAATGCTCCTATATCGCCCAATCCGAGCACAGCCGTACCATTGGAAATGACGGCGACAAGATTCCCCTTAGTCGTATATTTATAAGCATCCTCGGGATGCTTTTCTATCTCGAGACAGGGTTCGGCAACACCGGGCGAATAAGCCAGTGCTAAATCGGTTTGGTTACTGTACGGTTTGGTCGGTACAACCTCTATCTTACCATGAGGTTCGCGCGAATGATAGCGGAGAGCAGCTTCTTTTGTAATCTTTGGCATAGCATTACTTATTTAAAAGAGTTAAAGATAAACCCTTTTAAAGTTACGAAAAGAGTTTCGAAATAGCTGCCAATTTTATCAAATTATTTTTTCTTTTTAACCACGGAGTAATACAGAGGAAAAAGTAACAAACCTATACTTCTTTTCGACGTTTTTCATCGAGTTACTTTTCTTTCCCTCTTGTAAACTCATTGCTAATAAACTCGTCTACTTGTTTACTCGTTTACTTATTAATTACTTAACCACGAAGTACGCTAAGATTCTACACTAAGTTCGCAAAGAGTAGACATGCTTGTCATACCGAGTGAATACGAGGTATCTCTTTCACACTTTTAGGAAGAGACTTCTCACATCCGTTCGAAGTGACAATAAAAAGTAACAAACCTCTACTCATTTTCGATGTTTTTTATCGAGTTACTTTTTCTTTTTAACCACAGAGTTCCACAGAGTTTTTCACGGAGTAATACAGAGGAAAAAAGTAACATTTCTCTACTTATTTCGAGTATTTTTGACAGGTTACTTTTCTTTCCCTCTTGTAAACTCATTACTAATAAACTCGTATACTTGTCTACTCGTCTACTATTACAATTTATTATACTCCTCAATAATCTTGCGCGATTTGGCTATCGCTTCGGGAGTAAGCTCATCCCGTTCGCCCCGATCCAGCTTCTCTAATTCGCGTTTCGTTTCTTCATTAATAACTTCGATGATGAGCGGTTGGCGGGTGATGTGGTGTCGTTTTTCTTCTTTCTCGCGTTCGCGTTGTTGAGCTTCTTCGTGACGCAGGCGTTCATCTTCGCGTTTCAGTACGGCATTGATGGTGGCAGTGTCTGGTGCGTGGTCTTTTTCTTTCACTATCTTTTCTTTCAGGACGAGACGGTCGGGGTAGTGTTTGTCAGGTACGTAGACATATTTGGTCTCTACGGTTTTGTAGCCGTTCATTTTGCGGCGGGCGGCTTGACGGGCGAGGGTGACTAAACGTTCGTTGCGCTGGGATTGGGCTAATTGTATGGCTTCGCGAAAATCTTCCTTTTCATTTTTCCACTCATAAAACGTTTTGCGGTTAATCTTCATAAAACCGCAGATTTCGTTGATAGTCGATTCGCCGTCGGCGATAAGTTCGCATATTGCTTCTACTAATTGTTTGCTGTACTTTGCCATAATCTTTTTTACATAGAGATAATTGCTCTCTAAAAAAGATGTGGCTTTTTAACAAAGAGGGATGGATTTCTATATTATATCCCCCTCTTGTGGAAGGGGCGGGAGGCCTTTTTTATAATCTATAATTAATCTAATATTCCAACAATATCTCCTCCGGTATATCCGGAGTGAAATCTGTTGATATTCTCGGGCTCGACGACCTCACTTTGAAGAAGCTGCGGAAACCACTTTGCTCCAATTTAGGATATACACCTATTTTCAGGTCTATCGTATTGAAAATAATGAAATCGTTGCGCAGACGGATACCCAACCCTATACCATAATTCAGGTTCTCATTCTTGAAAAGGCTTCCCTCTTCCCTTATCCATCCCAAGTCGAAAAAAGAGTAGAACAAACACCGGAACCCGAGGAGTTCGTAATTCGAGAACATATCCGTTTCAGCCTTAAACAACAATTGCTCAACCCCTTTTCTATCCCTGCGCCAGTTTTTCATTTTCAGGCTCGTATGCTCGCCCATATAAATCCGGTCGCCAAAATACCTGTCCGGCGTCATCAGCTTCCCATAACTTAGGTTCAGGAACTGCCGCACACGTACCGTATACAACCGCATAAGCGGCGTAAAATAATGCATGTTAAATTTGAATACACTCTCAAAAGGCTTCTTTTTATCCCAGAAAGAAGAAATAGCCGAATACAGGTACAAAGTACCTTTCGTCAGGTCATTACTTCCGTAAGAAGCGCTGAACGAACCATACATGCCGTCTTTCACATCCAGGTTATAGAAGCGGCTATATCCCAGCTGCATCGAAAGATTATAACCCAAAGCAATATTCTCCGTCGTCCCGAAATTGTAAACCAAATAATCGCGTTGATACGAATTTTTGAACAAACTTAACTGCATCAGCCAGATACGGTTTCTGGCATGCTTATAGGGGAGCATAATGGTTTTTATATAATCCTGATATGCCTCATTCCTATACTCATCCATTTTGTGCTTATACCTGAACCCTACAACGATACGCTTGATGCTGTTGTCCTCCGACAAAGTGAAAGCCCTTCCTATCGTAGCCGAAAACAATTCCCGCCTGTCGGGCGTAATAGAATCCCAATTGATATATTCGGGGCGTCTGACGTTGTTTTTATAACTGATTTCGCCGAAATAATTATACCTCGGTTGCAATTTGCGGGTTAACGATGCCGAAAACTCGTGCATCTTTATCTCATCTACATAACTTATCTCCCCATCTATTTTTGTATTCGCAATATTCTCATACAGGTAATTAGCGCCAAAACCTACCTTATGGCTGTATTTGGGCGTATAAATAAAATTCGCACCCATACGGCTACCCGTTCCGGCGATATTTTTATCGAATACCTCGATATTCATCCGCGACGACGAAAGGTTGTGTATATCCACCCCGATTGTCCATTTATCGCGCGCTATTATTCTCACATCTACCATCTCATCATTTCCGGTAACAGGTTCTAATACGATACGCGCATCATTGATATAAGTCGCATCGCGCAATTCGACCTCCGAAGCAGCTATAATAGCCGGATTGACACGGTCGCCACGGCGAAACTGGATATGCTTTTTGATGGTAGATTCCCGGCTCAATACATGTGTCTTGTTGAATATTTCGGCATCCTCGTCCACCTTATCCGGGTTGCGGACATCCGTCCCGAAAGGCGCCAATACAGTGACTTCAATGTTGCGTATGATTTTATCCCTGAATGGCTCATAATCCTTAGCGATAGATTTATTCTCCTCCGCATCAAAAGAGACCTTCGGTTCCCTTACTATCAGCCGGAACAGACTTTTCGTCCAACTTTTCTTGGCGCTTTGCTCCTTGAGTGTCTGATAGGATTCGGGCAATTTCTTCGAGCGGATAGTATCTTTTGCTTCTATCGCATTTTCGGTCATAAGTATCGGAGGCTGTATCGTATCGTTCGCATATGCTTCTGCTCCTTTCAGTGATTGGGCTTGTAATACCGAAAGAAGGATAAATATAGCGATGATATGAAAACGTATTAGCTTCAAAAGATTTTTTTTGATGAAAATAACCTGTCTTCGTTTATAACGTTTATTGCGTGTGTTTAGTTATCTGCAAAAACAAATAAAAGTAAAAAACATCTGTTTATTGCGATTATTCACATTAAAATTGGTTCGGATATAGAGTTTATTTTGTAATTTTGTCGCGTTAAATAAGAGCGCTTTACTATTTTATTTATGCAAAGATCAATGAAATACAAAATGGGGGTCGACGTAGGTTCGACAACTGTAAAAATCGTCATCCTCGATGACTGCAAACACATTATATACAAAACCTATAAACGCCACAATGCCAATATCCAGCCAACATTAGTCGAAGAATTCAAGACCGTAATGGGCGAATATCCGGGTGTGCAATTCGATATATACATTTCGGGCTCGGCAGGTATGGGTATCGGCGAACGTACAGGCATCCCTTTTGTACAGGAAGTCGTATCGGCCGTTGAAGTTGTAAGACAAGTCTATAATGACGCACATACCCTTATCGATTTGGGGGGCGAAGATGCCAAAACGGTATTCTTCAGCGAAGGGCGTAATCCCGACATCCGCATGAATGGTAGCTGTGCCGGTGGTACGGGAGCGTTCATCGACCAGATGGCGAGCCTGATGTGCATCTCGGTAGAAGAATTAGGTCAAAAAGCCCTGAAATTCGATAAGATATACCCGATAGCCTCGCGCTGTGGTGTATTTGCCAAAACAGACGTACAGAACCTGATAAGCCGTAACATTCCGGTAGCCGATATATCTGCCTCCATCCTGCATGCCGTTGCCTTGCAATCGGTTACGACATTGGCTCGTGGATGCGATGTGCAACCGAAAGTGCTTTGCATCGGTGGTCCGCTGACCTTTATTCCGGCATTGCGCGATGCTTTCAAAGAGGTGTTGAAAATACAGGAATCGGATTTGATTGTTCCCGAAAACGGAGAATACTTCCCGGCTTGGGGGGCTGCATTATATACGAGCGAAGAAGATAAAACCTTCGATTTAGGTGAGTTGGTCGAGAAAATGTCTCAAACGACAACATCCAACCAGAGCGATGCGCTCGAACCACTATTCAAAGACGAACTGAAATACATAGAGTGGGGGACTAACCGCAAAATTAAGCCGCTTAGCTTCAAACCGCTCGGCGAAGAAAAAGAAATAGAATGCTTTTTGGGAATCGATTCGGGTTCGACGACTTCCAAAATTGTCATCATGGATAAAGATGCCAATATTGTCTACAAATTCTATGGAAACAATGAAGGCAACCCGCTGAAAAGAGTAAACGAAGGGTTGGCGCAATTCTTCGAGGAAGCCGAAAAGAAAGGCGTCAACGTAAAATTCCTTTCGTCGGCAGCCACAGGATATGGCGAAGACCTGATTAAATCGGCTTTAGGGCTCGATTTCGGTATCGTGGAAACAATCGCCCACATGTCGGGGGCGCAATATGTAGACCCGAATGTGTCGTTTGTATTGGACATCGGAGGACAGGATATCAAATCCATCTTCATCGCCAACGGTGTAATTTCCAATATCGAACTGAACGAAGCCTGCTCGGCAGGTTGCGGATCATTCCTGCAAAACTTCGCTTCGAATCTGGGGATGGAGCTGTCAGACTTCTCCCGCGCGGCTTGTCTGGCCAAATATCCGAGCGATTTAGGTTCGCGTTGTACGGTATTTATGAACTCGAAAGTGAAACAATCGCTTCGCGAGAATGCCGGAAATGACGACATTGCAGCCGGATTAGCCTACTCGGTAGTGAAAAACTGCCTCTTCAAAGTATTGAAAATATCCAACCTGAATATATTAGGCGACAACATTGTCGTTCAGGGAGGTACCTTCCGCAACGATGCCGTTTACCGTGCTTTGGAAATGCTTTCGGGCAAATCGGTAAGCTCTACCGACCACCCCGAACTGATGGGTGCTCTCGGTGCTGCATTGTATGCACAACGCTTGTGGAGCAAAGGACGCGCAGAAGAATCGTTCAACGGTAAGGAATCGTTGATAGATGTTACGACCATCGATACGAAAGAACTGACTTGTAAAGGTTGTACCAACCTCTGTTCGGTGCTTCGTTTCCGCTTCCAGAACGGAAATACCTGTTATGCCGGAAACAAGTGCGAAAAGGTATTCTATAATAAGAGCGTGGCGCGCAAAGAGGGTTACAACGCCTTCGACCGCAAAAACGAGATATTGTTCAACTATCCTGTCAAGGCAGAAAATATAGTCAAAGGCAAAACTATCGGTATTCCGCGTGTGCTGAATATGTTCGATAACTACCCGTTTTGGCATACATTGCTGTCGGAATGCGGATTCAATGTACGCCTTTCGCCGGAATCGACTTATCCGCTCTACCAAAGAGGGGTAGGAGGGGTGATGTCGGATAATATCTGCTTCCCTGCCAAGTTGGTGCACGGGCACATCCTGTCGCTGATAGAGCAGAAAGTAGACCGCATTTTCTATCCGATAGTGCCGAAAGAAGAAAAAGAATTCGGTGGTGCATCCAACTCGTTCAACTGCCCGGTTGTCAGTGGATATCCCGATGTTATACGCAGCTCTATCGACCCCGAGGGTCGCCACGGCATTGCTTTTGATGAGCCTGTAGTCACTTTCAGCAGCGACAAGGCGCTGTATAAAGGATGCTACAACTATCTATCGGGGCTTGGCGTTTCCAAATCTGTATTCGACAAGGCATTCAATGCTGCCCAACAAACGCGGGCTGCACTGAAAGGCAACTTATATAATTTCCAGAAAGAAATATTGGATAAGGCTGTCGAAAGTGGCGAACCGGTATTTATTGTTGCAGGACGTCCTTACCATGCCGATCCGCTGATCCACCAGAAAGTGGGGCAAATATTGTCGGATTTGGGAACGATTGTACTCACCGATGACGTTTTCCGTAAGCCGGAAAGTGAAGGCTTCGGCAAGCTGAATATTATCTCGCAATGGTCGTATCCGAACCGTGTGGTACAGTCGGCGATGGAAATTGCCAAACTACCGCAGAATGTGCAGTTGGTACAACTAAACTCTTTCGGTTGCGGTCCCGACTCGTTCTTTATGGACGAAACACGCGACATACTGAAAGCGGCTAATAAGAATATTACGGTTATCCGTATCGACGAAATTGCCAGTCCGGGCTCTATCCGCCTGCGTTTGCGCTCGTTGGTAGAATCGCTGAAAGCTGCTAAACCGGCTGAAAAGCAAGGCGAACAATATCAGGGATATACTGTCCCATACAAAATAGCAAAAGACAAAGACAAAACGATATTAGTGCCTTGGCTGGCCGACTTCCTGAACCCGTTTGCACCTGCTTTGGGCGAATTGCTGGGGGTGAAGGTGGCTAACTTGCCTAAATCGAATAAACTATCTGCCGACCTCGGGTTGATGTATGGTAACAACGAAGTGTGTTATCCGTCTACGCTGGTGTTGGGAGATATCATAAGCGCTTTGCAATCGGGCAATTACGACGTGCAGGACATTGTCCTTGCCATCACGCAGACCGGCGGTCAATGCCGTGCAACGAACTATATCGCGCAGATAAAGAGCGGTCTGATAAACGCCGGATTCAATGATATACCCGTTATTGCCTTGAGTTCGGGCGATACTTTCCAGAATGGCGAAAGCGAATTCAAAATGGAATGGAAACGCCTGTCTAAGATTGCTGTTCCGTTGGTACTCTACGGAGATGGTTTGCAACAGATGCACAGTGCCATTTCGGTGCGCGAGAAGAAAGCCGGTTCATCACTTTCGGTGTTCGATTTCTATATCGAACGCGGTATAGATGCTGTCCGCGCCAATGACCCGAAAACCTTAATGCGCCTGTTGAAGGAGGCTGTCGCTGATTTCAACAATGTGCCTATCTACGATAAAGAGTATGCTAAAGTAGGGTTGATAGGGGAAATATTTGTGAAGTATAATAACTATGCACAAGCAAATATTACTGAATGGTTGCGTTCGAAGAATGTGGAAGTTTCTACACCGCCTTTGCTCGATTTCTTGTTGCAATTCTTTGTGAATAAGAAAACGAATGTGGCAAACGGCTTGCAAGACCAAACCATATTCGAGAGAATGATGACCAAAACCATCTGGCAATATGTCAACCGCAAGGTGAAAAAGGTGGATAAGATAATGAGCAAGTTCAAATATTTCGAACATTCCGAATCTATCTTTGCTAAAGCCGAAGCGGCATCCGAAATAGTGAACTTGGCTAACCAGTTCGGCGAAGGGTGGCTGATACCGGGCGAAATAGCTCACTACGCACGCAAAGGGGTAAACAAAGTGGTTTGTATACAGCCGTTCGGTTGTATCGCCAATCACGTGATTGCCAAAGGAGTAGAGAAACGCATCAAGGAGTTATATCCGAATATGAGTATCCTCTATCTCGATATCGACGGTGGTGTGGCGGAAGTCAACCTTCAGAACCGCTTGCACTTTATGATGTAAAAAGATAAAATTCAACTATAGACGGAAGCACCTTTATAATGAAGGTGCTTTCTTGTTTACTTGTCCCGGTTTCATCGTTATAATCGGGCTTTTTTATTATCTTTGCTTTAGATATTTAGTATTGTACCAGACATGAATCAACGATATCCTTCCGCCTTATTAGAAAACGCTGTCGAAGAATTTTCGAAACTTCCCGGCATCGGGCGTAAAACAGCTCTCCGGCTTATTCTGCATATGTTAAGGCAGGATAGTTCGGCCATCCACAATTTTGCCAATGCCATCACCACCCTCAAGGATGAAGTCAAGTATTGCCGCATGTGCCACAATATTTGCGACGACGATACTTGCTCTATCTGCAACGATTTGTCGCGCGATAAGACGACGCTCTGTGTGGTGGAGAATATAAAGGAAGTGATGGCGATAGAGAATACGATGCAATATCGCGGGGTGTATCATGTACTCGGAGGCATTATTTCGCCGATAGACGGGATAGGCCCTTCTGACCTCGAAATCGAAAGCCTTGTGGAGCGCGTATCGCAAGGAGAAGTGAAAGAAGTTATCCTTGCCCTTAGCACGACTATGGAAGGCGATACGACCAACTTATACATTTATAAGAAACTGAGCGGTTTCGATGTCAATGTCTCTATTATCGCTCGCGGCATCTCTATCGGCGACGAAATAGAATACGCCGACGAAGTTACACTCGGCCGTTCCATTCTGAACCGTACACCGTTCAACGAATCTTTCAGGCTTTAAAAATCGAATATGAAAGAAAAGAAAATATATAAACGATTATCCATCTTCTTTTGGCTGAATATCGTACTATTAGGCGGATTCTTCCTGTTCATCCTCCAACAGAAAGGGGAAAATTTCGGGAATATCCCTTCTAATGTTGCCCTCGAGCGTTGGGCGATTATTATTACCATTGCCGCTATTCCGTTCGCGCTGAAAGTGTTCCATTCCCTGCTGAAAAAGCTTAAAGCAGGAGAAGCCGCACACTTCCACAACAAATATGTATGGCTATATACGGCGCGCATACTCATCCTCGATATGGTAGCGTTGCTGAATATCATCGCTTTCGAAATATATGAGTCTAACAATTTCATCTATTTAACAATAGTTATTATATTTGCAATGATGTTTTGTTACCCAAACCGGAATGAGTTAACCTATTCGACTGATATTCCGGACAACACATCGGATGTTCCGGTTGACGAAATGGGCGAAAGTACGACTCAGGAACAACAAAATGAAGACGCGAAAGACAATATAAACCCATAAAAGATAAAGACGCATGGTTATTGCTGTAGATTTTGACGGAACAATTGTAGAACACGCATATCCCCAAATAGGACGTCCTATTCCGTTTGCAATAGAAACACTGTTGCAATTGCAGAAAGAAGGACATACCTTATTGCTCTGGTCGGTTCGCGAGGGCGATCTGTTGCAGGAAGCTGTCGACTATTGTGCAGGCAAAGGGCTGGTATTTTATGCAGCCAATTGCAACTATCCCGAAGAAGACCGTTCTACGGCAGCCCGGAAGCTGAATGCCGACCTCTTTATCGACGACCGTAATCTGGGTGGGCTACCCGAATGGGGAATGATATACAATCTCATTAAGGGAGCCGAAAATGGCTTGACATCATACGAACAAATGATGATGTTGAATGATGACAGGCCTCACGGACGACGAAAAAAGAATTTTTTTATCCGTTTAGGCGAAATGTTCGAAAAAGGATATTAACTTCGTTAACATATAAATATTAAAATTAATAGGCGGGTGGTATGCTATTAAGTAATTCATACATAAAATTGCGCGCTCTGGAGCCGGATGATCTGGATATGCTCTACCAATGGGAGAACACATCTGCGCACTGGCTGCATGGCAATACCTTAGCACCATACTCGCGATTTGCACTGAAGAAATACATCACCGAAACGCAATTGACTGATATATACGAGAGTAAGCAATTGCGGCTGATGATAGAACTGACCGACAACAATCTCAATATCACTATAGGAATTATCGATTTATATGACTTGGATGTGCGCAATAACCGCGCCGGAGTGGGCATCTTGATAGACGAGAAATACCGCAACCGGGGCTATGCCACCCAATCATTGGATTTGATAAAAGATTATGCATTCAACTTTCTTGGGCTTTATCAGCTATATGCCTTTATCTCCGTAAAGAATAAATATAGCTTACAACTATTTGAGAATGCAGGATACAAACATGCAGGAATCCTAAAAAACTGGATACTGAAAAACGACATCTACGAAGATGTTCAGATTCTTCAGCTTTTAAAAGAGAGGGAGTTATGAACGAAGAAATTAAGAGGGCATTTAATATACTGGTATCAGGGGGGATTATTCTCTATCCTACTGATACGATATGGGGCATAGGGTGTGATGCAACCAACGAAAAAGCAATTAACCAAATCTATGAGTTAAAAAAACGTGTAGACTCAAAAGCGCTTATTACCTTACTCGACAGTCCGGCTAAATTGAACTACTATTTGCACGAAGTTCCCGATATAGCATGGGATTTGATAGAACTGGCCGATAAGCCGCTGACCATTATTTATGACGATGCACGCAATGTTGCTTCGAATCTGATAGCCGAAGACGGTAGTCTTGCTATCCGTATCACACAAGAAACTTTTTCCAAAACCTTATGCCAACGTTTCCGCAAGCCGATAGTATCCACATCGGCCAATATCAGCGGGCAACCATCGCCAACGAACTTCGCCGACATAAGCGAAGAAATCAAAAACGGCGTGGACTATATCGTCAATTTCCGCCAAGACGAAAAGACAAATCCCAAACCTTCCAGTATTATTAAATTAGGCAAATCAGGGCAGATTAGAATTATAAGAGAATAACCGAACGAGAACTGAAAGACAATGAACCAAAGTGGACATCATGCACTATTTAAGAAACAATATAGTGCAGCTGAAAGATTGTATTCGGAATACACCGAAAACCCAGGTAAGTATTCGGGTACAAAGGCGCGCGAATTGTTAATGCGGATAGAAGACCATTACAGCAAGGCCAAAATGTCGGCCGAGGAACTCAACGACCGTTACAACGTTTTGCTGATGGATATGAAGAGGGCGCAAATCTATGCTCTGAAAGGCGATACACAAATGGCGCGTAGCTTATTCAACCATGTCATCCGCGATGCGGGGCGCATGGATGCCGAAGCACTGCATCTGGTGTTGGAGAGCCATTTATTCCAGATTTACACATTCGATAGCGAAATGGACAGGAAAGCAATCCGTCAGAAGTGCAATATCGCCCTGCAGATAGGAGCCGAATATTTAGACCGGTCTATTAACAAATACCACCGCATTATCTATGCTCATGCCGAGATTGAGAAGTATCTCGGGCTGATGGAAGAGGAAGAAGATCACCGCAAGAAAATGTATGCCCATTACCTGCGCGCATACGAGCTATATAATAAGCTTATGTCGAAAATGCCGGAGATGTATACCATGGGCTTTGCCAGTATTGTCGAGCGATTGACAAACTATTATGTACACAAAGTAAGGAATTACCCGCAGGCTGTTATTCTCTACGAACATCTGGAGCGTTTGGGCGAAACTTATATATACCGCTTCAAAGAAGATGAAAATAAGATTATTCATTGTTTGTCTATTGCCGGCGACGGTTTCTATCTGTTAGGAGAGACATATTCGCGCCTGAACAAAGCGAAAAAGTCTGCCAAGCTATTCGAGAGCGCTGCCCGGGTGTATGCCCATTTGGCGAGATATTCGCCGCAATACCGTAAAAAAGCGGTAGAGATGCAGCGGACGATGGGATATGCCTATCTCGAAGCCGACAAAACGAAGCAGGCATACGAAGCGTTTGAACAGGCAGCCGAGGTGTACAAAGAGATAGACATCGAGGAGGCTGTCAGCCCCGATTATGAAAAGACAGCCGATTTGCACCTGCAACTGGGTAAATATTATATAACGAAAAACAGCTTCCACAAGGCTATCCGTTCGTTCGAGACAATATGCGAATCCGGCAAAACAGCCATGGACAAATATCCGGATGAAATAAAGCCTAAAACAGTATATGCCACGGGATTGCATCATATGGGGTGTGTATATGGGCTGATTAAAAAGCATAAGGAGCAGAAACGGTATCTGGAGAGGGCGCTTGCCATACGTCAATCGTTGCTTCGCTCTGCACCCGAGAATATCGATTTCAGATTTAGCTGGGCCGAAACGGTTCAGGAGCTTGCAAATCTGTATATGCACCAAAAGCATTACAACAGAGCCTTGAGGCATTATAACGCTATACTCGAAGACAGAAAACGCTTCACCGAAGAGGATCTGATAGCAAATGGAGGCGCTCTGTTGGAGCTTTACACTAATATAGGCGCGTTGCATACGAAAAAGATGCTGTTGGCCTCAAATAAGAGCCAGAAGGTGATTGATTATTATACACTTGCCTATCAGTTAGTCCGCAAGTTGTATGACAAAATCCCGAGAATCTATCAAAAGCCTTTAGCCGAAATAAATGCTAAGTTGGGAGAACATTATTACAAAATGAAGGAATATATAAAAGCGCGCGAGCACTTGGCTTCGTCGTCACAACTGTACCGCAAATTCGATAGGGCAGTAGACCGCCCGACATGGAACGAGATGATGAGCCTTTTGTCCTTGCAGGTGCAGTTTGAATGTAAGGTGAGCAAAGACTTAGATATCGCTTCGGAGATATTGGATTATATGAATAATTCGTACGAAAAAACACCGGAATCGTGGAAAGAGGAGATAAAAGATTTGCGGTATAAAATAGATGTGTTAACTTCGGATATTGAAAAATTGAGAATTAACATATAAAAGACTATTATGGATGCTTATGCCGATAAGATATTTGAAAATGAGGGTTTTGCAGAACAAAAAATAGAACATGCAGAGTACGAAAACTGCACATTCTCTAAGTGCGATTTCACCAATACCTCATTTTCGCTATGCACTTTCATCGACTGCACTTTTGTCCATTGCAATCTGGCAATGACCAAACTGGTGCAATCTACGATGAATAATGTAGCTTTCGAATCGTGCAAGATAATGGGAGTGAATTTCGGGCATTGCCACGACTTTATATTCGAGGTGAGTTTCAAGGATTGCCTGCTGGATTACACTTCGTTCGAAAAGAGGAAAATGTTAAAGACCTCATTTGTTAAATCCTCTCTCAAAGGTGTCGATTTTGGCTTGGCAGACCTCAAACAATCGGTATTCATAGATTGTGACCTGAACGAAGCTATTTTCTACAACACCAATTTGCAGGAAGTCGATTTTCGGCAGGCATACAACTACATCATCAACCCGAATGAGAACAATATCAAGAAAGCCCGCTTTTCGCGCGAAAGCCTCGCAGGATTGCTGACGCAATATAATATCGTTATAGAGTGATAGTCTCCGTATGTGTCAACAATCTGACTTTTTCTGTAGCAAATAGACGGATTTATCACTATCTTTGTATATCTCTGTCGATTTAGTTTATCTATATTTGTTTAGGAAGGTAACACTGAGTTTCATAGAGAAAAGTAACGCGATAAAAATGCTCAAAACAAGTAGAGGTTTGTTACTTTTCTACAATTGACTGAAAATAAAGGACTAACAAAATGAATACATTTGGAAATATTTTTCGTCTTACATCTTTTGGCGAGTCTCACGGAGCCGCTATCGGGGGAGTGATAGACGGTTGTCCGGCGGGAATAAAAGTTGATATGGAGTTTATCCAGAACGAACTGAATCGTCGCCGTCCGGGGCAGTCTGCTATTACTACACCACGCAAAGAACCGGACGAAGTAGAATTCCTGTCGGGCATTTACGAAGGATATACGACAGGTGTTTCCATCGGATTCATTGTCCGCAATACCAATCAGCATTCCTCCGACTACGACAATCTGAAGGACGTTTACCGCCCTTCGCATGCCGATTACACCTATCAGCAAAAGTATGGAATCCGCGACCATCGGGGTGGGGGGCGCTCGTCTGCCCGCGAAACAATAGCCCGCTGTGTGGCAGGAGCTATTGCCAAGTTAGCGCTGCAACAGCTGAATATTTCCGTCACCGCTTATACATCGCAAGTAGGTGCTATCCAATTAGATAACGATTATACCCGATACGACCTCTCTAAAATCGAGGCTACCCCTGTCCGCTGTCCGGATATGAAAAAAGCCGATGAGATGATTGAGCTTATCAAAGAAGTCAAATCCAAAGGCGATACCATCGGGGGAGTTGTCACTTGCATCATTCAGGGAACTCCTACCGGTTTGGGCGAACCCGTATTCGGCAAGCTACATGCCGCATTAGGCAGTGCCATGTTGAGCATCAATGCCGTGAAAGGATTTGAATATGGCGACGGCTTCGATGTAAGCCATCGCGGCTCGGAAGTCAATGACGTCTTCTACAACGATAACGGCAAAATCAGTACCCGTACCAATCATTCGGGGGGAATACAAGGCGGAATATCAAACGGACAGGACATCTATTTCAGGGTAGCATTCAAGCCTGTAGCCACCATATTGATGAACCAACAAACAGTAAATAAAGAAGGGGAGGATGTCGAACTGAAAGCCCGTGGACGTCACGATGCCTGCGTTCTTCCGCGTGCTGTGCCTATTGTGGAGGCTATGGCGGCAATGACTATTCTGGACTATTATCTGTTGAACAAGACTAAAGGAATGTAAGACTGGAGCAATATTTAGATGATTGAGATTTTGGCCATAGTAATTTCTATTTTAGCTTTATTTTTTTCCTTATTGAAAGACTTTATTCTTCCTCTAATTAAGAAGCCAAAGCTAAAGTTCGATTATGAAAATAAAGAGCCTTTCCGAAGATTTACACTTCCACAAAATCATGGAAAATCTTGCTTCTTAAGGATAAGGTTGAAAAATGTAGGGAAAAGACCTGCTATTAATTGTCGCTGTCAAATTCTAAAAATAAAAAAAGGTAAAAACAACTATGGAGATTATGTAGGTTTTCCTATAAGATGGGCCTGCCGACCAGAAAAAGATGTTATTTCAGCGGATAGGGAACGTTTGAATATTGGTCAGGGAGAAAGTGAATTTTTAGATATTGTTACAGCGAGTTCTTGTAATGAAGAAATCTATTTGTGCCAATATCATAAAGAAAATATTGGTATCTCAGATAAACTTGAACCTGGTAAATATGAAATATTCATAATTATAAGTGGTGATAATTTTCAACCTTATATACTATCTTTTCATATTGAAAAAACAGCCAAAATAAACCCAGATGGATTAAATGGTAAAAAACTTACTTTAATGGAAGGTAAATCCCGTAATGAATTATTGAAATAAACTCCTCTTTATCTGTTCTTTTGTAGCCCTTTCACCAAATGTTTGATAGCCAGAACAGGGCTTTTATATAACATGCGGGGGCCCGCATAGCGCATTACTTCGCGGATTCTATCCCGCATTTGAGGCGAGTAACAATGTACCGGGCATTTCTGGCAGGTAGGCTTATCTTCTCCGAACTTGCAAGAGGCAACCCGTTTCAATGCATACTTTCTGAGCTCTTCGCAATCGGCACACAATGCTTTTGTAGAGCCATGCTTAGCAGCGCAATAGATGTATATCATCTTGGCTACAGTCTTTTGTTCGGTTCTGTTCATTGTCAAACAACAGCCTGTTTGGAGATTATTCGAAGTTGAATATCAGGGATATCATGCGTGTTTTCCCTGACTTCACCGCATTGCGGTATTTCAGCATATCCATGTCCGTCAGGTCCGAAGTGTCCTGATTCACCACATCAGCCAATCCGAGAGAGAAGCGGAGTTCGGGACATAATTTAAACATTTTGAGGTAGATATTACACCCTATACCAAAATCGAGGCCATAGTCCATGTTCTCGAAGCGGATAGCTTCGTCTTTCTTATTTCCCAATGCCCAGCTTCCGTATCCTCCGAACAGGAAATAGGGGCGGGCATTGTGTATGCGTCCTCCGCTGAATTTTATATGCAGGGGTGCGGTGATATAGTTGCTTCGGTATGCCTTTTCGTACTTCTCACCTGTCGATTGCTCGCGATAGGCAAACTTCTTCTCCCCAAAGTGTAATCCGGGAGAAAAGCGGACATTCAGGTATTGATTGATATACCTGTCGGCAATAAATCCGACACTGAATCCGGGCGAGTAGGAGGGTACATCGGCAAACCAGACCTCGCCGGTAGAGGTAGGCGTACCTGTATTCTTCATCACTAAATCTTGTGTATGAATGCCAACATAAAAACCTAAATGATAGAGCTTCTGATCGGCATAAGGGAGATTCTGCACCTGATGGTACGACTGGGCGTTGGCGGATAGCGCCATCATGCCCGAAAGCAGGATAAGGAGTGTGGTGTATATATTCTTTATTTTCATTCTTCTGTTTATCATCTACAACGGTTAAAGCCCCGTATTTAGTATATTTATCTTTATATCTTCTTTAGAAAGATTCAAAACTATCATTTTATTCTTAAAATAAGTAAATTAACAATTCACTGCAAAACAATATGTTGAATCTTTTTGTTTCTTGTGTATAGATAACATATATGAAACCATTATTATTATCTATTTGCTATAAAACAAAAAACTATTTATATTTGTCATATCAAAGTTAGTAATAATATTAAAATTTAGAAACTATGGCTTACGTAATTAATGAAGACTGTATAGCATGTGGTACTTGCATCGACGAATGTCCGGTATCAGCTATTTCTGAGGGCGATATCTATAAAATCGATCCTGATACATGTACTGATTGTGGTACTTGTGCAGATGTATGTCCGACAGAAGCAATTCATCCGGCTTAATTTATACCGGGAATTAAAATAATAAGAGGCTGTTCGATTGAGCAGCCTCTCTTTTTATGTCCGGTTCATTCGGATGATTAGTTATTTTCCGGTCTTAGTTTACGAACCGTTTCGCCCGTACGCCACATTTCGCTTTCGCGCAATGCTTTGAGTTCTTCCTCTAACTTCTCGCGATAGTCAGGTTGCGAATTGGTATCGATAGAGCGTTGAGCTTCGTTACCGCATGCCACTTCTTTATAAAGCTTCTCAAAAACAGGCTTGGTTGCATCATGGAAAGGTGTCATCCAGTCCAATGCTCCACGCTGAGCCGTAGTAGAACAGTTGGCATACATCCAGTCCATTCCCTTTTCGGCAAATAGTGGCATCAAAGACTGTGTAAGTTCCTCTACCGTTTCGTTAAATGCTTCCGACGGAGAGTGTCCATTCTCGCGCAATACCTCGTATTGAGCCAGTAACAGGCCCTGTATAGCACCCATCAATGTACCGCGTTCGCCAGTAAGGTCTGAATATACCTCACGTTTGAAGTCTGTTTCGAACAAATAGCCCGAACCTACACCGATACCCAGCGCTATTACACGTTCTTTGGCACGTCCTGTCGCATCCTGAAAGATAGCATAGCTCGAGTTCAAACCGCGTCCTTCGAGGAACATGCGGCGAAGGCTCGTTCCCGATCCTTTAGGCGCAACAAGGATAACATCTACATCAGCCGGAGGAATGATACCTGTACGCTCTTTGTAGGTGATACCGAATCCATGGGAGAAATAAAGGGCTTTTCCTGCTGTCAGGTAAGGCTTGATACGCGGCCATACTTCGATTTGAGCAGCATCCGACAACAGGTATTGGATAACTGTACCCTTTTCGGCAGCTTCTTCTATTTCGAATAATGTTTCGCCCGGAACCCAGCCGTCAGCAATGGCTTTTTCCCATGTTTTGCCTCCTTTGCGTTGTCCTACGATGACATTGAAACCGTTGTCGCGCAGGTTAAGGGCTTGTCCCGGTCCTTGTACACCGTAACCGATAACTGCTATGGTTTCGTTTTTCATTACTTCTCTTGCTTTTTCCAAAGGAAACTCTTCACGGGTAGCTACATTTTCGACTACCCCTCCAAAATTCATTTCTGCCATGATAAATTTACTTTTTGTTTTAAATTATAATATGTATTACTTCTTCTCTCGCTATTGTTATTGCCATGTTATACGTGTGGCACTCACAATCGTTTCGCCATCTTTCATCTCGAGGATATAGCGGGAATCTTCCTCCTTCTTTTGCAGAATATCGATTTTCCGTCCGTATTGCCCTTCGGATAAATAGTTGATTTCGAAACGTTTTATTTCTTTCTCCTTGAACAGGTTGATATCGAATACATCGACAAAATGTTCGATATATTTCATGCTGTTCAAGTGTTTATTGATGTCTATATCGCTGTATTTCACAACAAAGCTGCCCGCTATTGCAGCACCCTCTTTCAATACAGGTATTTTGCTCAAATCCTCGATAGGGCATTCCTTACTTTCATCTATGTAATCGGTTAAGCGGAACAACTCCAATACATTGGTCGGCTTACGCGTAGTCATATCTATAGATGCCCACAACGATTTGGCATATCCTATTTCTTTGCCTTCGGAATCCTCAAAAGCGAAAAAACGTTCAGTGAAAAGGCGGTTAACACTATGCACCCATGTCTTGATAACCATAACCGTATCATTCTTAGGATATTCGAGCAATTCGATAGCCATGCGCGAAAGCACCCATACCCGTTGCTGCGAGGTCATGGCCGAATAGCCGAAACCGCGTTCTTCGGCATGTTTGGTAGCTGCCTGCAACATAAATCCGCCAATCATAGGCAAGGTTGCTTTCCCCCGAAAGTCCGAGAGGTAGGCATCTATCATAAATTCATATCTACCGATAGTAGGTATCATAAAACGTTATTTTGAGTTATGTTTTTTGTCTAATTCGCGGAGCATGTCGCTCAATCGTTCTATCTTCGATTTCGTAATGGCAATGCGCCCCGAACGAATGAATTGCAGCACGCCGATTGTGGCGCTCAACTCTTTAAAAAGTTCCTGCGTCTCTTTGTGATGTCCAGTCTTCTGGATAACTACACTGTTCTCGTTTATATCGAGGACAAAAGCATTATGCTTACGGATAAGCTCTTCTGCCGAAACCATTTTCAGGAAATCGGGCGTGGAAAGCTTATACAGGGCTATCTCCTGATGAATCAACTCGTCGTCGGTGTTGTAGTACGCTTTCAGCACATCCACACGCTTATCTATTTGCAGGACAACCTTTTTGATAGTTTCCTCGTCGCTGAATACCGTAATGGTAAACTTATGTATGCCTTCGATGGCCGATGGCGATACCGATAAGGTTTCGATGTTTAGTTGCCGACGGATAAAAACACTGGTTACCTGCCCCAACAAGCCGACTGTATTTTCCGAGAAAACGGTTACTGTATATAATATTTTATTCTCCATCACTGTTATGGTAACATTTTTGAGTATCTGAAATCTAATTCTCTTATAAGTATATTACATAATTCGTCTTGAGAAATCAATGAGTCCACCCGGAAAGATGTTTCCCCAAAGTTAGCGATTCTTCTCCAATCGGACACATCCCAGATGAAATGTTCCATATTGAATGTAGGATTCCCGACGGAATCTTTCTTCTCATACAACGAGATGCGGTATCGCCGTGTGCCGTTCAACAAATTACCGGAAGGCAATTCCTTGAAATCGAAATAATTATAGATGATAGAATCAGCACCTTCTTTCGTATATGGCTTCTCCCAATTGTAGAGGGTATCGGACATACCTTTATAGCTGTTTTCGAAACAAGCTTTGATTTCGGGATAGGCGATATTGGCGTCTACATAGATATTACGTACCTCGTATTTGCCTTTATCCGATGAGCAGCTATATAATACCCCCAAAAGAGATATAATAATACACATTATGATAATATAAACTTTATTCATTCTTCTTCAAAAGTAATTGTATATGAATCTATTAGTTCGTATTTCCCGTTTATGTATTTATAAACTCTTGTTTCTTCTACATTTTCATCTATCATTTCAGAAACTGTTATTGTTTGGTTGAGATAGTCAGTCGAACGTTCGCTTAATATCCCGTCCATTATATCCGTTTCTTCAAATTGTTGAGAATCCTTATTGTACAGCCAATAACGATAAATCCCTCCCCGGGCAAGCCATTGCATATCCAAAGCAATATCGGGGTATCCATCGAAATTTATATCGCTCAAGTGTATTGTATTGCTTGACGGACGTGCATCTAAGCCGGCAATTTCCTGAACTACATTGTCCGATAAATCATAAATAACTATTTTTGTCAGGCTATCAGTATTAAAGCCTTTATCGGTATAATCACTTTTGAATGTAAACAAAGGAACAGTTGTATCATAAAAATGCTGCATTTCAATAAGCTCTTCCTTTCCATGCTTCCATATCTTTTTACCTGACAATGTTCCTTTTTCTAAATCAATAACAGCTTCTATCCGTGTTTTCTCGACAGAATCTCTATTTATCACTTCTTTTCCAAACAAGTTCAGCCTATTTTCTACGAATTTCCCACTCATACCTCTATAAATATGAGGCGAAAACCTGGTATGTCTATTCCTATAAGTTATTTTTGACAAGGAATCTTTCTTATTGATACTGACAGACATAATAAGCTCTTCATCGCCAATTTTCCCGGTCAATACATAGTCATATATAACACACATTTCTTTCAATTGAGCATCACTTACTTGTGGAACAGCTTCTTTTTCTTCCGCTTCCACCGCCGGTAAGGGGGTAGGGAGCAAATCCGGTTTTTCTTGCTCTTTCCCTGCCATCTGACAGGAGAAAAGCAAAGCAGATAAAAGCAATATGATAATATGATGTATCTTTAGTTTACTCATTCCCCAACAATATATCGGTTATACAAGCCCCTGCCGGAACCATCGGGTAAATCATCCCTTCGTGCTCTATTTCAACATCCAGAATATAAGCGCCTTTGTGATTCAGCATTTCGGCGATAGCACCGTCTAATTCTTCGCGCGTCATTACCTTTCGCGCTTTTATGCCATAAGCATCGGCTATCTTTACGAAATCGGGGTTTATCAACTTCGTCTCCGAATAGCGTTTATTGAAAAACATATCCTGCCATTGGCGCACATTGCCAAGATAGTGATTATTTAGTATAATTATCTTAACATCTGTGCCATATTGCATAATCGTTCCCAGCTCCTGAATGGTCATCTGAATACCTCCGTCGCCGGTGAAAAGGCAAACGGTACGCTCCGGAACGCCATATTTAGCGCCTATCGCAGCCGGAAGCCCGAACCCCATTGTCCCCAATCCGCCCGATGTAACCATACTGCGCGTACGGTTATACTTGCAGTAGCGAACGCTCATCATCTGGTTTTGACCGACATCGGTAACCATAACAGCATCATTTCCTGTGGCTTCCGATACCTTATTGATAACTTCACCCATCTTCAGATGTCCCGATTGAGGATGAAGCTCTTTCTCGATAACAACCTTATATTCTGTTTCTTCGTGCGGCTGAAATCCGGCAATCCAGTCGGTATGTTTTTGTGGTTCCAACAGTTTGGTCACTTCTGCTATTGTTTCTTTGGCATCTCCTACAACCTTCACGTCCACAGCTACATTCTTGTTGATTTCGGACGAATCGATGTCGAAGTGGATAATCTTTGCCTGCTTGGCATACGTATTCAGGTCACCCGTCACGCGGTCGTCGAAACGCATACCGATGGCGATAAGCACATCACATTCGTTCGTCTTCATATTAGGGCCGATGTTTCCATGCATCCCCAACAATCCTTTATTCAACGGATAATCCGAAGGCATAGCCGACAATCCCAACACAGTAGAAGCTGCCGGAATATCCGCTTTTTCGAGGAAAGACATCAGCTCTTTCTCTGCTCCGCTCAGGATAACACCTTGTCCGACAAGGGCAAAAGGTTTCTTCGCCTGATTGATTAATGCAGCAGCAGCTTCTATGTCTTTTTGTTTTATCTCGGGTTTCGGTTGATAGCTGCGGATAAACGTCGTTTTCTTGTATTCGAAATGGTCGATTAACCCGAACTGGGCATCTTTGGTAATATCCAGTACCACTGGTCCGGGACGTCCGGTGGAGGCGATATAAAACGCCCGCGAAACAGCCCAAGCAATATCTTCGGCACGGCGTATCTGATAAGCCCATTTGGAGGTCGGTTGCGTAATGCCTACTACATCCGCCTCCTGAAAGGCATCGCTACCCAGCAGGGAAGAGGCTACCTGCCCTGTGATGACTACAATAGGCGTGCTATCTATCATAGCATCGGCTATACCTGTTATGGTATTGGTTGCCCCCGGCCCGGATGTCACCAATGCCACGCCGACCTTGCCCGATGTGCGGGCGTAGCCTTCGGCGGCATGAGTTGCTCCCTGTTCGTGGCGGACAAGAATATGATTCAGTTTATCTTTATAATCGTACAAGCTATCGAAAACAGGCATAATAGCTCCGCCGGGATAACCGAATATGGTGTCTACTCCTTCGTTTATCAATGATAGCATCAATGCTTCGCTGCCGTTAATCTCTTTATTCATAACCAATTAATAATTCTTAATTAATAATTCGCGTAGCGCCTAAGTCTGCCGAACTTACCATACTGGCATAAGCCCGCAAAGCTTTGGATATATACCTGTCCCTGTTCGGTTTGAAAGCATTATCACCTTTGCTCAACTCTTGTTGGCGGCGGCTTTCCAGCTCGCTATCAGAAAGTTTTACATTTATCGAGCGGTTTGGTATATCTATTTCGATAATATCGCCATCTTTGACCAATCCGATTGCTCCTCCCGATGCCGCTTCCGGCGAAACGTGCCCGATTGACAATCCCGATGTTCCACCGGAAAAGCGTCCGTCGGTAATCAACGCGCACTCTTTCCCTAAGTGGCGCGATTTGATATAGGAAGTAGGGTAGAGCATCTCCTGCATTCCCGGGCCACCTTTAGGGCCTTCGTAGACGATGACAACTACATCGCCCGAAACAACTTTCCCTTTTAATATGCCATCGCAAGCATCATCCTGCGAATGGAATACTTTTGCCGGGCCGGTGAATTTGAATATACTTTCGTCTACCCCGGCAGTCTTTACTACGCAGCCATTCAAGGCGATATTTCCTTTCAAGATAGCTAATCCGCCATCTTTAGTATAGGCATGCTCCATATCGCGGATGCAACCATTTGCACGGTCGGTATCGAGCGTGAGATAATAGGTTTCCTGCGAACCCATCACTAAATTGAAACGGTTGGCAGGAGCCGATTTATACAGGTTCTCCGCTTCGGGAGTAGGATTCTCTTTTGTTATATCATATTTTTCTATTGCCTGAGCCAACGTCATACCATCTGCCCGATTGACGGATGTATCTACCAATCCGCCTTTGGCAAGTTCGTTCATAATACCGATTATTCCTCCTGCACGGTTGACATCCTGAATATGATATTTTTGCGTATTAGGAGCAACTTTACACAAACATGGCGTTTTACGGGATAACTTATCGATATCATCCATCGTGAAATCTACTTCGGCTTCCTGTGCAATTGCTAATAAGTGCAGGATTGTATTGGTAGAACCGCCCATTGCAATGTCCAATGTCATAGCATTCAGAAATGCCTGTTTGGTAGCTATGCTGCGGGGCAGAATACTATCATCGCCATCGCGGTAATATTTATAGGCGTTTTCTACAATCATTTGGGCTGCCTTTTCGAACAGTTTTGCACGGTTGACGTGTGTCGCGACGATTGTTCCGTTACCCGGCAGGGCTAAGCCGATTGCTTCGTTCAGGCAGTTCATGGAATTGGCCGTAAACATGCCCGAACATGAACCGCACGTAGGGCAAGCTGAACGCTCGATAGCTTCGACTTCTTTGTCTGATACACTATCGTCAGCCGATTTTATCATGGCATCTATCAGGTCGAGGTGCTGTCCGTTAAGCTCTCCGGCTTCCATCGGTCCACCGGAAACAAAAATAGCCGGAATATTCAATCGCATGGCAGCCATCAACATACCCGGAGTGATTTTGTCGCAGTTGCTGATGCATATCATGGCATCGGCTTTGTGCGCATTGACCATATATTCGATGCTGTCGGCTATCAAATCGCGCGAAGGTAGGGAATAGAGCATCCCGTCGTGTCCCATAGCTATTCCGTCGTCTATGGCTATGGTATTGAATTCGGCTGCGAAACAGCCGAGTTTTTCGATTTCCGCTTTTACCTTTTGCCCTATCTCGTGCAGGTGGGTATGTCCCGGAACAAACTGTGTGAACGAATTGACTATGGCGATAATCGGTTTGCCTATCTGCTCATCTTTCATCCCGTTGGCACGCCAGAGCGAGCGGGCTCCGGCCATCCTTCTTCCCTGCGTACTATCTGAACTACGTAATGCTATTTTCATATATTCTTAACTATCGATATTTTCTAATAAAAAAGCCTTTCCCGCACTGAGAAAGGCTTATGTCATTTCATCCCTATTATTTCATATACACATACCTTTCTCATTTATTCTGCCAGAGGACGAGAATATCAAGAACGAGCACATGTAAAATACAATTTGTCATATTTATGATTGAATTGATGACACAAAGTTATAAACTTTTTGATAAAAACAAATTTTCTGTGTGGAAATATTTCGAAAGATGTTCTTTTTTATTTTAAACATATTATTGATTTGTCTTTTTGTAAAGCTAAAACAGCTATACATATAGAAATTTGACAAGCAAATTTTCTAAAATATCCAATACAGAAAATTGTTTCCGTATTTTTATTGCGAAATAGTTCCTAATTATTGATTGTTTTTTTAACTTTGTTAGCCTAATAAAAACAGAATTATCAACGTAATAACATGTCTTCAGAAAAAAAAATCAAAAAAGCACTCGTTTCAGTCTATCATAAGGATGGATTAGATAATATAATCAAGCAATTAAACGCATTAGGCGTAGAGTTTATTTCAACAGGAGGAACGCAGCAATTCATTGAATCATTAGGCTTCAAATGCGAAGCTGTAGAGGACTTGACAGGCTATCCGTCTATCTTCGGCGGGAGAGTAAAGACGCTCCACCCGAAAGTTTTTGGCGGAATATTGCATCGCCGCGATTTGGCTGATGATGTAGAACAGGCCGAAAAGTACGAAATCCCCGGAATAGATTTGGTTATAGTAGATTTATATCCTTTCGAGGAAACAGTCGCTTCCGGCGCAGACGAACAAGCTATTATCGAAAAAATAGATATAGGTGGCATTTCTTTGATACGTGCTGCTGCCAAGAATTTCAAAGACGTTATTATCGTTGCATCGAAAAGACAATATGCTCCGTTGGCAGAATTGTTAGAAAAGAAAAAAGGAAGCTCGGACATTGCCGACCGTAAATGGTTTGCAAAAGAAGCGTTTGCCGTATCATCATCTTACGATTCGGCGATATTCAATTATATGGATGGCGGAGAAGGCTCTGCATTCCGCTGCGCCGTGGATGATGCCATGCATCTCCGTTATGGTGAAAATCCGCACCAGAAAGGAACTTTCTATGGCGATTTCAGCCAGATGTTCGAACAGAAACATGGACGCGAAATATCATACAACAATTTGCTGGATATAGAAGCGGCTGTCAACTTAATAAATGACTTCGACGAAACGACAGTTGCCATCCTCAAACATAACAATGCCTGCGGTATTGCTTCGCGTAAGACAGTATTGGAAGCATGGAAGGATGCTTTGGCAGGCGATCCTGTATCGGCCTTCGGTGGTATTATTGTGGTGAATAAGAATATCGACAAAGAAACGGCAGAAGAAATCAACAAAATCTTCTTCGAAATCGTTATAGCTCCATCATATGATGCGGATGCTTTCGAAGTTCTTGCTCAAAAGAAAAACCGCATTATCCTTGTACAGAAGAAGAAACCAAGCGAAACAGCCCAATTCCGTTCGATGCTGAATGGTGTGTTGGTTCAAGATAAAGATTTAAGTACGCAAAAAGCAGAAGATTTAGAGTTGGTTACAAGCAGGCAACTGCAAGGAACCGAATTGGAGGACTTGTTGTTTGCCAACAAACTGGTGAAACATACGAAGTCCAATGCCATTATTCTGGTTAAGAATAAACAACTTTGCGCAGGCGGTACGGGACAAACGTCACGCGTAGACGCATTGAAACAGGCTATCGAGAAAGCACATTCTTTCAACTTCGACTTGAAAGGAGCTGTTATGGCATCCGATGCTTTCTTCCCTTTCCCCGATTGTGTCGAAATAGCCGGAAAAGAAGGCATTACGGCCGTTATACAGCCCGGAGGATCTATCAATGATAAACTCTCGGTCGAGTATTGCAACGAGCATAATATTTCGATGGTTATGACAGGGGTAAGACACTTCAAACATTAAGAATTTAGTAATATAAAACATCTCAATATAAAATAGATATGGGATTATTTTCATTCACTCAGGAAATAGCAATTGATTTAGGTACGGCAAATACCATCATCATACATAACGGAAAAATAGTAGTAGACCAACCTTCTGTCGTAGCTGTAGAGCGCAAAACAGGCAAAATGATTGCCGTGGGCGAACAAGCTCGTCAGATGCATGGTAAAACGCACGAAGATATTCGTACTATCCGCCCGCTGAAAGATGGTGTGATTGCCGACTTTACGGCATCGGAACAGATGATTCGCGGAATGATAAAAATGTTCAACAAGAAGAATCGTTTGTTTTCGCCATCGTTGCGTATTGTTATCTGTATTCCTTCGGGAAGTACGGAAGTCGAAACACGCGCTATCCGCGACTCTGCCGAACATGCAGGGGGACGCGATGTATATATGATTTACGAGCCTATGGCTGCTGCATTGGGTATCGGGCTCGATGTGGAAGCGCCGGAAGGTAATATGATTGTCGATATAGGCGGTGGTACAACCGAGATTGCTGTAATATCGCTGGGTGGTATCGTTTCCAACAAATCTATCAAGATTGCAGGAGACGACCTGACCGAAGATATACAGGAATATATGGGACGCCAGCACAATGTGAAAGTAGGGGAGCGTACGGCCGAAAACATCAAGATAGCTATCGGCGCGGCTCTTACGGAATTGCCGCCGGAAGAAGTGCCGGAAGATTATGTAGTACATGGCCCTAACCGTATGACATCTTTGCCGATGGATATTCCTGTGTCTTATCAGGAGATGGCGCATTGCTTGGATAAATCCCTGTCAAAGATGGATTCGGCTATTTTGAGTGCTTTGGAGCAAACGCCACCCGAATTGTATGCCGACATCGTGCGCAATGGTATCTATATCACCGGAGGAGGTGCTTTGTTGCGTGGTTTGGCAAAACGTTTCTCCGACCGCATCGGGATTACGTTTCACATACCCGAAGATCCGTTGCATGCAGTTGCAAAAGGTACCGGCATAGCCCTGAACAATATTGAGAAATTCAACTTCCTGATACGCTAATAACGCTTATCCCTAAATATGCTATAGACAACAGAGCATGCATAATTTATTAGAGTTTTTGAGGAAAAACAGTCCTTTCTTCCTTTTCGTTTTATTGGAAGTTATCTGTTTTTACTTCATCTTTTCGCATAATTCATATTCAAAAAGTGTATTCTTCAATTCATCCAATGTGGTGAGTGGAAGCATATACAGTGTTGCCGATAAAGTAACTTCATACTTCGACCTGAAAGAGGAGAATGAAAGACTATTGCAACAGAATCAGAAAATGGGAAAAGAAATTTTAGCTCTGAAAGATTACGTGTCTTTTGTCGAAAATGATAGTGTAAGAGTGAATATTTTATTGGAAAAGTTTTCAAAAAAGAAAACTCAGTACAATTTGATCTCTGCCAAAGTAGTCAACAACAATATTTCGCATTCGGATAACTATATAACGATAGATAAAGGAGCGAACGATGGGGTAGTGGATGAAATGGGTGTATCTTCGCCGTCGGGCGTCGTCGGCATAGTAACCTATGTCAGTAACCATTACGCAATTGTGCAACCTGTACTGAACACCGATACCAAAATCGGTTGCAAAGTGCTGCGGAATGGGGAATTCGGAGTACTGAAATGGGAAGATAATGATCCGCGATATGCTTATTTAACCGATTATCCGAAGTACAAACCTTTCGAAATTGGAGACACAATTATCACGAGCGGTTATTCGGATATGTTCCCCGAAGGAATTTTAGTTGGAGTAGTAGAAGGTTCGAAAAAACAATTGGATGATAACTTTTACAGCCTGAAAGTTCGTTTATCGACCGACTTTGGTACACTGAAAAATGTGTTATTGATCCAAAACACTACATTCGACGAACAAGTAGAATTAGAAAACAGAGCAAGAAATGCAAAGAGATAGTATTGTAAAATATGCCTTGATGTTTGTCATACTGGTACTATTACAGGTATTAATATTCAACAGAATATCTTTGTATGCATACGCCACGCCTTATCTCTATATCTACCTTATCATAAAACTTCCGGTAGGCATACAACGGAATATTACTCTACTTGTGGCCTTTGTATTAGGCTTTACGATAGATATATTCAGTAATACGCCCGGTGTGAATGCTGCGGCAACAACATTAGCGGCATTTTTCCGCCGTCCGATACAATCCGTCATGTTTACGCTGGACGATTACGAAGAGAAAGTACCATGCCTGTCATTGTTAGGATGGACTTTTGTCAAATATGTATTATTAATGGTGCTTATCCACCATACAGCCTTAATCCTGTTGGAATCCTTTACCCTGTTTAATATCGAAATGCAGTTGTTGAGAATACTATTCTCCTTTATACTGACATCGATACTGATATTCATTTTGGAAGGCTTCTCCGTTCAAAAGAGGAAAAAGTAGTGAAACAAAACAAGTTGGATTTAGAAAAAAGAAAGTATGTAATAGGCGGTATCGTTCTTGTTACGGTACTTATCTATGTCGTACAATTATTTTATCTCCAGATTGTTAATAATGAATATAAAGGCTATGCCGAAAACAATGCTTTTTTCAACCGCATGGTATATCCTGCCCGTGGAACGATTTCGGACAGGAACGGCAAGCTGATGGTTTTTAATGAACCAACCTACGATTTGGTATATATTCCCAAAGAGGTGGCCAAATTCGATACACTCGATTTATGCAGAATCCTCGATATAGAAAAAACACAGTTCGATAGTTTAATAAGAACTATCAAACGTAAGCGGGACTATTCGCCATATAAACAGCAAACAATACTTACACAGCTCGGCGTGAAAGAAAGCGCCTTGATTCAGGAAAAATCGTTTAAATTCCCCGGTTTCTTCATTCAGAACCGTACTCTCCGCCAATATAACTATCATAGTGCCGGATTATTGCTGGGTTATGTTGCCGAAGTGAACCAGAAACAGCTCAAAGAAGATGAATACTACGCACCGGGCGATTATGCCGGAAAGTCCGGGATAGAGCTTTCTTACGAAAAATATATGAGAGGGGAAAAAGGTACGGAAGTATTGCTCCGGGATGCACGTGGACGTATTCAAGGGAGGTATAACAATGGCAACAGCGATACTCCACCGGTTTCGGGACATAATCTTACGCTCTCTATCGATATCGAGCTTCAGGAATATGGCGAAAAACTGATGAAGAACAAGTTGGGCAGTATTGTAATGATAGAGCCTTCTACCGGCGAAATCCTTTGCCTGGTTACTTCGCCCACCTACGATCCCTCCATGTTGCTTGGAAAAGAGTTCAGCGAAAATTATGTAAAGTTAGAACAAAATCCACTCAAGCCGTTATTTAACAGGTCAATACAATCGGCATACCCTCCGGGATCGACCTTCAAAACGACACAAGGATTGATTTTCCTCGAAGAAGGCATTATAAATCCGTATACTTATTATTCTTGTCATCATGGCTATCCTCCTCTTGGCGGCCGGCCTAAATGCCACGGGCACATAACACCATTAAACTTAGTACCGGCATTGGCAACTTCCTGTAACTCTTACTTTTGTTACGGGTTAACGGCTATGCTCAACAATGATAAATATGGCGGTGTGGGAAATGCTTTTGAAGTCTGGAAAAACCATTTGGTAGATATGGGATTCGGCTACCGCCTTGGGGTTGACCTGCCATACGAAAACCGCGGATTCATACCCAGTACGGCATACTACAATAAACACAAAGGCGTGAATTGGAAGCCTGCAAATGTAATCTCTATCTCTATCGGACAAGGTGAGGTATTGCTGACGCCTTTGCAGGGCGCTAATCTGGCGGCAACTATTGCCAACAAGGGTTATTATTATACACCGCACGTTGTTAAGGAAATACAGGACACCATTTTAGACGAAAAATATACAGAGAAAAACTATACAGGCATCAAGGAGGAGTATTATAGTATTATCCTCGACGGGATGCGAAGAGCTGTTACCGAGGGAACTTGTAAGGGAGCTAACTTGGGTGCTGAAATAAAAGTATATGGAAAAACAGGTACTGCCGAAAACTCGCATGGTAAAGACCACTCTCTTTTCATGGGTATCGGCGAAAAGGATGGAAAACAGGTAGCCATATACGTTATAGTCGAAAATGCCGGATTCGGAGCCACTTACGGTGTTCCTGTCGGGCGTTTGATGATAGAGAAAGCCATTCGTGGCGAAATATCACCAGAGAATAAAGGCATAGAATACAATATAATGCATACTTCGTTGCTGCCTAATTATTACTATGTATGGTTATGGAATCAACGAAAGCCTAAAGATTAAAACTGTCAGGATCAACTATGTACGAAAGAAAAGAAGACAGTATAACGAGTAGCGTGGATTGGGTAACAATAGTATTGTTCCTCGTCATGATTGTAGCCGGATGGATAAGCATATACAGTGCCAGCTACGATTACGAAAACGTGAAGACAATGTTCGACCTCTCGGGACGTGCAGGCAAACAGTTAGTCTGGATGGGAACATCCATCGTCCTTGCTTTTGTCATATTGAAACTCGATTCCCGTACATTCGATACCTTTGCTTACTTGGTTTATGCGGGATTGATGTTGCTGCTCTTTATCACTATTTTTATCGCACCTGATATTAAAGGCTCTCGATCGTGGCTGGTCATAACAAACGATATACGCCTGCAACCGGCTGAATTTGCCAAGTTTGCGACAGCATTAGCTTTGGCGAAGTTTATGTCTTCATACAATTTTAAATTGATGAATGTCAAGAACCTGACTATTGTATGTGCGATGATTGCTTTGCCTATGTCGCTCATCCTTCTTCAACAGGAGACAGGTTCGGCACTCGTATTTATATCCTTTATGCTCGTATTGTATCGTCAGGGGCTTCCGGGAATTGTTTTATTTGCCGGATTAGCTACTGTTGTACTTTTCATCATCGGACTGAAATATTCCGAAACAGATATGGGCTTACTCACGCAGGGCGAATTTATAACGACAGTGTTGGTCGTCGTAATTAGTGCTATTTTAGTAGGAGTATATATAAAAAAAGGTAAAGGTGTTCCGCGTAATATATTGATAGGAGGGACATTGATATATGGTGCTGCTTATCTGCTCTACAAATTCGGCTTGTCTGTCAACTGGGGAATTGTTGGCTTAGTGGCAATCGGCATATTAACGATCTATTTGATAGTTCTCACGATCAAACAACGGGCACTATCTTATCTCGGCATCATAGCAGTAGTGGTGATGAGTATAGCATTCGTTTCCGTTATCGATAATATATTCAACGATGTATTGAAACCTCACCAGCAAGTACGTATAAAGGTGGTGTTGGGAATGGAAGAAGATAAAAAAGGCGCCGGTTACAATGTCAACCAGTCCAAGATAGCAATCGGTTCGGGTGGCTTCGCAGGGAAAGGCTTTCTGGATGGGACACAAACAAAATTGAAATACGTCCCCGAACAAGATACCGACTTCATTTTTTGTACAGTAGGCGAGGAAGAAGGATTTATTGGGACAGTTGCCACTTTGGCGCTCTTTGTCGCATTGATTCTCCGGCTGATATTCTTATCCGAGAGGCAAAAAAACGCCTTCGGGCGGGTATATGGCTATTGCGTCGCGGGGATAATCTTTTTTCACTTGGCTATCAATGTCGGCATGGTGATTGGGCTGACGCCCGTGATAGGAATACCATTGCCGTTTTTCAGCTATGGAGGCTCGTCTCTGTGGGGATTCACCATATTGCTATTCGTCTTTCTGCGGATAGATATGACAAGGAAAAGAAGGACTGCTTAGTTATTCTTTCTCAGCCATTCGGCTAATTGCTCAAAGCTATTTATTTCAACAGTCTCATTATCAGATGATAATCGGATAAGAGTAGGAGAGTGGACGGCTATTTTTAAGGCTGTATCGTCCTCTTTATCTGACATTTGTATATTGTATCTGGCTAATAGGTTCTTTGTCCAGTAGTGCAGTAATGGCGTATCCGCCTGAATGAAAGCTTTTTTTGTCCCCGTCACTTTAGGCAGAAAAACGCCCGATTCATCGTTGAATACAATATTTTCGCTATCAAAGAAATTATCCATCGCACCGGATAAAACAATATCCTCCGTAACACCACATTGCAAACCTTTCTCGCGCGATAAAAGCCACAATCTGTCGGCGAGATGCAAAGCCAAATCGACATTATGCGTAGACAAAAGTATTGTTTTCTGCTGATTAATAGCTAATTGGTGCAGAAGCGAAATAATCTCTATACTGCTTGTTATATCCAGAAAAGCGGTAGGCTCGTCCAACAGGATAATAGGACATTCCTGTGCCAATGACTTGGCTATCATGGCTTTTTGCCGCTCTCCGTCAGAAAGTTCAGCAATATAAGCCTCTTTTTTATGGGCGATACCGACATCTTTAATTGCCTGATTGACAATCGCTTTGTCTTGTTCATCCAATTGCCCGAAGAAGCCCGTGTATGGATAGCGCCCCAATTCAACTAATTCTCTGACAGTCAATCCTCCTGCCGAAGTCTTATCCGTAAGCACAAGCCCCATCCGCTTGGAAAGGTCTTTCTCCTTATAGCTTTGTATACTTTTCCCTTCGAGAGAAATCTCTCCCGAAAGCACAGGTTGTGAAGCACTTATCGTGCGGAGTAGGGTAGACTTGCCTGCCCCGTTAGCCCCCAATAAGCAGACTAATTCGCCTTTATACAATTCGAACGATAAATCGGAATATAAGCAGTTGGTATCGTGCTGTTTTGTCTTGTGATACCCGATAGCAATATTTTCTGCCGATATAATAACTTCCCGGTTCATCAATTGAAATATTGTATTTTCTTCTGATTAATAATAACATACAGGATTACCGGAACACCAAAAATCGGTGTAATGGCATTCAAAGGCAATGCTCCCCTGTTGCCCGGAAGCACACAAATCAAGTTGCACAAAAGAGCTAATGCCGCACCGATAAAAATCGTAACAGGCAATAGCGATTTATGATTCGAAGTACCCAAAAGTAAGCGCCCAATATGTGGAACTGCCAACCCGATAAATCCCACAGGGCCGCAGAATGCACAGGTTATAGCGGTGAGCAATCCGGCACAGATAAGCAGTAAAAGGCGTGTTGTTTTGATATTTACGCCTAAATTGGCGGCGTAGCGTTCACCTAAGAGCAAAGCATTCAGCGGCTTAATCAACAAAATAGACAAGAATAACCCAATAGCTACAACAATGCAATAGAATGGTAATTGCTCGATGGAAACGTTGCCGAAGCTACCCATTCCCCACATCATATAGCTGAAAGCATTGTCGCTCGTGCTCCAGAATTTGAGGATGGAAATAACAGACGATGTCAGGTACCCCACCATTATCCCAATAATGAGCAACATAACGTTATTCTTGACTATGGAGGCAAAGCCCATAATGATGATGAGTATCAAGGCGGCACCGACAAAAGCCCCGAAAACGACAGTCATAGAGTAGGAGAGTGAGAACCCGCTTGTAGAGCCGATTCCTGCGCCTAACAGCAAAATAATAACAGCTACCCCAAGGCTTGCCCCCGAACTGATACCCAATATTCCCGAATCGGCTAAAGGGTTTCGGAAAGCTGTTTGCAGTAAAAGCCCCGATACAGCAATCGCGCCTCCTGTAAACAATGCTGTTATTGCTTGCGGGAGACGCGATTCGAATATGATTATCGGCCATGTCCGTCTTTCAGCTTCTTTTCCCAACAGGATATCTATCACAGCATCTGCCGGTATAGTAGCCGAACCGAAAAATAAATTCAGGACAAACAGTACAACTATCAGTAAAAGAAATAGAAGACTATATTTCAGCCCTTTAGACATGGTTTCAATGATATGCTCGTTGTTATATTACTCGATGACTTTATATTTATTGCCGGTTTCCTTCACTACCTGACGATAGAATTTGTCCGGATAGCCTACCCGTTGCGGCGATGATGCTTGCCCATGCTCGTTGCGGATAAACTCACCGTTTTTCTCTTTGCGCACAACTCCATCCATATATTTAATTAATAGGAATTCACCGAGTTTTTTCCATTTGTCGAAAGCATATTGCGCTTGGTCGCAGCTATACTCGGTCAGGTATTTTGTTACCTGATCGGGATGCTTTTCGAACATATCGGATGCGAATTTCTCCGTTTCAATCTGGTCTTTATCGAATTTATATTCCAATTCCCTTTGTACCTTTTTCATGTCAGGGTACATATAATCCCACTTGGAATATACCATATTAGATACCCAGTTGTGAATCCAGAAGCTCGATGTCCACGAAAAAGTGTATAAATCGCCGTTTCCAACGCGGAAACATTCAGGCGTTTCCGTTATCGAACAATACATCGGTGTATATACCGTCTGTGCGGCATCGTCCATCCCGAACCAAAGGATTCCTCCTATCGGATTCGGCAGCCACGAACGCATCTGGGCAACAAAAGTAAATCCTGTTTGCTGCGTAGCTATCGGGCGTTCATTGCAATATTTCACCGAATCCACTTCCCATTCCAGTGGAGCCCAGCGATATGGGCTATTGAACGGGCCGGCACCTACGTCCTTGCTCCAGTCCAAAGCTGTTCCTTCGTAATGGTCGCGCATCATTTCCTTTACATCACTCAATGACAGCTGCCTATCCGGTTTGATATACAAAGGCATCGGATCGTTGGTCACACCCAATGCGTACGATACATATTTAGCCATGTCTTTGTTGAAACGGTTGAAGAAGCTCCATACACGGGCTTCGCAATAGCGTTGTCCACCGAAATCAAGCGGATTGTAAGCTTTCGCAAAGCTAAAATCGGCATCTGTACCTGAATAATAACCTTTTTCGCGGGCAAAAGATACAACGTCCGGTGAATACAGGCAATTTTCAGGATCATTCAACGGAAATTGCTGTATACGGGCTTGGTTAGCATGAGCAGCTATACAGTCATCCGGGATACGGACAGCTACCCATACAGCGCCTTTGTTGCCACGCCCTTTGCCAATCATTTCCAATATCCATATTTCGTTCGGATCGGCAATAGAAAAGGATTCGCCTCCACTGTAATAGCCATATTTTTCGACTAATCCGGTCATTATCTGAATCGCTTCGCGGGCGTTTTTAGCCCGTTGAAGTGTTATGTATATCAAACTTCCGTAGTCGATTATTCCTTCGGGGTTTTCCAGTTCCGAGCGTCCGCCGAATGTTGTTTCTGCTATAGCCAACTGAAACTCGTTCATATTACCCACAACATTATAAGTTCGTTCTACCTGGTCTATTTCGCCCAGAAACTTGCCGGTATCCCACTCATGCACTTTGAGCTTTTCGCCCGGTTGATATTTGCGAGCCGGCCAATGGTACAGTTCTCCATACAAAGCATAAGAATCGGCTGAATAGCTGATGAAAGTCGAACCATCGGTAGAGGCGGCTTTTCCTACTAAAAAATTAGTACAAGGAAAAACCGGAAGAATACCTATGGCTAATAATAGGATAATCGAATAGAATGTCTTCATATTTCTTATTATTTGATATTGATAGGTTATTTTTCTGTTGTTTGCGTAAAGATAATTATTATTATGCAATATAAGAATAAAGATATCCCTCACAAAAGAGATAAAGCAGCGATAAAACAACATTTTTAATATTTCGGGGGTGTTTACAAATGGAAAGAATATAGTTGATTCTGGCAAATTCTGAATAACAATTGTAAACTAGCAGAGTTGTATATAAATATATATAGATGTATTCATATATAAATGAATATTATTAAAGTATAAATACAAAAATAAATACAGATGATCAGCCGTATATACAAAAGTAACTATGCATAGAGAGCAAGCTTAATAACTACATTATTAATACATATAATTACATATAAATCAGTATATGATATATGCAATTTAAAGTTTTACTTTAACAAAACGGGCGAAATCACGTTTTACCTCTTAAAATCGGCTATATTCATCAATAACTAATATATTATACTGCTATAAATAAGATAATTATAACTACTTATTAAATCATAACTTCAACTATATTTACGGTTGTATATTACTGCTTGTTTACTTTTGAATACAGCATAGATACAAATATAAACAACAAATGTAATTTATTTTGGTTTTCAAATGTGATTCTTATTTTATACATTTGTATTTGTATTATTTACATCTATAATCTTAAAATTATGAGAGAACGGATACGCCTTATTATGGAGAATGAGCAACTCACTCCATCAGCTTTTGCCGATATGTTGGATATTGGCCGTGCGGTAATATCGCATATACTGAATGGGCGTAATAATCCGAGCTTGGATGTGGCTACACGTATCTTGAGCAAGTTACCCTATGTCAATTCCGATTGGTTATTGACCGGGAACGGAGAGATGTATAAACCCGGAACGGATAGAACGCCATTGATCGATTCCCATCAGGAAACACCCGCTTTCCCCACAGAAGGGATGGATTTATTCTCTCAGGCTGCGATAAATCCGATGGAAAGGGCGGAAAAAACAGAATATCGCAAGGAAAATATAGTTAACACCCCCGAAAATGTAGTAAAAGAGCCTATAAAACAAGAGATTATCTATCAAAAAGCACCTGAAAAGAAAATCACTAAAATAATCGTATATTACTCCGACAACACATTCGAGACGTTCGAAGCTAATAAATAGATAATAATCTTACTTTCTTTATCAAAATTCGATCCCAATATCCGTATATTCAAAAGCCAATAACTTCCCGTAAGATTCATGGCGGATATCTCCGATGAATAAATGCTCGAAAAAAAAAGTTCCCTATATTACTATAAGGAACTTTTGTACCATTGGAGTTATTCTATTCTCTTATTGAGGATATTCCCTCTGTTTACTGTAATCAGTGGTCTTTTTATTCAGTTCTTTGCTCGATTGTATAATGGCTTCGTTGATGGCTTTTACTTTGTCGAAGTCCATTTTCTCTACTTGCCGGTCGTAAGTCACAAGGCCGTTTATCTCGTGCTCTACATCGGTAGTCTGCGTATATATGGCACAACTTATGCCTTGATAAATCATCATTTGCTCGACCGTATTCAAGAGCGTCACATACGTGTCGGAAAGGATATCCTTGCTTATCATTATTTCGTACGAATTGTTGCGAACCGGCCACATATGCCCTCTGACAAAAAGGCCTTTCCCTCCGAATTCTCCGATGGAGGCAGCACGGTTTTCCTCGGGCTTAGGCGTATGCTCTTCGTTTATTGGACCATAATTGTGTCTGTCCACAAAGTCGCCATTTCCGGGATTGCCATATGCAGGGCGATAGCCGGGTGCGTAGTTGTAGCCGGAATTACCGTTTACAAGTCTCGACGGATCATATTGCTTTGTCCAGTCCGTAATTTCCTTCACATCGAATGCCCCCCAGTTCTCGTTGAATGGTACCCATGTAACGATAGAAGGCACGCTTATCAACTGGTCGATAATCTCTTTCCATTCTTCGCGGAATTGCGTCCTGACAGCTACAGAGTCTTGCCCGTCGGGCTCCCATATATTAGGCATATCCTGCCATACGAGAACGCCTAAGCGATCGCAATGATAGTACCAGCGCATAGGCTCGGTTTTGATATGCTTGCGGATAACGTTGAAACCGGTACGTTTAGCCAATTCGATATCGTAAAGTAAAGCTTCTTCGGTGGGAGCAGTAAGGACGCCATCGGGCCAGTATCCTTGGTCTAAAAGCCCTAAATGGAGAATAAACTCGCCATTGAGTAGTGTACGGGTTACTCCGTCCACTTTGCCGAGTGATACCGAACGCATCCCGAAGTAGCTGTCTACCTGATCGACGACTTTACCTTTGGCATCTTTCAGTTCAAGTTTCAGATCGTATAGGAAAGGCGTGTCAGGTGTCCATAGTTTAGGTTTGGAAATGGGTAAGTAAAATTTAGTACCCGTGCGGCCTTCCTTGGTTGCCACTTTTCGGTTTCCATCGAGGGCAACAGCTGATATTTGCAGATTCTTTTCCGAGGCCGTAACTTCTATTTCGAGACGATTATTTACCAGATCGGGAATCAACTTCAGGTGTGAGATATGTTCTTTTGCAACCGGTTCTATCCAGACACTTTGCCAGATGCCGGATGTAAAGGTATAGTCTCCTCTTGGGCCGTTCTTGCCCGAAGCTGCTTTGCCGTCGTTAGGGTCCCATGCGCCTACGACGAGCATATTTTCGCCTGATTTCAGGTAATCGGTTATGTCGAAACTGAAATTGGTATATCCTCCTGTATGACTGCCGACTTTTTTGTCGTTAACAAAGACTGTGGCTATACGGTCGACCGCACCGAAATGCAATATAACCCTTTTACCTTTCCAGTCTTTTGGGATAGTGAGTGTCCGGCGATACCAGAGGTTTGTTTCAGCTTTGCGGTTGATGCCCGATAATTCGGCTTCGGGAGAGAAGGGAACTAATATCTGTTCGGCATTAGCACCGAATTTTGGAGGAACACTTGCCGTTACCGGATTGGAGAGATCGCTACCTCCCATATAATCCCATTTGCCATTGAGGGTAAGCCATTGTGTACGTACCATCTGAGGACGCGGATACTCGGGCAGCGGGATTTCCGTTTGGGATGCGATTTCTGTCCAGGGGGTAGGAAGTGTAAACTTTTTTACTTGCTGAGCCGTGACATTATAAGTGCCTGCAAATAAAAAAAATACTACTGCAATGCAGTGGATAATTTTTTTCATCTTCATTAGAATTTGAGGTTATAAAAATAGGGATTCAGGTTACTCTTAAAGGTATGTAAATCTACAGATTTTTCCCGAGAAAAGAAATAATATAAATGAATATGTTATGAGTCACACATTAAATTAAATAATCCTTCGGAAAAGAAAAATACAAAAAGTCGCCCTTTTATCGCTTTTATTCCTTATTATAGTATTAACTTTGTTACTCGATTAAAGTAAAAAAATATACCGAATGAAAACAATGCTCGATTTGGTTGTTACTGCTAATGAGCAACTAAACCAGAATTACAGCCTGATAAAGCTGACAACACAAGACCAAAGCCCGCTTCCCGAGATGTTTCCGGGACAGTTTGTGCAGGTTCGGGTAGATGATTCGCCTACCACCTTTCTCCGGCGGCCTATTTCAGTCAATTTTGTAGATAAAGCGACAAACGAGCTTTGGCTGCTTGTTCAGAAAATTGGAGACGGTACGCGCAAAATGTGTGAAGCAAAACAAGGTGATATACTCAACTTATTGCTCCCGTTGGGTAATTCTTTTACCCTTCCCGATGGAAATCCGGAGGCAAAAGTATTGCTTATTGGTGGCGGAGTTGGAACAGCACCTATGCTATATCTGGGAGCAAAGTTGAAAGAAAAGGGAATTATGCCTCATTTTTTATTGGGTGCAAGATCCAAAAATGATCTGCTACAATTAGACGAGTTTGACAAATTTGGAAAAGTTTTCTGCACAACCGAGGATGCCAGTTATGGCGAAAAAGGATATGTTATTGATCATTCGATTTTGAAAAGTGAAACTTTTTCGGCAATTTATACCTGTGGCCCTAAGCCGATGATGGTTGCCGTTGCCAAATATGCTACTGAACATAATATTTCGTGCGAGGTATCTCTCGAAAACCTGATGGCATGCGGATTTGGGGTCTGCTTGTGCTGTGTAGAGAATACGCGCGAAGGGAATCTTTGCGCTTGTACTGATGGTCCCGTATTTAACATTAATAAATTGAAATGGATAAGCTAAAAGTTAATATCGGAAATTTATTTTTGAAAAATCCTGTAATGACTGCTTCCGGAACTTTCGGAAACGGAAAGGAGTATACAGATTTTATAGACTTGTCCCGTTTGGGAGGGATTTGTGTAAAAGGTACGACCATACATGATCGTCAAGGGAACGCTTATCCCCGTATGGCGGAAACGCCATCGGGCATGCTCAATGCTGTAGGATTGCAAAACAAAGGGGTAAACTATTTCGCCGAAAAGATATATCCCGAAATCAAGGATTATGATACCAACATAATCGTAAATGTATCGGGATCGACTATCGAAGATTACGTAGCATGCACCGAAAGATTGGTTGAATTGGACAAAATTCCGGCCATAGAACTGAATATCTCCTGCCCCAATGTAAAAGAAGGCGGCATGGCTTTCGGAACTTGCACTACATCGGCGGCGGCTGTTACAAAAGCTGTCCGTAGGGTCTGGAACCGCCCTTTAATCGTGAAATTGTCGCCTAATGTAACGGATATAACCGAGATAGCCCGTGCCGTAGAGGCCGAAGGCGCAGACTCGGTTTCGCTGATTAATACGTTGATGGGAATGGCTATCGACATTCACAGACGACGCCCGAAACTATCGACCGTAACAGGCGGATTGTCAGGTCCGTGCGTAAAACCTGTCGCTGTGCGGATGGTATGGCAGACATACAATGCCGTTAAAATTCCGATTATCGGTATGGGTGGAATCTCTTGTTGGGAGGACGCTATCGAGTTCATCTTGGCAGGTGCAACAGCCATTCAGATAGGGACTTACAATTTTATAGATCCTACTATATCGGTGAAGGTAGTAGATGGAATTAAGCAATATTTAGACCGGAACGGTATATCTTCGGTCAAAGAGTTGATTGGTGCATTGGAAGTCTAATCGGCTTTCCGGCAGATGATAAGCACCTTATGCCCATCGCCTAAAGTTGTGCCGAAGATGTAGGTGTTGCCTCCGTCTTTTAACCCCAGACGTTTCTTTAATTCTTGCGGTGAAAGGGGGAAATTTCGGGTAGAAATATTAGCTTGCTTAATATTACCCAGTTTGTCTTTTAACTCGCTCTTGTTCAGGGTGGTAGCTGCCACAACTTCGAACGCCCTTCCCTGAAACCCATCTATCTGATTATCAGACGTATATAAATGACTATTAACGTGTAGTTTGTCAATACCATAATATTGGGCAATGCTCTTGTAAGCACCGGCTTTGAGTACAGAGCTGTTCGGCTCGTACAAATATCTTCCTATCTCATTCGTATAGTGCAGGTTGATCTCATCTTCCTCTTCCCTGCTAAAGCTAAAAATATCTGTCTTATCATGGTGGATATTAACACATTGTAATCGAGGCGATTCCATTACCTGAGCACTATCTTTGATAAATAGCAACTCTTTACATTCATTGTTATGACTGATAATATGTACTTCGGCGATACCTTTCAAAGACTTAACAGCCAGCGAAATATCGAGCATAGGAGATAATTTTATCATCGTTCGCTTGGCTTTCTCCTCCAGTAGCGGCTCTATCTCGAGAAGATTAGGCGTACAATCTTCTATCGAAACAATTTTCCGGCCTTTGATATCACGCCTTGCCGGATCAATATAGATGCAGTCGACAGCCGTCATACGATGCAGATAATCAACAGCATCAGCATTGACAACCTGTATATCGAGATTCAATACAGCGAAGTTGTGTTGTGCAATGCCTGCAAGTTCCTCTTGTTGCTCTACATAGGTCGCGTCCTTAAATTGCGGGAACAAAAAGGCAATATCCACCCCGAAACCGCCTGTGAGATCGACCAAGCTGCTGCCGGAGAGCAAAGTTGCCTTGTAACGTGCCGTATATTCCGATGAGCATTGCTCCATCGAAAGGTGCTTCGGATAAAGGATATCCGAGACTTTGTACCAACTTGGAATCTTCTCTTTGGCTATCTGTTTGCCTTTTATCTGCTGAATAGCCAACGCCATATCTACTTGGGGGAAACGGGAAGCATGCAAAGCAAGCGAATGAATATCATCCGATTCATGCTCTTCTATAAACCGTTTAGTATCAGGAGATAGCTGCATATCATTTCAGTTTGATAAAGCTACTCAAAGGACTGCCTTTCTGTATCGAATCGGGAATGATAGGGACTAAGGTATCTGCAGGCAATGCCGGTTCTTCTTTGGGTTCTCTCTTCCACGGGAGCAACTCGCTTACCTTATCGAAGTCCCGTTTATATTTGATACCCACTCCTTGCGTTTCTTCGGCAGAGGTAGCATGGTAATAATACTTCTCATTGTAGCGGTTATAAGCTTTAACGCGCCATGTGCCCGACTTATTGAGCAGGTACTCTATCTCTATATCGCGGATGAAAGCGTCCTTTTCTATCGTCGGATCATCACGATACCCGAAGTTACCATTGATCAATAGCCGATCGTTCAGGAGCTGGCTCGACAGGATCAGTTCTACTTCGGTACTGGTCATTTCCGAGTCGCTGGTACGGATATTCGTCCCCAACTGCCAACGGTTATCCAGCTTGCTCACAATCTGTGTCAGTTGCGACGAAAGTGTAGCTGATGCAACAGAGGCAAAGCCTGTTGTACGGTATTCCGTTTCACTATTGGCAGGCGTATAGAATTTCGACAACAGCAATAGATAGGCCACTTGCCTGTTTATCATATCTTCGCTATCTAAATAGACTTTGATTTGGCGTTCAACTTCCGGCACAGCCGCAGGGAAAGCCAAATCAAGTTTTACGGTCGGTCGTCTCAACGGGCCTGTGAGGTTCAGAATACAATTGACCGGAATGTTAGACTGCCCCGATGTTTCCGCTAACGAACTGCTAAGGTCGTTCAAATTGGCCGTTATCTTGTACACCGCATTCACATTCAGCATCGCTTCGAACGGATCGCCGTCGAAACGTACAGTACTTTCGTCTTCTATAACAAACTTTCTTTCGAGCAAACGTTGGAAGGTAAAGAGATAGCTACCCCTGTTTATCAGGTAATTACCATACAAACGAGGAGGAGCTTTTGTAGACCAGTTGAAGCGTAGCGCTCCTGTACCCGATCCTCTCAAGACGTCGCCTCCTACAGGATCCATCACAAGCTCAACAACCGCATCGGGCGTGGCATCGATATAGAATCTCATATCGATATCCATCGGTGATTTCGTCTGTATCGGTTGACCTACTGATTGTATATCGGTTTCTTCTTCCGCTTTCGGTTCGTCTTTTGATTTGTAGGTGATGAAGTTATATTCGGTGATAGAGTTATCCATAAAGTTCATACGGACTTCGGTCTTGTTTTCGGTGCGTATGTTGACATCTATCACTACTGCCTGCTCGTCGCCGCTGACTACGCCGTTTCCTGTACCGAATACCTTACCCGAGAAGATAGGATTATGCTTTTCCGTAGCATTGTATAGCAAAAAATTCTCCGCCGAAAGGTCGATATGATAGGATATATTGGTAAACATATTATGTGCCACTTTCCCGTTGCCATAAGCGGTGTTTCCATAATCGTCATGAAAGGCTATATCATTGAAGTATATCAAATCGCTTTTCAGATGTACGCTATCGGTAAAGCTATATTGTGTATTCAAGAAATTAATACCAATGCGGCCATCCTCGACAAAGGCATCCCCTTCGACAGTTACTTTGGAGAAGTTACCAAACAAGCGCACTTTCCCAGACCCTCTCCCCGAAACATTATTGAATAAGGATGACGTATAGGCATTCAGGAAGCTGATATCGAGACTATCGGCTTCGAAATTCATTGACAAGCCCTGTTTGATAGGATCTATCTCTCCGTCGACGTTGGTTATCTTCTTTTCGGCACTGGTGATTACACCGCTCATCATAATCTTTTTTGTGTCTTCGTCGAACTCGCTGAACAGATTGAGGTGTCCGAGCGGAGTACCATTAAAGGAAAAATCATCGACATTCAGGCGGGTGTTGGCATACGGCTTACCCTCGGTGCTGGAAACAAAAACCCGTCCTGTTGAACGTCCTCCGAACTTCAATACATCGATTGCCAATGTCTCGAATATATAGTGTAGGTCTATATTCTTCAATTCGGTTTTGAGTATCTGTCGGCTGTCATTCTTAGCATAAGTGCCGTCTATGAATATATTCTGGTTTTTGTCTTCCGTTTCTATCTTGAAATTGCGGATATTGTACCAGTCTTTCTTGATAGAGACTTTTGTTTCGTACAAGTTCCATTGGGCATTGTTCATCAGTAAAGAGCTCGGCAGGATATTTATATCCACATTCAACGGGTCATTTCCTTCCTTAGCAAACAGGGCGGATAAAGAAAATTCCCCCTTCGCTTTTTGCTTGCCATCATTCGAAAAGTTGATTTTACTGCTGACTTCATTATTCTCGGCATCAGATGCTATTTCGAGCTTGGTGATAGCATTATTCTTACCCAATATTAATGCCTCTATCTGCGAATTGATTTTATCTTTAGGATTCTCCACCAATACATACCCCGATTTTATATTCATCCCTGCCGCCTTGATAAATGGCGTAAAGACTTCGAGCCGGAATTTCTCCGAACGGTTATTGTAAAAGCCTGTTATCTTCGACTGGTTGACAACAGTCACAGGGAGATTCAATATGCTGCTCAACTTCTCCGTATTGTTTATCTGGAAATGGAAGTTCATATTGTTATCCTTTATATCGGCTCTTTTCTTTTCGTCCGATTTAAGCTCCCTCACCAATGCCGGGAGGTAGGCATGCAATGTCTGTTGAATACTGCTGGCCATAGTCGTGAAAGAATAGGCTCCCAATACCTCGCCGTTGAATAAGTCGGATTGTATCGTCAATTTACGGTCGGTGGATATACCCGAAGCTTCGATAAGGAAGTCCTGCAAGAAGAAATGCTGGTCGCCCCGGAAGAAGTCGATAGAGTCGATTTTGATATAGCCCTGCGCATCGTCGATATTCTTCCCCTGGAAATTGGCATCTATAGAAAAGGAGAGGTCCGAATTGTCCATCTTTTCCGTAAGGTGAAGATTGCCCATTTTTACATTTTTGACGGATGCAAAAAAGTCTAATTCGGGATTTTCCTTGTCCGATAAGTCGAAAAGTCCCTCTATGGCAACCATCCCGTTAGGGTCGTCTATGTTCAGCTTTCCTTCCATTTTCAGACCATCGTATGTGAAGTCTATAGCAGCATCGGCATACGTATATCCTTTGTAATCCATGTCGCGAATGATGCTTACAGCGCTACCTTGCAATCCGCCGTTCTTTGGTTCTTTCATATTGATTTCCAAATCGACAGACACTTTGCCCAAGTCTTTGTTGCTTAGCAGTCTACCTATCTGAAAATTGGAAGCATATACGCCTCCCTGCAAATAGAATTTAGTAGCGCCATTGTCGGCATCGAAGCCGAAAAGGACATCGGTGTTGACAATTCCCAAGTCGCTCTCTAAACTACCGAAAGCAGTTAGCTGATTCAGATAGCCGGATATATCCCCTTCGAAGGAGACTAAATTCAAATCCCTTATCGAATTGGGTAGCCTGATATTGTTCTTAGAGAAGTTATTTCTGAGGCCTTCAATTTCCGTTCCGGTCATGGTCAACTCATCTATACTGCCCAGAATATACATCTTGTCGGCGAAGCGCGTATCTTTTATCTCGATATTCGATATCAGTTGCATCTTTTCGCCGTAGTTCAGCTGCAAATCTTGGATGTTGATATTATCGACCGAACCGGTTATCCGCGCTTGTAAGGTAATTAAGTCGGTGAAATAGCGCAGTGCCGGAGTAAAGGCGGCAACATCTTTGGGTGCAATGTAGGAAGGAGTGATGATGCAATCGAAAGTTGCATTATCGAGCAAATCCTTTGTAGTAGCCACATTGCTAAGGTCGACCTCGCATTTGTCGAATTGCAGGAAAGAATCCGGCAAATCCAGCCTGAACCCTCTGATGGAAGCTTTCTTGTCTTGTGTAACGAGGCGGCTCGTCAGATTGGTTATTTTCAAGCCACTTTGTTCTTTCAGGTTCAGCTTCTTGATTTGTATATTAAGGGAATCGGCTGTAAGCGATTTCAGCGCAAAACGCCCGTCTAAATCAGACACATAGATATGATTGGCATCGAAACGTTCTTCCTTGCGGGGCTTGTCTTTGACATCATAGCGAAAAGAACCTTCGGAAAGGCTGATAGCATTCAGCTTTATCTGCAATGTCGCATTGGACTGCTGGGTATCAGACTTGAAAGCATCGATAACATATTGAATGTTGAGCGGTGAATTGGCACTATCTTTCGACAAATAGATATCGAATTTGGTGAGGTGGGCGGCATTGACAACCAACTTCCGTTGCAATAGCGGCAAAATATCTACATTGGCGTATATTTTCTCTGCAAAGAATATCTGTTCGCCATTCACGTCGTGCAAATAGACGCTGTCAAGCTCCAAAGCATTGAAGGGTGTGAAATGTAGTTGTCCGATGCCTAATTCCGTGCCGATTTTCTTGTGTAGTTCCTCTACAATCGTGTCCCGCATATAATTCTGGACGAAAGAGGTATTCAGCAATCCGAACACAAGCAGAAATAAACCTACTATAATCCCTACAGTAGTGAGTATTACATATTTAAACCGCTTTATGTAGACAAACCTCTTGATACGATACCGATATTATATAAAAGATATGCAAAAGTATTAAAAAAACGGGAGAAAACGGCGATTTCAGATAACTCTTCCCTGCCTTTTGGCAAGGATTAAGATTATTTATACTAAAAATCAATGAGAATAAAAAGTCTGGACGCCTATCAAACGGTCGTATCGCTGTCCCGACGGGCGATAGTAGACATACGCTGAATATTCGTTTCTCGTCTCATAATAGTTGCCTTCGATGGGTGCTGTAGAATACCCATTAACCGTTTTCGTCAGATATTGATAGTTATACAAACCCTGCTTCAATAGCATGGAAAGGGAATATACCCCTTCAACGGCATCATATTCCATCCGATATAGTGTATTGAAAGAGTTATAGGTAAAATCCCCGTTTAAATAAACATCCCCCGCAACAGGCCTGTCGACGGGCAATGTAAAAGTAGTCATAAAATAGTCGGCTTCATTATCCGGCTGCTCCGTATCGGCAGTCCTTATCATAAAGCGTCCGTTTTGGTCTTCGTCATAGCTATATCCCTTTCCTGCCCTGATTTTATCGGGAGTTATGGAAGCATAATAATACGGCGGCTGATACTTCGTACTCGATACATGCATACCATTAAAGCGGTGGCTCGATGTCTCGAAACGACGATATTCGTTTCCCGCTTCGAATATTAATTCCCGGTTATGTTCGTACGATATTTTAGTCGGCGTTATCATGCTCGGTTTGAATCCTGTACGCTGATTATCCAGGCGGTTGTTCTGGCGGACAAAAACTTTCAGTTCTCCCACAGGGTCGCGCAGATTCAGGTTGTGATTGACAAAAAGCGAAACCTGCTGATGCTCTTTATTGGCATCTATATTGGTGATTGAAGAGACTTTATAACCAATTTTGGCTGACGTTTCGGCAACAGAAAAACAGGCAATAAGTAAAATCTTTTGCGGATTGTCCTCATTATATACTTCCACAACATAATTACCTGATAATTTCAGCTTTACATCATTGTTTGGGATAACAAGGTTATAATTGGTATAATCGACTGTCGTATTCAGCGAAACAATATAATCATCTATCAGATTATCATTGAATCCATCGAGAAAATCGATATCCGACAACTCGCGGCTACGGTTCCAGTTGGCATCGCAATGATAGATATTATAGCGTAACCGGCTGAAAGCGTTATCGCTTATGTAATCAAAATTGAGCGTAATAGCATCATTCCCATTGAGATGAATAACAGGAAGGCTTCCCCATTCGCCGGCGTTCACCTGAATTGTCTTTATATCAGGCGAGAGGGGGGTTGTGCGGTAGGGTTGAGCAGACAAGCCCACCACAGAAAAGAAAAGGAAGAGAAAGGAGATATATTTGGACATATAATTTTCAATTTGTTCAATATGACAAATTTAAGAAAAATAACTCAAAAAGTCATGTGAATATGGCTGAGAGAATTATCTTTGTGAACGATAAAAGTAGTTATTTACCAACATATGAAACATAAACTGTTATTCATCACTATCTTTTTAGCATTTGTTGCAACAACTATAGACTTAAAAGCTGAATCTATTGAACCGACTATACCCGAATTAAGCGATTCGGCTGAGATAAGTATTGTTACAAACGAACCTTGGACGAAAGAGGTCTATTCCGTTTTTGGTCATACAGTTATACGCGTAAAAGACCCTGTGCAAAAAATAGATTTATCTTTCAATTATGGGGTATTCGACTTCGCATCCCCCAATTTCATGGGGCGCTTTATGACCGGTGCCACAGATTATATGGTATTGGGCTATGATATGTCGTACTATTTCGCCGAATTCAAAGAAAGAGGAGTAGCGGTATATGAACAACGGTTAAACCTCACTCAGGAAGAAAAAGAAAATGTTTGGGAATTTCTGATTGTCAATGTACAGCCCGAGAACCGGGTATATCGCTATAATTTCCTGTATGACAACTGCGCTACTCGTCCGCGTGATATTCTGGAGCAGTGTGTGAACGGCAAAATAAACTATACACCGAGTAATAAAGAACAGACCTACAGGGATTTGATTCACGAATGCGTCGACATAAAACCGTGGCTACGTTTCGGGATAGACTTAGTTATCGGAGGAGATGCGGATAAGGTCATAACTGACAGGCAAAAGGATTTCCTGCCACGCTATCTGCAAAATGCTTACCGCGGAGCAGTTATCGAACGCCCCGACGGGACTCGAGTTCCTTTAGTAGCTTCAGAACATATACTGATTCCGGGAGAAAAAACGTCCGATATAACAGATATGCCATCTGATACACCCCTCATTGCCGGATGGATATTGTTTGCCCTGACTGCCTTTTTCTCCTATTTAGTGTATAAGAAAAACAAACTGGCTTTAGGGCGCTTTTATGCAACCATAATATTCCTCGTTGCCGGATTCTTAGGGGGATTGATATTCTTCCTGATGTACTTTTCGGAGCATCCTTGCGTCAATCCGAACTGGAATCTTGTCTGGCTCAATCCGCTTCAATTTATCATCGGATGTTTATTTTTCGTAAAACCTTTAAGAAAACACGTATATTATTATCATTTTATTAACTTTGTGGCACTTTTGTTGTTCACTTTGGCATGGGGTTTGATACCACAGAAACTGGAATTTGCATTTCTCCCTTACATAATGAGTATACTGCTGATTTCGGGGACATATGTAATGACAACAAAAAAGGTGCGGAAGATGAAAAGTTTCCGCTATATAAAATGAGTATAATTCGTTTAAATGATTAGAATACTAACATCACTTGTCGCCGTATTTGTCGTTGCTGCACCTTTGCAGGCACAATCGTCTTCGGTTCGCGAAACGCCGAAATTAGTGATAGGTATCACCATCGACCAGCTACGGGGCGATTATCTGGAAATGTTCCAACAGAATTTCTCGGACAGAGGCTTCAAACGCTTGCTGAATGAGGGATTGGTATACGAAAATGTATCTTTCAACATCCCCAATCTCGACGACGTTTCGGCCATAACAACCATTTATACAGGTACTACGCCTTTCTATCATGGCATCCTTGCCAACAAAAAATACATAACAAAAGAAAAACGCGAGATTCAGACATTTGCCGACGAAGACTATCTCGGCAATTATACGCAGGAGAAAGTTTCGCCGCTTGCCATAAAAGCTTCTACCATAACAGACGAATTGAAGATGGCTTCGCTGAACTCATCGGATATTTATTCGTTAGCGCCGCTATCTGCACAGGCACTTATAACCGCCGGACAGTTAGGTAATTGCGGCTTCTGGATAGACGATTATTCGGGCAAATGGGCATCTACCACCTATTACCGTGATTTCTACTGGGTAGTAGACGCTGAAAATAAAAGCAATACGTCTTATTCGGCTCAGAAATTAGGCAAATACTGGAATCCATTATTGGATGCCAAACAATATAATGCGCTCCCTTACTTGCAGGGAATCGTCAATTTTCAGCACAATCTGGAAATGACCAATCAAAACTCCTATGCGCTCTTCAAGAAGTCGCCTTATGCCAATGAGTGTGTGCGCGACATGGCCATCAAAATACTCACGAAAGCGGATATGGGCAAGCGGCTTGCTCCCGATTTCCTTTCGCTGACCTTTTATGCCGGCAATTTCCCGGGAATAGCAGATTATTCTATCGAAATACAGGATACCTATACAAGGCTCGACAGAGACATCGAAGCGCTATTGGATGCGATAGATAAATCCGTCGGATTGAAAAACGCCTTTATATTTATCACTTCTACAGGCTATTACGACAGCAACGAAGAACCGGATTTAGTTATCAACAGAGGCTCTTTCCACATCAACCGGTGCGAAGCCCTGTTGAATATGTATCTGATGGCTATCTATGGCACTAATTCGTGGGTAGACAAATTCTACAATAATCAGATATACCTTAACCGTAAACTGATTGAAGACCAAAATATTCCATTGCAGGAAATTCAACGGAAATCGGCTGAATTCATCGCCGAATTTACCGGTGTACAGGAGGTATATACCTCTTACGATTTGATGCATGGCGAATGGAATCCGATGATGGAGTATTACCGCAACGGCTATTCGAAAGAAACTTCCGGCGATTTATACGTCGAATTGCAGCCGGGCTATAAAATACTGAACGATCAAGATAAATCACATAAAGTAAAGGTTTCGCGGAACAATGCAGTCGTTTGCCCTGTTATTTTCTTTGGCAGCCACATTAAGCCCGAAAGGATAAAAAGGACGATAAAAGCAACCGAAATTGCTCCTTCCGTGGCGCATGTATTAAGGATTAGGCCTCCTAACGCAGCAAAAGACAACGTTCTATCCGAACTTTTCTAAAAAAAATAACAACTCGAATAAAAACAATAAAACATATATATAATGGGATTTTCAGACATTCTCTCCAAATTATTTGGAAATAAATCGCAACGGGACTTGAAAGAGATAAACCCGTATGTGGATAAGACAAAAGCGGCATACGATGAGATAAAACAACTCTCGCATGACGAATTGAGAGCAAGGACTATAGCTATCAGACAACAGATACAAGATTATGTTGTTGCTGAAAAGAATAAGATAGCCGAACTAAAAAGCGGCATCGAAGCCATAGAAATCGACCAACGCGAAGAAATCTGGGCTGAAATAGACAAGCTGGAAAAAGATATAACAAAGAAATATGAGGAGATTCTCGACCAGCTTCTTCCCGAAGTTTTTTCTATTGTTAAGGATACAGCGCGCCGTTTCACCGAAAATGAAGAGATTGAAGTTACAGCGACCGATTTCGACCGCGAATTAGCTGAAAATCACGATTTCGTAGAAATAGACGGTGACAAGGCTATCTACTTCAACAGATGGGTAGCCGGAGGTAACGAAATCACTTGGGATATGATACATTACGATGTTCAGCTCTTTGGTGGTACTGTGCTTCACAAAGGTAAGATTGCCGAAATGGCGACAGGGGAAGGTAAAACCCTTGTAGGTACATTGCCGGTATTCCTCAATGCCCTGACAGGCGAAGGGGTACACGTCGTTACGGTGAATGATTACTTGGCTAAACGTGACTCCGAGTGGATGGGGCCTATCTATATGTTCAATGGATTATCCGTAGATTGTATCGATAGACACCAACCGAACTCCGATGCCCGCCGCAAGGCATATCGGGCAGATATCACATTCGGGACGAATAACGAATTCGGCTTCGACTATCTGCGTGATAATATGGCAATTAATCCGAACGATTTGGTGCAACGCAAGCATAATTATGCAATTGTCGACGAGGTTGACTCCGTATTGATTGACGATGCCCGTACACCGTTGATTATCTCTGGTCCTGTGCCGAAAGGCGACGATCAGCTATATGAAGAGTTCCGTCCGCGCGTGGAAATTATCGTAAAAGCACAGCGCGATCTTTGTACAAAATTATTAGCCGATGCCAAGACAAAAATTGCATCAGAAGATAAAAAGGAACAGGAAGAAGGATTCCTCTTGCTATACCGCTCCTATAAAGGATTGCCTAAGAACAAGCCACTCATCAAATTCCTGAGTGAACAAGGGATTAAGGCGGGTATGCTCAAAACGGAAGAGCATTATATGGCCGAACAGAGCCGTAATATGCACATCGTTACCGATGATTTGTTCTTTATCATAGACGAAAAGAACAACCAGATAGAGTTGACCGATAAAGGTATCGACTTGCTGACAGGTAATTCCGACGATCCGCAGTTCTTTGTTCTTCCGGATATTGGAGCACAATTATCCGAATTGGAGAATGAAACTATCACCGACGAAGAAAAAGCGCAACGCAAAGATGAGATTATGCAGAATTACTCTGTAAAATCTGACCGTGTGCATACAATCAACCAGTTATTGAAAGCTTATTCATTGTTCGAAAAAGACGACGAATACGTTGTCATCGACAATAAGGTAATGATTGTGGACGAGCAAACCGGCCGTATTATGGACGGACGCCGTTATTCGGATGGATTGCACCAGGCCATCGAAGCGAAAGAACGGGTGAAAGTGGAAGCTGCTACGCAGACATTCGCAACTATTACCCTGCAAAACTACTTCCGTATGTATAACAAGCTGGCGGGTATGACCGGTACGGCCGAAACGGAAGCAGGAGAGCTTTGGGATATTTATAAATTGGATGTGGTGGTTATCCCGACTAACCGTCCGATTGCCCGTAAAGATATGAATGACCGTATCTACAAAACCAAACGCGAGAAATATTCCGCTGTTATCGACGAAATCGTTGACTTGGTAGCGCAAGGACGTGCGGTTCTGGTGGGTACGACATCTGTTGAAATTTCAGAGTTGCTGGGCAAGATGCTTACGCTTCGCAAGATAAAACATTCCGTATTGAATGCGAAATTGCACCAGAAAGAAGCCGAAGTTGTCGCCTTGGCAGGACAGCCGGGTGCTGTTACCATCGCCACCAATATGGCTGGTCGTGGTACCGACATCAAACTGGCGCCGGAAGTAAAAGAAGCCGGAGGATTGGCCATTATCGGTACCGAGCGTCACGAATCGCGCCGTGTAGACCGCCAGTTGCGTGGTCGTGCAGGACGTCAGGGAGACCCGGGATCATCCGTATTCTATATATCACTGGAAGACGATTTGATGCGCTTGTTTGCATCCGAGCGTATTGCCGGAATGATGGACCGCATGGGATTCAAAGAAGGCGAAATGCTCGAGCATAGCATGCTTAGCAAATCAGTGGAAAGAGCACAGAAGAAAGTAGAAGAAAACAACTTCGGTATCCGTAAACGTTTGCTCGAATACGATGATGTGATGAACTCGCAACGTGAAGTAATCTACAAACGTCGTCGCCACGCCCTGATGGGAGAGCGTATCGGAATCGATATCGTGAATATGTTCTACGATACAGCTGCCGATTTAATCGAAAAATTCTCTGCGGATGGCGATTACGAAGGACTGAGAATAGATACCTTGCGCGTATTGGCCGTAGAATGTCCGTTCGACGAACAAGCATTCCGCTCTAAAAAACCGGAAGACCTTGTAGAGCTGCTATTCGAAGCTGCTGTCAAGAACTTTAAAGAGAAGATGGACAGATTGGCTGAAATTACCAATCCGGTTATCAAGCAAGTATATGAAGAACAAGGTGATAAATACGAAAACATCCTGATTCCTGTTACCGACGGAAAGCGTATCTACAATATCTCTTGTAACCTAAAAGAATCATATGATTCAGATGGTAAGACTGTTGTCCGTTCTTTCGAGAAGGCAATCGTTCTTCACACCATAGACGAGGCATGGAAAGAGCATTTGCGCGAAATGGACGAACTGCGTCAATCGGTTCAGAATGCAAGCTACGAGCAGAAAGATCCGCTTTTGATTTATAAGCTGGAATCGTTCAACCTGTTCAAAGCAATGATGAACACCATCAACCAGAAAGCAGTAACCATCCTCATGCGTGGACAAATACCTATGCGCGAGCCTGAACAGGTGAAAGAAGCTAAGCAGGAAGAGAAAACCGATTACAGCCGTATGAAAGAAAGCCGTAACGATGGTGGTGCAGGAAATCCTAAGATTCCGGGGCAACCACAACAGCCGCAAAAGGTGGCTCCGATAAAGGTGGAAAAGACACCGGGACGGAATGATCCTTGTTTCTGCGGAAGCGGCTTGAAATACAAAAACTGCCACGGCAAAAACAGCTGATAAATAATAAGATAGCAAATCTTTAGATAGTAAAGAAAAAAGCCCGATGATTAAGCTTTCATTGGGCTTTTTTATGCTCCAAAAGTTTCTCGAATAGGATAAAAATTCGTATCTTAGCATGCTTTTTCAAGCGTTATATTCTCGGGCTAACTATTAAACAATATATTCACAATTTTAGAATGACAGAACAAGAGGATAGAATTATTAAGATTAACATCGAGGAGGAGATGAAATCGGCCTACATCGATTATTCGATGTCGGTTATCGTATCGCGTGCCCTTCCTGATGTAAGAGACGGTTTTAAACCTGTTCACCGCCGTATTTTGTTCGGAATGAGCGAACTTGGCAACACTTACAACAAACCTCACAAGAAATCGGCCAGAATCGTAGGGGAAGTACTGGGTAAGTATCACCCGCACGGCGACTCTTCGGTATATTTTGCGATGGTGCGTATGGCACAGGAATGGAATATGCGTTATATGCTTGTTGATGGTCAGGGTAATATGGGTAGTGTCGACGGCGACAGCCCGGCAGCCATGCGTTACACCGAAGCCCGGTTGAGCCGTTTGGCTGAAGAAATGCTAAAAGACATTGACAAGGAAACTGTTGATTTTCAGTTAAACTTCGACGATACATTGAAAGAACCGACTGTTCTTCCTACCCGTATCCCGAATCTTCTTGTCAACGGGGCATCTGGTATTGCCGTGGGTATGGCTACCAATATGGCTCCGCACAACATGACAGAAGCTATCAATGCTACTATTGCATATATTGAAGATAAAGATATCGACATCGAGGGATTGATGCAATACATCAAAGCTCCCGATTTCCCTTCGGGTGGGTTTATATATGGCTATCAAGGGGTTAAAGATGCTTTCGAAACAGGACGCGGACGTGTTATCATGCGCGGACGGGCTGAAATAGAGGCAGAACATAACCACGATAGGATTGTCATAACAGAAATACCTTATCTCGTAAATAAGGCTGAATTAATCAAGCATATTGCCGAACTCGTAGGTGAGAAAAGGCTCGAAGGAATCAGCAACGTTAACGACGAATCAGACCGTCAGGGTATGCGTATCGTCGTGGATGTGAAACGTGATGCCAACGCCAATGTGGTGTTGAACAAGCTGTATAAGATGACCGCATTGCAATCGTCTTTCAGCGTCAACAATATTGCTCTGGTTAATGGGCGTCCTCGTACACTGAACCTGAAAGACATGATTTCGTGCTTCGTAGAGCACCGTCACGACGTTGTTATCCGCCGCACACAATACGATTTGCGCAAAGCAGAAGAACGCGCTCATATCCTCGAAGGGTTGATTATCGCATCAGACCATATAGACGAGGTTATCCGCATTATCCGTGCTTCGAAATCGCCACAGGAAGCCATTGAGAACCTGATAACTAAGTTCTCGCTGACAGAGGTGCAAGCTCGTGCCATTGTCGAAATGCGTCTGCGCCAGTTGACAGGCCTCGAACAAGACAAGTTGCGCGCCGAATACGATGATATTCAAAAACAAATAGCTTACTTCAATGAAATTCTTTCGAATGAAGAATTGTGCATGCAAGTTATTAAAGATGAATTGGTTGAAGTAAGAGATAAATACGGAGACGAGCGCCGTTCGGAAATCGTTTATTCTTCGGAGGAATTGAATCCGGAAGATTTCTATGCCGACGACGAAATGATTATAACCATTTCACACTTAGGTTATATCAAACGTACTCCTTTGACTGAATTTAAAGCGCAACATCGTGGTGGAGTAGGGGTTAAGGCCTCCGACACCCGCGACGAAGACTTTATCGAGTACATTTATCCGGCATCTATGCACAACTACATGTTGCTCTTCACACAAAAAGGAAGATGCTACTGGTTGCGTGTATATGATATTCCGGAAGGCTCTAAAAACTCGAAAGGGCGCGCTATCCAGAACTTACTGAATATAGATTCCGATGATAAAGTTACGGCATTTGTAAAAGTTAAGGGATTAAATGATAGCGAGTTTGTAAAAAATCACTATCTTGTGTTCTGTACTAAACAGGGAGTTATCAAGAAAACGTCTCTTGAAGCCTACTCCCGTCCACGCCAGAATGGTGTGAATGCTATTACCATCCGCGAAGACGACAGCGTTATCAATGTATTGATGACCGACGGCGATTGCGAGGTGCTGATGGCTAATAGGAATGGTCGAGCAATTCGTTTCCATGAATCTAATGTACGCGAAATGGGACGTACTGCCACAGGTGTTCGGGGTATGCGTATCGACGACGATGGGGTAGACGAAGTCGTGGGAATGATTGTCATGTCGAAAGAAGACCAACAATCACAAACGATTATGGTTGTTTCGGAATTGGGTTATGGTAAGCGTACGCGCCTGAACGACGAAGACGGAGAGCCGGTATACCGTATCACAAGCCGTGGAGGAAAGGGTGTTAAAACGCTTAATATCACGGATAAAACGGGTAAACTTGTTTCTATCGACAGCGTGAATGACGAAAACGACCTGATGATTATCAACAAATCGGGAATAACCATCCGCGTGAAGGTTGCAGACCTGCGAGTTATGGGACGTGCTACACAAGGAGTTAGACTGATAAACCTTGAAAAACGGAACGACGAAATAGCTTCGGTATGTAAGGTAGATTCGGAACAAGAAGAAGAAAGCCCTGTTGAGAACGACAGTACAGAAATGACTAATGAAGAAAATAACGATTAATTAACTATAAAATAAAGAGTATTATGAAGCGTATATTTTTAGTTGCATCATTGTGCTTACTGGCAAGTGGAGCTACTTTTGCCCAGAAGAAAGCAGTAAAAGATGCTAAAGCTGCTTTGGGAAAAGATTCTTTCTCAGAAGCCCGCGAACTTATTAAGCCTGCATTAACAAATCCTGAAACAGCAAACGATCCCGAAGCTTGGAAAATTGCCGGAGATATTGAATTCAAAGCTGCAGATAAAGAAATTGACAAAGAAAAGCTGAAAGAATTTCAACCGGATAAAGGTGGCTGGAACGAGGCCGTATTGTATGAGGCTATGTACAACCTTTATGCTCCTTACCTGAAAGCCGATGAATTGGGCGAATTACCTGACGAAAAAGGTAAAAAGAAAAATAAAGTAAGGAAAGATATTGTAAGAAACTTGAAAATAGTATTGCCATATTATCCTAATGCAGGTATTTACTACAATTCAAGCGATAGAATCAAATCATCTGAACTATTCGAAATGTACTGGAATATTCCGCAACTACCTATATTCACAGAAGCTGACAAGGCTGAAATGAAGATTGTTGACAGTACATATCAGATTATCAAATATTATGCAACTATTACTGCCATCCAGGCAGAGGATAAGGAACGTTCGATCAGATTGTTGAAACGCCTGATTGATGAGCCTTATTATGCAAATAACACGCAGAAAGAAAGCGACCCGTATGAACTATTGGCAAGCCAATATTATACAATGGGGGATACTGTTAAGTTCATGGAAGTATTAGAGCTTGGAGCAAGCAAATTCCCTGAAAATAACTACTTTGTTTCTAACCTGATTAGTGAATATATTTCAGCAGGAAAAATGGATAAAGCCATGGATTTTGTTGATAAAGCAATTGCAAACGGAACTGACCAGTGTATGTTTATCAGCGTGAAAGCGTCTTTATTTGCAGACAAGAAAGAGTTTGATACAGCTGAACAATATTACAACGAAGCTCTCAGCAACGATGCTAACTGTCAAAGAGCATTAGAAGGATTAGGTCTATTATATGCTCTTCGTGCACAGGAAATCAGAGAATCAGCATATCAGGCACCTCGCAAGGAGCAAATTGAAATCAACAAGAAGGCAGAGGAGTCTTATCTGAAAGCTTTGCCATTATTCGAAAAGTTGTATGATTTGCAAAAAGCGAATAACGATGCTCCAGCAAGCCTCAAAAAGACACTGCAGAAATTGGAGAATGTATATTATAACTTAGAAAAAGCTGAAGAACTGGCTAAGGTTCAGGCAGAGTTAGAAACATTGAAATATGACTAAATTATTTTAGTTAAATAAAATCAGAAAAGCATCCGAATGTTATCTTTAAACATGGATGCTTTTCCTTTTTTATGTCTATTCGTACAAGCTTATTTCAATAAAAATATGTAATACAAAGATAACCAAAACGTTTGTTATATAATTCTTATTATGTTTAATTATATTTTTAACTATTATCGTGAAGTTCATTTACTCTCCCAATTTAAACCTGCTGAGATTTCAATATTCTATATAGAATTAATACCTTTACATGAAGAAACAAATCTCTCGAACATAAAATAGCACCATTACCATGGACCATATAGAAAATGATGAACAATTCAAAGGATTACAGGTAAATAAAGGGACCAGCGAGCAACCGACTGTAAATCCTTATATGAACTTCAAACGTTTCAAACGAAAAGAATATACAGCAGCAGAATATGTAGATGGAATCCTCAAAGGGAACATCGCAATTCTTAGTCAGGCTGTTACACTCATAGAAAGCTCGAAAAGCGAACATCAGAAAATAGCACAGGAGGTTATCGAAAAATGCCTCCCATATACGGGTAATTCGATACGTGTTGGAATAACAGGCGTACCTGGCGCAGGAAAAAGCACTTCAATAGACGTATTCGGGATGCATCTCATAAAACAGCATCACCGCGTTGCAGTACTGGCTATAGACCCTTCCAGCGAAGTTTCGAAAGGAAGTATATTGGGAGATAAAACCCGCATGGAGAAACTATCTCAAGCCAAAGATGCTTTCATACGCCCCTCCCCTTCTGCTGGCTCTCTCGGAGGCGTTGCCCGTAAAACGAGGGAAACTATCATCCTATGTGAAGCTGCCGGATTCGACCGGATTATTATAGAGACTGTCGGTGTAGGACAATCCGAAACAGCTGTTCATTCCATGGTCGATTTCTTTCTGTTGATACAGCTTGCCGGCACAGGCGACGAACTTCAAGGCATCAAGCGGGGCATTATGGAGATGGCCGACGGCATTGTAATCAACAAGGCTGACGGAAGTAATATAGAGAAGGCTAAGTTAGCACAGAGCCACTTCAAAAATGCGTTGCACCTCTTCCCTCTCCCGGCATCGGGATGGGCACCTAAAGTCCTCACCTACTCGGGATATTACGAAATTGGGATTGACGAGGTCTGGCAAATGATAGACGAATATATCGCATTTGTCAAAAAGAATGGCTATTTCGAGCATCGCCGCAACGAACAGTCCAAATACTGGATGTATGAAACGATAAATGAACGTCTGAAAAGCAATTTCTACAATAATAAAAAGGTACAGAGCGAATTAGCCGAATGCGAACAACTTGTTCTGGATTCGAAGATAAGTTCATTTGTTGCTGCAAGCCGCGTTTTGGAATTGTATTTTAGTGAGAAGAACAATAATGAGTAGATTTCCCTGATTTCGAACTTTTCTCATTAATTAAGACTTGTTTTTAAGCTATTTTCTTATATTTGTGCTAATATTTATGCTATTAAATCTACAAACGAAATATTCATTGTTAAATAAACATCATTAAAATCATGGAGAAACCATATGCTATCGGAATCGACATAGGTGGTACTAACACAGTATTCGGCATTGTCGATAAACGAGGTCACATCATTAATCAAGGTTCTATCAAAACCAGTGCTTACAAAGAAATTAACGAATATGTTGCTAACCTTGCAACCGGCGTACAAGAGATCATCGACCAGGTTGGAGGGAGTGAGAACATAAAAGGTATCGGCGTAGGTGCACCTAACGGTAATTACTTTACAGGCTGTATCGAGTTCGCACCTAACCTCCCATGGAAAGGTGTTATTCCGTTAGCACAAATGTTGTCGGACAAATTAAGCATCCCGGTAGCATTGACGAATGATGCGAATGCGGCTGCCATCGGCGAAATGACATACGGTGCTGCCCGCGGTATGAAAGACTTTATTGTTATTACTTTGGGAACAGGTGTTGGTAGCGGTATTGTCGTAAACGGACAGTTAGTATATGGCCACGATGGTTTTGCCGGAGAGCTCGGACATACCACTATCCGTCGCGGGGGACGCCTCTGCGGTTGCGGACGTAAAGGATGTCTCGAGACATATAGCTCAGCAACAGGTGTAGCCCGTTCGGCGCGCGAATTCCTCGAAACAAGAAAAGATCCGAGTTTGCTACGCAACCTGAAGCCGGAAGACATCACTTCTAAGGATGTATTCGATGCAGCGATGGAAGGCGACGAAATGGCTAAAGAGATTTTCGAATTTACAGGACAGTTGCTGGGAGAGTCATTTGCTGACTTTGTGGCATTCTCGAGCCCTGAAGCTATCATCCTATTCGGAGGTCTGACGAAAGCAGGCAAACTGATTTTCGATCCAATCCGTAAGCACATGGAAGAGAACATGTTGAACATCTTCCGCAACAAGGTTAAACTCCTTATGTCGGAGCTTAAAGAGAGCGATGCTGCCGTATTGGGGGCAAGTGCTCTTGGTTGGGAAGTGAAAGACTATTAATTATCTGAAATCCATATAGAAAACAGCTTGTAATATTTTACTTACAGGCTGTTTTTGCATATACAGAATCCTTTATGTACCTTTGTACAAAATAAAAATCCGTCCAGAACAATGAGCGACCAACGTTATAATCAACGAGGTGTTTCGGCATCGAAAGAAGATGTTCACAACGCCATAAAGAACATAGATAAAGGCATATTCCCTAAAGCATTTTGCAAGATTATCCCGGACATATTAGGCGGCGACAGCGAATATTGCAACATCATGCATGCCGATGGCGCGGGAACCAAGTCTTCGCTTGCCTACATGTATTGGAAAGAGACAGGCGATATCTCCGTTTGGCGAGGAATAGCACAGGATGCCTTAATTATGAATATCGACGACTTGCTATGCGTTGGCGCAACGGACAATATACTCCTCTCCTCCACCATCGGACGGAACAAGATGCTGATACCTGGCGAAGTCATTTCGGCTATCATCAACAGTACCAACGACCTGTGCGAAGAGTTATCATCCCTTGGTGTACACATATACCCTACGGGTGGCGAAACGGCCGATGTGGGCGACCTGGTGCGCACTATAATCGTTGACAGTACAGTTACCTGCCGGATGAAACGTTCGGATGTTATTTCTAACGATACCATTCAGGGCGGAGACGTCATTGTCGGCCTATCATCCTATGGGCAAGCAACATACGAAAAAGAATATAACGGAGGAATGGGTAGCAACGGGCTGACCTCTGCCCGCCACGATGTATTTGCCAATTACTTGGCCGCAAAATATCCCGAAAGCTACGACTCTTCTATTCCATCCGATTTGGTATATTCCGGAAAGATGCGATTGACAGATGCCATAGCTGGATTGGATATAGATGCCGGAAAACTGGTACTCTCCCCTACCCGCACCTATGCGCCTGTTATCAAGCGTGTTCTGGAAAACCTTCGTCCACATATCCACGGAATGGTACACTGTTCCGGCGGAGCACAGACAAAAGTTCTTCATTTTGTTGATAACGTGAAGATTACGAAAAATAATCTCTTCCCTATCCCACCATTGTTCAAACTGATACATGAACAGTCCGGAACGGATTGGAAGGAAATGTACAAAGTATTCAACATGGGGCATCGCATGGAGATTTACCTTCCGGAACAATATGCACAAGAGGTTATCGACATCTCCCGTTCGTTTAATATCGATGCACAGATTGTCGGTTTTGTTGAGAAATCAGAAAAAACCGAGCTGATAATCGATAGTGAATACGGACAGTTCCTCTATTAATTACTTTTTTATTATCTAACCACAAAGAATAGCGGAGCATCTCGTCTTGTTGGTGGAAAGAAATCCCTTGCCTCTGCTCGGGATGACAAAAAAGTAACATTTCTCTACTCATTTCGGGCGTTTTTGTTGATGTTACTTTCTCTCAATCTCAGTATTACCCTTTTCTCGTAAACTCATTTACTTGTAACTCGTAACTGTGTGAAGCACGAAGTAACTCGTAACTAATAAACTCGTCTACTGCTTAAATAAATATAGATAAAATCAGAATGATAACTCAACTATTAATTAAGGATATATAATACTACCATTTACCCATTTAATATCTGTTAACAAGCATTGTTGGTTTATATGGACTATATTTGTTTTTACAATACAACGCAATATAAACCATAAAACCAGCCAACATGAAAAAACTGCTGTTATCAGTTATTTTTTGTTTTGCATTAGGGCTAACCACGACCAGTGCGCAAGATAATACACCAGCAAAAGATTGCTGTAAAAACAAAAAAGAATGCTGCAAAAAAGATACATGTCCAAAAGAAAAAGAGAAAAAGAAAACAGAAAAATGTACTAAAGACTCTGTAGACTGCAATAAGCCGAAAGCTGACGAAAAAGAATGCTGCAGTTCCTGCAAAGACAAAAAAGATTGTCCCAAAAGGGACAAGAAAAAATAAATTTTCATCTATATTTTACTCTATCCAATACGAGAGGGCTTTTTAGTGAGTCGTCTCGTATTCTTTTTTACACCAGACCTACCGATATTGTAAAAAATCATGTAAATTTGCGTTTCGGAAAAACAATATAAAACAAAATACATATTTTACCATATGGGAAGAGCATTTGAATACCGCAAGGCAACCAAAATGAAACGCTGGGGCAACATGGCCCGGGTGTTTACGAAATTAGGAAAACAAATAACAATAGCGGCCAAGGAAGGCGGCGCCGACCCCGATACCAACCCTCGCCTGCGTATGCTGATGCAGCAGGTGAAGAAGGAAAATATGCCGAAAGAAAACGTCGAGCGCGCGATAAAAAAAGCCACGTCCAAGGACGAAGCCGATTATAAAGAAGTCGTTTACGAAGGCTATGGCCCTTTCGGTATAGCTATCGTTGTGGAAACAACCACCGACAATACCAACCGTACAGTTGCAAACGTCCGCAGCTATTTCACTAAATATGGAGGCTCCCTCGGCACATCCGGAAGCCTCGAATTTATGTTCGACCATGTATGCATCTTCAAGATAGCACCTAAAGCTGACGTTTCGCAGGAAGACCTCGAACTGGAATTAATCGATTTCGGCGTAGAAGAAGTAGAACAAGATGGCGACGAAATAGTTATCTACGGAGACTTCAAATCCAACTCTGAAATACAAAAATATCTGGAAGACAACGGATTCGAAATACAAAGTGTAGAATTTGTCCGTCTCGCCAAAGATATGAAAGAGTTGAATGCAGAACAAAAAGAACAGATCCAGAAATTGCTGGACAAATTGGAGGAAGACGATGACGTTCAGAACGTTTTCCACAATATGAAAGAAGAAGATGAAGAATAATGAATAAAAAGTTGCAAAACTATTTGCATCATAACAAAAAATCATTACCTTTGCATCGCAATTAAGCAATGGCTACGTAGCTCAACTGAATAGAGCATCTGACTACGGATCAGAAGGTTGCAGGTTTGAATCCTGCCGTGGTCACAAAAGAAAATCAAAGAAGGCATGTAAATCAAAAGTTTACATGCCTTTTATTATTAAATACTAAACAGATAAAAAAATTATGAAACGACACATTTACCTATCCCTGCTTTTTCTATTATGCGGTATATCCTTCGCACATGGACAACGCATGAGTCAACTTCCTGTAAAATTGCCTTACTATAAGCCAATAGTGACCGAAGATTATGCCAATTACAAAACCTATACGCTCTATGCAGCATTTACAGTAGCTGACGAATATGATATTGATGGATATTATGCTCCCATAGACGAGGAGGTTTTGCAATATGCCGACAACGGAGACTTCAAGATTTTTGTAAATATCAAATCCTTACAAAATACTACACTTAAACCAAGTTCTGGAAAAACACATATTACTTCAGATAACATAAAAGCTACATTGATAGCTTGTGACAAAGAAGGTAAAGAGATTTACAATAACTCCCCTTTCGCCTTTTCAATAAGTACGACTATAGATGGAGAATATAATATAAAAACAGCGAGCATAGATGATAAGAATAAAATAATGAAAGCCGTTGTCACCGAAGCCTTGACAAATATTATCAAAGGCTTTCAGGAAAAGTTCTTAGTTAATACACATATAACTGATAGATATCTTTATATGGCAGACCTTTGGGCGCTTTCATTAAAAGGTGATGCTCTTGAAATGTGCGAGCAAATACACAAATTTGAGAATCTCACTAATCCTTCAGATGTCAGAGCCTTAGCAAAAGAGCAAATCCCGTTCTGGGAAAAATTCACCACCCTTTCCAACTCAAAAGAAGAAAAGAACAAATTATATTGCGGACTGTTTAACTCTGCCGTGATGTACTATTTGATTAATGACTTAGAGAAATCACAAGAATATATTGATAAGATAAACAGTACTTTCGAAAAATTAGGCAGCATAGAAAAGCACCTATTGAAGACCTTCAATGAATTTAAAGGTTACTACATTCCAGAAAAATTTATGTTGCCTGATGTATCTGAAATGAACCCTATTCATCCGGAAGATATGCAATCAACTGCATCAATGGATAGCATTGTTGAGTCGAGTTTATATTATGCTATTGACAATGCAGAAATAACGATGAAAAATGGCTCTGTAGTAAACGGAAAACTTCTTATCTCCAGAACCCTTCCTCCGCCATCTATGGGTGGACAAATTGTCGATTTAAGCAAAGCGAATTATCCAATCAAAATAGCAGACAATAGCGGAAAAGAAGAAAAAAACAAACTCTCTGAAGTTGTTTCGGTAAAATCAGGAGACGACCACTATAAATGTCTTTCCGATGCAGTTTACAAAGCAGAATATTTAGGCGAAAAAGCATCTTTATATAAAGAAGTATTTCCTTCGGATCAGGAATATAAGTATTTGAAAGCCGGAGAAAATAAATTAGTATCTCCATCAATACTTGGACCAAACAAATGGCTACAGAAATTTTTTAAAGATTGCCCTGAACTGGCGGACAAGATAAAGAATAAACAAACCTCGCTGTTCCCACTCGATTTGATAAAATATTACAACGAAGAATGTAAATAATCCTATTAAACAAAAGCATAACATTAAAGCTGCCATACAAAAAGGTCTCTGCTAATTAAAGCAGAGACCTTTTTTATAGTGTTGTATAATATATTATTCTCGCGAATTTTTATCCTGATTAATCTGTTACCGGAATGTTTTTGTTTACATTCTTGCAACCAACAAGAGCATAGAACAAGAGGTAGAATAATCCGGCAAAAACAACCCAATAGCTGGTCATATATCCAGTATAGTCTGCTATAAAGTTTTGTAGCAACGGAAGGATACCTCCACCACACACAAGCGTCATAAAGATACCCGATGCAGATGGCACATATTTACCCAATCCTTCTACAGCCAGGTTGAAGATACCTCCCCACATTACTGAAGTACAAAGTCCGCATAACACAAGGAACATCGCATTAATAGGCACTTCCATCATTCCGAAAGAGAGACCTCCTCCTACACTTTGAAATACCGGCATCGATATTTTAGTAGAAATAGGGAAGAAAATAGCAAGTAAAACCAAAGCCATACCCAAAGTAGAGGCAACAGTCAACATAGCTTTACTACTAACCTTTCCGCCAATAGCAGCACCGACAAAACGGCCTATCAACATCAGGAACCAGTATGTACCTGTAACGAATCCTGCACTTGTAGCATCCATACCAGCTACAGATTTATCAGCAAGGAAAAGGTTCATTGTTCCAGGGATACCAACTTCAACTCCTACATATACAAATATACCGAATGCACCTAATACAAAGTGACGGAATGACAATGCACTAAATTTATCCTTCACTGCGTTAACAGCTTTCTTCGCCATTTCCATGTGCGGCTCAGGAATCTTAACCAATAACAAAATGACAAATGCCAAAGCAAATATACCCATTGCAATATACATCACAGGATATACGTCAGTTATCTTCGCTTTTGTCTGATCTGCAACGAACATACCAACTAACATAGGTACTAAAGTAGCACACAATGAGTTGAACGTTCCTGCTGTCTGAATCAAGCGGCCACCGGTGTTACCTCCGCCTCCAAGAGTATTCAACATCGGATTCACCACGGTATTTAACATACACATAGAAAAACCGGCTACAAATGCTCCAATTAAATAGATAAGGAAGCTACCTGCACCTCCTGATAAATATTGGATACCTACTCCAATAAACCCAACAGCTACTGCAATCAGCGCTGTTTTTTTATACCCTACCTTTTTCAATAGTAAACCGGCAGGGATACCCATAAAGGCATAAGCAATAAAGTTACCCAGGTTACCAAGCATACCTTCGGCATTGGATGCCCCGAACTGATTTTTCAGTACGACACCCATTGGTGCTGCCAGATTCGTAACGAATGATATCATACCAAATAGTAGAATCATTACAATAATAGGCAGTAAATAATTTTTTTTCTGTGTTTCTGCTGTCATAATAAATCTTTTAATTATTTTATATTCATTTACTTACTTCATTTTTTCAGAACCTACTCTTATAAAAGAATATCAAGAAGTAACCGTTGCCTGTTGCTATCCGATTACTTCTTGATCTGTCTTTACCTTCATGATACCTGTATACAGTATCGATATTTCATGGTTATTAAAACAAAATAGGTTAAGCGAAGATTGTTTATTTTTCAAAATTCTATGTAAAAGTACGGTAACATATTGTGATGTGCAATACAATGAAATATGTTTTAGAACATCTTTTCGCGTAATCCCAATACAAATATTTTTTATATTGATGCGTGTTTTCTCCTTGTTATTTATTCATACATATTCAGTTGTATATGACAAGGCAAATATATATCTTTACATGAAGATAATAACATGTAAAGGGCAATACTTTAATTTAATCAAAAACGAATTATCAATTATGAAATCCATTCAAGATATATTCAAAATAGGCTTCGGGCCGTCCAGCAGCCACACGATGGGGCCACAAAAAGCGGCCAAAACATTCAGCGAGAAAAATCCGCAAGCCGATTCTTTCCGTGTAACATTATATGGCAGCCTTGCCGCCACAGGAAAAGGCCACCTAACGGATGTAGCTATCATCAATACGTTAGCTCCCCTCCTTACCGAAATAGTATGGTCTCCCGAGATAGTTCTCCCGTTCCATCCCAATGCGATGAAATTTGAGGCACTGAAAGCCGACGGAAAAATCATAGACGAATGGACAATATATAGTGTAGGCGGTGGCGATTTAGCCGACGAAAACACCCGTTCGGTAGAAAAATCGATATACGACAAAACTACCATGAAGGAAATTCTGGCTTTCTGCCACGATTCGGGGATGACCTATTGGGAGTACGTAGAGCATGTCGAAGGCAAGAGCGTGATAAACGACTTCCTCGCCGAAGTATGGGACACCATGAAAAACGCTATCGAACGAGGCTTAGAAGGCGAAGGCTTATTACCCGGAGGACTGGGGCTTCAACGCAAAGCATCGACCTACTATGTCAAGGCCAAAGGGTATCAGGGATCGATGAAAAGCCGAGCGTTGATATATTCCTATGCCCTCGCCTGTTCCGAAGAAAACGCTTCGGGCGGGAAAATCGTTACAGCACCCACCTGTGGTTCGTGTGGGGTACTTCCTGCCGTTTTATACCACCTCAATAGAAGTCACGATGTGAGCGACACCCGCATCATCAGGGCATTAGCCACAGCCGGACTATTCGGAACGGTAGTAAAATGGAATGCTTCCGTTTCGGGGGCTGAAGTCGGATGTCAGGGCGAAATCGGCGTTGCCTGCGCGATGGCTTCGGCCGCTGCAGCACAGTTGTTCGGAGGTTCGCCGCAACAAATCGAATATGCCGCAGAAATGGGATTGGAACATCATCTTGGCTTGACCTGCGATCCTATCTGTGGATTGGTACAAGTTCCTTGTATCGAACGGAATGCTTTTGCTGCCGTCCGCTCGCTGGATTCTTGTTCCTTTGCCATGCTATCGGACGGCACACACCTTATCAGCTTCGACAAGGTGGTGCGCACCATGAAGCAAACAGGACACGATTTGCCGAGCCTCTACAAAGAGACTTCGACCGGCGGTCTGGCAATAAATCACGACGAAGATTGAATTTAGCATATAGAAACCATCCCAATCAATCCATTTGGGTCGGTAGCAAACTGGTTGTCTTTCATATATTTTACCCATTTAGATAATAAGGCAAAATCGGGTGAATCTTTCAATCTCTTAAATGCATTTTTGAGATTAATATCTCTTTTACTAACTTGATTTTTTGTAATCTTCTTCAAAGAATCCAAATCATCAGCAAGCCCGATAGAAGATAAAGAAATATTCAAATCCGCTCCGGCTTTTAGAATAAAACGTTCTACAGCAGGGGCTATTTGAATAATATAGTGATGTTTAGTCTTATGCTTGTAGAGGTAAAGACTTTCGGTATTCACCAGCAAATCAAATTCGCTTAAATAAGCAATTTCTTTCTTATCCTTATCAATTATTCCAAGTGCAAATTTGTCAAAGAACTTGGATTTCATTGTATTGGCTACTTGTCCGCAATTCTTCTGATGATTATATCCTTTTTGAGGAGGTACAAGTGTTTCAAGTAGATTGGTATCTACATAACATTCAGGAATAATAGACAAGTCATTCATCAGATGAAAAATTCTTCGTTAAAGAATAAATCGATTCCGGCATTATATATTTCATCCAATTCACTATCGGAAAGCCTTTTTGCTACGGTTTGCCCATCTTTTAAGTCAACCAAATAAATGGCTAACTCGTTCTGTGCATTTTCCAGCATTTCATTCACCACATAAGGACTATGCGTAGTTATAAAGAATTGGTTTGTCTTCGATTCTATTATATCCTGCGCTATTTGAGCTATATATGGAGGATAAGTATGCGCCTCGGGTTCCTCGAAAGTGATTACAGAATCTGTATTGCTTTTGATAGCTGCTTTATAAAAGATAAGCCTTTGCAAGCTGTCAGCAATGGAAGAGAAAGGAATAAGGAGAATCTCACCTTGATCAAATCCTTTCATAATTTTAAGCTCCTGACTGGATTTATCAAAAACAAGACTTAAATTATAGTTTTTAAATAAACTCATCACTTCCTGCTTCAAAGCCGGATGTGATTGTATTGCATTATATATATTTTCACCATGTATAGGATGGAGATAAGAATCATTCGATTTTCCAAATTTCATTTTGTTGGGGAAGAGGTAACTTTTATATGGATATGCTTGCGAAGGAAGCGAAGTATAATCAGAATCTGTATAACGCTTTCGTTCCATAGTCAAGTCAACTTTTAAAAAGTAAGAAAAAGCTCCCTCTCCTATAACTATTCTTATCAAATTCTCAGAAGGGTCAATAAATACAACGTTTTCGTTATTCATTGAGATTATCACATTCTTAGTCATATCCCCATCAAAGAACAATTCCGAGGGCTGCTCTACTCTTATTAAATCTTTTAAATCAGCTTTTTCAAAATACGTCAAACTAAACAAAGACAATGCCTCCAAAATATTACTCTTACCAACATTTGGTCGTCCTATAAACAAATTAATTCGTCTACAATCTCCCAGTTCGAGCGATTTTATAGACTTAAAATTTTCAATTTTAATTGAAGAAGTAAAATTTGACATCTTTGCAATAGATTATTTGCTTTTATGAGCAAAGATAATAAAATATCTCTAACAAGTTTGTTGAATATTTCCTAACTTTGTACATCAGAATTTTTATTCATAGATAAAGTAACTATTACACTATATAATCTTATTTTAACAAATAATGAATAGCATACAGGTAATGAACCGTGCCGCCGACAACATCCGCATTCTGGCAGCATCAATGGTCGAAAAAGCAAATTCGGGGCATCCCGGTGGAGCGATGGGTGGAGCAGACTTCATCAATGTTTTATTTAGCGAGTTCTTAGTATATGATCCGAACAATCCTGAATGGGAAGGCCGCGATCGGTTCTTCTTGGATCCGGGACACATGTCGCCGATGCTTTATTCCGTATTGGCACTTTCGGGCAAATATTCGATGGCAGACCTGCAACAATTCCGCCAATGGGGAAGTTGTACGCCCGGCCATCCTGAACGCGATGTAAAACGAGGTATCGAAAACACCTCCGGCCCACTCGGACAAGGACATACCTATGCTGTGGGAGCCGCTATCGGAGCCAAATTCCTGAAAGCCCGTTTGGGTAATCAGATGGATCACACCATTTACACATTCATCTCGGATGGAGGTATACAGGAAGAGGTATCGCAAGGGGCAGGACGTACTGCCGGACATCTCGGGCTCGACAACCTGGTGATGTTCTACGACTCCAATGGTATCCAGCTATCTACTAAAACAAATGCGGTATCGGAAGAAGATATAGCAGCCAAATATCAGGCTTGGGGATGGCGTGTAATCAGTATCAACGGAAACGATGTGACCGAGATACGCGCAGCACTCACCGAAGCTAAAATGGAAAAGGAACGCCCTACCCTTATCATCGGTCATACGTTGATGGGTAAAGGCGCTGTTGCCGAAGACGGAAGCAGCTTCGAGGACAAAGTTTCTACTCACGGGCAGCCATTAGGAGCAGCCGGAGCAAGCATCAAAAAAACAATAGAGAACCTCGGTGGTGATCCCGAAAATCCATTCGTGATATTCGACGAAGTTAAGAAGTTATACGCTGAGCGTCAGGATATACTGAACGATATTGTAACCAAAAAGAAAGCAGAGAAAGACGTCTGGGCTAAAGCGAATCCTGAACTTGCCAAGAAGATGGATAGCTGGTTCAAAGGAGAAGTACCTGCCATCGATTGGGCAGCTATCGAGCAGAAAGCAAATCAGGCAACCCGTGCAGCCTCGGCTACCGTATTGGGTGTATTGGCCAAGAATGTAGAAAATATGATTGTTTCGTCCGCCGATTTGTCCAACTCGGATAAGACCGACGGATTTCTGAAACAAACCACTGAAATGGCAAAAGGCAATTTCAACGGTCAATTCCTGCAAGCCGGAGTATCAGAATTTACCATGGCATGTCTATGCATCGGTATCACCTTGCATGGTGGATTGATAGCCGCCTGCGGAACATTCTTCGTATTCTCGGACTACATGAAGCCGGCCATCCGTGTTGCAGCCTTGATGGAGCTCCCTGTCAAATTTATCTGGACACACGATGCTTTCCGCGTAGGCGAAGACGGCCCTACCCACGAACCGGTAGAACAGGAAGCACAGATACGCCTCTTAGAGAAATTGCAGAACCATCATGGCGAGAATTCAATGCTTGTCTTGCGTCCTGCCGATGTACACGAAGCTACAGTGGCATGGAAGATGGCGATGGAAAATACCAAAACGCCTACAGGTTTAATCTTCTCCCGTCAGAACATAAACGATATACCGAGCAAAGGCAACCGCTATCAAGACGCTTTACAAGCGGAAAAAGGCGCATACATCGTACAAGATGACGACAACTATGATGTCATCCTGTTAGCATCAGGCTCAGAAGTATCGACATTGGTTGACGGAGCTAAATTATTGAAAGAAGACAACATCAAGGTGCGTATCGTATCTGTTCCGAGCGAAGGATTATTCCGCAAGCAGAACAAAGAGTACCAGGAAAGCGTTTTACCTAAAGACAAGAAGAAATTCGGTCTTACAGCCGGACTGCCGGTTACACTCGAAGGGCTTGTCGGTGGAAACGGCAAAATCTGGGGATTACAATCATTCGGATTTTCGGCTCCATATAAAGTCCTTGACGAGAAACTCGGATTTACAGCCCAAAATGTGTATGAACAGGTAAAATCAATGCTTTAAAAACTAAAAAAAGATATATTATGGCTATTTTCCCGGCAAACCTTGCTACTCCTATCGGACTTTGTAGCGACCATGCGGGTTTCGAGATGAAACAATATGTAATCGGCCTCCTCGAACAGGAAGGCGTAAGCTACAAAGACTACGGTGCATACTCCGAAGAAAGTTCCGATTATCCCGATTTCGCCCATCAGATGGGATACGCAATCGAAAATGGCGAATGCGCTGTCGGCATTGCCTTCTGCGGAACGGGAAACGGTATAAGCATAGCAATCAACAAACATCAGGGGGTACGTTCGGCTCTTTGCTGGAACTCCGATATTGCTTTCTATGCCAAAAGCCATAATAATGCCAATGTTATCAGCCTTCCGGCGCGTGTAGTTGCTAACGAGGAAGCCAAACATATACTGAAACGTTTCTTCGAAACAACATTCGAGGGGGGAAGGCACGAACGCAGGATTGAGAAAATCCCGTTGAAATAGGTCAAAATCTATACATTGATACAAAGGTTATCCGATTCCGTCGGGTAACCTTTACTTTTTGGTATTAAACCGCAACTGCACAAAGCTTTTGCGCTGAATATCGAACAACACTCCCCAAAAAGCCTCGCCGCCACCGACATAATTTATCGGCTGCTTCGCCCAATTATGCTCCCAGTCGGGGAATATCTTGAAATACGCTACATCGAACGCATTGATATAGATATAGCGATAGCCGTCTATGATGACACCGGTATATTGATAAACATATTGGTCGAGGCTGCCAATCTTCCGGCCCGCCTTGTCCGTCTTTCCCGATAGTTTATAAAAGGTGGTTTCCAGCGTATATATATCCTGCTTATCTGGATTGAAGTAGTAACTTATATAACCGGGGAATTCGCGCGATTGCTGCTTGACAATCAGATAGCTCCGATCTTCGGGAATAACTGTGCTGTATTTCGGCTCGTAACGTTGCATCCGAGGCACCTGCGCATTCAGCCCGCATATGACGAAAAGGAGGAAGATAACAGAATATGTCCGCATAAATAGCTTTCGTTTATTGTTGCAATATTACGAATTTATCGCCTGTCAGGCTACTTTTATGGGAAAGAATTTCCCTTTATAGATAATTATTCGATACTTTTATACGTTAACCAAGATAGACCAACTTAACAGTTAACGTAAATAAATATTCATTATGAGAACCTTCTTCCTGATATTCATTCTATCCTTTGCATTGGTGCAGGTATGCCCTATGCAGGCACAAACCACCGCCAAAAAACAGTTTGTTGATGTGCTTTACCTGAAAGACGGAACCACCGTCAAAGGCACAATCGTCTACATGGTACCCAAAAAGCAGGTCAGCATAAAGATAAAGGACAGGCGAACCGAACAGGAAACGGTGAAGACCTACCCCATGAGCGAGATAGAGCGTATGGCGAAGGAGGACATAAATGCTGCCCGCACTTCGCAGAGTACAGGTAGCCGGCCTGCGGCGAATCAGCGCCAGCGAGCCGAGAGCGGTACTACCGGAGCAACGATGCAGCCGTTAGCCCCGGGTGGTGGATTGAATAATCCGGCAAAGAGCGAGTTTAACCAGCCGATGATGCAGGCGAAGACCGAAATGATGCAACCCGTCACACAGCCCGTGAGGACGCAAGTGGAGCAGCCGACCATTGTAGAAGGGTATTCGTATCTCACTCAGGCAAAAGCCGGGGATGTGGAGGCTGACATCAATGATATGTATCGCCGGCTTAGCCACACGGGGAGCTACTGGAACAGGGATATAAAGGGGCTTCGCGCGATGACGGAATATGCGTATGTACACGGCATTGGCAGGAAAAAGAGCAACCACCTCGGATGGGGAAACTCGATAGGCTATCAGGATAACCCGCATTTCTTTATGGGGGTGGGTATACAGTACAATATCCCGATCAACAAGTCGGAAGCTACCTTACCCATATACCTGCATCCGCGCATCAATTTCATCGATGGAAACGTGTCGCCCTTTGTCGAATGTAAGTGGGGTTACTCTGTGAGCAGCGCCAAGGGGACATTCGTAAACCCGTCGGCGGGAGTAACTATAGCGCTGATAGGGACTTCGTCGATCGACATTGGTATAGGCTATTCGTATATGGATGTGAAGTGGAAGGAGCGCGACAAAATCACCTTGGTGAGGGCGAAGAAATCGGCTGTGTATCAAGGATTAAACTTTAAAGTCACCTATGCGATTACCTTCTGGAAGTTGTAAGCGACTGATATATAACAAGAAAGGATGCCCAAACGGACATCCTTTTGTTTTTTTTCTTGTGTCGGTTTATTAGAATGCGATAAACCAAAGAACGATATAAGCTATACCTACGATAATAGCTAAAATACCAAGTTTACCTTTCAAAGGAGCAACTTTTGCTAACATTTCTTCACCTTTAGCTTTAGCTGCTTCGTTTTTGCTAAGAGCATACTTTGAAATAAGTCCGTAACCCAAAAGGAAGCCTAAACCTAACTCTACTACAACAATAGCTAAATAAAGCACCCAAAAAATAAGGAACAATGGTCCTGCTGTAAGGTAATCTATATGAGTAATAAGATCAATTAAATTCCAAATACCATAAAGAAAAGCAACAACACCAATCCAACCTTGATAAGGAACAATTTTGTCTAACATTTCTTTAGCATCTGGTCTCTTAGATAAAAGTAACGATGGCACTGCAAGAATTCCTAATAGGATAAAGAAAGCACCTCCAATAATAACTGAAATCATAATAATAAGTTTTTAGTTTGTAAATAAGTAATTTAATTATATCAAATAAGTTTATTATTCATAATTGCAGTACAAAACTAACACTTTATTTACGATAAACAAGCGGTTTTATTAATATTTTTTAATTACCAATTGTTAAAGTCTTTACCAATCCTCTCCAACCTCCCCACAGAGGAAGCATTCTTGTCATGCCGACGACAGGAGGCATCTCGCTTTGTGGATGGAAAGAGACTTCTCACATTCGTTCGAAGTGACAATGAAAAAGGAACAGACCTCTACTCGTTTTTGCTAAGCAATATTATTGGTTTTCGCGGGCTAATATTTATTAGCCCCTACACCAAAAGCAGCAAAGCATCCCATTCCATCATTGCGTAAGGGCAGACACGTTTGTCATGCCGACGATAGGAGGCATCTCGCCTTGTGGATGGAAAGAGACTTCTCACATTCGTTCGAAGTGACAATGAAAAAGGAACAGACCTCTACTCGTTTTTGCTAAGCAATATTATTGGTTTTCGCGGGCTAATATTTATTAGCCCCTACACCAAAAGCAGCAAAGCATCCCATTCCATCATTGCGTAAGGGCAGACACGTTTGTCATGCCGACGATAGGAGGCATCTCGCCTTGTGGATGGAAAGAGACTTCTCACATTCGTTCGAAGTGACAATGAAAAAGGAACAGACCTCTACTCGTTTTTGCTAAGCAATATTATTGGTTTTCGCGGGCTAATATTTATTAGCCCCTACACCAAAAGCAGCAAAGCATCCCATTCCATCATTGCGTAAGGGCAGACACGTTTGTCATGCCGACGATAGGAGGCATCTCGCCTTGTGGATGGAAAGAGACTTCTCACATTCGTTCGAAGTGACAATGAAAAAGGAACAGACCTCTACTCGTTTTTGCTAAGCAATATTATTGGTTTTCGCGGGCTAATATTTAGTTAGCCACTACAAGGGAGTAAATCGCTATTTAACAATCGATTAACAAAAATAATCAATACATACCTAAAATTTTATTGCTTTTTGTTTGTTTTTTAACAAAAAAGGAATACTTTTGATTTTTGGGAGGCCTTTAAAATTAAACTTCGAAGTTTAACCCAATTAACAAACGTTTTATTTAATAACCTATTTAAAAATTTTAACATGAAAGTAAAATTCTTATCCATGATTGCCGTGGCAATCAGCATGTTTGCTATTATCACCTTGACCCAGAGCTGTGGAAACGATGAAAGCACAACACCACAAAAACCGGAAATGACCCTCGAAGAGTTTGTCAATTCACCCCAGTATCAGGACTACAAAGCAGTTGTAGATGAAACCTTTGACCAGATGACCGAAATTGTATCGGCGATGAGTGCCGAAGAACGCGAAGCCCTGATAGCTAACCGCCACAACGATGTAGCGATGGGACTTTTTATCGAGAAACATAACCTGACGCCTCAATTGGAACAGATGCAGGTGAAAGCGCAAGTGGTATCGGGCATGTACGATATGGAGCATCTTCGGAACTATCAATTTAATGACTTTGTTGCATTGAATACAGGCAATAGTCAATTGGAAGAAATATCAAAGAAAATGTCTCCAGAGGAGAAGAGACAGATTAGATGTATATTGACCTACCAAGATGCTGTTACTTGGAGTCAAATTAAGTGTACAATAACAACTATAGCTTGTGGGGGAATGTGCCTTGGTGAAGCATTAGCAGTAGGCTTTACGGAGTGTGCATTGGCATTCGAAGAAATGCAACGATGTATAAATTAATTTCTTGAAAAGTATAGTTCAAACTCGTTCCCTGCAACCTTTGTTGTGGGGAACGTTTTTTTGTGTCACGCCAAACGTCTAATGCAATTGAACGTTTTTTTGTCATGCCAAACGGCTAATAGCTTTCACCTCTTCTTCAATATCTACCCTTATCAGTTCCCAATACTTCCCTTTCAAGCATATCGGATTAAAATCAGTGTCTGCGTATTCAAAATCTATTAGTTTTTTCTTTAGGTCTTCTTTGGTATACGAGTATGGATAACGCTTGAAATGAAGAGAAAGCATATCCTCTATAGAAATAAATTCAATCAGTTCGTGTATGTCCCAAAAATCTTTTTTCCTTCCATTCTGTCCAATGACCTCCATTTTCATAGCCGCAATCTCCTCTATCGCCGCCATACGGATATTATCTATTTCAAGTATAGGAAGAATAAAAGTATCAGTATAGAATAAATCCACTTTCACAAGATCCGTTTTGCTATTCCCTATGTAGTAACTTTTCCCAAAACTATCGTTCCCTACATATTGCATTTCGACAAAAGGGAATAATTCTTGCAGCTTTTTATCTATCGCATCAAAATCGAGGCTTCCGTATGCTGCATCAGTAAACAGATCTATATCTACAGACATTCTATGCCCCAACTGCAAGCTCAACGAAGTCCCACCAACCAATCTAAATGGGTATAGCAACTCGATACCCATCAGTTGTTGCAATACATCCCAGAGCGTATCAGAAACCGTCTCTTTATGAAGATTATTTATTTTCATGCTCCAAGTTCAATTTTATTCCCAGATATTTCTCTACATTCTCTGCGAAAATTGGTAAAAACCGGAATATCCCCTTCAATTCCTTTTCAACAGTTTCTTTCCCGTAAAAGGAAATAATTTCTTTAATTTCCATATCATTTCCCCGCTCAAATACTCTTCGGATAATTGCCTTCTTTTGTTTTTGCCAGTTAATAAGGTTTATATCCGTATCCCAAAATAAAATAGGACGGATTTTTTTTAAATCGGGCTTTGCCTGATTTTTTAATAATTCTTTGCGTTTTTCCTCTACCTCATAATACGCCTGCAGAAGCATGAAATATTCTTCATCCGTATCTAATGCACGCCCAAGCTTGATTGACAGAGCCGGATTGATACCCCTACGCCCTTTATTTATCGCATTTATCGTCTGGGGATATTCTCCCAAAGAAAGAGCAAACTGTTTACTCTCCATCCCTCTGCGTTTTAGTTCACGGCTGAGTATAGCTCCGGGATGAACGCCTTTTACTTTAATTATCTCCGGCAACATAATTTTCTATTTTAGACTACAAAAATACGAAAAAAGAAGCGATAAACAAAAATGTTTATCAAAGATTTTCACATTTTACATATAATTATCATTGCTCATTATTACAATACAGCCTGTAACTATTTCCGCTTACTATTTCTTTTCTCAGAAAGAATCCGTAATTTTGTCACCCTAAAAGAAACCTATTTGGATATGTTAGACAAGATAAACAAACTATTGGCTGAAGTCAGCCATATAAAAGCTGCCAGCGCCGACGAAATAGAGGCAATACGCATCAAATACCTGAGTAAGAAGGGTGAGATATCGGAACTGATGAACGATTTTCGCAACGTCGCTTCCGATCAGAAGCGCGAAGTAGGTATGAAACTCAACGAGTTGAAAGAGAAAGCCCAGGCACGCATCAACGAGCTGAAAGAGGCACTCGAAAACAACAATACTGTTTCCGACGACATCGACCTTACGCGTACAGCCTACCCTATCCCGCTCGGCACGCGCCATCCCTTGTCTATCGTTAAGAAAGAAATTTGCGACATTTTCCGCCGTTTAGGCTTTTCCATAGCCGAAGGTCCCGAAGTAGAGGACGACTGGCATGTATTCTCGGCGCTTAACTTCGCCGACGATCATCCCGCACGCGACATGCAGGACACATTCTTCATATCGCACGATCCGCAGGTTCTTTTGCGCACGCACACATCATCAGTGCAAACCCGTGTGATGGAAAAGACGCAGCCTCCTATCCGCATTATTTGCCCGGGACGCGTCTATCGCAACGAAGCTATATCTTACCGCGCACACTGTTTCTTCCATCAGGTAGAAGCCTTATATATCGATAAAAACGTTTCGTTTGCCGATTTGCGACAGGTACTGCTCTACTTCGCCAAGGAGATGTTCGGCGCAGACACCAAAATACGCTTGCGTCCGTCATACTTCCCATTTACCGAGCCAAGCGCCGAAATGGATATTTCGTGTAACATCTGCGGTGGAAAGGGTTGCCCTTTCTGCAAACATACCGGTTGGGTAGAAATACTCGGTTGCGGCATGGTGCATCCGAATGTACTGGATAATTGCGGCATCGACAGCAAAGAATATACAGGATATGCCTTAGGTATGGGTATCGAACGTATTACCAACCTCAAATATCGTGTCAAAGATTTGCGCTACTTCTCCGAAAATGACAAGCGTTTCCTCGAGCAGTTCGAGAGTGCTTATTAAACTTTCTTTTGGATGAAGAAAAGAAAAAACCTGACACTCATTTTTAAACATTTCGAAAAGGAACACCTTGGTAAAGACGTGTTTCAAGTTCCTTATTATCTGGGTAAAATTCACAATCTGGATGTAACCATAGTCTGTCCTGACACAGAAACCAACAGGGCTTTGGGCGATTCTGTCCGGGGCGTTAAAATAGAGCGTATCCGTTCGAAGAAAAATATTTCGGAATCGCGACACTTTTATCTGAACAGCAATGTTCTTAAATATCTACTCCGCAATGCATGGAAAATCAACTACTTGATGAGTATACATGGGCGTTGGCAGGTTATCTTGATGCTGTTTATATATAAATTGCTTAATCCGTTCGGCAAAACTTATCTGAAACTGGATGGAGGTGTTACGATATTAGATATTGCCAAATATCCTTTAAGGAAAAGACCTATGTTATATTTCTGGATAAACCGGATTAACTATATGTCAACAGAGGCGCGTGAAGTTTTTGACAAATTAATCAAAATAAAAGCGATAAAGAGGACAAAAATTTGCATTGTTCCAAACGGTTTTGATGAAGAGTTATTAGCACAGACAAACATAAAAATCAGAACATTTCAGGAAAAAGAAAACCTAATAATCACCGTAGCCCGTTTAGGTACCTATCCTAAAAATACGGAAATGATATTACGGGCAGCAGAAAAACTCAATTTGAAAGACTGGAAGATAATATTGGTAGGGCCAATTGAAAAAGTCGAGCAGGACTTTCAGCAAAAAATTGACGTTTTTTATAAGAATAATCCCCATTTAAAAGATAAAGTCGTTTTTACCGGTCCAATTTTCGATAAAAGTAAGTTATGGGAATATTATAATCGTGCTAAAGTTTTCCTTTTGACTTCGGAATATGAATCATATGCTACGGTATACGCAGAAGCATATAGATTTCAGAACTATATAGTTACAACGGGTGTTGTAGGCGCTAAAGATGTCATTCAAAATGGTTTTGGAAAAATTATCCAAGGCGATATTGATTTTCAACAGGCTCTTCAGGATATCATCGATGGAAAAATAAATTTAGAATCACTGTCTATTACTTCTTTGAGAGAAGATTTCTCTTGGGAAAAATTGGTAAGCGTTATAGAACTAAAATAAAGAAAGCGGATTCATCGAATAATCCGCCTTTTTACTCTAATATCCTATTGTGAAACGCTGTCGATGATGCGTTGGATTTTCCAGCTCATCAATCATCGCCTTAGCATAATCCTGCACCGATATACGGCTTTCACCATCATCGCCCAATATCATATCATCCAGCCCGAGACGGTAGTTAGCTGTTCGCTTGCCATTCTCCAAAGTGGCTGCAGGAGAAAAGAATACCCAATCCAGCGCTGTTTCCGGCTTCAAAATATTGGAATATACATCTGCTAAAGCTTTTACACCCGGGAATATATTCTCCGGGATTTCGCCCGAATCTATCAATGTCTTGCCCGGAGCGACATATAGACTTCCCGCACCTCCTACTATTTGGAGGCGTTTGATGCCTGCCTTCTTGAGTTCGTTTATAATTGACTTATACCCTTTTATTGTTTCTTCTGCAATATTGGGATTACTCCATCCCGGATTGTAGGCGCTTATTACGGCATCTTTTCCTCTTGCGATGCGAGAAAGCATATCAGGTTCGAAGATATCACCCTCTACTACAAGAAGATTCTTATGCTCTACCGATATCTTACGCTTATCCCGCACAATGGCTGTTACCTCTATCCCTCTGTCCAAGGCTTCTCTCAAAATGGCCGAGCCTACAAAGCCACTTGCTCCAATCAATACGATATGTTTCATACATCCTCAATTTTAAGTTGTTACATATTAAACAATATCACGGAAGGAAAGTTTATAAAAGAGAAAACCACCCGATTACATCGAGTGGTTTCTTTTTCTTGAGCCTCTTGTCGGATTCGAACCAACGACCCCGAGATTACAAATCACGTGCTCTGGCCAACTGAGCTAAAGAGGCAGGTGGGTAAGCGATCTATATCGCGCCGCTACAACCGACGGCCCTTGCTGCGATCAAACCCTGGGGGATTAATCGGGAGCTGACCGTATAGGACTTACCCGAGCACAAAAGTAGAAAGTTTTTTTTAATCTGCAAAATTCATCAATACATTTTTTCCTTTGCAGCCGATTTACTATATTTGTGTGTAAGTGGCGACGATATTCGATTCTATTAATTGTCAGCGACTTATTTTTTTATTTACCAATTATAATCTTATTAAATATTTTTCTGCAAATATGAATGTTACCGACCGTTTCCTGAAATATGTCCGATTCGACACCGAATCCAGCACAAAAACCGATGTTACTCCGAGTACACCCGGACAATTCGTTTTAGCCCGCGAACTGGAAAAAGAACTGCGCGAAATGGGATTGGAAGAGGTCTCACTCGACGATAAATGCTATTTAATGGCTACTTTGCCGGCAAATACGGATAAGAAAATACCAACAATAGGCTTTGTCGCTCACATGGACACAAGCCCCGATATGACAGGGAAGAATGTCAATCCGCGTATTGTCAGCAATTATAACGGAAAAGATATAGTATTGAATCAAGAACAAAATATAGTCCTTTCACCGAAAGATTTCCCCGAGATGACGGATTATGTAGGGCAAGACCTGATTGTAACCGATGGCACTACCCTACTCGGAGCCGATGACAAAGCGGGTATAGCTGAAATCCTGACGGCTATACAATACTTAATCGACCATCCCGAAATCAAACACGGGAAGATACGTATAGGATTTACGCCGGACGAAGAAATCGGCGCAGGAGCGGACTATTTCGATGTAGCGAAATTCGGTTGCGAGTGGGCATATACGATGGATGGCGGCCCTATCGGCGAACTGGAATACGAAAACTTCAATGCTGCCGGAGTAGAGATAAAGATACAGGGACGGAGTGTACATCCCGGATATGCCAAAGATAAAATGATAAATGCCTTGTTAGTGGCACACAAACTGATAAGCCTTTTACCAGCCGACGAGCGTCCTGAGCATACCACAGGCTACGAAGGCTTTTTCCACCTCACCAATGTATGTGGAGGCGTCGATGCTGCGACAGTAAGCTTCATCATAAGAGACCACGACAAAAAGCTATATGAGCAACGTAAACAGCTGATACAGGATGCGGTAGCATATATCAACAAGTTATACCCGAATAGCGCGACTATCTCCATAAAAGACCAATACTTCAACATGCGCGAAAAGGTAGAGCCTGTAAAGCACATTGTTGATACTGCTTTCGAAGCGATGGTGATGCTCGGCATTACACCTATCGTGAAGCCTATACGCGGAGGAACCGATGGGGCACGCCTGTCGTTTATGGGGTTGCCATGCCCGAATATTTTTGCGGGAGGACACAATTTCCACGGACGATACGAGTTTGTTCCTGTGCAATCGATGGAGAAAGCCGTACAGGTAATTGTTAAAATAGCCGAATTAGTGGCAAAAAGATAAACACTTTACCAAGTTGAACAATAAAGGATAAATGATGAGATTTTCAATATTTTTCGTAATGCTTGCCTTTTTCACCGGCGTTTTCGCTCAATCCGAAAAGGGTTCGGACACAGAGAAAGCCGGCACGCAAAAGGAATTTAAAATTGAAGGGAATAAGGATGTTTACATGCTGACCTATTTCCGTCAGCGTTACCCTACCCGCATCGAGATTGATTCCGAAGGAAAAACAGTCGAAGTTCCTTTACCCGACCCGATGCTGATAAACAAATTGCATATAGCTCTATCCACAGACGGCCGTCATTGGACAGCGCTGAACAACAATGAACCGGTGTGGGACGGACACATGCGCGATCCTTATGTCCGCCGCAGCTCCGATGGACTTTGGCGGGTTTTATCGACCGGTGGCGGCCTTAGAATAAAAGACTACGAAAAAACAGGGCCGAGTTGCCTATATATTACATCGAAAGATTTGATTGACTGGGAAGTTGAAGGACATCTTCCATTGATGAAGGACGTTAGGAACGAAGCGGGCGAATTAGCCCGAAATATCTGGGCGCCCGAGTGGTTTTACGATAAAAATACAGGCGAATATATGCTGTTCTGGTCATCCTCATTCGAAGATGCAGGATGGAAAAAAAGCCGTCTCTGGTATTGCAAAACACACGACTGGAAAACATTCACTCCTGCAAAAGAATTGTTTGCCCCCTCCTATTCCGTTATCGACGGCACATTGCAGGAGCATGACGGTACTTACTATCTCTTCCACAAAGAAGAAGAATTTGGAGCAAAAACCGGCGAAAGAAGATCTATCCGTGTAGCCACATCTCAAAATCTGGAAGGACCTTACGAAATCGTAGAAGGGCCATTAAACGACGGGCAGATTGTCCCGGTAATAACCGAAGGCCCGACCGTAACGAAAGATTTAACAAATCCCGGATGGTTGCTGTTCTACGACTATTGCATGACCAACCGCTTCGGTTTGTCATATTCACCCGATTTGATTCATTGGTCGGTCGTAGAGGATGTGACCTTCCCATCCGAAGCGCGCCACGGCTGCGTATCGGTTATCAAAGCGAAGGAAGCGAAAAAACTATTAAAAGCTTATCCCAGTAATGGTACAGCCAAATAAAAATTAGTACATTTAATTTATCAACTTATATACCAAAAATCAGCCACATGAAAAAAACACCATTTACCGATATCCATATAGCCTTAGGCGCTAAAATGCATGAATTTGCAGGATATAACATGCCTATCGAGTATTCGGGCATCATAGACGAACACATGACCGTAGTAGAAAAAGTCGGCGTATTCGACGTTTCGCACATGGGCGAAATATGGGTCAAAGGCCCTCGCGCACTGGCTTTCCTGCAACGCGTAACAACCAACGACGTAAGCAAGATTGAGATAGGGAAAGCGCAATATTCGTGCTTCACAAACAAGCAAGGGGGCATTGTAGACGATATTATTATATATCATTACGAACCGGATAAATACCTCTTGGTGGTGAATGCTTCTAACATAGAAAAAGACTGGAACTGGTTAGTCGAGAACAACATAGAAAAGGCCGAAATGGAGAATGCTTCCGATAAAATGGGGCAATTAGCCATACAAGGGCCTAAAGCATTGGCTACGCTTCAGAAATTGACCGAAATCGATTTATCCACTATCCCCTACTACTCGTTTGTTATCGGACACTTGAAAGGTTCGGGGATGGAAAATGTTATCATCTCCAACACGGGTTATACAGGAGCAGGAGGATTCGAAATCTATTTCTATCCCGAATATGCGCCGTATATCTGGAAAAACCTGTTCGAAGCGGGAGAAGAATTCGGCATCAAACCTATCGGCTTAGGCGCACGCGATACGTTACGCCTCGAAATGGGCTACTGCCTTTACGGAAACGACCTGAACGATACAACGACTCCTATTGAAGCGGGATTGGGCTGGATAACCAAATTTGCAGATGGAAAAGATTTCATTGCCCGCGACATCCTCGAAAAGCAAAAGAAAGACGGCGTTACACGCAAGCTATGCGCTTTCGAATTGCAGGAAAAAGGAATACCTCGTCACGATTACGAGATTGTAAACGATAAGGACGAACAGATAGGTGTGGTTACATCGGGTACGATGTCCCCTACCCGCAAAATAGGCATAGGTATGGGATACGTAAAACCCGAATATGCCACCATCGGTTCGGAAATATATATCAAAGTAAGAAACAAAAACTTAAAAGCGGAGGTCGTAAAACCGCCTTTCCGCAAAACGAATATGTAAAAAAACGATAATAAAACCTCACCTCTCGAAAAATGAACTATAGAAATTTAACTTCTCAGGAGATAAGCCTCTTGGAAAATCAACATTGCTCTGCCGAAAGTTGGAGCAATGTTCTTGTAAAAGAAGGATTCGATGCGGCTTATGTACAACACGTGAAATTCTCGGGCAATATACGCCTTGGTATTTTAGAAAAGGATATAACCCTTCCCGGTGGCATACGGAAGCATGCCTGCATACGGAATGCCTATATTCACAACTGTACCTTCGGCGACAATGTCCTGATTGAATATGTACAGAATTATATTGCCAATTACAACATCGGCGATAATGTATATATCCAGAATGTAGAACAGATATTAGTCGACGGCGAATCGTCGTTCGGTAATGCCGTGGAAGTATCGGTATTGAACGAAACAGGTGGGCGCGAAGTGATGATGTATGACAAGCTTAGCGCCCATTTTGCGTACATCCTTTCCTTCTACCGCCATCGCCCTATCCTTATCGGGAAAATGCAGCAGATGGTACACAATTATGCCAAAAAGAAGGCTTCCGAAATAGGGACGATAGGCAATAATGTACACATCATCAATACGGGAACGATAAAGAATGTTTGCATCGGCGACAATGCGGTCATAGAAGGCACGCGCCAGTTAGAGAACGGCAGCATCAACAGTAACGAACACGATCCGGTGCATATCGGCTATAATGTGATGGTCAAAGATTTCATTATCAGCTCGGGAGCGCATATCGAAGACGGAACGATGCTTACCCGCTGTTTTGTAGGACAAGCATGCCAATTAGGGCATACCTACTCCGCCAACGACTCGTTGTTCTTTAGCAACTGTCAGGGCGAGAACGGCGAAGCATGTGCCATATTTGCAGGCCCTTACACGGTTACGCACCACAAATCCACGCTGCTCATCGCCGGAATGTTCTCCTTTATGAATGCCGGTTCGGGTTCTAACCAAAGTAACCATATGTATAAACTCGGCCCTATTCATCAGGGAATTATGGAGCGTGGCGGACGTACGACGAGTGATTCTTACATCCTCTGGCCTGCCAAAATCGGAGCATTTTCGTTGGTTATGGGACGTCATTACGGGCATTCGGATACGTCCAAGATGCCTTTCTCGTATCTGATTGAAAACAACGATGAAACCGTCCTTCTTCCGGGTTTGAACCTCAAGAGTGTAGGTACGATACGTGATGCGCAGAAATTCCCAAAACGGGATAAACGCAAAGACCCGAATCATCTCGACCAAATCAACTTCAACCTGCTAAGCCCCTACACTGTGCAGAAAATGTTTCAGGCAATCAATGTGTTGAACGACTTACAGAATAAGTGCGGCGAGACTTCGGCAAGTTATTTCTATCAGAATTGCCGGATAAAGAATACGTCTCTAAAGAAAGGCTTGAAATATTATAATATAGCTATAATCAAGTTCTTAGGGAACTCTATCATCTCACGCCTCGAGAGTTGTCCGTGCTCGGACAACGAAGAAATCAGAGCGCGTCTGAAACCGGATACGCCAATCGGCTCTAACCGCTGGCGCGATTTGGCCGGGTTGATAGCTCCAAGCAGCGAGATAGACAAATTGATAGAAGATATAGAAAAAGACCGCATTGCGACTACTGAAGAGGTAAATGCCGTCTTCGAGCAATTGCACAGGGATTATTATTCGCTGGAATGGACATGGGCTTGGGATATGATTCAACAATACTTTAATCTCTCGCTCGAAACCATTACGGCAAAGGATATTATCTATATAATCGACCAATGGAAAGAGGCTGTAGTGGAATTAGACAAGCTCATCTATGAGGATGCCAAGAAAGAGTTCTCGTTATCAGCCCGAACCAGCTTCGGCGTCGATGGAAACAGCGATATTCGCAAAGAAGACTTCGAACAGGTTCGCGGAATTTTCGAAGAGAATCCTTTTGTCAAAGCAGTTATAGAGCATATAGAGGTGAAAACCGACTTAGGCGACAAAATGATAAAACGCCTGTTTAAAGCGTTGAAAAGTTAATATACACGAGTTTATCGGATATAAAAAGCCTCTACTATTTTAATTTGTAGAGGCTTTTCTATCATATCTTCAGTTGATTAATAAACATGTCCGTCTTCGGGAAGATCCTTTGCTTTGAACTTCTTGCGTTCCAACGAGCGCCAGGCGTAAATGATATACGCCAATACGAATGGCACCAAGAACGAGACATACATCATAGCCGTCAGCGTAAATTCACTGGACGATGAATTCTGTATAGTCAAAGAAGCCTGCAAATCGTATGTAGAAGGATAATACGCCGTATTATTAAAGCCGGTAATCAGCAACAAACAGCAAACCGTCAATACCGTACCTACCCCTGCAAAGAAAACACCTTTTGTGAAGGTTTTCTTCAACAGGCTCATGATAATACCAAACAACACCAATAATACCCCGAGTACGAAGACAATACCTATCACAGGCATCTCTATCAGGTTGTTAAGGTATTTATATTGCACCAGACTTACCACTTTGGTTACCGGATCCACTGCAAATCCTGCCGACACGAATGTCCAGATAACGAATATAAGGAAGAATACTACAAACGGCACGGCATTGTATAGCAAGAACTTGCGCGAACGGGCAATTAAGCTTTCATCCTCCATGCGGTTGATAAAATACAGACATGCTAATGTACGCGCCAAGAAAAAGACTGTAAAGCCCAAACACAAGTTACGGGCATTTGCCAATGCTTCCAATCCGTGCCAAGGGCTTTGCCATGAACTTACTTTCATCGCCAACGGATTATTTGCAACAGCTTCGGGATCTACACCAAACAGAGAGCCGGTAAAGAATGTAGCCAAAGCCACACCTACCAGAAATGTTCCCAGAAATCCGTTGATGAGTAAGAACCATTGATAGGTCTTGCGTCCGTATGTATTGCCCGGTTTAGACATGTATTCATATCCTACTGCCTGAATGACAAAGCAGAACAGAATAGCCATCCAAACCCAGTATGCGCCTGAAAAACTTGTAGCATAAAACAGCGGGAACGATGCAAACAAAGCTCCCCCGAAGGTTACCAATGTCGTAAAGGTATATTCCCATTTACGTCCTAAAGCGTTGACCAGAAGGAAACGGTGCTGTTCGGTTTTCGCCAGCGAGAAAATCATCGACTGTCCACCCTGCACGAATAAAAGGAATGCGAACAAACCGCCTATCAGGCAGATAAGAAACCACCAGTAATGTTGTAAAAATGAGTAATCCATAATACTTTATATTTTTGATAAAGAACGATTCCTCCGCAATTATTATGCTTCGGGACCTTTCTTTATTTGGTTCAACATAATACGAATTTCGGCGATAAGCAATCCCGTAAACAATACAAGGAAGAGGATGAATGTTGTTATTACCGAGCTTGCCGAAAGTGACGAAACGGCCGCCTGCACAGGCAGAATATCCTGTATAGCCCAAGGCTGACGCCCTACTTCGGCAACTACCCAACCCGCCTGACTGGCAATATAAACAAGAGGTATGGACAAAATACATGCCCAGAGAATATACTTCTTATTCGACAAATCCTTTTTATACACAAAGAATCCGACAACAAGGAACAATAAGATAAAATATCCTCCCAGATATACCATAATGTGGAACGACCAGTATGTCAGCGAGATATTCGGGATAGTATCTTCCGGATTCTCTAAATATCCATAGCCTAAATAAGCTACATTGTCCATTATATCTTTTCTGTACTGCTCCATCAGCACTGTATTCCCGGCTTTTTTTGCATCTTCAAATTTTTTCAAGGCATCTTTAGCCGTTTTGCCCATTGCCTGCTTCTCAAAGAAAGATAGTTCGGTCTTTCCTTTCGGATTCTTATATCCTCCCTCTATCAAGTTGGTGATACCCGGCACATACGACTTGCTGTCGCCGAACGACATCCACGAAAGTCCTCCGGGGATAGGAATATCGAAAAGATAATCGGGCTCGTCATTATTCCATGTCTTATCCGGATTAGGGATGGCAAAGGCTACCAGATTAGCTTCGGTGCTTCCCGTATATAGACCTTCCATCACCGCCAGCTTCATCGGTTGATGCTCTGCTACTTTCTGTGCTGCACCATGCCCCGACCATATAGTAATGATAGAAGCCGCTAAACCGAATACTGTCGCAACCTTCATCGTTTGCTTGGCAAACTCGATGTTCCGCTTTTTCAGCATATACCAGGCAGCGATACCCATAGCGAATATACTACCCAATATCCAGCTGGATATAACGGTATGTATCAGTTTATTGATGGCCATCGGCGATATGATTTCGAAGAAATCGGTCATTTCGAAACGCATCGTATCAGGATTAAATTCCATTCCCACAGGATATTGCATCCATGAGTTAGCGACTAATATCCAAAGGGCAGAAATAGTTGCACCCGTGATAGTCAGCCATGTAGCTGCCAGGTGCGCCCCTTTGCTTACACGTTTCCAGCCGAAGAACATGATAGAGATAAACGTCGCTTCCATAAAGAAGGCAACGATAGCTTCGATTGCCAAAGGCGCTCCGAAGATATCCCCTACCGTCCAGCTATAAAAAGACCAGTTGGTTCCGAACTGAAATTCGAGGATAAGCCCGGTTGCTACACCGATAGCAAAGTTTATCCCGAAAATTAATTGCCAGAATTTAGCAGTCTTTTTCCATTGTTCGTTTCCTGTACGAACATACACAGTTTCCATAATGGCCATGATGACGCCAAGCCCCAGTGTGAGGGGAACAAACAGCCAGTGATACATGGCTGTCATGGCAAACTGCAATCGTGACCAATCGAGTAATGAATTACTTAAGATTTCCATGATAAATACGATTAAGTTCTATTAAATTAGCGATTTATTAGTTGTTCTCTTACATAGTCGGCCTTATCTTCATCCGTCTTCGCCTGCGAATTAAGGAAATTAGGAAAGAAGAAAGGCTTCAATATCAAAAACATGATTATCAATTTAATGATAACAAGCATCCACAGTGTTTTGCCGAGGGTCATACCCCTAAACCCATCGCGAAACATCGTGAAAAAATTAAATTTGGGCCTGATATTTTCTGCTTCCATAGTATTGCTTTTAGTTAATACTCTCGATATGGTAATCCCCACGCATCGGCAACTGCCCTATAAACAATATTTCCACCGATGATGTTCAGTCCTTTTCGCAAATCGGCGTATTTTTCGCAGGCTCTTTTCCACCCCAGATTTGCTAAAAGAAGAACATACGGCAAAGTAGCGTTAGTCAGCGCGCGCGTCGAAGTCATCGGGACAGCACCCGGAATGTTGGCTACACAATAGTGTATGACACCCTCTATCTCATACACCGGATCTTTGTGGGTGGTCGGTTTCGATGTCTCGAAACATCCGCCCTGATCGATAGCAACATCTACCAATACCGTTCCCGGCTGCATATCCTTCAGCATTTCGCGCGAAAGGATAACAGGCGCCTTTTCGCCCGCATTGAGCACAGCCCCTACTATCAGGTCTGCCGTTTTGCTCAATTGCGCAATAACATGGCTGTTAGAATATTGCGTAGTCACATTGGCCGGCATCGTTTCGCTCAGATAGCGCAGACGTGGCAGGCTTTTGTCCAATATCGTAACATTCGCTCCCAGTCCGGCAGCCATACGGGCAGCATTCATCCCTACTACTCCACCGCCTATGATAACGACATTGGCAGGACGAACACCCGGAACTCCGCCCAGCAGCAACCCTTTGCCTTGTTGCGGTTTCTCCAGAAAGCGTGCGCCTTCCTGTATCGACATCCTTCCGGCCACTTCGCTCATCGGTATCAACAATGGTAGCGAGCGGTCGGGCAATTCTACGGTTTCGTAGGCAAGACAAACAGCTTTGCTCTCTATCATTGCTTCCGTCAGTTCCCTGCTGGATGCAAAATGAAAATAAGTGAATACTACGTGGTGATCTTTTATCAGTTTATATTCCTCTTTGAGTGGTTCTTTCACTTTCACTATCATCTCGGCTGTGTTATAAACATCCTCGATGGTAGGAAGTATCTTCGCTCCTGTCGCCACATAGGCTTCATCCGAGAAGCCACTGCCTACCCCTGCCCCTGTCTGAATATACACTTCGTGTCCGTTAGAGACTAACTCGTGTACCCCGGCGGGCGTCATTGCAATGCGGCTTTCGAGCGTTTTGATTTCTTTTGGTACTCCTATTCTCATAAACTGGCTCTTTTGGTATTAATATTTAAAGCTATCGTATCAGGCTTCTCCCAGATTCCCGTTCATAGGCGGAAGAAAACCTCTACCCTTTTCCTCTATATTGATTTCGCCACTCGACTGTTCGTAGCGGTTGATATTGTCGTTCAAAGCATACAGAAGACGCTTGGCATGTTCCGGCGTAAGGATGATACGTGACTTTACTTTGGCTTTAGGTATGCCGGGTACGACACGGACAAAGTCTATTACAAACTCGGATGAGGAATGCGATATGATAGCGAGATTGGAATAAGTACCTTGTGCCACATCTTCGGGCAACTCTATCTGAATCTGCCCGTTGTTTCCATTGTTATTCTCCATAAAAGTATTTTATATATTAATTAGTTCTATTCGTTTTTGGCCTTATACAAAAGAAAAGAAAAAAGGCGAATAATGAAAATATAAATCAATATTCTTAAGCATAAATATTTTTATCTCAAAAGCCGGTAGCTGCGAAAGAAAAAGGTAAAAAAGAGGGAATGATTTGCTTATATCGGAAAAAGTGCCTTTCTTTGCCTTATAAAACTTCAGGCTATTTATGTGCACAAAAAACGCTATTTTATTATTTAATATCTTTTTTATCAATCTGATATTTGATAAAATGGCGTATTCACACACACACACACACACACGAAATATAGTAAATATTTCGGATTAATCCAAATTTCCAGGGTCTTTTTTTTAGAAAAAAGTTACTTCGCCCTTCGGGCAGTTACTTCGTGCTTCGCACAGTTACGAGTTACAAGGGATAACTTGCGAACTGCTGTACGGCTTTGCCCCTACTCGTCACTCGTAACTTGTAACTCGTCTACTAAAAAATATGCTTGTGTTAATGTCAGGGGTATTCACCCCATTTCATCCCGTCTTCTCCGTGAGGAGAAGCGGGACTTTTCAGTTAACAGTGAGCAGTCATCAGTCAACAACAAAATCCATGTAGGGGCGAAACATCGTTCGGCGAAGCGTAGGCGAGCCAAATATCGTTCGCCCGCAATATCCGACATATACGGGGCAATGTTTATTGCCCCCTACACGCAAATCGGCAAGAAATCCCTTGTATCCACTCGGGATGACAATAAAGCTATTGGCTATCAGCTAATGGCTAAAAGCTATAAAAATTTACTAATTATCAAATTAATACTATTATGAACAGAACTTTGACACAGGCTATCATTATATTTATAGCCTTATTTACAGCAACAGTCAGCCTACAAGGACAAGTGACCATCGGCAGCGGAGGAAAACCCGTAGACGGCGCTCTATTAGAGTTAAAAATGGATGGCAATACCACTAAAGGGTTAGCAATGCCTCGCGTAAGTTTAACTGATACAGACAAACTATTTCCTATGTTCGATGGTATCAGTGGTATAAACTATACTCAAGGTAGCAAAACCTACGACAAAGCCACTGAAGATGCCAATCATGCGGGATTAGTAGTTTATAATACTACCAATTGCGATGGAAAGTTCACCAAGGGGATTTATCTATGGAATGGCGATCAATGGATTCAAATATTGAACAAAGAAATCTTAGCGACCCCTTCCTTTTCTGTTACAGGTATTGCGAACGACTTTGTAGATATCCCCAGCGGATTAGATGTAAGAGGAACAAGTATTCCTGCTATCAACTTGAATGTAGCATTCACTGGAGATGGTGCTACTTTTACCCCGACAGGGAATTACACAAGCTATGCTAACATGTTTGCTACTATGCCGACATGGACAAGCGGAACAACACAAAACTTGACCGTATCACCTGATAACTATACCCTGCAAGCAAACAATATGACTAATACCGACTTTCCTAATATTACATCCACTAATCCATGGCAGAGTCGCCAATGGCAGTTAGTCTACAATATCCCAGCGAATGATTGTGGTCCTGCTGCTAACAAAACTATCACCCTCAATCAGACCAACTATGTCCTGAAAGTGAATAATTCCTTTACCAATACACAGTTTGCATATACAACTGCCATAACAGGCAACTTCAATGTACAAGGAAACGCTACATGGAAAACAACTACAACAGGGACTTCTGGACTAGTGAATATTACTCCTACAACAGGAGGTGCCGACCTAAAAAACAGCACTAATAGTACACAAAACGTTCAATACTCTGCCGGAGCAGGAAATCATTATAATATTGCTGATATCACTTTTGGTGACACCCAAACTCCCAAGCGATTCAAAGATGTAACCGTCTCTTTTATCCATTGTAATACTACCGGCAATGACCCGACTTTGGAAGAATGGGCACAACGTGCCGGCTTTACATCTACTGAAATCGCCAGTGTACCAGCAGGAGGCACTCATGCTAAAACTCAGCCAAACGGCATACAATTACATCGGGATCAAGATGGCAATATTTTCCTCTCAGGGTTATTTGGCACACAGCGTTGGATGCTCAATAATCTGGCAGCGACCTCTTATGCTCCTGCACCGGGTCCGGGACATACACAAGGGCGTATTTTAACTCCAAGTTATAACAGTCAGAATAATACTGCCAATTACGGCTACCCCAATTTACAAAACAATACAACTAACACAGCTACCCTTTTCAACAGCAACAAGCGATTGGGATTGCTATATAACTGGGATGCTGCTACCGCTGGAAAAGGTGGAGCTCCCGGACTAGCCATCTCCAATGATAATGAACCGGCAACACCGACACCAACACAAGGTATTTGCCCTAATGGTTGGCATTTACCGAGCGATATGGAATGGACTGAGTTAGAACAGGAAATAAACGCTAATACGAGCAGATACAGTGTCCTCGAAGATGCAAACGGTACTATTACTGTTGGCGCAACCGGTTTGCGAGGTGCAGCCTCTGGTGGTCACGGTGAGGCGATGAACAACCCTTGCCCTGCACCTACTCAATCCATATATGGCACCAACGGTAAAAGTAATACCATCAACAGCATCGCTACGATAGCTCCCGGCTTCAACAACTTATTTGCCGGAGAGGCTGCCAATAGTAAAAGCGGCAGTTACGGCAATTATGGGATATTTTGGACAGCGAGTGGTGTAAACACTTCCAATTACCAAGCATGGGCTCGATATTTAAAATATGATAAAACGCAGGTTCATAGAGGTTCAATGCAACGATTCTATATGTACTCCGTCCGCTGCATAAAAGATTAAACGATATAAATCAACTTTATCTATACAGGGAGAAGCCGGAGAGCGGTTTCTCCCTTTTACGTTTTTTACAGTTAAGTAACAGAAAAAGTGACCACACAAAAAACACGTTTTTTTGTACCAAAAAACAAGCTTAACTCACTCATAATAAAGACAAAAAGAAAACAACCACTGGTACAAAAAGTGGTACAGAAAAGCGACAGTTTTGAGGCTTTTTAGGGGCAGTTTAAAGATCCTTGTTTTCGGGGTTAGATTCCACTACAACCACTTCGGGCGCGGGTGTAGCTTTACGTTTGCGAAGGAAGATAAGTTGAGCCACTGTGCCGACCACTCCAGCAGCCAGTACAATATAGCGTCCTTTACTGCCGGCATCGAATATGACAAAGGCCGAAAAGCAAACCATACACCACATGATGCCGATAGATACCAAGCGCGCTTTGAGGGGAAGCCCCTGCCCTATGCGATTCAGGTAATAGCCGGTAACTTTATTCTCGCGCAGCTTCTGATGCAGTTTTGGCGAACTTTTAGCGAAAAGGAAAGCCGTGAGCAGGATGAAAGGAGTGGTAGGCAACCCGGGGGTGACTATACCAATCAATCCTAAGGCCAAAGAAATAAATCCTGCCAGTATGTAGATATATTTTAACATTTTCCGTAAACCTCTTCGAAGCGTTATCCACAAAGAAACAAAAAAAATCGATAGGAAGAAAACAGACGGATTGTTAAAAACTTTTCCGGCAGGATTTTTGTTTATGCGCATATCGTCGTATCTTTGCGGCAACTTTTCGCAGGGCATGCTGATAAGCTAAGCGTAGATGAAGATGCCTTGTTCCCAAAACATGGGAGGGTTTGGCGTAGTATCCCAAAGGACTTCTCCAGACTTTAGTGAAAACCTAATAATTATTTTATGAAGTATTTCATGTATTTTTTGATTGCAGGCGCAATCCTTATAGGATTAGTCGCGGCAACGTCAAAAACTACAAAACCTTCGGAAGGTATTTATCCGGGAGAACTGTTCCCTTCAATCGACAGTTTGAAAGATGACAAGGGAGCGATTATTAATCTTACTGATTTGAAAGGACAAAGACTGTTAGTGAACTTCTGGGCTTCGTATGATGCCAATTCACGCAAGGAGAACGTTCTGATGTCGCATGTGATTGACATAGAAAATTATCCGGTAACAATGGTTTCTGTATCCTTCGACAAGAGCGAAAAGGTATTCGGAAAGACAGTCGTAACCGATGGCACGGGCAACTCTGTGCAATGTTGGGCTGACGAAAATCTTCAATCGGAACTAACAAAGCTCTACCGGCTCGAGAAAGGCTTCAAAAGCTATCTCATCGACGAGGATGGAAAAATCGTGGCGATGGATGTAAATGCCGGAAACCTGAATCAGTATTTGAAAAGAATCTAAAAAAAACTACTTAATTTTAAAACGCTTTATCTATATACAGGTAAAGCGTTTTTATTGTTTTTTTAATTCACTTAAACAACATATTAACAAAATAATATGTAAACTTGTATTATTAAAAATATCAATAACAGGATGACACAAAACCAGCATATAAATCCCGAAAAAGGCGTTATAGCCAAAACGCTCGACTGGGCTTACTCAAAAGCCGTCACCGGTTTCACCGGCGTAGATTCGGCATACGAACTGGCTCACAATTATATAGACAAAGGTGGAACACTCGAAGAGCAGGTGGATTCGCTTATCCGCTGGCAAACGGCCAAAAGTGCAGCAAGCGGCTTCGTTACAGGCCTTGGTGGACTTATCACGATGCCCATCACCGTTCCGGCTAATATTGCCAGTGTGATATATGTACAGATACGGATGATATGTGCTATCGCCTATATGGGTGGGCACGATATACGCGACGACAAGGTGAAGACGTTTATCTATCTGAGCATGGTCGGTAACGGCGCGAAAGAGCTTATCAAAAATTTGTCTATCAAAGTAGGCGAAAAGATATTGATAAAGACATTAGCCTCCATCAATACGAAAGTGACAGCCAAACTCGCCGTGAAAATCGGAGAGAAAAGTGCCGCTTCGGCAGGCAAGGCAATTCCTTTGCTGGGAGGCATTATCAGCGGAGGATTAGATGCCGCTTCGACACGCATTGTAGGGAAAATGGCCAAACGGATATTCATCGACCGCAGGAAAGAAACGCAGGAAATAATCGAGATTATGCCTTCCGAAGTAGAGGATGTGCAAATGATAACAGAATAAACTAACCGATTCATAATAAAAAATGCTTAATTTTGTGGTGATTATTCAAAATTAACAACAACTTATTATGAAAAGATTATTATTAGCATTCGCTTTAGTGCTTTCATTCAGCCTCGCGGCAAACGCACAATTTGGAAAACTGAAAGTCAATAAAAAAGCTGTCGATGCTGTCAGCAAGGGGGTACAATCGTTCACACTGACCGATGCCGAACTGAAAGGGTATGCCGACCAGGCTACCAAGTGGGAAGACGAACACAATCATGTATGCAGGACTACAGACGAGTACGAGAATACAAAAGCATACGCCGAGCGTCTCGAAAAAATCGTTGCCAATGTTCCTCAGGAACTGATAGCACAATACGATTTGGACATAAAAGCATATCACGTAACAGATGTCAATGCTTTTGCCCGCCCCAACGGAAGCATCCGTATATTCACATCATTGATGGACCTTATGACCGATGAGCAGATTTTAGCGGTGATAGGGCACGAAATTGGTCACGTTGTAAACAAGGACTCCAAAGATGCTTTTGTGGCTGCCTTGAGAATGTCGGCACTCAAAGATGCTGCCGGAGCAGCAGGAGGCGCAACAGTAGCAACATTGAGCGATTCGGATTTGGGAAATCTGGCTGAATCGTTGGGAAATGCCCAATTTTCGCAGAAACAGGAAAATGCTGCCGACGATTACGGCTATGAATTCCTAAAGAAATGCGGTAAAGATGCTTCTAATATGGCATCGTCATTAAATGTCTTACTGACTTTGCAAGTAGAAGCGGGTGCGCCGGAGAATAGCAAATTCAACAAGCTGTTTTCGAGCCATCCTGATTTGAAAAACCGCATTGAACGGCTTAACAAGAAGAAATAAAAAGGGAGAGTTCCTATAATTAAAGAAGCCGAATTAAAAGTAATCTTTTAACTCGGCTTTCTCTTTTGGGTGGAAGACGGGGCTCGAACCCGCGACCTTCGGAACCACAATCCGACGCTCTAACCAACTGAGCTACAACCACCATATTTTGCGTTTGCGGTGCAAAGATATGTATTTTTCTTATATCCGCAAGATTTCTGCAAGAATTTTTATCTATAAAATAGATATAAAGCTACTTTATAAGCTCCGTATATGAAATGGGATCTCCCAAATAGTAATGAGGTTGCTTGTCTAAGAAGATTTCTTTGAAACTTTGCTTTCCCGGCTTTATCTCGTATAAGCGCTTCCGGAAATCATAATAAATACCATTCAGCGATTCGAGCGACTCTACGGGTTTATAGTCATACTTTTTATATGACGCGCAGGAAGCAAGCAGAAACAGAACCAAGATGGAAAGAACAGTCTTTTTCATAACATCATTAAAATAAAGGTACTTCCCATAATAACAATTATTTCACAAATATATTGCAAATGTTAAAGTATCTAATCCGGTTTAAACTTTCATCCAAAATGCAACTCTAAGAGTATGAAACAAATAAAAACAATAGATCATGAAAAAAGTATTTATAGCAACATTATTATTGGCAGGAATCTCGTTGGCATCATTGGCACAAGTAAAGGACAATCCTAAACGTAGCGACCGCAAGCATCCGGCAAAGGAGCTAAACCTCACCGAAGAGCAACAGCAGAAAATGAAGGAATTGAGAAAAGATTTCCGGGAGAAAAGCAGTGAGATGGCTCAAGAGCATCGCAATGCGATGAAGCAAATACTCACACCCGAACAGCAAAGCAAATGGGAGGAAATGCAAAAGAACCGTCCCAACAGGATGCAAAGAGGTGAAATGGCCAACAAGAACCGCCATAACAAAGACTTCAGGAAAGGGGGCATGCATCATCGCCACGATGGCAGAAAAGGAGACTTTGCACGCCACGGAAACAGGCATTTCGGAAAGAGAAACCTAAGCGATGAAACGCTTTCGCAATTAGATAAATTAGAAGATAACTTCTTCCAGCAGAAACAAACAATAAAAAAGAGCAGAATAGCTCCCGAAGAGCAAAAGAGACAACTCTCGGAATTACGTACTAAATACAGAACAGAGCGCATGCAGCTAATCAAAGATTCGCAGAAGCAACCCGAAAATGACACGAACTCGTAATCAATTGCTCTTCGTTCTATAATAATGCAAAGGGTGCAAACCAACCGGTTTACACCCTTTATCGTTTTCATCTCGTTATGGAATTGGAATTATTGTAAGCGGAAAACGATAGGCAAATTGAAATAGACAGCTACGGCATTACCATTCTGACGTCCCGGAATCCATTTCGGCATCGATTTGACAACCCTTACAGCTTCGCGGTCGCAGCTCGGATTAATACCTTTCAGTACGGTTACGTTAGAGATGTTACCATTCTTGTCTACAACGAATCGAACTGTTACACGTCCATGAATACCTTGCTCTTGTGCATCCATAGGGTAATTCACATTTTTTCGCAGATAACGGTTCATTTCCGTTTCGCCACCCGGGAAAACAGGCATTGTCTCTACAAAATCGTGAATCTTTTTCTCCGGTTCTTTCGTAACAGCAAGGTTCTCTTTCAGGGTAGAAGGATCTATCGCAAACTTACTGGTAGAACCGTCCAAAACATTGACTTTCCCTACTAATCCGCCAAATTCTTTGATTGTACTCTGTGGCTTCATTTCTTTATCAGGGTCGACATTCTCAACAATACGCGGAGGTGTGAACGCAATTGTTTTGGCTATTTCTACTTTCATTTTAGGCTGCTCCATTTCCGGTTCGGGGATATCTACTACAGGTGGTTCTATCACTACATCTGTCATTATGCGAGGCTCGTCAATTCCACTAACATACTTGGTTGTTGCCGCTTTTATTGTGCTTACCAACATCGGAAGCACCGCAATAGCTATCGCAAACAAAAAAACGACACCAAATGCCAGCAAATGCCGCTTGGTTGATGACTGGCGCAAAGCGTAAGCACCGTATGCTTTATTCCGTTTATCGAATACCATATCGCACCACTCTGAAGATTCGATGTTCATATACTTTTTCATAGCTGTATAATTTTAATAGTTCAACAATTATTTATCTTTTACCTAATAGATAGTTTAATCGCTAAAATTCCATAAAGACATTAGGATTTTTTGTTTTTTTCCTCGTTTTATGTCATTTATAGGGTATAAAGTATTATTTTTGGGAGCGAAAAATTAACATGGGAATGTCTGATTCAATAGTTATCATACCAACATATAATGAGAAGGAAAATATCGAAGCAATTATAAAAGCGGTATTTGCGCTTCCTCATGCTTTCGATATTCTCATCATCGACGACAACTCGCCCGACAAAACAGGCGAAATCGTCAAAGACCTCCAAAAACTATTCCCCGAGAAGCTGTATCTGATAGAACGCGAAGGCAAACAAGGCTTGGGAACGGCATACATTGCCGGATTCAAATGGGCGCTACAACGCAGTTACCAATACATATTCGAGATGGATGCCGATTTTTCGCACAATCCGGCCGATTTGCCACGCCTGCATGAAGCATGTACCTCCCAAGGGGCGGATGTTGCCGTAGGTTCGCGCTATTACAGCGGAGTGAATGTTGTCAACTGGCCTATGGGCAGGGTACTGATGTCTTACTTTGCATCCAAATATGTGCAGTTTATCACGTGTATGAAAATACAGGATACCACAGCCGGATTCGTTTGCTACCGGCGCGAAGTGCTGGAAACAATCGATCTGGACAATATCCGTTTCAAAGGATACGCCTTTCAGGTGGAAATGAAATATACAGCCTACTGTCTGAAATTCAAGATAAAAGAAGTTTCTATCATATTTGTCAACCGCATCTACGGCGAGTCTAAAATGAATTCGAGCATATTCCGCGAAGGCGTCTTCGGTGTTGTAGCATTGCGAATACGCAAAATGTTAGGACGAATCAAAGCAAAGAAACAGCAATAACCATGAAAATTATTTGTGTAGGGCTGAATTATCACGCACATATACAGGAGAGTAATCAAGAAATATTGCCTGTAGAGCCCGTTCTTTTCATCAAACCCGATTCGGCTATTCTGCATAACGACAAGAATCAATTCTATATACCAGACTTCACTTCCGACGTACATTACGAGGCCGAAATAGTAGTCAGAATAGACAAGATGGGCAAAAATATCGCCGAACGCTTTGCTCATCGCTATTACAAAGAAATAACAACAGGGCTGGATTTGACGGCAAGGGATCTGCAAACCGAACTCCGAAAGAAAGGATTACCATGGGAAATTTCCAAATCTTTTGATAATTCGGCTGTTATTGGTAACTTTGTGCCCAAAGAAAAATACGGAAAAGAGGTAACAAATCTGAACTTTCATTTGGATAAAAATGCCGAAACAGTCCAAAGAGCGAATACATCGGAAATGATACATACAATCGACCAGATTATCGCTTATGCCAGCAGATTTTTCACACTGAAAACCGGTGATCTGATATTCACAGGGACACCTGCCGGCGTAGGACGTATAGATATCGGCGACTGCCTGAAAGGTTATATCGAGGAAGATGAACTATTTAATATTCAGGTTTGTTAAAAATAAAGTATAAAAATAGAGGGAGAGAATACAATAAAAACGGAAATATTCAGTTTCATTATAGGACTGATTATACAGCTAAGAACAGAACAAGAAAAGAATTAAATAAAATAATAGAAACTACATGAAAGTTGCATTTAACAAAATCCTGATGACCGGAATATTATCGATAGCTACTATCGGCGGGTTATCAGCTCAAATCGGAACAGACAGTTACAACCCTATCCCCACAGCAGTGCCTTCGCTTACTATTGCACCCGACGCGCGTGCCGGAGGTATGGGAGACGCCGGAGTAGCAACAGCACCGGACGTTTATTCACAATACTGGAACCCTGCAAAATATGCCTTTTCGCCCGACAAAGCGGGCGCAGGGCTCGGATATACTCCTTGGTTGAAGAAAATTGTAGACGACATATACCTTGCCTATGGCGTGGGATACTATAAAATAGGTTCGGGTGACAATCAGGCTATCAGTGCCTCTATCCGCTATTTCTCTATCGGCGATGTGGAACACACTTCGATGGAAGGGGCGAGCGGAATTTTCGGCGGAGAAATATTCTCTCCATACGAGTTGGCTGTTGATGTCAGCTACTCGCGCAAACTGACAGAGACTTATTCGATGGCCGTAACATTGCGTTATATCCACTCGGATTATTCAGGACCGACTGGAGATGATGGCGAAGCTGACGGCGTTTTCGCTGCCGACATTGCCGGATATAACGAATCGTATATAAACCTCGGACAATCGGAAAGTTTGTTAAGCTTCGGATTCAATATCTCTAATATCGGAGGTAAGCTTTCGAACAATGGCGGAGCATCCAACAACTTTATCCCGACTAACATGCGTCTGGGTGCATCGTTGATGTATCCATTGAGCGAAGTGAGTACTATCTCGGCGAGCGTCGATTTGAATAAATTATTAGTACCTACCCCACCAATCAAAGGTGACAACGAAGACCCTCTCGATTATGCAAAAAGGGTTGATGACTGGCGCGATATTAACTCTATTTCGGGTATCTTCAAATCATTCGGTTCGGAAGATGGCGGATTCTCTGAAAAATTGAAAGAGATAGCAGTTTCTGTCGGTGCTGAATACGACTACAACGACCAGTTCAAAGTGCGTGCAGGATACTTCCACGAAAACAAAATGAAAGGTAACCGCCGCTACTTTACTTTCGGTGCAGGATTCAAGATGAAATCCATCCAACTGGATGCAGCCTACCTGCTTTCGACAGTAAATCAGAACCCGTTAGACCAAACCCTTCGTTTCTCATTGGCATATAATTTTGCATCTAAATAATGAAAATACGTGTAGGATTCGGTTATGATGTACACCGTTTGACCGAAGGCCGCGAGCTATGGCTCGGTGGCATCAAGATAAATCATACAAAAGGACTATTAGGACATTCCGATGCGGATGTCCTAATTCATGCTATATGCGACGCTATATTGGGTGCCGCTAACATGCGCGATATAGGCTACCATTTCCCCGATACAGCAGGCGAATACAAAAACATCGACAGCAAAATCCTGTTGAAAAGGACTGCCAAACTAATCGCCGAAAAAGGCTATACAATCGGCAATATAGATGCAACCATCTGTGCCGAAAAGCCTAAAATCAACCCGCATATACCGGCCATGCAGCAGACGATGGCAACTATACTCGGTATATCCGAAGAGGATATTTCTATCAAGGCCACCACTTCCGAGAAAATGGGATTCGTAGGACGCGAAGAAGGTTTCGCGGCCTATGCCGTAGTGCTGATTCAAAAAGAAGATTAAAACAGCTATGAGGACAGAAATCGAGCAGACGGCAGATGGTTCTCATACGCTTTTTGTTCCCGAACTGGATGAGCATTATCATTCGGTCAACGGAGCTATACAGGAATCGACGCATATCTTTATCAATACGGGCGTGAACCATTGCCCGAAAAAGGATATCCGTATCTTCGAAGTCGGTTTCGGCACTGGGCTAAATGCTTACCTGACAGCATTAGAAGCCGAAAAGCAGCAAAAAAAGATACACTACACCACAATCGAAGCATATCCCCTACCCTCAGAACTGACGGAAAAACTCAACTACGCCCGGCAAATAGATAAATCTACCCAAGGCTTATTTGACAAGCTGCATACCGCCGAATGGGAAAAGGATATACAAATACTGCCCTATTTTATCCTGCATAAAATTGAAGCTGATTTTAAAAGCTTTCGGCTGAATGAGTTGCACGATATAGACCTTGTTTACTTCGATGCTTTTGCTCCTGACAAACAGCCGGATATGTGGTCGCAAGAGATATTCGACCTCCTATATCAAATCATGAATAGAGGCGGAATACTCGTAACCTACTGTGCCAAAGGAGTTATTCGTCGTATGATGCAGCAGGCAGGATTCACGGTCGAGCGTCTGCCCGGCCCTCCGGGAAAAAGAGAGATGTTGCGGGCGACGAAAGAATGACTTCTCAATAAAAATTGTATTTTTGTTGTATCATTGATAACAAATTTTAGTAACAACAAAACACCAAAACTATGGCAGGCTTTTTATCTAACATCTTCGGTAGCAGTTCCAAGAATGAGGAACAAAATGAAGTTGAATACTACAAAAAAAATCCGAACCCCGAACATTTGACAGACGAACAACTATTTGGCATTTCCTTAGGGCTTATCATCGGCGAGCTGAACGGCTTCTATGCCGACAGCCTCGATTCAGGAAAGAACGACCAATCACAAATCAATTTCATCAAAAATAGCTGGGGAATCGAAAATCACAACGACGCTATCTACTTTATGGAAGCGCGTCTGGGCGATAATGGGCATCGCCATATGTTCAATGCCTTGCTCCAGATAGAAATAGAACAGGATTGTGTCGATGCTGACGATATAGATTTAGAAGGGACACCTTTCGAAGAATGTCAGGAGGAAGCTATGGTACTGTTCGAGAATCTGGACGAAATATACGAAGAAGACGAATATTGGTTCGAGGAGCCGGAGGAAGATTTTGCTATCGGCGCCGATGCGTGGGATTTCGGGCGTGTAGTTTTCATTGCCCGCGCGACCTACTCGCTCGGCTACATCAGCGATAAAGAAGCTTGGCACTATATCGGCGAGGCTCTCCGCTTAGCCCGCCAGAAGTTTAATAACTGGGAAGATTATGCCAGAAGTTACATGCTCGGACGTGGCATCTGGGGAGGAGCAGGCGACGGCGACTGGATGAATATTTCGAACTTTGCGTCGGATGCTTTAGAAAACGAACAAAGCCCATGGATACGATTGGCTTGGTAATTTAAGTATAAAGATATAAGTGAAAATAGGCAATATAGAATTTCCTGAAAATCCGCTGTTTTTAGCACCCATGGAGGATGTGACCGATATGGGCTTCCGCTTGTTATGCAAACGTTTCGGGGCAGATATGGTATACACCGAGTTTGTCTCGAGCGATGCGCTTATCCGCCGTGTAAACAAAACCGAAGCCAAAATGGCTATTAGCGAACGTGAACGCCCTGTCGCCATACAGATATACGGGCGCGAAGTGGACGCTATGGTGGAAGCGGCTAAGATATGCGAAGAGTACAATCCCGATATATTGGATATCAACTTCGGATGCCCGGTGAAGAAGGTTGCCGGAAAAGGGGCGGGTTCGGGTATGATGCGAACGCCCGAATTGATGCTCGAAATCACCCGTGCTGTTGTGAAAGCGGTGAACATCCCTGTCACCGTGAAAACTCGTTTGGGATGGGACCATGAATCCAAAATAATTGTAGAACTTGCCGAACAGTTGCAGGATTGCGGCATACAAGCACTGACTATACACGGGCGCACACGTTCACAGATGTATACGGGAGAAGCCGACTGGACGCTTATTTCGGCTGTAAAGAATAATCCACGCATGCATATTCCGATAATCGGCAACGGTGATGTAACAACGCCTGAAATTTGCCGGCAACGATTCGACGAAACGCATGTAGATGCCGTGATGATAGGGCGCGGAAGTATCGGCGCACCTTGGATTTTCGAGGAGATGAAGCACTACCTCGAGACCGGAGAGTTATTGCCTAAAAAGCCATTTGCCTACTATCTGGAGATACTGAAAGATATGATTCGCGAGAATGTGAGCAATGCTGGCGAACGGGGCGGAATACTCCACAGCCGCCGGCATCTGGCAGCCTCACCCCTCTTCAAAGGGATAGCCGATTTCAAAAAGACACGGGTTGCCATGCTCAGGGCTGATACGGTAGACGAGCTATTCGCAATTATGGACGATATACCGAATAAGTTTGAAGTATGAAATACCACATAATAAGCATCATAGCTGCACTTTTTCTATTGTCTTCCTGTTCCATTTTGAACAAAGAGAAGTCTTCAGAAGAAGTAACTACCTACAAAATAAACAGTTACATCATCAACCCTTCCGAGAAGAAAATATATGTTGAAGGGATGATTGGAGGTAAAAGAAAAAATGAAGATGGTTCTGTCACGCATTGGGATGGTATTCAGGTAGTACAGGATAGGAGTATAAACTACAAAAAAACTAAACTGATTGTATTTGGGAGGTATATTAAGTTCAAAGAATACTTCAACCTATTAGACAGCCTGTCGGATGCGCGGTTTATATACGGTACATCCTACTTTACCGATGGCAAAAAAGTCTATGGCGAAAGATATGGAGAACTGGAAGAAATGATAGACATTTCGGAATATAAACGGATAAACGACTTCCTGTATCAAAAAAACGGCGAATTATATGCCTATAATCCAGATTCTTATGCCACCCAGATGGATTCTGTCATCGGACTCGAATATTTCGACACATCATCAGTCAAGCATATAGATAGACATTATTTTACGACTAAAGACGGGTTATATTGGTTAGGGTCGCACCTCGATTCGAAAGATCGCACCATGTTTTGGTCATACGATTCGCGACTATTAGAAAAGAATGAAGACGGAAACGGCGAAGCAATCACTTACTCTAACTATTTCACCTACAACAACTCAGTATATGCATATAATAGCTCCGAAATAAAGAGACTGGACTTAGATGCCAGCAAAACGAAAAAGATTATATTAGAACCTAACCGACCATCCAATTGGATAAGTGCGCTGCTCACCGATGGCAATAACACATACGAGTGTAGCGAGACAAGTGAGTTTTATCTTATCGATACTGCAAGGGTAAAACTGCCTGCAAATATAACCGGATGGATACCAATAATTTACCGTTCAGGATATTATAAGAAAGGAAAAGATTTATATATAGATGCGTGTGCCTCTGCAAGTGTAGATGGTTCTATCGTATGGACGCCCGACGGTTTTTATAATGTCATTAAAGATGGAAGATATGCCAAATACCTAATGATACCGGTAGGCAATATCTGGATTAAGAATTATGCAACCGGCGAATACGAGATAATAGATCATACTCAATATAAGCTATACAAGTCCAATTTCTACACATACAAAGGCTTACTTTACATCAACAACAGGCCGGTTGTGAACGACATAGATGTCGATAAATTGACCTATTTCAGTTACAATGGGAAAAAGTCTGCTTTTCTGACAGATGGAAAACACCTGCTATATGCCGATGGGAATTTCGGATATTCGGAAGAGAATAATACACAGAAACTTACCTTGCCTCTGCCCGACTTCAAGACATTGAGCGTAATTGAATATAATATACTTATCGACAAAAATTATATCTATAACGGAAGAAATAATACAGTCATCCCCCGCAAAAAATTAGGGTTCGAAGTGGTAGTGTATAAATAGTTCCATATTTTAACACAAATTTTGAGGCTAAAACAATAGAAATTACTATTTTAGACTGTACAAGTTGTACCTAATACCCTCTTGATATGAATAATCATAAGAAAGGATTTTTCAATAATCTCCTGCAAAAAGTAAAAAGCCTTTTCGGAAAGAAGAAACCGATAAAAGTTTATTTCGTTTCGGGGATGTGCAACCCATGCTCTGTCTTTGACGAAATAGTCCTCCCCGAAGGTTACGAGAAAGTATACATCGAATGGCTCATTCCGTACGAAGGCGAATCACTAAACGATTATGCCCGCCGTATGGCAGAGGATATAGATACAGCGCAGCCGTTCGTATTGGCAGGCTATTCGTTCGGGGCGGTTATCATACAGGAAATGAACAAATTCCTGACACCACAGAGAAACATTATAATGGCTTCCATGAAATCGTCCGAAGAAATCCCTACCCTTTTCAAAGTTGCTAAACGGGCACATTTTGTCGGCTTCGTTCCCAAATCGGTATTCGGCGCGACCAAGTTCGTCACCAATGTTTTTTCCCGCATCCTGTTCGATATGCCTCCGGAGCAGGTAGCAGCCTTGATGGTTCACACCGATCCGGTGTATGTGCGATGGGCGGTAGACCAGATTACGCAATGGCAACCGGAATCGGAATCTCCGAATACTTATCATATACATGGGACAAAAGACCAGATTTTCCCATATAAGCAGATAAAAATGCCTTACACCATAGAAGAAGCCGATCACCTGATGCCTGTGACACATGCCCGGGAAGTGAGCCGCTATCTGGCAGAAATATTTGCAATAAAGCAATAGAATAAGCCGAAAAGCAATCTGCATTTAGTTATTTTGCCTACCTTTGTAAGTCGAAATAATTACAGTCGTACGATTATGCAGAAACTATCTATTTATAATACATTAACCCGTACTAAGGAAGTATTCGAACCGCTTCATGCACCTCATGTCGGGATGTATGTCTGCGGGCCGACGGTCTATGGCGATCCGCATTTGGGACATGCCCGTCCGGCTATTACATTTGACATCCTTTTCCGTTATCTGACGCACCTCGGATATAAAGTGCGTTATGTGCGCAATATCACCGATGTAGGCCACTTAGAAAATGATGCGGACGAAGGGGAAGATAAGATTGCCAAAAAAGCCCGCCTCGAACAACTGGAACCGATGGAAGTGGTGCAATACTATACCAACCGCTACCATGCAGCTATGGAAGCGCTGAATGTACTTCCTCCGTCTATCGAGCCGAGAGCATCGGGGCATATTATAGAACAGATAGAATCGATAAAAGAGATACTGAAAAATGGCTATGCCTACGAAAGTAACGGTTCAGTCTATTTCGACGTAGAAAAATATAACAAAGATTACGATTACGGCATTCTTTCGCATCGCAATATAGAGGAAATGCTGAATACTACGCGCGATTTGGACGGTCAGGATGAAAAGCGCAGTAAGGTAGATTTTGCCTTGTGGAAAAAAGCGTCTCCCGAGCATATTATGCGTTGGCCTTCGCCATGGAGCGACGGTTTCCCCGGATGGCATATCGAATGTTCTACTATGAGTATCAAATACTTGGGACAAGAATTCGACATTCACGGAGGAGGACTGGATTTAATGTTCCCGCACCACGAATGTGAAATCGCCCAGAATACAGCGATAGAAAAGCATCGTGTAGTAAAATACTGGATGCATAACAATATGATTACTGTCGGCGGACAGAAAATGGGAAAATCACTCGGCAACTTTATTTGCCTTGAAGAATTTTTCACGGGTAACCATTGCATGCTCAATCAGTTATACAGCCCGATGACAATTCGCTTCTTTATCCTGCAAGCGCACTATCGTAGTACGGTAGATTTCAGCAACGAAGCGCTACAAGCTGCCGAGAAAGGCATGCAACGATTGTTGGATGCATATAATAAGATAGCGAAAATAACACCGTCGTCGACATCGTCGGCTAATGTAAAAGGTATTCGTGAGAAATGTTACGAGGCAATGAATGACGACTTGAACTCGGCAATTGTTATCTCTCAATTATTCGAAGCGGCAACGATTATCAACTCGAGCTGTGATGGAAAAACGGCACTCACACAGGAAGATATAACAGAACTGCAAGAGGTTTTCGACTTATTCCTGTTCAATATCTTAGGGATAAAAGATGAATCGAAAGGCGGAAACAACGCGCATCTCGAAGCATATTCCAAAGCCATTGATTTGCTGCTCGATATCCGCGCCAAAGCCAAAGCCAACAAAGATTGGGCAACGTCCGACCAGATACGGGACGAACTGGCAAAAATCGGTTTCGACATCAAGGACGGGAAAGAAGGAACCGAGTGGAAGTTGAAATAATTTTATCTATATATTTTTAGTTGACGAGTAAACAAGTAGACGAGTTGACAAGAAAAGGTAACTTAGTAAAAACTGCCGAAAGGAGTATAAGTTTGTTACTTTTTTGATATATTTTGTCATCCCGAGCAGAGGCGAGGGATCTCACCCCGATAATATAACGGGATGCTTCGTTTCACTCAGCATGACAAACAGAAAAAAAAAAGTAACTTCAGAGAAGCACTCGAAATAGATATACTTTTGTTACTTTTTGAGGAAAAATGGTTATTATATTGTAAAACATAATATTAAATCGATGAATTTTGTTGAAGAACTGAGATGGAGAGGCATGATCCATGAAATTATGCCGGGTACTGAAGAACAATTGCAGAAAGAAATCACATCGGGTTATGTGGGTATAGACCCTACTGCCGATTCGCTGCACATTGGTCATTTGGTAAGCGTTATGATGCTCAAGCATCTGCAACGTGCAGGTCATCGCCCTATTGCCCTCATCGGGGGTGCAACGGGTATGATTGGCGACCCATCGATGAAGTCGCAGGAGCGTAATCTCCTCGACGAACCCACTTTGCGTCACAATCAGGAGGCCATCAAAAAACAATTGTCTAAATTCCTCGATTTCGATTCGGACAAACCGAACAAAGCTGTTTTAGTCAATAATTACGACTGGATGAAGGATTACACTTTCCTTGATTTCATCCGTGACATTGGTAAACATATTACCGTGAATTATATGATGGCTAAAGATTCGGTCAAAAAGCGTCTGAATGGAGAATCGTCTGTGGGAATGTCGTTTACCGAATTTTCTTATCAGCTTCTTCAAGGTTACGATTATGTACATCTCTATAAAGAATATGACTGCCGCCTGCAAATGGGTGGTTCGGATCAATGGGGAAACATCACGACAGGTACCGAGTTAATCCGCCGCACCGCCGGAGGAGAAGCTTACGCCCTTGTTTGCCCGCTTATCACAAAAGCCGACGGCACCAAGTTCGGCAAAACCGAATCAGGTAACGTATGGCTCGATCGCCGCTATACTTCGCCATATAAGTTTTACCAGTTCTGGGTAAACGTGAGCGACGAAGATGCCGAAAGATATATCAAAATATTCACCGCGCTCAGCAAGGAAGAGATAGATATATTGGTCGAAGAGCAAAAAGCCGCGCCACACTTACGCCCGTTGCAGAAACGATTGGCTAAGGAAATAACCGTAATGGTTCACTCGCAGGAAGATTACGAAACAGCCGTGGAAGCGTCGAATATCCTTTTTGGAAATGCGACGGCCGAAGCATTGAAAAAGCTGGATGAAGAAACATTCCTCCAAGTATTCGAAGGCGTACCGACATTCGATATTTCGCGCGACGAACTGGCCGGTGGCATCAAAGCTGTCGACCTGCTAACAGAAAAAGCGGCTGTATTTCCATCGAAAGGGGAAATGCGTAAGACGGTTCAGGCAGGTGGCGTGACGGTAAACAAAGAAAAATTATCGGAATTCGACCAAAACATAGATTCGTCATATCTCATTGCAGATAAATACATTATTGCGCAACGAGGTAAGAAAAACTATTTTGTTCTGGTAGCGAAGTAGAATTTTATAGTGCAAATATTTGGAAGTTTCGACAAATCGTTCTATTTTTGCACTGCTTTTAACGAAGCGAGGTATTGTCCCATGGTGTAACGGTAGCACTACAGTTTTTGGTACTGTCTGTCTAGGTTCGAATCCTGGTGGGACAACGCAAGAAGCGGCTAATTTAGCCGCTTTTCTTGTTTTTATACGACTGTATGAAATTTTATTGTTAAAAAATACTCCCGCTATTTATTTTCATTATCTTTGTTTTAGTATTCACGAAAAACCGTAGAAATGTAATAGATAAGAAACCACCTGACTACAAATTAGGTTTCATCGCCGATAGCAAATATATCTGAAACAGGATATTCAGTTTGTTATTGGTTCTATTGCAATTATTTCACATCAATTTTATCATTAATCTTATAGGGTGTAATCTATGCCTTATAGTTATATGCTTGAGTATTATGAATATCGTGAGTATACAAGATTTCAGCTATCAGCATCCCGACCGCGATGCGCTCTTTAAAAATATAAGCCTCTACATAAACGAAGGGCAGAAAATTGCCTTAGTCGGCAGAAACGGCATTGGCAAAACGACTTTATTGCGCGCAATAATAAATAATCCGGTATATCCGAATATCAAAGTGGATGTGCAGCCTTTCCATATACCTCAAGAGACTAACATCCATGAGGAACAGAACGTCGCCCAAGTCTTGGAAGTGGAAGAGAAAATAGAGGCATTAAATGCTATCGCTTCCGGCAGTACCGAGCAACACTACTTCGACATCATCGGCGACGACTGGGACATAGAAAGCAAGATAGAATCTGCACTCGATTATTGGGGAATATCCGATGTAAAGCCCGATACGCCATTGAGGGAATTGAGCGGAGGCGAGCAGACTAAAGTCTTTTTAGCGGCAATCATCTTAAAAAAGCCCCGCTTTATCCTGTTGGATGAGCCAACGAACCATCTCGACAGCGCATCACGCGATAAATTATATAAATGGATAAAAGAGACCTCCGCTACGTTGCTTATCGTGAGCCACGACAGGTATTTATTGAACTTGCTCACTGACATTTACGAATTGTCCGGCGACAAGGTTAGCTATTATCCGGGGAATTATGATAATTACGTAAAACAGAAGAAGGCCGAGCAGGATGCTTTAGTCAGGCAAATAGATAGCCAGAAACAGGAATTAAAGAAAGCCAAAAGGAAGCAACAGGAGGTTGCCGAGGCAAGACAGCGTCAGGAATCGCGGGGAAGCGCTAAAACAGCTAAAAAGGCATTGCCTCGTATTATCGCTAATGCCAAAAAAGGGTTAGCTGAAAATACAACTGCCGAGTTAGCTGATACGCATAACAAGAAAATCAGCGACTTACACGAATCCATCGGCAAGTTGCAGGAGAACATCGACCAAAACAAACATCTGAAAGTACAGATAGAAAATTCCCTGCTGCATCGGGGTAAGACGTTGATAGAAGCCACCGAACTAAACTATGCCTACGGGAAAGAAAGTGTATGGAAAGAAGGTATAAGCTTTACGATTTCGAGTGGCGAACGCATATTGATAAAAGGAGGAAACGGAACGGGCAAAACAACGCTTATCAAGCTCGTAACCAAAGGACTGAAACCAACTAAAGGCACTCTCCAATTAGCGGCGTTCGATTACATGTATCTCGACCAGCAATATTCTATAATAGACCAACGAAAAAGTGTTTACGAGCAGGCACAAAGTTTCAATATCGATATGCCCGAGCATGAAGTGAAGATGCACTTAGCCCGTAGTTTGTTTCCTGCCGATTCGTGGAATAAGCCTTGTGCGGCTTTGAGTGGCGGGGAGAAGATGAAGCTATCGCTCTGTTCGCTGATTATTTCGGCTAAAGTGCCGGATATACTAATTCTGGATGAGCCGACCAATAATCTCGATATAGATAGTATGAGTGTATTGAGTTCTACCATACAAGGGTATTCCGGCACGCTACTCCTTATCAGCCACGACAGGTATTTTGTCGAAGAAGTTGGTATCGAAAGGGTTATTGATTTGGATGAATGATTTATATATCCAACAGGTACTCCAGTGCATCAGCCACAACAAAGTTGCTGCCTCCGATGAAGATTAAATCATTGGTAGCAGAAGCTTGCTTGGCTGCATCGATAGCTTCTTTAATGGTATGATAAACCTGCCCCGTTAAGCCAGCCATTGCCGCTTTGGAGGCAAGCTCCTTTTCATCCAAAGCACGCGGAATAGAAGCGCGGGTAAAGTAATAAATAGCCTCTTTGGGCAGTAAGTCCAGGACGGCGGAAATGTCTTTATCATTCACCATCCCCAAAACGAAATGGAGTTTGCCATAGCGCTCTCCGGCTAACTGTTCGGCAATATATTTCATTCCGCCCACATTGTGAGCCGTATCGCAGATAATACGCGGATTGGTTTGTACCGTCTGCCAGCGCCCCATCAATCCGGTGATGTCGACAACATACGCAAAACCCTCGCGAATGGCTTTAGTAGAGATGTTATATCCTAAGCGTATCAGTTCTTTGACAGCTGTCAGTATCGTTGCGGCGTTCTTCAACTGGGCATAACCTGTCAATTGCCCCTTGACCTGATCGAAATAGCGGGTATCGAACAGCCATCCGCTTGCCGTGCGGATAGAGGATTTGATTATCCGTTCGTCTTCGGCAAAAAGGATAGGCGCTCCTACCCTCCCGGCTGTTTCCTCAAATACCTTGCGAACGCTACCTTCGGCTTCGCCTATCACAACGGGGATTCCCGCTTTGATTATTCCGGCCTTTTCGGCAGTTATCTTTTCGGGAGTGTCGCCTAAGAACTGCGTATGGTCTTTGCTGATATTGGTTATAATGCTTAGGTCCGGGGTGATAATATTGGTACTGTCCAAACGGCCGCCCAAGCCGACTTCTACGACGGCTACATCGACCTCGTTATCGGCAAAGTATTTGAATGCCATTGTCATAGTCAACTCGAAGAATGACGGCTGTATAGGCTCGAAGGCTGCTTTGTTCGCCTCGACAAAGTCGACGATATATTGCTTGGATATCATCTTCCCGTTTATCCGTATACGTTCGCGAAAGTCGACCAGATGCGGCGAGGTATATAGCCCGACCTTATATCCTGCTTGTTGAAGGATAGCAGCCAATGTATGCGAAACCGATCCTTTGCCATTTGTGCCGGCTACATGGATGGTTTTGTATTTCGTATGAGGATAGTCGAAGAGCTTGTCGAGAGCCAGACTATTATCCAAGCCTTCTTTATAGGCTGCTCCCCCTATCTTCTGATAGACAGGAAGCTGATTATAGAGATATTCTACTGTTTCGTTATAATTCATCTTTCATATTCTTTTATAGGCACATAGCCAGTTTCGGCAACAAGATATTGACCTTGCTCCGATAATATCCAATCTATCAACTTGTCAGCATTCGGGTTAGCAAGCTTATTCGTGGTTATAGCATAAAAGTCTCCGGCAAAAGGATATTCGTTCGAAGCGATTGTTTCCCGGGTTGCTTCTGTTCCATTCACTTTCAATAGCTTTATATCGTCGTTCTTGACCATCCCTGTCACGAAAAACAGGAAGGAATAGCCGATGGCATTGTCATAGTTTTTGTAGGATGCGGTACGCTCTATAATAGCGCCCATGCCTCCTACCCTGTCGTTTTGCAGTGGCTGCATCAACGGGGTATCACACATTATCTTTTCCAGCATTGTCTGGCTGCCGCTACCTTCAGGGCGTTGATAGGCTTTTATCTCCTGATTCTTGCCTCCAACATCTCTCCAATTTGTTATCCCGCCCGAATATATCTGCTGAATTTGTTCGACAATAATGTTGTCTATCGGGTTGTCCTTATTCACAAAAAAGACAAAGGCTTCGCGCCCGACGGGCGTCAGCTTGAATTCTACTCCTTGTGCCTTAGCTTCCTCCACCTGTTTCCTGGAAGGGGCTGCGCAGAATATAATGTCTGCCTCCCCGTTTATCAGCTCTTCGTATGCTTTAGGCGTTGTATTCCCTTTTATGATATCGCCGTGCAGAGTATAATTGCCCCTCTCCGGATAGGTAGCCTGCACAAATGCCGCATATAAAGGGTATAATGCTGTTGCACCATTCATCCTTGGCAGGTTATCCGCCAACTTCAATGTCGATTCGGAAGGCAGGTAAACCGCCTTGGTATTATTCATAAACGGCTCGTATTCGGATAAGTAAAGGCTTTGCTCATCCACTACGGGAATATTATTGATATAGGAAGTATGCATATTCTTGCACACTACGGATATGACTGAAAGCGATATGATACCAAGCATCGAATATAACAGTATACGGCGTTTCAGCAGCTTAAAAGACCAAAGGATAAACCATACCAGCAGCAAGAAATAAGCGATAAGTGTGAGGTATATATAAAAATCGCCATCGACCGACATAGCGGCGACAACAATGAAAAAGAAGCCTATGACTCCTAACATTATCAAGAGCATAAACGAAAATACAACCCTCGCCAGCCGGCTTTGCATAATCTTATCCTTTTAGTTTAGCTGAACAATGTACGGAAGGCTTCCTCCACTTTGCGTACCTGTATAATCTCGATTTCTGTTTTGGTCGTAAAGCCTTTCAGATTGTTTTGTGGAATCAATATCTTATTAAAGCCCAGTTTTTCGGCTTCCAATATGCGTTGTTCGATGCGGTTCACAGGGCGTATCTCGCCCGAAAGACCGACTTCACCTGTCATGCAGACGCTTCGCTCGATAGCAATGTCCAGATTGGATGAGAGCACAGCACTCATCACGGACAAGTCCATCCCCGGGTCGTTAACTTTCAATCCGCCTGCAATATTCAGGAATACATCCTTCTGAATAAGCTTAAATCCTGCCCGCTTCTCCAATACCGCCAGAAGCATATTCATCCGGCGAATGTCGAAGCCCGTTGCCGATCGCTGCGGAGTTCCATAAGCCGCCGTGCTGACAAGTGCCTGCGTCTCGATAAGGAAAGGGCGCAAGCCTTCGATAGCAGCAGCAATAGATACGCCGCTCAGTCCTTCGTGGTTCTGTGTAAGAAGCAGCTCAGACGGATTGCTCACTTCGCGAAGCCCGTTTTGGCGCATTTCGTAGATGCCTAATTCGGCCGTACTACCAAAGCGGTTTTTGATGCTGCGCAGAATGCGGTACATATAATGTTGGTCTCCCTCGAATTGGAGGACAGTATCGACAATATGTTCCAGCACCTTAGGCCCCGCAATGCTACCTTCTTTGTTGATATGCCCAATCAGTACGACAGGCGTTCCCGTTTCTTTAGCGAATTTGAGGATGGCTGCCGAACATTCGCGCACTTGCGACACGCTTCCGGGAGAGGATTCGACCAACTCGGTATGTATTGTCTGTATAGAGTCTACGACAACAAAATCGGGGTTGATATTCTTTATCTGCGTAAAGATCTGTTCGAGATTCGTCTCGCACAAGATATAGCATGTTTCGTTATTGGCATTGATGCGATCGGCTCGCATCTTCAGCTGGCGCGAACTTTCTTCACCCGAAATATACAATGTCTTTATCTTATCCAGATTCAATACTGTTTGCAGAATCAACGTCGATTTGCCTATTCCAGGCTCGCCACCTAAGAGAATCAGAGAGCCGGGTACCATACCGCCTCCGAGTACACGGTTCAGTTCGCCGTCTTTCAGGTCGATGCGGGGATCCTCGCCCGTTTCTACATCTTTCAGGCGAAGCGGCTTTGCTTTTTCGGTTGCGTACAGTATCTCGCTCTTTGTTTTGGTGGCAGATGTAGCAATCGATTCCTCGACATAGGTATTCCACTCCCCGCAGACAGGGCATTTACCTATCCATTTAGGTGAATCGTTGCCGCAATTGCTGCAAACATAGACTGTCTTTATTTTTGCCATGAATGTGTACCCTCTATTTTATCAGTTTAAATGAAAAGCGTCCGTCTTTAGTATCGGCGATCAGAATATATAATCCTCGAGGCCAACCTGTTGTATCTATTTTGATTATACCCTCCAAATCTAAATCAAATTTACCATTCTTATCTAAAATGGTATAACCTCTGAAATTGACGATGCGAATACGGCTTATTTCATTTTCGGCATCTCGCACTCTCACCCTTAGAGTTAAATGATACCCTTCTAATGGATCCCAATAGGCAAAAACGGGTTTCAGATCCTCACCAACAACAGGAGGGATATCGTAATTATGCCTTCCGGGCAGAGTGGTAACCGTTTCGCCGGAAGGATTCAGATAAGGTTTCATGTGATATGTTGTATTCGGGTGCTGATCGTAATGATAGAATATCTTGCCGAAGTAATCCTCGCCGGCCCTGTTGGTACAACCTGATGATCCTCCCGTAAGGGAACCTATCAACAATCCGTTTTTGTTGAACAAAGGAGAGCCTGACGAACCGCCTTCGGTCGTCCCGTGCCCGTTAGTCGTTTGCGAGAAAGTGATTACCCAGTGAGCGTTGGCAATAGACGTGTCGTCCGTATCGGAGTATGTGCCGGTAGTAGTTGCAGTAGTATAAGTAGAGACTTTCTTCACATCACCTTGCGGATGATGGATGCATACACCATTCGGTGAAGGGGTATTGGTGATATCCCACCCGTTGAAATAGACATCGTAATCGTCCGGTATAGGATTTAACAATTCGAGTAATGCTCCGTCAGATCCCCCGTCGATAGGGCTGGCAACTCTCAATTGCGCCCCCACCAGTGTTTTCGTTTCGGTAGGCGTATACACGCCATTGGTACAGCCCGGAAATTCATAATTGAAATAGAACAATATGGTATTGAAATCGGCTGTATAACGTCCCTGATAAAAGCAATGATAGGCAGAGAGGAAAAATGCCCGTTTATCATTATTGGTATTGTTGATCAGTGTGCCTGAACAACGATACATAAAAGTGCCTATCTTTGTATAGGTGCGGGCAACACCTTTCTTCTGCACCTGCCAGCTATTGCCTTCGGGGCAATTGATGTTTACCTGACAGCTACCCGATGCCCGAAAGCCAGTACTATCTGGCAAAGCTTTGGCATAGATGTTATCTTCGATATGATTGTAGGCATGCGCCAAATCGGACACAACAATCTGTGGTTTTTCGGGCTTATCCGTCGAAGGGGCGACGTATTCCAGAACGAGCTCGTCTCCGTACACCATTTCGGTAACAAATTCTGCTCCACGCGGATTGGTGCGATGGGTATACGCTCCTAACAGCTGGATTTGGTCTTTGTCGTAGATAAATAGCTTACCGCCATAAGGAATTCTGAATTTGCTGTAATAAAGGACAATACCTTTCGCTCCTTCCGATTTCAGCGTCAGACGACAAATAGTTTCTCCCGATTCCAATGTCTGCCATTCGCCGTCGCGGGCTAAATCTTTGTTTACCGGAACGATAACGGCCACACGGGAAGGAATGTTTTTGTCGGTCACAAGTGCATCTTCCTGTTTCAGTTTGTTTATATCGGCTGTGAGCCTGATATCATATATACGCTCCGAGCGTTGTATTTTTGCTTCGACGGCATCGAATGAAGGCGGTATTCCTCCTTCGCTGACCTGTGCCGAAAGAAGTGTTGATAACGAAATAATTAATAAAAGAACGATGGGCTTTTTCATTGTCTAATTTTATTTATATAGGGTGATAATATCTGTGTTATCCGTTCGATATGTTCGTCTATACTATCACGGCTGATAAGATTCTCTGTTTCGAATACGATATAGGCTTGCTCGTAAAACGCTTCCCTCTTAGCCAAGTTTTCCGCTATAAATTGTAACAAATCTTTTTCGTCCATATTTTTTATCAGCGGACGTTTCTCTTTATGCTCGGGAATGCTCAATCTGTTGAAAAGGGCTTCGGGGCTTGCCTTGAGGTAGACTGTAGTGCCGGAGCTGTTCATTACGTCCATGTTGTCGAAAAAACAAGGTGTACCTCCTCCCGTGGAAATAACTGCATCATCGAACGCAGCCACTTCGCGCAAAGTTTTATTCTCTATCTCACGGAATCCGGCTTCGCCGTATTCGCTAAACAATTCGGCAACGGTTTTGCCATAAAGCTCCTGAATATAGTGATCGAGATCGATGAAACAATAACCCAACTTTTCGGACAATGCTTTGCCCAAAGTCGTTTTACCCGTTCCCATATAGCCAATTAGATAGATTCTGTTCATATTATCCGATTATGCGAAATACAAATGTATGAAATTATATTGAACCGAACTCACTTGTATGGTTCATCCAGCCTTTCAGAAATGCAAAAAAATCCTGTTCGAAGTTATAGGTAAACACGCCTTTACCTACCTGCTCTTCAATTTCGGTCAATGTCCAAAAGCGCCCGTCAGCAACTTCGTCATTATCCACCTGTATTACACCGTCATAGACGATATAATAGCAATAGCTCAATTCGCGCTCCTGTTCGTTCTCGAGAATATAGGAAGTAATAAAAACAGGCTCTATTCCGGTAATTCCCAATTCTTCGTATGCTTCGCGCCGGACTGCCGTATCGGGGTTCTCGCCCAAATCTATATGTCCGGCAGAAGATGTATCCCATTTATCGGGTTGTATATCTTTCTTCGGCGAACGCTTTTGCAGGAATAGTTCCCCGTTATTGTTAAAGATATGCAGGTGCACTACCGGATGCAGCAGTTTGCTACCGCTGTGACACTGCGCACGGGTGGCTTGTCCCACGATATTTCCTTGTTCATCTACAAGGGGGAAGATTTCGTCTGTCATTCAGTATATTTATATAAGTGCCTAAAGTTAATGAATTATCAAAATTGGCACTGACTTTATCTATATTTATTTAAGCAGTAAATAGGTTGACAAGTTTTATTAGTTACGAGTTACTTCGCCCTACGGGCAGTTACAAGTTACGAGGAAAGGTAACTCGATTAAAAAAAACGTCGAAAATAAGTAGAGGTATGTTACTTTTTATTGTCACTTCGAACGAAAGAGAGAAGTCTCTTCTCTATAAAGAGGCGAGATGCTTCGTTTCACTCAGCATGACAAAAAGCATTAGCTATAATGAAAAAAATAACTCGCCAAAAAACGTCGAAAATAAGTATACTTGTGTTACTTTTCGAAATAAATCGGTGATAATAAACAATTTATAAAATTCGTCTAAATTTTTAAACAATTTAACAATATTTTCTTCTTCGTCTAATTTCTTAGACATATATTTGTCGAGTAAACTTGAATCATATTATTATGCAACTGACAAAAGCAGAAGAACAAATAATGCAGATATTGTGGACGATGGAGGAAGGTACTGTACAGGACATCCTGAAAGCATTCGCAGAGAACAAACCTGCCCGAACCACTATCGCGACTATCTTGAGTATTCTTGAGAATAAACAGTTTGTTGAACACCGAAGCGAAGGCCGTACGAATATTTACAAGGCAATCGTATCGAAAGGCGATTACTCCAAAAAGCAGCTCTTCGGGTTTATCAAAAACTACTTCGACGGCTCGTTCTCGTCTATGTGTTCCTTTTTTGCGAAGGAAACGAATCTGAGTATCGAGGATGTAGACAAGCTGCTCGAAGAAGCGCGTAAGGAGCTTAAAGAGAAACCGGAAGAAGAATAACCTACAGACAAGATTATGCTATGGAAAGAGAATTAATAATATACCTCATCAAATCGGGATTATGTATGGGTGTTTTCATGCTCATCTATCAAATCTTCCTCAGACGTACTACTTTCTTCCATTTCAACCGTATTTATCTGTTGGCCGGATTGGCTCTGTCTTTCATTCTCCCTTGCATCCGCTATACTTATGATGTGCATATACCTTACGAACTCCTTGCCAATATTGTAACCAATACCCAGACAGTAGCAGAAGAAAGTGTGAGCTCGGGCAATACGGTCAATGTATGGAGGATTATAGGCGGTGTGTATTTCGTAATCGTCGGAATAATGCTGTTCCGCGCTATAAGGTCGATGCTCAAGATAAAAAGGATGACGAATGCCCGGAAATCATATTCGGGCGAGAACTATGTACTAATAGATTCGGAGAAGATAAAATCGCCGTTCAGCGTATTCAACTATATACTCTTCGATAGTAAAAAATTATCCCCGACCGAAACAGACCTGATTATCAAGCACGAATTGTCGCATATACGCCAAAAGCACTGGATCGACTTATTGATAGGACAAATCGTACTTATTGTGCAATGTTTCAACCCATTGGCATGGAAATACATTTCGTTGCAGAAAGAGAATCATGAATATCTGGCCGACAAAGCGGTGATAGATGAAGGTATATCCCCTACCCTATATCGTGCCGTTCTCATCAATCAACGGTTCGGGGGGCCGGTCTTCGCTTTCTCCAGTGCATTTAATATGTCTAATCCTTTAAATAGATTGACTATGATAACTAAAGCAAAAAGTTCGCCTTGGAAAAAGATTACAGTATTGATCGTCATTCCGCTGATGGGCGCGTATATCTGGGCTTCAGCCAAGCCCAACTATGTAATCGACATGGATTCTTCGCCGGAGTTGCATGCTCCCCTGAATAACGAAATCAAGGCGGATAGCGACGAAGATTCGATCCGCGTACAGGTACAGGTGGTATTCGACACTGTTTATGCAAACAATGATAATACGCAAATACAGGTTCAGAAATCAATCACAAAAACATTCCCTAACAATCCGGATTCTATCAACCTATATATTAAACAGATACCCGAAAGGACGGTAAGCATGCTATATTTTGAGGATGGGAAAGTACAGGCCGACAGCTTGATTTTATTGAACCCATCCAATGCAAAAGCATTCAAAGTGTTTGGAAATGCCAATATGCTGACGGATTCTGTAAAAGGACGCTTGCAACCGCTATTACGCGGAAATATAGTACAGGTGAATTTCCGGGATTCGCTGAATATGCTAAATCCTACAGATTTGTCGAAAAACAGTGTATCCTTTTCGTTTAACAGTGCAAGTGAAGATTCGGCATTCATAAGCAGAATCAAGAATATCTCGCATTTAGATTCCGCATTAGTAGGCAAAATCAGGAATATATCGGTAAGAAAAGATTATCAGTTCAATCTGGAAAATGCTGATTCTCTGTTAACAGCAAATAATCGGATGAAGAACCTCCTAGTAAAGATAACTAGCGCCGATTCGCTATCAATTATTCCGGCCAAAAACGCCTATACATATTCTTACAAAATATCATCGCGGAATAATACAGGTGACATAAATATTTCGAGCAATTCGAGCGATTTATTCGATACTCTCTGGATAATAGACGGTAAAGAAGTTTCGACTAAAGACTTCCAGCACATGGATAAGGATGACATCAAAAACATCAGTGTCCTGAAGAACAAAGAAGCCATAAAACGATACGGGGAAAAAGCTAAGAATGGCGTTATCGTTGTCGAGACAAAGAAAAAATAGATTAGCAAACACTACTTATTAATTATTATATGCAGGCGTGAAGCCTTTTCATTTCCAACAGCAAACACCAAACAGAAAACAGGCTGTAACGTTCATCGTAACAGCCTGTTTTTGACTTTCCCTTAAAGGTTTACTAATTCACACAGATTTCAGTAAGAGAACTCGTCTTTGTTTCTTTCGGTTCATATATCCTGGCGAACACCCGGATAAAATCAAGCGTAGAATTTAAAGGTGCGACAACCTTATCTTTGCTTGTTATGAACTTCAGCGATTGAGATTTGGTAGTTTTCTTCATAGGCAAGTATTATTTTATTTCCTTACATATATCTGAAACGCCAACTTCTGCCGATTATTATCCTCCGCCGAACTTTTTTATTGGCAAAGATGTATTTATATTTCACAAAAATCTTATATCTTTGCACCCATCAACGGTCTACTCTGCGCACGTGGTGGAATTGGTAGACACGCTACTCTCAGAAGGTAGTGCCCGTAGGGGTGTGAAAGTTCGAATCTTTTCGTGCGCACAAAAGGGTTTCAAGAAATTGAAATCCTTTTTGTTTTTCATGGTCATGCATATGACAATATCTCCTCTTTTTACAATTTATTACACCATGTCCAGTATTCGGACTGCTTTGTCACATTCGTGTATTAACATATCGGAGCAATAGATTTATTTTTGTTTAGGACAATCAATCCATAAGTGAACCAAAATTGTTATCATAAAATATTTGCTATGAAAAAAATTAATTTTATCATTCTTATGGGCTTGCTCGTAGTCATTGCAAGCTGTACGACCACCGAAGAAAAACGGTTGACCGATTATGTCAATCCGTTTATGGCGACTACAACGCTGTGGGATAGTGTAGATTTGGGGTATAACCCAACACGCCGTGCATGGGGAGGCGAAGCGTTTCCCGGAGCATCGGTACCTAACTCGATGGTGCAGGTTACGCCTGTTACTATGTGGCGAAGCGGTTCGGGTTATCAATACGAAGACTCTGTTATCCATGCTTTCGTCCACACAAGTAAAGGGCACTGGAATCTTTGCTATGTTCCGTTTATCGGTGTACAAGGTGATATCGACCCGAATGCTTACTATACAACATACAGCCACGATAAAGAATCGGCCAGCCCGGGATATTATCAGGTGTATCTTGAAAAGTATGACATCGATGCAGAAGTTACTTCTACCCTGCGTTGTGCATATCATAAATATACATACAAAGACGGAAAGAATAAAAAGCTATTAGCCGACCTTGCCCGCTCCAACGAACGCGTCAGAGGATGGGAGATCGAAAAATCAGGCGATAACGTATTCACAGGTTATCAGCAAACAGGGCCTACGTTCTATTTCTATGCGGTAACAAACCACAAGATCAAAAATGTAGAAGCTGTTAAGGATGGCGATAGAGAAGTACGCGTTGTAAATTTCCTCGATAACGACAATACAGATGATCCGCTCGAAATGAAAGTGGGATTCTCGTATGTGAGTGTAGAGAATGCGAAAGCTAACCTCGAAGCCGAAATGCTTGCTAAAGATTTTGCACAGGTAAAGCAAGAAGCCAGCGACACATGGGAGGCTTTGCTTTCTAAAGTACAAGTATCGGGCGGAAAAGAAGATGATATGGTAACATTCTATTCTACTCTCTACCGTTCATTCTTATATCCGATATTACTGAGCGATGCCAATGGTGATTTCGTAAACGAAAAAGGCGAAGTGGTAAACAAAGGATTCCGCTACTATATCGAACCATCATTCTGGGATGATTACAGAAACAAACTGATATTGTTAGGCATGGTATCTCCGGATGTAGCTTCCGACGTTATCAAATCGATAACAGACAAAGGCGAAATCAGAGGATTTATGCCGACCTTCTTCCACGGAGACCATGCATCTGCATTCATCGCAGGAAGCTATTTGAGAGGAATCAAAGACTTCGATGTCAACAAATCCTACCAAATCCTTTTGAATAATGCCTTTGTAGAAGGCCGAGGCGGACGCCCTCACATCAAAGAATACATGGAAAGAGGATGGATTTCGGAAGAAGATATTAAAGATCCAAAACTGGAAACCGTAGCCAAAGCTGCCGTAACCAAGACGCAGGAATACTCTTATGACGATTATGCGACTGCTCTTTTAGCTAAAGAACTCGGTGACACGGAAAACTACGACAAACTGATGAAGAGAACCGGCAGCTACAAGCACCTGTTCGATCCTGAAACGCAGTTGATGCGCGGACGTCTGGCAAATGGCGAATGGATTACCCCGTTCGACCCGAAACGTCCATTCTACGAATACATGTATCGCGAAGCCAACGGATGGCAATCGACCTTCTTCGCTCCCCACGACTCTAAAGGACTTATCGACCTTTATCCAAGCAAAGAAGCATTCGAAACGAAATTCGACTCCCTTTTCACTATTCCTTGGGAAGGCTACGAAGCGCATAACCTGACAACGTTTATCGGTCAATATTGCCATGGAAACCAGCCGGATCATGGGGTTATCTATATGTACTATTTTATCGACAAACAGGAAAAAGCTCAGAGACTTTTGAATAAGTTGATGAATGAATACTACCGCATGGGACCTGAAAGACTTGCATATTGTGGTATGGACGACGCAGGAGAAATGTCAGCCTGGTATGTATTCAATGCGATGGGATTATATACTTACTCTCCAGCCGATCCGGAATATATCATTACCGTTCCATTGTTCGATAAGGTTGTATTCAACCTCGACGGTAAAGATTTCACCATCACCAAAAAAGGTAATGGAGAGAAGATTACAGACATAACTTATGGCGGTGAGAAAATAGATGGCTATTTCATCACTCACGACCAACTGAAAGAAGGTAAAGAATTAATAATAACAACTAATTAAATTACTTAATTAGGTATATAGGCCGAAGAGCCGGGTGAGTGATTCATCCGGCTCTTTATTTATATAGCGGGAATTACTTCAAAGAGAGCTTATACTTAATAACCTGCAATATATCATTCAACTGTTCCCTGCTATCGACAGCTATAATAAGGGCTATCAGGCGAGTCGTTTTATCGATTCTTTCAAAATCTTCCTTTATCGCCGGATCAATATCCAGATCCATAACCCCCATCCAATTTTTCGGGGTAAAATAAAAACTCAGTTTAAAATGCCCTTCCCAAATAGATAACCAGAATACTGTCTTCTTTTTGCCGGCAACTTTCCCCAACCATGCCTTCCCATCCTTATAAAAATTCCAGTTAATGGTCAATCCATAATCAGGGCTTTCCATCATTTCCGTCAACTTAAACAGCACAGGATAGACATCCCCCAAAACGTCGCCTAAGACCTTTTCATCGGGATATAAATCAGGATTACGTAATAATAGTTGCTTTTCCATAAAATATTGATTAGATGATATTGCAATATACACACTATTTTTTGTAATTTTGTTTTCTCGTATAGCGAATTAAACTATGTCGATAGAAGTACAAACCACTCAAAACGTAACCATAGACTACGAACCGGCAAGCATCGGACATCGTGTTCTTGCTTATATTATCGATTACCTTGTTATGATACTGTGGGTAATCGGATGCGTCGGCCTGATGTATATATTCGCGCTGATGGGTGGAGTAACTATATTTGAATACAACTGGCCCACCATATTCTTCTCGAGCCTTATGATATTCCCTATTCTTTTCTACGACCTGATATTTGAGGCTTGGAATCGTGGCCAGAGCCCGGGTAAGATGGTATTGAAGATACGGGTTATCAATACTGACGGGACTACTCCTTCATTCGGCAGCTATATGCTTCGCTGGCTATTCCGTTTGGTGGATTTTTCATTATTCAATGGCATTGTCGCCATCGTATCGATTGCTGCTACCAAGAACTCGCAACGCTTAGGCGACTTATTAGCCGGAACAACCGTCATCAGCCTGAAACTGGATGCGAAAAGCCAGCTCCAGATACCAAGTCTCGATTTCCGCGAAGATTATAAAGTAACATACATAGATGTATTAGATCGCTTATCCGACAGGGATTTACAAACAATACGTTCTATTATGAACGACTCTAAAATGGCCGGAAATGATTATTTCACATCTAAGCTTTCCCAACGGATCAAAGAGATTACAGGCTATCAGAGTAGTGAACCTGATTATGTGTTTCTCCGAAAAATAGTCAGCGATTACAATTACTTAGCATTGCAGGATGCTTAAAAGAAAACCACTATACACCCGGTAAAATATGAAAAAGGTTATTTGTGCGCTGTTCGATATGGACGGTGTAATGATTGATACTGAATCGCAGTACGATAAATTCTGGAAGCATACAGGCGAACGATTCGGCCTCGGCATACAGGATTTCGAAAAAAAGATAAAAGGCGCTACCCTGCCCGGTATCTTCAAACGCTTCTTCTCGGAATACGACGAAAAAGACATCCGCAACATATCTGCTGATCTTGATAAATTCGAAGCACAAATGTCTTTTGATGAAATAGCCGGTTCGGTAAACTTCGTGAAAGAGCTAAAAAGCAAAGGCGTGACAGTAGGTTTAGTTACCAGTTCGAGTATAACGAAGATGAACGCTGTAAACAACACCCTGCATTTCGACGAGTTGTTCGATATAGTCATTACAGCGGCCGACATAGAGCATGGAAAGCCTGCTCCTGACTGCTTTTTGTTAGCTGCGAAAAAGCTGAATATCAACCCGCAGGACTGTATTGTATTCGAAGATTCTTTTGCAGGTATCGAAGCCGGAACAGCAGCAGGAATGACAGTTATCGGTCTGGCAACCACCAACAGCAAAGAATCGCTCGAAAGCAAATGCCAAGCTGTTATCCCCAACTTCGAAGGGTTTACCCTCGAGAAACTCGAAGAATTACGCTAATTTGAGATAAGAAAGATAATACTTCTCCACTTTCTTGGAAAGTAATTGAATATTAAGCATATCAGAAGCCTCTGATATGTTTTTTATTGTCCCGTCGTTGTAGAGGATGTCGATACTATCGTCGGCCTCGCTATACATGTTGGTCGTAATCGTATCCACCGAGAAAAAATAGGATGCCTCTTCGCGGCTCACGCCCAATCGGGTGATATAGTCATCTTCGCATGCTTGTATAAATGCTTCGGTATAAGGCTCTGCCGAAATCTTTATCTTGAAAAGCTCCCGGGTAATCAGCCCCGAACTCAACAGGGAGAGTATCCTGTCTTCGTGCTCCGCCCATACTTTCAGGGCGCACCAGATATCATTATCATCTAAGCGGGAGAAATAGTAAAGGACTTCCTCCTTATTCTTTTCGAAATGGCTTTTGTTGACCTCATTCTCCAGAAAATAGCGCAATGCCGGTGAAGCAAACAGTTGTACGCCGTTCTTTGTCAGTTCCTTTGCCCTTTTCAATGTCTTAATCAACATCTTTTCGGCTGCCACAGCCGTTTTGTGCAGATAAACCTGCCAATACATCAACCGGCGTGCCATCAGGAAGTTTTCGATAGAATAGATACCTTTCGCTTCGACAACCAATTTATCATCACGCAAATCGAGCATCTTGATAATACGTGCCGAGCCGATATTGCCTTCCGTCACCCCTGTAAAGAAGCTATCGCGACGCAGGTAGTCGAGCCTGTCAACATCCAACTGCCCACTGACTAACTGATGCAGGAAGCGCTTGCAATAACGGTCGGTAAAGATTTCGACACACCTATCCAATTGCCCGTTCATCTCCGTATTCAGTTGCTCCATCAGCGCCAATGAAAACTCTTCGTGATGAATACCGTTCGTTAGCGTATATTCCAACACATGCGAAAAAGGGCCATGCCCTACATCGTGCAACAAAATGGCTGCAAGTGCCGCGTTCGCCTCTTCGTGGGTTATTTCATGCCCTTTCGAGCGCAGGCTGTTGATGGCTTCGCCCATCAGATACATCGCTCCAATGGAATGGTGCAGGCGCGTATGTTGCGCACCGGGATAGACGAACGATGCCAGCCCGAGCTGCCTTATCCTGTTGAGGCGCTGGAGAAAAGGATGCTTGATGATGTTGTAAACGTAATCGTTAGGTATGTTGATAAACCCGAATACGGGGTCGTTGATAATCTTCTTTTTAGTACTCATTTTCAGTTAAGTTCGTTTATTTCCCGGCTTTTTGTCGGGAACATGCTGATAAGCAGCTTTTTTATCTCCTTCTTCTCATCGGGTGTGCAGGCCGAACAGACCCGTATTATCTCTGCCACCTTGGCTTCTGCAAAGAGCGAAAAGATAGGCGACGAAGGGCGTTTGGTATGCAGTTCTTTCAGGGTATTCAATGTCTCGATAATGGTTATCCTTCCGCGTGTGGGATTGGCAGCCATTTCGTCCAAACCCTGACGGTGATATTTGTACCAGATAGCATGAAATTCAGCCATAGCGTCATCGGTCAAGGCATTGGCTACATCGTAGCGGTTATTCTTGTTCGAGAAAGGCTCCCACCCTACTGTCCCGAAGCCCTGAGCTGTATTGGCTATCTCCAACGCTTTGGCGAAATAAGGTTTTCCGCCGTTCAGCTGGAAAGAATCGAAGTCTAAGCCGATAACGAGGTTGGCATAATAAGCAATCACCGCAACCAGATTGTTGTCTACGCTCATCGTGTTGTAGTCCAACGACTGCCCGTAGGTGTAATCGAATTTAAACTGTGTATCCCTGAAATTGAGCAATGTTGTCAGGTAACCCGAATTATATACGGGGCGACGCGATGTGATTACGATTTCGGCCGAGAAAGTATTGCTCGAAGTCACCTCATTCAGCGAGATGGCAACCGAGCAATCGATGCGCTCACTCTTGTTGAACGTAGTATTTGTCCACTTGGTATCGTTCAGTATATGATTGATTCCTTCCTCCAGCGATTTGGCTATATCCTGATTGGAGAGTTGGACTTTCTGCGTATTCAGCGTAACCTTGGCAACCAGTTCCTGTGCCTGCACCGCACCGAAAGCCAATAATAGCGATATAATAAGAGCAACTATGCGCATCATTCCATATTATAAGTTATACTCAATACCCGGAACTGTGTACGACGGTTTATCTCGTCGGCAATCTCCTGTTCCTCAGGAGGTAATTGCTCGATGTAAGCGTCTGTCAGCACATCCCCTTCGTTAAATAGTTTATACTTCTTAATCACAGCCTTCGTTACCTTCTTAGGCTCGCGTTTACCATATCCTTTCGCTACCAGACGGTCTTTCGCTATGCCGCCTTCGATAAGGTAATCGACAACGGATTCGGCACGCCGCTGCGAAAGGTTATCGTTGTATTCGTCCGAACCGTGCCGGTCGGTATGGGCTGATAACTCGATTGTTACATTCGGATTCAGCTTCAAAAGCTCTATCAATTCATTCAAACCGTCTTTCGATTCGGGGCGTAAAGTGGCTCTGTCGAAATCGAAGAATATATTTTCCAGCACCACAGGCTTATTGATAGGCGTCATTACGAAATCAACAAAATAGGTGGAATCCGCCACATTCGGCAAGGTATTCAATGCCATACGGGCATTCAGGTAACCTTGCGCACTTGCCAGAAAGACATAATTCACGCCAATATCTCCCGACGAATTGTAAGTACCATTCTGCCGCCCGTCGATTTTCTTATTCGTGCCGTTATTACCCACCATACGGATAGTGGCATTCGTAACAAATTCATCGTCAGGGTCTACGATATATCCTTCGATACGGATATTCTCCTCGGGATATTCGAACCGGTAAATCCTGTCCCATCCGCGACCTTCGCCCCGGTTGGAGCTAAAGAAGCCCCGTTCGCGCTCCCCTTCGAATGTGATACCGAAATCATCGCCTTCCGAGTTTATCGGATATTTCATGTTCCCGATTTCCCATCTGCCCGAATGCTGATTATATACAGCCTTGAAAATATCCAACCCTCCCATCCCCGGATGTCCGTCGGATGAGAAATAAAGAGTGGTATCGTCGCGCATATAAGGGAACATTTCATCGCCTGCCGTATTGATTTCCGGGCCAAGGTTCTCGATGTAGTTTATCTCATCGCCTACCATATTAGCACGCCAGATGTCTTTTCCGCCATATCCTTTCGGCAGGTCGGAAACAAAATAGAGAAACTCCCCCGACGGTGTCAGCGACGGATGGGCATATACCGCCATCGTATCGCGGCTCAATTTCAGCTGTTTGGGAGCACCCCACGAGCCTCCCGCACGTTGCGAGATATAGATAGAGCTATAAGACGAATTGACCGAATCCTGCGGACTATAAGTATAATACATCGTCGTTCCTCCGGCATTGAAAGAAGTTACGCCCTCGTCAAAGTCGGTATTGACGGGTGATTCCAAATGCTCGGGAGCCATCCATTCGCCGTTATCGTCTTTGCGCGAAAAGTATATATCGTTATTCTTGACGCCTGTTATCTCGCTCGGGTTATCTCCTTTCGATTCCTTACGGCTCGAAGAAAAGAACACTTGGTCGTAATCGGGCGGCAATAACATCGGTGCAAATTCCCCGCCACGGGTAGACATGAAAAGGTTCATTTTCTTTATAGTATAAGCCGTAGGAGCGGCTTTCCATTGCTGTGCCAGTTCTGTTCCGTGCAGACCGCTCCTCGCAAAGCGGTTATCCGGCGAGGTTTCGAGGAACAGTTCGTACATCTCGGCAGCTTTTTTATAGTTGCCCGTTTTGTGCAACGTGCGCGCATATTGCAGAGGCAACGTATTGTCATCAGCTTTGTAGCGTACAGCATTGGCATAAGCCGAATTGGCTTGTATAGGCATATTGATTAAGCGGAAACTCTCGGCCGTTTTAAAAGCCACTTCGCCACGCAAATCACGCTCTTTAGGCGGAATCTTACGATACACCTTCCGATATAGTTCGGCAGCATCGTAATATTCTCCTTTGGCAAACTTTTCATCCGCCTTTTTCAATTGGGCATTGCGGCACGAACCGCCAATAACCAACAGTAGAACTAATAATATGTAGTTGTATTTTTTCAAATCGACAGACCTTTTTCTTAACTGCACACAAATATAACTCTTTTCTAAATAGATTATTGCTGATATTGCACAACTTTTGACGGACATGCCGAACATAAGCTATCGCATTTTCGTTTATTAAAAAGTGAATTATCCTTAATTTTATCCTTACTTTTATGGATTCGGAGCAAAAACAGCTCACTTTGTAAAGCATATTATTGTTATATTATAAACTATTATCGCATGAGACAGTTATTAATCATTGTAGGTATCATCTTATCATTTACCGCAAATATGGTGGCACAGAACAATCCCGAAAAATACGAGCAGCTCTGGCAGCAAGTTTCTCAATACGACGAGGACGATTTGCCTCAATCGGCAGCGAAAGAGGTGGAGGATATCCTGAAACAGGCTATCGCCGAAAAAAATACGCAACAGGTCATAAAAAGCTTGTTAGTCAAAAACATCTATAAAATCAAGATAGATAAAAAAAATAATACAGCCATTTTCGCCGATTTGAATCAATTATTGGCTGAAACAAAGGACGAAGCATATAAGGCGTTGCTCAACTCCTTATTAGCCGAGTTGTATAACGATTATTACAATTGGAACAGGTGGAATTTCTACAACCGGACAGCCTTGACCGATGTTGTTCCCGAGGATATAAAAGAATGGTCGGGAAGCAACTTTTCGGATAAAGTACTCGAACATCTGAAACAGTCGGTAGCCAACAGTGAGGTTTTAAAGAAACACACGACAAAAGAATTTGATAATATCATCGTGTTGGGCGACAATTCGCCCGCATACTACCCTACCCTGTACGACTTCCTGATGAAGCGTGCGATAGAAGAGGCACAAAAAACACCTACCGAAGACTATTATAGAAGTATAGAACATACCGGGTTTTCGTCTTCGCAATTAGCTGTTCCGGCTGATGAATATATATTGATTGACATCAAAGAGAAGCCTAATACACTGGCGCTCTATTATTATAAGCAGTATTTCAACGATTTGCTCGCAAGAGGAATGACCTCGACCGTTATATTGACCGAAATAAACAAAGCGAATTATCTTTCGGAACTGTCTTACGATTTCAGTAACAATAGCCTGTTAGATTTCTATAAACAATTGGCAGAGAAGTATAAAGATAATGAAACAAATGCAGCCGTTGTAGAAAATATTGCCCGGTTACTGCTTTCGTCATCCAATTATTCATACAAATACGGATACGAATATGCTGTAGACTACGATTCGTATAATCCGGCAAGTACAGAGGAAGCATATAACCTGTGTCAAAAGGCAGTTGCCAATTATCCGAATTATCCGTTAATCAGTAATATAAAAGAAATCATAAAAGCGTTAGAAAAGCCATATCTCGACATCAAAGGGAACAACATTTATTACCCTACGAATGAAGTGGTTGTAGACATACGCTACAGAAACCTGCAAGCTCTGGATGAAGTGCCGGAGCTAATGCTAAGCAAAAATGGCGGAAAAACACTCAAGGAATATCCGGCCAATTATAAGCGCGAGAAATCTTATTTACTGAAAGATACGACACTGAATTTGGGAAAACTCGCTCCCGGCAAGTATCAGATAACCGAACAATCTGAACTGGACGAGCTAATCGAATTCAATTTTTCAGTTACACGCATGGCTGCTTTCAGCCGCAACAATGCACCTAACTGCTATCAGGTATATGTAGTCGACCGCATCACAGGTAAACCTATCGAGGGTGCAACAGTATCGATATATAAACGGAACGAAAAGAATGAAGATATAAAACCCGAATCGGACAAACCTCTGGCTCAGGCTACAACGAATGCTATAGGCTTGGCTTCATTCAAGGGTATTAAAGAGTTGAATGGAAAAGATTATTTCAATGGTTCTTATATTGTGCAGTACGGCGAGGACATATTTCCTACACAATCGGTTAATACTAATTATTACTTCCGTTCTTCCTATTACGAAGATAATACACCCGACGCAGATGACCAGATAATAAGCATCTTCACCGACAGAGGAATATATCGCCCGGGGCAAACCGTATACTTCAAAGGCGTTGTAATGAATGGTTTGGAAAAACCTGTAACTAACAAGAAAGTAACAGCTAAGCTGAAAAACAATAATAACGAGATTGTAGGCGAAAAAGAACTAAGGTTAAACGAATTCGGCTCGGTAGCAGGAGAATTTACGGTTCCTCAATCAGGATTATTAGGTTATTACAATATCGAGCTTAGAACCGAGCGCGAAAGTGAAACCTTCAGTATTCAGGTAGAGGAATATAAGCGTCCGACTTTCGAAATTACATTCGACAAAGTAGAAAAGACCTACACCTTCGGCGAAACCGTAACGGTGAAAGGGTATGCCAAAAACTTCTCGGGAATCAGCCTGCAAGATGCCACCGTAGAATATACCATCAATAAGCAGCAATATAGCTTCTGGCGATACGGCGGAAACACTTCGGCGTTTGATAATGGAAACGTGAAAACAAATGCCGACGGTTCGTTCGAAATCACCTTTGTGCCGAAAGCCGGCGAAAACAGCTCCAGCATCAGATATGCAAACAGCATCCAACAATACACCATAAATGCGAAAGTGACCGATTTGAATAACGAAACACAATCCGGCAGCTTCTCATTACTTGTTGGGGATGTTTCGATGGCTATCAATATCAACATTCCGCTACAATTGGAGAAATCCGATACTGTGGCTGTGAAAATAGAGGCTATGAACCTGAATAATGTCCCGATAGAGACTTCCGGCAAATATCAGATTTATAAGCTCAAAGATAATGGTACACAAGAAAACGAAGTCCTCAACGGAACATTCAAAACCGGTGTACAAAAAGGATTACGTGCGCAACTGAATAAACTTGTTTCGGGTAAATACCGTATTCAGATAACAGCTAAAGACAGCAATGGAAAAGAAGTGGAAGATAAGAAAGATTTCCTTATCTTCTCCTACAACGACAAGCGCCCGCCTATCGAAACAGGTGAATGGTTAGTCAAGAAAAACGGCACGTTCTCTGCAAGCCAACCGGCCGAAATATTATTCGGACTGACTGAAAAGGACGTTAGCATCCTGTATCAGATATACGACAAAGAAAAGCTGTTCGAAGAAAAACGGATTACCTTGAGCAACAGCAATCACATGTTCAAAATCCCATACAAAGAGGAATATGGCGAACAAGTATATCTGAGTCTCACTTACGTCAAGAACGAAAAATTCTATAACAAAAATATATCGCTGAAAAAAGTACAGGAAAAACGCGACGACAAACTCGCTATCAAGCTCGAGGTATTCCGCGACCGCCTGCGCCCGGGACAGGAAGAAACATGGACCATCAGCGTGAAAGACCAGCAAGGCAATCCAAGTATAGCCGAAGTATTGGCTTCGATGTACGACAGTTCGCTCGATAAATTAGGGTCACGATATATACGCAGTTGGGTGCTTAATAAACCATATATCAATAACTATTTCAGCCCATACCAATATTACGCAGCCATAGATAAATACGGTTCAAGCTATCGTAGCCACTACTCCGAATACGACATTGAAAGAAAATATTTTGACTTCGATGTGCTGGAGTTATTCGGTTTCCAGTTCGACAATAGCTCTCACATTATGATACGGGGATTGGCAAAGGAAAAAAATGTGCCTCCACCTCCGTCACTAAAAAGCGAAATGGAAGAAGTACTAGTACAAGTAAGTATGGCTGATGTGAAAGGAGATGACAATAGATTCGGTGTAGACATTGCCGAACTGAAAGACCATAAAGTTATTATGGACGAAAATCCAGCTACAGGAGGAAGTGCAGCCAAAGAAGAAGTGCAAATCCGCCGCAATTTCAACGAAACGGCATTCTTCTATCCGCAACTGCGCACCAACGAGAAAGGCGAAACACTTGTATCGTTCACCGCTCCCGAAAGTAATACCCGCTGGAAATTCCGCGTACTGGCATACGACAAGGACATGAAATCTGCCCAGACAGAGCAATATGTCGTAACACAAAAAGAATTAATGGTTACACCGAATATGCCGCGCTTCGTCCGCGAAGGGGATAAAACATCCATTTCGACCAAAATATCAAACCTGTCTGACAAAGCTATCGACGGGAAAGTATATATCGAATTCTTCGATCCGGTGACCGAGAAAGTAATCGATTTAGCGACAGCTAACCGCGAACAGGCATTCACGCTCGAAAAAGATGCCTCTTCGTCCGCATCGTGGACATTTGATGTACCCAAAGATATTCAGCTTCTGGGTTGCCGCATTATTGCGACAAGCGAGACTTTCAGCGACGGCGAGCAGCACGTATTGCCTGTATTGTCGAACCGTATGATGGTGACCGAAAGCATGCCATTCGACGTTACCGAAGCAGGCGAAAACACTTTCGTATACGAGAAACTCAAAAATAACCAATCGGCTACGTTGACTAATTACCGCCTCACACTCGAATATGCCGACAATCCGGCTTGGTACGCCGTAATGGCATTGCCGGTATTGAGCAACCCAAGCAACGACGATGCTATTTCGTGGTTTGCGAGCTACTATGTCAATTCGTTGGGAGCAAGTATGATGCAACAATATCCGCGTGTAGCCAATATGATTCAGGCATGGCAAAAGCAAGGCGGAAGCAAAGAAACGCTTATATCCAAGTTGCAACAGGACGAAGAAGTGAAAAACATCCTTCTGGCCGAAACACCTTGGGTACTGGATGCAAAAGACGAAACAGAACAGATGCAACGCCTTTCGTTGCTGTTCGACCTGAACATGACCAAGCAGAAAACAAGCGCTGCAACCTACAAGCTAAAAGATTTGCAGGATGCCACAGGCGGTTGGAGCTGGTACAAAGGATTCCGCCCGAGCCGGAGCATTACGCAGTATATCCTCGTAGGATATGCGCATTTGCAGCATGTAGGCATGATGCAATACGGCGAAGACATTAAACGTATGCAAATCAGCGCCTTGAATTTCCTCGATAAGGAAATAACAGACGATTATGATAAGTTGACAAAGGCGAAGGATTGGGAAAAGACTTCTACTATTTCCACCAATCAGTTGGAATACCTGTACGCCCGTTCGTATTACCGCGATATACCGATTACACAGGAGGCACGCAAAGCCGAGCGTTTCTATACTTCGGTGGTCATGAAAAACTGGAAGAAGCTGAATATGTACGAACGTTCTATCCTCGTCCCTGTCCTGCTCAAAAACGGAGACAAGAAACTGGCACAGCAGATAGCCAAATCTATCCGCGAATATGCTGTAACAGACAAGAGCAAAGGCATGTACTGGCCGAATAACAAAGATAAGCAGTTTGCTTCGGGCATAGCCGTAGTCAATCACACATTCTATATGGAGGCACTCCGCGAAACGGGGGCTACCGACAAGGAAATGGATTTGATGAAACAATGGCTCGTGAAGCAAAAGCAAGTGCAGGTGTGGAACACAACCCACGGAACAATAAATGCTATCTATGCCTTACTTGCCACAGGTACCAATTGGCTGGATGGTGAAAGTAAACCTTCTGCCATTCAGATAGGAAAGCAAGTAATCGATACCAAAAATTCAGCTTTGGGAACGGGCTACGTCAAAACAAGCTGGGATAAGGCTGAAATCTCGCCGGATATGGCTACAGTCAAGGTGACAAAAGAAGGCGAACAGCCTGCCTATGGTGCTTTGTACTGGCAATATTACGAGGATCTGAACAAAATAGAAGCTAACAAAACCAATCTGAATGTAGAGAAGCAATTGTATAAAGCAACCAACTCGGGCTTGGTATCTATCACCGAAAGCAACCCGTTGCAAGTCGGCGACAAAGTAACTATCCGCCTGACTGTGCGTGTTGATAATGATATAGATTTCGTTCACCTGAAAGATATGCGCGCGCCATGCTTCGAACCGGTAGAATCGGTGTCGAGCAGCAAATGGAATGAAGGTACAATCTATTATCAGGAGACGCGCGATGCTTCGACCAATTTATTCTTCGACCGCCTGCGCAAAGGGACGTATGTATTCGAATATAGTGTATATGTCAACCGCACAGGAACTTACTCGAACGGCATCACCACTATTCAATCCTTGTATGCACCTGAATTCACATCGCATACGAAGGGCATAACCGTGACAGTGAAATAAGATGAAAAAGATAATCCTGATAGGAGGAGGTATAATCGTTGCGTTGCTGGGTATATTTTTTTATATCCAGCACATCAACGATGAAAAGATGGCCCGGTTGGCAGAAGAAATCAGGCTGGAAGAAGAAGCCATAAAAGAAAAGGAAGACCGCGAATGGCAAATCACATTCGACAGGGCAAAAGCCAAAGCCGACTCGGCCAAACTGTTTTGTGAGAAGAACAACCTGAGAACGGATTACTGCATTTTGGTCGATTTCAAAGTTCATTCGGGCAAAAACAGGCTTTTCGTCTGGAATTTTGAACAAGACACCATTGTGGATGCCAACCCCTGCTGTCACGGATATGGCAATCAACAAAACCGCAGCACAGCCAAAAAGATTGTATTCAGCAATGTCCCGGGTAGTTTATGCTCCTCGCTGGGCAAGTTCAAAACGGCCTATCGCGACAAATGTAACTATGGAACCCTTTTCCAATACCGCATTCACGGACTGGATAAGACAAACGACAATGCCTTCAGCCGCTTTGTGACGCTGCATTCCTATAGTGCCGTTCCCGATAAGGAGATTTACCCCGAACATATCCCGCTGGGCTATAGTCAGGGATGTTTTATTGTGTCGGATTATATGCTCTACAGGTTAGATAATTTAATGAAGATGAGCGACATAAAGATGCTTATCTGGTCGTACTATTAATAACCGTAAAGATATTTTATCTTTATATTACGTTCTTTTTTAACTATAATCATTATCTTTGTCCTGTGTTATGAACTTAAACATACTATTTATTGTTTAAAAAAAGATATTATAATTAATATAAACCGAGACCAAAATGAAAAAAATAGGATTTTTATTACTTGCCTTAATCCTTTCGACAAGTTTTCTTGCAGCGCAAGATAAGAAGAAAGCCCCTAAAGCAGAATTTGTTGCCGGAACACACGATTTCGGTAAGATAAATGAGAGTGCAGGAATAGTAAAATATGTATTCAAATTCAAAAATACAGGAGACGCTCCGTTGATCGTTCAACGTGTACAGCCTTCGTGCGGATGTACAGCATCTGATTACACAAAAGAACCAATCCTGCCGGGTAAAGAAGGTTCGATAACAGTTACGTTCAATCCTGCCGGATATAACGGTGCTTTTGACAAAAAACTAACTGTATTCACCAACGTTCCTAACGAAGTTTATTACCTGACCGTTAAAGGCGAAGTTCTTCTTAAATAAGATTTTCGTACTTATCAAAAATAAAATACGGGATATCGAATCGATATCCCGTATTTCTTTTATATGCTCAGCCCTATTTACTTGGCTATTTTCAGTTCATTCACAATGCGCGGGCAATTCATTACCTTGTCTACCACATACAGCACATAGCGTATATCTACGTTGATACAGCGTTGCAATTCCGGGTTGAACGTAATGTCACCACTTAGCGATTCCCAGTTGCCATCGAACGCCAAACCTATCAGGTTCGCATTTTTGTCGAAGACAGGGCTACCCGAGTTTCCTCCCGTAATATCGTTGTTCGACAGGAAGTTCACATGCATAGAGCCATCTTTGTCGGCATAACGTCCCCAATCGGCTTTAGTCAGCGCGTCGAGAATGTATTCTTGTACATGGAACTCAGGATCGTTCGGAACGTATTTCTCAAAGATACCTTTCGGTGTAGTGAAATAGTTATAATCTACCGCATCCGAAGGTTTATAGCCACCTACCGAACCATAGCTCAAACGTTGCGTAAAGTTAGCATCCGGATAGAACGCTTTGTTCGGTTCCATTTCCATCAATCCTGCCATAAACAGGCGGCTGCCTTTGCTTATCATCGGGTTATACTGACGGAGTGTACCATATATTTTCATAATACATTCGTTCAGCGACGAAGAAAATTCGATAGCCGGATCAATTTTCGCATCGCCAGCAGAAGCGTTGTCGTAATAAGCATTGATAGCATCGAGCGAAGTGAATGCCGTATTGTCGTACAACCATGCCGCATATTTGTCATAATCGCCACCGAAGCGGGTTTGTATAGTATCGTAGATAGCCGGCAGATATTCAGCAGGAACGCTTTCGGCATACAATTTCATCAAAACAGGCATCACATTGCGGTCCAATCCCGGCTCATAATCTTTGAATGCAGGAGTAAGGCGTTGACTAAGCTCGTCTTTCACATCCATACCTTCCTGTTTAGCCAGATAGTCGTATGTAGAAGCGAAACGAAGGATTTCGATACCTCCGAAGAATGTTTCGTAGAAATAGGTTTGTACAGCCGCAATATCCATTGTATTGGTATAACCGTCTTTCAGTAAAGAAAGGACTTCGCCATACTTCGCCTGATTAGCAGGCTTATCGTTCACCCATGAATTGAAACGAGATTCAATTTGCTCTTTTTGCGGGATGATACCCAATTTAGCAATCGCTTCGTTCATACCGATGGCATTCTTCCAATAGTTAGAGCTTTGCGCATATTTAGCCGCATATTTGATACGGACAGCATCGTCGGCGTTCATCGCTTCGCGCCAGATTTCCTGTTTTGCTCCACGAACAGCGATACGCGGTTTGTGCTCCGACTCTACCATTTGCTTGATTCCCCACGAAGACATATAACGCTCTGTACTTCCCGGATAACCGATAGTCATGGCATAGTCGTTCTCTTTGTAACCGTTCAACGATACAGGAACCGAGTATTTAGGCTTGTAAGGGACATTGGCAACATCGTAGTTTGCAGCCTTGTTGTCCTTGTTGGCATATACACGGAAGATAGAGAAGTCGCCTGTGTGGCGCGGCCACATCCAGTTGTCGGTCTCATCACCGTATTTACCGATTGATTGCGGAGGCGTACAAACGAGGCGGATATCCTTGAATGTTTCGTATACAACCAGATAGTATTTGTTCTGTGTATAGAAAGGAACGATACGGGCTGAGATAAACTCGTTGCCTTCGTATTGTTTCAGGTATTCTTTGATTTTTGCGTTGACTTTCTGCCCGCGTGTTTGCTCATCGTCTTCGTCGGTAACATCGGCCAAAACATAATCGGTAAGGTCTTCGCTTTTCTGAAGGAATTGGATAGTAAGCCCTTCCGCCGGAAGTTCTTCTCCGAAGCTCTGGCTGGCAAATCCGTCTTTCAGGTAATCGTGTTCTACCGAACTCAGTTTTTGTATAGCATCGAAACCACAGTGGTGATTCGTGAAAATCAACCCTTGGTCAGATACGGCTACACCTGTACATCCCCGGCCGAAGATAACAACTGCATCTTTCAACGATGGGTTTTCTTCACTATAAACTTTATTCTCCGGGAATTTGAATCCAAGCTGCTTCATCTTAGCCACACTTTGGCGGTTCAGTTCTTTCAGCAGCCACATCCCCTCGTCGGCCTGCATGTTGCATGCAACCAACAAGATAGCTAATGACAGTAATAACTTTTTCATCTCTCGTTTTTAAAATGGTTATATAGAATAAATTATTTCTTCTTCAAGAATTTGTTTATTATCGGAATTTCCTTTAAAGGTAAATCTTTTTTGATAATAATAAGCATAAAGATAATCAACAATACAGTCCGGAATGATAGCCTTAACACCTCATTCTCAATCGGAACATACATGCCGGCAACATAGAAGACAATAGCAATGACGAAGTAGAAAAGAATCGTTTTGACATCATATTTTATCGGATAATATTTCTGCCCGAAGATATAGGAGATTGTCATTATCAGCGCGTTAGCAGCCAATGTAGCCCAAGCACTGGCAATGTATCCGAACATTGGAACAAGGAATATATTCATCACTACCTGCAACACGCAACCGATGATAGAAAACCATGCACCGAAGCGGGTATTGTCGGTCAGTTTGTACCAGATGGAGAGGTTGAAATAGATACCGAAGCAGACTTCGCCCAGCATAGCCGGAGGAAGGATATTTAACCCTACAACATAGTTTTTCGCCCCAATCCACAGGATAAATTGCTGGATAATATCGATATAGTACATGATGCCGACAAACAGCAGCAAAGCGAATATCACAAAGTATTTCATCGCATCGGCGTAGGATTGGCGGTTATCTTTGCCCTTGTTCCGCCCGAAAACAAAGGGTTCGTAAGCGTAGCGGAATGCCTGAATAAACATGGTAATAATCATGGCAAATTTGAGACAGGACTGGTAGATACCCAACTGGCGGTGCGCCTCATTCAAATCGTCGAAGATATAAGGATAGGTCAATTGAGCGACCACCTGGCTGACAACTCCGGCAACTCCCAGTATAAGCAGCGGGAAGGAGTATTTCAGCATCCTTTTCAACAGCGGGCTATCGAACGAGAAGCGCACTCCTTTCAGCGTATTAAGCAATAAGATAATCAACACAATAGCTGTCGACAGCAGATTCGCCACAAAGATATAGCCGATGCCATAATCAGGATTATAGAACCATTCTATCAGCTCGGGCATATTTTTATATATCCACGGACAAGCCAAATAGAAAAACAGGTTGAACAGGATATTAGCCACTATAAAAGCTACCCTTATCGTCATAAAACGCACCGGGCGCTTCTGATAGCGCAGATAGGCATATGGTATCGTCATAAAGGCATCTATCGCGACAAAGACGGCCATCATCAGGATATGGTCGTTGTGGTTTTCGTACTTCAATGCCGATGCTATAGGGTCGATAAACAGGAAGCACAGCACGACGAAAAGAATAGAGGTTGTTGCCAACGAAATAAGGGAAGTAGCATATACTTTATTCGGATTTTCTTCTTCCTTACCCATAAAGCGGAAGAATCCCGTCTCCATGCCATAAGTGAGCAATATAAGGAAAAGGGCTACGTACCCATACAAAAAGCTGACCTTACCCATATCGGCAGGATCGGAAAAGACATACATATAAAAAGGCCAGAGACACCAATTGAGCGAACGCGCAAGAATACTGCTTATCCCATAGATTGCAGTATCTTTTGCCAAACCTTTCATACCGTTTCCCGCCATAGCCATTGTTTTAAGCACAAAAGTAATATAATAAATCCGTTCTCTTAGCTTCGCAAAGGAAATAAGTGTACAAGTTTGCAAGTTTATGGGGAAGAAATCTTTTTCTATGTTAAAATTCAGGAAAAGATAATTATATCCGAATATTTCCTTTATCTTTGTGGGGTAACAGACTTAATATAAACGGTCAAACAATGTATCAAAACAAGAAAATATTTTCACCTATAGATTTTTGTATCAACATTTTAGTCGATATAAAATTCACACACACACACACACACACACACGAAATATAATAAATATTTCGGTTTAATCCAAATTTTTATAGAAAAAAGTTACTTCGCCCTTCGGGCAGTTACTGCGTGCTTCGCACAGTTACGAGTTACAAGGAATAACTTGCAAATTGTTATATGGCTTTGCCTCCACTCGTTACTCGTAACTTGTAACTCGTCCACTAAGATATTTGCTTGTGTTAATGTCAGGGGTGTCCCGGGCTGTGATAGCCGTCGATACCCCATTTTGCAACCAAAAACCAAAAACAATATAATTACACAGAGAACCACTGAGACTGCGCTGAGTTTCACTGAGAATAAGCTCAGTGTGTCTCAGTGTTTCCTTTGTGTATCTCAGTGTTACAAAATTTCCAAATATGCTAATTTACTAATCTTCAAATTGATATTTTTATGAGAAAAACTTTGACACAGGCTATCATCATAATAGCCTTATTTACAACAATCGGCTTGCAGGCGCAGGTAACTATCGGCAGTAGTACACCTCCCCGCACCGGCGTGCTACTCGACCTGACCGAAGGGGCAACCACTACCCGCGGATTGAGTATGCCACGGGTGGCGTTAACCAAGCTGAAACCCGCCAATGGAACGGAACTATCGGCATCTATCGGTGGAAGCGGAAATTGGACATTGACCGACCACACGGCACTTGCTGTGTACAACACTAAAGCTGACTATTGTGCCGTCGACCCTATCTATGAAGGCTTATATGTATTCGATGGTACAGAGTGGCAATATCTGGGACAAAGAGGAACAGCTACCGGCATTTACGTTGTAATCGATGCACGCGACAACGAAACATACCTGGCTCGCAGCTTCGATGCTGCTGGCGATTGGATGCTGGAAAGCATGCGGTACAAAGATGCTTCAATAAATCCGGGGGCAGGTAATAACAGTAGTACAGACAGATTTTATATTTACCCTAACGGCAACCCAGGTACACCAAGCACAGCACCAATAACTTGGAAAAAAACTCAGGGCCTTCTTTACACCTATGCTGCCGCAACATTGGGAGAACAAGATGCGGTAATTGTAAACCAGAGTCAGATATCCGGTAGCGTACCCGGCACAGATGAGGTAGAAAATAGTGGGCCTTCAGGCGCAGCCCCACACAAATATTTACAGGGTATTTGCCCTTCCGGTTGGCATCTACCGAGCGACCGGGAATGGAACGAGTTAGAGAAAGAGATCTACGAACATGCCGATAAATACAGCCAATACGCACCCGGTTACTTATCTGGCTGGTCTGGTGGCGCATGGAGTAGCAGCTGGGAAACAACAGGTGGCAATCGCGGCTCCAGTCCAGAAGGTCACGGCATAGCCATGAAATCGGGGTGTGGCCTACCTGGCCAAAGTAATCCCTCTGGAAAGAGCTTACCAGCGGAACAGGGTGGCTTTGACGCCCTGCTTACGGGCTACGCCAGCGATGGTTTGATGCACGACTACGGCGACAATGGTTACTTTTTGTCGGCTAGTAGCTTCACCAACACCCGCATGATGAGTCGGTATGTCTCTCACAACAATTCGCTAGTATTCCGGATGTTTTCCTATCGCAACTACCTGTACTCCGTCCGTTGCAAAAAAAACGAATAGCCCACCTCACCCTATATCCCTCTCCCAACGGAGAGGGACTTTTTTTTTAATTACCAGTAAAGATATCAGCGTATTTTTATCTGTATTTATATAAGCCTCCCCCACGGGGGAGGTTGGAGGGGGTGAAAAATAAAAAGTAACCACAGCAAAAAATGCTCAAAAGAAGTATACTTTTTGTATACCTTTTTCGCTTAATTAACTTATTATAAGAAACTAACGAACGGTACAAAAGTAACAGTAAGGTGACAAAAAGGTAACACCCTTGTGTATTTTCGGGGAGTAGCATCAAAATATCGGAATAAACGTTTCATCTATCGCTTAAATTCTTTACTTTTATGTGGTATAAATGACTCTGAATATGGACACAGAAAAAAGAGACCATCACAAAGGCCACAATCATAACCATTCGCATGGTGGACACGGCCATGGTCATCATTATCAGGCCAATAAGAAGGCTTTATTAGTAAGCTTCATTCTTATTGCCAGTTTTATGTTTATCGAATTTGTCGGAGGGTTTCTGACAAACAGTCTGGCACTGATATCGGATGCCGGGCATATGCTCAGCGATGCCGTTGCTTTAGGGCTTAGCCTCAGCGCTTTGATATTCGGTGCGAAGGCTGCAACACCTTCCAGAAGCTACGGGTTCAAGCGGATGGAGATACTTGCAGCATTGCTTAACGGGCTTATACTGATAGCCTTATCCGTGTTTATCTGTATAGAAGCTATCGAGCGTATCTCGACGCCTCCGCAGGTAATGGGCAAGGGGATGATGATTATCTCAACAATCGGGTTGATTATCAATATTATCGTGGCGTGGATATTACATTCGCAGGCTTCGGCAAAGGAAAACCTGAATGTGCGGAGTGCTTTTCTGCATGTGATAGGCGATTTGCTCGGCTCGGTAGGGGCTATCATCGCTGCTGTGCTTATCATGTGTTTCGGGTGGTATATTGCCGACCCCATTGCGAGTATATTGGTCTCGTTATTAGTCTTATATAGTGGTTGGAATGTATTGAAAGAATCGGTGAACATACTGATGGAAAGCAAACCGAGTGAGATAGACAGTGAGCAAGTAATAGAAGTGCTTAAATCCGTAAAGGGTGTGAAAGATGTTCACGATTTGCATATATGGATGATAACTCCCGACTTTACTTCGATGACGGTTCACCTTCAGGTCGATCCTCAAACCGACAGGGACAAAATACTTGAAGAAGCAAAAGTATTGATATTGAAAGAGTTTGGATTACAACATGTTACCATCCAGATGGAAGGGCGGGAAATATGCCCTACCGAAGCCAATTGTAACTAATAAAGGCTATCCTTCGAGGGATATTTGCAGCACGGTTTTGGTGTCGGCCCCTATACGGTACCGATTATCCGAGCGGTGACCAACAACCCAGATGATATCCTCGCCATTGCATAACAGCCAAGTGTTTTCCTTGTCTATCAGGCTGAATTTATTGTCGGAGAAGTAGTCGCTGACTTTCTTCTTGCCCGTCATACCAAAAGGGATAAACCAATCTCCCCTCTCCCATCGCCGCAGTTTCAGCGGGAATTGGAGTTTGTTATAGTCGAGGTATAAGATATTCGGATGCTTTTCTATCTGTACGCCCGATGTCGGATGTTTAGCCATAATCAAACGGACAGGAGCATCAATACCGGTAGCTGACACCTCATAAACAGCCTGTTCGGATTCCTTATTCAAGGCTGATAATAACAAGAAGTCCCGGTCTTTGACTAATTTATGGGTATCGGACAAAAAGACCTTACCCGACAGGCTATCCAGAGAAAAATAAACCTGTCGCGTCACATCGCTGTGGAAGCCGTAATCGTAAAGGATTTCGAACAAGACAGCTTCCGGCTCGGATTGCTGTTGCAGTAAGGCAATATCTATCTTTCCGCCATCGAATACAGCCTGTTTGGCCGACTCCACATAATCGGTGTAGATATGCTCGGCTTGCGAAAGATATTGGGCTGTCTGGGCAATAGAATCACGGACAGAAGGATTGATAGTCTCCAATAGGGGTAACACCTTCAGGCGAATGCGGTTGCGGGTATAAATATCTTCGCTGTTCGTATGGTCATCTACATAGGATAAGGAGCGCTCAGCAATATAAGCGAGTATCTCCTCTCGCGAAAGGCAAAGCAACGGGCGGATAATCGCCCCATTGCGGACGGGTATTCCCGTCAATCCCCGAATACCTGTACCCCGTATAAGGTTCAGCAAAACGGTTTCGATGGAATCATCGCGATGGTGGGCTACGGCTATATAATCGGCTTTCACTTCGTTTCGTAGTTTCTCGAACCACTGATAACGCAGTTCGCGGGCAGCCATTTCGATAGAGATAGATTTCCCGGCAGCATATTGCTCCGTCTCAAAATCTACCATATGCAAAGGGATATTGTTTGCCTCGCATATCCCCTTCACAAAGAGGGCATCTCTGTCGGATTCGTCTCCCCGCAGATGGAAATTGCAATGCGCTGCGATACAGTCATAGTCCAATCGCATCAATATATCGAGCATAGCGATGGAATCGGCTCCCCCGCTAAGACCAATTACAACCTTTGCCCGGGGAGCTATTAACGCATGTTGCTCAATATATTTCCTGACTTTTTGCAGCATCATATCTATGGCAAAGATAGCAAGATTGATTGGTTAATTTGTTCTAAACAGACAATTTAGTGAATATATTTCGCTATCTTCGTAATGATAATATGAACACGATATGACAACAATTATTATAGAGGAAAACAGTCCGCAAGCCAAGAAACTCCTTGAGTACATCAAGACATTACCTTATGTTACGGTCGTTGATGACGGGAAAGAAAAGAAGGGCTTTCACGAGGCAGCTAAAGAGTGCGATGCTGTATCGGTAGATACACTCTTTGATGAATTGGATGATAGAATAAAAAAGCGTTTCAAGCATGCGTGAGGTACAAATATCCGGCTTGGTTAGGGGTAAAATAGCTGAATTGGAATCGTATCTGATTGACGAATTGAAACTATCGGAAGAAGCTGCTTTACGCCGAAGTAAGCGAATGAGAGAGTATGTACGTACGTTTGGCAACGCGGTAGATTATCCACTTTGCCGTTTTAAAGAATGGCGAAAAATGGGTTATAGATGCGCTGTCTTCGAGAAAGATTGGGTCTTCGCATATGAAGTATTCGATGGGGGTGTTATCATCAGAGATATGTCTCATACCGCATCATTAGCAAAATGAGACTTATCCATTATAACTAAAGAATACAAAACAAACACACAATGAAAAACAAGTTATACTTCATCATCCTGCTACTCCTTATTATTACTGCATTCATCATTGATTACTTCATTGGTTTTGAAGGGAAAAGCTTAGGTATATACAGGATATCGGCTGCCGGCGTTATTGTTTGGTATATCTGGTGCAAAGACACATTCACCGGGCAAAAATGGTTCAAGCCAAAAACGATAGATGAGAAGATAGTAAATGAGACATACGAAAAACATCGTCAAACGTATATAGCATCCCTGCCACTCGTAAACGAGAAAGAGAGAAATGGATATATGCAATTAGCTAAACTGTGTGTCAATAAGGAAAACAGAGGAAAGCTATTAAATTTCCTAAGTACACTGAAAGACTTCTCTTCTGACAAGAAAGAATATCTGACCACACTAAACTATGTGTTGGAGTATATAGACGAAGAAGATATCGCCTTTATCATTGCTTTCGACTATAAAGTCGATGTCGATACATTGGAATGGGAGTTGAGGAACTCAATCAAAGTTATTTACGATATAGATATAGACTTCCCTGAGTATGATAAAAAGCTTGCTGCTTTTGACAAAGAATTTAAGATATATAAGGAGCACAACAATGCACTCAATATGCATGGATTACAAGGAGGATTTATCCGGACACAGGGAGCTGAATATGTTATCATCATACATAAGATAGCTGATAAGCCCGAAATAGAAAAAGCTGTAAGTGATATCGGATATACCTATTTCGAAAAATAAGTATATGAATCCAATCTACTTACTGAACTTGACCGAAGCCCAGTTATCTTTCGATATATTCCCTTCGTAGTGAAGGTTATACTTTTCGCATTCCGCCTGAATAGCAGGAATGTCTTCGGTGTAGAAACCGCTCATAAACAGCAAGCCTCCATCGTTCAAAACGGATACGTATGCATGTATGTCATTCAGTAATATATTGCGGTTGATGTTGGCCAAAATGATATCGTATCTCTCTTTCCCGAGCAATTCGGCTCCGCCTATCTGTACACCGATATTGGTTATATGATTCAGGTTTAGATTTTCGATTGCATTATCGTATGCCCATTGGTCGATATCGATTGCCGTAATAGGATTCGCCCCTTTCATCGATGCCAAGATAGCAAGAATCGCCGTTCCGCAACCCATATCCAATACTGCCTTGCCCTCGCAACCGGTTTGCAATATCTGGCGTATCATCAACTCTGTTGTCTGGTGATGCCCTGTTCCGAAAGCCATTTTGGGATCTACTACTATCTTGTATTGGCAGTCTGATTCGAAATCGTGAAAGGTACTTTGTACCGAACACGTATTGTCAATTATCAGCGGTTGAAAGTAATTCTTTTCCCATTCTTCGTTCCAATCTTTCGATTCGATGGTCGTATATTCGAACGTTATAGCCGCTTCCATCGGGAAATCGCTGATAACCTGATTGATATTACTCTCATCAAATTGCGTTTCCTGAATATATGCGGTAAGTCCGTTATCCGTTTCAACAAAGCTCTCGAAGCCTATATCGGCTAACGATGCTGATAGGATACTGCTAATAATCTCGTTATTAGGCTCACAGGTAAAAGTTACTTCAATATAATTCATCTTTGTTCTGGCTCTTTTCTATATTAGGTTTGGAACCGGCAAGCGCCGATAAAATAATGTCGTCATATCCATACACATCGTCTGCATAAAAGAGTTTATTGCTATTCGGGTGCATGTATATAGTATAATAATCGATAGCAAGTGATATTTTAGGCTTCCTGTGCAGACGGATAATATCCTCTAACTTTTCGAGTTCCTCGTTCTCGGCCAGTAGCTTAGCCTCTTTTGTTTTAGGAGTTTTGTCTATACTGTACAGCAAGCGGTCTTTGTACATATCATCCTCAGGCGACAGACAGAAAAATGCCAGATCCACAGGTTGCTGCACCCTGACACAGCCATGACTTACGGCACGATCGAAATAAGTAAACGCACGTTGAGCCGGAGTATCGTGCAAATAGACCGAAAACGAGTTGGCAAACATGAACTTGATGCGTCCGAGCGAATTGCTTGGGCCGGGATCCTGACGGACATAATATACCCGTTCGGAGATACGCTCATTTTTCCAGTCGATTGTTGTATAGTCTACTTCTTCACCACCTTTATACAGGCGCATATTATGCTTGCGCAGGTAGCTTGTATCGCGTCTTTGCAAAGGAAAGACTTCATTCTTGGCAATACTCTTCGGTACATTCCACACCGGATTCAGGTTCAGGTATGCCAACGCACTCAGGAGAGTTGGTGTTTTATGCTTTGTTTTCCCTACGCAAACCTTCATTATCAACGGATCTTCATTGGGTTGCGTAGCATATAGCTTGAATGCGGCAATATTCACTTCGATATGTTTGCCATACCTTACTCCTCCCCGTTTCCATCGGTAGCGCTCCATATTGGCAGCTATCTTGCGGAGATAATAATCGGCATCCCTGTTCAAAGCATTGATTGTTATAGGATCTATATCCTTTTTATCGTCGGGATAGGAATTGGTATATCTGAATTTATTCAATGCCGCCAGCATCTGCTTGGTGAAAGTCCGGTTCAATGTATCAGGTTCCAGTTCGCGGTTTGGTGTATAATCACCTGTCCACATCAGGCGCTCGGCAACCTTTTCTATTTCAGGGCTTTTTTCATTCAAAGCATAAGCCAATTTCGGTCCTTTAGGCTTTATCTCCTTCAGTTTATCACCCCGCTTTTCTTTCCAGAAAGTATAAGCGTCCTGCATAGCCAGATACACGCTGTCCGTCGGCAACGCATTATACATAGCTCCTACGGCATCCGCTTTGATATCCTTATACATTTTTGCCTTGAAAAGGGAATCGGGACTATATATTTCGATTGAATAATCGTCAGCAGCAAATAGACTGTCAGGCCTCAAAAATCCATAGTTCATGCCCGTGATATAGGTTATCAGCAATTTACTCATCAGGCAATCGAAACGGATCAGATTGACATAGATGCTGTCTTCGTGTATTCTCCCCGAATCGATAGCTGTCGAAAGCTCTACAATATCGTCTATATCGAAGTATTCGGGCGTTAAGCCATGACGGTCGACATGTTCTATCAAACCTAATATGCGGTTTAGTTTATTAGCTTTCAACGCTTCGTCGAACCAGACTAATCTGCAGGAATCCTGCGCATAGAAAGGAAACAACGTGGAATCAGACTGAATATGTGCTCTGAAAAGGCTATCTAAATGATGTTTGTCGAATCCGGGATATAAATTCTGGAAATGCGTTGGGAGGGGTTTATCCTCGAATCCATCGAAATGGACAATGGTTTCTGTTGTCTTATTATTGCACGATGAAAAGGCAAAAATAACAATTAAGAAAAATGCAGTGCAGGAAGAATGAATTTTACCCATAACTTTAATTGTCCGTTCTATATATGTACTCGCTTTGGTGTGTTTATATAAATGAAATATATATCTTACTATAAAAGTAGCCTATGATTATCCTTACAAGCCGTAAAAATATAAATCTTTTGTCAATAAATAAAATTGATTCTATTAAAACATCTTTCATAGTGCATCTTTTGTTTGTAGTTTGAACATATTAGCGTATTTTTGCATCATCAAAATTTAGATACACGCCAATGCATAAATCGGGATTCGTCAATATAGTAGGTAACCCCAATGTAGGGAAATCGACACTTACCAACCTTTTGGTCGGTGAAAAGATATCTATTATAACCTCCAAAGCCCAGACTACGCGACATCGTATCCTCGGTATAGTAAACACACCCGATTACCAAATAGTTTATTCCGACACTCCGGGTGTTCTCCGTCCGAATTACAAATTGCAGGAGTCGATGCTTAATTTTTCGGAATCGGCTTTAGGTGATGCCGACGTGTTGCTCTATATGACCGATGTGGTCGAAAGAATCGACAAGAACTCCGACTTTCTGGCGAAAGTACAGCGCACCGAAGCTCCTGTACTATTGCTGATAAACAAGATAGACCAAAGCAATCAACAGGAACTGGAAAAACTGGTGGAAGAATGGAAAGAACTGCTCCCTAAGGCTGAGATATACCCTATATCGGCATTGAGTAAATTCAATATAGCCACTATTCAGAAACGGATATTGGAACTTCTGCCCGAATCGCCACCTTATTTCGAAAAAGACGCGATGACCGACCGTCCTGCGCGATTCTTCGTTACCGAAATCATCCGCGAAAAGATATTGTTGTATTATCAGAAGGAGATTCCCTATTCGGTGGAAGTGGTTGTCGAAGAATTCAAGGAGGAAGATAAGATTATCAGAATCCGTGCGTTAATAATAGCTGAACGTACTACCCAGAAAGGTATTATTATTGGGCATCAGGGAAAGGCCTTGAAGAAAGTGGGCATGATGGCTCGTAAAGATATCGAACGCTTCTTCGATAAAAAGGTCTTTTTAGAGATGTACGTCAAAGTAGAGAAAGACTGGCGGAGCCGCGATAACCTGCTCAAACAATTCGGATATAAACTCGAGTAATTAAACAATAATAGAAAACAAAATAATGAAAACAAAAATCCTCTTGATATTATTATCTGCAGGAGTAACAGCCACTGCTGTTTTTACCGCTTGCGATTCCGATGATGATAAAGCACCGTCAGCGTCTCCTTACATTTCGAAGGTATTCGAATATCGTCCTGCTCCGGGACAATTCGTTAATGAACTTCCGATGTTCGAAATGGGCGACACGGAAGAATCAATACGCCTAAAAGCCGAAAAATCCATCGCCAACAACAAAAAGGAAATGGTTACGCTCGGTGGATTCGGCGGATATGTTGTTTTCGGATTCGACCATATGGTGAAGAATGAAAACGGCAAATGCGACTTCCGCGTCTCCGGAAACGCATTCTGGGGAGCAGGAAGCTCAACAGGCGGAAGCAGCGAACCGGGTGTTATTATGGTTGCATACGACGCTAATGGAAACGGTAAGCCCGATGCTAACGAGTGGTACGAAATAGCAGGAAGTGAGCATAACAAACCTGCTACTGTAAAAAATTATGAGATTACCTACCATCGCCCCAATCCGAGCAAAACACCTGTCGTAGACGAAAATATCGAACCTACTGCCACGGATGTGGAATATATCCAATGGGAGGATAATCAATCGAATAGCGGATATCTGTACAAACTAAGACCGCATCCGCAGAACTATTACCCGAATTGGATCAATCAGGATGAAATGACATTCACAGGAACGAAATTACCCAATAATGCCGAAGATAAGGGTGCAACGGATCCCGATACAGGAGAATACGTTCAACAATGGGTGTTGACAGCCTTTCAATATGGATATGCAGACAACATCCCGAATAACGATAACCGCTCGGCTATCGATATCAATTGGGCTGTGGATAGTGATGGGAATCCAGTTAGCCTACCGGGAATCCATTTCGTGAAAGTGTATTCCGGACTGAACCAGCAATGCGGATGGATTGGCGAAACATCGACAGAGGTTTCAGGTGCAGAAGATTTACATTTGCTTGGAGTAAATATTGCTTCTCCATTCTAAAAATACAGTACAGAGTACTGACAACAACAAAAGCAGCTCGTTTGGAGCTGCTTTTATTTATTCTAACTAATCGGGAGAGGCGTATCAATAACGCTCGCCAACCACTTTCCAGTCTATAATTTTCCATATCGCATCCAGATGCTCGGCACGACGGTTCTCATAGTCGAGATAATAAGCATGTTCCCAGACATCGACACCGAGGATAGGCGTCAAACCTTTTACGACAGGATTGCTACCATTGGCCTCTTTCTCGATGGAGAGCTTGCCGTTAGCATCTTTTGCCAACCATGCCCATCCCGAACCGAAAACAGCCATAGCAGCAGCAATAAACTCTTTCTTAAAGGCTTCGAACGAACCCCATTGCTTGTTGATAGCGTCAGCCAATTTGCCGGTAGGCTCTCCCCCACCTTTCGGAGAGAATGACAAGAAATAGAGGTTGTGGTTCAATACCTGTCCGGCATTGTTGAAAATAGCGCCATCGCTCTCTTTCACAATTGTTTCGAGGTCGGCATTTTCAAATTTAGTACCGATGATAAATTTATTCAAATTATCTACATAGGCTTGCAAGTGCTTGCCATGATGCAGTTCTATCGTTCTTTTTCCAATCACAGGTTCCAAAGCATTGGCTTCGTACGGAAGTTTCACTAATTCAAATTTCATAACTTTCTGTTTTTTAGTGTTTATACTATCTGATTTTACATTTTCATTATTCGCATTCATCAATCCCACCGATGTCATTAACAAAAGGGAAAGAGCCCAAAATTTAACTTTCTTCATATACACAATATTTAGGGTCAGTAATAGCTTACCATTACAAAAGTAGGAAAGGCTTTTTTCTCAGCCTAATTATTTCATTACAAACAATATTGATTCTCCCTAACTATCATAGATAACAATTATTAAGAAAAGATTGTTTAATGATATACTGCAAGAAACTCAACATTTTAACTATCTTTAGGAGCTAATAAAAAAACGACTGACTACATGACATTTCTCGATACATCTTCGATTCTATCCCACATCATAGAAGAGAACCACCAGTTGATACCCGTTATCAACCGCTTTGGTATCAAGTTAGGCATCGGGGATAAGACAATCGGGGAAATCTGCATTTCGAATAATATTAATGCAGAATTCTTTCTGGCAATACTGAATACCTTCCTCAACGAAGACTACTTCCCTGAACGAAAATTGCAGAAATTCGGGATAGAACCGGTTATCGACTATCTGAAACATACAGACTCGTACATCCAGCAAGCCCAACTCTATAACCTCGAAAAGCACCTGAATGCTTTTATTGCCATGAGCGACCCCAACAACAAGCAATTGGAGTTGATCAGACGCTTATTCCTGCATTTCAAAGAAGAGATGGCAAACGTGGCTGGCAAATATCTAGCAGGGATAGACACGCCGGTGGAGTTATTGCATGATCTGAAACATATCTTTATCAAGCACATATCGGGCAATTTCAATGAGAATATGTGTTATGCAGTAATCTTTACGATCGACAGTTTGGAAAAGGATTTAACGAAATATAACCGTATCCGCGAAAAAATCCTGCTGCCGATGATAAACGACCTGAAAGAATCGGGTGTTGAGAATTGGGAAGAAATCATAAAGCAATATAACGAAGAAAAAGAGGCTCCCAGCCAGGATATCTCTCAACGGGAATTGGATGTATTGCGACTGGTCGCACAAGGGTATATCAACAAGGAGATTGCCGACAAGCTGAACATCAGCCTGAATACGGTATTGTCGCACCGGAAGAATATAACGGCAAAGTTGGGTATAAAAACGGTTTCGGGTCTGATATTTTATTGTATCAGCCGGGGTTATATCTCTGCCGATGAAATAGAATAGCTTTTCGCTTATATATCAAAAGCAAAAAGCCCTTCGTCAATGAAGGGCTTTTGTTGTATAATGTAGGAATAAGGTCATTTTGCAACCTTTTCCAATCGTTTCATTATAGAGAAAATGAATCCTGCTGCTATTATACATAATACAACTAAGATTCCCCATAATAACCATAATTGCATACCTCCCCAAAGATAACCTATTATTGCTACAGCATAATTCCCTACTGCAGTAGCAGCAAGCCATCCTCCTTGCATCATCCCTTTATATTGTGGCGGTGCAACTTTGGATACAAATGACAGCCCCATAGGACTGAGGAATAGTTCGGCAATGGTTAGGGTAAAATATGTACCAATCAATAAGTTTGGCGTAACTGCGTTATATGCTCCCGCAGCCTCCACTTCATTGGGCGTTGGTAAACCTACAGAGCCAACAGACATTACAACAAAGCCTAATGCAGCAATCAACATACCATATCCTATCTTGCGAGGAGCAGAAGGCTCTTTCCCTTTTTTACTCAAAAGAGAGAACAAACCAACAGAAAGTGGTGTAAGAATAATGATAAAGAATGGATTAAATTGTTGGAAACGTTGAGGTGTTATGCTCAATATTTCAGGCATTCCATTGTAGAAGAAATACCCTCCTACTGCGGCTAAGATGAAGACAAGACCTCCGATTAGTTTATTCTTTTTCTCTGATGAAGTAAACATAGATATTAATCCATAGAATCCCACAATTACCATCAACATGGTCGGCAAGCCAAAACTAAAACGGTCAAAGCCACTGACCTTATCTACCGTATAATCCCGTGCAAAGAATGTAAGGGTAAGCCCATTCTGGTGGAAAGCCATCCAGAAGAAGATAACAACAGCAAAGACTAAACATAAAGCAATTATTCTTTCTTTTGTTTCTGCTGGTGATAATGTTTCCAAAGTTTTAGTACCAGCTGCTTCATCGGCAGCCTTTTGCTGGCGGGCTGTGACATCGGCTTTCTTATATGTCTTCCTAAATATGATGAATATCAACAATGAGATAACTAAAGAAAAACATGCTACAGCAAATCCGTAATTATATGATTCTGATAGTTTATCAATATACATATTCCCAAATTCTGTCAGATTAGCACTTGAACCGGCAATTTGCTGTTCAGCATATTTCGTGAAGTTTGCTAATCCTTCTCCTGTGATTGTTCCATCCGCATATTGATGTGCCAATGAAGGTATGGCAGCATTATACGTTAGTCCAGATTTACCAAGGAAATAGTTTGTAATGGCTTCTGCTGCACTCGGAGCAAAGAAAGCTCCGATATTTATACACATGTAAAATATACTATAAGCAAGGTCACGTTTTGAGCTATATTTAGGATCATCATACATGTTTCCTAATAGAGCCTGTAAGTTTCCTTTAAAGAAACCTGTCCCTATGGCAATCAAAGATAGCGCTCCAAACATCATAATTTTACCTGTCGTATTCACACCTGTCGGTACTGCTAAGAGCAGATAACCGCCAAACATAATAACTACGCCTAAAATGATTGTCTTCCCATAACCGAGGAAACGGTCGGCAACAATACCACCTAACAAAGGCAAGAAGTAAACAAAAGCTAAAAATACAGCAAAAATACTACTGGTTTCAGCACTATTATAGCCGAATTTAGCCTGGATAAACAAAACGAAAATCGCCAACATTGTATAGTAGCCGAATCGCTCTCCCATGTTAGCTAAGGACAATACAACGAGTCCTTTCGGATGATTCTTAAACATAAATCTTATTTTAAGTTATTAATTATAGTATTCTGTGATTATAACGTGTTTTTCTTTTTAAGCCATACAAAAATAAGAAAATAGCTGATAAAACTATTCTGTTGATACAAATTTAAGACAGACAGGCATATCCAACTCTATCGTTTTCGATGTATCTTCGAGCAAACCGGTTGCTTTATTTATAGAATATATCTGGATTAAATCACTATCGCGACATGCGACAAGCAGGTATTTACCATTCGGAGTGATTACAAAATTTCGAGGATGAATACCTGTCGGCTGATAAGCAACCTTTGTCAGTTGACCATTGGATTGGTCGATTGAGAAAATCGCGATTCCATCACCTTGCAAGCGGTTAGAAGCATATAAAAAGCGGCCATCCGGCGAAATATGAATATCTGCACTACCTTTAGCATGGAGTGTATCGGCTACTATCGTTTGAAATTCCTCCAACATTCCATCTTTATAATTGAAACCGATAACAGTGCCCCCCATTTCGGTTATCAGATAGGCATATTTCCCATTCGGATGGAAAGCCAAATGACGAGGCCCTACCCCACCCTTGACTGCAAATGATTCGGGAGTACCTTTCTTCAAAGAAGATTCGGTAGCATTTACATCAAATTTGTATATTTTATCCGTTCCTAAATCGGTCGCAAAGAGATAATCCCCGTCAGGAGAAAATTCGGCAGTATGGATATGCGGCTGGTTTTGACGCTCCCGGTCGATTCCCTTCCCCTCGAATTTAAATACCTGCGAAGCCTTTTCCAACCGACCGGTAGCATCTGTCGGAAAAACCGTTAATGTACCCAGATAATCGGCTGTGACAACAAATTTCTGCTCCTTGTCGATGGTGATATAACAAGGGGCTAAACCTCCCGTTTGCTGTTTATTGAGGAAAGTCAGTTTCCCATCCTTCTTATCAAATGCAAAAGCATTGGCATAGGCCGCCTCCGTATCATTCTCGGTAACAGAATAAATGTGTTTCTCATCAGGAGCGGCAACCAAATACGAAGGATTTTCTACTTCTACCGTGCTGATATATTGGGAAAAACCCGACAACGTATCAAATTTATAGACATATATGCCATTGCTTTCGCCCGTTGTATAAGTGCCGACAAGCAAATACAAACTATTGGCTTCCTCAAATTTTTCCATGGAAATATCCGTAATATCCTGCTTACGCGAATTGTGGCATGCAGAACAGGCCAATAACAAAATGACAATATAAATCAGGTGTTTCATCATGGTGCGTTCTTCCGTTTTTAATTTCGATGCATAAAAATAACTATTTTTCCTGTCAAAATATCAGTATTTCAATCATATCTTCAACAAAATAAATTTCTATAAAAAATACGCTTATAAATTTTGTTTTATCGGTATTTAGATTTATCTTTGTCGTCCGAAAATAGAAGAAAAAAACATAAAATATACGATAAAATGAAAAAAGGTATACATCCAGACAACTATCGTCCTGTAGCTTTCAAAGATATGTCTAACGAAGAAGTATTTATCTCTCGTTCTACAATCAACACGAAAGAAACTATAGAAATCGACGGTGTTACTTATCCATTGGTAAAACTTGAAATCACCAGTTCGTCTCACCCATTCTACACAGGAAAACAAACCCTTGTGGATACTGCGGGACGTGTTGATAAGTTTATGAACCGTTATGCTAAACGCATGGATAAAAACAAAAAGTAAGACATCATTCTGAACCGTATCATAGCAACGGGTTTCGATAATAAATCGGAACCCGTTCTTTTTATAGATAAATTTCTGCCGATCTCCCCTCCCATTTATAAATAATTATTATATATTTGTCTAAACAAACAAACTACACAATCTAATATCGTTATCGTGAGGAGGCACTTGTGTAGTGAAGAACATACAAATCTATTAATCATAATTTTTTAAAGAATACAAAGAAATTTCTTATGAAACAAACATTGACGTTTAATCCTTCCATTATTGGTTCGACAGCCAGTAAGTTGAATGTCGATGCATGGGACATAGCTTCCGATGCATACGACAAGAAAGAGTATTTGAAATCATTTCATGCTCTGCTCGATTATATCAATCCCGACATCCGGGTGAAATATGGAAATGCGAATGATTCGGAATACAGCATTCCTCACGGTTCGGTAATTGTGAACATCAAGGTAGATACCGATACGTTAAAGATCTCTGCGCCTTTCCTTAAAATACCGGAAACAAACCGCGTACCATTGTTGCGCCAAACAGCTTCGCTCAATTTCAGGAATATCGACCTGGCACAGATTGAGTTGAAAGACGGACAGTTGCAATTCGAATATTCGTGTCCGATGGCATTAGCCGATCCATATAAGATGTATTATGTATTCAGAGAAATCTGCTATACGGGCGACAAATACGACGATGAGTTTGCCACCAAATTCGGCGCAGAACGTATATACGAGCCTAAGATTACACCTTATAATGCTGCTACGGTAGACACCGTATATAATACAATACAAAGCAGCTGCAAAGAGTGTATGGAAGGGTTGAAATACTACGAGAACGAACGTAAATATGGTTACGCTTGGAACGTAGTAGCCTGCACGATATTGAAGATTCTTTATTATGCTCATCCGCAGGGACAGCTATTGAACGACCTGAATAAGACCGTTTACGAACTCGACCGCGAAGATATTCCTCTTTCGGAAGTCGTAAACATCGGCAAAAGAGAAGTAGAACGCCTGCAAGGCATGACCAAAGAACAACTTGCCGAAGACTTGTATTTTGTCGAGATGTTTGTTTCTCCGAAGCGCCGTTCTTCACTGAAGAATATACAGGATAACTTTGAGAACACCTATAAGAAAGTCACTAACTACATCGAACAGGAAGATTACATGGCCGTAGCGGTGATGGTAACCTATTCTTTCTACAATATGTACTTCTACAATAACGTACAGGACGATGTAAACAACCTCGTGGTGAATGCAATGACCGAGAGTTCTGCCAAACCTTGGCACGAAGCGGCTCCAATCCTCTACAAAGCTATGGACAAGATTATGAACGGTAACCTTTCTGCTGGTTCAGGAGGCGGATTCAAGAAGTTCCTGGGTGGATTATTCGGAGGTAAATAAGAATTAAACGTATCAATTTAAATTAGCATTATGGCACACAATAATATATTCGATGCAGTTTTCAAGGTGAACCACGCAGGTGGCTCGGGAACTTGCTTTTATCTGAAACAATATAACGTTTTCGTAACCAACTATCATGTTGTCGAAGGATTCCGCGAAGTCGGCATCCAGGACAATGATAAAAATTCATCTCTGGCTAAGGTCATCTTGGTCAACCCATCCAAAGATATTGCCCTGTTACACGCCGACGGCGATTTTTCGGCTTTGCCCGAAATCAAGCTATCCGACCTTCCGGAAACGACTATCGGCGAAAAGATTAAAGTGGCAGGATATCCTTACGGCATGCCTTTCTCGGTAACAGAAGGTACTATATCGGCTCCTAAGCAGCTGATGGGTAACAACTACCTGATTCAGACCGATGCGGCCGTGAACCCGGGTAATAGCGGAGGGCCTATGTTCAACGAACAACAGGAACTAATCGCCATCACTGTGAGCAAAATCAAGGATGCCGACAACATGGGATTCGGTATTCCGATTACGACACTGAAAGAAGTCCTCGAGAAAATAGCCGAACTGGATAAGACAAGCTTCCATGTTCAGTGTAATAGTTGCGACGCTTTCATCTCTACCAAAGAGGACTATTGCCCATCGTGTGGTGAAAAGCTGTCGGAAAAAGCATTCGATACCAGAACGTTGACCGACTTAGCTGCATTCTGCGAAGATGCTATCAGCCAGATGGGTATCAATCCTATCTTAGCGCGGCAAGGACACGAATACTGGAAATTCCACAAGGGAAGCTCAGAGATAAGAATGTTCGTTTACTCGAACAACTATTTTTTCTGCACTTCTCCTATCAACATCCTTCCGAAGAAAGATTTGGAACCGGTATTGAATTACCTGTTGAGCGATGCCGTGAAGCCATACCAATTGGCTTTGGACGAAAATCAGATTTATATTTCGTACCGCGTCTTTATCGGCGACATCTTCGTGGATAAGAAGTACGGCGACGAGATAAAAACCAACATCGTCAACATGGCCATGAAAGCCGATGAGCTGGACAACTTCCTGAATGAAGAGTATGGCTGCGAGTTCTCTCAATACGCCAAACAAGAGGCAGAATAATTTAACCCTCTCATATTCAATAGATACCGGTCAAAATTTTGGCCGGTATTTTTTGTTTGTATGCAAAAAGTAACAAAGGTATATTCATTTTCGATGTTTTTACCGAGTTACTTTTTCTCGGAACTTGTCAACTTAATAATTACTTAACCACAAACAACGTTCGAGGAGCGTAGGCGACTCAAAGGGCACTAAGACTCTACACTAAGGCCACAAAGTAACAAACACGCTTGTCATACCGAGTGAATACGAGGTATCTCGACACATTATTGAGAAAGCTTGACAGAAAAAGTAACACAAGTATACTTAATTTAGCACATTTGCCATTAAGTTACTTTTCTCGTAACTTGTAACTGCCCGCAGGGCGAAGTAACTTGTAACTGATAAACTTGTCAACTTGTTTACTCCTTAAATAAATATAGATAAAATTAAAACCCTTCGATAAAAATCCCTTTCTCCTGCAATTTTGCAACCATAGAATCCCTCTCTGCTTTTTCATCCTTATTGGGAATATTGTTTACCGAATCAGGCGTTATATTGGCAACTTCGTTCTTCTTCGAATCAGATACCCGCGGAGCATAAATAGAACCGGAATCGAGCTCTTCATCCAGCTTTTTATTCCAGAGAACTCTTAATTCAGCAATGCGGGTATCGAGGCTCGCAAGCTTAGCCGTTACTTCGTCTATCCTTTCCTTAGCTTCTGCCTTTATTGTCTCCACATCCGTCACATCATCCTCGCCCGCAGCATTAAGAAAAACCGTTGGTTGCGGATTCTTATATGTACGTTCACTTGTCCGCAAAAGATATGTAAGCTGGTCTTTATATTTCTCGTAATAATAGATAGCATCCTTATAATTATGGGCTTTATCGGCACACATAGTCCCGATAGTATAATACAGATTCATCTTCCCTTCATCATGACAGTATCTTACAGCCTGCAGATAATTCGTCATCGCCTCGTCATATTGCTCATTCCGCTCATACGCTTCTGCCAGTCCTTTATAATTCATATACAACGCTGCCGGCTTCGGTAAGAGCTTTTCCAACACCATATTATAATACTTTATTGCCTCTTCATTCTTCTCCAGTTCATTGCAAACCTCCGCAAGCGGATAGATATTATTCAGATTCGTCGAATCCGCCATATACGCCCGCGTCAGATGAGGATAAGCTTTATCGGAGATTCTCAAGAAGTAATAACACATCCCCAACCCTTTGCTGACAGCCACCGAATTATCTCCTAAACGAAGACAACGTTCAAAGCGGCTTGCTGCATCATCGTACAACATATCCGTCGAATAATAAGCAATGGCATTCAAACGGTTTATAATCCTGTTGGTCGAATCCTGCTCTATAAAAGCATCCGTCATCCCCATAGCTTCCGGAAGCGCTCCCGCTTTGATTTTCAGATTGATATAATTAGCCAGGGAATAAGTATCATAATCGTTGACTTCCCAAGCTTCTCTATAATAAAACATCGAACTGTCGTTCATATTCATGTTCTCGAAGCATTCGCCCTTGTATTTGAAGACCGATTCCAACGCGTATTTATCATATATACTGTTATATACTTTCAAAGCCTCGGGATAATCGCCCAGTTTGAGCAGCATATTCCCGTACTGTGTCTCGAAATAGACATTCGTGCTATCCAGCCGCGTCAAAAACTCGTATGTATCGGCACTTTTCCGCCAATTATAGAGCGACATATAGCAATCGGCAATCTCCGAATTGTAGCGGATATTGGCAGCATCTTCGTTGGTCAGTTTCGTGAGGATGGTAAGCGCATCCCCATAACTCTCCAAAGACTTGTAACACATCGCCTTCAGGAATTGCAACTGAGGTGTCGTTTCCAGGCTGTCGATATAGATAACCGCATCCCTGTACTGGCGGTTACGCATCATCTGCTCTATCCGCGCCTCGTTGTCGCTGTTTTCCTGCTGCGCATTTACTTCAGGGATAAACAACACAAAGAGTAAAAACAAAATTAGTATGGCTGTTCTCATATTTTTTCTTATTATTTCAGTTTAAATACAATAGGAATAGTGAAATAGACGTCGACAGGCTGGCCGTTTTGTTTGCCCGGCTGCCAGTCAGGCATTTCGCGGATAACACGTAAAGCCTCCTCGTCGCAGCTCGGCAATATACCTTTCAGTAGCTTGGCGTCTCTTATTTTTCCCTCGTGTGTTACTATAAAACGGATCGTAACACGCCCTTCCACACCGTTCTCTTGAGCATCTAAAGGATATTGGAGATTCTTTCGGATGTATTGGTTCATTGCTTCCTCTCCCCCTACGAATTGAGGCATCTGTTCGACAGTTGTGAATGGTTTGAAGAGGATATTCGCACCATTACTTCTGGAAAGTTGTTCTATCTGGGTATTTAACTCCGTCGTACAGTTTGTCAAAAGCAGAATTCCGACAAGCGGTATCGCCAATAAATACTTAACCGATACAATTGCCGAACTTTTCTTTTTGTTCATCATCCATATTCGTTTTTTCAGTTCCGATATATTGAAATGGTTAATTATCGGGATGCCCGATTGTTGAGCCGTTATATGCAAAAGCGTATATTGATACCCGCGCGAATCGTACCCTTTCTTCAACACACCCCTGTCTGCCAGGTATTCGAGGTTGGTTTTCAGCTCTTTTCGCAGCAACCAAGCGAACGGATTCCACCAGAAAACAACACAAAACAATTCGCAGACAACAACATCTATCGTATGCAATTGATTTACATACACTTTCTCATGAGTAAGAATCTCACTGATGTCTTCATGCGATTTCTCCCCCACATGCAGGAATATCCACTTAAAGAAGGTAAAAGACGATGCTTTCGGGTCATTAATCCGGATGAGTGTGTATGCTCCGTAAGGTTCGGCAGTGTTATTTTTGCGCAATTTATAGAGGGAATAAATCTGTCTGATAAATCTTAATAGGAGAATGAAAGAGACAAAAGAAATTATCAAAAAAGAAAATTCCATCCATCCAAAATCGAAAGCCGATTGTCCCGGATTGTCAATTGCGTTTCCCGAGACAACCGTGATTGTATCCGAAAAATATTCAGGAAGCAAAGATAATCTCGCGCGCGAAACCTGAAAAGAGAAAAGAGGAAAGAGCAATGAAAAGAGAATGGAAGCAAGAAAGTAAAACCTTCTCAATCCGAAAAAGGTATCTTTCCGAAAGCATAGCATATATAGGATATAGAAAAATGCCAGCGATAGCGACGATTTCAGTAGGTAGATAATAATTGTATCCATAGCCATAGTTGTATTAATGCGTTATTGTTTGTGTCCGTCCTCAATCATCCGGATAATTTCTTCCAGTTCTTCGGATGAAATCTTATCTTCTTTTACGAAGAAAGATACAAGCTCTTTGTACGAATTGGCAAAGTAGCTCTTTACGACACCCGACATAAAAGCTTTTTTATAATCCTCCTCCGCTATGCGAGGGGTATATACATATACATTGCCGTATTTTCGGGCATTCAGGTAACCTTTCTGCTCGAGATTGCGAACGATAGACGCCAGTGTCGTATAGGGTGGCTTAGGCTCGGGTAATTGGTTTTGTATGTCTTTGACGACACATTCTTTCAGCTCCCAGATATGGAGCATAATTGATTCTTCCTGATGGGTGAGTTTTTCCATAATATTAGTATATCTACGATTTTTTCGTAAATATACGAGCATTCTGATAAAAAACAAATTTTTCTTCCTTAATTTTACAGATTTGTTCCTAAAACCTTGTTTTTGGGAGTGGTTGCAACAAATTCTTTCAGATAGAACGGTTCGAAGTAGGCGACATCTACAAAATCCTTCTGTTCATAGGCTTTCAGAGCTAAACCGGCCATATCCGACGCCTTTGGGTAGACAGCATCGACAAAGATTGCATTATCGTGCCGGATAACCTCTTGGCATTTGGCTGCACCGTCTCCGAAGAAGTAAATCGGATGCTCCTCCAGTTCGGAAGCAAAGGAAGTTTCGTCGATAATATCTGCCGAAATAGGGCGTATCTTTTCCAATCGGGTATTCAACAAGACATCGTACACCTCCATACGGCGGGCATCTATCATCGGGCAAAGGACTGCCCCCTCTCCTATTTGTTGCCGCTTCAATACTCCGGCAGCCATGATGGTCAGCGTTTCTAATGCTATTACAGGAATATTCAAACCATACGCCAGACCTTTTGCTTCGGAAACACCTATCCGCAATCCGGTATAAGAACCGGGGCCACAGCTGACAGCTACAGCATCGAGCGAGACGCCCTGCGCGCGAACGAAATCGATGGCTTCTTTCACAAACACCCCTAATACAGAAGCATGGGAAGGACCTTGCAGTTCTTCCCGTTCAAAAACAATAGTATCGTCTGATGAGACAGCAACAGAGCACACGGATGTTGCTGTTTCGATATGTAAGATATATGCCATTATTTTGCATTTAATTGTTTCCGAATCCACTCTACCGTCAGGATACAACCCGGCGTATAAACGGTTCCATGATTAAATCCTTCTACTTCGTAAAGGACAGCATTCTTGTTACCCAACGCCTCTATCACAGATAGCAGGTGCGCATTTTCTTCCCAACGGGAAGTCATTTCGAGATGACGCCCGCCGGTAACCAGCAATATAGGCATCAGATTCTCGCGTACCTTATTGATAGGTGCATATTCGTCGATGTATGGTATCTTATCGGGATGCGGCATACCACGCTCTTTGCGGATGGTATAGTGCGTATTCGTCTGCCCGCTTATCGGTGCTAATCCGGCTATTTTATCGGCATCTACGCCATAAGCAGCCATATATGATTTATCCAGCCCCACGATAAGGCTCAAATATCCTCCGGCAGAGTGCCCCGAGACAAAGACCTTATCAGGATTGCCACCATAAGCAGCTATATTTTTGATTGTCCATGCTACCGATTGTGCGGCATCCTGAATATAGGCAGGGTGTTGAGCCATCGGACTGAGGCGATAGTTCACAGCCACGACTGCAAAGCCTTTATCCTTAAACTCATCGGGGATATGTTTTCCTCCTACTTCCAATCCTCCTCCGTGAAACCAGATAATGGTAGGGAAGTCTTTCTCATTCTCGGGATAATAAATATCGAGTTTGCAACGCTCTTTTTTGTAGCTATCCGTCTCGTTAGCATCGATATAAGAGACATCCGTGAGTAATTTGTAGCGGATTTCTTTTTTCTCCTGTCCCCATACACCGATAGTGAACAATAGGATGGTAATAATAAGTAGGCTCTTTTTCATGATCGTAGAGGTTTTATTTTCGTGATTTAAATTTCTCCAGAACGGTAATCAGATGATTCAGCGACGCTAAATCGTAGCGGACATGATTGCGCAAATAATTCATATCCAACCTATTCACCAGTTTGCGCACCTGCCAGTGACGCTTAGTATATGATTTCCCGACTAATTTGTATATATCATTCAAATCCTTTGCAGGATGTTTTCTCGTTTCAGGGTTTATAGCATAGGGATCGAAGCCCAGATGTTTTTTTATAAAGCTCCCTGTCAGTCGTCTATCCACTTTGCGCAGATGGGTTGTATCTGCCAGAAACCATGTTTCGACCTCGTGAACGGCAATAATAATGTCGAAATACCCTGCTTCGTCCTTCATCGAATTAGGGAGGAAGCGCAATCCTTTTTCTAACTTAGGCAATTCGTCTATCGGAATCGGATAAAGGTCTCTCACCCCGACAATCATCGAATAGTTATTCTTCCTGAGGCTGGCAATATTATCCAGTATCTCCGACTTCACACGGTTATCCGAACCACAATCCGAAATCAATATCTCGTACCGGGGATTTATCGCAATATTACGGATGATGGTTATATCCTGTTTGGGGATATTCGTCCCACCCCTGAATTGCTTCAATAAGATACTGGTATGCTGCGCACCCAGAATCTCTTTTACAAGGCGATTCAGGAAGATTTGCTCCGTTTGGCCCTCGACAAAAAAGGCGATTCGTTTCATAAAAGTATCAGTCTTCGGTATCCGGTGTATCGTCTTCCTCTTCTGTTCCAAATCCTTTCTTATAGAAGTCGGTGGCGAGGAAATCAAAGTTATTTAGCCCTGTATATCTAAAATCTTCGAATGTTTCTTTCGAGTTCATATAATTATAAAAGACCGATTCTTCTTTTTTGCGGTCTATTACCGTCCAGTACCGAAGCGATATATTATTCATAATATAGCGGTCGTTGGTCGTTATGAACATCTGCAGATTGGAATTATTGATTTTTCGCGAGATAACACCCATCATCTCCCGCGAACGGTCGAAATCGATGCCTTCGCCTATGTCATCCAGCAATACACACACTTCCAGATTCTTCATCAGCGCATAGGTCAGATGAATAAACATAGCCAGCGCGCGAAACATGCCATGCGACATTTCGTGCTGATTAATCGTATATTTCCCGTCTTCCTCTACCGCAAGCCCGTAGCCCTTGCCGTTGCGTTTTATCTTAACCTCCGACACAGGATAGCCGATATGCTGCATGCATTGTACGATATCGCGGACAAACTCGTCTCCAAATTCGTCCAATCCTCTGTAAAATGTATATATCAGGTTTTCCGTCTCGTTCGGGTTCGATTCGCGCGCCTCTCTCACGGTATAATCCTCTACCAAATGATTTTTCTCATATTGGTTCGAGAACATAAAGCTTTTCAGGCTCGCCCCCCACTTCACGATAGGGTATGAGTATTCGTTCTGGATTACTGTAATAGCCGGAATAACAGGGTCTACAGAGATAGAAGCTTCGGTGCGGTCAAAAATCTTCTTTCCATTCACAACCAGCACTTCTTCTGTTATCTCCCTGTTTTTATAGCCGATACAGTACCTAAAGTCGGTTTCGTCGTCGCCCAGAATCAGTTCGTACCTTTCGGTAGGATAGAATGTATTTTCGACAGTACGGTTTCCTGTAAACAAATCACTTATCGTACGGACGACATTCAATGTCCGGCTTTTTCCCGAGGCATTTTTCCCTACCAGCAGGTTGAGATTGCCAAATTCAGCATAAGCATCCTCTCCGGGTTTTCCCTTCCCGATGATTTTCCATTCGCGGGGTTCGCCTTGGAAACGGGTATATTTCAATGCTTTTAGTAACATAGCAACGTCTTTCGTTTATATTTATAATCAAATATACGGCATTTATATGAATTTTTCCTCCCCGGGAAACTATAAATCCTTTCTTAAAGATAATGCTTCCAATGCACGTGCCATATCCTCGGGCGTATCTATCCCGATTGTCTCCAAACCGGTATATCCTACCCGGATGCGGTAGCCGTTCTCTATCCATCGCAATTGCTCCAGCGATTCGGCCTTCTCGAGTGCCGATGGAGGAAGCTTTGTTATCTGTGACAGAACATCCGCACGATAAGCATACATGCCTATATGCTTGTAGAATGTTTGCTTCTCCAGCCACTCCGCCGGTTTGGCGTCTCTTACGAAAGGAATAACCGAACGGCTGAAATAGATAGCTTCGTGCTTGTTATTCACGACTACCTTCGGCGAATTGGGATTCGATAAAACGTCAAAACCGTCTTCTTTGCGGAAAGGCTTTACGAGAGTTGCCAATTCGACCGCTTTACTGTCGAAGCAGGCTTTCAAGGCCTCTATTTGTGCGGGCTGAATAAACGGTTCGTCCCCTTGCACATTGATGATTACGTCGAATTGCTTCCCTATTTTGCCATAAGCTTCTTCTATGCGGTCTGTCCCGCTACGATGCTCGGCAGAAGTCATAACAACCTTTCCGCCAAAAGCATTTACGGCAGCATATATCCGTTCGTCGTCGGTTGCCACCCACACTTCTTCCACCGCCTTTTTTACTTGCTCATAAACGCGTTGTATCATCGGTTTGCCTGCCATATCGGCTAATGGCTTACCCGGAAAGCGGGAAGACGCGTAGCGTGCGGGAATAATAGCTATGTAATTCATAATTTATCGGAATCTGTTTTATTAAGCCATAAAGATACTGCATGAAGTCATCTATACTAATTTAAATTTGTTAAAACAGTAAGCAATATGTTAGTTTAGGAATCGCCAAACCTAAGTGCATGACAAAAATTTCACCACAAAGTAAAAGGATTATAACAGATTTCCCCCTCTCGTGGTTTCATTGCGATTCTGCGCCTCATCAATGAAGTATTTACAGTGATGGGCGAATGAGATAAAAGCGGAAATATGAGTTTGGCAAACAGCATCCAACTATCATTTCACTTTCTTATAATATCCTATTTTACTGATATTATATCCTGTGATAGTACTATCTCCAGATTGTTTAACAGCAGGATCGTCAGAGCCATAATTGTGACTGAGTGTAAGCATAAGTGTGTCGCCGTAAATTTCAAATTTGAGATCGGCACTTCTGTTAGTAAGCCGAACATTGATTGTAGAATCATTCAGAAACGTGTAAATAGAATATATGCTCATGCTTCCGTTGTCTGATCCGCCATCAATACTCACTCTTTCTTTGTCGAAATCAAAACTTTTTATTGATTTAAACGTTTCGTCATCGAAATCTGTTTCTGCTTTTATTTTGACTCCATCTTTATTGTAAATTGTCATATATGCTTTTTCATTCACAAACTCCCATTTACCTATGAGTTTATTATTGTTATTGATACAAGATGAGAGTAAAAGACAAAAAACTATGCCTAAGTATAATTTCATATTATTCTTGATTTTTATCTACAAAATACCCGACAAAGATATAATAGAAAACGATACATTATCCCATTTATCAACAACAAAACGAAGTTTTGAGACAAAGAAAAGCATAAATGACTTCACATATTTTGAAAAACCGATGTATCTTTGACGCCATTATGAATGTCGCATTAATATCATTAGGGAGCAACAATAACAGGGAACATAATATCGCATTATGTAACCGATTGCTCGATGATATATACCCCGATATCCTATACTCTGCTACATCCGTAACAAAACCCTATGGCGAGCGATACCAACACGATTTCCTTAACCAACTTGCCGTTATACGAACCGACCGTCCATACGAGGAGGTAATAGATACCCTCAAATCGTTAGAGAAAAGGATAGGACGTACGCCCGAAGATAAGCTGCTCGGTCTGGTTAGGATAGACATCGATTTGATTGTCTGGAATAACAAAATATTAAAGCCGGAGGATATGCACCGGAGCTATATTCACGATTTGCTCCCTACCCTTCCGCATCCGGAAATGTTTAAATTCTAAGCTCTTTTTCTATCTGCTCTATTACAGGGAGGCTATTATTATCAAACTTACGGGCGAAATAAGGACGGCAATACCCGAATTCAGTCCGAAAACCATCATTTACTTTCAAGAATTCCACATGCCGCTCATCTATAACAGCCGGCGGAACAGGAACAGACCAATCGGTGTATACAATACTCGTCTCAACCTTTCCGGCAAAAGGGGAATTGCCTATTATCGTCTGGAAAAAGGCCTCGTCGGGAACTAAGGAGTGACGGAAGAAATCGACATAACGGCTATCCGTATTGATTGTATGCAGAATATATTCCACACACTTCTTCGACAGGGCGAACCATTGTGTTCCGGCATATATCTGAAAAGGCATTTTCCGCTTTATTTTGAGCTTCTTCATCAATACTTCCATCAGGAAGAGAGGATTCCAGAACTTGATGTTGCGCCTGTTGTATTCGAAATAATAGTATTCGTACCGCTCGATGGGCTTATCGGGGACAGGCAGTGGCGCCATATCGATATACTCTTTTCCCGTCGATAATAACTCTTGCAGATATGCTTTCGGGCGGATAGGATAATCGACACCGCTGATAAGGATATAATAATCGGCATTAGGCGAATTTTCCATAGCATAGCGCATCAGGGCAATAGTTGCCTCTACCATACGGAAACCGCCCCAATTGATGTTGTAATGGGATGGAATGACTGTTGCTTTATTGTTTATGATAACATACTCTTCGGTCACCTTCTCGTCCATGTGTATATAGAACGAATCGGCATATTCGTCGTCGAGGGAATGTATAAGACGATTGAGGTGTCCGAAATTATTATGAGCCAGAATTAAATAGCAAACTTTCATTCATTCAATAGGATAAATATGAAGTGTAAAAATACATAAAAGGAGGCTTTTTTCAAAACCTCCTTTTATGTGTGTGAATTAATTTAATTCTTAGGTATTAGGCTTAAGGTATAAATAAAGATTAATTGGTTATCTGATACAAAGTAAGTTCTTTTATCTTCCAAGACCAAACTATTTTTTATATTGTAAAACATATTTTTTCATATTTTATTTCAATAATTATTAAAAAAAAATAAACTATACAACATCTTCTATTTAACAGTGTTAGCCTCTTCCAACGATTAGAACATATAGTCCCAAATCGGCAACTGGACTGGTTTTTGCTTCAACGAGCCTAACGATTTATTGTCAAGATATTTGCGATGAATCACCAATCGGAACATATATTCGTCGAACCAATCGTCAGTAAATGTTAAATACCCTTTGTTACCCGAAGCAGCGCCCCAACTATTTTCGAACTCCCATTTCAGGGGTATATCATTCTCGTCCGTATCGCAGCCTATCAATGTCATGGCATGCGATGAGCCACTCTGGCGGGTTAATATACGCGCTTTCTTATCCATATCGAGCTCTACGCCCAACAACGAGTTGTAGTCATACATCTGTGGGTCAAGAATACCCGATTCGCGGTTGAATTGCTTACCCACATCGCACGAAGCATACATCGCCTCGTTGCCTTTGATAGACTGCAAAGCGGCTTTCTTTATCGCCTCATTCGGCAGATTCAGGTATGTCCAGTTAATGCCCTCTATCGTATTACGGTAATTAGCAATTTCGTACACCTTATAATACTCCCGCGTAGGATCATTCATTATCATGATATAATTATCCGGCGAATAGTCGGCAGGTGTTATCTCCTTATAAAATTGTTTGGGCGTATAGTTCTTCAATTCCTTGATATCGCCATTCTTATCCTTATAGCGCCAGGTAAATTCTACAGGTGGTTCGCCCAGGCAAAGCACCAGAATACGATACACGTCTTTCAGTATAACTGTCTTGGCAGCCTGAATATCTGTTGTTTTCTTTTTGGCGGCCGACAATTCTCTCAACGAATAGCCTCCTGCACGGAGACGCTCATTGATGAGGCTTACCAATTGGCTTGTATTGTCCGAATGGGCTGTTTCGAGCATAACCTCCTGCGGTACAACGCCATATTTCTCGGCTACATTGTAGTATAGGTTCCAAACGCCACCATCGCTTACCGGTGATTTGAAATATTCTACTACTGCCCGGTCATCCATATCTTTGGAAGCAGTAGCGATGATATTTTCCAGAAAGAGATTAGACTTCTCAAATATATCCCAGAAATATAGATAGTTATGCGAAAAATCGAATTGTGTAAGATTGTACTTCTCCATTATACCCGGACGCAATACGTTCATAGACGTAAACATCCAGCAGCGTCCCGAACTTTTCTGGTCGGTGATGCCTTTTACATTGACGCGGTATTTGAAATAATGATCGATTTTGCCTTGCAATTCATTATTCAGCGCAAGCGTACGGATATTTTTATTGCCTGTCAGGGCATTCTGAATAGCTATGGTTTGCGGGTTCTCCTTGTCAAATCCTTTTCGTATTTCCTGTAATTCTTTGTCATTGATGCTTTGTGCCGATAATCCGGCAGATGCTGCAAACAAAAGCAAAGAGAGCAATTTAACTTTCATAAATCTTTTCCTTTTATATTGATACAAAGCTAAGTATTTTAGCCGAAGATAACAAGGGCTGCCCCTGATTTAAGAAGCAGCCCTGAGTGATAAAGTATGTTATTTCTTCTTCAATTTCAGCACATGATTTCCGGCTTTGAGTTCTATAACCTGCTCGCCTTTGATATCGTCAGACAGATAGAGTGTTGCCGTACTGTTGGCCGGAACATTCACCGTATAGGTAATATCTTTCTTCTTCCGGGTCCATTTCGAAACGATTGATCCATAAGGCGATTCGTAAGATGCTTCGTAATCATTCAAACCATCGATGAATTTAGGACGCAGGATAATATGTTTGAACCCGGGCTGTGCAGGATCATAGTTGATGCCCGCCAATCCTTTAAAGAACCATCCTCCTACTCCACCGAACATGATATGGTTGTCAGAAATATCGCGCTCCGCCTGCAAATCCCAGTTCTCGAGTAAGGTAGTAGCCCCGTTCTTAATCCACCATCCCCACGAAGGGTAAGTATCTTGTGTGGTCAACTTATATGCCACTTCGGGATAGCCGTTTTCGCTCAACGCATTCAAGATGGCACGCGTACCCAAGACGCCCACATCTAAATGGAAGCCTGCCGCTTTTACCTTATCGGCCAGATTAGCGGCTACCTTCGCCTTGTATTCATCGGGCACAATACCCCATTGAAGCGGTGTGCTCAACTCGGTTTGCGTACCGCTGGCGTATATGCCTGTCTCTTTGTCGAGGTACTTATCATTGATAGCGTTTTTTATCTTCGCGGCCAATGCGTTATAATGCTTATAGTCATCCTCTTTGCCGAATAGCTTGGCAGCTTTGGCCAGAATATCGGTATCTACATAGAAGTAGATAGAGGACGTCAGTTCGAGCGACGATTGCGACTTCACCGGCACCCAGTCGCCACGTCCCCACGAGGTAAGCCCGCTTGGAGAGGTGCGGTCGATATAGTCCACATAGCGTTTGATATTTTCGTAGCAATCGGCCAGCAACTTAGAATCGCCATAGAACATATATATTTCCCACGGAATAATAGCAATGGTGCTTGTCCAGTCTACCCCGTTGTGCGTACCATAGCCCCATCCGCCGGTCGGGATAATATCCGGCAACACACCATTGGGTTGCTGTTCGTCCCGATGGTCGGCAAGCCACTTCTCATACACCGTAATGCCGTCAAAGTTATACAGCCCTGTTTCGATGGCAAAATGCCCGTCACCCGTCCAGCCATTTTTCTCGCGTTGCGGACAGTCCGTCAGGATGCCCATCATATTAGAGAGGTAGGCATAATTGGTAGCATGCCATATCTTTTCTATCAGCTTGTTAGAGGTTTTAATGTGTCCTTTCTGCGCTACATCGTTGTGCATGAAGTAACCTGTGATGCTATTCTCTGTCCAGTTGACAGGCTTGTCGCTGGTGACTTCCACATAGCGGAATCCTTTGTAATTGAACTTCGCCATAAACTCATCTTCCCCATTACCGCTAAGGATAAGAATATCCGTCTGAAATGGATCGGTATCGTCCACAGGGCGATGGTAGACATCTATATTCGACATATCCAAATGCCCGTTCGGGGATAGGCGTTCGCCATGTCTCACTTTTACAACAGTTCCTTTTTCTCCTGAAACCTTCACTTTTGTAACGCCCGAGAAGTTCTGCCCCAGATCATAGATATATGTATCGTCATTGAGTTTCTTGAATGACACAGGTTTATATTCTTCTACGTTCCGTATCGGTTCGATATGTTGAGCCGTAACATGCTGCGAAGGCGCAGGCTTGTACGATACGCCATGCCACTGGGAATCGTCGAAACCGGCAGTCGCCCAGTTCTTGTCTTCTAAACGGAAGTCGTAATGTTCGGCGGTATAGATACTATTGAATATAAGCGGCCCGGAAGTCGAGGTTTTCCAATCCAGTTCAGAAGGGATAACTTCAACTGTTCCATCGGTATAGGTAATACGCAAATCGAAACAGAACGACGGGCGGTTGCGCCAAGGTGCTTTATCAAAGTCCCAAACGGCACCCGATTGATGGTTGTACCATCCGTTGCCCAATAAGACGCCTATCGCATTTTTGCCATTCTCGAGCTGAGTTGTCACATCATAAGTGACGTATAGGTTTCGACGGTCAAATCTGGTATACATCGGATCTAAACGGTGATTCCCAATTTTCTCTCCATTGATATACAATTCGTACAAACCAGCTGCCACAATATAGGCACGTGCCGATTTGATTGTTTTCTTCGCCTCAAAAGTCTTGCGGAAATATGGAGCAGGCTTGAAATCCCGGTCGTGGCGGTCGCCAATCCAAGCGCCTTGCCAGTTTTTCATCTCCATCATACCCGTCTCGAAGGATGCAATCTCCGAAGTCGTTTGTCCGCCGTTTTCGCCTGTTATCAGGACTTTCCAATAGTAACGGGTAAAGGGCAAAAGCTCTTTTCCGTTATACGTGACAAGCATAGCATCGGAATCCACCATGCGGGTATCCCAGCAGTTCGCACGTCCATTGAGTACGCCAATAGAGTCCGTACCAACGAGGAGGCGATAGGCAGATTGCTTGCCGTTCGTTCCCGACAGCATCCATGTCAGGCGAGGATTGGGATTGTCAATGCCCAAAGGGTTTACTAAGTAATCACATTTCAATTTTGTCGGAGTCGGAGAGGCATTACCTTGTGCCCATACGGACAAAGATATTATCGCCCCCAAAAGGAGTAATGATAATTTTTTCACGGTTCCAATTAATTTTAGGTTATTAGGTTCGCTTGGTTAGGTTCTATTTGGTTAAGAGCAAAGATATACAAAAACCCCTAATAAACAATTTGCCCCAGGATATTTCTTCCTGAGGCAAAACTATTTATGGTTGATTCTTGCTTATTCTAAGACAACATCATCTTCTGCTTCCGTGCTATCAGTCGAATCGTCTGTTGTTTCTGTCGATTCGCTTTCCGTATCTTCGGCATTTTCATCTTTCTCTCCGTCTACGAAAGCCGGGCCTTGAAGACTGTCTGTAATGTCCTTGTCGATTATCGCATTTATCTGAGGTCTCAGATTATATTTGTTTATCAAATCTCTTGTTTCGCTATCGATAGGCGCTCTGTATGCTTTTGTCGGATCAAGCTCACAAGCTTTCAGCAAATGCTTAACAGCTTCCGGCTCTTTCAACAGGCGGTAATTCACAATAGCAAGGAGATACTCGACATTGGCATTCGATTCCTGTTCCATCAGGATATTGTATGCACGGGCATTATATCCAAGACAAATCAAACATAATGCAGTATTGTAGTCCAAGTAATCGTTCAGTATCTCGAGTGCTTTTGTGTATTCGCGATCCTGAAGTAAGCGGATACCTTCGTCGTAGCCGGCAAGGAATTGCTGCTCGACAATCATATCCTGATCCATATTCGGACGGTGCATGGTGAATTTAACTTCGACGCGGCGCAGCAATGGATATATCGAGTCTCTGATTATCCGATAGTCATTCTTATATGACCATCTGATAGCCAATTCGTTGTCATCGATTTTCTTTCTATCGGCCAATAAATCCAATATCTGGTCTTTATTTTTCAGGTCTTTTCTTCTCCGTACCATAGAAATCATACCATCGATGTCCTCGCCTTTGCTGCTTGTCGTTACAACCTGCTCTGCATTACTGCTTTGAGGTAGTTTATATACAAGATAGTCTTTTATCCCTTTTACACGTTGACTTGCCAGTTTTTCGTTTGTCTCAATTTTTCCATCCAATGAAGAATAGGCTGTCAGCGCAATGTTGTCTACAACAATACCTTTTGCCACAGCATCGTGGTATTTAGACATAATCTTATCCATCTGATTCTCATTATCTTCGAATGTCACATCAAAGAATGACTGGTTAGGCGGATATTTAGGGAATACGGTAGTAAAGTCCGAAAGGTTGCGATATACTTTCGTTTCCCTTACCATCAACGATGTATCGGCAAGCTGAACGAGCGATGAAATAACATACGAAAGTGTATCGGCTGTCTGCGGAGTAAATGTACTGCGGTCCATTGCTTCCACACGGCTGTTCATCGTCACTCTGATGCTTTTCAAGCCTTCAACCACAGCATATGGCTGATGATAGTAATATACAAAATCTTTATCCGTTTCTACAATCGAATCGAAGCGCAAAGTATCCGGCGCGTGGTATGGATATATCACATTGATATCGAATATTTCGTCTTTACGTTCGATAAGCGCTTCATTCAGCGAAATAGCTCTGAAGTCGTAGCGATCCCGCGCGATTTCTATCGAGTCCTGCTCTGTAAATACTTCATTCGTTACATCGTCGAACGAAAATTCGCGGCCTTTGCGATAGTTTTCTCTATATTTTTTAGGGAAATTCTTTTCTGTCAGATAATCATTATCCCATCCTTTAGGATATTTCCTTGTTGCTTTGTCGTATTTCTTCTGATATTTTTCAGTCAAAGTACCTTCTTTTATCTTTCCCTGAGACTCGGTGTAAGAAAGGAAATTATAGTTGCTATATTTTTTGTATTTAGCTCCGTATCTTTTTGCTACATAAAATGCATCCTGGTCTTCTCTCTCGAAACGCCATTTCTCATATCCCAATTGATTGCGCCATTCGTTATAATAGCGGTCCCAATAACGATTCTGACGAAGTCTCATATCGCGTTTTATATCTTTTGACAAAAGAAATTCTTTATCGTAGTTTCCTTTAGGTACAAGCGCTTCCAAAAATTCGCGATACTCGCCGTAGTCTTCTTTCTGCATCGCTGCAAACTCCGAACCTTTCACTATAAATTCCTTCAAATACACAACCGAGTCGTTGTGTATAAGCTCCGGCTTAACAATAACCCGCCATTTTTCCGAAAGGATTTCTTTAGGTACAGTCACAACAAAGTCGATGTTAATCTGACCGTCTCTTTCGGGTGTATATTGCGATTTACCCTTTACCTCAACGGCTTTCAGCTGGAAGACTTGAGATGTCAGGTCGACATTATCTCCTACTTTTACCTGCTGAGTAGTGTCTGAATCTCCCAAAGAAGTTTCGGCGTGGTCGTAAGTTACATCTTCAGCTACGATTATAGCTCCGGTTATCGAATCTCTTCTTACCCCTTCGCTCGGCAAACCAATATTCGGCCGCTTTGATTGGCGGAATAAAGATTCTGTTTCGATTGTTTTTTTAGATGAACAAGATATTGAAATAATTGTCACAACAGCAACAAGTGATAGAAGTGTATAAATTGCCCTGAATCTAAATATACCTTTTTTCGAAATTTTATTATTCATAAATATATTTCCTTATTAAAACTGCTTTTCCGAATCTCCCTTTAGTATAATATGCCACATGCAAATTTACAGTGAACACAACTAAAGCTCTCAGTAATGTGTAATTTTTTTGTATTGGTGTATTGTTTTATAAGTTCCATTAAGTTATACAAAATCAACATTTTATCATCCGTTCTTATTTAAATGACAAAATCAGAGGTCAAAGATAAAAATTTTTTATGATTCCTCCGCCCTATTCTGAAAAATAAATAAAAAAATATAAGGAGCGTTCCAATATATTTTGATATATTTGTTTACAAAATTACATATTATAAATAGAGATTCACTAATTAATTTAATTTATAAAGCTATGAGCGAAAAAGAAAAGAAAGTTGAAAAAGAAGTACAAGAGGTGGCAGAAAACGTATCGGAAGTAGTGGAAAAAGTAGAACAAGAAGCTACTGAAACAAAACATTCTGCCGAAGATAAAGTGAACGAAGTATCGGAAAAGCTTGCCCCTAAAAACGTGAAACCTCAATCGAAAATAACAATGATTTTTGTTTGCTGGTTCCTTGGTTTTTTTGGTGTACACCGTTATATGATGGGATATTCTAACTGGTGGTTGATGCCGATCACATTAGGCGGTTGCTTCATTTGGATACTACTTGACTTTATTAAAATCATAACAGGTAAGATGACTATGGCTGACGGAACTCCGTTGGAATAACATCTTTATGGATAAATCAAACGGGAGGGCATTTTTTGCCCTCTTTGTTTATCTGCTACTATGATAAAGAAAGAACTGAAATATCTTTGGAAATACGCGATAGACAATAACTTCACCACATTAGTCGTCGTCTATGCCGTCATAGCTATTATCCTGAAAAGCTTATCTATTGTCGATATAACCATTCCTTGCCTGTGGACGAAGATATTCGGCTTCCATTGCCCGGGATGCGGCCTTACCACAGCAACTATCGAACTTATTCACCTGCGGCCGGTAGCGGCTTTCGAAACGAATCCGCTGGTGTACATCGTCGTTCCGGCTATCCTGTATTATGTGATAACAGACTACCTCAAATTTCGCCGAAAAGTAGCGGCTATTCCTCAATCATAGCAAGCATCTGCATCATAGCCACATTAGAGGCGCGCATTATATTGGCATCCCTATACTGTCCCATCTGATATTTTTTGGCTACCGATTTACCTTTATACCGAGTGCATATCCAAACCGTCCCCACCGGTTTATCTTCTGTCCCGCCATCAGGGCCGGCAATACCCGAAACGGCAATAGCACAATCCACATTCAGCGCTTTAGCCACACCATGAGCCATTTCCAGCACAACGGCCTCGCTTACGGCTCCGTACATATCCAAAGCCTGCTGTGAAACGTGCAGCAAATTCACCTTCGCCTCATTCGCATAAGAAACGATGCTCCCTTTGAAGTAGTGCGACGACCCGGGAATAGATGTTATCAGGCGGGCAATATTTCCTCCCGTGCAACTTTCGGCCGTACCTAAGGTTAGCCCTTTTTCAAACAGGCGTGCTCCTAATAGCTGTTCGATAGGCATATCCCTTTCTGCCAGAATAGCATCTCCCAATAGGCCTTCGAGTTTCTTCACCTGCTCATTCAGTTCGGCGCGGCGATGCTCTCCTTTTACAAATAGGCGCAGTTTAACCACCCCCGGAGAAGGCAGATAGGCCAAACCGAAACCTTTCGGCAGATTATCTTCAAAATCGGCTATATAGGTTGCTAAACCCGATTCGCTATATCCGCCGACTATAAATACCTTTTTCAGATAAGCCTCCGTATCGTATTGATGTTGTAAGCGGGGGATAATTTCATGCTCCATTACATATTTCATTTCGTACGGAACACCGGGCATCGAAACCAATACCTTCCCTTTATAATCGAACCAGGTAATAGGGGCTGTACCTACCTTGTTTTGTATCACCGTACAATCTTTCGGTACGTATGCCTGATTACGGGTAAGTTCGTTTACGGTGGTGAAACCGTTGAAGAGCTGCTCTATATTTTGTAATACGTCGTCGCTGAAAACCAATTCCGTACCAAAGTATTCGCACAATGTCTTTTTGGTTATATCGTCCTTGGTAGGGCCTAAACCTCCCGTCATAAGGATAACGTCTACCCTACCGAATACATCTGTTATTGTATTCTTTATCTGGTCTGCATCGTCTCCGATAGCCTGTTTCTCTTCTATTTCGAACCCTGCGTCGGTCATCTTCGATGCCATCCAGGCCGAATTGGTATCGACAATCTGCCCTATCAATATCTCGTCACCAATAGTTACAATCGCTGCTTTCATAATAGCTGTCTGATTTTTTTATTTATCTATAAATTCCTTACCATCCTTTGCCAGCCATCCCCATCGCCCGTCAGCCAGTTGAAAACGAGCCAGATTCCAGTTAAAAGGTTCAAGAACTTTATATTTCGGCGTATTACTTACCGGGTAATAAGTCTTTAGTCCTTTCCTATACAAGACCAAGTATTGATAACCGGCATCTATCTTGTCATAAACAAACGGGAGAATCTCTTTGTTGTTTTCGCGAACATCAAAAACACCATACTTTCCATTTTTCTTGGCTATAATCCAGCTGACCGGCAGAGTTCTGCCATAATAACACTCATTTGTTCCACTAATCAATTTCGGATCTTTATATTCTTCCGGCAAATCATAAGCTTCTATCTCATACCCATACATTTCATGTCGTTGATCCCATCCCCCGCCATAGGTAGATCCATACCACTCATAACGATCCAATCCGTAGCGTTTGACAACATTTTCTTCAAAATCTATTGAATATTGATAAACCTCCCACGAACCAGGGGCATAGGGGATTTTCAGAAGTTTTAAATCTTCTTCAGTCGCGCTTGGAAAAATATACTGCAGACGTTTCAATGCTTCAAACTTCCGGTAATCCCCCGGATAATAGAAGCTGACCCACGTATATTGTTTATACTTCCGCTTTTTCGGATAACCTTTTATTGTTTTAGGAGGAAGAAGGATCACATCTAAGCCTAAAGGTAAAATCTGGTCATCTGTACTCATAAAACTATAGGAATAGTCATCAGTCTCATTCCCTTTGTTATCCATAAAATACATCCGCCCATTATCTTCAAGAATCTGATAACGATACACAACGGGATATGCTGCCTGTAGATTTTCCCGCACCTTTTCGCCCATATAGTTAATCAAATCTACCCGCCCATTACGAAAACCTCTGGCAAGAACCTCCTCTAATTTCAACGAATCATAGATGGCAGGTATTACTTCTTTGCCTGTTATCGTGTATAAACCATATTTCCCATTGACGCGCAACGTATCGGTATCTTTGTGTAACTGCCGCGAATAAAGCATCTCAACAGGGTCATATGTATGCTTCTGCGGAATACATATGGTATCTTTCATGTAATCAGCCACTAATAAATAACGCCCGTCCTTCATCGGCAGAATCACACCATCTACCTCATATTCATATTCATCAGGATCAAAGGGGCACGTTTCACTTGTGCGATACTTCTGTCCTTGAAAATATAGATGCAAATCATACAATATTCCAAAATTCAATTCACCGACCGATTCCTGTTTCCATGCATTGGAAACCGTAAAATGATCTGATCGACCTTCTTCATGACGAACAGTTGCATATCTATCCGGTGCGAAAAAGGTATAATCGTGATAACCATATTCATAGGAGAGGGGTATTTTCTTTCCTAACAATTCCTGTTCGCAATCCACATTTAGCCGGAATTGATCATATCCGAAAAGAGGCTTTGCCAAAAGGGAAGAGTCCCTACCGCTAACTATACGGTGTTCTATTACCATTCTGTTTCGCTCATCAAACGAAACCTCGTGAACTTGAACAGCTTTATCAATATAATGGAGAAGATAAAATCCACGCGAAGTCACATAAACAGAGTCGGGCTGCCATGCAAAAAGGTTTGTGCAAGTAATCAGAAGAAAAATAGATATCAATAGCTTCCTCATGGCTAAAAACCTGTTACTAAAAGATTCTTAGCTGCTTTCAAGCTGCATTTCTGGTATTTGGAATAGGCAGCGGCCGCACTGTTTCGCACAGCATCGTCTGTTCCCCCGTTGATGTATGTGGCAAGTGCATCGTGCAGCGTATACGCTTCGGGAGCCATCAGGTGAGTACTCCAAAGCAAAGGATTAGCCCCTGTAGCCTCTACATAGTATTTAAAATATTGTTTACTCGCACAGGCAAGGATAATCGCCTGTCGTTTTTTTCCATCCTTATTTTTGGAATTTCCCTGCAACGAGAAATCCATCAAACCATTATGACCGATATAGGCTACCACTTCGGCATTCCCGAAGATGCCTATCTTTTTGTCGGCAACGGTTATTTCTTCTTTCTTTGCTCCGGCAAGGGCAGCCAGCATATCCACCGTGCAATCGCTTATATTGCGGCCATCGTATGCATCGGCAACTAAATAGAAATTCTTTGTTTTATGCTGGAATACAATCCGTTCCAACCGTACGCTGTCTACCTTGTAGCGCTTCAACTCTTTCCAATCGGCGCTCTTTTTGAAATAGGTACGCACGCCATAACCGCATCCCCAGTAAAGGTTGGTATGTGGGTCTTGTCCATTGCCTATCCCTTTCGGAACCTTCACAATACCCTGATTATCATTATCGCACAGAGCAACTAAAACATGGATAGTTTTAAATTCCTGCGCCTGTAACAAATAGCACGAGAATAAGAACAACGCGAAAAAAAGCAAGCGTTTCATAGGCAAAGGTGTTTATGTGTTATTAAAATAGATTAGACTACCACCCTCGAAAAAGGGGCAGCATCCATCGGGCAATATTGTCCATCGAGGTATTTATAATACCCTGCTATGGCTACCATCGCCGCATTATCGGTCGTATAACCGAATTTAGGGATATGTATCTTCCATCCGTAGCGCTTGGCATGGTCTTCGAAGGCTGCCCGTAACCCCGAATTGGCAGATACCCCTCCGGCGACAGCAACTTCTTTGATGCCCAAATCTTTTGCAGCACGGCGCAATTGCTCCATCAACACCTCTACTACCGTTTTTTGCAGCGAAGCACAAAGGTCGGCTTTATTCTTTTCGATAAAACCGGCATCCTTTTTCAATTCGTCGCGAAGCAGATAGAGAAAAGATGTTTTCAGCCCGCTAAAGCTATAATCATAGCCTTTGATATGCGGTTTATTGAATTTGAAACGGTCGGGATTCCCTTCTTTAGCCAGCCGGTCTACGATAGGCCCTCCCGGGTAACCCAACCCCATCACTTTGGCACATTTGTCGAAAGCCTCACCGGCAGCATCGTCTATTGTCTGCCCGATGATTTCCATATCCTTATAAGACTTCACTAAGATAATCTGCGAGTTACCACCCGAAACCAACAGACACAGAAAAGGATAACGGGGCGAAAGATGTTCTTCGCCTTTCTCTTTGATAAAATGCGCCAGCACATGGGCTTGCAGGTGATTGACATCAACCATAGGAATATCGAGAGCCGTAGCAAATCCTTTGGCAAAGGAAGTCCCTACCAGCAAAGAACCCATCAGCCCCGGGCCACGCGTAAAGGCAATGGCCGTTATCTCCTCGCGACTTACTCCGGCCTGTTTAAGCGCCTGATCGACTACGGGGATAATATTCTGCTGATGTGCCCGCGATGCTAATTCGGGTACTACGCCGCCATAAGCTTCGTGCACTTTCTGGCTGGATACGACGTTCGATAAAAGAACGCCATCCTGTATGACAGCCGCAGCGGTATCATCACAGGATGACTCTATTCCTAAAATTGTTATCATTCAATTCTCCTATATTTGCTGAAACACGTTTTTGAGGCGTTTCATTTCATCGTTCATCCGCTTTACGCCAAGAAGACCTCCCGACATACCGCTCGACTCTTTTTTAAGCCCTACACGGATATTATTCATATCTTCGGCATCCAATGTCACCTTGAACTTAAAATACTTGTAGAATCCGCCTAACAAAAGGCGCAATCCGAAACTTCCGTACTGATAAACACCCATTCCCAGATGTTTATACCCCAACGATTTCATTGTTGCATCTACTGTTTGTTCCAAATCAGCAGGATGTAGCCCTGAATAAACGTATACGAATCTTTCGCTCGATACTAAATCTTCTCCAATAAAATAAGCCATAAGTTATGTGTTTTTTTTAATTAATAAATGTATGTTTGTAATATCAAAACAAAAATATAACTTTTAAATTATTTCAGCAAAAGAAGTTCTCAAATAATGCATAAAACTAAAAATATCGCAATCCTGTTTCTCTTTGTCGTTGTGTATCTGGGAAATATATTTCAGGCAAAAGCGCAGAACAGCGCGGATGTATCTATTATGCGTCTGGATAAGGATTTTCAGACTTTTCTTTCAAAACCGACAAAATCAGAAGGAGATAAGTTAGTAAAAAAATATCCCAGTCTTTTCCCTGCGTTCGGGCAGATAACCGTCGGGAAAATGATAGATAACGACACAACAGCTTTCTACAAAACATTAACAGATTACTTTTCTCATCCTGAGCTGAAAAAAGTCTATATAGACGAGCAAAAGAAATTCAAAGACATTGCCACATACGAAAAAGAACTATCCGAAGCCAAGGCTATAGCGGCCTCTCTACTACCCGACCGGCAATTCCCGCGCGTAGCGATGCACGTTTCGGGTTTCAAAGAGAATATCATTATCATAGATGGCATTATCTCGCTATCGGCTGAGAAGTATATGGGCAGCGATTACGGATTATATCAATCCTTTTTCCCGGCTGACGAGCGTTTCCAGATGGCTCCCGAATTTATCACCCGCGACTATCTGAAAGCTTGGATATTAGGCGAAGATATCATTAAAACGGAAGATAAACAAACCCTCATATCCGCTATGGTGGAACAAGGAAAACTTCTCTTTTTGTTATCCAAGCTCTTACCCGACAGCAGCCCGTCTGACATTGCGGGTTTCACCCAACCTGAAATAGAATGGTTCGAAAAAAACGAAGCAAGAGTATGGAAGGCTGCTTCGAAAGGCAATACACTCTTTTCCACACAGCGACAGGTAATCGGCAAATACATGGACGAACGAGGAGGCATGGCTGATTCTCCCAAACAGGTAGGAGCGCTCACAGGATGGCGGATTGTGGAACAATATGCACGTAATACGGGGATTACGGCGAAAGAAATACTGGCAAAAGATACCGAAACAATATTAAAAGGGGCTAAATACAAACCATAAATAGCACAAATGTGTTATACATGGAAATACTAAACTAAAAACTTAAACATTATATATGGGAAAAAGAAAAAAGTCTCTGCCAAAAGGAGACAAAAGAAGATCTAAAAAAGATATAATCAAACAAGTAGTTAATTTTTTCAACCGCAATACAACAAGGGCTTACAACCATAAACAGATTGCCGCCGAAATAAGGCTTAAAACACCGGAAGAAAAAAGTATGCTTCCTGTTATACTCGAGGAGCTGTCCGATGCCGACTTCATCAAACAGGTTTCGCGCGGGAAATATCAGGCTAATGCCACAGGTATGACGTTAGATGGGAGATTCGAGCGGAGAAGCAACGGAAAGAATTTCTTCGTGCCCGACGGCAGCGAGGACGAAAAAGTATTTGTTGCCGAGCGCAACTCTGCGCATGCCATGGATGGCGACCGTGTAAAAATACAGCTGTTAGCTCAACGCAAAGGACGCGATCCCGAGGGTGAAATAATTGAGATATTAGAGCGTAAACAAACACGTTTTGTCGGTACGCTCGAAGTGCAAAAGCAATTTGCATTCCTCGTCATGGACAGCAAAGTCCTTGCCAATGACATATTTATCCCGAAAGATAAACTAAAAGGCGGGAAGAACGGCGATAAAGCCATTGTGGAGATAATCGAATGGCCCGAGCGTGCCAAAAACCCCATCGGGAAAATCATCGATATACTCGGCGTTGCGGGCGAGAACAACAGCGAAATGAATGCTATTCTGGCCGAATATGGGCTGCCATATAAATATCCTCAGAAAGTAGAGGATGCTGCCAATAAAATTCCGGAAGAGATAACTGCTGCCGAAATCAAAAAGCGCGAGGACTTCCGCAATACGCTCACATTCACCATAGACCCACGCGATGCTAAAGACTTCGACGATGCCCTTTCTATCAAGAAACTAAAAAACGGTAACTGGGAAGTAGGAGTACACATCGCCGACGTTACGCACTATGTGCAGGAAGGGGACATTATCGACAAAGAAGGGTATAACCGTGCGACATCTATCTATCTTGTAGACAGAACGATACCAATGCTACCCGAGAAATTGAGTAACGGACTCTGTTCGCTTCGCCCCAATGAAGACAAATTATGCTACTCTGCCATATTCGAAATAGACAACGATGCCAATGTGAAAAAATACCGCATCGGGCGCACCGTTATCCACTCCGACAGGCGCTTCACCTATGAGGAAGCGCAAGATATGATAGAAGGTGCTGACGGCGATCACAAAGAGGAAATCCTTGTACTGAACGGCTTAGCGAAAAAGTTACGCGAAGCAAGGTTCAAGAAAGGAGCAATATCGTTCGACCGTCACGAAGTTCGTTTCGAAATCGACGAAAACGGCAAGCCGTTAGGTGTTTACTTCAAATATGCCAAAGACTCGAACAAGCTGATAGAAGAATTTATGCTGTTGGCTAACCGCACAGTTGCCGAGTTTATCGGTAAAGCGAAGAAAGATCAGAAAGCCAAGACATTTGTCTACCGTATCCACGATTTACCGAATCAGGAGAAAATGGAGAACCTTGCCGAGTTTATTCGCCGCTTTGGTTATAAGATAAAAGCCGATGGCAGCAAGACTGCCGTTTCGCAATCATTGAATCATTTGTTGGACGAAGTTTCGGGTAAGCCGGAAGAGAACCTGATTTCGACCATTGCCGTACGCGCCATGGCCAAAGCTGTTTACTCGACCGACAATATCGGACACTACGGTCTGGCATTCGATTACTATACACACTTCACCTCCCCTATCCGCCGCTATCCAGATATGATGGTACACCGCCTGCTCACGCGCTATCTCGATGGTGGGCGCAGCGTAAGCAAACCTTTGTATGAAGAAAAATGCAAACACAGTTCAGATATGGAGCAATTAGCTGCCAGCGCCGAGCGTGCCTCTATCAAATACAAACAGGTGGAATATATGTCCGACAAGCTGGGCATGGACTTCGACGCCGTCATTTCAGGCATTACCGAATGGGGTATTTATGCCGAAATAAACGAGAACAAGTGCGAAGGCATGATTCCTATCCGCGATTTGGACGATGACTTCTACGAATTTGACGAAAAGAATTACCGTTTAGTCGGTCGCCGTCAGAAGAAAGAATACCGTTTAGGACAGGAAGTGCGGATAAAAGTAGCCCGTGCCAATCTGGAACGTAAGCAATTGGACTTTGCTTTAGTTGAAAAGGAAAAGGAATAACACATTATAAATCCAACTCATCCTCGAGCGCTTTCAGTTCATTTCTGATGCGTTCGAGGTGTTGTATTACCTGCACTTTGCGGCTTTCGCCGTCTAAGTTTTGCTTCAATATCTGTTGAGCGCCTTCGAGGGTAAGTCCGCGTTCCTTTACGAGGTTATATACTAACGTTATATTTTCAATATCTTCACGGGTGTACTGACGTATACCCGTTTCTGTTTTGCGAGGTTTGAGTATATCGAACTGCGTCTCCCAATAACGCAACAACGAGGCATTCACGTCGAAATGCTCGGCAACCTCTTTGATGCTGAAAAACATACGTTCTGTATTGTTCAAGTCTAATTTCATCTTTCTTCAGGTCTAATCCATTACCTGTCCGTGATTGGCAGATATACGCAACATCTGGTCATACTCTTCAGGCGTCAGATCCATAAAGTAATATTTCGCAGGATTATCCGGTTTGCCTTTCACTCGCACTTCGTAATGCAAGTGCGGCCCGGTCGATTTGCCGGTGGAACCGACTTTTCCGATAATATCACCTCGGGTAACCTTTTGTCCCTTAGTTACATTATAATCGCTCATATGGGCATATAACGTCTGATAGTCATAGCCGTGGTCGACAATAATACACTTTCCGTAGCCTGGTTTCCAATCGGCATGGACGACTGTTCCGTCACCCGTTACATATATCGGCGTACCCGTAGGCGAAGTAAAGTCCATCCCTGCATGGAATCGCCTTGTTCCGTAAACAGGATCGATACGCATACCATACCCCGAAGCTACGCGCGAAAGGTCTTTATCCGAAACGGGCTGAATACTTGGCACATGCCGTATACGCTCTTTCTGATTCTTCGCTAAGTCTAATATTTCATCGAAAGAATTGGATTGTACATACAACTGCTTTTCGAGATAATCCATTTTTTGTGCTGTCTCCACTATCATACCGGGATTCGAAAGCTCCATCAACTCCTGATAGCGCCCTACTCCACCAACACCCGACTTACGGATAGAAACCGAAATAGGATCGGCATGAAAAACGGCACGGTACATATTATCGTCGCGTCGTTGTATATCCCCCAGAACATTCAGCGCATTATCCAGGCGTTTCGACAATAATTGATATTGAGACTGCATCAACTCCTGCTCCTTTTCCTGTGCTACCTTACGAGGCGAGCCGATAACATATGCCAATAGCCAGAAAACCCCGAACCCGATGAATATTCCTGTAGCAAGATGGCGCAATACCGTCAGAAAACGGTCTTTAGCGCTGGGATATACCCGTTCGTATGATAAGGTTTGCGGATTATACCGATAATAGATTTTCTTCATTATTTACGGATTCAGTGACATTTTATATCTGCAGGAATCACAAAAGTAAAGATTTTGAGTTATTTTTGCAAACTGAATTAGCAAATCAAGGTACTAATTATTCATAATTCGTAATATAATACATGATGACTTCTAAAGAAATTCGCAACTCGTTTAAGGCTTTCTTCGAATCGAAGGGCCATAAAATAGTTCCGTCTGCACCGATGGTAATCAAGGGAGACCCTACGCTGATGTTTACCAATGCAGGTATGAACCAGTTTAAGGATATTATTTTAGGCAACGCGCCTATCAAATATCCACGCGTCGCGGACTCTCAAAAATGTCTTCGTGTAAGCGGTAAGCACAACGACCTCGAGGAAGTCGGGTATGATACATACCACCATACGATGTTCGAGATGCTCGGCAACTGGTCTTTCGGCGATTACTTCAAGAAAGAAGCCATCGACTGGGCATGGGAATACCTGACCGAAGTATTGAAGTTAGACAAAAACCGCCTCTACGTAACCGTTTTCGAAGGGAGCAAAGAAGAAGGCTTAGATCGTGACGACGAAGCAGCTTCCATCTGGATGAAATACTTGTTGGAAGACCGCATCATCAACGGAAATAAAAAAGATAACTTCTGGGAAATGGGCGACACAGGGCCTTGCGGGCCTTGCTCGGAAATACATATCGATCTGCGTTCCGACGAGGAGAGAGCCAACGTAAGTGGCCGTTCGCTTGTCAATCACGATCATCCGCAGGTGATAGAAATATGGAACCTTGTCTTTATGCAATTCAACCGCAAAGCCGACAAATCGCTGGAAGAACTACCTGCCAAAGTAATCGATACCGGCATGGGCTTCGAGCGCCTTTGCATGGCCGTACAAGGCAAGACATCGAATTATGACACGGATGTATTCCAAACGATTATTAAAGCCATTGGAGACATCACAAACAGCCAATATGGCAAGGACAGCAAGAAGGATATTGCTATGCGCGTTATCGCCGACCACATCCGCACAATTGCTTTCAGCATTACCGACGGGCAATTGCCGTCGAATGCCAAAGCCGGATATGTGATTCGCCGCATATTGCGCCGTGCCGTACGCTACGGATATACATTCCTCGGTCAGCACCACGCGTTTATGTACAAGCTTATCCCTGCCCTTATCGATACGATGGGCGATGCTTACCCTGAACTGATACAACAGCAAACACTTATCGAGAAAGTGATTAAGGAAGAAGAAGAATCTTTCCTTCGCACCCTCGAAACGGGTATCAAGTTGCTCGATAAACAAATAGAAGAAGCTAAAGCTAACAATACGACGGTCCTTTCGGGCACGGTTGCGTTTACGCTCTACGATACCTACGGTTTCCCGCTCGACCTGACAGAGTTGATTCTGCGCGAAAACAGCATGACGGTAGATACCAAAGAGTTCGACGCTGAAATGCAGAAGCAGAAAGACCGCGCACGCAATGCTGCGGCTATCGAAACGGGCGACTGGGTTATGTTGAAAGAAGGCGAACAGCTTTTTGTAGGCTACGATATGACGGAATGTGAGGCTGAAATCCTGCGCTACCGCAAGGTAAAACAAAAGAATAACGAATACTATCAGATAGTTCTATCGCAAACACCATTCTACGCCGAAATGGGTGGACAGGTCGGCGATAGCGGATGGCTGATCAATGGTGATGAAAAAACAGAGATAATCGATACGAAGCGCGAGAATAACCTTGGCGTTCATCTGGCAAACAAACTGCCGTCTGATCTCACAGCAACATTCACCGCCCGCATCAACGAGAAAAACCGTACGGCAACAGAATGCAACCATACGGCAACACACTTATTGCACGAAGCGTTGCGCGAAGTACTGGGAACGCATGTAGAGCAAAAAGGCTCGTATGTATCGCCAGCAGTTCTTAGATTCGATTTTTCTCATTACCAAAAACTTACCGACGAGGAAATCCGGAAAGTAGAAAAATTTGTGACAGGACAAATCCGCCAGAATATTACGCTCGACGAATGCCGTCAGGTTCCTATTGCCGAAGCTCAGGCAATGGGTGCTATGGCTCTGTTCGGCGAAAAGTATGGAGAAGAAGTTCGTGTCATACGTTTCGGCAACTCTATCGAGCTTTGTGGAGGTACGCATATTTCGTCTACGGGGCGTATCGGGACTTTCCGCATTATCAACGAGAGTTCGATTGCTGCCGGAATACGCCGTATCGAAGCTATCTCGGGCGAAGTATGTGAAGAATACATCTACGCGCAACAAGATATACTGAGCGATGTACGGGCATTCTTCAATAATGCTCCAAACCTGAAACAAACCATACAAAAATTCTTCGAGGAAAATGCCGAACTGAAAAAACAAGCGGAAGAATATATTAAGGAAAAAACAGTACAGGTAAAAGAACTGATTATCAAAAGTAAGCAATCGATACATGGCATCGACGTATTTGTGATGACCGGCTCTTTCCCTGCTGAAATTGCCAAGGATATAGCTTTCCAGATTAAAGGACAGTTCCCTGCCAAATCAGTATTTATCGGGACGACAAGTGCTCATGGCAAGCCGATGCTCACATTGATGTTCAGTGATGATCTGGTCAAGAATGGTATGAATGCCTCGCAGATTGTACGTGATGCAGCCAAACATATCCAAGGCGGCGGAGGCGGACAGCCTCACTTTGCAACGGCAGGCGGTAAAAACATTGACGGACTGCAAAGTGCATTGGATGAGATTATAAGCAAGATATAAAGTATATTGACTAGTCCTAAAAAACCGTTACAGGTTTTATTAGACAAAAATATTAATAATTTATGAGATAGTTGTCGGGCTAGCCCGATAACTATCTTTGTTTTTATAGGTTCTGATCTCTATCCGTTTCTGTTTGTGCATTTCATCAGGGGTTTTCATATAGCATGACCAATGAGGCCTTTTGGTGTTGTAAATACGGACAGCATCTTTTACCAAAAGTTTCATTGTCTTGATGTCAACCAGATAATCTTCCAATAAAAATTCCTGTTTTAGTATACCATTCACCCTTTCTGCTATCGCATTAGCATAAGGATCATAGCTTTCAGTCATGCTTGGCATTATCTTTTTTGTTTTCAACAATCTTTGATAATCATTGCTACAATACTGTAATCCCCGGTCAGAATGATGAATCAGCTTATTTTTATAGCATCGTTGCTTTATGGCCATATTCAATGCCCTTAAAGAACCCTCAGTGGTCAAGCTGTTAGAGATATCATACCCCATTATCTTCTTGGAATATGCATCCGTAACCAACGCCAAATAACAGTTCCTGTCTCTGCCGCCAATATAAGTTATATCCGATACCCAGACCTGCTCCGGTTGTTTTAACGGCATATCAACTATAAGATTTTTATGCTTCCTGAAACGATGATGGGAATCGGTGGTTATCCGATAGTTTCTTTTAGGTTTGATCAACATATGATTAGCTTTTAGGATGGATAAAAACTTATCGCGTCCTATCTTTAATTCTTTTAATGGTTCATAAAGAAGATAATATAACTTACGAAAGCCAATGCGCGGCATATCTCTGCGTACAGATTCTACCATAGCTACAACTTGTTGGGCTTTAGCTTGCTTTCTCTTCTTTGACCGCAAGGAACGGTAATAAACCTGTCTACTTACCCCGAGCAATCCACAGGTGGAGCTTTTACTCACTTTATGTTCTCTGGTGAATCGGTCGATTGTTCGGGTAAGGAGTTTTTTCGGATAGGGATATTAAACTCTTTTTCTGCCATATCGATCATCATATCAAAGAAAAGAGCTTTCTTATCCGAGTTCTCGGCTTGCTTCTCCAGAAAAGCCTTCTGCTTTTCCAATAGCTTGATTTTCTGCTCAAGCTCCAGAATCTTTTGTTCTTTACTCTTTGGCATATTACTTGGCGTTTGATTTTCCCAGTCAAAGGTACCATATTTTCTGAGCCAATTGATAACTGTTGCATTTCCTTGAATCCCATATTTACGTTGAGCTCCTGTCACTGAGATCTCGCCTCGCTCAATCTCGGAAACTACTGACAACTTAAAGGATACACTATAATCCCTTTGCGTACGCCTTACGTACTCATTCTTAATTTCTTCCATAACATTACTTTTTTTTGTAACGCTATTTCAGGACCAGACATCATACAATATAAGGGAAGGGATTGTGAAAGCAATCCCTTTCTTTTTTACCTTTGTATCCAAAATAAGCCACCGCATGAACCGGACTATTATCAGCATCGAAAACGCAATACCCCGCATTGCAGCACTTCAATTCGCACAACCCATCAGTTGGAGCATAGAAAAGGATAGGCACTGGGCAATAACAGGCCCCAACGGTGCAGGCAAAACGCTACTCATTGACATTCTGCTGGGGAAATACGGTCTCCATCAGGGAGAAGTCACTTGCAATGACGATGCCGGCAATCCCCTACCCGTTTCGGCAGTCGTAAAAAGCGTGGCATTCAAAGATATATATGGTATCATCGACGCCCAAAACAGCTATTACCAACAACGCTGGAACAAAGGTGACGAGCAGGAAGTGCCGGTAATAAAGGACTTAATGCGGAAAGCCGATAAAGACTGGCTGAACACATTAACCGAGTGGTTCGGGATAGCCGATTTAATGGAAAAGGAAGTAAACCTCCTGTCCAGTGGCGAGTTGCGAAAAATCCTTATTGTCCGTTCGCTGTTGTCGCAGCCCAAAATTCTCATTCTCGACAATCCCTATATCGGATTAGATACCGCCTCGCGGGAAGTCTTGGATAAGCTGTTTGTCCGTTTGTCCGAAATGGAAGGATTGCAGATAGTCCTTTTACTCTCCAATCCCGGCGACATCCCCGAAATCATAACAGACGTACTCCCCATCAAAGACAAGCATATTTACCCATCCGTTACCCGTAACGATTTCCTACAAGATGTGACATTACAGGATAAGCTATTCAGAAAGAATACCTTGCAAACATCGCTCATCCCCAACACCGGCAACGATAGCCCAATAGCTTACGACTATGCGGCCATCCTTCGCAATATCCATATCCGCTACGGTTCGCGGACAATACTTAAAGAACTGGGCTGGAACATCAAACGGGGCGAAAAATGGGTTTTGCTCGGGCCAAACGGTTCGGGTAAGTCTACTTTACTCAGCCTTATATGCGGCGATAATCCACAGGCCTATGCCAATGACATAACCCTCTTCGATCGCAAACGCGGAACAGGCGAAAGCATCTGGGACATCAAAAAGCATATCGGCTACATCTCTCCCGAAATGCATTTGTATTATCTTAAAAATGTTCCTTGCATAGAAATTGTCGGTTCGGGCTTCTTCGATACGATAGGGCTTTATCGCAAGTGCAACGACGAACAGGAAGCCATTGCGTTGAGCTGGATGCAGCTATTGGGAATAGAGTATCTGAAAGATGTTTCCTTCCTCCATATATCTTCGGGGGAGCAACGACTGGTTTTATTAGCTCGTGTATTGGTCAAAAATCCCGACCTGCTTATTCTGGACGAACCATTACACGGATTGGACGTAACAAACAAGCAACGGATAAAGCAGTTGATTGAAGAATTTTGTGGGAAAGATAAATCGCTGATATACGTAACGCACTATGAGTCAGAGATACCCAATATCATCGATAATCGTTTAGTCCTCGAAAAGCATACATAATTTATAGCAGGCTCTTGACAACCCGATCCATTTTGTCTACGGCATTATCCCACTTGAAGCGTTGAACGTATTCGTTTCCGTGCTTGGCAATGGCTATTCGCTCCGCATCATTCTCTATCAAACAGCAAATCTTTTCTGCCATCTGCATAGCATTTCCGGGCTCTACCAAGAGGGCTGTATCGCCATCGAAGGCATATTCTTTATGCCCTTGTATATCCGTACATATGAGGGCGCACCCGCAAAACATAGCCTCAACCGAAACCAAGCCGAAACCTTCAGTGAAACTGTTGGAGATAAATATCGCATTGCGATTGTATAAATCGGGTAAATCATCCGGTGCACGATGAAACTTAATCCAATCGGGAAGTCCATCCGGCTCAGGGAAAATGCTAAACAATTCGACTTGAAGTTCGGGAACACGCTCTTTCACCATATAGAGCGCATCCAAACCATATTTAGAGCCTTTGATTTCCTGCAACGAATAATTCATAGCAACCGTATATGGCTGGCGACCGGCTATTTCCCGCTTCACATGGAATACACTGTCATCAATCCCGTTTTCGATCAGTACAATCTCATTATCAGTATATTTCGACACAAGTTCTTCTAAATAAGAAGCAACAACAACATTTACCGTATCTTTCATATCGTACGATTCGAAAAGCAAATCTTCGTGCCCGTCCCAGTTCTCAAAGCCTTGAATCAGGTTTATCTTCTTCCCCTTCCGTGGCGATAACTTACCCATATCCAACACAGTAGCCCACCACGTGGCAATCACGATATCGGCGTCTGTTACATACTTATCTTTGACAGAAAAGGCGTAAGACATCGTTATACCTTCGTCGAAATCGAACCAGCGGCATGTCCTGAAACCTTCTACAATAGACAACCCCCATCGGATAAAGAAAGGCAGGCGATATTGCATAAAAGGAGTTTTGATAGGGAAAGTCAGATGAACATCGTAGCCTTTCCGCTTCAATCGGTTGGCATATTCATACATTACTTTGAAACCTCCGGCAGGACGGCGGGGTTTGAAAGGCAATATGAAGTTTATTTTTATCGGTCGCTTCAAAACGGTTTATTTTTCAACGAAGATAGCCTATATCAAAGACAAATCCAAAATGACAAAGAGAATTGATCTGATAGAATAGCAGAAAAATGCGTCAACATTACACAAGTTCGAAATATAGACAAATGTTATACGAATCCTATTTCGATATATGAAGAAAATACCTAAACACCTAATAATAAGAAATATAAACAAAATAGCAAATCATGAAATTCAAAAAAAATCTAAAACTTCCGAAATAATATCTGAATTATTTGGTGTATTATAATAATATTTTTTACCTTTGTACTGTTTGTGTTAAGGTTGGAAAGTCAGCGATGTGATATTGCGGGCTTTTCTACTTTTAAGGGGTCTGGTTTTCAACTAAATATCTTTTCAGCCCCAACAAATTCCTCCTTATTACTTCCTATATTCGAGATGAAATTATAAAACCTGACTCTCTTCCGATTTTTTTCACTAATTTTGTCGGCTGAAATAGTATCTATATTAAAATAACATAATAACAAATACACTCTATTTAGAAAAAGATGAAAGCATTTGTATTTCCGGGACAGGGCGCCCAGTTCGTAGGAATGGGAAAAGACCTGTATGATAATTCGGCTGTTGCCAAAGAAATGTTCGAAAAAGCAAACGAGATTCTTGGCTTCAGAATCACCGATCTTATGTTTGCAGGTACTGACGAAGATCTTCGCCAAACCAAAGTTACTCAACCGGCTATCTTCCTGCATTCGGTTATCTTAGCCAAAACCATCGGCGACGAGTTTAAGCCTGATATGGTGGCAGGACACTCTTTGGGTGAATTCTCGGCATTAGTAGCTGCCAATGCCCTCAGTTTCGAAGACGGGTTGAAGCTTGTATATAAAAGAGCTTTGGCGATGCAGAAAGCTTGCGAAATGAACCCTTCGACTATGGCTGCCGTATTAGCTTTGCCTGACGAAAAAGTGGAAGAAATATGTGCTTCTATCACCGACGAAGTGGTGGTACCGGCTAACTACAACTGCCCGGGACAAATCGTTATCTCGGGAAGCGAAAAAGGAATCGAAAAAGCATGCGAATTGCTGTTGGCTGCCGGCGCTAAACGCGCATTGAAGCTAAAAGTAGGAGGAGCGTTCCACTCTCCGCTGATGGAACCTGCAAAAGTAGAACTTTCGGAAGCAATCAACTCTACTACATTCTCTAAGCCTATCTGTCCTGTATACCAAAACGTAAGCACTGTGGGCGAAACAGATCCTGAAGTAATCAAAGCAAATCTTATCGCTCAACTTACAGCTCCTGTTAAATGGACTCAGTCCGTTCAGCACATGGTTGCAGACGGAGCTAAGGAGTTTGTAGAACTCGGGCCAGGTAACGTATTGCAAGGATTAGTTAAAAAGATTGCAAGCGACGTAACAGTTTGCGGAAGACAGTAAAATATTATTACTAATTATACTATCTTTACGGAGAATAAGACCGAATCTTATTCTCCGTAATTTTTTAATATATACAGATATGGCATTCTTAACAGGAAGTAAACAGGCTGACGACCAAGACGAAGCAGCTAAAAATATTGTATTTTCATTCGAGTTATTACAAAAAAACGTTCTCGTCACGGGAGCATACGGGCAGCTTGGGAGTGAAATAAAACGATTGACCAACATCAACCCCAATAACAATTTCCGTTTTTTCTTTACTGATGCGGATACATTAGATATAACCGATATTGAAGCTATCGACGCCTTTGTTGCAGAGAATAGCATCAAATATATTATCAATTGCGCTGCTTATACCGCTGTCGACAAAGCCGAAGACGACGTCGCCCTGTGCTACAAAATAAACCACGATGCTGTTCTTAATATCGCCATCGTAGCAGCCAAGCATAAAGCAAGGGTTATCCAGATATCAACGGATTATGTATTTGACGGCACCAATAATCGCCCTTATGTAGAAAGCGATCCGGTAAACCCTCAATCGGTATATGGCAAATCGAAAGAAGAAGGCGAAAGCTCTCTCCTTGCTAAATGCCCCGAGTCTATCATTATCCGCACCTCGTGGTTGTATTCCATTTATGGCAATAACTTCGTGAAAACAATGATACGCTTAGGTCGCGAGCGAAGCGAACTGAATGTCGTAGCCGACCAAACGGGTACACCGACCAATGCAGCCGATTTGGCAGCAGCAATCGGGCATATACTCGATTACAGCGAAGAGAAGGATTTTGTTCCGGGCATCTACCATTATAGTAACGAAGGTATTACAACATGGTACGACTTCACGGTAGAGATACACAAGGATGCCGGAATCACCGGTTGCCAAGTCAGTCCCATTACGACAGATCAATATCCGACCAAAGCCAAACGCCCACAATACAGCGTATTGGACAAAACAAAGATAAAAACCACATTCGGGCTGACTATTCCTGAATGGAAAGACAGTTTAGCAGTCTGTGTCGAAGAACTTTTAGCCGCAGAGAAATAATGACCGAGAAAGAAAAAGCTGCCCGGGGATTATTGTATGATGCCAATTTCGATAAAGAGATCGTCGAAGACAGGCTTCGGGCAAAGGATTTGCTATACAAATACAATCTCCTCCCTCCTACCCGGACAGAAGAGCGTAAAGAGCTATTAAAGTCTTTTTTAGGCAAGATTGGCGACAACTTTATATTCGAGCAGCCATTCCACTGCGATTACGGGTATAATATCGAAATCGGCGAAAACTTCTTTGCTAACATGAATCTTGTCATCCTCGACGGGGCTAAGGTCACAATCGGCGATAATGTTTTCATTGCTCCTAATGTGGGGATTTATACAGCGGGGCATCCACTCGATGTAAAGCAACGCACTGCAGGATTAGAATATGCCTACCTGATAACTATCGGGAACAATGTATGGATAGGCGGACATGTAGTCATCCTCCCGGGTGTGACAATCGGCGATAATGCGGTGATAGGTGCCGGAAGTGTGGTAACGAAAGATATTCCGTCCGATTCGGTCGCAGTGGGTAATCCCTGCCGCGTAGTGAAAACAATCGATAATAGCTAAACCTTTTAGCAGAACGGACAGAAGAATTCATAAAACGAAAGCCTGTTAATCAATCGACTAACAGGCTTTCTGCGGTATGGACGGAAGATGAACGAATCATCTAACTATCACATAGCCAATATCTTATTTTAATCAAATACTCAGTCCCATGTTATATCCCAAGAGGCAATATCTCTATATTTCTCTTTTTTACATAACTGTATGAACTACAGATACAAAGATATGAAAATTATGAGATATTTTACAAATTATGGAATTAAATTTCAAGAGTGAACAAAAAAAACATGATTCTCGAAATAACTGATATTTTTTTTAATATTCAAATGTTACGCAAATAGATTGCATTATAATCCCATATCTTTGTCACATATAAATTATCAAGCATATGAAAGATTTGTTTACCGACTTTCAACTGGAATCTATGTTCAAGGAAAATCCTTTATTCTTATACGAACTTATTTTAAAAGGTGTATTAACTCCAATGTATACTGCATATAAAGATGATAGTAAAGAAGAGATTGACAAATATACATGTTTATTAATTGATAAATATGCAATTCATTCTGCTTCATTTTATCATTTATCCTGTGGTATTATAGAGCACCGCAATTCGGGAGAGCAAACTCGAATGAATGGATATGATTTATTTTCAGTAAATGTTGTATTTCGTGCAATAATGGAAACTTATACAACATTTAATCATATATTTATTTATCCAAAATCAGAAGATGAAAAGATATTCAGGTATTTATTATGGAAAATTGATGGATTAACAGAAAAATCAAAATTTAAAATAGAAGAAAGTGTTCGCGAAGAAGTAAAGCATATTTTAGAAGAAGACAAAAATACGTTATCTGATTTAATCAATGCCATTGAAAATTGTAATTTCTACAAATCTTTATCAGAACAAAATTTATATAAATTATACAAAGCTGATAAAAAGAAATATAATTGGCGTTTTCTTTTTGATGGGAATATCACTAAACCTCTTAGCATCAGCAACCTTGTAGCTGTCGTATTACCAACAAGCGCTTATATAAATGCATATAAATATACTTCAATACATACACATTCAAATTTTTATGCAATAATGGAATTTGAACGAATTAGAGGTCAATTATTAACTACAAAATTCACTGATCCATGGGTTAGATTAGCTATAATGATCAGTTGTCTTTTAATTTCAGACTTGTCAACAATTAATAATAAAGCAAATCTCACACTAAACTGTATGCCTCCATCCATATATCGTTTCATTGTAGGAATAGCCAATAGTATACGAGAAGAAAGGGATAAAAATCTTTAAAAGGAAGATGCGTTTATTTTCTATTTTGCTATATAAAAAGCATTTAATAAACCGCAAAAGTAGAATAGGTAATGATTTAGAAACGAGCGAAATTCTTTAGTTTGCATTGTTTTTCCACTGTTTCAAATAACTCTACTGTAAATATACGATTTATTTTTCAATAACATATACACTTTACTTTCCATTGCTATATTTCTTTTATTTTCAGCAAAATACACATTCAATCTAAAAATAATCACTGAAAAATTTGGTTGTGTCCGAATGGTTACTTAATTTTGTATCCAACTGGGTACAAAATTGAATCAAAATGACGAAAATAGAACGAGACCGGGATATGACCGAAGAAAAACTGATTAATGCGGTTGGAGAACTTATTGTAGGGGAAGGTTTTGAATCGCTTGGAGTAAGGAAAGTGGCAGAGCAAGCGGGAGTAAACAAAACTCTCATTTACCGCTATTTTGAATCTCTTGATGGTTTAATCTATGCTTACATGAAGAAGCATGATTTTTGGCTTAATACACCATTGGAGCGACCGGATGTTTCGGATATTAAAGCCTATCTGAAAACATTTTATCGCAGGGAAATAGCTGAATACAGGGATAATATTGCGCTTAAAAGATTAAAAAGGTGGGAACTTTCTTCCGATAAAGATTTCGTAGTAGAAATCCGCGCCCAAAGAGAAAAAAACGGAGTTCAATTTATGGAAATGATGTCCGGATTCGCAAAGGTAGATAAGGAGCAATTACAAGCTATATCTGCTCTTATGGATGCAGGAATTGTCTATTTAGCCATGTTCGCTGAAAACTGTAAGATGTATAACGGCATTGATATTCAAAGCGATAAAGGTTGGGATCAGATAGCTAAAGGAATTGATGTATTGATAGATATAATGATAAAATAACCAACAATGAAAAAAGCAATTTTGAGTATGGCTTTAGCAATAACGACATTGGGTTGCAGCGGACAGAATACTATTCATTCGGAATTTGGCAACGGTAATATTAAAGTCGCCATAGAACAAGGGAACGAGTGGTTACATGACTTTCCTATCTTCTGGTTTATCAAAAAGAAGAATGCCCCACAGATAGCTATATGGACAGAGGATTTGGAAGGAAATTTCCTTTCCACAATCTATGTTAGCGAGAAGTTGGCAAAGCAGTCATGGACTGCTGCCGGAGGAAACAGGCGTAAAGAGTCGCTCCCCTGTTGGAGTTATTCACAAGGTAAGCAGTATGCCGACGGGCTTTATCTTCCGACTAAAAACGAACCGCTACCGGATGCCGTAACCGGGGCGACACCCAAAGGCAGTTTTGCTACTAACCTTCAAATGAGCGGAGATATTAAGCAGTTCGTTGTTAAGTGCGAATTTAATCACTCAACGGATTTCAATGAGCATTATCCTAAAGACGCGAAAGAGGGAGATGCTAATTATTCCGGTGGAAAAATGGGAAGCGGACAACCTGCAATCGTTTTTCAGGTTGTGGTTGATTTAACTAATGAGCAACGGGAATTTAAGGCAGAGCTTATCGGACATAGCAGCCCCGACGGTTCCGATGGCAACATTTATTCCGACACCTCTAAACTGACTACGGCTCTGGATATTGTAAAAAGAGTTGCTGTATATGTTAATCAATAAGCAATTTACATTAGCTATGTTCCCATTTATATTATATGGTTCTACCGGATGCGATGATAAGAGCAAATATCATGTATTGACGGGAGAAAGGCATACTTATTACAGGATAACTTACAACTATCCTTATGATTTGGGCGAAGATATCCTGTTCATTTATGATGCTTTTTACGAATCCCTAAATCCATTCGACCAGCAATCAACCTTATCGAAAGTAAATAATAACAAGGAAGTTGCTTTGGATGCCATTTTCATAGAAGCCTTTAACTGCTCAATGGAACTTGCGGAAAAGACAAGAGGAGTATTCGACCCTACCTGTTCTCCGTTAATCAATCTTTGGGGATTTGGATTTAAGAATATGGAAGAACCATCTGATAGTTTGATAAATGAAATAATGGAGTATGTCGGCTACAACAAAGTTACTCTAAGAAATGGTTTCATTGAAAAGAAAGATTCCCGTATTCAACTAAACTTTTCCGCTATCGGGGACGGACTTTCATGTGATATTATTGCCCGCTACCTCGACAGCAAATGTGTAAATGACTACATGGTTGATATTGGCGGCGAGATTGTAACAAAGGGTAAAAATGGTGCAGGCTCGGATTGGTCTATCGGAATAATTAAACCGCCCAAGTATTTGGGAATTGATAAATCGTCCGAATTTGAAATAATCCTTCGTCTGGCGGGAAAAACAGCGGTTGCGACTTCGGGGAACTATAATAACTACCGCTCCCAAAACGGCAAACGATATGGACACACGATTAATCCGCAGACAGGTTATCCGGCGAATAACCGTATTTTAAGTGCAACAGTTATTGCGTCCGATTGTACCACCGCCGATGCATATGCTACCGCAATTATGGCAATAGAAACAGACAAACTGGACGAATTGCTACGAACAAACGGAGCAATGGAGTATTATATCATTTATCTGGACGAACAGGATAACTACTGTATAAAACAGTCGGAAAATATGGATAGGTACGTGTGATTTTTTTTACCCACAATGTACCCACTCGGACACATTATTAACAAATAAATAAAGTAAAAATGAAAGCAAGAAATTTAGTAGTAGCAGGAATTACAGCGCTGGGAGTGCTGACTTCGTGCGACAAGGATTTAGTTACCTACAAGGAGGACGATATTAAAGTCTTGGTAACAAAAGGCGATGAATGGTTACATGACTTCCCTGCATTTTTGGGCATTAACAAGAAAAATCCACCCCAAATTGCTATATGGGTGGAGGATTTGGCAAGTAATTACCTCACAACCATTTATGCAAGCCATAAGATAGCAACCGAGTCGTGGCAATCCAATGGGGGTAACAGACGAAAAGAATCATTGCCGGTATGGTGTTACGCTCGTGGGGTTCAGCATCCGGACGGATTGTATCTGCCAACAAAGGCTCAACCTTTGGTTGACGGTATATCCGGTGCAACACCACACGGAAGTTTTGACGTAAAAATGCGTCCGGTCGGCGATTTGAAACAATTCGTTGTGAAAATAGAATTGAACCATTCCACGGACTGGAACGATAATTACCCTAAAAATGCGAAAGAAGGGGACGCGAATTACTCAGGTGGTAAAGAAGGTAGCGGACAACCCGCCGTAGTTTATTCGGCAGAAATAGACCTCGATTCCAACAAGAAGCAATATTCGGCAACAATCATTGGGCATAGCAGTCCTGACGGAAGCAATGGGAATATTTATCCCGACACATCTTCTTTGACATCCGCATTAAACATCGCAAAAGAAATAACCATTAATATTCAATGATATGAAACGATTTATCTTTATTATACTTCTGTGTATTGCAGTTAGTAGCGTGAAAGCGCAAATCAATGGCGAAAGTAAAATATCTTTCGCAACGACTATCGGAACGGGATTATCCATGAGTACACCGTCCTCCACTCCTTTCACATGGCAGGTCTTGGGGTATTACAAGCTGACCGATAGATGGTCTGTCGGAATAGGAACGGGCTTATCATTTTATGAGAAAGCGCTTATCCCTGTGTATGGAAGTATAAGGTTTCAAATCGGCAGGGAAAGAAAGTTTACGCCTTATGCCGAATATGCTACCGGATATTCTTTTGCCCCGTCCGGTAATACCAACGGCGGATTTTTCATGAACCCTTCTATCGGGATTCAATACCCGCTGAAAAATAAAATGAAGTTGCAACTGGCGGTTGGCTATGAGTTGCAGGAGCTAGAACGGTTAAAGAAACAGACCGACAGTTATTTTCATAAAGAATTTGAAGAAAAACTTAGCCATCATACTATATCAATCAAATTAGGATTATGCTTTTAATGATATGTCTAAGGTGTTGGTATTCATTCCAAACCTCATAGTCATAGATATGTAAACCACAAAAAAATCAGAGTTTTAATATTAACCCTTTAAAAATTACATTTATGGACAGTTCATGAAAATCGTCTAAAAAAGCCACTAAAAATTCCAGTGAATCAAGTTAAACATCCCGTTATGACAAAGAATCTTTCATTAAATCATTTAAAGTCAGAAAATTATGGATAAAAACTGGAATTTGAAGTTATTCAGCTTATTGTCTGATACTTCATTAGTTACAAACGAAGAAATGGAAAATGCCTATGGGTGCTTTACGAAACATATGAAAGCGGTCAGCCAGCCTGAAACAGACTATTCAGAAGTCTATCGAATGCTGAATGATACTCGTATTGAGTTGACATTTCTACAATTACTTTATCGGTACGAGGAGGGGGAAAAATGCCCTGAAATTTGCCTATCTACGGAAAGCAACCTTATTTCTTGAGTCTGAAATTGATTTGCTAAAACTTGCTTTTCCACAGGCGAATCAGTCATCTGTTAATATCAAATCTAACAATTCCAAAGTCTATTTTATCCCCAAGCCCAAAGAAGGATTGGGGATTGATAGTATGGGAGAATTCGCCATTTCTTTTGAGTTCTCCGGGCAGTTCCTTAATGACGAAGGCAATCCCGCACCGTACATCCATATCGCCCATGCTCTGGAACAAGCCTTTAACTTTACTTTCGGGGATGCCTACAAATCAAAAGAACGAGTATTTAAGCGCAAGCCGTTCAACCTTACCAAAGCGTTGGATTACCTGAAAAACCTTATTACTAAAGCCAGCCGTAAACAAGATGTAAAATAACTATTTTGCAATAACCTAAAAACAAGATAGTTACAGAAAATATATAGGGGAGTCCATAGGGATTCCCCTATTTTATTTGCTTTGTTCTTCTGAATTTTGCTTCGTCAATGCATTGGATATAAGAAGTATTAATCTGTAAAACGAAGCAAATCATGTATATCAATAATGAAGATTTTGAAAAGTGGATGCAGAAGCTATCCAAGAAATTGAGTGAAATTGGTCAGGACTTGAAATCACTGATAAATACCAAAGAAGTATTTAGCGAAGACGAAACCCTGCTTGACAATCAGGATTTAGCCTTTCTCTTAAAGGTATCGTATCGAACTTTACAGCGGTATCGTTCCAGTAAAAAACTACCTTTCTTTATGATAGCCCACAAAACCTATTACCGCACTTCGGACGTTCGGGAATTTGTCCGTAGTCACATGGATTTTCAAACCTATCAAGACTTTGAGAAGAAGCATCCAAAGCCCAAAGACAAGGATGAAAAAGACGAAAAAGAGGAATGATTCTGCCTTTTTACGCTTTAAGCAGAATAGAGCAAATGAAGGAGGCTTGTTTTGGTTTACGCCTCCTGTAAATAGCTCCGCATTTAGCAGAAACAACCTCGCCTACCGGCTCTGTTTGTTTCGCTAAATTAAGCAAGAGGGAACTGGACTTCGTCCTGTTCTTCCTCTTGCCCTGCGGGGCAAAGCCTTCGGCTTTAGTGCTTTAGGATAAAGCACAGTTATAACACTTGCTATAACTCGAATTGATGTACAATTCTATTTGAGCAAGTTATATATATGAATAGCTATAAAATAGTTATAACTATGGCTAAACAGAATAGAAATATCATATTTACGACAATAGCGATAGAAGCGGAAACGGACAAGTTGATAGAAAAACTTTGTAAACGCTATTCGCTGAAAAAAGGAGAAATTACAAAACTGGCTTTCCTATATCTGGATAAAGCCCATATCAACCCTGCGGATGCGCCTGAATCGGTAAAGACGGAACTTGCCAAAATCAACAAACGGCAGGATGATATTATCCGTTTCATTCGCAGCTATGAGGAAGATAAGCTAAACCCGATGATACGAACAAGCCATTCAATCGCTACCCGTTTTGATACTGCCGTGAAAGAACAGAAAGGATTAATAACTTCTGAAATAGAGCAAAGCCGGGAATTACAGGACAATGTTCTGAAAAAGATAAGCGAAACATTCAACCAACATGCCGGAGTGATTAACAACCAAGCTAAACAGATAAACGAGCTTGTCCAATCCATAAACGCATCATCAAAGAGGCAGGAACGGAATAATAATAAACTTTTGAAACTGATTTCCCTTTATTCGGAACTGGCTATTTGTGGAGTTATGGACGGTAAGCGGAAAGAGAACCTAAGAGCCGAAATAAACGACCTAATAAATGAAAAGTAAGCCATGAATATAGATTTCCCGCCACCGTCCAAAGGCACATATAACAATGCAGGCAGTAGCCGAAAGCTATGTAATTATCTGGAACATGAGGACATGGAACGCATGGAGCAAGGAATCTATACAGAGGGCTTTTTCAACCTGACAGATGATAATATCTATAAATCACAGGTCGTAAAAGATATAGATAGTAATATCGGTCAGCTATTAAAAACGGATGCCAAGTTTTATGCTATCCATGTAAGCCCATCGGAAAAAGAACTTCGGGCAGTGGGAACTACCGAACAGGAACAAGCCGAATCCATGAAACGGTATATACGTGAAGTAGTTATTCCCGAATATGCCAAAAACTTCAATAAAGGGCTATCGGCAGAGGATATAAAGTTTTACGGTAAGATACATTTCAGTCGAGACAGGTCAAACAACAAGCAGAATATGCACTGCCATTTGATTGTCAGCCGTAAAGACCAATCTAATAAAAAGAAACTATCCCCACTAACCAACCACAAGAACACCACGAAAGGAATGGTTAAGGGCGGTTTTGATAGGAAGAACTTGTTCCAACAGGCAGAGCAGGGATTTGATAGGCTATTTGACTACAAACGGGAACTAATCGAATCTTTTGAATACTACAATACTATGAAGAACGGCAGTATTTCCGACCAACTCAATATGCAGGAACGACAGATTGCCGATGAAAGAAAAAAAACAGATATGCAGGAAGAATTGACTGAAAACAAGGTTGCATATAAGCAAGATAACAGTAATGAGGAACGATCAATAAAACCACCCAAGAAAAATAGAGGTTTTAAGCAGTAAACTATTAATCAAAAGGTGATCCTTCAGGTTCTCCAATGTGCTTAGTGAAAAAATCCTTATTCATTATTTGTGTCATGAAATCTTTTGCTGTTTGATTTACTAAAAGTAATTGATTTTCATTTTTCAACTTTAATCTGTCAGATATCCGACTTTTTTCGGTTTCTTCGGGACAACTGAAAGGTGCAACATTGATAACTCTCAACTCACTTCTCATGTTGAGGGCTTGAGATATAATGATATTCACATATTCGTCTGCATAGGAGTAGCCAATAATCACTATTATCTTAGCCTCTTCAAGACAAGCTATCCTAAGAATTGACGAATAATAAAAATAAGGATCGACTGAAGTCATTTTATGTTGGATTCCGAAGATTAATTCAGGTTCATCTTCTATTTTTTCACTTTGATAAAGTTTGTCATTATTTATATACCAATTAATTGATCCGTGCAGTTTGTATAAATTATAATGTTTCCCTAATGTATTTTCAAAATTAGACGAATGCCATTCATGAGTTTCTTGTGTAAAACCTAATTCAATAACTTTTTCTCTGCCAACAACATTTTCAAAACACAAGTCATAATTCAAAGTGAATATTTTCATCAACTGCCCAACATCCGTAGATAGAGAAATGAATGATTGCCAATAATTTGCGCCATCATAATTTCTTAAACCAACCCATTTGTTTAGTTGTCTTCTTATTAGTTTATGAAAACGTTTAATATTGTCGAAATTATTGCCGGCTAAGTCGAGTAGTCTAATATTCCATGTTCCAATAAAAGGATACATTATATTACTTTCTCTTTTTTCAATTTCGGTAATAACAACAAGTAATCTTTCTACATTAAATGGTTCATCAAATTTTCCTAATATACCATCTGAATAATTTATACTACTTTTCAAATAGTAGTATAAATCTCGGTATGGTTTCCATTCTATATTCTCTATTATAAGCTTTTCAATTTCTTGAACCATAGCATTTGACATTGGGATGCCAGCGTCTACACTAGCCCCTGCGCCAAATAAAAACAACAAGTCATCTCCTTTTATTTCCATTTATTATACTTTTATAAAAACCATGGTTTATCATTGGATATTGAACCTTCTTCATAGCCACTTATATGCTCAAAGGCTTCTGTATATTTTGCAATAATTTGAGAATAATATATAGATATTGGAATCGATTTTGCATTAAACCCTCGCCAATTAGCTCCTGATAAATTCAATATATCTTGAAGAAAGGTCTGCTCATCTAAATTTTTCTTATTATTTGTACTTAAGAATTTTATATGAACAGGGTTAGATAATCTTTTGTCAACAACTTCTTTTCCATATAGCAATCCTTCAAACCACACTATATATTCATCTTTGGATAGTTTTACAAAACTGCTTTCATATGGAACTAAAGTGTTGTGAAAACTGTATCCAAAATATTTATTATCAATATTTACTTTAATTACAACAAGCTCAATATCAGTCACTTGTTTAACCGCATCAGAAATGGCATTTATTTCTTTTTTCTTTATTTTAAAAGGCAAATGTAAAACACATGTTTCATAATTTGCCTGTTGACTGTCTTTTAAAATATTAACTAAATTACTTGTTAGTTTTTGTAGATAAGATGACTCTGATGTTTCATCTGCTAAGACTTCTAGTGTTTTATATAAACCACTAGAATCTAAACATACTGTATATGCGAAATATTTGGAAATTTCTCCAGTGTCACGATTCTTTTTATGTGAACTTCCAATTCCCAGTATTAAACAATTCTTATTACTTGGTTTTACAACCCATGGTATTCCACCTATTTTTGCGAACATTGCTAAGGCAATGTTCGATGTTGACCATTTTAAAGAATTTCTTTCTCCTAATTTTCGATAATTAATAACTTGTAATGGCAAGTCATTTTTTATAAAGTTATATTTTAAATAATAATAATGATTAGAAGCTGGAATATCTTCAATATCAATAGCACAATCCTCTATATATATCCCAATAACTTTTTTATCATTATTGATTTCCTGTAAATTCTTTACAGTATCTACGACTTTCAATAAACTATTATTAGAATAATCCTCTATCTTAATTTGCTTGACATTTTTTACATTTATATCTATCCCAAACATTTGTTCTAAACCGGGAAACGTACCAGGATTCAGTTTTCCTGTTAGGCTTAAGTACAATTCATTTGCGAACGATTTGAAGCGATCTTCAAAAATAAAAGCAAACATAACTTCTTGTCCAATATTTTTATATGGTCCAAAATTCCGTATGCCTTGAAATTGTGAGTTAGCACTATTATCATTATTAAATATATATTCTTTTTTATTTAAATGAAAGACTGTAGTTTTTATTAAGTCTCGTTCGATTTTTATTGTTTGCTCTTCTGTTCCTATGTTTTCAATTATATCGTAAATAGCAGATATAAAGTTTTGAATAAGCCTAAATTTATCAGAATAATAATTCTTATTACTTCTGCCATGCATATCTAAACTTAAACTCAATATTTGGACTTGCCGGTCAAACAGTGTATCATCACTTTTACGAAACTTAAAATCGATTATAAATCCATATGTCTTTTGTTCTTCCAAATAATAAGGTGATAAATATATAATCCTATCCCCTTGCGGGTAAGATTCTATCATGAAATCTATATAATCATCCGTGAATTTTCTTTTTACCTCATACTCAAAAGGACATCCTTTGTTTTTTAAGACATTTATTAGCTGATTAAAAAGATATCGTTTGGATAATCCTATGGAATATGTCGAATCAGCAAGGAATTCTTCAAACTCATTCTTTTGCACAAAAGACACCCAATATTTCGCATAATCTTTAGAATGTTCTGTTTGAGGCAGACTATATAAAAAAGTATCATCCTCTTTACTATCATCCTGTTCTTTAATTTTTCTGTAAACCTTAAAAGAAAAATTCTGATTATATATTGGAAGTATATTTAGCCTGATATTTGCCATTTTCTTAAATCGAATAATTACTAACTACATGTTTTTCACAAAGATACTCATTTTTCTATTATTTTGTATTATGAAAAACTTTGGAATTTCTATGACTTCATATTATGAACAAACGTTTGCGTATAGTTATTAGATGTATAAATTCTCAATTTTAAAAACAAAAAGTAAATGAGTGTTTATTTTCATTTGATTTACAAAGATACATTTCGGTAATAGAACATCAACACCAAGCCGTAAGCGGTTTTTAGAAATTTCTTCCTTTTCATGCTGAAAAGAGTAAATTTCTAAAAAGTGTTGTCTTATCTATTCTCTACATGAGTGCGATGTATATCAATTAAAAAAAGAAAAAATATACTAAGTTAGTTTGTTGAAATTTATGGAGTTACAAGTTCCGCTAACTTAGCAGCAACGTCTACCATTGACTCCTCGATAGTACTCAAGCCACTTCGTGAGCCAAGTAAAGGGCTTACCTCACGTAAATCTTCAAAAGTTGTGTTATGTACAATAGGAACAAGCAAATCACGAGCTAGAAGAGCAGAAAGTTCCTTGTCAGCAATTCCCTCTCCTTTAACGCGTTTAAGAAAAGAAGGAGTAACTAATACGATACCAACACGAGACTTTGCCAATCCTTTATCGATTTCACGGAGTAACGATGAGCCTAACAAAACATCTTTTTCGCTAAACCAAACGGAGACACCCTTCGATTCTAGTAAATCATGTAGTTCTTTAGCTGCACCTTTTCGATCATCCCAAGCGTGGCAAAGAAAAACATCTCGTAGATCTGGCAAATCCGAACGCTTTTCTACATTTTCACGGACAGGTGTAAGAGTTCGAATTTCTGCAGGGGTATATAAAATAGTAGAACCTGCTGAAGACCAACGCGCTTTAGTTTTAGTTTGTCCACCACTACTGTTACGACTTCCAGAATTATAAGAAGAATAAGATGAGGAGTAGGAGGAATACGAGGAATACGAATTGTAACTACGATTATAACGACTACCACATGCAGGACAGTTTGCTGCTGCACTTGCTGTTCGATGACCATTTACTGGTGCTGTACATCTTGCCATATTTTTTACATTTAAAAGATTATATAACAGACAATAACAAAGAGGGTGCCAACTGTTAATAGAAAACAAAGCAACTTTATTTCGCAGTCATACATGTCAAAATGTCTTAATGGGGCGAGTTTCGTCTTTTAAAATATGCCAAATATTCATTTTAGGCGAAAGGTTAATTCAACTTGTATTGATTCTAGTCACAAACTTCCTCTCTCTGCCACTTTATCAACTTTCTGAAAACCAATTTATATTTCAGTTTTCTTTGTCGGTAAATCATTGCAATGATACCGATTTAAGTAATAACATTAAAAAGAAAACAAATATGGAAGTAATAGCTATCGAGAGCAAAACTTTCGACCTGATAACAGATAGGTTTGAAAATTTTGCTAAGCAAATCAAACAATGGTGCGGAGTGGAACAAGAGAATAATAAATGGCTTGATAACCAAGACGTATGTACTCTTCTAAATATATCCTACCGGACATTACAGTATTATCGAAATGCTGGTAAACTCTCATTCTCACAGATAAATAGCAAATGCTATTATAAAGTGGAAGATGTAGAAAAACTACTCAAAGATTCTCTAATCTCTAAACAGAACAAGCAATGAGGACTAAAATATTTGATTTGAAAGTTCTGTCGGGGAATTGGGAGAGTATAAATCTAAATCCTACTATTATCATCTACCAAGACGGAGAGCAGTATTTATTAAGTGTCATTCATATGAATGAAACGAGCCGACAGGCAAGCCCTGCTACTTATGAGATTCAAGAAGATGAAGACGGTTTCTTTATCAACTATAATCTGAAACGAGCATCTATCAGCTATGACAAGAAACTGGATATATTAACCGTTTCCGCATTAGGTGACTATATACGGAACTAAAATCTGACCTTATGGAAATACTGGATAAAAAATCAGAGAAGATTAACACCTTGCTCCGTGTGTTAGATGAAGTTCAAGATGTTATCAGCAGTGCCCTAAAGCGGAGAACTCCGCATCTGAACGGAGAGAAGTATCTAACGAATAATGAAGTTAGCAAATTGCTAAAATTGAGCACACGCACTCTCCAAGATTGGCGAGACAATGGAACTATCAGCTATATACAAATTAAAGGGAAGATTCTTTATCGACAGTCTGATATATTGAAATTGTTAGAAGATAATTTCGAGAAATCGTGGCGAGAAGAATAGTGTTAACAATAAAAGCGAGTTTTAAGGCTCGCTTTTATCGTTTCCGTTGAATTATAGCTACTTATCCAAATTTAGCATCTACGTTCTGCATATCCCGAAGAATAGAACTATCCAATACTTTAGCGTAATGTTGTGTCATTTTTGTACTGGAATGACCGAGAATTTTGGATACATTTTCTAAAGACACATTGTTCGCCAAAAATACAACCGTAGCCGCCGTATGGCGTGCCACATGCGTGCTTAATTTCTTCGTAATCCCACACAGATCAGCGATTTCTTTCAAATAACAGTCGATTTGGATTTTGAGGCTCTTTGTCAGATAGTTACAAAGAGTGAATTTTGACGAGGTAACGAATTGGTAACGGTTCTTTTAACTGGTCTTTACTTCATTTTGCATCTTTACCTAATAACTCTTGTACAAAGATATATTTTTTAGATTTATTCTCCTCATAATGTATAGAAAATAATCGACCGAGCTTACCCTTTATCCTTACATTCTTGTTTTACTGGCTCCATGTGAATCATTACATGGGTATCCGGACCGTATTGTTCCTGGAGTTTCTTCTCTATTTCTGTTATTTTCCTGTGGGTCTCTTCGAGGGTTGTGCCGCCATCCATACGGATGTGGAATTCTATGGCGCAACCGTTCCCTATTTTTCGGGTATATAGATTATGTAAGCCACTCACTCCATTGAAAGAGCCGACAATTTCGCGGATTTCACTCTCGGTTGCTGTCGGTAGAGACTTTTCCATCAACTCGTCAATGGCCGGTTTCATTAACTGGACGGACGTCCTGATAATGAAAACACTTACCACAATGGCGGCGACCGGATCTAATACCGTCCATTTCTGACCAAGGAATACCGCCCCGCCAATACCAACGGCCGTACCAATAGAAGATAGTGCGTCGCTGCGGTGATGCCATGCGTTGGCGACGACAACATCCGATTTCAGTTTCCGTCCCTGAAAGACAGTATAGCGGCATAATACCTCTTTCAAGATTATCGAAACTATAGCCGCCCAGAAAGCGATCATTCCAGGACTTTCAAGAGTCGCACCCTTGATTACCGCAATGATGTCTTTTGTACCGTTGTAGGCTATCATCGCGCCAACAAGAAGCAGGATGAACCCGATCATAAGCGTTGCCAGCGTCTCGAATTTACCGTGCCCGTATTTGTGCTCCTCGTCTTTGGGTTTGCTGGATATCTTAACGAAAACGATTACGATGATATCAGTCACGAAATCCGAGAGTGAATGTACCGCGTCGGCTATCATTGCCGCACTCCGCCCCAGGATACCGGCAGTGAATTTACCAAGTACCAGCAGCAGGTTTATAATACTACCGACAACGGTTACCTTATAAATGCCCCTTTCGCGCTCTTTTTTTGTAAAATTATCCATCTTCGTTATAATTCCGAAATCTATCCGAACCACTCTTTAAACTCACTCACCCGTGCTTTTGTTACCAGTATTTTATCTTTTGTGGGTACAATAAGATTAACCGATAGCCTCCCGTTGAACCAGAAATCAATATCCATAACCGCATCCTTAGCAATAATGTACTGCCTGTTGGCACGGAAGAAAACGTTGGGATTTATACATTCAATCAGTTCTTCGAGTGTATGCGGGATAATATAAGATTCGTTGTTTTTAGAAATAGCCTTTACTACACCACTGTCAATATAAAAACAGGCAATGGATTCAGTAGGCAATGGTAAAAGTTTGGTGCCCTTATTGGGAATGAGGAAGTAGTTTTTATATTGTTTCTGCTCGTTCATAGACTTTATCAGTTGTGACAACGAGTGGTTTTCATCCTGCTTTTTATCAGTCAATAAAGCCAGTTTGTCCATGGCTCTTTTTATGTCTTTCTCGCCGATGGGTTTTAACAGATAATCGATACTGTTTACTTTGAAGGCTTTTAGCGCATATTCGTCATAAGCAGTGGTGAAAATAACGGGACAAGTTATCTTAGTGTGTTCGAATATCTCGAAGGCAGAACCGTCAGCCAGATGAATATCCATAAAAATAAGGTCGGGCATAGGGTTATCCCGTAGCCATTTGACACTCTCGATGATGGAATCGGTTATGCCTATTATTTTACATTGGGAAGCGACATCGGCCAGTAAAACTTTCAGGTTGTTTACAGCAGCCTTTTCGTCTTCAATTATCAGGGTTCTCATGGCGGTTGGGGTTTATTAAAGGGATGCTGACACAAAACAGATTGTCTGTGTTATCAATCGTTATTTCTTTACCAAAAAGCAAACGGTAGCGTTTCACCAGATTATCCAACCCTATTCCTGTGCCTGTACTGCTTGTTAGCTTGGGCTGAATCCGGTTGCATACATGCAATATACCGTCTTCGGTTGTCCTTATATTTACTTTTAGCGGATGGCGGTTGCTGATTTCGTTATGCTTAACGGCATTTTCGATTAAAACCTGCAACGACATGGGAGGGAGCAGGTAGTTATTGAATCTTTTATCCACTTCAAATTCGAAGGTAAGATTGTCCTCATAGCGCATTTCGAGCAGGAAAGTATACCCTTCGATAAATTCGAGCTCTTCGGAAAGCGTGGTTTTCTGCGAGTCGTTTTCCTGGAGCATATAACGAAGGACATTGGAGAGTTCCTGTGTATAATTCTGTGCTTTTGCGGGTTCTTCGCGTATCAGCGACCGTAGGGTATTCAGGGAGTTGAAAAGCATGTGCGGATTAAGCTGGCTTTTGAGTGATTCGTATTGGCTGAGGATATTTTCGAGCTTTAGCTGCTGGTTCTCCAGAAGTATTTTTTGCTGCCTGCGGGTAATGTAAATAATGTAACAGCTACCTGTTACTACTCCCGAGATAATGAAGTCGCGGATAGGGTGTAAATAGTGATGTGCCGTAGATTGTACGGCCAGTATATCGAACGTTTTGTGTAAATGATAAAACGCATTACTTATCAGGGTACTTACCAGCCAGCATAAAAGAAAAGAAAGTATAAACTTTTGCCAGCCTATTTTTGAGGTTGTTTTATTGAAGCGGAAAACAACCGTATTCAACCAGAAAAGGAAAAGAAGAGCCAGAAAGGAAAAGAAAATCTCATTGACTACTTCCAATGTCTGAATACCGGGAAAAACGTTGTGATTTTCCAGATTGCCCAGCAAATCTATAATTTCGGGTATATGGATAAGGAAGCTGACTGCCACTGATATAATAACCAGCGACAGTTTGTATCTGTTTCCGTATTTCTTTCCATCATCGTTCATAAAAACAAAAGTAGTTATTTTTGCACAATCCTTGCATTAATGTACATTCCGGGACGAAATAATTCGTTTTTCTCCACTACTTTGGCATATACTTCAAGGGAGCGGTTGACGTTATCCACCGACTGTCCTACTGAAATAATCTCACCGCCGAACTTTTCGTCACCCATACCATTAACTCTGAACTCGATGCGGTTGCCTACTTTTATTTTATTGAGGTCTTTTTCATAAGCTGTCAGTTTGATAAGTGTATTGCTTTTATCAATGATTTCGCACAGCGCTTCGCCTGCCGTAATGTGTTTACCTATATTCATTTGAAGGTTGGATATATAGCCGCTTATAGGCGCCCGTACTTCGAGCAGGGAAACTATACCTTTTGTATGGAGTGCCTGCGGCGATACGCCCAACATGGTGAGCTGTGCGGCGGCGGCATCCTTCCTACTTTTCATAGAAAGGTAATCGGCTTTGCTTTGCTGAAATTTCTTTTGCGAGGCGGCTTCTTCTTTTGCGAGTATTTCCTGACGTTTGTATTCTGTTTCTAGGTATTCGCATTGGGCGGATGCTTCCAGATAGTTTTGTTGCAAGTTTATAAATTCAGGATTTTCAAGGGTAGCCAGCAGTTCGCCTTTTTGAACATATTTACCCGGCAGCAATGACGTGTTTTTCACAATACCGTCGATAGACAGGGTGACGGATGCCTGCCGCTGTGGGGAAAGAACAAAAGTGCCGTTAAATGCAGCATCCTTAGCCAGCGATGTGGCAGAGGTAACAGCATCAATCTTTACCATATCTCTTGTTTCCGGTTCAACCTGTTCTGTATTTGGTTTTGTATCGATTATTTTTTCGGACTGCTCATTTTTCGGGTTGCTGCATCCCATCATTAATAGTAGGGTGGCAACTGTTATATAAATAGCTTTCATCATTTACGTTATTTGTTGTTATATAATTCATATTCTAGAGCCGATACATTGTATTGGTATATCATTTCGATGTAAGATTGTTTGATGTCCAATGCGCTGTTCATGCTTTGTATAAAATCGCTGATATCCGTTTCGCTATGCTTCAACTGCAATTCGGCAGAGCGAATCATGGCATCGGCTTCGGGCAAGGCCGATGTTTCAAAAAATCGGATGCTTTCGTCATATTTCCGCAAATCAGCTTTTAGTTCGTAGACTTTGTTGTTTAGCTGGCGGATATTATCCTCGGCTTCGTACTTTGCCATGTAAGCATCGTATTTTGCCTGTTTTACCCGGCTGGATTGCGCATTGAACACAAGGGGGATGGATACACCGACAGTCCACGAGTTCAAACCCTTGTCGGGTAGGATATTCTGCCGTTGATAGCCCACGGAAAACTCGGGGAAGAAGTGGCTTTTCTCTACTTTTACCTGTGCTTCGGATTCGGATACCTTACTATTGAAATAAGAAAGGTGGACAGAGGATAAGTCCGTCGTCATCATGCCTGTATCATATTTGCTTAAAAGGGTATCAGCAGGAATTACCGAATTTTCGGCATAACATATCCATTGCAGACGGGTGGCGGCAACCTTAAATTCTTCTTCGGCCTGAAATACTTTATTCTTCATGGAGGCAGCTTGTGCCGAAGACATATTCTTTTCCAGCAGGGTGATTTCTCCCTGTTTATAACGCAGGTCGCCGGTTCGGAGAAGCATTTCTGCCAGTTTGCTTTGTTCACCCAGCATCTTTTTTTTATGGTAGGTATACTGGTAATAAGCCCATGCGCGTTTGGCTTCGGCTGTTACTTCCTTTTCTACCATGTCGCGGTAATATGTGCCGGTGTTTACCTGATGCCTCACCAGCGAGTTTTTGTAAAAAGGTGTAACAATTGAGCCTACCGATTGGGAGACATTAAATTGACGGTCATTCCGGTTGGTTCCGTTAAGCTGTCCCCATGAATAATCGAAAGAGGTAGCTCCCAAATCCCACGATTCGCCCCGTGCGGCTTTGCTCCGGTCGATGGAAGCTGTAGCGGATTTTAAACGGGGATTGTTTTCTTTTGCCATCTTTATCACTTCGTCCAGTGTAACGGTCTGTTGTGCCTGCATCTGGCCGGGTATAATTAGCAATAATGCTATAAGTCCTACAAGAGAGGTTCGTTTGTTCCCCCCCCATTTTCGCCTGCATACAGAGAATACGCCTATCAGGTGATAGAATACGGGAATGATTATCAGTGTGAGGAATGTTGAAACCAATAATCCTCCGATAACAACTGTTGCCAGCGGACGTTGTACTTCGGCTCCTGCCGAGGTGGCAATAGCCATCGGAACGAAACCGAGTGAGGCAACTAATCCTGTAAGGAATACAGGACGGAGCAGATGCGGGGTTCCTTTCTTAATTATTATATCTGTTGCCATTTTACAGCTTGTACATTTTGATAGGGATTTGAAATGGTTCAACATAAGGATACCGTTCAACACAGATACACCGAACAAAGCAATAAATCCCACACCTGCCGATATGCTGAAAGGCAACCCTCTTATCCACAGGGCAAGCACACCGCCTATCATGGATAGGGGTACTGTGCTGAATACCACGAGCGTATAGGTGAGGCTGCGGAAGGCAAAGAACAGGAGCAACAAAATCAGCAGTAAAGCGATAGGGATTACTACCAGCAGGGTGTTGATCGCATTTTGCAGGTTCTCGAATTGTCCGCCGTATTCAAAGTAATAACCGGGTTCAAGTTTTATGTTTTCATCCAGCACAGTTTGGATTCTACCTACTACCTGCTGTATATCGGCATCACGCACATTGACACCTATTACAATACGTCGCTTAGTAGCATCACGGTTGATTTGCAGGGGGCCGCTGATCAGCTCTACTTGTGCAAGTTCGGTAACGGGTATCTGTATGCCTTCGGATGTACGGATAAAAAACTTATTGAGGTTGAAATCCTCTACTTTTTGTTGGTCGAGGCGTACAACCAAATCGAACCGCCGCTCATTTTCAAATACTGTTCCCGCCACCTCACCAGCGTAGGCGGTACGGATAATGTTGTTCAATTCTTCCACATCTACACCATAACGGGCCAGTTTGCTGCGGTCGTAGTTTACAACCAATTGAGGCAGTCCCATTGCCTGCTCTACCAGTACATCGTCGGCACCGGGCACCTGTTCGATATACTTGGAGGCTTCGCGGGCTTTGGAATAAAGTTCTTCCATATCTTCGCCGTATAGCTTGATGGCGATATCGGCTTTGGCTCCGGTCATAAGTTCATTAAAGCGTAATTGGATCGGTTGGCTGAAATTAAATTCCACATCGGGTATGGTATCAAGTGCGTTCTTCATTTTCTCTACCATTTCGGCACGGGAGGATGCACTTGTCCATTCTTTGAAAGGTTTCATTACGATCATGATGTCGGCATCTTCTACCGCCATGGGGTCGGTAGGTACTTCAGCAGTACCTATTTTTGCTACTACGTGCTTTATTTCGGGAAAGTTATTCATGAGTATCTTTTCCGCCTCATCTGATGCTTCAATACTACGGGTTAGTGAGCTTCCGGCAGGCAGGGTCATTTGCATGGCAAAATCGCCTTCGTCGAGAGTGGGAATAAATTCCGCTCCTAATTTGGTAAACAGTATGATACTGCCTCCCAGTGCAAGGAATGCTATAGCAACGGTAGTCAGGCTGAACCGCAGGCATTTTTGCAGCAATCTTTTGTATAGCTTGTTCAACCAGTCGAAAAAGCGGTCGGCAAAGGTACGGGGCTGTCTGATGGTCTTTTTCAGGAACAGGGATGCCATCATGGGCACATACGTCAATGACAAAATCAATGCACCGATAATACAGAACACGAGTGTTTGAGCCATTGGGGTAAAGTATTTGCCTTCTATACCTTGCAGCATTAATATGGGGAAGAATACTATAAGGATAATAAGTACTGCAAAGGTGGCGGAATGTACAACACCTTTGGTGCCGTTGGCTATCTCATTATCCATATCCTTAGGTGATAGTTTTCGCCCATAAAATTGTTTGGTGTAAAGATGAGCAAGTATCCCTTCAACTATTACAATGGAACCATCGACCACGATACCGAAGTCTATTGCCCCGAGGCTCATCAGGTTTGCCGATACACCGAACAACCGCATCATGATAAATCCGAAGAGCATGGATAAAGGAATAACAGAGGCAACGATTAGTCCGGCTCTCACATTTCCGAGGAATATTATCAGTACCAGAAAAACGATCAAAGCCCCTTCTATAAGGTTGCGGATAACAGTGGATATATTGCGGTTTACGAGTTCGGAGCGGTTAAGGTAAGGTTCTATGCTGACACCCTCGGGTAGCATTTTCTGTACGAGTTCCACTCTTTTTTCCAGTTCGGTGGTCACGACATTGGCGTTTGCACCTTTCAGCATCATGGCAATGCCACCCACACATTCGCCCTGCCCGTCTTTGGTCATTGCCCCAAAACGTTTTGGAGAGCCGTAACCCACTCTGCCGATATCGTCAATATGGATAGGAATGCCTCCACGGTTGGTAATGACTACCTGTTCTATATCCGTAAGGCTTTTTATCATTCCCTCGGAACGGATGTAATAGGCTTTGCTATCTTTTTCGATATAGCTTCCGCCTGTATTCTGGTTGTTTTTGTGCAGGGCTTCGAAAACCTCACTGATTGTGATATTCAGGGAATAGAGGGCGTCGGGGTCTACTGCTACTTCGTATTGCTTCATGTATCCTCCAAAGCTGTTGATTTCTACAATACCGGGTATGCCGGAAAGTTGGCGTTTCACAATCCAGTCTTGGATAGTTCGCAGCTCCATGGCATCGTACCTGTCTTCATAGCCCGGTGCAACTTCAAGCACATACTGGTATATCTCTCCCAGCCCGGTGGTGATAGGCATCAATTCGGGAACGCCCAGTTCCGAAGGGATTTCTCCTGCTACGGTTTGTATCTGTTCGTTTATTAGCTGCCGGGCATCAAGGGTGGGTACATTTTCCTTGAAAACAACGGTTACCAGCGAAAGGCCGAAGCGGGATACGGAACGTATTTCTACTACGTTCATAATATTGCTCATAGCCACTTCGATGGGGAAAGTTATTAATTGTTCTACTTCCTGTGGTGCGAGCGTAGGTGAAACGGTTACGATTTGCACCTGATTGTTAGTGATATCGGGAACAGCGTCTACGGGAAGGGTGAGCATGGCGTAAATACCTGCGACAAGGAGTATCAATGTCATAAATCCGACAAAGAGTTTCCTCTTTACCGAAAACCGGATTATTTTATCAAACATACAAATTGTTGTTACTAATTTGTATGCAAAGGTATTATCAGAAGGGGCTTAACCAAACTGCAAAGTATGTGAACTGGCTGGATTGGGGGGCGAGTTATCTTATTGGGGGTGTGAATTTATTATTTATTGATATATGCCAACTCACGAAGTCCGCACTCCGAATATATATCCTACCAAAGCAGATATAAACATTGCTACGGTTCCCCAAAGACATATTCTGCAAATGGACTTATATATATTCGAACCACCCATTTTTGCGGCGACTGCCCCTGATACGCCCAGAAACAGGATAGCAAACCCATATTGGAAGAAAACCATTCCATTTATCGGAGCAAGAACAGATACGAGAAAAGGCAATATCCCCCCTGAAATAAATGAAGCGGCAGAGGCCATCGCTGCCTGTAGAGGGTTTGGACGAGTTATATCGTTAATACCCAACTCGTCTCGCGCATGGGCTTCCAAAGCATTGTTTTTCATTAATTGTACGGCTACATTGTGAGCCAGCTCTCTGTCTAACCCTCTTCCTTACATAAATACCGGCTAATTCCTCCACTTCCTGTTCAGGCATTGTTTCCAGCTCCATTTTTTCCCTTTTCAGGTCAGCTGTTTCAACATCAGTTTGTGAGCTTACCGAAACATATTCACCCGCTGCCATCGAACAGGCTCCTGCAACCAACCCTGCTAATGCAGCCAAAACAATAGAATTTCTGGAAGTATTGGCTGCTGCTACGCCAATTACAATACTGGTTGTAGATAAAATACCGTCGTTTGCTCCTAAGACTGCTGCTCTTAACCAGTTCGTGCGGTTCGTAAAATGTTTTTCGTAATGCATGATATATTAGTTGATAATATGCATGATTATTAACATTGTAGACATAGTATTTGTTTTATCTATTTATTTTACTGTATATCATCGAAAAAGATAATAAAAAAGAAAGAGATATAGATTTCCATATCTCTTTATATATTCAGTTTCAAAGTTATTTACCGTCCTCCCCTATATCCTTTACCTGTTTGACCTTTATTGGAATTGCTGCCGGGAGAGGTTCCGTTTGTGCATCCTCTACACATACCCGAATTATTTACAGCACCTTTGTTGCCTTTCTGCTGATTACCTTTTTCACTATTTGTATTTTGTCCTTGTTTCCCTTTCTGCTGGTATTTATTACCTTGTCCGGGATTTGAGGAGATAATTACCTGATAAGTGGTTCCATCTAATAATGAAGGTGTATAGCTACTTCCTAATAATGTAATTTGACGTACTACAGCCCTGAGATGATTTGTGGAGCTTTTCAGCAAATTAGAAATGATAATTTTGATGTTCGGGTTTGATATATTTTCCAGAACATTGTCATAATCAACAATATTTTCCTCTTCCAACCGGGCAATTGCCGTATGGGCATTTTCCAGGGTATTGCTCGTAATAAGCAATTCATTATACTGGCTTTGCCTGTATTTATCAGCAAATACTCCATCGGGACTTAGTGCAGGATATTCTATCTCATAATAATCCAGAAGTCTCTCAATGGTAGCTATATGTGTTGCTTCGGCAGTACCGATTCTGGAAAATTGTATGGCTGTAGGATAGAGAGATGAAAATGCAAGGTTCAGGTCGCGAGACATTTTTTCATCTTCTCTCAAAGCATATAAAAATTCTATTTCATCAGCTGCCAAAGGAGATGTTGCATCCAATACCGGGCAAAGATTGTCTACCATAAAAGAAGAAATCCCTTCATCAGAAACCTTTAGAAGGCTTACCAGTTCTGAATTGCCTGTTCCCGTATTATCATCGAAATCATTCTCGCTACTGCATGAAAATAGCATAAATGAAAATGTCAGACATAAAAATGCAAATAATTTGTTGTTAGTATTCATGTTTTTAGTTTTTAAAGAATTAATAAGTTGATACTTCTATTTATTAACCGCATAAAATAGAATATACCCTACTTGCCTGATTAAATAAGAATGCCACTTTGAATTAAAGTGGCATCCCTGTTGATAGTACCGTATATCTTATTTTTTCTGACCTTTCTTTTGTCCCGTTCCATCTTGGGGTTTCGTACCTACCGGTGTTCCCGTTCCTTTACAATTACCGGTACAAGTCCCGTTTTCAAAATTGTCGCAAACTCCATTTTTGTTTACATCAATAAAATTGACACATGTTTTGTTAGTACCCGGAAGCAGAACACATGGCCTTTCCTTGTTCGGCTTTTGAGTTTGATTTTTACCTTTTCCGTTCCCGTTTCCGTTTTGTGCAGATGCAACTCCCATTGACAAAACAATGGCTAAGGCTGTCATGAATAGTTTTGTTTTCATTTTTTTTCTTTTTGATTAATAAATTAAGTATCATATTTCGAAATATGGTATGTCTTATTTATTAACCGCACGAACTTAAATTTACCCTACCTGTTTTTAAAATAAAATTTCAAGAAAAATCATGGGAGTGAATGGAGTCGCTTTTGTATAAACGTTTGTAACGTCTTTTTTGTCAGAAAATATATAGCTGTATTTTGTGTTTTCATTATTCAACACATTCAATACGGACACACCTGCTTGCAACCGGCAGGATTTAAAGCTGTGATTATAGGTAGCTCCGACATCCAGTCTGTGATAATCCTTATCGGATTCCTGAACTGTACTGTTTCCCTGCCCTGTACCTTGTCCGCCTTTAAATGCGGGAGAAAATCCAGTCCCGAAAACATAATTTGCCGATAGGGTAAATCTCCTGACAGAGAAAATACTTCCCAACTTAACCTCATGCCCGGTTTCATCTTTTCGCTCCGATATATTACAAAGGGAATAGGAACCAAAGACAGAAATATTGTTGAACTCTTTTTTCAGAAACATATCTACGCCCGTAATATCCACATCAGTCTTGTACAGATCTTTCGATAAACGGATAATATTCTTGTTTTTTTTGTGATATCCTTCCAGGCTGATTAAAAATCCGTTTTTACTGAATGCCAAACCGGCAAGGGTATGCATCGCGGACATTATACTATCCTGCTGTATTTTCCATACAAAATCGGTATACTCATCGGTTTGTATTGGAGTACGGGAAATGTACTGGCGATACAGCCCCCATGAGGCCGTTGCAGTTACTGCTTCGGAAAGAGTATACCTCCCTGAAAAACGAGGTTGGACATATACCTTATTGCTTGCAAAGTCAGTCCGTATACTTCCGTCCAGAGAGAATTTACCCCAGGAAAATTTGTCCAAAAGATATATAGAGGGTACGGTAAAATTATTTTTTACTTCATTTACCTTGTCTTTATAAAAAAGAATTTCCCCACCTGCCTCAATTTGCTGATGTTTACCCCAATTAAAGGTGTGGTTCAAATCTATTCCGGCTTCTTCTATTTTGTTCTTTGTCGAAATGCTTATTTCAGGTTCGGACTGGTTTCCCTGAAGCCTTCTAATACGGTCGTTTTGCGTGTTTAATTGAGAATATTTTACCTTCAGCCGGGATGATGACGAATTGCCCCATACTTTGTTATACATAGCGCTTCCGGCATATTGGTGGTTGTTTTGCGAAGCACTCAGGTCATATTTATCTTCTTTTGATACCGAATAATCGAAATCATCGTTTGAGGTATAAAGTGATATATGGTAATTATCGTTACCGGTAGTATTTCCAATATATTTCAGGTTGATGTCATTGAATTTATAGTCGGGAGACAAGTAAATTTCACTTATATTTTGTTGGGGTTTATTATTACCGTTCCCTTTACCTTTCCCACTGCTTTCGTTGGTACTGTTTTTGCCATACGGATTCAATTCTTCCACATCATACAGGTTATAAAATGTCTGCCTGTAAGATGCCATCAAAACTGAACTTTTAGACACGGGGATAGAACCAAATACATTTGCCGTCAGGTTGCTTACTGTGGCTTTGAGGACAGGTTTATCCCGGTTTCCGTCGATCCCTGTAATTTCGGCTATCGCTCCGGCCCTGTTCCCGAATGAGGCATCATAACCGCCTTTTAATAGCCTGATATCTTTTACCATGTACGGGTTAATAAAACTGATATGCTCGCTAAAACTTTTTAATCCGAAAAGGGTAAAGCCGTCAAATGTAATTTTGCTTTCGCCGTTATTGCCTCCCCACACAATCAGATCCTCGGATGGTTCTCCCGACGCCCTTACCCCCGGCATCATGCGTAGCAGGTTGAAAACGGAGTTATCACCGCTTCCTGGCATCTGCCTGGCTACAGTATGATTGAGCCTTATTTCTCCCGATGTTTTCCCCGACTGCATCATCATGGCACTTGAAGAAGGTGATACTATCACTTCCGGCATCATTATCAGACCGGGGCTTATATTTAATGTGTGATGCCCGTGCGAAAGAATCGTATCTATGCTATTGTATCCCAAATAACTGGTTTGAATACGAGTTGAACTCTTATCTCCCTTGAGGAAAAAATATCCGTTTTCGTCCGTAATTATTGTTCCCTGATCAGTGGTAATGTAGGTATAAGGTAATTTTTCATCGTTTGTGCAATCTTTCACAATACCCGATATTGTATATTGCTTTTTAAGGCGAGGGACTTCTTCGATTTCTTTTTTGGGATAAATAACATACACATTTCCTGTTTTCTTGTATGCCAGTGGTTTATCTTTCAAAAGATAGGTCATAGCATCATCAACAGATTTGAAAACTTTCTTTTCTGTAATTATATATTTAGAAACGGCCTTACTATCAAAAGATACCTCTATACCCAAGCTTTGAAGGACTTTATCTAAGGATTCATTGGCCGTATTGATTTTTATTTCCTGCGCGTAAATCACAGGAGACATACAAAACAGTAATATAAATACAATAAGAAATCTGCTCAAATCATTTCTTTATTTTAAGTTTTATACCAAAGGGTTCTTGTACAATTTGCAAAACATCTTCCGGATTATCCAGTTTTGTAAAGTTTCCGCTATAAATATAGTTAATATTTTCAGGAGCTACAATTTCTATATTGTATTGCCTTTCGATTTCCCTGATAACATGTATCAATGGCTCCTCATTAAATACAAACTTATTATTTGTCCATGCTATTTTTTGCTCTATGTCATTACTATTTGATGATTGTAATGTGCTATTCTCAAAAATAGTTTGCATTCCTTTGGCCAGTATTACCGACTGGTTGCCAGCTTCAACCTTTACTTTTCCTGATAAACAAGCCACATTATATTGTCCGGGGCGCGAAAGTACATTAAAGCTCGTTCCCAGGACCGTAACAGTTGCTGTACCTGATTTCACCTCAAATCGGCTTCCCTTTTCGACATCAAAATAAGCCTCTCCTTCAAGTGTTACCTCTCTTGATACTCTCCACCAAAATGGCTTGTAGGTTAATTTGCTTTCGGCATTTATTATTGCCCGGGAACCATCCGGCAAATTCAGCGTATAATGTTGTCCGCGTGGTACGGTAATATCTTTGGTATACAAGAAAGCAATAGAAGGAATTAAGATAACCAATAGGATTGCCGCAACACCGGCGTATAAAAATACCGGACGTTTATATAAAGGAATTTTCTTTTTCCCATCATCTTCCAGTCCCGCAAAATTTTCCGCCCAAATCTCATCTTTTGATTTAGTCCATTTGGGCTTTATTTTGATATTTTCCGTTTTCATTGTTACAAAAGTTTTGTTTTTAAAAACTGCAATGCACCTGTAATTCGTTTTTCAACTGCTTTCACACTGATACCTAACCTATCTGAGATTTCGTGATATTTCAACTCCTCATTCCGGCTCATCAGGAATGCTTCGCGCTGTACTTCACCCATCTCGTCTAACGCGGAGGAAAACCTGGCTTTCAACTCTTCAAATTGCAGGATTTCCTGAGGTGATAAGTTCTCAATTCCGGTAGCAACCATGTCTTTAGCATAATCAAGCCGGGTTGTACTTTTCCTGTATTCACTTATTACCATGTCGTTCGCTATCTTATAAAGAAGAGCCTTTATATTTTTTGTATCAATAGAATCTATCTTTTCCCACACACGCATAAATACGTCCTGAGCAATATCGGATGCAATACTCTCATCGGCGCATCTGTAATAGATATAATTACGGATTGAGTCGAAATAATTGTCGAATATGTCTTTAAATTCCGATTTTTTCAAAATCTGATTGAATTGCAATTTATATGTATACCGTATGAATGGGAAGATACCCTACCGGCATACGAAAATAAATTAACGGATAGTAAAAATCAGCCTGCAATAAAACACTCCAATACCTTCTCAATATCAGCAAAAGCTTTTGCCATGACTTCTTCGACTTTTCCTCCTACCATAGCGGCCATAGCAGCAGAATCCATCCGCGCTATATATACTTTCCCGTCATTCTTTTCATAAACCGATAAACGACAAGGCATCATAGGAGAATAAATGCGTAAAGCATCAGTATCAAGCAATTGACCGGAATAAACAGGATTACACAGTTCTAAAATCTTAACAGGCAGAATATTTTTTCCGTTTTTCTTTAAAGTAGCCTGCAAATCATGAACAGCGGAAATTTTCCAACCTATGTTTAATATATGCTCTGAAAGCAATGTTACTGTTTCCTCGTAGGAAAATTTACTCTCATTTTCCAAAAATAGTTGGTTGGGTGAAATTACATTCTCTTTCATAGTCTTAAAATTTAGTATTCTTATTATCGCAAAAGTAGTATAATATTCGATGTAATTACCAGAATATTATTTAATTATGATAGGTTTGCTACACAAAAAGGAAGTTTTTAGGTAAAAGAATATTTAAGCTAACCCACAATTGTAAAACATAAAGCAAATAAAGCGAGGGTATTCGATTACAGTAATATCCTGAAGGAAAAACTGTAATTCTAAATAGGTTAGGTGGCTTGCTTATAGAAAAACTACATTTTCCGTCCTCTAGTTTTCTTTTGAATCGTAGGAGTTTTGGTTTTTTGTTCTTCTTTCTCTACTTTCGGCACCCTTGGATCATAGAATGATTCTTGATATTCAGAATCCGTTTTGTTTTCTTTCCAGAGGTATGGATACGCATAACTTCCACCTCCCCACCATTTAACTTTAGCTTTCGTGACATAGCCGTTTTCAATGAGTACCTTATCCCGGATACGCATCTCATACTGACCGTATTTGACGAAACTATCTGGATTTTCACGACTAAAAAAGACTTTATTCTTTTCATCGTTTAGAAAAATATGGGAGGAAAACTTACCATTTCCATTATTCCGGTTCATATTTTCAAGGAAAATGACACCACCGTTTCTTAATACTTTTTCCTGTTCCGCTGACAATTCTACTCCTAAAATTACAAGGCTATGATTTGCTGTTGAGGCTTCCTGTTTTGCCTTTTGCTCGGTTGGTTGCTGTTTTTGTTCTGCATCTTTCCGTTCTTTTTGATATTTTTCTTCCATCCGTCTATCCTCATCCAAGATATTTTTCAGAAACTCTTTTTTCAAATTTCCGAAGCTGAATTTCCGGTCGACCTCAGAACCTTTGAAAGCAATACCATCATATCGGAATGATACTCCCTCAATCTCTTTGACCGTCCGTTTCCACTTATATTCAATCTCGATTCCAAATTTTTCGAGGTTGAGCCTCAGATCTGCCGGATTCTTACAAACAGGTAAAACCGACTTAAGCGTATCGTGGATGTAGTACTTTGCCTTATCGGGGTTCTTCAATTTATCCCGTTTGACTTTCTCTTTTCCCTTGCCATAAGTGAGGTTGTATTTGTCCTTTAGCTTCTTGCAGACCTTGATGTTTCGTTTATAATCATGGTTTACAGAGATAAGTTTCAGGTCATTATTAATCCGGTTATACACAATATGCAAGTGTGGATTCTCCGTATTGTGATGCCGGATAATGATATATTGTGTATTACGAATACCCATCTCTTCCATATACTCTTTTGCTAATTTTGTCATAAAATCATCCGTCATCCTATCTTTATCATCAGGAGAAAATGCGATTGGAATATGCCCGACAGGTTGTTTAATCTCTTTCCTGCCGGAACGCTGCATGGCAAAACTTCGGATAATATCCTGCTTTGTTTCTGTCCAAACACCTTCGGCTTCTAGTAAAGTTGCTCCTTCATGCATCACATAGGATACACAACCTTTGAATGACTTTCCTTTTATATTTTTAGCGATCATAGAGTAAATTCTTTAATTCAAGCATTAGAAGATAGGCTGCTTTTGACGCATTTTCAAAGCCTTCTTGATTTGCCTTCCTTGCAATTTGATTGAGATTATTTGCTATACCCGCCAGCTTTCGCATCAGGTCAAGTTCCTCAACTGTGAATCGGGATTTGATACCACCTTTCAATGTCATTTCTCGTGCGTACACAGTTGGCTTTATACCCAACTTTTCTGCTTTTTCTTTTACGGAATTAAAATCTGCTTCGGTCAATTTCAGGTTGATCGAAGTGGAAAGCTTGGCTTTTTCTTTGGCAGGTCTACCTCTTTTGGTTTTATTCTCTTTCTTATTTTCCATAACACTGACCTTTAGAGTTATGGAAAACCACTGTGTGCATATCAGCACACAGGCAAGACGAAACGTAAGCGACCACCGGGAGATGAAGTTGAGGATTGCAACACAGTCTGCCGGTTTTGCGACCATCGGGAGCGAAACAAAAGGGCTGTGAAGTGCCCCGACCGGATGCAACCAACGGGCGCAGTAGGAAGAGCAAAAGGTAAATTCAGGTGTAGCCGGATTTATCTTTTGTGAGGGCACAGCCCCGCAGGGCAAGGTATGCACGAAGGGAACTTGAAAGAGCGATTAGCGAATTTCGGGTTACCCGTGCGATTACCTTGCTCCTTTGACAATCGAAAAAAAAGAAAGAAGCGGAAGCTTCTGCCTTTTTTGATCGATTGTCAACGTTCGAACCAGACGGGCTTAAATATGAGACGCCCGGCTTTTGCAATACAGGGACTGCATTGCCGATAGCTCTTCAAGTGTTAAGAGAGCCGTTTAATAGCTTTGATTGGATAAATTCTCTCATTTTTCTCAATTTTAGAAAGCATCTGGTGTGATGCTTCGGACAAATATATGCTATAAATCTGATAGCCAAACCTCTACCGATATTTATGCATTGGAATGCATTTATTTGCCATCTATATAGGCTGATAAGGCAACTATTATTACTCCAGTTACCAATATTACCCATATAACTAAGGAAAATATGTATCTTTAGAGCATGTTTGATTATGGTGATGACATAGAATATATGGATTTCTCGGAAGATGGCTTCCGGGAAGTACAACAATGCCTTGACCGCTTTGTAAAAGTAAACTATGAAACTGCACTTAGTCTATTGTACAGGATGAAGCCCACACCGGAAGATATAACACTCTATAAGGGAAAAGTCTTGGATATAATTCGCCATAATCCTCCGCTTGAAAGTATTCCTCGTTATTTCCGGGACGGACGGGAGGACTATCTTTGGTATAGTGATTTCTATGATAATATTACCAAAGAAGTTTATCGGTGTTACCGAACGTTTACAGCTCCGGCGATAGAGATAACCCCGGCTAACTATACACAAGAACTGGCAAAGATTGAATTGCCTTACTTTGGGGAGCTTGTAGACCTCGTGTCGCTTGAAAAACTTTGTATACTCTACGAATTCAATCAGCTTTCGAAAAAGACCGAAGCCGATATAGAGGAAGAAGCAGATATCGCTTCCGATGCGGGAACCGGCAAAGATAATATTGTTGATACCTCTCAAGAACTGAAAGCCGGCAGACAAACAGATGCAACTCAACCTGAACGCCAACCGAAGAAACGCTCCTATGATCCGAACCTGAATAGTAAACAATATACACTACTTGCAGAATGTGTGGAAGACATAAGACTCTTTCGCCGGAAGATAAAAACTGGTGAACTAAAAAGACTATTGAAAGGAAAGCTAACCGAACCACTGGAAGTTACCAACCAAAAATCATTAGTCTATCTCTTAGATCAACTAAGCGAATACAAGTATATCAAAGATACATGGATGTCGGTTGCTGATGGCAACCGGGACTTCCTTTCTTTTCGTACTGAAGGAAATAAACAACGCTACGGAAACGAACCTCATTATATTACTATGCAACAACTCCTAAATTGCCGTAACCGGAATAAGCGGGAAGCGATTATTGGGCTTGTTGAAATTGAAGAAATGGTTGACGTGATGGAGGAAAACCGGGATAAATAACCCAATAATCCCGGCTTGGAAATATTTTATATCTTTCTTAAAATTATTTTGCTACTGACTAAAGCCGTGTTATCTGCTGTATTTCATCAAGTTGACTTATCAATACATTTCTTCCTATATACTCATTTTTGCCAATCTAAACACTATCCACCTTGCAAAACTGTACTGATTTTCAAATACATACAACTCCAACCTGTTAGGTAAAGCTGTTACCCAAACAGCGTAGGCATCAGAGAGTCGATATATTGCACCCGATTTCGGAAACAGTCGGTGTGCAAGGTTGCCACGGCTTATCCCTCCGAAAGATTTAAGGGTATGGATAAAACCAACCGGATAAGGGATGTATGACTGTCCCATAATATAATCAGGAGAAATAATTGCCGGTATTCCCCGGCATAGTATCAACAATTAAAACATAAAAATATGAGTGACGAACTTGAAAATGCTAAATCAGAAACAGAAGAGAAGGATGTATCAGAAGTTATAGAAAACAGTACATGAATGCCAAGCTCCCGGGCAAAACAGGCTCGGAAGAAAGATGAGGATGAATATACCCGACGTTTTCTATTGGTTCGGAAAGTGAAGGATTACACCCCGGTATATATTGATGTACGAATGAAAGAGAAGCTACAAACATTGGTTTCATCATTACAACATATCGTACCGGATATTACACCGACCATCCTTCTTTCCAATATTCTTGCCGACCATTTATTGGTAAACCGTGAATTGATAACCCGTGCTGCAAACGAAGGATTGAAACGTTCGCTTGCCAGTACATTTAGTGATAAAGATATAAAAGAGTAAAAATTATGGAAATTGTTTGTATTGATTTACATGCTTGGGAAAGGCTAAAAAGCCAAATAAGCAGATTAACTTTTGAAGTGAGCGCATTGAAAGAGTTATATTATCCCAATCCCCGAGATGGCTGAGTAGATTCAGCGGATGTCTGCCGGATATTAGGTATTTCAAAGCGGACATTACAAACATGGCGGAATAATGGTAAGATTCCTTTCTCCATGTTAGGTGGTAAAGTTTATTTTCACCAGTCGGATATTGAGACACAGCTTCAGGAGGGCTTGAAAAAGTAATTATGGATAAGTATATAGGTTTTGAGTCCGAAGAGTTCAAGGAACTTGAAAGGCAGATAGAACAAGCCCTAAATGATACGCAAAGTGTGCGTGACAAGTATCGCCCATCCTTGGCAGATAAACGTTATCTTAGTGGGGAGGAAGTAATGGAGTATCTTCATATCTCGCCACGTACGCTTCAAAACCTGCGTGATAACCGGACAATCTGCTATACTACAATTGGCGGTAAGATACTTTACCCTGAAAATGAATTGGAACAGGTACTGCATCAAAACTTCCGATCGCCGGAATTACCATTCTAAAGATATGTCTATGCAGATTCCGAGGCGAGGGAGTTGAAGTTGCTTACCTACAAAATGAAAACAAGCATTCCTAAATAAAATAGGGGATGCTTGTTTTTTGATATATGCGTCATCGTCGGGTCGGTCATTTTCGTTGCTGGGAGGTCTCAATGCTTCCGTAGAGGGTGGAACAGGCAAGTCTTGGATGCAAAAATACTATCCGCATAGCGGTTGGAGATTTTTGTATCCAACCCGAAGGGCTTTAGACTTGATTGTTCCGACCAGAGAAGCAACTTTCTCCCAGTAACGAAAATGACCGACCCGACGTTAATTGAGTATTTGGGGACTATTTATTATCCCCAATATCATTAGTTTGTTATTCGTTCTATGAGTAACCCTTTCTATTAGCCATTTTCTAAACTTAGCTGCATCAGGGGAGTTAAGCCGGAATGATAAGGCTATAATCATTTCCAAATCAAAAACTTCGGGTAATAGAATCTTTCCTACTTGTCTAACTTCACAGCAAATGGAGGGTTTTACAGCCCCGGTTTGAATAATCGACTTGATATTAGCCCGAACTGCCTGCTCATAAACTCCAAACAATCGAGCTATCTGCCAGTTCTTTAGGCGGATTTCTTTTCTTTCACCGGATTCAATAACTTTTATCAAACCCTCAACCGTTATTTCTTCCTTGTTCATAGCATAGATGTTTTTCTCTTACCAACTTTACCTATATTTCTGAAATCGGATTGGGGACGATTGGTTTCAACCTGATACTTGTCGCCAATCTTATCTGTTAAGGCTGCCATATCCCGACTAATCTTCTCATTCGTGATTTTAGCATATATTTGTGTCGTATGAATATTTGAATGCCCTAACATTTGACTAACAGTCTCAATAGGAACACCTTGCGATAGGCATACGGTCGTAGCAAACGAGTGGCGTCCCATGTGTGACGAGATCCACTTTGTGATTCCGGCTTGCTTTCCAATACGTCTTAGAGTACGGTTCATGTTCTCTACGTTACTTGGCACAGGAAATACAAACTGATTCTTTGCTACAATCCGATACTGTTCGATAAGTTGCTTGGCAACAGGTAGAAGTTTTACATAAAACGTCGTCCCTGTTTTCTTGCGTTTTGCAATCAGCCAGAGTTCCCCATCAAAGGATGTTTGTATATCAGCGAAGGTCAATTTACGAACATCTGCATAGGCTAAGCCTGTAAAAGCTTGAAAGATAAAAATATCCCGTATCTGCCGTTGCTTATACCGGCGGAGCTCAACGGTCATGAATCGGTTCAACTCATCTTCCGTCAAGTAGCCTCTATCACGAGTTTGTGCTTTGAAACGGAATCCGGCAAAGGGATTGATATGGATATAACCTTTACGTTGAGCAATAAGCATAATCTGTTTGAGTTTAGTAATAGAGGTCAGTAAGGTACTTCCTGCCAGTTTCCTTTCTTCGAGCAGATAGAGATAATAATCATGAATAAATTGAGACTCTATCTCTTTAATGGGAATATCAGAGAGGCGATATTTGTCCTGAAGGAACAATTCAACCCGTCTGCGATTAATGAGAAGCTGCTCATATGATTTTTCTGTTCTATCCTTGCCAATCCGCTTTCGATATTCTTCATAGAATTCATCAGCGATAGAGAAGAAAGTTCGATAGTCATCACTGAATCCCAAATAAGCATTTTTGACTTTCTCGGCTGAAACAAAATTATCTCTATCACAAATACTTTGGTATTGCTTGCCAATTTGTGCTTTGATGTTGTCAAGCTTCTGATTTATTTTCTGCGCTTGAATACTTTTACCTCCGGCACGATTTGCACCTGTATCCCAAAGCGATGGTTTGATAGTTAGCTTACAGCTAAATTGAGCAATACTCCCGTTTACGGTTATCCTTCCCATGATTGGGGCAGTTCCGTCCGGTTTCAAACTGTTCTTTTTGAGATAGAACAAAATCTTAAACGTACTTCGTTGCATAACTCTAATTTTAATGGTTACAAATTTACTTTACTTAGAGTTATCCGACACTATGCAAATCCGCGCAAACGACTGAATAAAAACACATTACAAAATCATTCGAAAACCCTCTCAGGTAACGAGTTGGTAACTGAAAAGACTGCCAACTTTGCTTTTTTATGCTTTCATCCCCAATATTTCAAAAAGAACCATATCTGTAATCCGCTGATTACGTTTTCGTTACATCACTTTGCTTTCCCTCTCTCAAACGGCTGTAGTTTCTTTCAAATAAGAGTTCATCTTTTGATTGCTCAAAACTGGCAGCAAAACATTATTCTTTATGCATTCAGGATGATCGTTATATTTATCAAGAATGACCTTTGCAGCATGAATTACAGGAATATTACACATGTTACCTGTTTTCTGACGAGGTTTCCGAATCCACAATGTTCCATTACTATCCGCCACCAGATGAGAAGGACTTAATTGCTTAACATCTATAAAGGCAAGACCAGTCAGCGAGCAGAAACAAAATATATCCCGTACAACTTCAAGCCTTTTAATGGCAAACTCCTTATTCATTATCCGGTCTAATTCTTCCTGACTTAGAAACTCAACATCCACTTTGTCATGTTTGAATTGGATTCCCATAAATGGGTCTTTCTTCATCCATTCGTTGGCAAGGGCTATACGAACGATTTTCTTTAAGTTTTTCAGATGCTTCAATGCTGAATTATGTTGCATATTCCGTTCGGCTTTCAGGTAGAATTCAAAATCTTGAATAAACACACGGGAAATCTCTTTCAGCAGAATATCGTCTTTCTTTGTACTATGCTTGATAAATGTTTTCAGCGTATTCAAGGAAGTATCAAATTTTTCGACTGTAGAAGCAGAAAAATCTTTCCCGATTAAAGCCCGGCATCGCTTGTTATGTTCAGCATAAACTTCTATAAGTGTTTTTTGTGATTCATCCCGACCGTACAATTTATCTCTGATAGCATCCGCAGTAATACGAACTCCGTCTATTTCCAACTCCCTATGGATTTGGAGAACTTTTGCTTTCATCGTATCTATATAGCGATTCAATTCTTTGCCAACCTTGCCAGTAGAAGTACAGCATTCTCTTGTCTGATTCCAATACTCAACGGCTACACTCCTTTTAATGGAAATATCGACAGTCCTACAATTAACTGTAATACGCATACAAATGGGTGCTTCTCCGTTTTTTAACATCTTGTGCTTTCTAAGTAGAAAGTTCACATTAAAGGTACTTTTCTTTAATCCCATGATAAACTCCTTTCGTGGTTACAAAATTACTATTAAGAGTTCATTTGTGAGCCATGTAAAAACCTGAAATACAAGGAATAAGAATCCAAAAAGTGGGACTTTTTGCGAGGATTATAAAGTCCCACGAATTAGCCTTTTTTAAATGCATTTTAATGGGATTTTTTGCTGGGGTGGGTAAAAAGAAAAAGTCCTGTATTCTATTGAATATCAGGACTTTTCTTTGATTTTCTAAATCTATTGGCGGTATGGACGGGTACGCCACCAAACTGTGTCTTTTCGCTGTTTTCCAGCTACTTAACCCCTCTTTTTATCTTTAGGGGTACGAGTTAGAGCCAAAACTCTTAAACTCGTTGTACGTCAGTCTTTTAACGACCTTACCAACCTTATTCCTTTTTTAGCGGAACGGACGGGACTCGAACCCGCGACCGCAAAACGCATATATTCAGTGATTAAAAATCTTTTTTTGTTTATGTGGTACGAATTGGAGCAATATCCTTTTCTGCCTTATTTTCTTGGCAGTTCTGGCTGCTATTGACGCCAATTTGTCTGCATAAAACTTGGGTTCAAAGTTACTACAATTTTTGAAATCACCAAAGGTTTTGAAAAATAATCTTTTAGACGTAGTGCAAGGTGCAAGTTTATCTATATATAGATACTTGCACCTTGCACCAACAATCTCAACTGGAAAGACTTTAATACCTTAAACTAATTTGGTATCTTTGCACCAGATAAATAGAATTTTAGCGGATTAATTCCGTTTATATATAACATAACGTTCGCTGAACGTCTCGATACGAAAACTGGTAATTTTCAACTGAAAGGGACAGATAGCGCAATGTTCATGCTATACGAGAGTATGGCGTGGGCTTGCCTGTTTCTTTCAAAGGTATACCAGTACCTCGTATCGGAGCAGTGTGAGTTCCACACTTCTTTTTTGAGATACAGCGAGCAATGGTATAAACAATTAAATTCAGTAGCATGAAAAAAATTATCCTTTACATCGCTGCATCACTTGACCAACGGATTGCAGAGCCAGGCGGCGGATTGGAATGGCTTACCGGATGCCCAAATCGTGAAAAGACAGATTACGGTTGCAAAAATCTATCAGCTTCGGTTGATACGGTTATTATGGGCGGTCGTACTTACCGTGAAATTATGAACATGGATGTAATTTGGCCATATTCGGAACAGATGGCTTATGTTGTATCCCACCATGAATGGGATACAAAGGAGAATGTACGTTTTATCACGGAGAATATTATTGAAACGATTTCTGAACTTCGCAATCAGGAAGGTAAAGATATTTGGTTAGTTGGAGGCGGAGAATTAATTTCAATGTTGCTCGCCGCAGATTTGATTGACGAAATGCAAATTTGCTACTTCCCCATAATTTTGGGCAAAGGCATATCTTTATTTCCTGAACAAAACAAGGAATCTAAGTGGGAAATAATAAAGACAAAAGTATATGATTCGGGTGTGTTGAAAGTTGATTACCAAAAATCTTTATAATTTCATGTAGGGTATTTATATCTTCATGCGGTATAATAGTAAAATGTCCAACTGGATGATAAGCAAAGCAGAGTTCAAACAATTATTCGATAAGTATTTTGATACGATTCGAAGTTTTATCTTCTATCGCTGTGGCGATAGGGATGCAGCATCGGATATGGCACAGGATGTCTTTATGAAGATTTGGGAGAAACGGGAACAACTGGATAACCTTAATTTAAAACCATTGCTTTATAAGATAGCAAACGATATGGTTATAAGCAATTATCGAAAAAGTTCTACCCGTTTAGATTATGAGGTGAGTATGAGTATTCAGATTGATAGTCCCTTGTCGCCCGAAGATGAATTAAACTTTGAAGAATTGGCATCTACTTATGCTAAAGCATTAGAAAAGATGCCGGAATTACAAAGGGTTGTTTTCCTGATGAGCCGGAATGATGAACTAAAGTATAGTGAAATAGCCCAATGTTTGGATATAAGCGTAAAAGCTGTCGAAAAACGGATGAGCGCTGCTTTGCAATTTCTTAGGACAGAACTATTATAATTAAAGAAGATATGAAAACGGATGATATTAAAATAACCCCTAAATGGAGTAAAAGCAAAGAAGATATTTGGGATAGTGTCTTTGAAGGATTGGAAGAAACTCCCAAAGTTATTGAAATGGCTCCCCGAAAAAGATCATTGTGGTTTTATGCGGCTGCATCTATTGCTGCAATAGCTATAATTCTACCCTCCATAGCATTTTTCTATACAAAAAATGAAGTTGCTGAAAGAGGTACACATCTGGCGGTGGTTTTACCCGACGGCTCTAAAGTAGATTTGAATGCCGAAAGTAAAATCGGCTATAAACCTCTCTGGTGGTTTATTTCCCGTGATGTAGAACTGAAAGGCGAAGCATATTTTGAAGTTGAAAAAGGAAGCACATTTGATGTACGTTCCGGGCAATACACTGTAAGTGTACTGGGAACAAGTTTTAATGTGTTTTCCCGTGCCGAAAATTTTAAGGTAACCTGTCTTACCGGAAAGGTGAATGTTTCGGATAAATCGGAATCAGTAATACTTACCCCGAATATGCAGGCATTATTAAGTAATGGCAAACTTACCACTAATGATGTCGAAGATGCGAAAGAATCTATTAATTGGAAACATGGTAAATTTGTTTTTGTTAGCGTACCTTTGCAAGATGTAATTCAGGAGATTGAAAGACAGTATGATATTGAAGTATTGCCTAATTCAAATCTGAATTATTCATATTCAGGTAATTTTACGAAAGCTAAAGATCCGAATGATGTGCTTAAAATAGTAGGTAAACCGTTCGGAATAGAATTTAAGATAAAGTAATTGAAGAAATTTATAGTTATACTTATAATAACCCTTACAGGCACAATTGCAGCTTTTTCACAAGAGCTGCATTTGGTCGTTAATGACAAGCCCCTTAACGATGTTCTGCGGGGATTACCCGTAGAAATTTCTTTTGATGATAATGCCCTTTCCCAATATAAGGTAACGGTCAATCGAAAATTTAATAATCCTCAAAGCGCACTTGATTTTTTGCTGAAAGATAAACCGTTTCGCCACGAAAATATAAACGGAGTTTATGTTATCGCTTCCTATACTGAAAAGATAGAGCAACCGCCTGTTGTTGAAGTTAAGCGGTACTATACGTTTTCAGGGACAATAAGGGATGCAGATAGCGAAGAAGGTTTACCTTACGCTTATATCACTACTCCCGAAAAGACCGTTTCAACTGATGAAGCAGGTTATTTTTCTTTCAAAACCGAGAAAAAAGGAAATCAGCGTGTACAAGTGCAGTATTTGGGCTATCAGGCACAAGATACTATTCTTTCTCCCGGACTAAACGAAATCCGGCTACAATCTGCTGTTTTTACTATGGATGAAGTAATCGTCAGTCCTGCTCCCGCCACAATGCTTATCCAATCCGGCAATAGTCCCGGCGAAATCCGCATCAATCATCAAATTTCAAAATATATTCCCGGAAGCAATGATAATTCCGTATTTAACCTTATGCGGATGATGCCCGGAGTAAGAGCATCGGGCGAGCCATCGGAAGACCTGATTGTGTGGGGCAGTAATATGGGTGAAAGCAAGATAACATACGACGGATATACGCTATTCGGTATAAAGAACTATAACGACCATATAGGTTCGGTCAATCCCTATATGGTAAAAGACATACGCATCTTGAAAGGCGGGTACGGCTCCAATCAGGGCGGACGTATCGGTGCCATTACGGAGATAACAGGTATAGACGGTAATTTTAATGCTCCGTCTGTAAAAGCAACTGTCAGCAATTATACAATGAACCTTTTTGCTTCGGTACCCTTGACAAAGAAATTGAATATCTCTGCTGCTTACAGGCAGACTTTCTATAACCTGTATAACAATGAGAATGTGGATTTATCCAATAGTGAAAATAATCCACAAACGATTTATTCAAGCATATATATAAAGCCTGATTACCATTTCAATGATGCCAATTTAAAGCTATCAGGAAAAGCATTTAAGGATGATTCCTATTACATCAGCCTGTATGGAGCTAATGACCGCTTTAAATACTCGGTAAATCAACCAAACGAGTATGATGTCAATGCTTCTGAAAAGAACAGGCAATATGGTGGGGCGGCTTCTTATAAACGGGTATGGGAAAACGGCTCAACTACAAAAGTTGTGGCTACATTCTCACGGCTTACCTCTTTGTTGGATAATCTCACAATACTGGGAGATAAAAAGCCGACAACAGACGATGTTAGTCATCTGGATAATGAGGTACAGGAGTTTTCGGTAAGACTTAACCATGACTTTAATATCGGAAGCCGTAACAAAGTACAAGTTGGCGGGGAGTGGCAACAATACAGGGTAAGTCTGAACGAGCTATGCGGAGAACTGGATAAGCCGACAGTCTATATTACAGATAATATATTATTGGATAATTTGACTTTAAGTGCAGGTGTACGGGTGGATATGCCATTGAATAAAAAAGTCTATGTACAGCCCCGTTTATCCGGCACATATAAAATATCGGAAGAACTAACTGCAACTGCTTCGTGGGGACTATACAATCAGTTTCTTACCCGTACCGCATACCAATATGATGAATCGGGATTTCAAACCGTATGGACTATGGCAGACAGTACCTTTACAAAGGCAATGCACACTACCGCAGGTATTGCATACAGTAAAAACGGCTTCTTGGTCAGTATGGAAGGATATTATAAGACTACAAAAAACAGTCAGTATTTTTTGGATAATACAGTCTATAAAATAGATAATACGATTTTAGGAGCAGACTTGTTTGCCAAAAAGCTAATCAGAAATCATACTTTATATGGCTCGTATTCCATCAACCGCCTTAGTAAACCGCAAAACGAACTTTCGCATGAAATAAAAGTCGGAGGTATCGGGGCATTCGATCCTTTCTATTTTTCGTTGAGTTATGTTTATGGTACAGGCTTTTCTTATATTTCCACTGGAGGGCACGGACATGGACAAGGCAATGAGGAAGGACAGCATGGCTCCGAACACGAACATACGGATTATTCCGATGAGCCATACAGCCGCTTTGATATAGGTGCTACATACAGGGCACAAATAAAGAAAGTAAGGCTGCAAGCAGGCGTATCGCTATTGAATGTGTTTGGTACTAAGAATATAAAATACAACTATCAGATTTCCGGTCAAAATACTGCAACAAATATCTTCACAAAAGCAACTCCATTTACTCCAACGGTATTTCTTGAAATTATTTTTTGATTTATGGTAGGGTAAACCCTGCTTTATGCGGTTACTATTACGAAAGCGCTTCAGAAAAAAACAAAGTACAAATTCGTAAATTAGTAGATCAAATGAAAAAGTTATTTTATTCGTTGGCAGTAGTTTTATTTGCAGTAACATTCGTTGCTTGCAGTAATGACGACCATGAAGATTTTGGGACATCAGCAAAACAAGATATTGAAGCCAGAGCTGCGGCTTTAGGATTTGATGATGTTGCAGCTTACCAAGCAAGTGTAGCAGAGCAATGTTCAGCGGGAAATCATGAAAATTGTGATATTTATAACGATGGCACTCACGAAGCCTGCGCATATTCCGACCATTCAGGGAAAAACCATGACGGCACCCATCACAATGGAACCGATCATGGAACACATGACAAAGATGGTCATTCACACGGTTCGCATGATGGTAAACACCATTAATAACCTTTATGTACGATGGGATTCAATAAAGGGGAAACAATTTCTTTATTGAATCCCTTTTTTAAAACACATTGCCTATAATAAAATTATCTAACCACAGTTAAGATATTAAGTTTGAAAAATAAATGTTCCATATCCGCTATTGTACTCTCAACCATACTATTTTTGGTTTTTGCAGTTATTCCACATCATCATCATGGTGGGAAAGCCTGCATTGTTATCGAGTTGTGTGAGTTGGATAATGCAATAAACGATGAACATACACATCACAGCGATACGGATAGTGAGCAAAATCACGATGAAACCTGTATTGCTAAATCAAAATTCATCATTCCTACATCTGTTGATGAAACAAAACTAAAAGTATCAGATAATCAAAATGATACTGTTTTATTTCCTATCTTTTTCCTTGTTGGAAATTTATTTAATTATAGTTTAGATAGTTCATTTATCGAATCTGATTACGGTGAGTATATACTAAGCTATAAATCCGCAGCAGCAAATCAATTTCATGGTTTGCGGGCACCTCCTTTCACCTTTTCATAACAGAAAGACTAAATTATAGTCTTTATCCTTTGTGCTTGTAATCTATCTTCCGGTAGATACTAAGCCACCGCTATATCTAATTTTCCGAACAATCCCAAAAAAATAATATAAATAAGATGTTTTTAAAATTGACAAAAGCATTGTGTACCATTGTGTTATTACTTTCGGTTTCACTCCCAAATGCTTATACCCAAACAAATAATAACACGCTTTCTGAAAGCGATAGTATTCAGGTAAATGACTATAAATTCTCATATAAACAATTAATAATACCTGCATCCCTGATGTTGTACGGAACAATAGAAGCAACATTAGCGCCCAAAAATCGCCTATTAAACTATGCCATAGGGCATGAAGTAATAACACACAAACCTGAAAAGTTTCAGATTGATGATATAACGCAATATGTACCTGCGGCGAGTGTATATGCTTTAAACTTAGTCGGGATAAAAGGCAAACACAATTTCAAAGACAGGACGATTATTTTAGGAATGGCAAGCCTGTTCACGGCGGCTTCAGTGAATGGTTTAAAATATACGGCACGAGTTGAAAGACCAGATAAATCCGCAAAAAATTCTTTTCCGTCAGGGCATACGGCAATCGCTTTTATGGGTGCTGAATTTCTTTGGCAAGAATATAAAGATGTTTCAATCTGGTATGGAATAGCGGGATATACTATCGCTGCGGGAACCGGAGCATTCCGCATATACAATAATAAGCACTGGGTAGGCGACGTCGCATTCGGTGCCGGGCTTGGCATATTAAGTACAAAACTTGCCTATTGGCTCTATCCTACTGTTGAAAAGAAAATATTTAAAGGTGGTCAGGAGAAAAAGAACAAACGAAATCTTGCTTTTTACCCCTATTACACAGGTCAGCAGGGTGGTTTATCGCTTTCAATGCAATTTTAAAATATAAATGATATGAACTCTACAAAAGATTATGATTTAACCATAATAGTTCCTGTTTATAATGAAGAAGAAAATATAAACAAACTTGAAAAGGAACTATCTGAATATGTATGTTCTTCATCAGTAAAAACCTGCATACTATTCGTTGATGATGGATCGAAAGACCAAAGCAAAACATTGATACAGGAAGTGTGTCAGCGAAACCGTCATCTTTTTTATATAAGTTTTGCTCGAAATTGCGGATTAAGCGCAGCTATAAAAGCAGGGATAGATATAGCCCAGTCGTCATTTGTCGGATATATAGATGCTGATTTACAAACAGCGCCTAAAGATTTTGAACTTTTATTGCCATATAGAAATGAATATGAAATGGTAATGGGTATCCGTACAGGACGCAAAGATAGTTTAGGAAAAAAACTATCGTCGAAAATAGCCAATAGTTTTCGCCGCATGATGACTAATGACGGCATAGAAGATACGGGGTGTCCACTAAAAATTATTCATACCGAATACGCTAAACGCATTCCGATGTTTACGGGGATGCACCGTTTCCTACCTGCTCTCCTTCAGTTACAACATGGCAGGGTAAAGCAGGTTCCTGTTAGGCATTTTGAACGTACCGCAGGTCAATCAAAATTTCATTTATGGAACAGGTTGGTTAGTCCTTTTATGGATTGCTTTGCTTTCCGATGGATGAAGAAACGGTACATAAACTATACTATTGAAAAAGAAGGTATTAATTAAGCCATAGCAAAAAGTGAATAACGACATTTGGTATTTTGTTTTAGGTTTTTTAGCACAGGGGTTATTTTCTGCCAGAATGCTTATTCAGTGGATTTTATCGGAAAAGGCTAAAAAAGTTGTATCTCCGACTATCTATTGGCAGTTAAGTTTATTAGCTTCTATATTATTTTCTATATATGGGTGGCTAAGGGGAGATTTTGTAATAATTCTCGGACAACTATTCTCCTATTATATCTATATATGGAATTTGAATAGTAAAAACAACTGGAAAAAAATCCATTTAGCTATAAGAACAGTAATTCTCTTAATACCTGCTGCCGCACTTTGCTATGTGCTATATAACAATGAAGTAAGCATTGACAGGTTATTTTCAAATATATCGTTATGGTTACTTCTATTTGGTTCCGCAGGTCAGATAATTTTCACTTTCCGCTTTGTTTATCAATGGTGGCATTCAAGATTGAGAGGTGAATCTGTCCTTCCCTTAAACTTTTGGCTGTTGAGTATAATAGGTTCTCTGATAACTATTGCATACGCAATATTCAGAGAAGATCCGGTATTGCTTATTGGTCAAAGTTTTGGTTTTATCACATATTCCAGAAATGTGTGGTTGATTATAAAAAACTGTAATGAGGATGAATCTAAAAAAGAGATTAAATGAAAATATTAGTTACAGGCAGTGCAGGATTTATCGGATTTCACTTGGTAAAAGCATTGGTTGAAAATAAAGAGAATTTCGTTGTGGGAATAGATAATATAAATGACTATTACGATGTAAACCTAAAATATGGCAGGTTGTCTGAATGTGGAATAGGAAAAGAGGATATAACAGAAAATGAAGTAGTCCATAGTTCATTTTATTGCAATTATGATTTTGGAAAGATTGATCTTACGGACTTTATACAATTAGGTGTTCTTTTTAAGAAGTATCAATTTGATTATGTTATCAATCTGGCAGCACAAGCGGGGGTTCGGTATTCTTTAGAAAATCCCCATGCTTATATCAACTCTAACATTCTTGGCTTTGTAAATATCTTAGAGTGTTGCAGGCATAATAATATCAAGCATCTTATATATGCTTCCAGTTCTTCGGTTTATGGATTGAACAATAAAATTCCTTTTAAGGAATCTGCCACAGTTGATAATCCTGCCAGTTTTTATGCTGCAACAAAAAAAAGTAATGAACTGATGGCTCATTCTTATAGTCATTTGTTCAATTTGCCCTCCACAGGAATAAGACTTTTTACTGTATATGGAGCATGGGGAAGACCTGATATGGCTCCGATGATTTTCGCAAGATCTATTCGGGAGGGCAGAACAATCAAGGTTTTTAATAATGGGGATATGCTTAGAGATTTCACCTATATAGATGATGTTATAAAAAGCATCGTCTTACTCTTGGATAAAACTCCGGATAAAAATTCAGATTCCGCTTTCTATCAGATTTTTAATATCGGCAATTCAAAGCCAGTTAATTTACTCCAGTTTATAGAAGCGATTGAATATGAAATGCAAAAAGACGCTCATTTGGAAATGTACCCTTTTCAATCCGGTGATGTAAAGGAAACCTATGCTGATATAAGCAAATTGACCAGATACATTCATTATAAGCCCAAAACAGTATTACCGGAAGGAATAAAATCATTTATTGAGTGGTTTAACTCAATGGAAAATCAATAGGTGTTAATCCTTAATTATTAACTATGACATTAAAACGATTATTTACGATTGACCACATCTACTATATTCTTGTTTTTGCATTAATGTTCCCATTAATCCTACTCCGGGATTATACGCCTGCAAACGAACTTAGATATTTGAATATAGTTGATGATGCCTTAAAAACAGGGAATTTTTTCTCATTTTATAATCATGGTGAAATATATGCCGATAAACCGCCTTTATATTTCTGGATTATAATGCTCGGAAAAAAGATATTCGGAAGTCATCAAATATGGTTCTTGTCGCTATTCTCATTACTACCCGCTTTTGTCATTCAGTTTACGATGGACAGGTGGACACGAGCTGAACTTCCAAACGAATATCAATCCAGTGCAAAACTATTATTGTTCACAAGCGCTCTATTTATGGGTGGAGCCATTATTCTAAGAATGGATATGTTAATGTCTATGTTTATAACATTGGCATTATATGTTTTTTATAGAATGTATTCAGGCAGAGAGAGAAAATATGATAAGTATTTGCTTCCTCTTTGTATTTTCCTCGCAATATTCAGTAAAGGGCCAATCGGAATAATTATTCCGGTAGTCTCTATACTGACATTTCTAACTATAAAAGGGAAAATTAAGGATAGTGGAAAATATTTAGGGTTTAGAACTTGGGGAATACTCTTATTGCTTTGTTCTGTTTGGTTCAGCTTAGTGTGGGTTGAAGCGGGAAATAGTTATTTGAACGATTTACTCTTTAATCAGACATTCAACCGTGCTGTTAGCTCATTCCATCATAAGGAGCCGTTCTATTATTATTTTCAGGTATTTTGGTATTCCTTCGCTCCTTGGTCAATTTTATTCTTTGCCCTTATCCTGTTAGGGATTAAAAATAAGCTGATAAAAACAGATATAGATAAATTGTTTTTGACTGTTGTTTTAACGTCATTTCTTGTCTTATCTATTGTAAGTGCAAAGATTGAAATTTATATGTTGCCTGTATTTCCTTTTGTGGCTTATCTGTCAGTTATTATATTGATGAGATTAAAGAATAAGAAATGGATTGTATATTTTATGATAGCGTTATCTCTCATAGCAATAATGGCTTTGCCGTTGTTTTTATTGAGTAAAAATGATATTACATTTTCTTGGTTGAATGAAATTCACACTTCCATAATATGGGGATTAATTTCACTTGCTCTATTTGGATTCCTTTCTTTATATTTTCTGATTTTCCGAAAGAATATAATTCGTTCGATTAACAGCATATCAATAGGGATTTTAACCGTGATATTTATTGTATCCTTTGAAATGCCTTTTCTGAACAGCTATGTCGGTTATGAAAATATGTGTAAGAGTGGGATTGAGTTATCAGAAAATTCAAAACAATACATTGTTTATGGAATCCGCCGTCCAGAGAATATGAAAGTATATTTAGGAGAGAGTGTTATCATAGCTGAAAAGGATGATATTATGTCCGATATTTATGGCGGTTCAATACTTTTTATTTCTGATAGAGCATTGAGAAAAGATTTTTCATTACGGGAGTATATTGAGAAAAAGCCCTCTACAAAAATAGGAGATAATCTTGTGGTAAAATTATGAGAAGTGTCTTTCTCCGTTCAAGTTAAAAATTATTTTATTTTTTGGTAGGGTATAATTACTCTTATGCGGTATATTAACATATAACATTTTAACAATAAAGGAATATGAAAAGAGTATTTTATTCATTAGCGGTTCTCGCATCGGTTATCACATTCGTTTCTTGTAGCCAGGATGATGATAGCAACTTTGGAGATATAGATCAAAGTTTGGAGCTTCGTGCATCTACACTCGGTTTTTCAAATGGCGATATCTACAAAAGCAGCGTGCTGAATCAGTGTGCTGCCGGAAATCACGAAAACTGCGATATACTTGCAGACGGAACACATCAGGTTTGTACAAATTCCCAACATTCAGGAATTAAACATGACGGTACCCATCACAATGGCACAGGCACAGGACATGGAGGAAATAACCATGATTCCAATACCTGCATGGATGTAAGCCACAATCATAACAACACACAAAACCACGATGTGAATACTTGTACTGATGCAAACCATAATCACAATAACGGACAAAACCATGATGTGAATACTTGTACAGATACAAGCCATAATCACAATGGAGAACAAAACCATGATGTGAACACTTGCACTGATGCAAGTCATAATCACAATGGGGAACAAAATCATGATGTGAATACCTGTACTGATAAGAGCCACAATCACAATGGAAGTGCCGATGGCTCTCATAATAAGGGCAACCATCATAATTAAGATATTATATGCAAAAAGGATGTGCAGTGATTTTAAAATCAGCATCATTTGACACATCCTTTTTGTTATAGAATAAATAACATAAATAATCTTTGAAATACGTGGACGATTTTATCATAAAATTATTAGAAGGAAAAGGCATAAAGCCCACATCTACACGGATTTTAGTATGGGATACAATGCTAAAGTTCACCGAAGCATTCAGTTTAGGGGACTTAGAGAAAAAATTATTGAGCATTGATAAATCGACTATTTCTCGTATAATTCACCTCTTTAATGATAATGGGCTGATTCATAAATTTGACGACGGATCAGGTTCGGTTAAATATTCGGTTTGTCAGGAGGATTGCGGTTGTAGTGAAGGTGATTATCATTTACACTTTTACTGTAACTACTGTAAAAAGGCATTTTGTTTGGAAAACGTGCCTGTTCCTCAAATAGAACTACCGGGAAATATGGAATTGGAGAGCGTTAATTTCGTAATTAAAGGCTATTGCGGAAAATGTGATAAGATTGCAACTTAGTTGCATGACTTTTTATTTTATCTTTGCACAGGTAAAAAAAGATTTAGTGAAACGAATTATTTCCATATCGTTTGTTGCATTGTCAAGTTTAGTATTACTGATACTTGCAATAGTACCACATCATCATCATGAGGGATTGGTGTGTATTGTTATGGAGATATGCGAACAGGATAATCAGGTAAACGATGAACATACAGACCATCGTGAGTTACCTAATGACAGTGACCATGAACAATCTTGTATTGCTGAATCTAAATATACTTCACCCAAAACGACAAATGAAACTAAGTGCAAGGTTTCTTCTTGTCAAAACCATGATCTTACACATTTATTCCCGATATTCTTTTTAGCTGCGGATTTCTTAATCTACGATTCGGGAGAATCAACCTCCGACTTTGAGTACGGAGAATTTATTTCATTCTATAAATCCGCAGAAGCAAACCAATTTCACGGTTTACGCGCCCCTCCTTCCATAATTTCCTGATGTTTTGACTTACAGGCTGTAAGTCATGCTGCTTTGTGCATTTGGATATGTTCAAGGCATAGGGTATTGGTATATACATATCAACCCATAAAAATCAATATTTCTCACGAGAAGCAAAGCAAATATCAGGATATGCTTTACTTCCCCCAATAATTAAAAAATAAAATGAAAACGTACATAATAGGATTATTCGTTGTTATCGCAATATTATTAACCGGATGCAATTCCGGTCAGGGAAAAAACAATCAAAAATCAAGTGATAAACATGAGCATGTTGATGGTGATGGACATGACCATTCTAATGAGAAAGAGCATGAACACTCCGAAGGTGATGGACATGACCATTCAAACGATAAAGAACATAAACATACTGACGGCGATGGGCATGACCACGCTAACGAGAAAGATCATAAGCACTCCGAGGGCGACGGACATGACCACGGAGCAGAAGCAATGGAAGACAGCCATTCGGATGAAATACTTTTCACCAAACAGCAAGCGCAACTTGTTGGATTGAAGACAGAAACCGTTGCTCTTGGTAGTTTCTACAATTCCATTAAAACCAGTGGACAGATACAAGCCTCGCAGGGTGATGAAGCTGTTATTGCAGCTACTTCCAACGGTATTGTATCTTTCACCAATCCGTCCATAACAGACGGTACAGCCGTACAAGCCGGACAATCCATTGTAACTATTTCAGCAAAGAAACTGTTGGAAGGCGATCCGTCCGTAAAAGCGCGGATTGAATACGAAACTGCACAGAAAGAGTTCCAACGTGCCGAATCATTGGTAAAAGACCAGATTATTTCCGCTAAGGACTTTGAACAGGCTCGTTTGCGTTATGAAACAGCGAAAACAGTATATCAGGCACAGGCAGGCAATATGACAGCCACCGGGGTAAGCGTTACAGCTCCCATTGCCGGATATATTAAGAACAGGCTTGTTGCACAGGGGGAATACGTTTCAGTAGGTCAGCCCATTGCAACTGTATCGCAGAATAGGCGTTTGCAGCTACGAGCCGAAGTATCAGAGAACAATTTCAAGATACTTAAAAGCATCAGTAGTGCTAACTTTAAGCCTGCCTATGACAATCAGGTATATAAACTTTCGGAACTTAACGGCCGGCTTTTATCTTTCGGTAAAGCATCCACTGACCAATCTTTCTATATTCCTGTTACATTCGAGTTTGATAACGTGGGCGATATTATTCCCGGAGCATATACCGAAGTATATCTGCTTTCGACCTTACAGGATAATGTAATATCCGTTCCCGTTTCTGCTATTACCGAAGAACAGGGACTTAACTTCGTGTATCTGCAAATAGGCGACGAAGAATATAAGAAACAGGAAGTAACCCTCGGACAGAATAACGGCGAAAGAGTGCAGATCCTTTCAGGTCTTCAACGCGGAGCCAAAGTAGTTACCAAAGGAGTATATCAGGTGAAACTGGCAGCAACTTCTTCAGTAATGCCCGAAGGACATAGTCACTAACCATTAAAACACGAATCAGTATGTTGAACAAGATAATAAAATTCTCGCTGAACAACCGTGTCGTTGTTTTAGTGGCATCCCTGCTGCTTATGCTGGCAGGAACCTATACAGCCGTCAATATGGAAGTCGATGTATTTCCCGACCTCAATGCACCCACCGTTGTGGTGATGACAGAGGCACGAGGTATGGCTCCCGAAGAAGTCGAACGGCTCGTTACTTTCCCTGTCGAAACCGCCCTGAACGGTGCTACTGATGTACGCCGTGTGCGTTCATCCTCTACCACAGGCTTTTCTATCGTATGGGTAGAATTTAACTGGGGAACGGACATCTACCGTGCCCGTCAGATTGTATCCGAAAAGTTAGCCGTTGTCAATGACCAGTTGCCGTCTAACGTTGGTAATCCGACGTTGGGGCCGCAATCGTCCATACTGGGTGAGCTTATGATTATCGGAGTAACCGCCGATTCAACCTCATTACAGGATTTGCGGACATTATCTGACTGGACTATCCGCCCCCGTTTATTATCAACAGGTGGAGTGGCACAGGTAACCGTTCTCGGTGGTGAAATCAAGGAATACCAGATATTGCTCGATCCCGGAAAGATGAAACATTACAACATCGGACTCAATGAAGTAATCGACGTCGTTACCGAAATGAACCAGAACGCCGCAGGTGGTGTATTGTATGAATACGGAAACGAATTTATCATCCGTGGCGTGCTTTCAACAAATAAAATACCATCATTGGGAAAAGCTGTTATCAAAACAGTAAACAATGTTCCTATCCTGATAGAAAACATTGCTGAAGTAAAAATAGGAGATAAAGCACCTAAACTGGGTATGGCATCCAACGACGGCAAAGCTGCCGTATTGATAACTGTTACCAAGCAACCGGCTACAAGTACGCTCGAATTGACAGACAAACTTGACGCTTCGCTTGCCGATTTACAGAAACAGCTTCCGGCAGATGTGAAGATAACAACCGACATCTTTCGTCAGGCACGTTTTATAGACAACTCCATCAATAACGTACAGAAATCATTGTACGAAGGGGGTATCTTCGTGGTTATCGTTTTCGTTATCTTCCTGATGAACGCACGTACAACCATTATATCACTTGTAACGATACCGTTGTCATTAGTCTTTGCAATACTCTCCTTAAAATTCATGGGGCTTACTATTAATACCATGAGCCTCGGAGGTATGGCTATTGCTATTGGCTCGCTTGTGGATGATGCCATTGTCGATGTAGAAAATGTGTTCAAGCGATTGCGGGAGAACAGGCAGAAACCAAAGGAACTGCAAAAAACCGTACTCAACGTCGTGTTCGATGCTTCCAAAGAAGTGCGTATGCCAATTCTATACTCCACATTTATCATCATCGCCAGCTTCGTTCCCTTGTTCTTCCTTTCTGGAATGGAAGGTCGTATGCTTGCACCGTTAGGAGTAGCCTTTATTATGGCATTGATAGCTTCTACCGTAGTAGCCTTAACCCTTACTCCAGTATTGTGTAGCTACCTGTTGGGTAAACCACGAAAAGATGATAAACCGGAACGTGAACCGTATATAGTAAGGAAACTGAAAATCGTTTACGAGGTAGCCCTTAAATGGACACTCAAATACAAGAAATGGGTACTTGGCGGAACAGGTGTTGTTTTAGTGATTGCCGTTATCATTTTCTTCTCATTAGGTCGTAGCTTCCTGCCGCCATTCAATGAGGGTTCATTTACCGTAAGCATCAGTAGTATGCCCGGTATATCGCTTGAAGAATCCGACAAGATGGGGCGTATAGCAGAAGATATCTTGCTTTCCATACCCGAAGTTCAAACCGTAGGACGGAAAACAGGACGTGCCGAACTCGATGAACACGCACTCGGTGTAAACGTATCGGAAATCGAAGCACCGTTCATCCTCGATAAACGTTCCAAAGATGAAGTGCTTGCCGAAATACGCGAAAAGATAAAAGTGTTGCCGGGAGTGAATATAGAAATAGGCGCACCCATTTCGCACCGTATCGACGCTATGTTATCCGGTACACGTGCCAACATCGCTATCAAGTTGTTCGGAACAGACCTCAATAAAATGTTCTCCATCGGTAACCAAATAAAAGCAAACATTCAGGACATTGAAGGTATTGCCGATCTGAACGTAGAACAACAAGTGGAACGTCCGCAGTTGAAGATAGAACCCAAAAGGGAAGTAATGGCGAAATACGGCATAACCTTACCCGACTTTGCGAAGATTGTAAACGTCATGCTCGCAGGTGAAGTCGTTTCACAGGTGTACGAAGAAAACCGCTCGTTCGACCTTACCCTAAAAGTAAACGACGATAGCCGTGAAACAGCCGAAAGGATAAAGAACCTTATTGTTGATGCCAACGGACGTAAAATTCCATTGAGTAATATAGCCGAAATAACATCGTCCACAGGCCCCAACACCATCAATAGGGAAAACGTTGCCCGTAAGATTGTAATATCGGCTAACGTTGCCGGACGTGACCTGCGCGGAGTAGTAAATGACATTCAGGACATCGTAAACGAAAAGATAGAACTGCCCGAAGGTTATCATATTGAGTACGGCGGACAGTTTGAGAGCGAACAGGCAGCATCACGCACCCTGCTTATTACCTCAATCTTCTCCATTCTTGCTATTTTCATGCTTCTGTTTGCGCAGTTTAAGAGCATAAACCAGTCCGTTGTTATCCTGCTTAACCTGCCGCTTGCCCTTATCGGCGGAGTGTTTGCCATTTTCTTTACTAACGGCGTTCTGAGCATACCGGCTATTATCGGGTTTATCTCCCTGTTCGGTATCGCTACACGTAACGGTATGTTGCTTATCTCACGATACAACGACCTTGTGGCAGAGGGGTATAGCAAACTTGATGCGGTAATGACCGGCTCGTTAGACCGTCTAAACCCCATCTTGATGACCGCATTAACCTCCGGTCTTGCACTGATACCGCTTGCATTGGGTGGTGATTTGCCGGGTAACGAAATACAAAGTCCGATGGCAAAGGTTATCCTGGGCGGATTGCTCACATCGACTTTGCTCAACGGCTTTATTATTCCTATCATGTACTTAATTACAAACAGGAAAGTAGTTGAAACCGAAATTCTGGACAACGAGGAACCTGAAGTAAACAACACTAAATTAGAATTAGAATGAGAACAATCATAATAACCATGTTGGTACTCTTCGCAGGCATAACGCTCAATGCGCAGAATAATATCAACCCTGTATTGTCTTCGATAGAAGAGAACAATACAACCCTGAAAGCCCTCCGCGAACAAGTTGAAGCGGATAAGCTGCAAAACAAAACGGGCATCTTCCTTGATGATCCGGAAGTGGGCTTCAATTATCTCTGGGGTAACCCTTCAAATATAGGTAATCGTACCGATTTTAGCGTATCGCAGACATTCGACATTCCCACCATTACGGGAATGAAAAGTCGGTTAGCAAACGGTAGAAACAACCTTGTGGAATGGCAGTACAAAGCCGACCGTATGAATATATTGCTCGAAGCAAAACAATACTGCATTGAACTGATATATTACAATTCCCTGCTTAAAGAACTTTATTTGCGTCTGGAACATGCAGAAACCATTGCCAAAGGTTATAAAGACCGTATGGACAGGGGCGACGTAAGTATCTTGGAGTACAACAAAGTAAACCTGAACCTTTCTACCATACAAGGAGAAATATCGCGCATGGAAGTAGAACGTGATGCACTCCTTGCCCAGTTGAAAAGGCTGAACGGCGGTATCGACGTAGTCTTTAATGATGCAGACTACGGCAGCCGTGAGCTTCCGTTGAACTTTAACGACTGGTATGTACAAGCCGAAGATAAAAACCCGGTGTTGGCATACGTGCGTAACGAAATCGAAGTAAGCCAGAAACAGGTATCACTAAGCAAAGCGATGAACCTGCCTAAGTTTACCGCCGGATACATGAGTGAAAAAGTAGTCGGACAACGGTATCAGGGTGTGTCGCTTGGTATATCCATACCGCTATGGTCGAATAAAAATCAGGTGAAACAGGCAAAGGCATCTGTTGCTGCTGCCCAAAGCCGCGAAGCCGATACCAAGCAACAGTTTTTCAGCCAACTGCAAATACAGTATTCCAAAGCAATGGGACTGAAAACTACTGCCGACAAATATCGTAAATCGCTGGCAAACGTAAATAATACCATCCTGTTGAAAAAAGCACTTGATGCGGGTGAAATATCCTTGCTTGATTACATGGTTGAAATGGGATTGTACTACGACAACGTAAACCAGACGCTTGCAGCCGAAAGGGATTATCAACTGGCATTTGCCGAACTTGCAGCCGTAGAACTCTAAAAAATGATGTCATGAAAAGACAGCAAAAGAAAAAAAAGAGTAAGGTCATTGCAAAGAAAAAAATGATTAGTTCAAGAGCAAAAAAATGGATTGTAGCGTTAAGTATAACCATTGGGATTACATTAGGTTTTTTGTTATGGTATTATGTAACCAGATGTCCCCATCATCATTGTTTCTTTCATAGATGGCCGTTAAAGGAAGTCTTATTCTTTGGGACTTTGTTTACACTATTACCATTTGTGTTTTTGAATGAGGAATTGTATAAAAAGAAGTATAAACGATAAATTAAAATAATTATGGGAAATTGCAATGATGGGGCTTGTGTTATAGACAAGACCAAACAGGAAATGGATACCTCACAGAAAAGAGGTTACATCCGGGCGGCTATCTCCTTTGTGATGCTGATTGCAGGCATCATCTTTTCCGCTGTCGGGCTTTCGTTCTTTGCCGATAAGTGGGTACAACTCGCATGGTATATCATCGCTTATATTCCGGTAGGCTTACCGGTGATAAAAGAAGCATGGGAAGCCATTCGCCAGAAAGACGTATTCAGCGAGTTTACATTGATGAGTATAGCTACCATCGGGGCGTTCTTTATCGGAGAATACCCCGAAGGCGTTGCAGTAATGCTGTTCTATGCCGTAGGCGAACTCTTTCAGGATGCAGCGGTAAACCGTGCAAAAAGGAGCATTAGTGCATTACTTGATGTCCGACCAGAAACAGCGACAGTTATTAAGATGGATAAAACTGAAATAATGTCGCCGGAGAATGTAAATGTAGGTGATATTGTGGAAGTCAAGGTAGGCGAAAGAGTGCCTCTTGACGGAATTTTACTGAATGAATCGGCATCTTTTAATACTTCGGCATTAACTGGAGAGAGTGTTCCCAGAACGATACGGAAAAATGAGGACGTATTTGCAGGTATGATACTTACCGACAATGTTTCAAGAATTGAAGTAACGAAACCATTTGGTATGAGTGCTTTGGCTCGTATTCTTGACCTTGTTCAGAACGCCACAGAAAAAAAGGCACCCGCAGAACAGTTCATACGCAAATTTGCCCGCATCTATACTCCGATAGTGGTGGCACTGGCTGCGCTTATAGTGTTATTACCACTGGCATACTCTGCTATTAATCCGGCATTCAATTTTGTGTTGTACGACTGGGTTTATCGTGGATTGGTATTCCTCGTTATTTCCTGCCCGTGTGCTTTGGTTATCAGCATACCGTTGGGCTACTTTGGTGGTATCGGGGCGGCAAGCCGTAAAGGAATACTATTTAAAGGAAGCAACTATTTGGAAGCCATTACCAAAGTAAATACGGTGGTGATGGATAAAACCGGAACACTGACACAGGGAGTTTTCAAGGTACAAAAGATTGTTCCGGCAGATTTTCTGCTCGAAACAGACCTTGTGAATTTAGTGGCTTCGGTTGAAACGCAAAGTACGCATCCCATAGCGAAAGCTATTGTGGAATATGCAAAAGAGCAGAATATCGAAGTAATTAAGCCGGAGATTGTGAATGAAATCGCAGGGCACGGCTTACAGGCTTCTATCAATGGTAAAATAGTTCTTGTGGGTAATCCTAAATTATTGATAAAAAACAATGTAGAGTTCCCGCCGGAAATAGCGACTATACCCGAAACGATTGTTGTTTGCGCTATCAATGGCATCTATTCCGGATATATTCTGGTAGCCGATGCTCCGAAAGAGGATGCAGCTACAGCCGTGAACGCTTTGCGTGAGTTAGGAATTAAGAATATTGTAATGCTGTCAGGAGATAAACAGGCCATCGTTTCGCAGCTTGCCACAGAGTTGAACGTTACGCAAGCGCATGGCGATCTGCTGCCCGAAGGAAAGGTTGAGTATGTAGAGCAGTTGAAGTCCGATCCGGGTAATAACATTGCTTTTGTAGGCGATGGGATAAACGATGCGCCTGTTCTTGCCATGAGCGACGTAGGCATTGCAATGGGTGGACTGGGTAGCGACGTTGCCATAGAAACGGCAGACGTTATTATTCAGACAGACCAACCGAGCCGGATAGCAACGGCTATAACAATAGGCAAAGCTACACGCCGAATTGTTATACAGAATATAAGTCTGGCTTTTGGTGTAAAGCTCATTGTGTTGATTTTGGGTGCAGGAGGTGTTGCAACCTTATGGGAAGCGGTATTTGCTGATGTTGGGGTATCGTTATTGGCGATATTGAACGCTATTAGGATTTTGAAAATGAAATTTTAATTATGCCCTGTTGGGGTTTGTACCTAAAATATAGCCTTATGAATAAACACGTCAATACTATAATCGAAAAAGTGAATGATCAGCTTGAAGCTATTGAACTGGAAGAAGAAGCCTCTTTAAGAAAAGCTAAAAAAGCAGTTTTGTTGCTAAAAGGAATTATGCAACAGCTAAAGATGAAACTGAACGATTATAAGTTCAAAAGTGATGATGAAGAAATATGTTTTTTTAAAGAGTACAAACCCCAACTTTTCAGCAAATTAATCTATTACTCGGAGATTTATAAGATAGAAACTAATCGACCGACTGGAAGTGATACGGCACAGAAAAATTATATAATAAGGGAATTAGACAGGATAAAAGATTATTTTGATAAAAACTTAGATTTCTACCAGTATTACAGGACAGAGAAGACTCATCTTGACCGTTATTATTTTCTTCGGGTAGAGCCGAATATTGAACTTAATGTAGATTGCTTCTACTTTGAAAGGGATAATAATTTTTCTACCAGTTTTGATTACAAAGTTTCTAAAATATTAGCCAATGAGATGCTCCGTATTTATCTCAATGCTGAATTAAATAAACTGGAAAAACATCCTGAAAACGAAATGGATAACTCTAAATTTCCCCGTATAAAACATACTTGGACAGGAACTAAAACAGAACTTGTCGAACTGATTTATGCTATATATGCAAAAGGAAGCATAAATTATGGAAACATTGATATTAAAGAGTTGATAGATTATTTCTGTAATGTTTTCAATACCGATGCCGGAGAGTTTTACCGCATCTATTTGAATATCAGAAACCGGAAAGAAAGCCGGACTTTATATCTTGATTCATTGCGAGATAGCCTTAACAAAAAAATGGATGATGACGATAACAGGTAAAATGTCAGGTGGTCAATAAAAAAACAGCAGAAGTAATTATAAAAATCAATTCATTATCAATAAGTTATGAGAAAATCAATATAAAGATGATATAAAGTTTATCTTAACGGATTTTCCCTCTTTTAGCCCTGAAAAACTATCATTTTCAGGGCTTTTTTACGTCTTTTTCTTCCAAAAATACCCAATGTAAAGATTCTCACTTTACATTCCTAAAAAAACAAAACTAAAACATTCTGATTATTAGATATTTAGAATGAAATTTCAAAAATAGTTATAGCAACTTGTCATTCTACGTTTTTGCAACTTCCGAACTTTGCATCAATTCAATAAGTAGCAATTATGGATGTCATTACAATAGAATCACAGGCATACAAAGAATTAGTTTCCAAAATTAATGCCATAGCGAAATTCGTGATAGATCATCAGGATGATGATACTACCAACCCGGACGAAATGTGGGTGGACAGTTACGAAGTTTGCACCTTTCTCAAAATCAGCGAACGAACACTTCAACGTTTGCGAAGTAACCGGATGATTTCTTATTCCATTATCTCCGGCAAATCATATTATACCATTGCTGAAATAAAACGGATGCTTACTGAGAAAAGAATCCGCAGCACCGATGAATGTATGAATGACCTTATAAATAATCATAAACTCCATGCTCAACAAAGACGAATTATTAAGACGGACGAATAACGGTTTGGACGTATTCAAACACTATATCCCAGTCCAATGGAAAACAGGACGTAATTTCCTTAATCCTTTGTATGAAGACCGTAAAGCATCGTGCAATGTATATTTTGACCGTCGTAATGGCGTTTATAAAATTAAGGATTTCGGCAATGACGATTACAGTGGCGATTGCTTTTTCTTCGTTGGAAGATTGAACGGTTTGGATTGTAGCAATGGAGCTGATTTTGTCGAAATATTAAAGACAATAAACAGGGATATGGCATTAGGACTGGGTGATTCCGATTACTCTCATACTCCGCAGCCAATCACATCGAACAAACAACAGCCTACGCCTGAACTACCCAAAAACAAACCGTATAATATCATTCAACAAAAATTCACTCAAAAAGAACTGGATTTTTGGAAGCAATCAGGTATTACGCCCGAAATATTGAAATACTACAAAACAGTTTCCCTGAAAGAATTTAGAAGCGAAAATAAAGACAATAAACCATTCTACTATACTTCATCAGAAAATGAGCCTATTTTCGGATATATGAGTAAACGGTATGTGAAGATTTACCGTCCGTTTTCGGAAGTCCGTTTTTTATATGGTGGTAATATCGGGGAGAATTACTGTTTCGGACTGGAGCAATTACCCGCCAAAGGAGATACGCTGTTTATCACCGGCGGAGAAAAAGACGTGATGACACTTGCCGCTCATGGATTCCACGCTATCTGCTTTAATAGTGAAACCTCTATAATCCCGACAGGGATCATCTACAAACTGACATTCCGGTTTAAACATATTGTACTGCTCTATGATGCAGATAAAACAGGAACAGATAGTGCGGTGAAGCATGAAAAGGCATTGTCCGAATATGGTGTTAAACGTCTTGTACTCCCACTTTCGGGAGAAAAAAAGGACAAAGATATTACCGACTATTTCAGTAAGGGTAATAGCCGGAAAGAGTTCCGACAATTATTTCTCGATTTTCTTGATAACCTATATAATGAAACAATGACCATGCTGAAATCATGCGAAATTGATTTTAACAATCCTCCGGCAAAAGCAGAAGAAGTTATATCTGCCGGCGACGTACCACTGGGCACACAGGGTAACATACTTTGTATTACTGGCGGTGAAGGCACAGGAAAAAGCAACTATGTTGCTGCCCTGATTGCAGGTTCGATAAGAAACGACAATCGTCCCATTGATACGTTAGGCGTTGATGTACGGGATAATTCCGACCATAAAGCGGTTTTGCTCTATGATACGGAACAATCGGAAGTACAGCTTTTCAAAAATGTATCAAATCTTTTAAAGCGTGCTAAACTGGAAGAAAAACCGGAAGAACTACGGGCTTTTTCTCTTACGGGAATGTCCCGAAAAGAACGGTTACAAGCTATTGTTCAGAGTATGGATAAGTACCATTACGAATATGAGGGCATTCGCTTAGTTGTCATTGACGGGATAGCAGATTTAGTGTCATCGGCAAATGACGAAGTTGAAAGCATCAGGATTATGGATGAACTATACAGGTTGGCAGGAATATACCGTACCTGTATTATATGTGTGCTTCATTATGTACCCAATGGCTTGAAATTGCGTGGGCATCTTGGTTCGGAATTACAACGCAAAGCTGCTGCAATCCTTAGTATAGAACTTGACAGCGATCCGTCAATATCAGTGGTGAAGGCGCTCAAAGTAAGGGACGGCAGTCCTCTCGACGTTCCTTTAATGCAGTTTTCGTGGGATAAAGAATTAGGTATGCACATATATATCGGAGAAAAACCACGAGAGGAAAAAGAAAAAAGGAAAGAGAAAGAACTGGCGACAGTTGCCCGTGAGATATTCGATTCACAAAGGCATCTGACCTATATAGACCTATGCGACCGCATACAGCAGATAATGGATGTAAAGGAACGTACCGCCAAAAGCTATATTAAATATATGCGAGAGAAAGATATAATTATAAAAGATCCGTCCAATCAAAACTACTTTATGATAGGGCATATCATCTAAAAACGAAATACTATGTATATAGATAGAGAAAATTTTGAAGCATGGATGGAGCGTATCATGGATCGCTTCGACAAAATAGATAAAATACTTGATAAAATGAGTAAACGTAGGAATATGTTAGATGGAGAAATTTTGCTTGATAATCAGGATTTGTGCATGTTGCTTAATGTAAGTAAACGCACCCTGCAACGCTATCGTAGTACCGGAGAACTGCCTTTTCAGACAGTTTATCATAAGACATACTACAAAGAAAGTGATGTTCATATTTTCATCAGGGAAAACTTTAACAAGAAAAGGGGCAACAATAAGAAAAACCCGTGAGGGCATTACTATTTCCATATTTATAGTTTTTATGAATTTATATTCAAAAGCCCGTACCGTCGTGATGACAGGCACGGGCTTTATTTTTACAGTTTGAAATTTTTAGAAGAATCCTTTTTATCCACTTTCGGCGGACTACCACCCACCGATGCAATAACAAGCCTATCGCCCATTATTTCTTTAACTCCCTGCAAAGTATTTGGCAATGGTGCATCCCGAACAGTCGATGTTTCGGTCTTGCCTTGCGACTGGTTCTGATTGGTAGTAGAAACAGTCTTATCAGGTACAGTTTCCGCTTGTCCTTCAGTTTCACTGATTGGAGTAAGTGAGAGCTGAATTTCCCTATCCAACTTTATTAACTCGTCTTTCAGGGTTTTCAGTTCCGGTTCCTTACGCCAAGTACCTTCGACTACTTCTTTCAGTACAGGTATATCCTTTTGCAACTTCTCATTATCCGCTTGATACTTCTCCAAAAGTTTAGGCATGGTATCGAGTGCATTCAGGAAATTTTGTGCTGCGGTCTTCGGATCAGTAGCCATTACCCCGTGATTATAATTGTAGAGAATATTGCCCTCTCCCTTAATAAAGAAACGATTTTGTATAACATCGAAGCCATCTTTATTAGTGGTTTCAGATTTTACCATTAAATCAAAACCGTAAAGTGTACCAATTTTCTCATGCGCTCCATGTGTGCGGGCTTTGTCGGCTATTTCATTTAGCTTCAGCCCGACTTCTTTTGGGTTACTGCCCTGTAATCCGTCTAACTGAACAGGATTCAGGCGGGTAATACCGTCCGGCTGATGCTGAACACGGGTGTTAAACGCTTCAATATCTTTGGATATACGGCTAATAAACCCGTTGTTTTGCTCTACATTGGATATAATATCCTCCAATTTGTAACGTGATGATGACTTGCCACGCATGAATGCCTGTCGTTCGGATTCCAAAGAAGCGATTTTCTTTTCCAATCGTGCTTTCTCCAGTAATTCGGTATTGCCGGAAAGAATTGCCACATATTCAGAGAAGTTCATACCGCCTTTTTCGTCCATACTTCCCTCGTCGATAGTACGGCTACCCAGTGAATTATTTTTCAACTGGCGAATGAAAAGCTGCTTGTTGTGAAGTAAACCGAACTTGTACGCATCTAACGATTTTTCCACAGCATAGATAAGTACATCTACTTTATTATCCGCATATAGCTTCGCAATTTCATTGCCCTTGCGAATGCCCCGACCGTCCCGCTGTTCCAAGTCTGACGGTCGCCAAGGCGCATCTAAATGGTGGATTGCAACGCATCGTTTCTGGGCGTTTACTCCGGTTCCCAACATTTCGGTAGAGCCGAACAATACACGGATTTTACCCTCGTTCATATCCTTAATCATGGTTTTACGAGCCTTATCCGTTTTGGCTTCCTGAATAAAGCGTATTTCGTGAGCCGGGATTCCATAGTCATCCACCAGTTTACGCTTTATCTCGGAGCATGGGTTCCATTCTCCGGGTTTGTAAGTGCCTAAATCGGAGAAAACGAACTGGGTTGCTTTGTGGTCTTTGAATTTTGTGTAGTAGTCTGATACCATTTTAGCCACATGGGAAGCCTTGTTGTCCACATGGTCGCCATATTTAACTGGATCAATCAGTCGCATATCGAGGGACATCTTTCGCGCGTAATCGGTAGCGATAAGCATTTTTGCTTTTTCTTCGCTTTCCGATAATGGCGCACGTCCTAATATTTCACCTTTACCTGTTTTGGCGAACTCTACCAACTTTTGTATAAACTCCTGTTGGTCGGGTGTTGGTGGAATATTATGCAGAATTTCATTCTTTACAGGGCGGTCGATACCAATATCCTCCGCAGAACGATAGTCTGTTATTTCGGCATAAAAAGCTGCCAATTCGGGTACTTTGATAAAATACCGAAAGCGTTCTTTTTGCACAATTTCATTGGTAACTGAAAATTCATAGTCTATCGACTTCTTGGCGAAGATTGCCGCCCACGCATCAAATGTATTAATACCTTGTCGTTCCAATTCGTTTGGCCGAAGATACTTAAAAAGCAAGTATAACTCTGTCAAACTGTTGGAAATGGTTGTACCCGAAAGGAAAGTAGCCCCCAAATCCTTGCCCGTCTTGTCCTGAATGGTACGCAGGGCGAAAAGCATATTTAAGGCACGTTGCGAGCCTTCGGCATTTCCCAGACCTGCAACCCTGTCGTGCCGGGTGGTAAAGGTCAGGTTCTTGAAGCGGTGGCTCTCATCAACGTACAAATGGTCGATACCCATTAAACGGAAATCGACCGTATCATCTTTCCGGTTTTCAATCTGATAGGCGATATTACTCAACTTAGCTTCAAGATTCAGTTGTCGCTTGACCAAGCCTTTCTCCATTGCACGGGAAATCTCCTTGCCCTGTGCCCGTAATACTTCCAGATTTTCTTCCACCGAATCGAGTTCCGCCTGTAATATCCGTTGCTGTATTTCGGGCGACTGGGGTATCATACCGAATTGTTCGTGTGTTAAAATGATAGCATCCCAGTTGTTGTTCTTCATTTCGTTGAAGATCTTTGCCCGTTTTGCAGGGGTAAAATCTTCTTTGCCCGGATACAGCACTTTGGCATTGGGGTAAGCCGTACAGAAAGTTTGGGCTATCTCATGCACATTGGCTTTAAGAGCCATAATGAGCGGTTTATTTACCAATCCCAAACGTTTTTTCTCGTAGGCGCTTACACACATTATCAGGGTTTTACCGCCGCCCACCTCATGGTCGATTATACCCCCGCCATTGAGTTTATCCATCCAAATCGCATCCTTCTGACTTTTGTACAAATCGGGAATACCCAAGCCTTTCAAATCAAGTCCCGGAAACTCTTGCTGGCTTCCGTCATACTCCGGACGGACGAAACAATTAAACGTGCGGTTGTATTTATCTGCCAGTCGGTCTTTGAACTCCTCAGATTGTTCATTCAGCCATTCTACAAAACCGTTCCGTATCTCGTCAATCTTGGAGTTGGCGAGTTGGATTGATTCGGAATCACGCACTTTGACCTCTTTGATTTCCCCGTCAATCATCTTATTGACTTTCTTCGTAATATCGGGAGAGGTATTATGTAAGGCGTGTTTCATCAGGGCGATACCGTCGAAAGTCCGGTTTGTTGATTTAACAGCGTACTGATCCCATATCTTGATATTCTTGCTGTCGGCTTTCAGAGTATATTCATCACGGCTTTGTGCGTAATGTATCGATACGTTTGTATCGAACAAATGCGAAGCATACTTGCTGTAAATACCAGACGGAATCCACCGCTCTCCAAAGTTAAAATCCAAATCCTCGAACGGTATCGGGCGGGGTATTGCTTCTTTGAGAGCCTTTAATGATTCTTTTGTCGTTTCGTGGTCTGGGTGGTTTTCTATATACCGCTCAACATGTTCCGCTTTGGAAATAACATTGCCGCTTATGAATTTGTCTTTAATTTCATAAGCCCCTATCATCGGATTGAAAAACACCTGCCCTTTCAGCTCCTCCAGTATTTCGTCCGAAGTACTGCCTGTAAGCCCTGCCATATATTCAAGGTTTACTTGGGCATACTTATTAAGCGAAGCGGTCAGGGCTTCCCGTGCGTTATCCGCATGGGTAATCTCGTTCGGATTGAAAGCAACCGGTTGTTGGAAAATATCGGCTTTTACCGCTTTGCCATTCACATAGCGTTCAAGGGAGAGAATTTCTGTTCCTCCGGCATCCATTTTAATAAGGCTTAGATTTTTCGCATCGTTTATATTTCCGAAACGACGGGTAAAATCATCGTAAAGCCTGTTCAACATTTCACGCAAGGCGGGATTGGCTTCCAGCCTTGTTGCTTCGTTATTATACAGGTGGTGGTAAGTATCCCGTATTTCAATATAAAGGGATGCTTTCGCCTGCTGTGTCCCTGTGAGCTGAAGCGGATGGAACATCGGCTGAAATCCGTCTAAATCGCGCAAATAACCGATACGATTATTTTCGTCAGTTATGAGAGAGCCTTCACGGTAATGGGACGGCATATCTTCCGCATTATAGTAGGGAATCGGCTTCATACGTTCCTGCTGTTCCCGTTCGGCTTCTTCTTTCAGTCGTTCCAGTTCTTCCTCCCGACGGGCATCGAATACGGGATAGGCCTCGGCGCTTTCCTGTTGTAGCTTTTCCCGTTGCTGCGCTGCATTATGCGCCATTTCTTCCCGCCAGTCCATAAACGGCAGTTCCTTTGACTTGCTTGCCTGTAATTTGAATTTTCTACCTCTCTTTTTGGGTTTGTTTACCTGACTGCGTTCCTCTTGGGTAAAGCCGAAAAGGTCATAGAGCGTTATTAATGGTTCCTGCGTTACGGACTGGGGTTTCGCCTCCGTAGTCGGCGCTTTTTTAATGGCAGGATCATCCATATCGAAAAGAGTACCTCTAAAAGTATTTGGAGCAGCCGGTTGTCTTTCTTCTGTTTCATTCTGCTTTTTTTCTTTAATTCCAAAATCTTCGGGTTGTGGCGGACGTTCGGCATACAGTTTTCTGTCCATTTCAGAAGCGTAATCACTTAATTCCTGAATATCCTGTTCGGTTATCTGATTGCTGTTATCCAATTTTGCAGATTGAGATTGTTGTGTTACCGACTGTGCCGGGTTTTCCTGTGCATAGTTTTGGTAACGCTGCAAATCCAAATGTTTTGAAAAATCATCTTTCAGCATTTGCCGCAAATCTGTGGCTATTCCCTCAATACCGCCTTCATGGGTAAAAACAATAGCAGGTTTGCCGTATGGATCGGTGTCGATTTTGGAACGGGTTTGTACTACTCTGTTGAAATCACGGAACAGGTTATTAATAGATATGCCGTTAGATAATTTGCGGGATTCGATAAAATCCTGCTGTCGTTGGCTTGGAACTATATTTTTATTATTCCGTTGTAATACAATCAGGTCGCTGCCGACATCAGTTCCGGCATGGTCGGAAAAGAGGTTGTTCGGCAAACGGATAGCTGAAACAACATCGCAAGAGTTCATCAGGTATTCCCGTATCGGTTTGTTTTGTTCCGAATTGAGTACGCCCTGACTGGTAATAAAGGCGATTAACCCGCCTTCTCTGGCCGACATGACACTTTTTACAAAAAAGTAGTTGTGTATCGCCTGTGTCGATTGTTTGACGGCGGGTATTTCATGGTTGGACAGTAGCGGATCGAATACCGAAACATCTCCAAAAGGGATATTAGATGCAATCACATCAAAATGCTGTGAATAGCGTCCTTCCATTTTTTCGTAACCTTCAATCCGTACCTTATCATCAGGATAAAGGTGCGATAGAATTTTACCTGTTAGCAGGTCTTTTTCAAAACTGGTTACGTTAGCTTCAGGTGCAATATCTTTGAAAGAAGAAATAAACGCACCTGTTCCGGCACTGGGTTCTAAAAAGCGTGTCGGAGTTATACCGCTATCCTTTAGTGCATCCGCTAACACATCAATAACAGGCTTCGGCGTATAAAATGCCGTAAGGATAGAACTTTTCAGGGAACTGACATAGCGTTTGTAAACTTCCGGTGTGGGAGAACTTTCACGGAGTACCTCGTGGAGTTCTTGCACCAACGGGAAAAGCTCGACTTCGGATTTAGACCACCGCTCAATATCTTCGGGTTTGTCGGCAGGGTTAAGGATTGCCTTAATCCCTCCAAAGCCTGAATATTTTGCGAGTATTTCCCGTTCTTCGGGTGTTGCCTTTTTTTGTTCCTTGTCGAGCCTTAACGCTAACTTTATTGCGTCAATATTCTGACGCAAATGAGTTCGCTTATTGTAACTCATTTTCGAGCAGTATCAGGATCGTGCCGACAAGCTCTGTATAAAGCGACTGGTACTCTGTCGTTTCGGCATAATCATCACTAAGGTTGTATTTAGCAAATACCGCCTGACATTCGGGCATTAGTTCTTTTGCCTTTGCCTGGGCACCACCCGGAGAAACTTCGTCGAAAAACTCGTTCCAAAGTATTTCAACTACTATATTATAAGGTGAAAAGTGTAAGCCTTTGAATAAGGCTTCGTTTGCAATTTCGGCAGCTTGAATATGGTCTAAACCGCTTTTTACGGCTTCGCTGTACGCTTCGGCTGCCATATCCCCACGTCCGGCAATAAATGAAAGGTCATTTGCTTTGTCGGGGTGGGAATCACGTAAATAAGAAAGTAGATTGAGCCGGAAGTATGACATTTCCGCAGGCTCTAAATTTGAATTGTATTTCATAACTATGAATTTTTTAGTGGAAAACTATTGATACGGATAAGCAAAAGGCACCGGGGTATCCCTCCCCAGTGCCACCACTAAAAAATTCAATAGGATAGATTTAATAATTTCTCATTAAAACCTGTGCCATATGAACTTCTTAGTGGCAAAGATAGCTGTTTTATTCCAATTTATACAAGTCAGAACAGTACAGGACTGAGCGATTTACATTGTGAATAACATTGATGACCTTAATTTCCTTACCGATACACGTAGTTAGCGAATTAATATTATCAAGCATATTTAATTCGCAGTCATCAAGCGATTTCGCCCATTCTATAAAGAACTCTTCCAATGAAATAAATTCTCCGATTCTTGGAATAGTAGGATATGGAAAATCATGACTTTTACAATAATCAATAAAAGAATATAGCATTTTAGTCGGCTTATCCAGATTTGCATTTCTCGTCAATGCCTGTCCTAAATTTAATAACAAACTTATTTTCATTACTTTTTCCTCTTTTTGGAATTATCAAATTGGAATATCGTTTTATACTCTGCATCAAAAGCTACGGCAGCATCAAAAGGCTTATTTTCTTTACTCTTAAAGCCTTTGATAGTACCTGTCTTGCCTTTGGTAAGCAGGTCTTTCAGTTGTCCGTCCGTCAGGTCTTTTCCTGATTTATTCCGGAATACTGTCAGTCCGCAAGCCTCATTGTTACATTTTGCAACCTTTTGGAATATTACTACCTGACCGTTTTTACATTTCGGACATGGACAGCTCTCTCTTGTATTGCCGCCTTCGATTTTCTTCTCCAGTAATTCGGTGGTAATCTGTGCGGCATATACTTCGATACTTCTATGAAAGGTATCGGCATCCATTTCTCCCGTTGCTATTTTATTCAATGCGCTTTCCCATGCTCCGGTCATAGCTACGTCCGCTATTTTTTTATCACGGATAGCCAGATAGACTACCAATCCTTTATTGGTAGGAACAAGGGATTTTTTTTCACGCTGAATATATTCACGGGAGAAAAGCGTTTCGATAATAGCGGCACGGGTGGCAGGTGTTCCGATACCCGATTCTTTGAGCGCTTCCCGTTCCGTTTCGTCGGTAAGGTCTTTACCACAGGTTTCCATAGAAGATAATAAACTACTTTCCGTATGTAATGGGCGGGGCTTGGTTTGTTTCTCCAGTAAGTCCGTTCCGTTAATGGGAAGTACATCCCCATCGGACAGGGATGGAAGTGCCGGAGCATCGTCTTCGCCTTTTTCTTCATCAGGTGCGTTCAATACGGCACGCCAACCGGGAATAAGGATAATGCTACCTTTGACTGAAAAAGCAATGCCCGAAGCATCCAAAGAAACGCTTGTGTTTTCTTTGGTGCATTTGCCGGAAAAGGCTTCCAACATTCGGGCAGCAATCATATCGTATATGATACGTTGGTCGGCTGAAATATCTTTCGGCATATTTTCGGTGATAATCAGAGCATGGTGGTCTGTTACTTTCTTATCATTTACAGAACGCCTGTTCAGGCTTGCCCCTGACATTATTTTTGCATAGTTGCCGAATGGAGCGTAACCGGATAACTGACCTATAAGGGCGGGTATCTCGGCAAAAACATCATCGGAAATATAACGGCTGCCCGTTCTTGGATAGGAAATAAGTTTCGCTTCGTAAAGCGACTGGGCTACCGACAGGGTTTTATCTGCTGAAAAACTATGGCGGCTGTTCGCTTCTTTCTGCAAAGTAGTCAAATCGTAGAGCAATGGCGGTTCCTGATTGGCTTCTTTCTTTTCTACGCTTATCACGTTTACGGATTCGGCGGATCGGACACGGTTTAAGATGTCGTCTGCCTCCTGCTTTGTGTTGTACCGTTCTGTGGAAATAGCGGCGAACTGGGTTGCATCTTTTGCCGTATGCAATTTTACCTGAAAATAGGTTTGCGGTTTGAAATCTTTGTTTTCCAGATAACGGCTGCATATCATGGCGAGTGTAGGTGTTTGCACCCGTCCCAATGACCATACGCCGTGCCCGGCTGATATTGACAGGGCTTGTGAAGCGTTTATCCCGACAACCCAATCGGCTTGGCTCCGGGCTTTTGCCGAACGATACAGGTTGTCGTACTCTTTTCCCGGACGTAGGTTCTCCAATCCTTTGCGGATAGCCTGATCCGTGAGAGAGCTTATCCAAAGACGGTCGAAAGGGCGGGAACACTCCAGATAATTATATATATATCTGAAAATTAACTCCCCTTCACGTCCTGCATCGGTCGCAACCACTATACGCTCACATTTATTAAATAACTCTTTGATAACTTTAAGTTGTTTCATTGTGCCCGGATCAGGTTTGTATTCTTTACCGTCCTTTACCTGACGAGGCAATAACTTAAATTCGGCAGGAAGTATCGGTAGGTTTTCAGCCTGAAATCCTGTAATACCATAGTCCTGCGGCATTGCCAGTCCTATGAGGTGGCCAAATGCCCACGTTACACAATATCCGTTCCCTTCTAAATAACCGTCCTTGCGGTTATCCGCACCAACGATAGCCGCTATATCACGGGCTACGCTTGGCTTTTCTGCAATTATTACTTTCATTTACTATTGGATTTTTTAGTGGTTGGTATTACATTTTATGTCCTGTGGACTTTTTCACAGGTTTCCTAATCTGCTTCTGCTCTTGCTGCTTTTCGGTCGGGTTTTGCTGACCTTGTTTCAGGGGTTCATTTGAATGTTTGGTTGCTTCATTGGTTTTACCCTGTGAATTGACTGCTACCTGTGTCTTATTGCCTTCGGCAACTTTCACATCCGCACCTTGCTTTTTGGCTCTGTCCGGGTTCCACTTAAAGAAATCCAGTTTGCCTTTTTCCTGATTGACCTTTACATAGGCATTGAAAGGCTCGCCCTTTCCGTCTTTCATCATACCCTGAACATAGACGGCTTTTCCTTCCCGGAGAGAACTTTGTTGTTTATCGTCCAAATCAACGCCTAAAAGTTTTTTAGGAATACGGACTTGGTTCTGCTGTTCTCCGTTCTGGCTTTGTTCCTGTCTATTGTTCTGCTGATACTTATTGCGGTCTAATCCGTCATAATTGAAATCGTAACCGCCTTTGGCTGCATTAAACTGAACATAAGCATCGAATTTTTTAGGATTATCGGTACCTATTGTCTTTTTGGAGGTCATACCCTCTACGAGTACCTTTTTCCCTTCTTTTAATGCCTGTTGTTGTTCAGGAGATAACTCAACACCTTTCAGGTTTTGAGATACTGTGAGCTTATCAAGGGGTACGGCTTCCAAACGGTTAGTCTGCTTGTCGATAGAAATAAGCGACGGTACTTTTTCGCCCGGTCTTGGCTCCAGTTCTACCACCCTACCACTGTTACCCGTTGCTAACAGGTTTTCTTTTACGTCATTGGGGAGCATAATGCCCTGAAACGGTTTTTCCAAATCAACCTGCTGTTGGTATGGATGCGGGGTAAATTTCAGGCTGCCATCCGGCTGTTCCTCCAGTGAAAGACGGGCTTTCATGGGATATTCTACTCCCTCTATTTTGGGGTTGATATCTACAAGGTGCGGAGATTTATACCCGTAACTCATGGCTTTGAGTTCGCCCTCCAGATTTTCGGGCTTGATACCGTATTTCTGATATTCACTTTCAGGGATACGGCTTGTGTCGAATTGCTTAAATTCGGTCTTCTGTTCGGTTGCTGGTGTTGCTTCCATTTTTTCTTCTTTTTTTTCGGTTTGAACTTGCTTTTCACTCTCTTTGGTGGATTGTTCCTGCTGATTCATATAATCTTTCGGATTGATACGATACTTCTCCAAATCTTCATCACTTAGTTTTAATACTTTATCAAGCATATCGACGGTAACCGCATAGAATCCTGTATGCGACGGGTTTTTAGCTTGATTAAAGAAGTTTTTGAAAAAGTTTTCAAGGGGATCGGCGTGTTTGTCAATTTTGATAAAATCGGTTTGCTTCGCCTTCATGGGATCAATGGCATCAATTTTACCTTTTTTGTCGATGCCTTTCACGACTTTGAGTTTGTTGCCTTCTCCTTCATCTCGCATCAGGAGAACTTTGTCTTTCGGATTTAATTTTTCATCCATAATAAAAACTGTTTTTGTTCTGCATCACTATTAATGCAGAATAAAAGTAGCGGTAATCAAGAGGTTAGCTGTTGATTTTTCGGCAGGTGGTCGCTTGTGGCTTCGATTTGGCAGTGAGTGGCGTTATAGGAAAAACAAAGAGCCGGAAATCCGGCTCTCCTACATTATATATATATGTATATTTATTCTTGTTGCTGTAATAAATGAGCCAATGAAGGATCATCCTTAATGCGTTGTAGTTCTTCTGCAACAATTTGTTTGGTTTCCTCTTTGATACGGTTATAGTTGAGCTGTATCTGCTCTTTCATCTTATCTACTCCGTTTTCGTCTTTAAAGTCGGTAATAATAGGAATAGATTGATAAGCCTTAGTTTCGGCAGCTACCTTTGCATTATCTACAACTATTTCACAATGGAAAATTTTCTGCTCGATACGTTCATCAAAGTTGTCGGCAATCGCTCCGACAAACATCCCTTGTGTCAAGTTACTGATTTTGGACGGTGGTATCAAGCTATCCATCTGGGTACTTATAGAGGTCGATTTATCATTGCGGTTAATAGTCATAGACTGGCGTTTCTGTAAGACTTTACCAAATCTATCGGATAATGTTTTTGCAGTTTCTCCCACAACCTGACCGCTAAAAACATTTCCTACGGTGTTCATCACAACTTTTGCTTCCTTATCCCCGTAGTCCCTTATTAGCTGCGAAAAATCCTGAAAGCCCAAAAGCACAGCAACCTTATTACTACGGGCTGTTGCGATCAAATTGTCAAGACCTTTGAAATAAATTGTCGGTAATTCGTCGATTACGACCGAACTCTTTAATTGCCCTTTTTTGTTTATCAATTTAACTATTCTGGAATTGTAAAGTCCCAAAGCTGCGCCGTATATATTTTGCCTATCGGGGTTATTGCCTACGACTAATACCTTCGGATCATCAGGGTTGTTTATATCAAGCGTGAACTCATCACCGCTCATTACCCAGTATAATTGCGGGCTAATCATTCTTGAAAGCGGTATTTTAGCACTTGCTATCTGTCCCTGCAACTGTTCCATTGCGCCCCCAAGCCACGCGTCCATAAAGGGACTTAGGTAGTTTTCCAGTTCGGGATAACTTGTCAAAATAGGGAAAATATCTTCATACCTTTTATTCAGGAACTCTATCGCATGAGGGAATGTGCAATATTTTCCGTCTTTATAAATTCGGAGATACCATATAATAGCAGCAAACAGAATTATCGGAGATTCCACAAAGAAGTCGCCTTGTTTTTGCACCCATGTTTTATTAAGGTTAAGCATAATTGTATAACTCGATTCGTAAGCATCGCTAATATCTTCCATGAAAGAAGGGTTGATTGGATTACATCGGTGTGAACGGCTCGGATCGTCGAAGTTTATCACGTAAAACGTGGGGACTTTTTTGTAGCCTAATTGATTGTTCAGTAAATGATTATAAGCGATTGTAGAAAGGTCAGGAAACTTAAAATCATACACGTACATTGAAAATCCTTTCTCAATTTGTTGCTTAATGTATTGATTAACAACAGCGTATGACTTCCCACTGCCCGGAGTTCCTAACACAATACTTGCACGAAAAGGATTTACAACGTTTATCCAACCCCGCCATTCTTTTTTCTTATACCAGAATTTCGTAGGCAGGTTCACGGAATATTCACTCTGTAATAGCCGTGTTTCCTGCATAAAACTCTCGTTCTCCGTGTTGAATACGTCGTCGAACATATTGTTTTTGAGTAAACGGCTCATCCATAATCCACCGACCAAAAGGAACAGATAACCTGCTGCCATTGTCAGGATGTAAAAACCTGTTGTAGCCGATGCAGGTAATGGCAATTCAAGTATCCACCAATTCATAAAGAACAGGATAAAACCTATTGTCAGAAAAACATAGATTTTCGGCCAAGTGATTTTTTCCTCTTTAACTCCCTTAGTTCCCAGACACGAAAGGGCAAGGAAAACAACGGCAAATAATTTGGTATAAAGAATACTACCGAATAGTCCGGCAGTCCGGTCAAAGTTCAGTAGTATCTTATCAACTACCGAAATATTGATTCCCCATTCACGCAAAGCGTAATAGCAAAACCAATAAATGTTTATCACTACAAAAATAATACTGATTGCCCTCATGAACTCCATCACTTTGGCAAGTCCTCTTAAATCATCTTCTTGTTGCATAATCTTTAAAAATTAAAAGTTTGAGAAGCGAAATTAGAGAGGTTGTTCTTGTAAATGATTGATTTTCTGTCATGTGGTCGCTTGTGGCTTCGATTTGGCAGCGAGTGGCGCTAAAATGGAATAAGAGGTACCTTATAAGTAAATACCTTAAAATAGTGATTTACTATTTTAAGGAATATTGCTAAATTTGAGGCGTGAAATTTTTGACCATCATAGTCGTTACTTTACTGTCCCTGCAAATAGGATTCACTAATACTGTTTTGCAGGAAATATATCGCTTGCCTTTTTTAATCCAACATTATTGCGAACACACTGAAGAAACATCCATTGACTTAAAAGATTTTTTTAAACTGCATTATTCCGAAAATGAGCATAAAACGAAAAAAAAGGCAAATCACAATCACGCATCTTTGCCTTTTCATAACTCACTTAATACAGTACATATTAATCCTTTTATATTTGCGGAACATTCTTTCGACAATCCTGAAAAACCATTTGCCATAAAATCCGATATTAAAATACCGGATCACACATATTATATTCCTCAAAATCTTATTAACTCAATCTGGCATCCACCCAAGAATAATATTTTATAAATAACTTCTTAGCTAAATAATAAGACGATTATCCAAATAAAATATTAATCATCATGGGAGATAAACATAATCATGCGGAGAATAATCATCCGCATACTAAAAATCATACACATACCAACGAACAGAAAACCAAATGGGTTGTTTTGCTGACAGCCGCAACAATGGTAGTAGAAATTAGCTTCGGGTACTGGACTAACTCAATGGCATTATTAGCTGACGGCTGGCACATGGCTTCCCATGTACTTGCTTTAGGTCTGACATGGGTTGCTTACTATGCAGCCCGTAAGTATTCACAAACAGAAAATCACTCATTCAATAAAGGGAAACTATTGGCTTTATCCGGCTATACGAGTGCCGTAGCATTGCTGATTGTAGCTGTATTGATGGCAGTTGAATCCGTACAAAGGTTAATGAATCCAGTAGATATATTTTTCAAGGAAGCTATTATCGTTGCCATTGTTGGATTGATTGTAAATGCTCTAAGTGCAGTATTCCTGCATCACGATCATGAGCATCGTGACCATAATATCCACTCGGCATACCTACATGTATTGGCTGACGGATTAACAAGTATAACCGCTATTATTGCCCTAACTATCGGAATGTTTTGGCAGATATATTGGTTAGATTGTTTGAGTGGTATAATAAGCTCGGTAGTAATAACAAAATGGGCTATTGATCTGATGAAAGGTTCGGGTAAAGATTTAATTGACTATAAAAAAAAGCAACACACGGCAGATCCAGAATAAATATAGTTAATTACAGACAATAACTTTGTTGATTCAACATCCTAATGGGCAAGTTATTAATTATAAAAGACGAAATCAATAACCTGATTCCGTCTTTTATCGTATAGGTGAAATGACAAACAAAACCTATATTTTATTACATCTGCCTGCCATACCTGCGCTTCTTTTTTTTCTTACGACGTGGTAATGGCATTTCTTCTTTAGGATGGTTCTCCGGCTCCGGATTAAGAATTGAGAAAAGCCCACCGGTTACACTATCCGAAGTGTAACTGTTATCATGGTGCGTGCCTGGCTGAATATTATTGTAAACATCAGAAAGGCGTGTGTCTTTGACTGGCTCTTGTGCTTGTTCCTGTTTTCCACCGTACAGGTCATTGAAAACATTAGCGGAATACTCTTTACCCAATCGGGAACCGTTCAGTATGGTGCGGGTAGTATGGTCTATGAATGTAGCGCCATATATCCGTCCTTCATCATTCCGCCTAAACAGAACATCAATACCCTGCTGCCTTAGCTTCGCTCGGAACTCGCTCTCACTTTGGCTGCCCTGCTTGGCTTCCGATACCGCTTTTAATGTATGTGTCTTCAGGTTTTTAGTTTTGATGCGTTCGGCAGATTTCTCCATACGCTTTTCCAGTCCATCGTAACCGACTGACTTCCCGAATATGGAAGACTTTAGCGGATTGCCGACCTTGTTGCCCTCACTATCCAAAGCGGAATAAAGCAATCCCCGATAAGGCTTTCCTTTTGCCTCGCCTTTCAGTTCCTCAACATTTATATTATATAAGGAAAGGACGGCTTTATATTCTCCCATGCTTTGAAAGTGATACATAGAAGCCAGCGGTTTGATAACGGATGCAATCTGCTTTTTAAGGTTTCCCTTTGAAAAATCGACAGGGGTTAGTTCCCATTGTTCACCCTGCTTTTGTCCTTCTGCCGGATGCAAGTTATATTCCCGTTCCAAATCTTCTGTTATAGCCTTACTTCGTTCATGTTCTTTTCCATCATAAACCTTTTTTCCGTCGCTTTTTACCCGAAGCGATACAATGTGCATATGCTCCCGCTCAATGTCCTCATGCTTGAATATCAGATAAGGTTGATCGCCATACCCCAATCGTTTCATGTATTCCCTTCCGATATCTACCAGTTGGTCATCTGTCAAAACATCATCCTCATGTGGATTCAGGGATACATGGAAAACGTGTTGTTCGGTACGGAAGTGCGACGGGATAAACTGCATGAAGTCCTCAATACAATCAATAACGTTGAAGTGTCCATCGGCAGGTTCAAACACAAGATTCGCACCTAATATCTTTCCCAGACCTTTATCAACCTTTTCCTGATTGTACGTCAATGCACCGTACAGGTTACTACCGATGTTTATTTTTGCAACCATTGTTCCTTAAATTCTTCCGATAATTCCAGAATTTTTTTCCCCGTTTCTGCCAGTTCTACCGTTGCCTTTTCCAATTTATAGAGCAAAGCAAGTGCTTTCTTTTCTGAAAAATTGGTATGCAATTCCTTTACAACCTGATTGTAATTCGTCCCAACGGAACGGAATTGTGCGTAAAAAGATGTGAGTTTAGTAACGTATTCCATAGCGGAACGGTCGATTTTTACCACTCGAAACTCGTCCCCGAAAACACGGGCAGCGATAAAACGAGCCTTCGATTGTAGCCCTGATTGCTCAAACATGGTGAGGAACCGGGCATGTTCTACTGCGGTGAAGTTTACCGAATAACGGTAATTCGCCGGATCATTCTTGGGGTTTCTACCCCCTTTTCCCCTTTTGGGGAGATTCTTTGCTTTTTCATTCATACGTCGGATTTTTTAGTGGTATAATCCGTCGTTAGGCACCCTTGCCGCCTTAACAATCATCGCCCGAATGATTCATTATAAGCAACCGACTTCGGAGGTTGCGCCCCCCCGGAGGGGCAAGCGTTTTTTGCAGCAGAACTTGTTTCGTGCAGCAAAAAACACAGCTTGCTATTTGCCATGACGCAAATAAAATCTGTCCTGAACAGGGACAGATATGAATGCGAGTAAACGAGCGAAAATGGCGGTCGGATATCTCCCGACATTTCATGCAGCAAAGTTATAGGCTAAAGTAACGTGCTGTATTCCAAGCAGCGAAGCCACTCGCTGCCAAATCGACGCCACTCACTGCCACCTCGTGAAAAAGTGATGATTCTGCTAATAAATAGGTTTTTATTTGCAGAGAAAATGACTGTATGAACAGACAGCCGGATAGCTAAATGAATAGCTGTACGGATATAAAAACATACAGTCGGCTATATGGAGATACAGCCGGATTAATAGCTAAACAAATGGCTGAACAAACAAATGACTGGCTAAACGGCTAAACGTTCCAACGGCTAAACAGACGGACAGACAAACAGCCAAATGGCTAAACGGTCAAACGGACGGACAGATGAACGGATAACTAATCAAACGTATGGCTGAACAGACAGACGGTTGTTCAACCGGACAGAGATACAAACGATGTATAATAATTAAAAATTTCAGACAATGGAAAAGAAAACTTTGAACGTGGCTTTCAGTACCCAAAAGGGGGGAGCCGGAAAAACAACTCTTACGGTGTTGGTTGCTTCTTACTTGCACTATGTGAAAGGCTATAACGTAGCCGTGATTGATTGCGACTTTCCACAACACTCGATTGCGGAAATGCGTGAGCGTGATATAAAAATGTCGATGGATGATGACCATTACAAGCTCATGGCTTACGAACAGTTTTCTGCATTGGGTAAAAAGGCTTATGAAGTTATCGAAAGCAGCCCAGAAAATGCTATGGAAGATGCACAGGAAGTTATTGAAGTATTGCAGCCTGACTTCGTATTTTTCGACCTGCCCGGAACAATCAACAATCCGGCAGTTGTACACACGCTTTCACTCATGGATTACATTATTGCTCCGATCAGTGCTGACAGGTTGGTACTGGAAAGCACCCTGCAATATGTGATTACGGTCAATGATGCCCTGATTACGCCCGGCAAAGCAAAAATCAAAGGGCTGTACCTGCTTTGGAATCTCGTTGATGGTCGGGAGAAAACCGAACTCTACGAAGTGTATGAAGATGTGATTGATAAACTGGGTTTCCCGCTTTTCAAAACATTCCTGCCCGACAGTAAGCGGTTCCGCCGGGAGCAGTCGGTAAACCACAAAGCCCTGTTCCGCTCTACACTGTTCCCTGCGGACAAAGCATTGGTAAGAGGCAGTAACCTCGATGCCCTGATAGATGAAATGTTGGAAACTTTAAAATAACCGATTATGGCGAAAAAGAAAGAAGAAGTAAACCTGAATGAGATTGATGCCAGTTTTGTCATATCCTCATTCAAGAATAAGGAACGCCGGAATAATCCGAGTTCCATACCCAGAGCATTAGTTCCTGAACACGAAAAGAAACAGGAACAGGAAGCGGAAAGCGTGGAACCTGAAAAAACGGAAGTTATTCAGGAAGAATCCCCCCGTGAGGAAACCAAACGGAAACGCAGTAAATCTCCTGATTACGAAAGCCTGTTTATTCAGGAAGTCGGCATTACGGCACGTACCGGAAAATCTGTTTACATACGCAAAGACCACCATGAAAAGATTATGAAGATCGTTCAGGTCATCGGTAAAAATCAGGTGTCTTTATTCAGCTATATAGATAATGTACTGTCCCAACATTTTGCTGCTTATCAGGATGAGATAACGGAATTGTACAATAAAAACAACGAAGGAATTTTCTAACAATAAAACAATCAAATTATGATAGTCAGTCCATTTTTAATAGATAGCGGAGATAAGGCAATAATAGGAATTGTCCTCTGGGGATTGGTGATACTGGCGGCAATTATTCTGCCGAAAGCTATTCGCTATAAGAAACGTATGCGGAAAGAATACGAAGAAAAAACGGCTCCTGAAATAGAAATGATAGTCGTTCCGGGTGATAAAACGAAACCCGAATCTTCCGGCTATAAGAAACAGTTTCTTGTCAATGCAGGTATCCCGACAAGAAACGGAAAATTAGTAAGTATCCGTAAGGAATACCATAACCGGATTTCAAAGATTGTAGGGGTTATAGGAAAAAATGAAGTAACCATATTCAGTTACATAGACAATGTCCTGAAGCATCATTTTGAAACCTTTCAGGATGAGATTTCAGAACAGTATAAGAAGAATAACAATGATGATTACCTAAACCCTAAAAAGTAAGGATGGAAAAGATATTTATAACCGTAGTTATCCTGTATGCCCTTTTTGTCGGAATTTATTTCTTGTGGGCAAGAGCAGGAAAAAGACGAAAAAAGAACATTATCGGTCAGGGTAGCTCCATTCATGAAGCAGGTCGTTTGAAGGAAAATATTGTCGGGAAAAGCACATTTGATTTAAGCGCATCGACGCCACTCGCTGCCAAATCGGAGCCACTCACTGCCACCTCGCTAAAATCTGAAAATCAGGCTGAAAATCCCGATATATTTGCTTCGCCTAACGAGGTAAAGCCATCAGCGGAAGTGCCGCCGGAGGAATTGGAAGAAGCGTTTTCCGACACTCCACCGGATGAAGAAAACGAGCCTATGGATATAGATTATCCGCTCGAATATGAAATGACGGACGAAAACGAAGATGCGCCGGAAGACGAAGAAGAAACGGAAGAAGTGGAAGGAACGGCACAAGCCGTACTCGCTTCAGGTATTCAGTTCGATGATCTGGGTAATGCAGTCCGCACTGTAAACCGGACGAATGAAGCAACGCCGGAGCAAAAACGAAAAGCGGGCGATACTTTACTGGAGATACGGCAGACTGATATGTTTGAACAGGTGGTTTCTGGTAAGCCCGATGCAAAGCGAATCGTTACCGACCTTATGGCTGAAAGCCTTTCGGCTTTTTATGAGCGGAAAGACAAGGAAGCCGGAACTGCCGGAAACGGCAAAAAGGCTCCCGACAATTTTAATATCAGAGATTTCGCATAGTGCGAAAAGTATTAATAATAATGTAAAACAAAGAAAGATGAAAGAAAGAGATTACGGATAGCTTTCGCGCTATCAACCACTAAAAAATTCAATAGTAACAAGATTTATCAACCCGGTATCGGGACTATCCACCCCGATACCATTTTTTAAACAATTTCTCATTATGACAAAGAAAAAATTTCTAATGTCGGCAGCTTTTATTCTGGCTGCTGTTTCAAGTGCATTCGCACAAGGTAACGGAATTGGCGGCATTACCGAGGCCACGAACATGGTAACGAGCTATTTCGATCCGGGGACAAAATTGATATACGCCATAGGTGCGGTCGTCGGTTTGATTGGGGGTGTAAAGGTGTACGGAAAATTCAGTTCCGGCGATCCCGATACATCGAAAACGGCCGCGTCGTGGTTCGGTGCCTGTATATTTCTTATAGTTGCCGCTACCATCCTGCGCTCCTTCTTCCTTTAATCAGCTTCATACAGATAAGAGTTATGGAGTTTAATATTAACAAAGGGATAGGCAAAAGCGTGGAGTTCAAAGGTTTAAAATCACAATACCTTTTCATATTTGCCGCAGGCTTGCTTGCCGTATTCATTGTCTTTGTCATTATGTATATGGCAGGCGTGGATCAGTGGGTGTGTATCGGCTTCGGTGTAATCGCTGCATCGGTATTGGTATGGATGACCTTTAACCTGAATACAAAATACGGGGAACATGGCTTAATGAAAGTCATGGCTGTAAAACAGCATCCCCGCTATTTGATAAACAGGAAAACTCCGCACCGCCTGTTCAAACGGAAAAGAAAGGAGGTAGGATATGCGTAATATAATGAAGGCATCTACCATTGAAAACAAGTTCCCGTTACTGGCTGTCGAACATGACTGCATCATTTCAAAGGATGCGGATATTACGGTCGCTTATTATGTGGAGCTGCCGGAATTGTTTACAGTAACCAATACGGAATATGAAGCGATACACTCGTCCTGGACGAAAGCAGTAAAAGTCCTTCCTGAATACAGTGTGGTGCATAAACAAGATTGGTTTGTGCGTGAAACCTACAAACCACAGACTGATAAGGATGATATGAGTTTCTTATCCCGCAGTTTTGAAAAGCACTTCAACGAACGTCCTTTCCTGAATCACTCATGTTTCCTGTTCCTGACTAAAACAACGAAAGAGCGAATGAGAATGCAAAGCAACTTCTCATCGCTTTGTCGTGGGAACATTATTCCTAAAGAAGTCAATAAGGATACGAGTGTGAAGTTTCTGGAAGCTGTCGGGCAATTTGAACGGATAATGAATGATAGCGGATTTATTACGCTTACCCGTATCAGTTCGGATGAGATTACAGGAACGGATGAAAAGGCAGGGCTTATTGAAAAGTATTTCGCCTTGTCGCTCGATGATACCACCTGCTTGCAGGATATGGAACTGGGTGCCGACGGACTTCGGGTAGGTAGTAAACATATTTGCCTGCATACGCTTTCGGATGCAGAAGATCTGCCCGGACGTATTGGAACGGATATGCGGTATGAAAAACTATCGACCGATAGAAGTGATTGCCGTTTGTCGTTCGCTTCTCCGGTAGGATTACTTCTCTCATGCGACCATATCTACAACCAGTATTTATTTATTGAGGATAGTGCGGAGAATCTTCGGAAGTTTGAAAAGAGTGCAAGGAATATGCAGTCGCTTTCAAAGTACAGTCGTGGAAATCAAATAAATAAGGAGTGGATCGACCAGTATCTAAACGAAGCGCATAGCTTCGGGCTGACTTCCATCAGGGCGCATTTCAACGTGATAGCGTGGAGTGATGATGTGGAAGAACTAAAACATATCCGCAATGACGTAGGTAGCCAGTTGGCTCTTATGGAATGTAAGCCCAGACACAATACTGTGGATGCCGCTACTTTGTACTGGGCAGGAATGCCGGGTAATAGTGGGGATTTTCCTGCGGAAGAAGCGTTCTATACATTTATCGAACCTGCCTTGTGCTTTTTCACGGAAGAAACAAACTACCGGAGTTCACCCAGTCCGTTCGGTATCAAAATGGCGGACAGGGTTTCAGGTAAGCCACTCCATGTGGATATTTCCGACTTGCCCATGAAAAAAGGAATTATTACAAATAGGAATAAATTCATTCTTGGGCCGTCGGGAAGTGGCAAATCTTTCTTTACAAATCACATGGTGCGCCAATACTACGAACAGGGTACGCATATCGTTTTGGTGGACACAGGAAACTCTTATCAGGGATTATGCAACCTAATCAACAAGCGCACAGGTGGTCAGGATGGAGTATATTTTACTTACACGGAACAAAATCCGATTGCTTTCAATCCTTTTTACACGGATGATAATGTTTTCGATATTGAAAAGCGTGAGAGTATAAAAACGCTGATCCTTACCCTGTGGAAAAGGGATAATGAGCCGCCTTCACGGGCGGAAGAAGTTGCCCTCTCCAATGCAGTCAGCCAGTATATAGAAAAGTTGAAAACCGATAAAAAACTGATACCGTCTTTCAACACATTCTATGAGTTTGTCCGTGATGACTACAAAAAGGTACTGGAAGAAAAGAAAGTACGTGAAAAGGACTTCGATATAGCGAATTTCCTGAATGTACTGGAGCCGTACTATCGCGGGGGTGAATACGACTTCCTGTTGAACTCGGATAAGCAACTGGATTTATTATCTAAACGCTTCATTGTCTTTGAGATAGATGCGATAAAAGACCATAAAATCCTATTTCCCGTCGTAACGATCATAATCATGGAAGTGTTCATCAACAAAATGCGCCGTTTGCAGGGCATCCGTAAGATGATATTGATTGAAGAAGCATGGAAGGCAATCGCTAAAGAGGGTATGGCAGAGTACATTAAGTATCTTTTTAAGACTGTGAGGAAATTCTTCGGAGAGGCGATTGTCGTTACACAGGAGGTCGATGATATTATCGCTTCTCCTATTGTGAAAGAGAGTATTATCAACAATAGCGACTGTAAAATTTTGCTCGACCAAAGAAAATACATGAACAAATTTGACAGTATTCAGGCGTTGTTGGGATTGACCGAAAAGGAAAAATCGCAGGTACTCTCTATCAATATGTCCAATGTACCCAGTCGTAAATACAAGGAAGTCTGGTTTGGGTTAGGAGGTGTACAAAGTGCCGTATATGCCACAGAAGTAAGTCTGGAAGAATATTACACCTATACAACCGAAGAATCGGAGAAAATGGAAGTGATGCAACTGGCTGAAAAACTGGATGGAAATATGGAACTGGCGATTAAGCAGATTGCTGAAAGCAAGCGACAGGAGTACGGAGGATAGATGCCATGAAAAGAAAAAACAGTAAGCCGTTTGCGGCACCGCAACTTCATACCCATTTCCCGATGAGAGAGATATGCGGGACATGGGAAAGCCTTTGCGGTTCCCCCGGACTTAAAATATTCCATGACGGTAGTCGGTTCCGGTTGAAGTTTATTTACAAACAAAACACGGCGTTTACCGTCCCTTTGTGCCAGAGCTGGGGGATTACCTTTTTCTATTTCTACGGTATGATTCGCATTGCCTACGATGATGAGCGGGATATGCTTCTGCTTACTACCGAAGGCGAATACAAAAGGGTGTACGATTAAGGTACACAAAATCAATAATCATTAAAAAATAAAAAGTATGAAACGAATATTTATGTGCCTGATAGTGGCACTTTCTATGTTCTCATTTCAGGCGAAAGCGCAGTGGGTTGTAACCGATCCGACCAATCTTGTGCAAAATATCACAAGTGCGATACAAGGTACATCCACGGCAGGTAATATGATAAAAAACCTGCAAGAAAGTATCAAAATCTACAATCAGGGAAAGGAATACTACGACGCTTTGAAGTCTGTCCACAATCTGATTAAAGATGCCCGTAAGGTACAAAAGACGATTTCAATGGTCAGCGAAATTACGGACATCTACGTGAACGGATTTAATAAAATGGTGGGTGATCCCAATTTTACCCCGAATGAACTGGCGGCAATCTCAACAGGCTATGCCAAACTACTGGAGGAAGGGGGAGCGTTGGTAACGGATTTGAAAAACGTAGTTACCGGAAGCAACGGGCTTTCCCTGTCCGATAAAGAACGGATGGATGCGATAGATGACATTTATACTAAGATGTTGGACTATCGTAACCTGACTAAGTATTATACCCAAAAGAGTATATCGGTTTCGTATATCCGTGCCAAAGAAAAAGGCGATACGGACAGGGTATTATCTCTTTACGGTAGTCCTGCCGAAAGATATTGGTAATCAAACAAATGTAGTCAGTTATGAATTTTGACAACTTACATCAGATTCTTGCGAATCTGTACCAAGACATGATACCTCTTTGCAGCAACATGATTGGGGTTGCAAAGGGGTTGGCAGGATTGGGCGCACTCTTTTATGTAGCATACAGGGTATGGCAGGCGTTAAGCCGTGCGGAGCCTATTGATGTGTTTCCGCTTCTCCGTCCTTTTGCGATAGGGCTTTGTATAATGTTTTTCCCTACACTGGTTTTGGGAACTATCAATGCGGTTATGAGTCCCATTGTTACAGGTACTCATAGCATTTTGGAATCGCAGACAATGGATATGAAAGCCTATCAGCAACAGAAAGATAATCTGGAGTACGAAGCCCGTGTCCGTGAGGGTAAAGCGTGGCTTGTCGATGATAAAGTGTACGATCAAAAAATGAAAGACCTCGGTATTACCGATACGCCTGAAATTATCAGTATGTGGGGAGAACGCCTTTGGTATGATATCAAGGCATGGTTCCGGCAGGTAATCAGGGATTTCTTTGAACTGCTGTTCAATGCTTCCGCATTGGTCATTGATACGATACGCACATTTTTCCTTGTCGTGTTAGCCATACTGGGGCCTATTGCGTTTGCCTTTTCCATTTATGACGGGTTTCAGGCAACGCTCACCCAGTGGCTTACACGCTATATAAGCGTATATCTGTGGCTTCCTATTTCTGACATTTTTTCTTCCGTACTGGCACGCATACAGACTTTGATGCTTGAACAGGATATAGCCTTGTTGCAAGATCCGAACTATATTCCCGACGGCTCGAATGGTGTGTATATCGTATTCTTGATTATCGGAATTATCGGATACTTCACTATCCCGACCGTAGCCGGATGGATTATTCAATCAGGTGGAGCGGGTGCATACGGAAGCGCAGTAAACAAAACAGCAAGTAAAGCAGGTGGAATTGCCGGAGGCGTTGCGGGATCAGTAGCCGGAAACGTTGGCGGTCGTTTGCTTGGTAAATAACCAATAAATGTAATTAAAAACATGGAGTTCAAAAGTTTAAAAAATATTGAAACAAGTTTCAAGCAAATAAGGATTATCGCCATTGTGTTTGTGGTGCTGTGTGCAGGAATTACCGGATATGCAGTCTGGAACTCATTCAGCTTTGCGGAAGCACAACGGCAGAAAATCTATGTATTGGATGAAGGAAAATCGCTTATGTTGGCTCTTTCACAGGACTTATCTCAAAACCGTCCTGTTGAAGCAAGGGAGCATATCAAGCGATTTCACGAACTGTTCTTTACCTTATCACCGGATAAAAGCGCCATTGAATCAAACATCAACAGGGCACTCTTTCTGGTGGACAAAAGTGCTTTCCGCTATTATCAGGATATGTCGGAAAAAGGTTACTACAACCGCATTGTGTCGGGTAATATCAATCAGATTATTCAGATTGATTCTGTGGCATGTAATCTCGATGTTTATCCCTATAAGGTAATGACCTACGCCCGGCAAATGATTATCAGGGCAAGTAATGTAACGGAGCGAAGCCTTGTTACACGCTGCGACCTGATAAACTCTGTCAGAAGCGACAATAATCCTCATGGGTTCACTATGGAACGCTTTGAGATAATAGAAAACAGGGATTTAAGAACAATAGACCGATAAGCCATGATAAAGAAAAAACTTACAGCCGTAAGGGACTGGATGGAAGACGGTCTGCGGTCATTGTTAGGGCAGATAACGCCCGACGGACGGATTATTATAATCCTTGTAATGCTTTTCGTGTTTGGCGCAGGTTCCATCTACATGACGGTTTCTTCCATATATAATATGGGAAAGAAAAGCGGTCAGGAAATGCAGATAGACCATATCAAGCAACTGGAACTGGAGTATCAGCAGAAAGCAGATAGTATCAACCAAATAAACAGATTTGATTATGAGTAAGGAAAACGAAGGTAACGAACCGAAACCGGAAGTTACTGAAAAAAAGAAAGAGAGTAAGCCTAAAAAAGAGCTTACGCCGCAGGAGATTCAGAAGCGGAAAAAGATGCTTGTCTATCCCTTGTTTGTCTTGCTGTTCATCGGGGCTATGTGGCTCATCTTTGCGCCCTCCGGCGGAAAGGATGAAAAGCAACCCGACGGGTTTAACCCTGAACTACCCATCCCTAAAGACGAAGGTATTGTAGGGGATAAGCGGACAGCTTACGAACAGGAAGCCATGCGTAACAAAGAAGAAAATAAAAGGCGTAGTTTACAAGACTTTGCATTTTCGCTCGGTGAAGATGAAGACCGCAAAACGCAGGAAGATTACGAAAAACAGGTGCGCACGGCTCCTGTTACTCCCGATTCTCCCGATAACTCCCGTAGTGCGGCTTCTCCTATCCAATCTTCAGCCCATGCTTATCAGGATGTAAACCGCCAGTTAAACAGTTGGTATGAACAACCCGCAAGCGGAGCCGATGAACAGCAGCTTGCTTTGGATCGGCGTATGCAGGAATTGGAGCGTAAACTGGAAGAAGCCGAAGCTGCGAAAAGTGCGGAGGATAAACAACTGGAACTGATAGAAAAATCTTATCAGATTGCAGCCAAATACACGCCCAATGCACAGGGACAGGTAACGCCTGACGGACAGCAGCAACAAAATGGGGATAACACAATCAACCTGCGTGAGAAAGTAACCCCGAAGCCTGTGTCACAGGTACATCACAGTGTTGTTTCGCTTTTGGCAGCTCCAATGGATAATGACGAGTTTCTGGAGCAATACAGCAAGCCCCGTAACATGGGATTTATCACGGCTGCCGGACAGGAAGGCGTAAGGGAGAAAAACGGTATCAAGGCTTGTGTGTGCCAGACTATAAAACTTTCCGATGGGAAAGAAATGCAACTGCGTTTACTGGAGCCTATGAGAGCCGGAAATATTCTGATTCCTGCTAATACTATTCTGACAGGAAGTGCGAAGATTAGCGGGGAGCGGCTTCAGGTAACAATCATTTCTATACAGTATGCAGATAATGTGATACCTGTTGAAATGGATGTTTACGATTTAGACGGATTGCGGGGATTTTCGGCTCCGGGTTCGGATGAAATGAACGCAGCTAAAGAAATTGCAGCCAACATGGGTACGTCGATGGGCAGTAGCATTACCATAACAGACGACGCAGGTTCACAGCTTGCCGCCGATTTGGGGCGAAGCGCCATTCAGGGATTGTCGCAATACGTCAGTAAAAAAATGCGTAAAGTGGAAGTAACATTGAAAGCTAATCATCAGGTATTACTTCTTCCAAAGGTATAAAACAGGGCGTAAGCCTACCACTAAAAAAATCCAATAGTATTTAGTAATTAACAATTAAAACAATTTTTCGTATGAAACAAATTCTTTTTGCACTCGCTATTATCGGGTGCGTATTCACAGCGAACGCTCAGGATGTTGAAAAACAGAGCGTAGAAAAACAGCAAACAGCAAATATTTCTCCCTCTACCGGAGATTATTTTGACGGTCTGACCAGACCGCTAACCTTTAACCGGATGATACCACCGTACGCACTGGAGGTTACATTCTCAAAGACAGTGCATATCATTTTCCCGTCTGCTATAAGATATGTCGATTTGGGTTCTGCCGACCTGTTGGCAGCCAAAGCTGCTGGAGCGGAAAACGTATTGCGTGTAAAAGCTGCTCTCCGGGACTTCTCTCGTGAAAGCAATTTGGCGGTCATTACCGACGATGGCGCATACTATACCTTTAATGTTAAATATGCCGATGAACCGGTGAAATTGAGTGTCGAAATGACCGACTTTATCCATGATGGAGAAGCCGTGAACAGACCAAATAACGCTATGGAGATTTACATGAGGGAATTGGGTAGCGAATCGCCGTTACTGGTTAAACTGATAATGAAATCTATCTATAAAAATGATGACAGGGAAATAAAGCACATCGGTTCCAAACGTTTCGGTATTCAGTACACACTCAAAGGAATTTACACGCATAACGGATTGCTTTATTTCCACATGCAACTCAAAAACTCATCCAATGTGCCGTTTGATGTAGATTTTATCACTTTCAAGATTGTAGATAAAAAACTGGCGAAACGTACAGCCATTCAGGAACAGGTAATTGTACCACTCCGGGCGCATAATAACCTGACATTGATAGGTGGAAAACGGACAGAACGTGTGATTTTCACTTTGCCGAAGTTTACGATACCGGATGATAAGCACCTTATCATCGAACTGAACGAAAAAGAGGGCGGACGGCATCAAAGTTTTGTTGTCGAAAATGCCGACCTGATAAGGGCGAAAGTTATCAACGAATTGAAAGTTAAATAACCATGAAACGGCTATTACTTATACTAACGTTTGTGCTGTGCCTGGTCTTTGCAGACCAAGCACACGCACAGCGTTGTTTGCCCGGTATGCAAGGCATACAGGTAACTGGTGGAATGGTAGATGGATTCCATTTGTCAGACAAAAAGAATGAACTGGGCTATTATTTCGGGTTGTCGATGGCCACCTATACCAAACATGCAAATAAGTGGGTATTCGGTGCCGAGTTCCTGAATAAATATTACCCTTATAAAGATGACAGAATACCTGTCAGCCAGTTCACTGGAGAGGGTGGTTATTACCTGAAATTTCTTTCCGACCATAATAAAGTAGTCCTTTTTTCTTTGGGCGGATCTGCTCTTGCCGGATATGAAACAAGCAACTGGGGAGAAAAAACACTTTTTGACGGTTCCACACTCCGGAATAAAGACCGGTTCATTTATGGGGGTGCTATTACGTTGGAAATGGAAACCTATTTATCAGACCGTGTTGTATTGCTCCTGACTGCCCGTGAACGGATATTGTGGGGAACATCAACAGGGCATTTTCATTTCCAGTACGGATTAGGGTTAAAATTTATAATAAACTAAACTTTGAGAAGAAATGATAGCAACAACATCAGATAACCTCTTAGAATTTTTAAGATTCTGGAATAATGAACATTTATCGCAGGATGATACTGTCCCTGTGAATATGTATAATATGTCTGCTTTGTCAGCGGGGGTTGGTTTCACATTAAAATGGTTTATTTCAAAAGACGATTTTGAAAAAATAGCGAAGGAAGTAAACTACGTTTTTAATGACAGTGATAAAACTCGTATGCTCCTTAATATTGGAGAAGATAGAATAGAACTGGAAATAGACAAGTATAATATTATTGCTGATTTCAAGGAAGAGGTTAGAGGTATTGATGCTGTCTTTGATAAAATGACAAAACAATAAATATTTTAAAATAAAAGTCTGATAAAAAAGCAAGTTTCAGCCAAATGAGGACAACCGACTGATAATGTGCGGGAAACGTTCTTTGTTTGGCTTTTCTTTTGGACGGCAAAAGCCACCGATAGACAAAGGTAAGACAAAGTTGGGTTACCACATCATTACCAACGGCAAAAATGCAAATCGGCTATAAGTCACTAATTGTCTGCCTCTTGCGTTGCATCGCATAACCCCTTGTAACTCAAAGTAAAGTAATTTTGTAACCATTAAAACTTTGAGTAAGATGCGTAGCACTTTTAAAATTTTATTCTATTTGAAGCGGCATGCTTCTAAACCAGACGGAACAGTTCCTGTAATGGGAAGAATCACGATTGACGGAACAATCAGCCAGTTCAGTTGTAAGGTGACTGTACCGCCTCACCTTTGGGACACCAAAGCAGGCAGGCTGACAGGTAAAACCACCTTAGCCGTAAAAACAAACCTCGCATTAGACAAAATCCGTGTGGATATTAACCGCCACTATCAGGAAGTAATGCAGGCGGACGGTTTTGTTACGGCTGACAAGGTAAAGAACGCCTATTTAGGCTTAGGAGTAAAGCAAGACACATTTCTAACCCTGTTCGCAAAACACAATCAGGAGTTTTCCCGAAAGGTAGGATATAACCGTGCGGAAGGCACATATTCAAAATATTGCACTCTGTATAAGCATATGGAGAACTATATCCGTTCTGAGTACAACAGGGAAGATATATTCCTGAAAGAATTGAATCTGGCTTTTATCAATGGCTTTGAATATTACTTGCGAACAGTGCGAAAGTGTTCTACCAATACAATATGGTGTTATATGATTGGCATTAAACATATAGTAGCCATTGCACGTAATTCAGGGCAATTACCCTTTAATCCATTTGCAGGCTATCTGATAAGCCCCGAACCCAAAGACAGGGGATTCCTAAGCAAAGAGGAACTTAATTCTCTTGTCAATGCCAAGATGAAAAATGCCCAGTATGAACTGGTAAGGGATTTATTTGTGTTTTCTTGTTTTTGTGGGTTAAGTTACTCGGATGTGAAGAACCTAACTAAAGACAATCTTAAAACCTCGTTTGACGGTCATTTATGGATTATTACCCGCCGTCAGAAAACAAACACCGATTCCAGTATCCGCCTATTGGAAGTTCCCAAACGGATAATAGAGAAGTACAAAGGTTACACAAGGGATAACAGAATTTTCCCTGTACCAAGTAATAGCAGTTGTAATAATATTCTGAAAAAGATAGGCAAGCAATGCGGGATTAAAACACGGCTCACCTACCATGTTGCTCGGCACACATTCGGCACTTTATTGACTATCTCACAGGGAGTTCCGATAGAAACGGTTAGCCGGATGATGGGGCATACCAATATCAAAACCACCCAAATTTACGCCAAGATAACGAAAGAGAAAATCTCGCAGGATATGGAAGCCCTTTCATATAAGTTAGCAGGATTGGAAAAACAAATTACGGAGAGAATATAGCAGAAAAACAGGGGTAATTCCCTGTTTTTTATTCTATTGGAATACACATATAAACTTTGTACGATTGAGAAAAAGGCGTATTCTTTACAGTTTCATACATTTCATAAATATTTGCATTCCTGAATTTATATCCTTTCTCAATTAAAGTTAAGTACATAGTATTCCATGCTTTTTCAAACTCTATATCTGATAGTTCAAAATAACCTACCAAATATTTTCCTTTATCAATAAGCATTTTGCTAACACATCCTTTTGGTCTAAAGTTGTTGGGAATCGTTATGCATACGCTTTGACGATGCCTATCCATTTTCGTTACGGATGGGTCATCGTGATAAACAGTAAATAATTTGGTTTCTGGAATGTCTAACAGACTGTTTTGAGTAGCCCAGTTTAACAATTTATCGTAGGTTTCTCCAATTTGATAAAAGCTACCAACATAGCGAATATAAGCTACCTGATATTCGGGCATTCTTCTAACTTGAATATCTGCATTTTGAATAATGTTATCATTTTCAAATGTAGAAACATTAGTTTCCTCATAACTAATGGCTTTATCAGTTCTTTCAAGCAATTCTCCTTTGGCATTGTAGAAGTGCTTATCTTTTGCAAAGACTGCCTTTTCAAACTTCCGAAACTCTTGCGCGGTCATTCCAAAGTGTTTTCTAAAAGCACGATTGAAAGAGGTGTAGTTGTTGAAACCACAGCTATATGCAATCTCTGTTATTGAAGTATGTTTTTGCTCTTGAAGTAGCCTTGCTACCTTTTCAACTCGCAATCTAAGAATAAAATCGGCAGGGGTTTCACCCTCTAAAGCAGTAAATACTCTATGGAAATGAAAAGGCGAGAAGCTTGCATGACAGGCAATCTTATTAAGATTCAAAGGTTTGTCTATATTTTTTTCAATATAGATAATAACCGAATTGATTCTTGATATGTAATCATTTACACTTGTTTCCTGCCTGACTTTCATTGCCTGCAAAAATACATAAAAATTTCCTAAGTGCATGTTAGCAAGAAATGTAAGTTCTTAGCGTGTAATTTGATTTATTTTTGCATAGTATGCATGAGATGTAGCAATATGAGTACTATTCAAAATATATCAATATTCTATTTTTCGGGGACAGGGAACTCGAAAAAAGTTGCTTTATGGTTTTATGAATTTGCGAAAGAAAGAGGCATATTATGTGAAATAGTTGATATTTCTAATGCAAATAGGAGTTCTTTGCAAAAGATTAACCCTGACAGTCTGATTGTAATTATTTCCCCTATACATGGATTTAACTTTCCGAAGATTACATTAAATTTTATCCGTGCATTTCCTAAGGGGAAAAACCGTATAGTATTGATGAATACAAGAGGCTCTGTGAAAATAGGTAATCGGATTACGCCCGGACTAACAGGTGTAGCATTCCTTTTGTCTTCGCTTATATTGAAAAGAAAAGGATATAAAATTATCGGACAAATTCCGTTTGATATGCCTTCAAACTGGATTTCTATACATCCTGTAATCAGAAAGAAATCAGCACAATTCATTTTTGATAAAAACTATCACCGAGCAAAGAAGCATTTTGAAAAGATTTATGCAGGGAAAAATGATTTTGCTTCACGAAAAGATACTATACAGGATGTTTTAATTTCCCCTGTATCATTTGCTTATTATCTGATAGGCAAATTCTTTTTAGCAAAATCGTACTATGCTTCATATAAATGCACAAATTGCAATCTATGTATAAAACAATGTCCAGTCAAAGCAATTAGAGAAGTCAATAAACGACCATTTTGGACGTTTAAATGTGAAAGTTGCATGAAATGTATGAATAATTGCCCTGTTGATGCCATAGAAACACCGCACGGCTTATGGGTAATTGTCATTTATCTTACCTCAATAGTATGTACATGCTTATTTTATAGCTTATTACCAGAGTTTGCCCAATTCTGGATTGTGAAATTTATCCTATTCAATATAATACTGATTGGTTATATGTGGATATTTTATAGGATTCAACAGTTTGAATTAAAAAATCGAATTATTGCTAAAATAATATCTCTAACATCACTTACTCATTATAAGTTTTGGGGCAGATATAAAGGTAGTGACAATTAGAATCATTCAGCATACAAAGCCCTGCTTTGAATATAATCAATATTACAAATTTTAAAATTATGCTTATGAATGATTTAGTTAAAGCGAAGTTTTTCAGTCTATTATCTGAAACTTCACAAGTTACAAACAAAGAAATGCAAAAGGCCTATGAGTGCTTTATGGAACAGTTAAGAACGGTTAGCCAATCCGAAACAGATTATTTTGAAATCTACCGGATATTGAGCATTACTCGTATTGAATTAGTATCTGTAAGAACGCATCATCGATACGGGCAGGGGGAAAAATGCGCTTAAATTAGCCTATCTGCAAAGAGCAATTCTACTCATTGAATCCGAAATTGATATACTGAAACTTACATTCCTGCAAGCAAACCGCATCTATGACAAGACAAAACCCAACAATTCCAAAGTCTATTTTATCCCTAAGCCCAAAGAAGGATTGGGGATTGATAGTATGGGAGAATTCGCCATTTCTTTTGAGTTATCCGGTCAGTTCCTTAATGACGAAGGCAATCCCGCACCGTACATCCATATCGCCCATGCTCTGGAACAAGCCTTTAACTTTACTTTCGGGGATGCCTACAAATCAAAAGAACGAGTATTTAAGCGCAAGCCGTTCAACCTTACCAAAGCGTTGGATTACCTGAAAAACCTTATTATTAAAGCCAGCCGTAAACAAGATGAAAAATAACCGTTTTTCAATACATTGATTATAAATAACTTAAAAGAAATGTTTAGGGGAGTCCATAGGGATTCCCCTATTTTGTTTGCTTCGTTCTGCCGTCCTTTGCTTCATCAATGCATTGAGATAACGAATTAATAATCTCAAAAATGAAATGAAATGTATATCAACAATGAAGATTTTGAAAAATGGATGCAGAAGCTATCCAAAAAGCTAAGTGAAATCGGTCAGGATTTGAAATCCCTGATTAATACCGATAAGGTATTCGATAAGGACGAGAAGCTACTCGACAACCAAGATTTAGCCTTTCTACTTAAAGTGTCTAAACGCACCCTGCAACGTTATCGGTCGGACGGAAAGCTACCCTATTTTATGATAGGACATAAGACCTATTACCGTGTAAACGATGTTCGGGTATTCGTCCATAAATATATGGACTACTGGGCATCCCAAGAGTTTGACAAGAAGCACCCGAAAGAAGAAAATAATGACGAAAATGAGGAATGATTCTGCTTTTTATGTTCTAAGCAGAATAGCGCAAGCGGATGAAGGCTTGCTTTAAGTTTACGCCTTCAAAGTAGCTCCGCATTTAGCAGAAACAACTTCGCCTCTCGGCTCTGTTTGTTTCGCTAAATTGAGCAAGAGGGAACTGGACTTCGTCCTGTTCTTCCTCTTGCCCTGCGGGGCAAAGCCTTCGGCTTTAGTGCTTTATACTAAAGCACAGTTATAATACCTGTTATAAGCGGTCTTTTTTTACCGCTTATTATCAGGTGGTTAGTATTGAAAATAGTCATAAAATAGTTATAACACATGGGTAATCAACACCGGAAAACCATATTTACCACTATCGGGATAGACAATGAAACCAATGCTTTGGTTGAGAGAATCTGCAAACGCTATTCGCTGAAAAAAGGGGAAATTGTGAAACTGGCATTTCTGTATCTGGAGAAAGCCCATATCAACCCTGCCGATGCTCCCGAATCGGTAAAAACGGAACTTGCCAAAATCAACAAACGGCAGGACGATATTATCCGCTTTATCCGAAGCTATGAAGAAAAGGAACTTAACCCGATGATACGGACGAGCCATTCAATAGCCGTCAAATTTGATGCTTCCGTGAAAGAACAGACAGGGTTGATAACTTCGGAGATAAACACCACAAGAGAATTACAGGATAATGTCCTAAAAAAGATAAGCGAAACATTCAACCAACACGCAACCGTAATAAATAATCAAGCCAAACAGATAACTGACCTTTCCCAAGCCGTGAACGCATCATCAAAGAAGCAGGAGCGGAATAACAATAAACTCCTGAAACTGATTTCCCTATACTCTGAACTTGCCACTTGCGGAGTAATGGACGGCAAACGGAAGGAGAACCTAAAAAACGAGATTAACGACCTGATAAACGAAAAGCAGTAACAAGCAAATATAAACCCCATGAACATAGATTTCCCGCCACCGTCCAAAGGCACATACAATAATGCAGGCAGTAGCCGGAGATTAGCGGATTATTGTGAACATGAAGATATGGAACGCATGGAGCAGGGAATCTATACCGAAGGATTTTTCAACCTGACGGACGATAATATCTATAAATCACAAGTAATAAAGGATATAGACAGTAATATCGGTCAGTTATTAAAAACGGATGCCAAATTTTACGCTATCCATGTCAGTCCATCGGAAAAGGAGCTTCGGGCAATGGGTAATACTGAACAGGAACAAGCCGAAGCCATGAAACAGTATATCCGGGAAGTCGTCATTCCTGAATATGCCAAGAATTTCAACAAAGGACTATTGGCAGAAGATATAAAATTTTACGGTAAGATACATTTCAGCCGGGACAGGTCAAACAACGAACTAAATATGCACTGCCATTTGATTGTCAGCCGGAAAGACCAGTCCAACAAAAAGAAGCTATCCCCGCTCACCAACCACAAAAACACCAAGAAAGGAACGGTTAAGGGTGGTTTTGATAGAAAAAGCCTGTTCCAACAGGCGGAGCAGGGATTTGACAAGCTATTCGGCTACAAGCGGGAACTTTCCGAATCCTTTGAGTACTACAACACGATGAAGAACGGTAGTATCTCCGAACAGCTTGAAATGCAAGAGTGTGAAATTAAACAAGAAGCCGCCCGAATACAACCCGCTCCGCAAAATACGCTTCTCGATGAAAGAAAAAAGGAACAGGCGGTAAACCCACCTAAAAAAGAACAAAAACCCAAACGGGGAATCAGAAGATAAACGATTAAAAATTAGCAATATGAATGAGTGCGAAGAAATACGCAAAGCGATAGATAACTACCTGATGAAGCGGTTTAAGTATCGTCTTTCACTTGTATATCTTACTCCTGACAATATCCTAACCACCCGAAGGAACAGCCGGATAGACCTCTATTTGCGTATCCGAAAGGTAGAAAGCTTGTTTCCGCCCGATAGCCTAATTATAGCCCGAATAGGCTTTCAAAAAGAACGGATAGGGCATGGTTCCCACTTCGTCAGGTTCTTGGCTGAAATAGCCTCAAAATACGGTTATAAGCACATCGGAATAGAATCCACCAACGAGAAAAGCGCATCCTTTGCCCGGAAGTTAGGTTTTCATTCGATAGACGGCTCTAATTATGCGGTATCGGTAGAAAAACTTATTTCTTTTTTCAATGGGTTAAAGTAATCCTTTATTCATTTGAGATACAAAAATACACACAGGCAATAGAACGGAAACACCAAGCCCTACGGGTTTTGCAGGAAATCTCCACACCTGCGCTACGCTCCGGGTAGTATTTCCTGCAAAAGTGTTGCCTTATCTATTCCCTGAATGAAAGAAAAGGTATATCAAATAAAAAAAGGGAAAAAATATGTGTTGGTTTGTGAGAAATAATTCGTAGATTTGCAGTGAGTTATTTGAGGAAATACAGCGCAAAACGCAGAAATAAGCACGGTTGCCAAATCGTTACCTCTACCGCTGAAAAATTCCGCTTACAGCCTTTTATTCAAAAGGTTATCTCCCAAAGATAATTTTATAAAATAAAAAAACATGAAAAAGTTTTTAGCATATTTTTTATACACGCTATTGCTATCGGCAATAGTCTGTGCCTGTAGTGACGATTTGGATATTCAGCAGGCTTATTCATTTGATCTTGTTACTATGCCCGTCCAGAAAAAAATCGTTCAGGGCGAGAGTGCGGAGATTCGATGCCAACTGGTAAAGGAAGGTGACTATGATAACGCCCGGTTCTTTATCAGGTATTTTCAAAGTGATGGAAAAGGAGAACTGCGGATGGATGACGGAACGGTATTTCTACCGAATGACCTATATCCGTTGAATAAAACGACATTCCGGCTCTATTATACATCACACAGTACGGATCAGCAGGTTATCGACGTATATATCGAAGATTCATTCGGTCAGGTCGTGCAAAAAACATTTAGTTGGCAGAATGACAAGGGGGATGATGAAGAAGATGATGATTTACTAAAAGTATCAGTCCATGATTATATGCAGCTATATCGTGTTAAACGTCCTCTGCTGGCTATGGATAGCCCATTCGTTGAATAATGCACCGACAGACGTAGATCTGTGGGGTGAGGAAGTTGAATAAGTAAAGTACCCGGATTATTTCGGGTACTTACTGTTTTTACAGATTGATTATGAAATACCTACTAATATTCGTCACCGTTTTGCTGCATTTGCCTTTATGGGGGCAGCCGTTTGATTCTCTAAACAGAAAATCGGAAATAGAAGACTGTACGAAATCTGCCTATTCTATAAATGAGTTCCAACAGATAGCGGATTCTTTGCAAATGTCTATTGATGAGTTATCCGACTATCCTGTGATTTTTCCAATAAAAAAACCGCTATATATTTCATCGGGCTTTGGTAGGCGTTATCATCCTGTTTATAAAATACAAAAATTTCATACCGGGATTGATATTCCTAAAATCAAAGGTACCCCAGTCTATGCCACTGGTAACGGGATAGTAGTTCGCAAGGGTTTTTGTTCGGGATATGGGAACTACATTGAGATTGAACACGCAGGCGGTTTCCATTCATTTTATGCCCATTTGAGTAAGACGATGGTAAATGCAGGGGATTCGGTAAGTATAACCCAACAGATTGCCTGTGTAGGCAATACAGGAGTATCGACAGGTAGCCATCTGCATTACGAAGTAAGAAAAGGTAAGCGCTATCTGAATCCCCAAAAATGGTGTTATTGCCTTTTTGAAATTATAACAACGAAAAATAAATAAAAATGAATCCACAAGAAAAACAAGATGCTGAATTTGTCAGTAAGGATAAAGACAGATTTATGACACTACCCGGAGATAGACGAACTGAAAGTGTTTCTCTGGCTGCCATTGAAGTTGATCCCGATAATATAAGGTATGTGCCTGAAAATATTCTGAATGAAAAACTTATGAAAAAGGCACTTCAAGGTGATGGTTTAACATTGGAGTACATACCTGATAATATGAAAACATCCGATCTATGTAATGTTGCTGTGGAGAATAGCGGCTGGGCATTACAGTTTGTTCCTGAAGAAATGAAAACAGAACAAATGTGCCGAAGAGCCCTTCATTCCGCTTATGATATTACGGGAGAGGGTATCGAAGTGTTAGCTTTCATCCCTTATCCAGACGTTTGTATGCATGGGATAAAGCTATATGAAAATTCTATGGTTAATATGATGGATATATACGGCTTCATCAATCCGCAAATTATGACTGCGGAGATGGCCATGTATGGTGTTAAGGATGAACCGGGAGTATTAGGCTTTATTCCGGAACATCTTCATTCTTATGAGTTAAGAATGGAGGCTGTTAAAGGTGATGGTATGCGGCTATATAATATTCCTGACAAAGATAAAACGATGGAATTATGCGAGGCTGCAATTAATTCGACCTTTCATAGCCTGAGATATGTTCCCGATGAAATGAAAACTACGGAACTATGTAATCAGGCTTTAAAGAAAGACGCTTTTGCAATACAGTATTTCCCTGCGGATAAACTAACACATGAAGTTTGTCTGGAAGCGGTAAATACAGCCAGTCATCCCCGTATATTGTCATTTATACCGTTTGAGGATATTCATCTAAAGGTTTTCAATGAACAATGCAAAGATTACTCCACTACGAAAGAATTTTTGGAGAATATGAAGCCTGATTATATAAAACAGGATTTGGCATATAAAATTTTTGAGAAACAACCAGAGTTGTTTTACAATATCCCCATCCAATTTAAGGATAAACAATTATGCGAAGCTGCTGTAAAACGTGACGGATCATACTTGGCACATATTCCAGAAAGCCAAAAAACAAAAGAATTATGTGAGTTAGCTATAAAAAGCAGTCCTTATGCCATTCCGTATATTTTGGATGAAATGAAAGGGGAAGAACAATATCGAAAAATGGTAAAAGATAATCCGAAAAACTTAATAGGTATTCCTTATGAAGACCGAACCGATGAATTGTGTCGGATTGCTTTGGACAATACTTTCGGGAAAGATAAAAACGATTTCTCTGTTGTTAATTCTGTTACATCATCTCAAATGTTGCTGGAAGTATTTAAAGCTCATACTAATCCCGAAAAAGTGGATTTGTTGTTACATATTGTTAGTCATGATTTAATCACACCGGAAATAGCAAAAGATGCTTTACAAAAGAGCGGTAGAAGTTTTCACGTTATACCGCAAAAGGCTTGGACACCCGAAGTTGCTGAAACAGCCGTTAAGAGTGATCCCAGTTCATTAGGTTGGGTTCCTTCTAATATGAGGACTGCTGATATGATTTTATTTACTAAAAAAGCTATTGAGGGATATAACATCAATATTCCAGAAGAGATTAGCAAGGGCGATAACATTTATACATTCCACAAAAGAGTGGAAAATATAATAAATAAGCCCTTATCATACGATCAGCATAAGCAGCTATATAATGGAGAATCTATTAGAGTTAAGGATATACAAACATCTAATGGTTTTGTGAAAATTGGAGAATTAAGGTATGATGCAAAGAGCAAAAACCTAAATGTCAAATCTGTGGAACAAACTACCGCAGAAAAACAAAAAAACTCTATCCAAATCAATAAAAAGCCAGACCGAAAAGGGAAAGGGCGGAAAATCTAAAAAACAAAAATATGAACTTTTTATCTACATATTTACAGCCCGGAGAAGAAATAAAATACAGGGCAAAAATACATATATTTCTTTTTCTCCAACCCGCTATATTGTTGGGTATTGGCTATATGTGTTATCTTGATGATGCCCGGATGACACGCTATTTAGGTGTAACATTGCTGTTCTTGGGGTTGGTTTCCCTTGTACAGCGTGTTTTGATAAAGGTTGGTTCGATTTATGCCGTTACTAATAAACGAGTAATTTTGAAAACGGGTGTAATAAGCCGCAGAACGGTCGAACTTGTCCTGGCTAAATGCGAAGGATTGCATGTAAGCCAGAACGTGTTGGGACGTATATTTAATTTTGGAACTATTACAGTAACGACTGGCGGTGCTATCAGTAGCTATCCTTTTATCGCTCGTCCGTTTACATTCAAGCGAGAAATCAACAAGCAAATAGGATAGTTTACAGTGGCGTGCTATTGATTTATGTTTTCAAAATCAGTAATATTCCATTGTTTTTGTGTATTTTTGCACACAGGATCATTTATAACGATGCCAGTCATCGGATGGTTCTTACATAGGAAATAGCAGCATTATAGTGAGGTTTTGAAAACCGCCAAATATTTTAGAACTCACTCACATGGTAATGGATGTTAGCTTCCGTCAGTCTGTATATATGTTACTCGCATATACCGGCAAGGGCGTGAGGTTATTATCTATTGAGTGAGTGGGTGCTTGGCGGTACCTCAAAGCCGATATTTAGTAATTCTTGCGCCTGTTTTTTGGTACTAACATAATATTACAGAGAGATCATGAATTTTGCACAAAAAGCCATTTCTAAACTTTACCTTAAAAGGCAATCACCTGTAAATAAGTTTACTGTTTGTGATAAAATCCGTCCTATACTGGTATTACACAGAATTTCGATTAAAGAATCACTATTTATTTTTCCTGACTATGAGTATGTCTATGAAGCAATGAAAGGGAAAAAAGAATTAGTCAGTACACGGGATTGTATTCGATTTGAAGACATAGTACATCTGGACGAAACAGAGGTTTATGTGGAGATTGTAACCCGCACGGGCTTTGTTCATTTGTTATCTAAGGAAAAGCCGGAGAGAACCTATTTTAATATGTTTTCAGTTACCCATAATAAACCCCGTTTATGGAAATAAAGACAATCTATACTAAAGTAAAAGACTATATTGAGTATAAGAAATTTGTGTTTGAGGATTTGCGGGCTATGGGCTACATTTCAAAAGGGGAGATACTTTTCGTTTCTGTATTTATCCTGTTCGTGGTAGGCTTTACAACTTGGTGGATAATTGATAGTCGGCAAATGGAAAAGGAATACCAAAGGAAGGTGCAGGAATTAGACAGACATTACAGAGAGAAACAAAAGGAACTGAAGATTGACAGGCATTCATTGGACAAGATGCCTCACGAATTTGATTCTCTGGAGGATTGGATCAGGTGGGAAATGGAAAATGATTTTGACAGACCTCGATAAAACAAAAGAAGCATTAAATTTAACTTTAATGCTTCTTTTGTTTTTTATTTCACGGTATATTTTAGAGTTGATTTCTTCATCATTTGCTCTGTTGAAAGTTGTTCCGTTATCTGATCTATTGCTTGTTCTACATTTATGTCCTCCTGTAACTGCTTTTCCGATATATCCCTAATTTTTTCTGCAAAATTGGGGGGAATACTTATTGTTCTTATTCCCTGCATGATTCCGGTTCCGGCATCCACAAGAAACATTGTTATTATATTTGCTTCTGAATTTAACCAATCGTCTTGTTTTTCCTCTGGAATTTTAGTTACATCAATACTCACTTCAAAAGAAAAACCCATGTCAAAAATCAGAAATGGAATGTTAGAGTTTTCATATAAGTAAACATCTAATTTCCCCTTTCGGAATAGTCTTATTTCTTCTGTCGTTGGTTCATGGAAACTGCAAAAAACATCAAAAAATGCTGTATTAATAATAGCAGCAGTTGTTTCTATTTGATTCAAATATCTTTCATCAGGGAATCTCTTACCCACCTCGTATTTTATTTTTTCTTTTGATGTAGTGTCAGCAGAATGTGTGTTATTTGTTTTTTTTCGGTAATCGTTGAGATATAAGGAATAATATATGTATAGTTCCACTTCGCCCATTATCATTTCTTCTTCTCCGCTTGTAAGCGAAGCGGAAGGATAGCAAGGAACTGTATATATAAAAGAGCTTTCTTTGGGGGTAGTAGTCAATTTCTCAAATCCTCTTTTCTCTATAAAATTATCAACCAGTTCCAATACCATAGATGCGTCTTTTGCTTCAAAACAGCAAAAGTTCATATACAAAGGGATATTATTTTTTTCAAAGTTAAAAATAGCAACGTTGCTGGCTATGGTAGTAACGACTTCCAAATTAGTTAAAGGAAATTTCAATTTGCTCTTTTCCTTATTAATGTCCTCAAAGGGTTTGAGTAAATTTATTGTTTCCTCTGTAATATCATCAGTATCTCTAACAAGTGTAGAGCCTTTATATGTTATATGTTCAACCTTCATGCTTATCGCTTTTTATGCAAAAGTAGAGAATTTATATATATCATAGATGATTTCATTTAACTTTTTAAATATCTGTTAATCTACAATTTACTTTCCATAGTGGAATTTGTAGATTATTCTATGTATTTATTTTCGCTACTATCGGTTTGTTCTCGTAAAGCACGCTTTTTAGCTTTCTCTTTTTTCTTCTTTTCTTTTTTTGCTTTGTCATCTGCGATAATGTCATTCAGAGAGCGAACAGTAACAGGTTCTTCCCGTTTAAACCGTTTGATATATATATCTTCGATAAACTGGGGTAACGGAACTTTCCATGTTTCCTGTTTATGGTTATCTATTTTACCTAATTTATCGGGATTTAGTCCCAACTCACGAGCCATCTGGACGTGCTTATCTGACAATTTATGTTTTTTTTGGGCAACTACCCATTTTTCTATTTTTACAGGCATATTATTGAGATTTCAAGACAAAAATACCTATTTGTTCAAATGTATGAAAACAAATAGGTTTAAAAGGCTTTTTGTTACTTTTTCTTCCGTTAGATTACTTTTACTCATGGAAAACCTTAGGTTTGCATTGTAATTATTTTATAAACTATAATGAGTGAACCGTATGGAAAAAGAGAAATGTAAAGTCTATGTTACTATTTGGGACTCATTTTATTCATTTAATTTCAAGAATATTTAATGATTTACGTTATGAATTAAGAAGAAAGGAAAATAACAAGTAAATCAGCATGGAAAATAGGAATAACTTATGTTACTATAACGAACTTGTTATTTGTCTTGGATTAGACCTATATAAGAATTTTATCTGAAAGATATTTAAGGTTTTTAGGATATATTCAAATGCCTTTCCAAATTATAAATCATTAAATCACTTTATTATGGGAAACTATTATTTTATTGGAATTGATGTGAGTAAAAAGAACTTGGATTGTTGCCTCCTGAGTAATGGTGTGGTGGTGAAACAAGATGTTATTTCAAATCATCAAAAGAGTATCGAGGACTACTTATCTGTAATTTGTGCAGAACAAAATATAGATGCAGAACAAATAGTAGTATGTGCTGAATTTACAGGATTATATATTTATCCTTTAACAATCTCTTGTCAAGCCGGAAACTATAAACTTTGGTTAGAAGATCCTACTCAAATAAAATACAGTTCAGGGTTGCAACGAGGAAAAAATGATCCCGTAGATGCAAAGCGTATTGCTTTATATGCCTATCGTTATATAGATAAACTTAAAATATATAACCACCCAACTATAAGTGTTGAATCAATAAAGCTATTAACAACAGAATTAAATATGCTATGTGTTGATAGAGCTAAATACCAAGCTCAATTATCAGATCAAAAAGAATATATGCCTGATAGAGTCTATAAATTGAAGTCAAAGAGATTATCTCTGCTTATTAAAGAATTAGATAAAGCAATAGCTAATATTGAAGCGGAGATTGAGGATATTGTAGCAAAGGATGCTTTATTATCTCATCAGATGAAATTATTATTGAGCATTGAAGGAATAGGTAAAAAAACTTCTTTAAAAATGATACTGGAAACACAAGGCTTTACACGATTTACAGATAGTCGTAAATTCTGTTGCCATGCGGGTGTTGCTCCATTCAGTTATTCATCAGGAAGTAGTCAGCATTCTAAAAATCGGGTTTCCCATAGAGCAAATAAAAGTATAAAATCTTTACTCCATTTAGCAGCCTTATCTGCTATTCAAAATAAGAATAGTGGATTAAGGGTATATTACGATAGAAAAGTTGCTGAGGGCAAAAATAAAATGTCAGTACTAAATGCTATCAGAGCCAAACTCGTAGCCCGCATGTTTGCCGTAATAAAGAATAATGAACTATACAACTCAAATTATACTAATCAGTTTGTTGTCTGAAAAAACTGTTCGTATATTTGCGAATTAAAAAACTATTCGTATATTTGCGAACTATAAAATGAAGAAGATGGAAAAAGTGAAGAAAAGATATACGGTTGAGCAGGTGCAAATGGCACGTTTCGCCAAAGCCCTTTCGCATCCTGTACGGATTGCTATTCTGCAATTGTTAGCAAGTCAAGAATGTTGTTATCATGGAGATATGTCTGAAGTGTTACCAGTAGCGAAAAGCACTTTATCGCAACATTTGAATGAATTAAAAGATGCCGGTTTGATACAAGGTGAAATTACATTGCCATCTGTTAAGTATTGCATTAATCAGAAAAACTGGTCTTTAGCGAAAAGATTATTTGAAGCTTTATTGACTGAAGTAGAAATATCAGACAATTGTTGTAATACATAATTTTTTATCTTTAAAGTTCGTATGTTTGCGAACCTACAGACAATTCGCTTTAAAGCGAATTGAATTTTTGATAAACTTATTATTATATATGGAAAATAAAGAAATTAAAGAAATGGTAAAGCAAAAATACAGCGCACTTGCTTTACAAAATGATAACCAGTCGTCTTGTTGTGGCTCTGGATGCTGTTCCTCTGATAATGTGTATAACATTATGAATGAGGATTACAGTCAGCTTGACGGCTATGAAGCAGATGCTGATTTAGGTCTGGGATGTGGACTTCCTACAGCTTTTGCCGGATTAAAAAAAGGCGATTTTGTTGTGGATTTAGGTTCCGGGGCAGGAAATGATTGTTTTGTAGCCCGCGCTGAAGTCGGAGAAACAGGGAAAATCATCGGTATTGATTTTACAGATGCTATGATAGAAAAGGCAAGAAATAACGCACAAAAGAGAGGTTTTACAAATGTCACTTTCCGCAAAGGTGAAATAGAAGATATGCCTATTGGTGGTAATTCCGTTGACGTTGTAATAAGTAACTGCGTATTAAACCTATTACCAACCAAAGATAAAATCTTCCATGAAATTTTCAGGGTTTTAAAACCCGGTGGGCATTTCTGCATCTCGGATGTGGTTTTAGAAGGTGAATTACCTGAATCCATCAAACAAGTAGCAGAATTATACGCCGGATGCATTGCAGGAGCAATTCCTAAAGAACAATATATGGTTAAGATTTTCAGTGCAGGTTTTTTACAGGTGAAAATACAAAGGGAAAAACCTATCGTTGTCCCTGATGATATCCTAAAAGAGCATCTTGATGAAAAATCATTCCATGAATACAAGGAGAATAATTCAAAGATATTCTCTATTACAGTAACAGGTGTAAAACCTGAAAGTGCTTGCGATTGTAGTTCCGGATGCTGTTAATAATGTTTTGATATGAATGCACAAAAAGTTTTAATTCTTTGTACAGGCAATAGTTGCCGTAGCCAAATGGCACATGGCTTCCTGCAATCTTTCGACCCTGCATTAAAAGTATTCTCTGCAGGGACAAATGCAAGCGGAAAGGTTAATCCCAAAGCCATAGAAGTAATGAAAGAAGCCGGAGTAGATATATCCAGCCATACTTCCGATAGTGTAGATAAGTATCTGAATGAAGAATGGGATTATGTCATTACGGTTTGTGGTGGGGCAAATGAAAACTGTCCTACTTTTTTCGGTAAAGTGAAAAACCGTTTGCACATAGGATTTGAAGATCCGTCAGAAGCAAAAGGGTCACCAGAATTTATCCATTCGGAATATATCCGGGTACGGGATGAAATAAAAGAAGCATTTTATAAATTATACATAGAAAAAATAAAAGGCAATGAGTAAGAAGAAAATGAGTTTTTTAGATAAGAATCTCACTCTTTGGATATTCCTGGCAATGGCTATCGGGGTTGGGCTGGGTTACTTTTTCCCATCTTTCAGCACTACAATAGATTCATTATCCAGTGGAACTACAAACATCCCTTTAGCCATCGGTTTAATCTTAATGATGTATCCGCCATTGGCAAAAGTCGATTATAAACAATTACCGAAGGTTTTTAAGGACGTAAAAATATTATCAGTTTCGTTAATCCTGAATTGGATTATCGGGCCGATATTAATGTTTGTACTTGCCATCATCTTCTTACACGATTACCCTGAATACATGGTAGGTGTAATCCTTATCGGATTAGCGAGATGTATAGCAATGGTGCTTGTGTGGAATGACCTTGCGGAAGGAAATACGGAATACGGTGCAGGTTTAGTAGCCCTGAACAGTATCTTTCAGGTATTCTTTTACAGTTTCTATGCTTGGTTGTTTATTACGAAACTTCCTCCCCTTTTCGGGTTTGAAGGGGCTATCGTTGATATTTCCATCGGTACGATTGCCGAAACGGTTGCTATATATTTAGGTATTCCTTTCTTAATGGGAATATTGAGCCGACTTATATTAGTGAAATTGAAAGGAGAACAATGGTATAAGGAAAAGTTTATCCCGAAAATATCCCCGATAACCTTAATTGCACTGTTATTTACAATCGTTCTTATGTTCAGCCTGAAAGGTGAATTGATTGTACAAATACCAATGGATGTGGTTCGGATAGCCATACCGTTGCTTATCTACTTTGTCGTGATGTTCCTGCTTAGTTTCTTCGCAGGTAAGTTTATGGGGGCTTCTTATGATAAAAATGCTTCTATTGCTTTCACTGCAACCGGAAACAACTTTGAACTGGCTATCGCAGTGGCAATCGGCGTATTCGGATTACATAGCGGACAAGCCTTTGCCGGAGTAGTCGGGCCATTGGTCGAAGTCCCGGTATTAATCCTGTTAGTGAACTTGGCTTTTTGGCTTCGGAAGAAATATTATAAATAAACATAGTACAAACTAATAAAAACACATTGTATGAAAAAAAGTATTTTAATCGGGCTTTTTGCCATATTGCTGGTAGCCTGTGGTGGTAATGCACAAAAAAACAACGGACAAGCCACTGAAACGCAAGCTAAAGAGCAAGTAGCGGATGCTTCTGTGGTGAACGTTTACTATTTCCACGGTAAACAACGCTGTAAAACCTGTATTGCGGTAGGCGATGTAACAGAGAAGACAATAAAAGAACTTTATGCAGACAATCCACACGTGAAATTCATTGAAGTAAAAACCGATGAAAAACAAAATGCTTCACTCGTAGAAAAATATGAAGTAACATGGAATGCCCTTATTATTGCCAAAGGGGATAATTCCATAGATATTACCGACAAGGCATTTGCCAACGCTTTGAATACTCCCGAAAACCTCACTGACCTGATCAAAACCGAAGTCAATAAAAGATTATGATGGAGTTTTTACAGAATCTTGTGGATGGCTCTAACTTTCCATTACTAACGGCGTTTCTTTTGGGCTTAATGACTGCAATCAGTCCTTGCCCATTGGCAACCAACATTACAGCTACCGCTTATCTTAGTAAAGATATAGGCGATAAGCGAAGAGTAATGTTTAATGGCGTATTCTATACACTCGGCAGAATGTTTACCTATACGGCACTTGGTTTGATTTTCTATTTTGGAGCAAGTCAGTTTCAGGTAGCTAAACTTTTGCAGAATGTTGGGGGAATGTGGCTTGGGATAGCATTAGTCATTATCGGGATATTCATGTTGGACATTATTAAAATAAAGGTTCCGGGAATGAATAAGCTAACCTCAAAAATAGAAAACAAGAAAGGAAAGAAAACCTACCTCGACGCTTTCCTGCTCGGTTTGCTGTTTGCATTGGCTTTTTGCCCTTATAGCGGTGTATTGTACTTTGGTGGATTAATCCCGATGACTATTGCCAGCCCGTCAGGGTTATTACTTCCCCCTGTATTTGCCATAGCTACCGGGTTGCCTGTAATTATCATTGCATGGCTGTTGGCATACAGTGTTAGCAACGTAGGCAAATTCTACAATAAGATGAGTGTCTTCCAGAAATGGTTTAAATGGATTGTCGCTGCCGTTTTTATAATAGTGGGTATTTACTACATAATTACAAGCATTTAATTAGAAATAACAATATAAGATAAATAATATGGAGATTATTGTATTAGGTACAGGTTGTGCCAAATGTAAAACAACCTATGAATCTGTCCGGAAAGTGTTGGCAGATAATAACATTGCTGCCGATTTGAAGAAGGAAGAAAATATACTTGAAATTATGAAGTATAACATTATGTCTTTACCTGCGGTTGTTGTTGATGGAGAAGTAAAGTTGAAAGGGTATGTTCCGAGTGAAGAAGAAATAAAGAAATCCCTGAATCTATAAAACATCACATTATGAGCAGCACATGGTATCCGATTATTGATTCGGAAAAATGTACAGGATGTTCCGCTTGCTTTGAAAAATGCAAGAAAGGAGTTTATGCGATAGAAAATGAGAAACCAGTAGTTGTATATCCTGATGGATGTGTAACTGGTTGTCATGGTTGCGAACCTCTTTGCCCTACTGCTGCAATCAGTTACTTTGGTGATGCAGCAACAATGGATTACTGTAATTGATAGAATTGTACGCATTGAATAGATGCTGTTTTGAATCAGATAGCGTCTATTTTTTTAACCAAATAGTTCGCTACATTACGAACATTGAATAAATAGAATTAATAACAAATAAAATATTAAAAATGAAAACAATTAAAATTTATGACCCTGCATTATGCTGTCCTACCGGATTGTGCGGAGTGAATATCGACCCTGAGTTGATGCGTATAGCAGTTGTGGTTGAAACATTGAAACAAAAAGGAATTATAGTTGAACGTTTTAACTTGCGAGACCATCCTCAGGTATATGTAACCACGAAGGTTGTCAATGATTGCCTTATGGCAGAAGGAGCAGACGTATTTCCTCTAATCACAGTTGATGGTGAAATTGCTATAAAAAAGGCGTATCCATCAAATAAGCAGATTGCAGAATGGCTCGATATTTCAGAAGATGAACTAACAATAAAAAAATAACCCACATGAAAAAGTATAATCCTTCAAACGAAAAACTTACCCAGTATATATTTTTCACGGGTAAAGGCGGTGTAGGCAAAACATCTATCGCCTGTGCTACAGCTGTAAGTCTTGCAGATAGTGGAAAAAAAGTATTGTTGTTGAGTACCGACCCGGCATCCAATTTACAGGATGTATTTGATATGCCGTTAGACAATAAAGGTACTCCCATTAAAGATGTACCCCGCTTGACTGTTGTAAACCTTGACCCCGAACAAGCGGCTGCCGAATACAGGGAATCGGTTATCGCTCCATATCGGGGTAAATTACCTGAAAGTGTAATTGCTAATATGGAAGAACAACTATCCGGTTCATGCACAGTAGAGGTCGCAGCGTTCAATGAATTTTCTGATTTTATCACTGACGAAGATAAGAGCAAAAACTATGATTATATCATTTTTGATACAGCCCCAACAGGTCATACACTCCGTATGTTGCAACTTCCTTCTGCGTGGGATACTTTTATTGACGAAAATACGACCGGAGCTTCGTGCTTAGGACAATTATCAGGTTTGGAAGACCGCAAAGATGTATATAAACATGCGGTAAAAAATCTAACCGATAAGTCTAAAACAACGCTCTTCCTTGTCAGCCGACCGGAAGACAGCCCGTTGAAAGAGGTCGAACGTTCATCCAATGAGTTGTCGGATATAGGTATCGAAACACAGCATTTAATCATAAATGGCGTATTAGAAAACTACGATGCAGACGATAGTATTTCCAAACAGATTTATGAACACCAGCAAAATGCGCTGAATAACCGTTCGGCAGCCTTGCTAAAACTGAACACCTATATTGTTCCGCTTCGTTCTTATAACATGACAGGCATTGATAATATCCGTAATATGTTGAATGCGGATGTAGCCATAAAGAACGAAAGTCCGGATATTGAGAAACGTAGTTTCAATACGATTGACAGCGTTATTGAAGACCTCTACAAAACAGGTAAACGGGTGATTTTCACGATGGGTAAAGGCGGTGTAGGCAAAACTACCATTGCCGGGAATATTGCTCGTGGTTTGGCTAAAAAAGGAGTGAAAGTGCATCTGACTACAACTGACCCTGCAAACCATTTGGCTTATATCGAAACGAAAATAGACGGCATCACAGTAAGCCATATAGATGAAAAAGCGGTGCTTGCTGCCTATCAGAAAAATGTGCTTGACAAAGCAAGGGAAACAATGGGTGATGCTGATTTAAGTTATATCGAAGAAGACCTGCGTTCCCCATGCACACAGGAAATTGCCGTTTTCAATTCCTTTGCCGAAATAGTTGCCAAAGCGGATAATGAAGTGGTTGTGATAGATACTGCACCAACCGGACACACGTTGCTGCTGCTGGATTCAACCCAAAGTTATCATAAGGAAGTAGAACGGACACAGGGAAATATCACCCCTGCGGTTCAAAACCTATTACCTCGCTTGCGAAGCGAAAAGGAAACGGAAGTGGTTATCGTAACCCTGCCGGAAACAACACCTGTGTTTGAAGCACAAAGACTGCAACAGGACTTACAACGTGCCAGAATTAAGAATAAATGGTGGGTGGTTAATTCCAGTCTTTTGCTGACTTCAACCAATAGTCCATTCCTTAAAGCTAAAGCATTAAGTGAAGTGCAATGGATTAATAAAGTGAAGGAGATTTCAGACGGGAACTTTGCCGTTATTGAATGGAAGGAAAAAGTGTAATTTAGAACGATCTGCAAATTATTCTGAAGAAAATAAACGAATAATTTGCAGATCTTTTAAAAATCTTCGATTTTCATCAATCTTTTTTATTTTAAATTAATGATGATGTACATCCATTTTTAAAGAAAATCAGACTTTTAGCATATTTAGCTGTTAAAAATTGACTATCAAAATCTTTATAAAATTATGTAAGGTGCTTGTATCTTCATGCAATGTAAATAGTAAAAATAAAGCGGATAATAAACGTATTATGCAACCTTTTTGGCAAGAAAATTGTTTAAATAATAACATAGAGTAATATAAAAAAAGAATCATGAAATCAACAGAACAACCTGAGAGCGCAATGTTTTTAGAAAACGTAAGCCGTTACAGTTATGACGAAACCTTCGATAAACTATCCGAAAAAATCCAGTCTCTCGGAAACTGGAAAATACAGCATATTCATGATATGCAGGAAACGCTTCGCAAAAATGGGAAAGAAGTGCTACCGATAAAAGTCATAGAATTGTGCAACCCCAAATATTCCGGCAGAATATTGGAGCATGATATGGAACGTCTTTATTCATCATTACTTCCATGTCGCATATCTATATATCAGACTTCTGATGGTATAACCCGTATTTCGCGCATGAATTCGGTTGCTATGGCAGCACAAATCGGCGGACTGGTAGAGGAAGTAATGAGCGAAGCCTTTGCTGAAATTGAAAAAGCAATAGCCGAAATAGAATCGTAAATTAAACAGTAGATAATCTGTGAAAATAGTACGAAACTTGCAACTAAGTTGCAAAACATAATCGCTATCTTTGCAGCATGAAATATTTGTCCCTCATATTATCCATATATGTATTACTGTTATCAGTAATGCCATGTTGTTTTGAGGATAAATGTTTAGCTATATATACAGATACCGTTGAAACGAGCAATGACATAGGCAATAGTTGTGACGACTGTTCCGATGATAGTTGTTGTTCCCCTTTTCTACATTGTAATACCTGTTCCGGATTTCCGGAAGCCCGTTTTTATAATCCAATAATAATAATTTTAGGCTCTATACCTGATTATAAATCAGATTATATAGTAAAAAACGCTCTCTCTGATTATAAATCTTCAATCTGGCAACCGCCAAAAGCATAAACTAATTTTTATTATACAGGTCGTTGTGAATATGCCCTGCAATTTTTACGATAATACATTCTTTGTAATATCGTAATCCTCATATCATTTATAGTTGAAGATTTAAAAACAAGAAATAAAATGAAAACAAAAATTATACTGATGCTATTCTTAGTATTCAGCATTTCCAATATTTTCGCTCAAAATACACTTAACGTTAAACTAATAGACTGTGATAACAAAGAGCCTTTAATCGGTGCTAATATTATACTTCAAAATACTACGAACGGAACATCTTCTGATGCTGAAGGATTAGCGGTACTCTCCAATATTCCAGACGGTAAACAGAGGTTTGAAATTACTTATGTAGGATATGAAAAGACCATAAAAGAATTTACATTCCCGTTGGCTTCGGATGAACCTATCGTTATCAGGGTTGAGCCTGATGAAGAAACATTGCAGGAAGTAGTTGTTTCTTCAACAAGGGGGACACGTACTTTTAAAGATATTCCTACCCGTATTGAATTTATAAATGCCGAAGAGTTAGGCGAAAAAGGAGTGATGAAACCCGGAGATATACGTATGCTTCTGAATGAAAGCACGGGTATTATGACACAACAAACATCAGCCATATCGGGTAATTCATCTATTCGCATTCAAGGTTTGGACGGTAGATATACACAGATACTAAAAGACGGTTTTCCCGTATTTTCAGGTGCAGCAAGCGGATTAGGTTTATTACAGACACCACCGCTCGATTTAAAGCAGGTTGAAATAATAAAAGGTTCTTCTTCTACTTTATACGGTGGCGGTGCTATTGCGGGACTGGTAAACCTTATATCGAAAACGCCTGAAAAGGAAAGGGATTTCTCAATCCACCTGAATGGGACAACAGGTAAAGGGCTTGATGTAAACAGCTTTTTCGGTCAGAAATTCAACAAGGTAGGTACTACCGTTTTTGCATCGTATAACCGTAACTGGGCTTATGATCCGTCAGATGTTGGCTTTACGGCAATACCAAAGTTCGACAGGTTTGTATTTAATCCTAAGCTATTCTTGTACCTGTCTGAAAACACAGATTTTAATTTCGGTATAAACTCCATGATTGAAAACCGTCTGGGTGGTGATATGGAGTATGTAAAAGATAAGGGAAACGAAGAACATTCCTATTTTGAAAGAAACAAGACACAAAGGCATTCAAGCCAACTTACATTTGAACATCGTTTCGACAAACAAAACAGATTAAATGTAAAGAACAGCATTACTTATTTCAGCCGTAAGATTGAGATTCCCGATTTCAAATTTGACGGCGACCAGTTATCGTCTTTTTCAGAAGTATCTTATATACATACAAAAGAAAAAACGGAATGGGTAGCGGGTGCGAATGTGTGGACGGATAAGTTTACCGAAGAAAAACTGACCGATTTTCCTTTACGTGATTACAATATGACTACCGTAGGCGTATTTGTACAGAACAATACGAAAATAACGGACTGGATGAATCTTGAAAGCGGATTGCGTACCGATTATATTAACGATTACGGTTTTGCAGTTCTACCCCGTATATCTTCTCATTTCAAGATAACGGAGAAATTTTCATCCCGTGTAGGTGGTGGGTTCGGATATAAAGCACCTACCATTTTTTCGGAAGATAGCGAACGCATCCAGTTTCAGAATGTCTTGCCGATAGATGACAACAGGAACAAACTGGAAAGGAGTTATGGGGCAAATGTGGATTTTACTTATAAAACGGGTTTGTTCGGCGACCAAGTATTTTTAAGTATAAACCAGTTATTCTTTTATACTTACCTGAAAAATCCGCTTGAACTGCAAGCTGCTGAAAATAATCGTTGGCAGTTTAATAACATTAACGGTCACGTGGATAGTAAAGGGGCTGAAACCAATATGAAAATTAAGTATAAGGATTTCGGTTTATTTCTCGGATATACCTATACGGATGCTGATGTAAAGGAAGACGGCAGAAGCTACCAAAAAACCTTAACCCCGAAACATAAAATCAATTCTGTTTTAATGTATGAGGTGGAAGATAAATGGAAAATCGGATTGGAAGCTTATTATACCGGAAAACAAAATTTGAATGACGGTAAAACAGGTAAGGATTACCTTGTCTTCGGATTAATGATGCAACGAATTTGGGAAAAGTTCTCAATATATGCTAACTTTGAGAACTTTACCGACAGACGGCAGACAAGGTTTGATACCATTCATACGGGTTCGATGACTAATCCTGAATTTCGGGACATTTATGCACCGTTGGACGGTTTCATCCTGAATACCGGGATTATAATTAAATTGTAAAATGAATAAATCAATTTTTAAAATTGAACAAATGGATTGTCCGAGTGAGGAAAACCTCATTCGGATGAAACTCCAAAATATAGAGGGTGTTGCAAAGCAGGAATTTGACCTGAAAGGCAGGATATTTACTGTTTACCATACAGGCGACTATCAGGAAATCGAAAAGCAGCTTGCTACCTTGAATCTCGGTTCACGCTTTATTGAAAGTAAAGAAGTAACAGGAGAAGTCCAGGCAGAGGAAAATAGCAAACAGCGTAAAGTCCTTTGGATTGTACTGGCTATTAACTTCGGCTTTTTCCTGATTGAAATGTCAACGGGTATTATATCCAAATCTATGGGATTGGTTGCTGATAGCCTTGATATGCTTGCTGATGCTTTTGTTTATGGATTAAGTTTGTTTGCAGTCGGTGCAGCCGTAAGCCGTAAGAAGCGTGTTGCTATGATTTGCGGATATTTCCAGATACTTTTGGCTGCCGTTGGTTTTATAGAGGTAATCAGACGGTTTACAGGTACAGAGGAAATGCCTGTTTTTCAAACAATGATAGGTATATCCGTACTTGCTTTGATTGCTAATGTTATATGTTTGCTTTTACTTCAAAGGACGAAGAGCAAAGATGCCCATATTCAGGCAAGTATCATCTTTTCATCCAACGATGTAATAATAAATGCAGGGGTAATTCTTGCCGGATTCTTAGTATGGCAGTTGAATAATCAGATACCCGACCTTATTATCGGTAGTATTGTATTCCTTATTGTTATAAGAGGGGCAATTAGGATATTGAAACTTGCTAAAAATTAAATAATGTCATTTGATCTGCAAATTATTTGTATATTTTCTCTCAAATAATTTGCAGATCTCATAAGAATAGTAACGGGCGGAAACCGCGCGTCTGTTTATTTTATATCAGCTATATTTTATCTGCTGTTTTGTGGGCAGCATCCCCAACCGTCGTATTTGGCACCGTAGTCATTACCCAATGTTACTAACTCCCATGTATATTCGTTAATCTCTGAGGGCATGACATTGTTTAGCCGGGAGATTTGCAATGCGAAATGATAGGAATCGCCATGATCTACGGTTTCTTTTAGCGCCACTTTATATCCGAGCGTTTCGACTTCCCGAATAAACTGCTCTCGCCCTTCTTCGGTCGGGAAATAGATAAAGTGATCCACTTCCCTTTCTTTGCTGAAGTCGTCGCCGTCCTGATCCAGTTGGAATAAGACCGACTGGTTTTCTATGGTTTGCAGTTCGTATTTGGATGGGTACAACAAGTCGAAGTAGGTATTCCAATCCTTGTCTTTCTGCACTTCAATGTTGTACGAGTATTCGGGATGTACATTCATGACGGACTTTAAGAGTTCCTCGCATTCTTTTCCGTGTTTTACATAAAGGTACATATTCATCAGACCGTTTGACTTAACGATTCCTGCGACGATGACATTTTTCTTTTCGGTAGCCTCGATGATTTCTTCTTGGATGCTGTGTAGTACCTCGGATTCTTCTTCTGCCGTGAATAATCCGTTTTCATCTGCGGAGAGCATCTGAATAGTAAATAGCAGCAACTCTTTGAGGTTATCTATTGGGGCTAAGTCTACCAGCGCGAGGTTCATCAGGACGTTAGCGGGATGATCTTCGATGTGGCTGAAATAAGCAACCCATTGTTCTGGTATATTGTTGGTTTTAATTGATTCTGACATATTGTATAACTTTTATTACGGCGTGAATTTAACTAAAAGATTTTAATACTCACTGTATTAGGATAATCTAAAAAATATTTAGTGATATAATAGCTATCCCGACGGTGTTCCGTCGGGATTTTTTCGTGTATAAAGAGGAAAATTCAACGAATATCTGTACCGAACATTTCATTGAAGAACGCTACAAGTTCCTCTCGACGCAGGCTATCCCAATAGAGAGAGGCAGGGTGATACGGTTCGTGCCGACCGATTTCATAGGCAATATCCATTTTTGTAAAACGCTTGCCCTGATTGTAGCGCATTTCTGTACCTTCCAACCAACGTGAACGACGGCTTTGTTGTTGAAGCGGGAGCAGTTGTTCCAACATATAGGCATAATTTTCGCCTACGGTGTGTCCGCTTTCCATTTTATACGGACTGTCTTTACAACGCTTACATTCGTCAATGGCGGCGTTCAAATCTGTTACTTCAATTATGTTTCCATCTATGTCTTTTATTGTTGTCATATTCTTTGTTATTTAGAGGTTTGTACTTGCATTGAGGAAACATACCAATTATCTTGATACTTGTCTCCAATCAGGTTAAAAGTACCTGATAGTCCGCTATTATCTGCGTATTTCTTGGCTTCCATTATAGAGCTGAACTCGCCCAACTTTTTGAATCCAATAAATAATTTATACATGGTGCTGTTCTGTTTATGCTTGATGACTTCTGCCTGTAAAATGGCATACGCTTCATTATAATTTTTCTTTTTCTGTTCCAATTTGGCTTTGGCTTTGAGTAACTTTTCATCCGTTTCAAGATTGAAAAACAGGTCATTGTGTGTCATATAGTCGATATATTTGGCGATTGCCCTTTCTACCTTAGTTATCTGCGCTTTTGCCGAAGCTACTTTGCCTAAAAGGAAGTCAAAACCTGTTTGCAATCCCGTCCGCTTGTCGTATGCACAGTGATATACCCAAATTTTCTTACGGGGGTATTTACATACCAATTTTGCCCTGCGCCACTCAATAACCCACCGCCAACGGTCTAACATGGCACGAGGGATGTCGATTATATGTAGTATTTCACGGTTTCTGTCCTCGTCCCTTACTTCAAAGGTTATATATACCCAATGTTCTATTTTGAGTTCCCGTTCCGCTTTTGCAAGGTCTTTGGCATCTTGCATCCAATCGTCTATTTTTTCCTGTGCCATGATATTGATAATTAACTGTTATAAATTTGCTGTATTTCTTCTCCGATTTTTGACAACGCTTGTCGTTGTTCATCGGTAAGTGATAGTACAAAATCATCGTTGCTATACCATTCTCCGCTATCTTCTTGTTCTCGGAAACATCGCCTGTTAGCAGTATCTACGATTCCCAATATTACATCAACTTCGGTTGAAGTTAGTCCGCTAATTGTGCAGGTCTTATTTGTTTTATTTACTTTCAATTTCATGCTTTTTGAGATTATGGGCGGATTACTCCGCCCTTTGGTTATTCATATGCTTCAATCCTTTCTTTTACAATCTCATGTAAGTGTGAATTGGATTGATAAATTTTGATTTTTTCTTGAAAGGTTTTATTTTGCCAAAATTGGTTGGCATCATCAAGGAATTTTGCATCTATTTCATTATTGCCGTCTCTGTCCTGCTCTATACCTGTAATATCTTCAAATTCATCAAAACTAAGCCATTGCCACCACGTATTAAGAGTTTGCAAAGACCATTCATTCGGCTTTTTGGGACTTTCCTCAAATGATCTGACAACCGTTTTCAATTTTTGTCCGTCTGATACACTTAATTCTTTATCCCTGTCCAAAAGCCAGTACAGGAAAAAGATGATAGTGTCTTTAGATATTATATGATTGCCATTGAATAGATTTAGCAAAACAACAGGTTCTTTTTCTTTGGCTTTCAATGCTTCTTCGCTTGTGGTATAGGCATTTTCACCGATACCGAAACGTAGGGAGTTGTTTACGGTAAATTCTACCTTTCCGTATTCTTCCATTTTCCTGTATATGAAGTGTTCTAAATCTCTTATATCGTGTATCAGGTCGAAAGGGTGCAAGGCTTCCAGTTCTTCTTTTAACTGGTTGTGAATATCCCTTAACATGGGTTCAATGGTAAACCATTTAGTAGGGTTGGTTATCTTTCGGCAAGTGGCAGGATCGTGAACGTCATCGAGAAATAAACCATTCTTATCAAGTGTGCAATAACAGTCATAGCAGAAATGCGTATGATATTCCGTTTCGCTCTTTTTGATAGACTTATTTATGATTATTCGGATTTGACCGTTCTGTAACAGATAAAAACGGATGCTCCAACGGTCAGTTTCAAAAGCTATTTGATAATGCTTGCTTTCGCCTGTTACCCTGTTCAGGAAATGTACAACTCCCTTATACATAATTGCTATTTTATTCGGTTTCATATTGATTGGATTTATTAAAAGAATGATAATTCTAATTGTACAGGTTTACGCCCTGTAATCTCGTCAAATAAGGCTTTCGCTTGTTTTAATACATTGATTGCATATCGGTCGGTCTTACTGCTGTCTTTTTCAAGTCCTGTAAGCATTTCATTTAATGCTGCTTTCAGGCAGTCTTTTCTATTGTCGAATATTTTACCCCATACATTAAGCCCATAGCCTGATCCGCCTGTACTGTGAGAGTAACTCATTCCATAAGTCCATTTTCCGTTTAAGCCTTTACCCAGTGTGATATGGTTAGATACCGCCCAACCGTCCCGATGTGGGAATTGTATTTCTTCACGTTCCAAAAAATCAGGTCTTTCCAACCAACCGTATTCGTTAAATTCCTTTTTAATGAAGCCAAATACTAAATGTCTTTCGTACTCTCGTTTATTCATTAATAACTGGCGAGGGGTATTTCCAAAACTCTCGTATTCCTCTATTATCGCCCTGTCGTTACGTCTTAATGCGTTCAGATATATAGCTACATTGTGGCGTTCTGCCCTGCAAAAATTGATGTCCTGTATCTTTTGCAATTTTTCGTATGCTGACAATTCTCTGTATTTCATGACTGTTATTTTGTGGGGCAGGGTTACTGCCCCGTGTTTGACTTCTTTTATCTTGCACTCATTGTTATAGTTCCTCGCAGATTGGGTGAGAACTTTTGTTCATAGGCTTCAATCTGCCTTTCAAGTTCTTCCCATGCGGTTATTTCTTCATCATACATCTGTAAATCGGCTTTACATTCTTGTATTAGAATTGTGAGGTATTCTTTTTCTATTTCAATTTGCTTGATTGCTTCATCCGCATTTATCCTGTCTTGTGAATTTTCATCAGGCTTGGTTGTTGGCAGGAGAAAAACGCAGTTGTATGATGTCAGATAATTCCATGTTTTGCCCTCCACACTTGCATACATTCTGTGATTATTGTCAGATATACCGATTGCAATGCCTTTACATCCTCTTTTTTCGGTGATGCTGTAAGAAAGGTTGTTCGGGTTCTCTGCGGTGTATATGGCTTTAATTAGCTTTGAATTGGCTACCTTGCCATTAAAGGCTCTGATAAACGGCTCACACGTTTCCAAACCTTTTATAAGGTTCTCATTTACTTTAATTTGTTGGTTCATTCTATTAATGAACTCTTGTTTTCTATTGGGGTTCTTTAATCCGTAATACATGATATATTGTTTTTTGATTGTTAATTATTTACTGCGTCCCATTCTCCTTTTTGGTCATCAAACCAAATTGCATGATAGAATTGGACGGTTACTTTTGGCTTCTTTCTTGGGTTGGCAAAGGTTTCCGTTTGGCTGACTTTCCACCCTTTTGCAGTTTCTGCGAGAATTATACAGGATAGGTTTTTATTATACCTGTGGATGAATTTCATATCTATATCTACTCTCATGGTGATTGTTTTTAGTAGGGCAGATAGGCTCTGCCCTGTGTTCTACATTGTTTAATCCAATCCGAAATAATAGGCTAACCTTTGCTCTTGTGATTTCGGGAAAATCCATCCTTTAATTTTTTTCCCATTAAAGGTTAATCGACTGTTGAAGCGTCCTCCCATTGCTCTTAGTTCGTCTTTAATTGCTTTGGTTTCCCCGAATACCGCTACTGCTTTGGCTGAATACTCAACCATTGTACAACCGCATTTACTTTCCCCTGTCTGGTTGGTTGGTGGCGTTGTGTTGGACTTACTGATATGTATATTATCTTCGCTTCCTGCTGTGTATGCAAAATCTTCAATAGTGCGTTCACGGTTATATACTGGCACTTTTTTAATTATCCAACCGCTATGCCTATATTCTCCTAAATAATACCCTGCACCCATAGAGTATTTTTCCCTATTTTCGTAATCCTCGTTAAACTCGGCTAAATAGGCGGTTTCCTCGAAGTTTGATGCGTATTTACGCATTTCGGAAAAAATATCCCTTTTATGTTTGGAAAAGCCTAAAATGACGGTGCGTTGTGTGCTACTTCCGTAATAGTCGGTTTGACTATCGCTTTCGTTTTGTTTCAGACGTGCCACGATTACCGCTTGCGCATCTTCGGGAAATATCTCGGCAAAACGTTTACGCCCTATTACCTTAACTTCTTCTACTCTTATCTTCTCTTTTTCGGCTTCGTCTGTTTCCGCTTTAACTATGTCTTTCGCTTCCTGAAGAAGTAACGCCACTTCAAAACCATCCATAAATTCAGGATTTTCGCTGTCGTAATAATAACCGATACCGAATTTTTCGCTTAATGGTCTGATTATGTCTGCTGTCTGAAAAACTTTTTTCCGTAGGTTAATCAGCTTGTAAGTGATACCCCAGTTATTTTTAACGATGTCATAGACTACATATCTGTCATAGCTATAACCCTCCATTTGGATAACCTGATTGACTTGAACAACCTGTATAGCCTTGTCAATTTCCTTGTTTGCTCCTAATAAAAATACTTTGCTCATAACTCTAAATTTTAAGGGATTATAAAAAGGTCAGCATTGCGAGAATAAAGAGGATTATAGCACCCATACCCACGAAAAAGGAGAGGATACCCCGTATAACAGGAAGAAAGAGATACAAGCCCACTAAAGCCCAAATAAACCCTGTTCCCCACACACAGAAGCCCAAAACCGCCAAAACGATTTTTAAAACCAATTTTATGCTAATTGGATGGTAGGCTGTCGGTCGTTGTTTCCTATTTTTTTCTGTACTTCTCATAATTTCTGACTTTTTTTTTATGCCAGTATGGAGAGGGTGAGGTGTGATCGAGTTTCAGGTGCCTTACTCACGCAGTGCTTTTTGGCAGCATCAAGATTTTTCAAAAAAATACACTCGCTTTCCTGTACCTGATTGGGGTGCAGATACATTTCTTTAAGAAAAGAGGCTATAATTATTGCCCGGATAATTTCTTAAAATCTATTACAAAAGAGATTTTGAATCGAGGAAGATTTTTTTAAAAACACGTCTGATCTTGTGCAGCCAATAAACATGAAATAAATTCGCGCCTGATACTCGTTCACTCCGAACCCCTCCTTTTTTATGGTCATAACTAAATGAGGAAGAAATTATACCGAGGGAAGTACAGAAAAAAGGAAATTTGGTTGTCTGCTTTGCGTTTATCATAATAAAACGCAGAACTTTCCTCACAGAAAGGAAAGCTATATACAAAAAAAGCCTGTACCGATTTTTACGATACAGGCTCCATTTGGATTGTGATATGTATTTTTATTTTGCTCTGGTTTTTCCGTAGCATTTGCTGCCGTCAGGAGATAAGTAGAAATCAAATGTTTCTTCAACGGCTGTTCCACCCGGAGCGATTGAGTATTTGCATCTAACAATTACGGCAAGAACATCATTCGGATTCTTACTGTCATATCCGTTAAGATTATCCGGAGTAAGATTTTTTAGAGAATCAATAGTATTGCTCATCCGTGCAATATCAGCATTGTATTTATCAATTTTAGCTTGATTTTTTTCTCTTGCCAGTAGATCTTCACTCATTTTTTTAGCCAGCTCAATCTTACTGATGTTAGGTTGATTATTTTTCTGAAATTCATCAGTAAGATAGGCGATACTGTCGGCAACCGTAACGTTGCCGGTTTCGCTAATCTCAATAATTTTGAAGTTGAGATTTTCTTTTGTGTCGCTCCCTTTTAACAGGTTATCAGTAATGGTTTTTTCGTAATTACTCGTTGATGAGTTTGAACCGCAGGAAACCATAAAAACAGCGATAAGTAAATAAAATACGTGTTTCATATCTAAATGTATTAAACGTTTATTAATTCATCGAAATAGCCGGAAGTTTTGAGTGTAGGTTATATACTATCAGAACTTCTGTTGATTTTTTATTATCAGTCCGGGTATATTCGGTTAATGCTTTCATTACCCATTCCCGAAATGCTTTTGCTTCAAAAGATGCTACACGGTAGCTGACAAATATCAGTGCTTCCAGATTATACAGTACCGTTTCGCATGGGTGCCCGTTGCTCTCAAATTTATGTATTCGGGTAACATCTTCTTCACGGAGCAAGCCGGATTTGAATATACTCCGTAGATTGTTACCAATCGTATTGACAAATACATTAAATAAGTCGGCAATTTGATGTTTCGTTACCCACAGGGTGCAATTTACAAGTTTTGCTTCAACAATCAGTTGATTTTCACTATTTTCTTTAATATTTATATATCCTCGTTCCATAATATATTATTCTTCATCCTGTTGAACATTATAACCAATACGCTTACGGGGTTTATTTTCCAGTTCCTTTTGTGATGCAAGTTCGGTAAGAGCTTGGTAAATATCACTAAACTGCATATTTGTTTCCACCATAAATTCCTCCAATTTACGATTTAATTCCGCATAACCCAGTGCATATTGTCGTAAAGCGACAAAAGCTCTGATAATAGATATATTAACCTGAATGGCCAACGTGCTGTTAAGAACGCTTGACAGTTGGGCTATACCCTGTTCAGTAAATGCAAAAGGTAAGTATTTTACGTGTTGCCCTTGTCCTTGATTTTCTAAGGTGCCAAAATTGCACCTTAAAAAATCGTACTCTTCCTTTGAGAGTTCAATCATAAAATCCGGAGGAAAACGGTCTATGTTCCGACGAACAGAACGTTTCAGATTTTTGGTTTCAACCTGATATAATTCAGCCAAATCGTAATCCAACATAACTCGCATACCTCGGATTTCATAAATCTTGCTTTGAATAATTTGTAATTCCATGATAAATATTTTTAGAGGTTTAATGCAGTATCCATACCTGTAAGGTGTTCTGATAATTTCAACATATCCCGCCCAATCTTTCCGTTATCCATTCGTACCAATGTTTGGGTTGTATTTATATTGGTATGTCCTAACATTCGGGATATTGTTTCAATGGGTACCCCATTCATATAGGTAATAGTAGTCGCAAATGTGTTTCTTGCAACCCTGAAAGTGAGATTTTTACCAATACCGCAAATATCACCGATTTCTTTCAAATAATCATTCATCTTTTGATTACTTGCTATCGGTAAATTTTGACTGTACTTATTCAAAATTTTCTGCGGAACTGAAAGCAAAGGGATTATAACAGGTGTATATGTCATGCTCCGCATAATTTTGATAATAGGATTACCGTCTTTATCTGTTTCAAAATTTTCGGTTGTTAGCATTGATAAGTCTGAATAATTCAGACCTGTAAAACAGGAAAAGATAAATACATCCCTTACTTGTTCAAGTCTTTTAGTCGAAAACTTTTTGCTCAAAATAGACTGTAACTCCTTTTCCGAAAGGAAGGCACGAACTACCTCTTGCCTTTTAATCCGGTAATGGCTAAAAGGGTTGTTGGATATAGCCTGTTTTTCACAGGCTATATTTACAATACGACGGAATAATTCTATTTTCTTGGCGGCTGTGTTTACGTTATATTTGCGAAACTTCATCAGGTAATTTTCAAAACCTATTATGAAATTGACGTCGATTTCGGACAGCAAGTAATCAACTTTCCCATATCGTTGTTTAATGTAATCAGCGATATAGTTTCTCACCGCTTCATATTTCAGGTAGGTAGATAAGGCTTTAACCTTATATACATTCTTATTATACTCGTCGAACAGAGCTATTACTGTTGAATATTCATTTTTTTTCATTACTATTAAAAATTAGTGGGTTAAACAGCTAATTGAGTATTGGCTTTTTCCGATTTAAAAGTGAGATTGCCTTCATTTTCAAAAGTATTAGACCAGAGAGATAATTTTTCTTCTTCTGAAAGGCTATGCCACATGACAGATATACGCTTTAATCTTTCGGGATCATCAGACAGAGTGCCGGGAAGATTAAATAAAGCCATTTTTTCATGCAATGAAAGGCATTCAAAAAGTTTATCTAAATTAGATTTAGATTTGATTCGCCTTTCTTCAAGTTTTTCAGCAAAAGAAGCCATATCGTTGCTTACCTTAACATCGGTAATTCTTGCATAAATTTGGGTAGTTTTTATGTTTGTATGACCTAACATTTTTGATACACTTTCAATGGAAACTCCTTTTGTAAGCGTAAGAGTGGCGAAAGTGTGTCTTGCAAGATGAAATGTTAAATCTTTGTCAATACCGCAAACAGCTCCGATTTCTTTGAGATATTCATTCACTTTTTGATTGCTTGGAACAGGGAGAACTTTCTTATTGGGCATCGTCCCTTTATACTTCTCAATAATTTGCTTTGGAATGTCGAGTAATGGAATATTGTAGCTTGTACCTGTCTTTTCACGTTTCCCCATTATCCACAAATTATTATCAAATGAAATGCGGATATTACTTTCATCCAATCCTTTTACGTCTATATAGGAAAGTCCGGTATAACAGCTAAAAATAAAGATATCTCTTACTCGCTCCAAACGTTCAGAAGAGAATTGTTTCTTCATGATTTCGTCTATTTGTTCTTGCATTAAATAGCCTCTATCGACTTTCTTAAACTTTATTTTATAGTTGGCAAAAGGATCAATGTGAATCCAACCGTTATTTTTGGCGAAAAGAATAATAGTGCGGAATCGCTGTAAGAATTTAGCAGTAGTATTTTCCTTACATTTGCAGCTTGTCATTAGGTACACTTCAAAATTTCTCAAAAAGGAGTGATTTACCTCTTTCAAAGAAATATCAGCAACATTATAATACTCTTTAATAAAATTAGCCATGTGCCTACGGGCTACGTCATATTTTTGAAGTGTACCTTTTGCCCTGCTTATACCAACCAATTTAGCGATATCATCAACATGCCGTTGGAATAATTCGAGTACGGTTTGGTTTTTAATTTCAAGACCAAGAAAGATATTTTTAACCCGATCAGGATTAACATTGTTCTCTTTGGTGAGTAAATCATGGTAAACGTTGTATAAGCCTGTTTTAATTGTTTCCAGAAAGGTATTTATCTCGACAGCTTCTTTTGTTCTGCCCAGAGCCATTGACGACTTTACATCCCATGATTTAGGATGCACATTTAATTTGGTACTGAAACGGCTTATTTGTCCGTCGATTGTAATCCGGCACATGATAGGAACACTGCCATCGGATTTTTGCTTGTCTCTTTTCAAAAAGAAAAGAACTTTAAATGTACTTTTCATAAACTCATTTTTTAATGTTACAAAATTAAAGTAAACTATCTGTTAATGAGTTTTATGCAGACTGCCAATTCCCGACAACACACTGCCAATTTTGGACAATTCGTACCCCTTTTTCTTTGATTTCTCGTACCCCCTGTGTCCCTTTTTGGTTTGGGGTATGAAATGGGACACACTAAATGTCTTTTTTTGGCTTTATTTTGGCTTTTTCCTAAGACAACATAAATAAAAAAAGTCCCTCATATTCACTGAATATGAAGGACTTGTCTCTTTTTTGGCGCCTATTGACTTAGGCTTTCCGCGGTATGGACGGGACTCGAACCCGCGACCCCCTGCGTGACAGGCAGGTATTCTAACCAACTGAACTACCACACCATTTTTTTGAACATCATTTCCTTTGAAATGCGATGCAAAGATAGACGTCATTCCCTCATTCTCCAAATATTTTGAGAGATTTTTTTATCGAAATGGCTCTTTTTTTGCACCGCATTTTATACTTATCTTTTTATCAAGAGTTTATATATAGATAATTATTTCAGATATTCATCAAACCAACGGAAAAACTCCCTCTGGAATAGGATTCCATTCTGAGGCTGGGCAATCCAATGGTTCTCATTCGGATAAATCAGCATACGCGCCGGTATACCCCTCAATTTGGCAGCATTGAATGCCATCATTCCCTGAGATGCCAGAATGCGGTAATCCAACTCTCCGTGGCTGACCATAATAGGTGTATCCCACTTGTCGACAAAGCGGTGAGGCGAATTGGCATAAGTCCGTTGAGCGATATTGTTATTCCTATCCCAATACGAACCACCCAAGTCCCAGTTAGCAAACCACATCTCTTCCGTCTCGAGGTATTGAGCTTCCAGATTGAAGATGCCTGCATGAGAGAAGAATGCTTTGAAGCGCTTGTTGTGATTTCCGGCTAACCAATAAACAGAGAATCCTCCGTAGCTGGCTCCTGTACAGCCCAATTTCGTCTCATCCACATACGATTCTTTCGATACGGCATCGATAGCCGACAAATAATCTTTCATATTCTGGCCACCGTAGTCCCCACTGATTTGCTCATTCCATTCCGTTCCAAATCCCGGTAATCCGCGACGGTTGGGAGCGACTATAATATAACCGTTAGCCGCCATCATCTGCAGATTCCAACGATACGACCAGAACTGGCTCACTGTACTCTGCGGGCCTCCCTGACAGTATAATATAGCCGGATATTTCTTATTCGGGTCAAAGTTCGGCGGATAAACGACCCACGCCAACATTTTCTTTTTGTCGGTAGTCTCAATCCAACGTGCTTCAACCTTACCCATTGTCAGTTGCTCTAATATATCTTTATTCTCAAAGCTTAGCTCTGTCGCTTTTCCATCTGCTATATTGACCGAATAAATCTCATTCGGCTGAGACATGGAATGACGCACAGCAATCAGCGCCCCCTCCCCTGCCAAAGCACACGATTCGTAATCGTAATCGCCGCTTGTAATGGCGTTTATCTCTTTGGTATGAATATATACCTTATAAATATGTGTTCTGGCTTCGACGCATGAAATCATATAAAGGCTCTGATTATCGCTGTTCCAGATAATAGCATCGGCATTGTAGTCGAAGTCTTCGGTAATATATTTCTTTTCACCTGTACTCAAATCCATTACGAACAAACGGTTCTTATCAGACTCGTAGCCGTCATGCTCCATGCTTTGCCAGGCAATATATTTCCCATCGGGCGAAAATAGCGGATTGATATCATACCCCATCATCCCCTCAGTTATATTCTTAGTTGCTTTTGTTTCTATGTCATATAGGTATATATCCGAGTTCGTAGAAACAGCATATTCCAAACCTGTTTTTTTGCGGCAGGTATAGGCGATTGTTTTTCCGTCGGGGTTCCATGCTAATTGCTCTGTGCCTCCGAATGGCAACATCGGGCACTCATACGGTTCACCCTCGAGAATGTCTGTTCCTGTTTTGATGGTATCACCCGTAACCTCTGCCACAAAGCTATGCGGAATTTCTTCTACCCATTCAGACCAATGTTTATACATCAAGTCATCTATAACACGTCCCGAAGCCTTTGGCAAATCCGGATACATATCCACCGTCCGCTCTCCGAATTTTACATTCTTAATATAAAGTACTTTCTTCTCGTCAGGAGAGAAAGTAAAGCCACTGATACCACCTTCGATATCACTGATTTGCTGACGTTCCGTTCCATCCGGATTCATCGTCCATATCTGGGGCGAACCGCTCTCGCTACTCAAAAAGGCAATCTTGCTGCCTCCTGCCATCCATACGGCATTATTTTCGCTATTCGGTGTTAGGGTTATCTGTTTTCGGTCAGAACCGTCAACATTCATAACAAACAGTTCCCTGTTCGTCTTATTCTCTTCTACACTCACGTAGCCGACACCATACAGTATCTTTGATTTGTCCGGCGACACCTGAACATCCGAAAGGCGTCCGAAACTATACAGCACTTCGGGTGTCATTATCCCGTTTTCTACCTTAACAGTCGATTTCCCGATGACAGGAGTGGTTTCGACCGATTCTTTCTGCGAATTACATGCAAGCATTGTTGCACCAAGAGCCAATGCCATAATCGATTTGTATTTCATATTATAAGTCTTAATATTTCAGTGATTTGGTTGTACAAATGTACTCCAATTCCTTAGAAATGTCAATAAGAACATATTACAAAACACTAACAATCTGATTATCAATCGGAATTTAGTTAAAACTTGACACTCTTGACATATTTGACGCGATACAGCGTTTTTTGTTTTGTCATTTTTTCTTAACCACAAACAACAATCGAGGAGCGCAGGCGAGTCAAGTATCTCATCACTTTCGCGGAAAGAGACTTTTCACATCCGTTCGAAGTGACAAAAAAAGTAACATATCTCTACTCATTTTCGATGTTTTTATCGGGTTACTTTTTCTCAGTGTGCCCCAGTGCCTTCTTCGTGGAACTCAGTGTCACCTTTTTCTCGTTAACTTGTATACTCAATAACTACTTAACCAGTAAGGGCACAAAATAAAGAACACAACGAAACATCCCTCGCGGATTGCTTCCTTGTATAGATAAAATATCCCGTAACTAATAAACTTGTCTACTCGTTTACTTGTCTACTCGTTTACTTGTCTACTCGTTTACTTGTCTACTCGTTTACTTGTCTACTTGTTTACTTGTCTACTCGTTTACTTGTCTACTTGTCTACTTATATCAATCACCTATGCTTTAGCCAATCTTTTCCAATTGAAATAACCGAATATAGACACCACAAAATAAACGGCAAACATCGCAGCAGAAATCTCATCCTGTTGAATGAAAAGCAATATAGCCGATAAACCGTTAGCGGGAATTAGAAGCAACCATTGTTCAGCCCATCGGCGCGAAGCCAGCCACAAAGCGACTACATTGAGCGAGGTTGTGACAGAATCTCCAATAGTAACTCCTCCCTGATTGTTACTCAAGGTGATAAGAAGCATATAAATAATCCCTCCAACGACGACGATTGCAGTAATAGTAGGTATCAGAACCTTTCGGGGAGCACGGAGGATAATATCCTGATCGGTATTTTCATTCTTACGGCTTCTCTGCCATTTTATAAGTCCATAAATAGAGCCTAATAAGAAATAAACATATATGACCATACTCGCATACAGCTGTGTATTGTAATAGATAACGACAAAAAATGCCGCCATCCCGATACCTACCAGCCACATCCAGATATTGGCCTTATATTCGAGATACAAGTATAGCAGGCCCAATACTGTGCCCACTATACTTATCCAATGCATGGTTATATAATCAATCATCTCTCTATTTTTGTAGTTCCTTTATTTTATACATTTATCTGCGCGATGCCTATGGCATCTTGCTTCGTTCATTTTGGCATTGCCCAAAACGAACCAAAAGGCTAGTGCTACGTTCCTCGTTGACCCATCAATCGGTTTGCCGGCTGAATAAAATAAAGGAATGCTTCGCATTCTGGCATTTTATTCTCTCGCCGCCTGCACCGGATGGGTACCCCAACTACGGAACTGATGCACGTCTTTTTTCAAAGACTCCGACATTGCCGGATAAGCGGGGTACCCACACAACGCCCGTGAGCAGTGAGAGCAAAATTCTTGTCCGAGCGAAGCGAGTTTTATTTTGCTCAGCGAACAAGTTGCCTGTGGGTCGTCTTAGACGGCTAAGTCGTGACTTTTTGAATACTTTTTGGTCAAGCAAAAAGTATTGAAGGCAAGCAACAACAGTTGCGCGGCAGTATAATTTAAAAGAACACTTTTTTATATAAAAATATTTAGAACCGTATTCCTACACGTGCCATAATATTACAAGGTGCTTGCGGGAATAAATAGTTGTCATGATAAGGAGCATTCCCATCATCGTACAAATACGTTCCGTAGGTAATCGCATTAGCAACATATTTTTTGTCCCAGACATTGTACACAAAGATCTGAAGATCTATTTTCCCTATCTTATGTGTATCGAATGTATAACTCGCCACAAAATCCGAAAGGAAATAATCGTCCAATTGCTGATTTTTATTCGATGTATTATCATAATACATCTTACCGACATACTTATTTACCAAAGAGAAACTCAAATCCTTCATCGGCATAACAGTCAGGATTCCAGCACCTACTAATTTGGGGGAATAAGATATATCAGTCGATTTCATCGTGACAGCCTCTTGCCTCGACGGGTATTTATCGATAATAGTCGTGTATACATCATAATAAGCCGTATAGTTCTTTATTTTGTTGCGGCTGATAGTAGCATTAGCATCTACCCGCAACCATTTGAGGGGTGTCCATGCAGCCTCCACTTCCATCCCCATACGGTAACTGTCGGGAACGTTTTGTTGCAACTTATAGCCCGAATCACTCAATTTACCGGTTTGAACCAATTGGTCTTTGTAATCCATATAATAGAGATTCACCCCTACGGATAAGTCCGACCGACGATAGCGGTAACCCAACTCGTAATCATATAACCGCTCGGAACGGACTTTAGTTGCCGCGCCATTCTTACGCGCATCTTTCAAGTCGGCGCGCAACGGCTCACGATTGGAGATACCAAAAGAAGCATATACTTCGCTTCCCTCCTTAAAACGATACGAAGCTCCCGCTTTAGGATTGAAGAAAGTATAATAATTATTCTGCGATATGTCTATCATCTCATCATCGTCGCCACGCAAACGGTAATCGACATAACGATACTGAATTTCGCCATATACGTCCAATCCTTCCAGTAAAGCATAATCGGCCTTTACGAAACCGTTCATATCACGCTTTGTACCTTCTTCCACATACCATTTATAGTCAGGCGAAATATTCTCGTTATGCATCACCCAAGGCAGCTGCCCATAATGCGAACCATCGAAATAGCTATACATCCCTCCGGCACTGACATTTAACTTCCCCGTTTTATAAGTAAGGCTTGCATTCCCGGCAAGCAGGTTATTAGACAATAACTTGCGACGAATCACATCCGATTTAGTATAGGTCACGCCTCCGACAACCTGATCAGGTAAGCCGAATTTACTGCCGAATTTCTGATCTTCTTTGTAATTCTCATAATATCCATAGCCATTGTTATAACTCAAATTCGCATTCAATGTGAGGTTATCGCCCAAATGACGCGAATAGATGAGTTGTGCGATATTGGAATAATAGTTATCCGTTTCGTTATCGTAGTAATGTACATTGTTTGCCTCATCATAATATTCGCCTGCCGAATTGTAGCGTCGGTCTTCCTTCATTTTATCGGGGCTGACACCGTTCCATGTGATGCCCGTGTGCTGAATGGCATTGAGATAGACCAAGCGAATCAACTGGTCGTCGGTATAATGTGCAAGGCTCACGTAACCTGTTTTGTGGTCGACTTTACCATTCCGGATATATCCGTCACCCGTTGTTTTGGAATAGCGCCCGTCGAGCGAGAAGCCGCTTTTCATAATACCCGTTCCGGCAGCAATACTGGAGGTGAAAGCATTATATGAACCGATAGCCGTCGAAGCTTCGCCATATGCTTCCGAGCGCGAGCCTGTCGTTTCGAGCGAAATACTTGCCCCGAAAGAGGCTGCACCATTCGATGCCGTCCCTACCCCGCGCTGGATTTGCATACTTTTCAGCGAGCTGGACAAGTCCGGGATATTTACCCAGAAAACCTCCTGACTTTCAGGATTATTCAGGGGCATACCATTCAGTGTAATATTGATTCGGTTGGCATCCGTCCCACGAATACGGAACGAACTGTTTCCGATGCCCGTACCCCCTTCGGTATAAGACACGACAGAAGGAAGCGTCTGCAGGAGCGAAGGAATGTTTTTGGCAGCATTGTCGTGCTTGATTTGTTTTTCGTTGAGGTTGGAGAAAGCCACAGGCGCATTTGCCCCCACGCGTATCGACGATACAACGACCTCATTGAGTTTTACCTGTTTGAGGCTATCGATCGGTTGCTCCGGTTGTTCGGCATATAGCCCTAAATTTGCTGCCATAAAAGCAGCAATAGAAAATAGTACCTTTTTCATTGATAACATTTTTTGTATTGACAGCCAGCTGTGGCATGTACAATATTGTTAAACATAAAAAAGGGGTTGTTGTTGAGAGAAGTTCCCGAAAAGTAAAAAGTTATGCGTGCGCACTGGCATATCTCTTTCCCTACGCCGGCATTATCCGGATCAGGTTTGATGGGTATGATCTCAGCCCGTATTATTAAGGCACCCCTAAGATTTCGGGAGCAAAGATACATTTTATTCCGATACAGAAAAATTAAAAAAGAAGGAAATGCGATTAAACCTTTTTATATTATTTTAGTCAAATATGGCAAATGTAAGCGCAATTGAAATTGCCGGGGTGCATTTTGTATTATGTAGAATATAAATCAAACCGAATATGCGTAGAAACAACGGAGATTTGCAATAAATATATTACTTTTGTTTTAATTTAATCGAAGACATAAATTATAACTTAAATATCAAAAAAAATATGAAACTATTGAAATCTACCTATATAGGATTATTCGTAACACTTTCTCTTCTTTTATCCGTTTCTTGTTCAGATTCGAATCATGATTATGTGAAAAGGGGAACTCTTGATTTTTCAACAGAAAGCTATCCCATAATTCCCGAAACAAGACCCGATGGAACTTGGGAGGCCAATGTAACTTTTACACTGAATGATATCAGTAATTTATATGCCGGTGATGATCTATATGGCATCGAAATCTACCAGTCTTCTTTTGAATTGTGGTTACAGGAAGGACTTTATTTCCGTACTGGTGACGATATCATCATTCAGTTACAGAATGATAACGGAGAGCCTCTTTCTATCAATTATATCATAGACAGACCGGGTATAAATAACCTGTATATAGACGATAGCGATGAGGAATATTATTATTTTGTACGTGCATTCTTCAACAGATTATATAATAATGGTAGTGTCAGACTATATATAGTAGTCGATATGGTAGACAGGTATGGACCTATAGTAGGTCAGCCTTTTGATGTTTACTTTACCAATGATTTGGATTTATATATAAGAAATTAAGATATTTATTTCAACGATCAAACACAAATTAACTATCATGAAATCAATTAAATTCGCTTTTATAGGACTATTCGTAATATTACTTGCTTCCTTTTCATCTTGTAGTTCGGATGACAAACGATGGATAGAAGGAGCTGCAGATTTTTCTACAGCACCAACAACCTATTCATCTGATGGAACTTTTGGAGCACAGTTTACAGTATACAATGATTGTTACAAAGACCTCGGTGGTTACAGTATAGATCCCCGTTACGTATATGATTATTCTGTTTTGAATTCGAGCTTGATAATAGCCAGCCAAAATTCGTACGGAAGAGCAAGTGTAGATTACTTTAGTATAACAATAAGTGGTGTAGGAACTTATGAATTCGGGAGGAATGGCGAATCCATTCCGATGGATGGGCAAGAATACGAGATTAATAATTCTGCTTTCCAGAGCTTCATGGCAAATGCTATGAGAGAAATGTATAACAGAGGATACATCAATGTCACTATATCCGGAGAAACATCTTTGTATGGAAGAAACGAAAGGCTATATTTCGATTTCCTGAACGATGTCGATTTCTATGTGGTAGACTATAGATGACCTGCAATCATTTCCAATCCGGCTACTACACTGAAATCGGGCAACTCGACAAAACCGAATTGCCGGCTAAGGAAAGATTTTTACAGCTAAAGCGTTTACTCGAAAGATATTGCAAGGAAACTACGGCGAACGAATCGTTGCAGTTTCCTTCGCTTTTTTCGCGGCTTGTCTTCATCGCTCAAAAGTACCATCTGCCCAAATCGCTCGAATGGCAATTGCAGAACCTCCGCGTAAGGGCTACATACCTATTGCAGGACAGCGAAGCAAGTATTTCCGCTGACGAATACCTGATTGCCCGTCAGGCTTTTATCAAGCTCATCCGCCATTTATCAGGCGAGACAATACAGGAAGATGCATCCCGCAACACACATCAGACAGCCCCTATCCCACTCGACAGGATACGGGTACAGGTGACGGAAATAGACAGAGAAAAGGAAATACTACACTGCCGGACGGAACATCTTTCGGATAATATATTGCGGGTTCGCTACAACGTCGCCCCTATCAACGAGTTATTCAACAGCACAATCGACCGTCTGTGGATTGGCGCACAACTCAACCTGATAGACGTTCGCACGGACGAGGAGGGACAGTATATCCCCAAAGCTTTTGTCCTCGAACCCGATTACCTGATTGATGCTTCGGCTATTGCCGAATGTTTCCAAAACTACGGAAGCTCGTATCTGCACTATTTCAGGCGGAAATTCGAACAACCCGTCAACAGCCATTATATTTTGCTGGGAAATCTGGCAAACTTCTTTCTCGACGAGCTGATATATGCCAACAATGCCAAAGAACTGACTTTTGAAGAGACTTTCCTCAAATCGTTCAGGCAAATGCCTTTCGAATATGCTTCGTGCAAGGATATTCAATCGACAGGCGACTTCAAAGATTTCATGCTTCGGGCACGCATCCAGTTCGACAATATCAAACGGGTAGTAACGGAGGATATGCCCGCCAACGGGTTCGATATTTCGGCCTGTACGTTAGAGCCAAGTTTTTACTCCGAGAAATATGGTTTTCAGGGGAGGTTAGACCTATTGCAATATACAGGCGGTGCGGATACAACCCGCATTCTCGAACTGAAATCGGGGAAGCCACCCTACCCCCGCGAAGATGTGACCAAGATTGCCCCGAATCACGAAGCCCAGACGGTTGTCTACCGCCTGATGATTCAAAGTGTATTCGGTTTGGAAGCGCGCGACATATATGCCGCCATTCTCTATTCCTCCGCCGAAAATAAAGGTGAAAATATCCGTCTTGCGGCGACTTATCAGCAGTTGGAGAAAGAGATAGTGAACACCCGCAACCTGATTGTTGCCACCGAACACGATTTGTATACAGGCGACAGCGAAACGGCTGCCCAACTGTTCGACGAGTTATTCGATATAGCCAATTACAACCGTGTACCCGACTTCTTTGTGCAAAAACTAACCGACCTGCACGATATTATCAACAATACCAGCGAATTGGAACGGGAATATTTCTACCGCTTCATCGCATTTATATCCCGCGAACTGTATCTCCAGAAAATGGGAGACGAAGGTTATGATTCGTCGATGAGCACTTCTACGCTGTGGAACACGGCCTTTAGCGAACGAAAAGATGCTTTGGAACTCATCTCGGGACTCGAAATAGAAGAAATAGACGACAGCGGCAGGGATATGAAAATCCGTTTCCGACGCACCGAATTACAGGATTGCATCAACTTCCGCGAAGGTGAGATTTGCATCCTCTACCCCCGTCAGGAGAATGCCGATACTATCCTTAGCAACCAGATATTGAAAGGGAATGTGATGGAGATAACCGAAGATTCGGTATTGCTCCGCTTCCGCTATAAGCAGAAGAACAGAGCTTTTTTCAGCCAATACCGCTATTGGGTTGTCGAGCACGACAAATTGGATCACAGCTACAATGCTATGTATCGCAGCCTGTCGGCTTTCCTTGCCTCGCCCAAGGATAAGAGACAACTATTGTTAGGTGAACGGCAGCCAAAAACAACTTATACACCCGATTCTTCGCTGAATGAGTCCGTCAAAGAGGATAAACAGCAAATCGTTATTAATAAAGCCCTTGCTGCTAAGGATTATTTCCTGCTCGTCGGTCCTCCGGGAACAGGAAAGACGTCTATTTATATCCGACGGTTAATCGAAGAATTGTATAAAAATCCCGACGCACAGATATTGGTCATAGCATATACCAACAGAGCTGTTGACGAGTTGTGTGCCGCTATCTGCTCAGTATTCGGCGAAAATGCCGAAGATTGCGACAAATATATCCGTGTGGGGACAGAACTTTCTTGTGCCGAACCTTATCGCCACCGGCTGCTACAAATACTTTCGCAGGATGTACAAAGCCGGGCGGAACTGACTAAACGCATCGGCGACAACCGCATTTTTGTCGGCACATTGGCCTCTATTGTCGGACGCCCTGAATTATTCGAGATGAAGCATTTCGATATAGCCCTCATAGACGAAGCATCGCAGATACTCGAACCCCAAATAATCGGCTTATTGCCACAGTTCGACAAATTTGTGATGATAGGCGACCACAAACAGCTATCTACCATCACGTTGCAAAACAAAGAGAAATCAATTGTAAACAACGCGTTATTAAATGATATAGAGCTAACCAACTGCCGCGAGTCGCTATTCGAACGCTTGTATCGTATCTGCGAAAAAAATGGATGGGAAGACGCTTATGATACACTCACTTTCCACGGACGGATGCATGAGGAAATAGCCGCCTTTGTGAATATCAATTTTTATGATAATCAGCTGCAAATAGCAACCAACAGGCAGAAGGAAAAGCTTCCTTTTACCGTATATGATGCCGATAATTCATGGCAGCAACTCGCAGCTACCAAGCGTATCGCTTTCATCCCGAACAATGTAACGGACACAACAAGTTTATCGGACAAAGTAAATATAGCCGAAGCCAATATCGTAAAGCAACTGGTAGAAGCCATCCGGCAGGTATATGAAGCAAACGGACAAACGTTAGACATGAGGCAATCGATTGGCATCATCACGCCATACCGCAATCAGATAGCGCTTATAAAGCAGCAATTGCGTGCGTCTGATATCCCGAGCATTGATAATATTATGATTGATACCGTAGAGCGTTATCAGGGAAGTCAGCGGGATATTATCATCGTTTCGTGCTGCTTCAATAAGCCTTATCAACTGCAATATTTCAGCAACATGGATCGGGAGGGGCGTGTCGACCGCAAACTGAATGTAGCGCTCACCCGCGCAAGGGAGCAACTATTTATCATCGGCAACGACAGTATTATGCAGTGGAATAGTGTTTACCAAAGGTTGATAGAGGCAACCAATATATAAAAAGAGGAGAATTCCTTCTCCCCTCTTTCATCATTTTTTTATCTCTGTAAGAAGCTCATTTATACTATCACTTTCGCATCTTATTTCGGTCAATTTGGTCAATCCGGCATCCGATATTTTAAAATACATCTGCCGTTTATCATCCTTGCCTAAAGCACGGAGGATAAGCCCTTTTGTTTCGCATGCCTTGATAATCTTCGAAGTATTCGAGCAGGTCAGGCCAAGCAACTCGGCAATCTCGCCCGAAGTATATTGCTTATCCTTCAACGTACACAGCAACATCCCTTCGTTCAGGCACAAACCGTACTTTTGCTGGAATTGCACCTCGAAATCGCGGATAAGCTTATAAATATCCCTTAATATGCAGATATTAGGCATTTCCATAACAGACCCGTTATTTCTTCAACAAAACGCTGTCTATTAACTTCTTCAATTCCGGCTTAGGCAATGCACCTTGTGCCACCTGCGGTTGCCCGTCCATCGGTACGAATATCAATGTCGGAATGCTGCGGATACCGAATACAGCAGCCAGTTCTTGCTCTTGCTCGGTATCTATCTTATAGATGTAGATATCGTCGCCATATTCTTTTGCCAGCTCGTCCAATACCGGCGCTATCGCCTTGCACGGACCGCACCAATCAGCATAAAAATCAATTAAAGCAGGCTTATCACCCAGATATTTCCATTCATTCGGGTTTGTTTCATAATTGGCAACCTTTGCCAGAAAATCGGCTTTTGTCAAATGTATTGTTTTCATATTACTTGCTGTTTTTGTTATTTCGTTATTCGTTGTATTTGTTGTTTTCGCTTCTCCTCCTCCGCACGAGGTAAGAAGTAAAGCTCCTGTGAGAGCCACTAAAAAGAGGTGTTTCATTCGTTCATATTTTTGTTATTATTCCTTTCTTTTCACTACAAGGCCATTGATGAATGAAAATAGAAGTCCACCCAAAAGCCCGCCCCGCAATATATTCAGCATAGGCGAAGCATCAATAGGACATGTTCCATCCACACAGCCCACATAAAACCAGTAGAGATAGCCGCTCACTATACCTATTACAATACCTAATAGGGTGAGCCAGTTCTGTTTAAACAATCTTATCATCATTTCCATTATCTTTTCTAATTTGTTATTACAAAGATAATATATATTTTCCAATGGAAAATATTTTCACAAGAAAATAATACTTAATTATTGTTACAAAATGATAAGAGAGAGACTTATTTAAAATTGGGTATATATAAACGGTTGAGGAGCAGCCAATGCCGTAGCATAAACAATCCAGAAAACAAAGCCCATAATTGCTGCTTTAGCGACAAGCGGCAAATTGATAAAGCCTTCGCGGAGATTGTCCACAAACTTTTGCGGCAGGAATACCATAATAAATCCGATAAGCATCAACAGGAATACATTGCGATAGATTTGAATAATCGCCCACCATTCCTGCAGATTGAATGTCAAATCACCAATATTCGAGATAACCTGTCCGGCTGTTTCGAAATCCTTGGCGCGGAAGAATATCCAACAGAAAGCAACCAAATGGAATGTAACCACTACCCGTATAAGGCGCGGGAAACGCTTCTCGCTCGACAATGGAATCCACTTTTTGATATAGCGTTCGACGGCAAGCATAATGCCATGCAGCCCTCCCCAGACAACAAACGTCCACGAGGCTCCATGCCATAACCCGCCCAGCAGCATGGTAAGGAAAAGGTTGACGTAGGTACGGAAATTACCTTTTCGGTTTCCGCCTAACGAGATATACAGATAATCCCGCAACCACGAAGAAAGCGAAATATGCCATCTGCGCCAGAATTCGGTGATGGACTGCGATTTATACGGTGTATTGAAGTTCGCAGGTATGGTGAATCCCATCAACAGAGATAAACCGATAGCTATATCAGAATAGCCCGAAAAGTCGCAATATATTTGCAAGGCATAGCCATATACGCCCATCAGGTTTTCGAATGCCGAAAGGGTATAAGTGGGGTCGAATACCCTGTTCACGAAGTTGCTGGATATATAGTCCGAAATGACGGCTTTCTTTATCAGCCCGATAAGGATAAGGAAAATAGCATAGCCGGCCTCGCGCTTCGTCAGCTGCAACTTCTGATACATCTGCGGAAGGAAGTCCTTGGCACGGATAATAGGCCCCATCACGAGTTTCGGGAAAAAGCTGATGTAGAAACAGAAATCGAGCGTCGTACGGGCAGGTTCCATTTCCTTGCGATAGAGGTCGACAGCATAGCTGACCGCCTCGAATACAAAGAAAGAAACTCCTATCGGCAGGAATATAGTACCGAATGACAAATCTCCGTTAAAGATAGCATTGATATTTTCCGTCAGGAATCCGGTGTATTTATAGTAAGACAGCATACCCAGATTGGCAATAACAATAAAGGCCAGCCACATCTTTCGTTTTTTGGTATCTTGGGCTTCGTACATCTTTTTGGAGAGGAAATGAGTAACCACCGCACAGATAAGCAGCAGCACATAATAGTTGCCCCCTCCTTTGTAATAGAAGAAAAGTGAAAAAACGATGATGTATATATACCGGAACAAATCAGACGCCGTATATACCTTATTACGAATAAGATAGAATATATAAACGCAGATACAGGAGGCAATCCCCAAGAAGAGTGCAACATAGACAGCCCGGGGCAGATGAACATTCCAAGGGTCGGTCTGGAAAAGGACAGTCATCAGATTAGCCGATACATAAACAGACAGCAACGTCAGCAGGACAGCCAGCACGAGATGTACCTGTCTCAGAATGCCCGTTCTCGGCGTACGTGCCCATACATATATCATATATGTCACGATAAACAAGCCCAGGAACAAAGGACTATTGAACTGCAATGGCTTCTTCGGATTATAGGTAAACCACTCGTGAAGTGTTTCTCCAAAATTATTTACCAAATCGGGCAGGTAAACGTTCGTTATGTCTAATAATGTACTCACTTCGTCAATTGTCCTCTATATTCGTTGTATGCATTTATAAAATCGGTGGCAAGCATATACCCCTGCAATTCGTATCCGCTTTGCGTATAATGGATTTTGTCCCGCCCAATCATCGAGGCAAAACGCCCGGTCTTGATTCCGTCTGCTCCATCCATGTGGTTATATAAATCCCATGCGGGATAGTTTTTCTGCGAAGTCAATGCCGTTGCATATTCATTTACATACGTATTAACCCGGCTACGGCGAAACATCGACGGCGGAGGTGTAGTCACCAGAACCGTAGCATGTTGGCTGTATGCCTTCAATTCGGACACAAATTCATCCATCTGCCGCATAAACTCATTACAATTCATACGGGCAAAAGATTCGTTCGTCCCCAGCGAAACGATTATCAAATCGGGATTGAGCAGCCCTATCTGTTCGAAAAATAACGGGTATTTCCTGTAGTCGCTCATGTGGGCGCCATTGACACCTATCGAATGATAAACAATACCCGGCGAAGCATTTTCAAGAACAATCCCGTTTATAGTATATTTGGAGTGCCCGTCTTTAGGGAAGACGGTAATTCGGTTTACCGGTTCTGCACAGCTATATTCCGAGCAATATCTTTCGTCTATGGTTTCTACATATGTTATGTTCTCGTCCATTTTCACATTGGCCACCTGCACCGTATTCTTAGACGGTATTTTCAGTGTACGCCCCGCATATATCGTATTGTTTTTCATCCCGTTGGCTTTCTTCAGGTTAGCCACACTCACCCCGTATTTGCGGGCAATGGTCGACAAACTTTCGCCGCTTCTTATTTTATGCGTTTTGCCTCCGGCGGATACAATCGAAGTTATTTTCAACGGTTCTGCCGTAACAGAAAGCCGATATTGCGGTTTCTCGGTAGGATATAAGATTTTTATTTGGGTAAATTGAGCCGTATCGGTCGATAGCTGCAAGACAAAATTCTTTACATTCGTCGACAAGGCAAATCCGCCCAACCCTATCTCTATATTGCCTATGGCACGTGTATTCGGCCAGCTTTCCCAAGCGACATTCGATACATATTTCACATGACGCGGGCCATTCGTCCGCACCAGTTCGTACGGAAAAGAAAAGCCCAGCCCTCCATTGCCAAAAACCTCCTGCAATGACGAACGGATAGCACCTGAGATATGTCCCGCCTGAATATGCGAATCCCCTATCTGTACGATATTTATCTTGCCACTCCGATGTTCTTCGAGATTAGCAAGCTTTTGGAAGAAGCTTTTCAACTGCTCTTCATTCGTAAAATATTTATCTGTCGCCGGAGTTTCGACTGTATCTGCATTTATAGGTACAGCCCAGATGCGAGATGCACCCGGCAAAAGAAGAGACAATAGAATAAGTATCTTGTAAACAAGCTTCATCAGTCAGTTAGTTGGTAGTTGTTGTCGAATTTGCTTTTTGTTCGATTGCTTCCGGCTCTCCGCTATCCTCATCGGCAGTTTCTTCCGGCACATTCTTCTTATACAGATTATATCCTTTTATTAAATCCTTGTGTATCAGTTTGGCAATTTTCTTAGCTCCCGACGCCGTGAAGTGCGTATAGTCCGCACCGGCATTGTTTTCGGCAACCCAGTCAATCATCGAACCGTTTCCGCCCATCAGGCTATACAAATTAATGAATCCCGATTCGGTATTGAGGGCACACTTTTTCTGCGATGCAAGCAAAAGGGCTACGGCAGGCGAAGTCTTCATTTCCTCCTCTATCTTCGACGATTTATCGGCTGTCGAAATAATGAGTATATCCGCATTCGGGAAGCACTGGCGAAGATTCTCCACCACTTTCTGCATACCACGGGTGTACCAGCCATATCCTTCTACATCGTCATTCAAGACATTCGCTCCGTATTGTAAGACAACAAGGTCGTAACCTCCCAACGCCCTGTCGAAAGCATTCATCAGCGGCACATTGAGGACTGACAGCGGCAAGCCGGAGTTTCCGCGCAACGAGTAGTTATCGATATGGATTCCTTTGCCATTATCAAAATTGAATCCATAGACAGGTATTGAATCAAGATGATGGAAATCGACCTGCAAATCCTTCGGATTAGTATCCGATATCTTCAACGTATTCAGCAACTTATTCGGTGTAAGCATTTTAGTCACAGCATCCTGCCCATCGGTTTTGATTGCGATGCTGCCCGCTTCGTTATTAGCTTTACCATATAGCAAGGTCGGCTTGTTCAACAAAGTAGAATGTTTGATTCCCTGTGCTTTATACTTCACCCAATAACTCTTGGTAGAATCATTCCCGAAGAATACCTGCCCCGATATACCATAAGGCGATAGCGGTTCTTTCTTGGTATTGAGGAACGTCTGGGTTTTCCATGTCTTGAAATATTTGTGTGATACAGAATAACGACCATTTGCCGAAAGGGATGTGATAGCCACAAAGCCCACACCTTCGCCTCCGTATTCGTCCTGCAAATCGCGACGCAAATCCTGTACAATCAAATCGCCATCCGTCATCGAGTCGCCGAAGTAAGCTATGCGGACTGTCCCCGATTTTGCTGTTTCCAATTTGCGCAACTTGGCATAGAAACGGCTCAGGTTACGATATCCACCCGACGACAGGGTCGGATCTTTTACGGATGAGTCTTCTTTTACTTCTGTTGGCGTTGGCGTCTGTGTCTTTGTTGAATCTGTTCCCTGTATAGGATTGACGGCCACCGGATCAGGTTCTATTTCGGTCGTATCGGCTATAGCTCCACCTTCTTTTTCGGCATCCATCGCCGCTTTCATCATATCGTCTATAATAATGTTCTTATTATTAGTCGTATCTACTTCCGGAAAGATTTTGTCCGGCAATATAGCTTTAAAGCCTAAAAAGATAAGCACTGACAACAAGGTCATCAGAATCACTTTATCGAAATATACTTTTGACTCAGTCACAACTCCTATTTATTTATATTATTGATATTTAGCTTTCGCCGTAATATGCTCGATATCTATCTTAAATGTTTCGGTACGGTTCCACGATTTCTCCATATATGTTTCACCCAGTTCCTCATACCCTGCCGAATACTTCTTCACCAGCAAACGCAGCGCTTTGCGCTTCTCTTCATCGCTCAATCCGACCGATGCTTTACCAAAAACAATTACACTCTCGTAAAGTGTTGTAAATTGCTTGGCTACAGGCTTCGTAACACCAACAATGCAGAACGAGACTTTATTATTATGTTGCAATATATCTAACTTTTGCCCTTCGGGGGCGCAATGGAAATAGAGAACATTCGATTCCTTATCGTAAGCATAACTGAACGGGATACCATAACTATAACCATTTTCGGTGATGCCAACGCTCAAAAAGCCATATTCAGCAGACACAAGCAATTCTTCGATGCGCTTATCGTCATCGAGAATCCTGTTTTGCCGTCTGACTTCCCTGAAATTACCCTCCATCGGTGCAAAATTAATAGTAACAACTGTTTATGTAGCGCTTATCTTTCGCCTTTCCGCCGCTCAGATTGATAGATTCTTTCACAAGCCCTATAACAAAACTGTTGGAATAGGTATGCGTATTGATGCTATGCACTTTTGTCTGATAGAACGAACCTAAATACCCGGCGCGTACAGTGAATTTCCACACGGGAAAGTCTACTGTAATATAATTCCGCAACGCCCGCTGATTATGGAACGATGCAAAGTTGACATTGCCAACCGAATTGCCCAGCGATATTTCGTAATAGGATTGCCCGAAACGAGGCGAAAACATAATTCCCGCAAAAGGCGTATCCATTTGCCAACGAAAGGTAAAATCTTTCCAGCTATAAATGCCTATGACTGAAAAATTGAGATTGGTATATGCCCGCGCCGATGCCGGATTATTTCCGTTGCGCTCGTTATAAAGCACTCCTAATGAAGCATCCCAGATGCCTCCGGCACGCAACTTGAAATCGCCTGCCTGCCATATATCGTAATGTCCGCCAAGCCTGTAATTCAGCATCAGCCAGTATTCCGATGCTGTTTTGGCCGGATTATCTCCGATAGCCAATTCCAAATCTATGACTTGTTGTTTAACGAATTTTCCGTCGAACCACGAAAGGCGATTCATCCGTTCATTCATAACACGGATAGAGGTACCTTTATACTTCAATGGTGAAAGATAGGTATCGTACAGATTAGTATTTCCGATTGCTATCATAGTGGCGCTATTGACCGGATTGGGCAGTACCGGAACATCATTTTCCTGCGCCCTTGCATCAACACCACAAAGCAAAAAGAGCAAAGTCAACAGCAAAAAGAGAAATCTATTCTGTTTCTTCATCTTCGTTAAATAAGGATTTCTGGCCGGTTATCTCATCTATTATATCTGTTACAGGGCGATTGTCGACATCATCTTCATCGTCTATCTGCACCTGGAACTGATTCTCTTCCTCTGCTTCCGGTTCAGGGAAACGTGTCGGCTCCAATTCTTTGACCGATGCAACATTATAAGTCGATATGCGTTTTCCTCTCGCTTTGAAGCTTTTAGCCGCAATAAATTCTTCGGCATCTATCTCCAACGGCTGACGGAAGCTATCTCCTCCCCCGAAAACGACTTCGACGCGCGGATAGACCACATCCGAAAGCAGATGAAGTTTTGATTCGGGATTTTCGCCCACAAAATTCTGCTTTTTATTGGATGCTTCGAAAGTGAAGCGTTTCAAATATACATAATGCTGGTCGGCATCGAACAAGACAGCCGTCCATACTTTATCGGCACTGAATTTCTCAATACGCAGGATACCCGACTCGTAGTGATTGCTGACATCGAAATTGGTCGTATAGAAATCGCCGTTCTCCGTCACAACCAATATCTGGTCGTCGCTGAAAAACTCGCCCAGATAAGTTCCCCGTTCATCATAATTGAGACGGAGTACATCTTTGTCGAACCAGACTTTTCGCCCTCCCAAGGTCGAACCGCCTTTTTGCTTGAGCGATATTTTATGCACATCGCCTTTTGTCAGGATGTTACCCATCGACTGACGGCCTTTGATAGCAATGTCGCTGAAATCTTTTTCGAAGACCAATATCTTCTGACGCGGCTTCGGTTTCAGTATTACACGTATTGTTTCAGCCTCCCCATTCGGATTGGCACTGAAATAAACAACTTTGGAATTATCCGCACCTTGCGTAACATCATAATCCTTGTCACGCGTAACGCCTGTCACAGCAAAACGCTTGATGTAATAAGGTCCGGCCTTGCCATTGCGATACACTACATTGTATATTGTGCGGTTGTCGTTCCGGCGGAAAACGGCAAGATACAAAACGTTTTTGCCGACGAAGAGCTTATCGCTCACCTTCACAACCTTGTATTTACCGTCTTTGAAGAAGATGATAACATCATCAATATCAGAACAGTTACTTACAAACTCGTCTTTTTTGAGTGCTGTACCGATAAAGCCTTCTTCGCGGTTGATATAGAGCTTTTCGTTCGCTTCAACCACCTTTGTCGCCTCGATTGTATCGAAGCTGCGAATTTCCGTCTTACGCAGAAAGTTCTTTCCGTATTTGTCTTTCAGCATCACAAACCAAGAAATAGTATAGTCTACTATATGCTCGATGTTATGCTTGATTTCTTCTATTTCTTCTTTGTATTTGGCTATCAGCTCATCTGCCTTGTCCGAATTGAATTTGAGGATACGCCCCATCTTTATCTCCATCAGGCGGAGAATATCGTCACGGGTAACTTCACGGATAAAGTTCTTCTTATATTTAGCCAGACGCTTGTCGATATGCTCCACGGCAATATCCATAGAAGCCGCGTTTTCGAACTCTTTGTCTTTATAGATACGTTCTTCGATAAAGATTTTCTCTAACGAGGCAAAATGTAACGATTCTTCTATCTCCGACTTTTGTATCTCGAGTTCTTTCAGCAACAAACGCTGCGTATTCTCTGTCGTATGGCGAAGAATATCGCTCACTGTGAGGAAGTATGGCCTGTTATCTTCGATTACACAGCAGTTCGGCGAAATGCTTATCTCACAATCCGTGAAAGCATACAGGGCATCTATCGTCTTGTCGGAAGACACGCCCGGAGCGAGATGTATATGTATTTCGATATTCTGGGCAGTAATGTCGTCTACTTTGCGGATTTTGATTTTACCCTTTTCATTGGCTTTGAGGATAGATTCCACCACCGACGAAGATGTCCGCCCATAAGGTACATCGTTAATGACGAGTGTTTTGTTATCGAGCTTCGAGATTTTAGCCCGCACCTTTACCGAGCCGCCACGTTCGCCATCATTGTATTTGCTGACGTCTATATAACCACCTGTCTGAAAATCAGGATAGAGCGAAAACTCCTCCCCATTGAGATGGGCAATAGCGGCATCGCATAATTCATTGAAATTATGCGGTAATATCTTGGACGAAAGTCCTACGGCAATCCCTTCGGCACCTTGTGCCAGCAATAGCGGGAATTTCACCGGAAGGTCTACCGGCTCCTTATTTCGCCCGTCGTACGACGGCTTCCATTCTGTTGTCTTAGGATTGAAAAGCACTTCCAAAGCAAACTTCGAAAGGCGCGCCTCGATATAACGGGGAGCGGCAGCGCCGTCGCCCGTAAGCACATTACCCCAGTTACCCTGACAGTCGACAAGCAAATCTTTTTGCCCGAGCTGCACCAAAGCATCGCCAATGGAGGCATCGCCATGCGGGTGAAACTGCATCGTGTGCCCAATGATGTTGGCTACCTTGTTGTAACGCCCGTCATCCATGCGCTTCATAGAGTGCAGGATGCGTCGCTGAACAGGCTTCAAACCGTCATGTATATGGGGTACGGCACGTTCGAGAATCACATACGAAGCATAGTCCAGAAACCAGTTCTGAAACATGCCCGACAAGTGCGTCTGTGTATCCGTATCTTTCAACGGTATTTTATATTCCGAATGAGATGCGTCAATCCCCTCACCTTCCGTCACATCATCTGTTTCGGGCGTCTCATTCTCTTCCAGGTTGTTGTATTCTTCTTCTTTATCTTCAGGAAACATGCAAATTCTCTGATTGAATAGTCATTATTCGAATAAAATCCCTCAAAGATACTTTATTTTCGTCTGATTTCAAAACGAAATTTCGATGCTTATCTACGAAAAAAGCAGGAGCGAAAATTTCGCTCCTGCTCCCCGTGTTTGTAGTAATTTTATCGATTAATAGTAAACAATAGTTCGTGTAGTATAATCAGTAACGGCTACTGTATTATTTACGTGATCTGTAACTCTGTAATAAGCAACAGTCCAGTTTTTGTGGTTATCAAGGTCTTCCTTAATCAAGTTATGAGATGAATTAGGAGTATTCATATCATCGCCGAGAGCCCTTGTATAATTCGTATACGATAAATAATTTATGCGTCCGTTTTTATACAGATCAAATACCGTTTTAGACGTACCATATACCGTACCATCAGTAAGATAATATACTCCCGTACGCGTAGCTTTCTTTTCCTTATCATTATAAGTTATAGTATACTCAAGGTCAACATACGATTCTGTAGTTGAAGCTGAATATGTATAAACCGTTCTTTTGCTGAAAATTGGTCTATTTTTACTATCCAATGTATACTCTTCAACAGATGCAATTTTCAAACCGTCATTATAAAGGTCATAATCTGTTGTCTTAATGACAAATCCGGACTTATTATATTCTGTTATAATTTTGTTCGATAAATCCGCTTCAGAAGCAACCGGCTTATTTGCTGTAGAATTCCATGTCGTTCTGCTATATTCCTTTTCTTCAACACTTTTCACTTTTCCATATATTGGATCGTAAGACCATCCTTGATTTGGGTCGATTACCCCACCCAAAAGGTCGGTATAGTTCTCTGATGCATGGTCAAATTGTTTAGTAAGTGAAGGATCGTCGTCGCTGCATGATGTAAACGAAACTGCTGCTAAGGATAAGCCTAATGCAAATAATAATACTTTCTTCATGTTAAAACTTTTAATTTAAAATTTAGTTGATAAATAATCTTTATTCGCATCAAATGTAGGTTTATTCCAAAGGCATTATTTTTTTAATAGACGAACAGTAGATAATTGCGCGACAAACAGCCATTATTCCACGACGAAATAGATTTCCGACACATAAAAAAAACAGGAGCGAAAATTTCGCTCCTGCTCTCTGTATTTATTCTATTACTATTGATTAATAGTAAACGATATCTCTGGTTGAATAGTTAGATATAGATGTATATACAGGATTTGATGTATGATATACATCTTTACGATATAAAATAGTCCAGTTTTTATGACTATCAAGACCATCTGTTATCCAGTCTTTTGAGTATGATGGTTTATTCATATCGTCTCCGGCTGCTTTTGTATACTCTGTATATGAGCTTGGATCAACGCGGCCATTTTTAAGCAAATTATATACTCTTTTAATCGCGACTCCTTCATTTCCATCAGAGTCAAAAGGAACATTTACTACTGTAGCTTTCTTATTTACATCATCATAAGTTACTCTTTCTTCCCTCGAAACATACGTAGTTGGAGTAGCCCCATAAGTATAGGTCGTAGTTTTATCCAATACCGGTCTGTTTTTATAATCTAATGTTCTATCAACAACAGTAGCAACTTTCCAACCATCAGAAGGATATCCATAAGTTGTTTCTTTCACAATGAAGCCATCTTTATTGTATTCAGTTAAGGCTTTTGCATACAAATCAGTTTCCAAAACGCTCGGTTTGTTCGTTGCTGAGTTCCATGTCGCATAATATTTCTTCGTTTCAATGCTTTTTACTTTTCCATAGATTGGATAAGCATTAAGATTGCTTCCCATAAGGTCTGTGTAGTTATCCGATGCGTAATCAAATTGCTCTCGAAGTGAAGGATCGTCGTCTGAACATGATGTAAATGAAACTGTTGCTGCTAAGGATAAGCTCAATGCAAATAATAATACTTTTTTCATGTTAATAATTTTAGTTTTGTTAGCAAATAAAAAATGAATTAGATTTAATAGTAAGACTGTTAAAATGGCGATACGCTGCATCCATAAAACAAAAAAATGCGCTTTTTTATCAACAAATCTAACAACAATCTACATACCAATATTTTAACAAATAAAAAAAGTCACCCCATTTTTAAGTAAAAACTCAAAAACCTTTGTATCTTTGTTCACAGATAAAATTAAAAGAGATTATTCATGACGAATCGCAACGTATATACACCATTGCAACATTATCCGTCTGGGTTATCTTTTTCTTTTTTTGAGAACTTTTTTGATAGTATAAATATATTTATCCCCGGGAATTAATTTCTTTCGGGGATTTTTTTTGACATAACGGATATGAGTAACAAAAGCTTGGTTTCAATTACCGATTACACGAAGGATGATATCCTGCGTATCCTCGAACTGACCAGTAAATTCGATGCGAACCCCAACCGACGCTTACTGGAAGGGAAGGTATGTGCTACACTCTTTTTCGAACCATCGACACGCACACGGTTAAGCTTCGAAACGGCTGTCAACCGTCTCGGCGGACGCATTATCGGCTTTTCGGATGCTGCCACCACCAGCTCGTCGAAGGGGGAAAGCCTGAAAGACACCATCAAGATGGTCAACAATTATGCCGATATCATCATCATGCGCCACCACCTCGAAGGGGCTGCGCGTTATGCCTCGGAAGTATCGAATGTGCCGATTATCAATGCCGGAGACGGAGCCAACCAGCATCCTACACAGACTATGCTGGATTTATACTCTATCTACAAAACACAAGGAACGCTCGAAAACCTGACTATCACGATGGTTGGTGACCTGAAATACGGGCGAACGGTTCACTCGTTATTAATAGGTATGTCGCATTTCAATCCTACCTTTATCTTCGTAGCCCCGGAAGAGCTAAAGCTTCCTGATACTTACAAAGATTTTTGTAACAGCCATAAGATTAAATACGAAGAGTATACCGATTTTTCGGCTGATGTAATCAAGCGCTCCGATATATTGTATATGACACGTGTACAGCGCGAACGCTTTACCGACCTGATGGAATATGAGAAGGTAAAGAATGTCTATATCCTGAAAAAAAATATGCTGGAAGGGACAAAAGACAACCTGCGCATCCTCCATCCACTTCCCCGTGTGAATGAGATACAACAGGATGTAGACGACAGCCCGAAGGCGTATTACTTCGAGCAGGCCAAAAACGGCATGTTCACCCGCGAAGCTGTTATCTGTGACGCATTAGGTATAAAGGTCGAATAATAAAAAGAACACACCATGTCAGAAAAGAGAAAAGAATTACAAGTTGCCGCTCTGTGTAATGGCACAGTGATAGACCATATTCCCACAAAAGAAGTATTCAAGGTCGTTTCCATCCTCGGATTGGATAAGATAAGCAACCCCATCACCATCGGTTGCAATCTCGAAAGTAAAAAGATGGGCAAAAAAGGGATTATCAAAATCACCGACCGTTTTTTCGAGGAGGAGGAAATCAACAAGATTGCAGTTATCGCCCCAAACATCGTATTGAATGTCATCCGCAATTACGAAGTGATAGAGAAGAAACGGGTAGTATTGCCCAATATCATCAAGGATATTGTGAAATGCAACAACCCGAAATGTATTACCAACAACGAGCCGATGCCTACACGCTTCGATGTGATAGATAGTCAGGACACAACGTTGAAGTGCTACTATTGCAACCTGAAGATAGACAAAGACGATATCAACCTGAAATGAAACAAGACTGGAAACCGGGAAACATGATTTATCCGCTTCCGGCAGCCATGATCAGCTGCGGAAGTTCGGAAGAAGATTATAATATATTCACTGCAAGTTGGGTAGGAACTATTTGCACCAATCCGCCGATGTGTTATGTATCCATCCGCCCCGAACGGCATTCCTATGAAATAATCAAGCGGACAATGGAGTTTGTTATAAACCTCACTACGGAAGAACTGGCGCATGCTACCGATTGGTGCGGCGTCCGCTCGGGAAGGGAATACAACAAATTCGAAGAAATGAAGCTTACCCCCGAACGGTCTTCTGTCGTATCTGCTCCTTGCATAGCCGAATCGCCCTTAAATATAGAGTGCAAGGTGAAAGAGATACTATCGCTCGGTTCGCATGATATGTTTATAGCCGATGTGGTAAATGTACGCGCCGACGAGGCATACATCGATACCGAAACCGGCAAATTTCATCTGGAACAGACCAAACTGATCGCCTATTCTCATGGCGAATACTATAAGTTAGGCGAAAATATCGGGCATTTCGGCTGGTCGGTAAAGAAGAAATAGCCGATTACCTGATTTTATTCCTATATTTGTAGCTCTAAAATCCAATATTCGTATGATTGAAGCAAGAGGCATAACCAAAAATTACGGAACATTAGAAGTTCTGAAAGGTATAGACTTATCCGTCAGAGAACGGGAAATCGTATCCATCGTAGGCGCCAGCGGTGCCGGAAAAACGACTTTGCTTCAAATCATCGGGACACTCGACCGCGCCAATAAAGGCACCGTCTCCATAAACGGGCGTGACGTGAGCAGAATGTCGGACAGCAAACTGTCGGACTTCCGCAACCAGAATATCGGATTCGTTTTCCAGTTCCACCAGCTATTGCCGGAATTCACAGCCATCGAAAACATCATAATACCTGCCCTGATAGGCAAAACAAGCGAATCGCAGGCAAAAGCCAGAGCCAAAGAACTGCTCGAGATGCTGAATCTGTCTTCGCGTGCCAATCATAAACCGAACGAGCTATCGGGAGGCGAGAAACAGCGCGTTGCCGTAGCCCGTGCGCTTATCAACAATCCGGCAGTTGTGCTTGCCGATGAACCATCCGGGAGTCTCGATACGGAGAATAAGATGGAACTCCACCAGTTATTTTTCAAGCTGCGCGATACGCTCGGGCAGACATTTATCATCGTCACCCACGACGAAAAACTGGCCGGAATAACCGACCGCACCATCCACATGAAAGACGGCTTGATTACCGATACACCCGTACTCAACGCCTTTGCGGAAGAAGCCTAAATAAACCGATATGACTTCGGAAGAGCAACTACTTTACCAGATAGCACTGACTCAGATAAATGGTGTAGGCGATATTACCGCCCGCAACCTCTTATTGCATTTTAGTACTCCCGAAGCCATATTCAGCCTTTCGCAAAAGGAATTGATAGCTATACCCGGCATCGCGCACAAGACCGTCGATGAAATAAAGAATCCCGAAGTATTCGAAAGGGCCAAGAAGGAACTCGACTTTGTCCTTCGCAACGGGATAGAGACCTTCTTTGTCAACGACAGCGACTATCCACATCGCCTGCGCGAATGTTCCGATGCCCCTATCCTACTCTATTACAAAGGAAATACGGATCTGAACAAAACTAAAATCGTCAGCATAGTCGGCACGCGCAATGCCAGTCCGTACGGAAATCAATTTTGCGATAACTTTATCTCCGAACTATCAGCGGCTGTCCCCGATGTATTAATCGTCAGCGGCTTAGCCTATGGAATCGACATTAATGCACATCGTGCCGCTCTGAAATACAACCAGCCAACTATCGGTGTCTTAGCGCATGGCTTGGACAGAATATATCCCTATGCGCACAGGCAAACCGCCAAGGAGATGCTCCTCGCGGGGGGATTATTGACCGAGTTCCGAAGTGGAACAGAGCCCGATAGATTCAATTTCGTACGGCGCAACCGAATCGTTGCGGGGATGGCTGATGCGGTTATAGTTGTGGAATCGGCGAATAAAGGCGGTTCGCTCATCACGGCTGAGATAGCCAATTCGTACTGCATCGACGTGTTTGCCGTTCCGGGCAAAATGACGGATGCCCATTCGAGTGGATGCAACAAGTTAATAGCCAACCACAAAGCCGACTTATTATTGTCTACCCAATATTTTCTGGAACAAATGAACTGGGACGAGGCTTCGCAGAAGAAGAAAAAAGTTCCGCGGCAGCAGCAGCTATTTATGGACTTATCGTCGGAAGAACAAAAGATCGTCAATACACTCCAAAACTATCCCGAAGGTATTCATATCGACCTCTTAGCCCGTGAAGCGGAAATACAAGTCTATCAGATGTTTTCTATCTTGTTGGAAATGGAAATGAAAAACCTGATAAAAAACCTGCCGGGAAATATGTATTCCCTTAGTTAATAGCAATTACCCAATTCTATTTTCTCTACTTTGCCGATTTCTTTATTCATAAAGATTTTGGCTGCCTCGGCAAACTTTTCGGGAGATTCAGTCGTAAAATAGCGGGTTGCGCCTCCCTTGGTACACGCTGCATCCATATCGGTATGGCGGTTAAGGTAATCGCGCAGGCTTCGGGCGACATATTCTCCCTGCGAAATAAGGTTTGTACCGTTGGGCATATAACTCCTAATCGCATTCATAAGCAAAGGATAATGCGTACAACCCAATATAAGGGTATCTATCTGGGGATCTTTGATAAAAAGCTTAAACAAACTGTCTTTGACAAAATAGCGTGCTCCTTTCGAGTCGCACTCTCCATTCTCGACCAACGGAACCCACATAGGGCACGCTTCGCCTGTAACCTGAATATCAGGATAAAGTTTACTTATTTCTATCGGGTAAGATTCGGATTGGATAGTGCCTACCGTACCTACCACCCCTACATGGCGGCTTTTCGTTATATTACCAACAATTTCGACTGTGGGGCGAATAACCCCCAGCACCCGTTTTTCGGGATCGATGAGTGGAAGATTCTTCTGCTGGATTGTTCGTAAAGCCTTTGCCGAAGCAGTATTGCAAGCTAATATTACCAGATTGCAACCCATTCCGAACAAAGCCTCTACCGCTTGCAAGGTAAATTCATAGACTACCTCGAACGAACGCGGACCATAGGGTGCCCGCGAATTATCACCCAAATAGTAATAATCATATTCAGGCATAACTTTCTGTATCTCAGACAGGATGGTCAACCCTCCATATCCCGAGTCAAACACTCCTATTGCTCCCGGCTTCAGCATATATCTTATTCAATTGATTATCAGACGATTTTAATTAAAAAGTAACATTCCTCTACTTATTTTTGATATTTTTATCGAGTTACTTTTCTTTTTAACCACAGAGTACCACAGAGTTTTTCACGGAGTAATACAGAGGCGAAAAGTAACATTCCTCTACTCATTTTCGACGTTTTTATCAAGTTACTTTTCTTTCTCTTTTGTAAACTCATTGCTAATAAACTCGTCTACTTGTCAACTTGTTTACTTTTTTATTACTTAACCACAGAGGACACCAAGATTCTACACAAAGTTCACTAAGTAGCAAGCATGTTTGTCATGCCGAGTGAATACGAGGCATCTCGTCACGCAATCAAGAAGAGATCCCTCGGGATGACAATAAAAAAGTAACAAAAGTATATTCATTTTCGATGTTTTTATCGAGTTACTTTTCTTTCTCTTTTGTAAACCCATTGCTAATAAACTTGTCTACTTGTTTACTCGTTTACTTGTCAACTCCATAGATAAAGATAAATCAAAGATACAAAAAAATGCTCCTTAATAAAAGAAGCATTATTTATCTCTATATCAGTATGCTTTATTTCGTTATACCTAACTTTTTCTTCACCAGCGGCGTAATATCCACAGCATCAGGTGTCACAAATATTATCGTCGGGTTGGCAAGATCGTATACACAGATATACCCTTGTTCTACCCCAACCTGATAGATAGCATCTTTTACTCTCTGACGGAGAGGGATATACAATTCTTTTTCCTGTGTTCCGACATCCTCCTGCGCCACTTTCATAAAGTTGTTGATATTCTTCTCCAACTCGTATAGCTCCTGCATACGGCGAAGACGGATATTATCGGCCATAGATGTCTGATAAGAAATAAAATCGGAATATTTCTTATTATAATCGGCCTGCATCGTTTTCAGTTCAGACTTATAGTTGTTATTCAACTCATTAAGCTGCTCCGATGCCTTCACTTTTTCCGGGAGGGCGTTCAATATCTCGTTGGAATTAACAAATGCAATTTGTTGGGCTGTCTGAGCCGAAAGCATTCCAGAGAATACGAATGAAAGGGAAAATAAGAGTGTAAAGATTATCTTTCTCGTCATAAATACGTTTTTTATATGCTTCTACACCTTGTTCTTTAAACCGAAAAACACCAATCCGATAGTTGTGTTTTTGGTGGTATGGGTTAGATACCACCAAGAGTATCAGGCTTTTCCTTGTTAACAACTATCAATTGGTAGGTTTTTCTTCAATACAAAGATATATAATCTTTTTCAATATTATAAAGTTTTCTTCACTTCTATTTCATCAAAGGATTCTATCATGTCCCCAACCTTGATGTCGTTGAAGTTATGGATATCCAAACCACATTCGAGACCGGCAACAACTTCTTTCACATCGTCTTTGAAACGTTTGAGCGAACCGAGTTCTCCCGTGTGGATTACGATACCATCGCGAATGACACGTACTTTATTCGACCGTTTGATTTTGCCTTCCTTAACGATACATCCGGCAATAGTACCCACTTTGGTGATTTTAAACACCTCTTGTACTTCGGCTGTACCACCATAAACTTCCTTGATTTCAGGCGAAAGCATACCTTCCATAGCCGATTTCACTTCGTCTATCGCATCGTAGATGATTGAATACAAGCGTATATCGACTCCTTCTTTCTCTGCCGAACGGCGTGCAGCCTGCGAAGGGCGCACCTGGAATCCGATAATAATGGCATCCGAAGCGGCAGCCAGCGTCACATCCGATTCCGAAATCTGACCTACTGCCTTGTGAATAACATTCACCTGTATTTCTTCGGTAGACAAGCGGATCAATGAGTCGGCAAGAGCCTCCACCGAACCGTCTACGTCACCTTTCACAATCACATTCAACTGCTGGAAGTTACCGATAGCAATACGGCGGCCAATATCGTCGAGTGTAAGCAATTTCTGCGTACGCAAGCCTTGTTCGCGTTGCAATTGCTCACGCTTGTTAGCAATCTCGCGGGCTTCCTGTTCGGTCTCAATCACATTGAAGATGTCACCGGCCTGTGGCGCTCCACTCAAACCGAGAATCAACGCCGGAGCAGCCGGAGTAGCTTCTTCGATTGGCATGTTACGCTCATTGAACATTGCTTTCACACGTCCGAAATGCGTTCCCGCCAACACTACATCGCCTTTTCTCAATGTTCCATTCTGTACCAATACCGTAGATACATATCCACGTCCTTTGTCCAAAGACGATTCGATAATCGAACCTAAGGCACGGCGTTTAGGATTCGCTTTCAGTTCGAGGATATCAGCTTCGAGCAATACCTTTTCGAGCAGCTCTTCCACTCCAAGGCCTTGTTTGGCCGATATATCCTGCGATTGGTATTTTCCACCCCACTCTTCTACCAGATAATTCATTCCGGCAAGGGTTTCTTTTATCTTATCAGGGTTTGCTCCCTGCTTGTCTATCTTATTGATTGCAAATACAATCGGCACACCTGCTGCCGAAGCATGGTTGATTGCTTCTATCGTTTGCGGCATGACATTGTCGTCGGCTGCTACAATGATAATGGCAATATCCGTCACCTTAGCACCACGGGCACGCATCGCCGTAAAGGCTTCGTGACCGGGCGTATCGAGGAATGTGATACGGCGTCCCGACTTCAATTTCACGTTGTATGCACCGATGTGCTGTGTGATACCTCCGGCTTCACCGGCAATCACATTGGTCTGGCGGATATTGTCGAGTAACGAAGTCTTACCGTGGTCGACGTGTCCCATCACCGTAACGATAGGCGCGCGTGGTTCCAAATCTTCCTCGTTGTCCTCCTCATCGCTGATGGCTTCGACAACTTCGGCACTGACATATTCGGTTTTGAAGCCGAATTCTTCGGCTACGATATTAATTGTTTCCGCATCGAGGCGCTGGTTGATCGAAACCATGATACCGATACTCATACATGTCGAAATTACTTTCACGACAGGTACGTTCATCATGTTGGCCAAGTCATTCGCCGTAACAAACTCCGTAATTTTCAGGATTTTGTTCTCTGCTTCTTGTTGAGCCAGTTCTTCCTGATAGCGTTGCGATACGGCTTCGCGTTTCTCTTTACGGTATTTCGAACCTTTGCTCTTACCACCTTTACTTGTCAGGCGGGCAAGGGTTTCTTTAATTTGCTTTTGTACTTCTTCTTCGCTGACGCCAGCCTTGATTATCGGCTTACGTCCGTTACCATGAGCTTTGTTTCTGTCCGCCGATTTATTCAACGTAGCGCCCGAAGGTACCATTCCCTTATCGAGATCGACTTTTCCTTTCTTGATACGGTTACGTTTCTTTTTTGCATTCTCGTCGTCTTCGTCGGCCTTTTTCTTTTGCTCATCTACCGCTTCTTTTTTCAGCAAGCGAACGGCCCCGTCTTTGACCTTTTTCTGGTCCTGAGCTTCACGCTCCATGCGTTCCTTTTTCTTTTCGGCTTTTGATTTCTTAGCCGGACGGGTTTTATCGTTTATCGCACTCAGGTCGATTGTACCTTTTACGACAATCTGATTGGTGATTGTAGGGCTATCGAGACGGAATACTTCTCCTTCGCCTGTCTCCTCTTTTTCCGGAGCGCTCGGAATTACTTCCGGCTGTGCCTCCTCTTTAGCAGGTTTAGCAGGAGTAACCTCTTTTTCGGCTACCGGCTGTTTTTCGACAACAGGCTCTTCTTTGGCAGGAGTAGGTTCTTCCGCTTTCTTTTTCGGTTTGTTCAGTGCATCCAAGTCTATCTTATCTACAATCTGAACATGCGGTTTTTTATCTTCCGGTATTTCGGTTTTTATTACTTCTGCTGCTTTGGCTTCTTCTTGTTTTTTCCTCTCGGCTTCTTTTGCCTTAGCCTCTTCTTTAGCAGCCTTTTCTGCTTCTTTCGCTTCTTTCTTTTTCAGCAAAGCCTGCACATCCTGATCTTTTCCAAATTCGCGAACAAGCATCTCATAGTGTTCATTCTCAATTTTGGTATTAGGATTCGATTCTACTTGAATACCTTTACTATGCAGGTAATCAACAATAGTGCTGATTCCTACATTCAAATCTTTGGATATTTTTATTAATCTTATCGACATATATTTCTTTTCGTTATTCTAAAAAATCAAACAGAATCCTAATAAAGATGAATTTCCGTGCGACAATAGCACAAAAGTATTAAGAAATAGTAATACTACCAAATCATAGACTAATTCTCTCCCTCACCTTCAAATTCTGCTTTGAATATAGCTAATACTTCGTCTACAGTATCTTCTTCGAGGTCGGCTTCGTTTATCAGGCGGTCGCGGCTCGTTGCCAATACGTTTTTAGCTGTAACACAGCCCAGTTTTTTCAATTGGTCGATTACCCATCCGTCTATTTCGTCGCGGAACTCGTCTAAGTAGATATCTTCCTCGTCGAAGTCCTCTATATCGCGGTATACATCAATTACATAACCGGTAAGCATGCTTGCGAGTTTGATGTTCAAACCGCCTTTACCGATAGCGAGCGAAACTTCTTCGGGACGAAGCAATACTTCGGCGCGTCCTTCTTCTTCGTTCACTTTCACCGAGGTAATCTTGGCCGGGCTGAGCGCACGCTGTATAAACAGGTTGATATTGGGTGTATAGTTGATGATATCGATGTTTTCGTTTCTCAATTCGCGAACGATTCCGTGAATACGCGAACCTTTCATACCCACACAGGCTCCCACCGGATCGATGCGGTCGTCGTATGATTCTACGGCAACTTTTGCTCTTTCTCCCGGGATGCGGGCAATTTTCTTGATGGTTATCAATCCGTCGTTTATTTCCGGCACTTCCAGTTCCAACAGTCTCTCGAGGAAGACAGGGGATGTACGTGACAGGATAATCTTAGGATTGTTATTCTTGTTTTCTACACGCTCTACCACCGCGCGAACGTGTTCGCCTTTGCGGAAGAAGTCGGTAGGAATCTGCTCTGTCTTAGGCAAAAGCAATTCTTCTTTTTCGTCGTCGAGCAACAGAATTTCTTTCTTCCAAATCTGATACACTTCACCCGAAACGATTTCGCCCACTTTCTCATTGTAGCGGTGATACAAACCTTCTTTCTGAAGTTCCAATATTTTGGATGTCAATGTCTGACGAAGCGTAAGGATAGCGCGGCGCCCGAAGTCTTCGAAAAATACTTCATCGGTAACATCTTCGCCCACTTCGAAGTCTTCGTCTATTTTCTTCGCTTCTGTAAGCGAGATTTGCGTATTAGGATCTTCGAGCTCTTTATCTTCCACGATTGTGCGGTTGCGCCAGATTTCGAGGTCTCCCTTGTCGGGGTTGATGATGACATCATAGTTATCATTCGAGCCGAACATTTTGGCGATGACGTTGCGGAATGATTCTTCCAACACGCTGATCATCGTCATGCGGTCTATATTTTTCAGTTCTTTAAACTCCGAGAACGTGTCGATTAAGCTGATAGTTTCTTTTTTAGCCATAATGGTTGCTATTTAAAACTTATTATATATTTAGTATATTTCACTTGGTTGTATTCGAAAGGGATATCCTCTTCCACCTCGATTTTCTTTTTCGAGCCTTCGGGTTTCACTTTCGATGTTACGGTCAGAACGAATCCCGCGTCGTCGCTCGATTTCAGTATGCCTTTCAGTTTACGTCCGTCACGCGTGAGGACTTCCACTTCTTCGCCCTGATATTTCTGGTATTGGCGCGGTATCTTGAAAGGGGAGGTCAATCCTGCCGAACCGACTTCGAGCTCGAAATCTTCTTCGTCGCGATTCAGGTGCGATTCGATTTGTTTACTCAACGCAATACAGTCGTCGATACCGATACTTTCGTCACTGTCTATCTCTACAATAATGACATTGCCCGGACGGATAAGCACATCGACTAAAAACATCGGAGTGCCTTCAATCTCCTTTTCAACTATGTCCTGTATAAGATTTTTCTCTATCATGCGATACTTATTGGATGCAAAAAGAGGAAGCTCCAGCCTCCTCTCTCCCTTTATTTCGAATGCAAAGATAATAAACTTTGCTTTGTTTTCCAAAATTTTATGCTAAAATATTCATTTTGACTATATCATGTTCTTTTTCCTAATCTCTCTTGCAACGAACAGAAAGAAGAAAATAACCTCCAACATAGTTTCGCATTACCTTAGTAGAAGTTCCGGAAAATTGACGTATCCAAGCACTCCCTACCCCCGTAAGGCTGGGACTACTTGTCCAAAAGGTGCCATTAATATCATAATTATCCGTTGTCCCCATAAGACCAATTCCTACATAATAAACATCTAATCCGCCACCGGAAGAGGGCTTACTATAACCCCGCACCAAGGTATTGCATGCCGAAATGGAGGCAGGTCCGTGCCCACTGCTACCGGAGTTCGTTCCTCGCCAATTCTGGCTGGATAAAGTCAATCCATATTCCCATGCCGAATCCCATGCCGGAGAAAAGGTAGCATTTGCGAAGCTACTGTATTTCCCAGGATTGTTATATATTTCCCTTTCCAGATCATTCCATTCGCGATCGCTGGGCACATGCCAACCATCAGGACATAGCCCTTGCACCACATAATATCCCCGGCTGTCGATTTTGGTCGTATTCACGGCATCCAACTCCACTTCGTTACCGGTAGGAACCGAACCGTAATTTTGATATCTTTCGGTACTGTTATAATCATACACTCCCATTGTTGCCGCAGCGTAAGAATAAAGAACTCCATATTGCTTCTTCCATGTGGGGATGAGGGATGGATTTGTCTCTGTTCCTCCGGTAGGCTGAGGATAGATATAACGGCGTAACCTCTTAAGATCATCCGCAAACATATCCTCATCAGTCGAAAGAGTCGGCGAAAAACTGGCATCGATGTAGCGCATATTCTCCAGCATCCAGTCGCCTGCAGCTCCAAAATTACCTACCAGATATACTTCGCCGTCGCGATAATCTTTTACTCTATAAACGCCCGAACTTAGAGATTTCTCACCAAGCCGCAGCCATTTGCTTCCGTCCCACACGTAAAGACCTTGAGCACCCGATGTACCATCGAGGCATTGGTTAACATTATAGACTAATAATCCCGTATGATCGCCGGGGTAGCTACCGGCTGGCACTCCATTTATGGTATTGGAGATATCGGCATCTGCTTGTTTTACCAGTTTTACCCGGGGAAGGCCTAAACCTTTAGTAGTTGTTCCATCCATTTTCAACTCGAGGATAGCACCCATAATCGGTGGACTATCGCTACCGATAGTTACTTGGCCATGTAAATCGATCGTCAATAATAACGCCAACGATACTACAGACACAGCCTGCATTAAACGATTCATAAAATGTATATTAATTATTTATTATTACGATTAGTTTCCTCACTATTGATTACTAAAACAGCTCCTTTCAGTTTGCTTGCAAGTGAGGACAAGAATGACAGTCAAGAGACACACCCCATCATCTAACTAATACAATTATTGATTTTCTAATTTACTATTTGCTTATCAAAAAAAATTATTCCCTCATTATGTCTTCCACAAAGAAAGATATTTTAGTTGAAAAAAAAAAATATTTCTTTATTAATGCAAAAAACCGATAGACATAAATCTACCGGTTCTCCGATTATTTCAGCAATGTTGCTGTATTAGTTTTTCATACAGCGGACTGGTACCTGCCAACGCGAATTAACATGACTCATTGATGTGCTATTATAGCTTAACCCTCGCATCTTAGCGCCCAGACGGTTGCCATTCACTGCCGAATAAAAATAGGTGGTTTCTCCAAATTTCGGAGGAGGAGGTATCGTTGAGGAATTTGCAGTCCCTGTCGAAAGATAAGCATTGAAACCACCCTGCAAAGCAGGTTTGCTGGTGCCATTCGATGCTACTCCATTAATAACGGAAGAAGCTTTCATTGCTATACCGGCAGGGCTACTGCTCGCGCCATAGGGTACTATATTGGCGATGCCGATGTCAGGAGTACTACTGAATTTACTGGTATTGATAATGATGCCATTTTCTAAATCGGTCCAATGATGGTCAGTAGGCAAGAACCAGCCATTCGGACAAATTCCTTGAAAACGGCTGTAGTCTTCTATGCCAGTAATCCCCCCGCCAGAAGCGGTATAGTAGTTGTAAAATACACCGAGGTTTTTGTTAGCTGCCTGATTGTCTGGGTACGAGTAGTAAAAGTCGAGGGAATTAGCACTCGTATAGCTGGTCAAGGTCAGAGCCGTTCCATCGGGCATTCTTGTTGCCCGCAGGTTCTCACCCATCCATACGCCATCTTCGAAGGTGAATTCGCCTGTAGTGGTTTCGGTGGCAACAACAGCTTTTGCCGGATTCTGATCGCAGCTTCGGTTGCGCGTTATCTGGAAAAGACTATCGACACTGGTGTAACCTACATAGAAACGGGTATAGTGATACGTTTGTGGAGTATCTCCCGGGCGGCTATCTGTAAAAGCACCAATATAACCCAATGGATAATTGCCCGGACTCTTACCCAAGAACGCCCACATAGGATCGCTGGCATTAGCAGGGTTCAAATGTGTTAAACCTTTGGGGGTAACGGACTGCAATACACGCGTTTCCGACGTAGGTGGATAAGGGATTATAGCTTGCCATTCGCTACCATCCCAGATATGAATACCCGGGCATGTCTCGATCGACGGGTCAGTTTCTCTGCTCGCACTATTGTATACCGCCAACCCAATATGTCCATCCATATCCCACGCCCCGCTCCCTCCGATGGAGGCAGCCAGTCCTGCCGGAGTACCGGGATTTAGCATATTAAGGGTAACTCTGGGGAGGACTAACCCTTTGGTCGACATCCCTTGATTATCCATTTTCAGGTCGAGCAATGCGCCTGCATTCGGGTTCTCTCCGCTTCCGATGGTCACTTGTGCTTGTAAATTGCTTGCCGCAAATAAGGCTATAAGTATTGCAATAGCCTGCATTAAAGTTCTTTTCATGTTATAAAAAAATTAACCACCTCCCCCTGCCCTCTCCACAAGAGGGGGTAACAGAAAAAGATGATGTGAGTAATAAGTTTGTTTGAGCCCCACCAAACCTCCCCGTGGGGGAGGCTAAGGGAAGGATATATTCTCGTTTTTTGTTGAATGGTGGTACAAACCCATTTCCCCCTCTGGGGGATAAAGGGGGTCGGTCATTGTCATCCCGAGTGGATACGAGGGAGCTCGTTATAGCTTTGTAGGGGGCAATAAATATTGCCCCGCATATATCGATTTGCGGGCGCACACGCAGGTGCACCCCTACAAAAGTCCTATTGTTGACTGTTGACTGCTCACTGTTAACTGAAAGACAGCCCCTCGCTCCCCCTCTGTTGGAGGGGGCTGGGGGGAGGTGGGTACGGCTATCGCAGCCGGACATACCCCTGACATTAACACAAGCATATCTTTTAGTAGACGAGTTACAAGTTACGAGTGACGAGTAGGGGAAAAACCACACGCCAGTTCGCAAGTTATCTCTTGTAACTCGTAACTGTGCGAAGCACGAAGTAACTGCCCGAAGGGCGAAGTAACTATTTTTTAAAAAATCTACACTGAAAATTTGGTAATCTAAGGAATAATCCTTAAATTCCCGTGTGTGTGTGTGTGTGTGTGTGTGAAAATATTACCAATTATCACATTGATAATAAACATACTAAATACTTTTATTTTGACGTGTGTGTGCATTTGCAATGATTACAACCTACTGCAAAGAAAAACAAATATTCTGACTATACAAAGATAATCAGCATAAAAAAAGAAAAACTACATGCCAAAATTAGACTTCACATAATCCATAATAGTGAAATCTTTTTTCATTTCGGGCTTTCCTATCTGTGTTACTTCTGTCTCTATCATAAGCGGCTGTTTGCCAAAGGCTATTTTTTCGATGAAAGTCTCTATTTCGGGCATATTTTCATTCATCGGCGTACCCGATATTTCGTGTGCGGCGTTTTTCACTTTGTAGAAATAGAAAGGATAGTTGTTCTCCTTCAGCTGTCCGGCGATATACTCCGAACCATAAAATCCAAGTTGCGAGAAGGCTACCTTATCAAACGGAACATTGGCATCGGCATCGCCGTGGAAAAGCATTATCGGGCAAGGAGCGTTCGTCCACACCAAATCCCCGCCCAGATTCAGGATTGCTCCGGCAAAAGAAACCACTCCGGCATAATTGAAATCCTGTGGCAACTTAGCTGCTCCGTGATGTGTTTTGTTTGCGATATAGTATTCTGCCTGCAAAACACTGATAGCCCCGGCACTGGAGCCGGAAGCGATAATCGTGGAAGCATCTGTATGCCAGTCTTCGCGCAAAAGGATATAGTTGGTGGCATCGAAAAGGTCTTCGACTGCCATGTCTATCGTTTTGCGGAAATGCTGTACAAATTGCATCGGATTGGCAAAACCATCCATAGAAGCACCTTTGAAGCCCAAACGATAGTCGATAGACACAACCGTATAGCCCAACCCCGCTAAAGAATAAAAATAATGCTGATAACTTTCGGCATTTCGATCTCCCGAAACAAATCCTCCGCCAAACATAAAGATAATGCAGCCTTTCGGCTTATCGAACGCGGGATATGTATACCTGTCCAAATACAAGCTATCCGGCCCTTTCACGGCATACAACGCTGTTTCTACCTTTAGTGCAGGTGTATATTGCGCAAAAAGAGAGCAAGCAGAAACAAAAAACAGTAATACAATCAGTGCTTTTTTCATATAATTATATATTTTAAATCAATCGTTTTTTCGGTTAAAATAGTATATAGCAACAGCTGCTATAGCTACTACGAGAACGAAGATAAGCGCAAAGAACAGTAAACCGGAAACAACCATGTTATTCGTTTTTAGTGTGTAATTTTATATAACAATTCTTTCAATAGTTCGCCGTCGGGTGTCGAGACATTCCCTACCCCTTTGCCTTTGGCATCGTAGTTGCGCAACAGGCTGACAATCTCCATACATTTGAAAGCGTTGTAGTTTCTCACGCCCATCACATAATCTTTGGCCTGAAAGGAACTGCGAAGCCCCAATTCGTTTGCCAATCCCTGTTCCGATTTATCTTTCGCCCAATAACAAATCATCAGGTTGCTGAAGAAGTTGAACAAGACGGTGAGGGTGAGTATATAAGGATTATTTTTCGGATTCTTTTCGAAGTAATCGGCTATCTGATTCATCTTGACGATGTCTTTCTGGACAACCGATTTCAGCAATTCAAAATTGTTATAATCCTTGCTGATTCCGATATTCTGTTCTATCAGTTCGGCTGTAATCTGTTTGCTACCCTGCGGCATAGCCAACAGCAACTTATCCAGCTCGTTTGCAATCTTTTTGAGGTCGTTTCCGAGATAATCGGCAAGCATCTGTGCCGATTTGCCGTCGATGGTCAGCCCCTTCGTCTGCACGAACGAGCCTATAAATCCCGCCATCTTATAGTCCGGTATTTTAGCCGATTCGAAGATAACGCCGTGCTTGTTTATCTCTGCCGAGAGTTTTTTACGTTTATCGTACGTCCCATTTTTATAGTTCAACACGAGAATCGTACTCGCCAGCGGATTTTGCACATAAATAGACAGATCGTCCAACTTGCTCATATCCTGCGCCTCCTTCACTACAATCACCTGATATTCCGACATCATCGGGAAAGCACGGGCAGAAGTTATCAGCGTACGCACATCCGTATCGCGCCCGTAGAGGATCGTCTGGTTGAAATCGCGCTCTTCCTCCGGCAATATGGTATTTATCAATAAGTCCGTCAGTTCATCTATATAGTACGACTCCTCCCCCATCAATAAGTAGACAGGTTTGAATCTGCGCGCCAGAATATCCGATTTTAGTTGTTCAAACGTCATAGTTAATCAAAGCGAAGGTGTTTTACTGTTTCCCCGTTCTCGATTAGCGTACGGAGCGACTTGATACCGATCATAACATGCTCTTCCACAAAATTCTGCGTCACCATATTATCACTCTTTTCAGTCTTTACACCGTCCGAAATCATCGGCTGATCCGAAACGAGCAGCAATGCTCCCGTAGGTATATGATTGGCAAATCCGCATGTGAAAAGGGTTGCCGTCTCCATATCGACTGCCATAGCCCTGATTTTGCGGAGGTAGTCCTTAAAAACATCATCGTATTCCCATACACGCCTGTTGGTCGTATAAACCGTACCCGTCCAGTAGTCGCGGTTGTAGTTCCTGATATTGGAAGATACCGACCTCAACAGGTTAAATGCCGGCAACGAAGGCACTTCGGCAGGCATGTAATCGTTAGATGTCCCTTCGCCACGGATAGCGGCAATAGGCAGTATATAATCGCCCAGATTATTATGCCTTTTAATTCCTCCACATTTGCCGAGGAAAAGGACGGCTTCGGGGTTAATTGCCGTAAGCAAGTCCATGATAGTAGCCGCATTAGCGCTACCCATCCCGAAATTGATTATCGTAATCCCTTCGGCCGAGGCATTGGGCATATTGGCATCCTGCCCCATAATGGGTACATTGAAATGCTTAGCGAATAGCTCGACATACTTCGAAAAATTCGTCAGGAGGATATATTTTGTAAACTGGTCTAACGGGCGTTTGGTATATCGCGGAAGCCAATTATCAACAATTTCTTGTTTTGTTTTCATATATACGCTAATTTTACTATCTGATTTTTTAGTATAACAAGACAAAGATAGTAAATGTTGGAGTTAAATCTGCCCCCATTCGAAGCGAATGTCAAAAAGGTAAACGGGAAACTGTGTATTTTCGACCGTTTGCGTCGCCGCTTCGTAGCCCTCACGCCGGAAGAATGGGTGCGCCAGCATTTCGTCGACTACCTGATTACCCGGAAAGGATATCCCGAAGCGCTGATAGCAAACGAAATACAGATAACCCTCAACAGCTGCAAAAAAAGATGCGATTCGGCTATCTACGACCGCGCGATGCATCCACTCGTCATTGTCGAATACAAATCTCCCGACGTGAAGATAACGCAAGAGGTATTCGACCAGATAGCGCGCTACAATATCGTTCTGCGAGTGAAATACCTCATCGTTTCCAATGGTTTACAGCATTTTTGCTGCCGTATCGACTACGACAAACAAACCTACGAATATCTGCCCGAGATACCCGACTACGAAAACCTTAAATAAGCAGTTGAATTTTGTTATAAGTTTATCTATGTTTATTTAAGGAGTAGTTACAAGTTACTTCGTGCTTCGCACAGTTACGAGTTACAAGAAAACATACCAAAGCGATGGGGGTAAGTAGAGAAATGTTACTTTTTCCTCTGTATTACTCCGTGAAAAACTCTGTGAAACTCTGTGGTTAAAAAGAAAAAGTAACTCGATAAAAACGCCTAAGAATGAGTAGGGTTTTGTTACTTTTTTCTTGTCACTTCGAACGGATGTGAGAAGTCTCTTACCAGTAATATGACGAGATGCCTCGTATTCACTCGGCATGACAAGCGTGTTTGCTTCTTTGTGTCCTCTGTGTAAAAACTTAGTGCCCTTCGTGGTTAAGTAATGAAAAAGTAACCACAGCAAAAAACGCACAAAAGAAGTATACTTTTTGTATACCTTTTTCGCTTAATCGATTTATAATGAGAAACTAATGACCGATACAAAAGTAACACTAAGGTAACAAAAAAGTGACACTTTAGAGGCTTTTTGAGGGAGGTGATTATTTTATCGGGCTAAAATTTCGGTAATTCAAAGGTTTAATACTATTTTTGCCTACTGAATAAAACAGAATTGAATATTTATTACAACTATGCTTAAAACTATTTTATCAGTATCAGGTAAACCGGGACTATACAAGCTCGTATCGAACGGGAAAAATATGATCATTGTCGAATCGTTGGCCGACAAAAGAAAATTGCCCATTCATGCCCGGGACAAAGTTGTCTCGTTAGGGGATATTTCTATTTATACAGACGAAGACGAAACTCCTTTGAGAGAAGTGTTTATCTCTATGAAGAAAAAAGAAAACGGAGCTAAAGTGACACTTGATCCGGGAGTAAAGCCTGAGGAACTGAAAAAATACCTGGCCGAAGTATTGCCTAATTTTGACCGCGAACGCGTTTATCCGACCGACATCAAAAAGATGATCAACTGGTACAACCTTCTCTTGGATGCCGAAATAGCTTTCGAAGAGGAAGATAAGGACGAAGCAGCCGCTAAAGAAGAGAGCGCAGAGCCAAAAAAAGAAGCAAAAGCCGCAGCTAAAAAGACAGAAAAAGCACCTGCCAAAAAGCCGGCAGCAAAGAAAGATACGGCACCTAAAAAAGAGACAAAGGCTAAGACAACAACCAATAAATCGACCGTAAGAAAAGCAAAATAACAGCATTTGCTTATGGTTCGAACGAAAAGAAACAGGGAGGGATAGAAATTCCTCCCTGTTTGCATCCGAATCAATTGACAAATGATTATCTTTATCGCAACAAAATAAAGAATACTATGAGCGCATTCGAGAACTATCAGAAGCACCTGCAACAGGAATTAGATGAGATTCAGTCGGCAGGATTGTACAAAAACGAACGTATAATTGTATCGCCGCAAAGTGCAGCCATCAAAATCGGCTCGGGCCAGGAAGTCCTAAACTTCTGTGCCAATAACTATCTGGGATTGTCCGATAGCAAAGAGCTTATCGATGCAGCCAAAGAAGCGATGGACACACACGGTTTTGGTATGTCATCCGTTCGCTTTATTTGCGGCACGCAGGATTTGCATAAGCAGTTGGAAGCAGCTATCTCCAGATTCTTCGGAACCGAAGATGCTATCCTCTACGCAGCCTGTTTCGATGCCAACGGAGGTGTTTTCGAACCGCTGCTGAACGAGCAGGATGCTATCATCTCCGATTCGCTCAACCATGCTTCTATCATCGACGGAGTACGCCTCTGCAAAGCAGTGCGTTACCGTTATGCCAATGCCGACATGGAAGATTTGGAAAAGCAACTGAAAATGGCTCAGGCACAACGATTCCGATTGATTGTTACCGATGGCGTATTCTCGATGGACGGAAATGTCGCCCCGATGGATAAGATATACGAACTGGCTCAAAAATACAATGCCATGATCATGGTAGACGAGTCGCACTCGGCAGGCGTTGTAGGCCATACAGGACGGGGAACAACCGAACTGTTCGACCTGCGCGGAAAAGTAGAAATCATCACCGGGACACTCGGAAAAGCATTCGGTGGTGCTATCGGCGGATTCACAACAGGCAAGAAAGAAATCATCGACATGCTTCGCCAGCGCTCGCGCCCATACCTGTTCTCTAACTCTATTCCTCCGGCAATAGCGGCAGCAGGAATCAAGATGTTCGAGATGATAGACAAAACCAATACCTTGCAGGATAAACTCCATGCCAATACCGAATACTTCGTTTCGAAGTTGAAAGCCGCAGGATTCGACATCAAACCTACGCAATCGGCTATCTGTGCCGTTATGCTGTACGATGCCAAGCTATCGCAGGACATGGCTTCCCGCTTGCAGGAAGAAGGCATTTACGTGACCGGCTTCTACTATCCTGTCGTACCGAAAGGACAGGCACGCATACGCGTACAAATTTCAGCAGCACACGAAACGGCACACTTAGACAAGTGTATTGCCGCATTCACTAAAATAGGTAAAGAACTGAACGTTATATGAAACGAATCCTTATCGTCGGCAGTACGGGCCAGATAGGCTCGGAGCTAAGTGTAAAATTGCGCTCTATTTATGGCGAGAGTAATGTAATTTGTGGTTATTACAAACCACCTTTCCCGAAAGACTTTTTCGAGTTGGGGCCATGTGTCGAAATAGATGCTACGGATATCAACCAGATTGCAACAACCGTAAAAGAGCACAAGATAGATACTATCTACAATCTGGCAGCCATATTGTCGGCTACGGCCGAAAAAAATCCTAAGCTGGGATGGGACGTCGGCCTGAATAGCCTGATGAACTGTTTAGATGTGGCAAGGGAAATGAATTGTGCTGTTTTCACGCCGAGCTCTATCGGTGCTTTCGGGCCTAATACGCCCAAAGATAAAACTCCACAAGATACCATTCAGCGGCCGAATACCGTCTACGGCATCACCAAAGTGATGGGCGAATTGCTGAGCGACTATTACTATACCCGTTGGGGGGTAGATACGCGCTCGGTACGTTTCCCGGGGATTATATCCAATATGACGCACCCGGGCGGAGGTACGACGGACTATGCTGTGGAGATATACTACAATGCCGTGCAGGGCGAGAAATTCACCTGCCCCGTGAAAGCAGGGACTTACATGGATATGATGTATATGCCCGATGCATTGAACGCGGCCATACAATTGATGGAAGCCGATCCTTCGCGCCTCATCCACCGCAACTCATTCAACATTGCTGCTATGAGTTTCGATCCTGAAATGATATATGCAGCTATCAAGAAGCATACTCCTGATTTCGAAATGGAATATGACATCGATCCGCTGAAGCAGGCTATTGCCGATTCGTGGCCAAACTCGCTGGATGACAGTTGCGCCCGCGAAGAATGGGATTGGAAGCCGGAATATGATTTGGAGAAGATGACCGAAGATATGATAGCCGTATTAAGAAGCCGCCTCTTACAGAATACGTAAAATACACTTATAAGAAGCCTAAGCTCCACACCTTACTGTGTGGAGCAGGTTATTGCGACTTTATATATATTCCTTTTGGTCGAGGTACTTCGTTTTGAATATCTTTACGAGTAAGAAGAACATGGACAAGAGCAGCGGCCCGAATACAACTCCCCAAAAGCCAAACAATGTCAATCCGATTATCACTCCGAAAATCGTAATCAACGGATGTGTATCGGCCAGTTTCTTTTGCAGGAGAAAGCGGAAAAGATTATCGACATTCGAGATAACAATCAACGAATAAACTATTAGCCCGATGGCTGCCGGCCAGTTGCCGCTCAATCCCATATAAAGCGCTAACGGCAACCAGATAAATGCCGTCCCTACTATCGGGATAATCGTAGCAAAACAGGTAACCAAGCCAAACAACAAGGGCGAAGGTGTGCCAAAGATATAATACCCGACCGTGGCAAAGACTCCTTGTATAACAGCCAGCAACGGAACGCCAATGGCATTGGAACGAACCATCACTTTTATTTCCTGCAGAACGCTGTTTTTGTTCCTCCCATCAAATGGAAGCAAATCATAAATATACGATTCCATGCGGCGGGCGCTGATAAGCATAAAATAGAGGACGAATAAGAGGACTATTGAATTCATCACAAAACTGCTGACTTCCCCTACAATCTTTTGCAGCAATGAAGTCAACATGGTAGTCAGCGTACTTATATTATCATGGCTGACAAGGTCATAGTCTGTCTTTTCCTTTATTTTCAGGATTAAATCCTGCATGGTTGCAAAAATAGCATTCGGATGCAAATCAAAATCCTGCAATCGCCCTATCAAGAGCCATATAACGAGGAATGTCGGAACCAGTATACACAATATAACTTCCAAGAGGATAACAGATGCAGCTATACTCTTTCTCCACTTCCGCTGTTCGGTCAGCCGGAACATCTGCTTGCGCACCAATATATAAATGGTGATAGCCCCCAGAAAGCCACTGAGGAAAGATATAGATTCGCTGAATATTATTATGCCTATAAGGACTATAGCTCCTATCAAGGAATATTTCCAGTATTTTTCTTTGAATGTCCCTTCCATATTGAATAGATAAAGTTTCCAATTATTGCTGATAGAGTTAGAACAAATGTATGCAATTTTTGGTTCGCTATCTCTCAAAAACTATTTAGAAATAAGTATCTTTGATGACACTTTAATATTCAAAACAACAACTATTCTATGGATTTACTTGCTATTGTCATCATACTCATCCTTCTGGTTACTTTTGCGGCTATCGTTTTTTTCCTCCAAAAGAACGGGAAAGAACAACTGAATGCAGCCAAAGACGAAAACCAAAAGCTATCGGAAGAAAAGGAAACGCTCCAGACTAACCGGATAGCGGATATACGCCGCATTGCCGAATTGGAAGCCCAATTGACAGCCAAAGACGAACTGCTGAAATCGCAACAGGAAGAATTGCAAAACATGCGCGCCCAGCTGAATAAAGATTTTCAGCTATTGGCAAACCAGATATTGGAGGAAAAGACCTCCCGCTTCACCGTGACCAACCGCGAAAACATGGAGGCTATACTGAAACCGCTGAACGAACGGTTAGTCGAGTTTAAGCGTAAAGTGGAGGAGACATACGACAAGGAGTCGAAGCAGCGCTTTTCGCTCGAAGAGCGTATCCGCGAACTGGTAGCGCTCAATAACCAGATCAGTACCGATGCCAACAACCTCACCAAGGCATTGAAGGGCAATAACAAGATTCAAGGTAACTGGGGCGAAATGATTCTGGAATCCATCCTCGAGAAATCGGGACTGAAAAAAGGTGAAAGCTATTATACGCAGGAAACATTGCGCGACGAGTTCGGCAACACGATACACAGTGCCGAAGGTAGCCGTATGCAGCCCGACATCATTGTGGAATATCCGGGAGGGCGCAAAATCGTTATCGACTCGAAAGTATCGCTCAATGGTTATGTACGATATGTAGAAGCCGAAACGGACGAGGCTAAAGCCATCGCCGAGAAAGAGCACCTGCTCTCGGTCAAGCAGCACATCGACGAATTGAGCAAAAAGTCTTATCAGGATTATATCGATTCGCTCGACTTTGTGATGATGTTTATCCCCAACGAACCGGCATATATCCTTGCCATGCAGCTCGATCCCACGTTGTGGGATTATGCTTATCGCAAGCGCATCCTGCTTATCAGTCCTACTAACCTTATCGCCTCGCTCAAAGTGGTAGCCGATTTGTGGAAACGGGAGGCGCAGAGCCAGAATGCCCAAGAGATAGCCAAACGCGGAGCGATGTTATACGACAAATTTGTAGGGTTTGTGGAGACTTTACAGAATGTAGGCCGACACATCGAACGCTCGCAAAAAGAATACGATAAGGCTTTCTCGCAATTGAAAGAGGGCAATGGGAACCTTATCCGGCAGGCTGAAATGTTAAAAGAATTAGGAATAAAATCCCAGAAAGACCTCCCAAACAGGGCAGAAAGTTAAACTATGTTAACAAGGTGAAGATTTTCAAGAAAACATGTTGTACAACATAAAAAAACCACTTATCTTTGTACTGTGTTTTTCATGGTATTAGATTTAAGGTTAACAATGAAGATTGGTTGTCGTGATGACAACCTTTCCTATTTTATAGGGGTTAGCATCTTTAATTGAGTTACTTCTTCTTAACCACAGAGTTCACAAAGATTCTACATCAAGTTCACCAAGTGGCAAGCATGTTTGTCATGCCGAGTGAATATGAGGCATCTCGTCACGCAATCAAGAAGAGATCCCTCGGGTAAACCATCGGGATGACAATAAAAAAGTAACACTTCTCTACTCATTTTCGATGTTTTTTATCAAGTTACTTTTCTTTCTCTCTTGTAAACTCGTAACTAATAAACTTGTTTACTCGTATACTTGTTTACTTGTCAACTAAAAAATATATAGATAAACCTACCATAATAATTCAACTATTAATTCACATAAAAAATTGAACTAATTATTGTACAACACTGTTTAATAATGACAGAATAATTTATGTCAAAAAAATAAACAGAGTTGAATTATGGGAGGATTAAGTATTTTATGGTCGATAATCATCGGATTAGTGGCCGGGGCCATCGCCGGATGGATTATGAAAGGACGCGGATTCGGCTTTATCATCAATCTGATAATCGGATTATTAGGTAGTGTTATTGGAGGCTGGATATATGGGCTGTTAGGTTTTAGTGCACACAGCATACTGGGCGTATTATTGATGTCTGTAGTTGGTGCTGTTGTTCTACTTTTTGTCGTCTCACTGTTCAGAAAACCAAAAGCATAAAAGTAAGTTGCTGTTCTATGATAATTAAAAGACCACCGATGATTAATGTCGGTGGTCTTTTTTGCAGAAAAGAAATCGTTATGGTATGACTATTTCATAATTCCTGCATCTGAATCATCATTATTCAATCGTTTATTTGCTGAATTGAACTGGCGGCCAAAGTTCACATTGAGGGTGAAATTGACGGCTATCATCTTCCCTTGACCCATATCATTGGTATATACTTTCGAATATTTAGGAGCTAAAGCTGACCTGTTTATATTTTCCTGAAAATAGTGCTTCGAAAACGGAATAAATGTAAAACAGCTTAGCGACCATTTCTTGGCATTGTATCCCGCTCCTATGCTATGCCCGCGCTCTCCCCTGCTCAATGTCTCTCCCCAGAAATCGTTCCAACGAGCATACAATCCGGCATTAGCCATCCAACCTTTATAGTTGAAATTCAGGTAACCGTTTACTCTCCACATATTATAATTGTGCGAATAATCGTTCCCTTCGCTTATATAGCGGCGAAAAGCAGGAGATACGGTCAATACGAGATAGTCGCCCCAGATTTTGACATTCAGATGAGTGAAAACCGAAATACGGTGAAAGCCTTTCTGGTTAGCCTTGCTATGGATAAATTTTCCGCTTTCAAAGCTTATCTGCTCCATTATCGGCTTGCGATCGTAGTTATAAGCTGTCTGAATCTCGCCACTGAAGATTCCTTTATTGAATCCGAAGGTCAACCCCGTATTATAATACACCACTGTCTTGAGGTTGGGGTTACCACGTTGAATCTGAAGGGAATCCATCGCCTGTTCCACATTATTCAAATCCGAAAGCGAAGGTGCATATCCCGATGTTTCTGCCGTATAGCGGAAATAGATATTATCGTTCGGGTTGTAGGATATACGTACTTTAGGCCGGAAGATGTATTTTTCGTTATTATCGCCGCCCTGGCTGTTATAGGTGCGCATAATACCCAGTCCGAGAGCGTAATTGAATTTACCCTTTTTCAATTGGTATTCTGCAAAAGCGTATGTCTCGGCATTGTTCATCGAAACGTCCGATACGACATTCCCCTGATACTGATTGTTCGTATAGCTTTGCGTATGCTTCATTCCGGCAGATAGCTTACTACTCTCAAAACCTTTCTCGTATATCCCTTCAGCAATCAAGGAGTATTTGTCGCCCCAGATATCAGAAAAGATATCAGTCAACAAGTTACTATTCTGACGTTCAGTATACAGACGTGTCGATTTGGAGTCGATATACGTTCCCACCACATTGAAAATCAACAACTGGTCATTCTTCAAATGCTTCTGAAAATATAAGTCTAAGGATGGCGAATAACTCTTCCATGTCGAATGATTTACAATATCCAGCGGGTTACTTCCATCCGAAGAATAAATCGTACTTTCTCTATCGTCAAAGGCATTGGGCGTATGGTCGTTCCTGTTTCTGAAACGTACATTGAACAAATAATTATCCGTATCGTGCAAAGCATAGTTCATCGAAAAATGGAAATTATTCTCCTTATACTTTGTCGGCATACCTTTCTCGGTACGAACCAATTGCGGTGCAGCAGGGAAATTGAAAGTTTCGATATTTTCGCGTGTCCATTCAATATTCCGGCGATACCAGAATCCGTCTATGCTGAACTCCGATTTCTTATGGTTCACACGAGCCGAAAAGTTATCTTGTGCCCAATCTAACGTTGCCCCTTCATTGATGTTAAGCATTATATTCCCACCCGATTCTCTCACACGGGTAATGAAGTTAATAACTGCACCGGCATCGCCGTAACGCATCCCCGGATCGTCATGATATTCTATGCGAATAATATCGGCAGGGGCAATGCTCATCACATCCTCTTTGGTCACCTGTATACCATTAATACGCAGCTGCACTTCTCTTTGTCCGGTCATCGAAACAGCCTTTGTCAGCGGATCTATTTCGATGCGCGGAAGTTGTAAATTCTCGAGCAACTTTATTCCGTTGTTGGATGCCTTTATCTGCGCTTCGTTAGGCATAATAATCTGCCTGTCGGCCTTGTAAATGACAGAATTGCCCGTAACTGTAACCTCATTCAAAGCTATGTCGGAAGTATAGAAAGGAATTTCGCCCAAATCGATATCTTTTCTCAGATTATCCAGACGGGTGTACGATTTGTTATAACCCGTATAAGCTGCGCAAACAAGGTAATCGCCACTGTTGACACCCTCGAAGCGGAAGCTACCTTTATCGTCGGTAGTCGTCCCCTTCACAAAAGCCGAGTCTAAACTAAGCAAAGAGATATTCGCAAATTCTATGCATTCTTTGGATGAAGCATCGGTTATAGTACCCGATATTTTGTTCTGGGAGAGCACCGTCACAGAAGCGATGGTCAACAAAAGGAAAAGAGAGGTTAATCTGCGCGTCATAATCATTCTGGTTTTTAGGTTTATTTTTCGTTTTCTATAATTATGACGAGACAATCTGTGAAAAGGTTACAAAAAATGTTGCTTATTTTTAAAGAAAAGAAATCCGTATTTCGAAATATCTTTTAGTCATGCGCTTTTTGTAATAAAATTAAATAACTTTGTGCTGAATATTTATTTTACTCAGATAAGAAGAATGAGAAAACCCGCTCAGGATATAGTATTACAACAGTTCAAGATAAAAGAACCGGCTCAACTGCTTTCGTTTCTCCTTGAGAAACAAGTCCGGAAAAGCCGCAATGCCGTAAAATCATTACTTGCCCATAAGCAAATCAAGGTAAATGATAAGCTTATCACCCAGTTCGACCTGCAACTCAACCCGGGCGACCGCGTTGCCGTGATGAAATATAATCAGGCACGCAAGCGGAATCCGCTCAAAGGCTTGACAATCGTCTTCGAAGACGAATATATTATCGTCATCGAAAAAGAATCGGGCGTCTTGTCCATAGGAACGGATAAAGAGCGTACAAAAACGATTTTCAATGTATTGAACAGCTATGTGAAAGCTCGTTACAACAAAGAAGACCGCATCTATGTCCTTCACCGCCTCGACAGGGAAGTATCAGGACTGATGATTTTTGCCAAGGATGAGGAAACGCAATTGCAATTCCAGAAGAATTGGGACAAATTAGTACTCGACTATCAATACCGGGCAATTATCCAAGGGCAATTAGACCCGCCGCAGGGAACTATCAAATCGTGGCTGACAGAGAACAAAAATCATGTGGTATTCTCCTCCTCTTTCGACAACGGAGGGTTGGAAGCTATTACTAACTACGAAACGGTGGAAACCTCCAAGCACTATTCGGAAGTCATTTTCCGCTTAGTCACCCGAAGAAAAAATCAGGTGCGGGCACAGATGAATCAGCAGAAGCACCCCATCGTAGGCGATAAGAAATACGGTTCTACGGGAAACCCGATTAAACGTATAGCGCTGCACGGGCAGGAAATGATTCTGGCTCATCCTGTATCGGGACAGAAACTCGAATTCAAATGCCCGATGCCCAAGGCTATGCAACAACTGCTGAAAGAAAAAAAACACTCATAATAACTCATAAATCCAAGATATATGAACCAGCATCAATTCGAACAAATCGCCGAGCGCCTCAAAGGGCTTCGCGATGCATTGGATATGTCAATCGAAGAGTTTGCTGCATCCTGCAACATTCCGCTCGAAGAATACAAGCAATACGAAGCAGGCGACAAAGACCTGACCGTAAGCCTACTGAAAAGTATTGCCGAGAAATACAACATCGACGTCACGACATTACTTTTTGCAGAAGAGCCGAAGATGAAAAGCTACTTTGTCACCCGCAAGGGCAAAGGGCAAGGCATAGAGCGTGTTTCGGCATATGCTTACCGCACCTTGGCAGGTGGTTTCAACAACCGCAAAGCCGATGTTTTCGAAGTGACAGTAGAGCCTAAAAATGACGACAGCGAACTGCACCAAAGTATGCACGAAGGGCAGGAATTCGAACTGGTGCTCGAAGGTAGAATGTTACTGCATATCAACGGCAAAGACATCATCCTCAATGAAGGCGACAGCATCTATTTCGACTCGAGCCTGCCGCACGGCATGAAAGCCCTCGACGGGAAGAAAGTCCGTTTCATTGCAGTCATTTTATAAACCCACAGACAAAATCAGCTAAAGTAAAAAGTTACAAAGATGTTAGAACGATATTTATCTCAAACTGAATTTTCATCTTCCGAAGATTTCAGTGAGCATTATAAAGTAAAGATTCCCGATAATTTCAACTTCGGATACGACATCGTAGACGAATGGGCTAAACAAGAACCTACAAAAAGAGCGCTCTGCTGGACAAACGACAAAGGCGAACATATCGATTTCACATTCAGCAACCTGAAAGAACAAAGCGACCGTGCTGCCTCCTACTTCACTTCGCTCGGCATAGGCAAAGGCGATATGGTGATGCTCATTCTGAAACGCCGCTACGAATTCTGGTTTGCCATTATCGGCCTGCACAAAATAGGTGCCATAGCCATTCCGGCAACGCACCTCCTCACCAAAAAAGATATTATCTACCGCAACAATGCCGCGGGCATCAAAGCCATTATCAGCACCGGCGACGAAACGGTTATCCAACATGTAAACGAGGCTATGTCCGAATCGCCGTCCGTCCGCTATCGCATGGTGGTAGGCAGCAATACCCCCGAAGGATGGCTCAACTTCGACGAGGGATTGAAACAGGCAGCGCCGTTTGCCCGCCCTGCACACCCGAATACGAACGAGGACATCATGTTGCTCTACTTCACCTCGGGAACGACAGGCGAACCCAAAATGGTGACGCACAATTTCACCTATCCACTCGGACACATCGTAACAGCCAAATACTGGCACAACTTGAACGAAAACAGCCTCCACCTGACCGTTGCCGATACGGGATGGGCCAAAGCCGTATGGGGAAAGCTTTACGGGCAATGGATTGTGGGCGCATGCGTATTTGTATACGACCATGAGAAATTCAGTCCCGACGAGATGTTGCGCATGATAGAAAAATATAAAGTCACCTCTTTCTGTGCACCGCCTACCGTTTTCCGATTCTTTATCCGCGAAGACTTGTCTAAATATGACCTTTCGGCACTGAAATACTGCACCACAGCCGGCGAAGCATTGAACCCGTCGGTTTATGAAGCCTTTTTGCAAGGCACGGGCGTGAAAATGATGGAAGCTTTCGGGCAAACCGAAACAACGCCTACCATTATAACCTTCCCGTGGATGGAACCGAAACCCGGTTCGATGGGTGTGCCCAATCCGGCATACGACATCGACCTGATAGATGCCGAAGGGCACTCGGTAGAGGACGGGGAATCGGGAGAAATCGTTATCCGCACCGACAAATGGCGTCCTTTGGGCTTATTCCAAGGATATTACAAAGACGAAGCACTCACCAAAGAGGTATACCACGACAACGTTTATCATACAGGCGATGTAGCCTGGCGCGACGAAGACGGCTATTATTGGTTTATCGGGCGGACGGACGACGTTATCAAAAGTTCGGGCTACCGCATAGGGCCATTCGAAGTGGAAAGCGCGCTGATGACGCATCCTGCCGTGGTAGAGTGTGCTATTACCGGTGTTCCCGACGAAATAAGGGGGCAAGTGGTGAAAGCAACCATTGTGTTGGCAAAAGAATACAAAGACAAGGCTAACAACCAGTTAGTAAAAGAGATACAGGAGCACGTAAAGAAAGTGACTGCCCCATATAAGTATCCGCGTATTATTGAATTTGTCAGCGAGTTACCGAAAACAATCAGCGGAAAAATCAAACGCCGCGAAATACGCGACACGGATAATAAGCAATAAGATACACAACATTAATATATAGCAGCAACTTTTAGATTAAGCTGCTGCTATTTTTTTGCATAATCAGAAGTTTTTGCGTTTATTTGCAGTATTATACAGCACAAATAGGCATGCAGAAAACCAGAAAATATAAGGACACTTTATTTAATAATAGAATCACATGAAATTTAAGCAACTAACACAGGCTATCATAGTATTTATAGCCTTAACATTTTTCACAGCAAACGTATTTGCACAAGTAACCATCGGCAGCGGAGATAAGCCGAATGAAGGCGCGCTATTAGACCTGAAAATGACAGGAACTACAACAAAAGGAATGGTCTTGCCGCGTGTTGCATTGACTGACCCTGACAATCTCTTTCCGATGTTGACCGATAATGGCGGCGGAGGGTATACAGAAGGCGTAAAAGCGACGGAAGATGCTTTACATGCAGGGTTAGTAGTGTATAACACAAATAAGTGCGATCCTTTTGGTAAAGGGTTTTATGTTTGGACAGGGGAGCAATGGCAAGGAATAAATAATGCGACTCCCCTTGTACTAAATCCACCATCAATTTCGTCAATGCAAGACACACTGCATATTCCATCGGGAATGGATGCAAGAACATCTGTTGTGCAAGCCATATCATTTAATTGGGCAGAGGCTGATCAAGCAGTGTGGGGTAACCTAACAAATACCATAGGTGGCGGGTTGACATTTGCAGTAAGTGGAAGAGAGATTACGCCAATTTCTCAGGCATGGGCGAGTAGTCCTGCTACATTTTCCGTGTGGGCTGATGACATGACATCTTCTTTGGTAACATCTTCCTCTCCGTGGGCGACATTGGAATCAAAAGCCACAATATCGATCAAAAACGAATGTTGGCCTGCTGCAGCAAAAACACTTGTCCTCAACCAAACAAATTATGCAATAAAATCTCAAAAAAACAGTACAGATATTTTTCATATTGGAATAGAAGACGCTACATCAAATGACTTTTCTATTTTAAGTAATGTTCCATGGCGTGTATCAGCAACAAGCCTGAGCGGTACTGTTGGCAATATATTGGATACCTTTTCTCCTGCTTCAACAGTCACAACAGGAGTTACTTTAGCAGATAACACTTTTCATTCTAATCTTTTGTCTTATACAGGTAACGCAGGGGGAGCAGGCACAAAATATAAAATGGCTACACTCAAATTTTCAGACGTTCATAGTAGAGCAAATGATATTGAGGTAGAGCTTACTCAATGTCAAGGTACGGTTGCGAGTGGAAATACTTTAGGGTTACAAAGTGAAACTGCTGTCAATTCAGATCGTAGCGACTGGATAACAGCATGGGGGAAAAGCGTTATATGGCATGAAGGAAAAGCAGGTGTGTATGAAGGATTTATAAGCGCTGATTTCGGCAATGCCGGGCGCTGGATGACGATAAATTTTTCTGCGACTCAATACGATTCGGATGGAACAACAATAACAGGACCTGTGAGAGGAGCAATAACAGACAAATGTTGGGCTTATCCTTCACTAACTCCATATACTTATACCGATGATGACATTTATGTAGATAATACATTCTTAGGGCTCTTATTTAACTGGCATGCAGCGACGGGTAAAATAACATCGGCAAATGAAGCGGGAGTGGATCATGGGAAGGTTCAAGGTGTTTGCCCAAATGGTTGGCATATACCAAACGACTATGAATGGACTGAACTTGAAAATGAATTTATCAATAATACAAGTAAATATGCCTATATGGATGATATAGACAATACAGGAGCATCCGATATTCCTCATGATAATTCGACTATTGGAGGGCGTTTAATAACTAACCCATTTATTAATATTTGTGAGGCTGTCAATTCTTTCAACCAACAATTATCAAAATCTTATACATCCGGCGGTTTTAATCTTTTATTTGCTGGGACAGTTGTTATATATGATACTCCGATAAGTAGAGGGAATGGCGCTTATTTTTGGTCAAGTAGCTCATACGATGAAAATCATGCATGGTTTCGGGGTGCAAATAAGAATGGTACTAGTCATTTTATACGTAATCATTATACTACCAATCAGAGAATGGGAGGAAAGGATAATCTCTACTCTGTTCGCTGCAAGAAAGACTAACCCACCTCCCCCTGCCCTCTCTACAAGAAAGGGTAAAGGATTATACAAAGCCTCCAAGAAATTTCTTAGAGGCTTTGCTTTTACCTATATCATAGCAGAGGGTAAAAATAATCGGATAGACGTAAATATCTTTAAGATTTTTTATGACAGATAAAGAATAAACATTATATTTGCACGCCTGAAAGTGTGTGCATATCTATGCTTTTGATAAAAAACAGTCAATCGCCCGTGAGATGTACATTTCTTGCAGTTTATAGCATTAAATTAATAAACCATAATAAAAACAAGAATCTAAAATGCAAAACAAAGGATTTGTAACAACTTTTGCCATCGCATTAGCATTGGTTTGCCTTTTCTATTTGTCTTTCACTTTTGTGACAAGGCACTATGACAACAAGGCCGAAGCCTTAGCAACCGAGTATGCGAAAAAGAATGCAGGCGGCAATGACCAGATGTACAGCGAGTTGTATCAAGGAAAATACGCGTCTTACCTCGATTCAATGGCTACCGAACGTGTTTATCTCAACCTCGATTTTATCGGAGATTATATCGGTTCGGACAAACTGAAAGGTTTAGGCTATACATTGAAACAATGTCGCGAGAAAGAACTCGGTTTGGGTCTCGACCTGAAAGGTGGAATGAGCGTCATAGTAGAAGTAGACGTAGCCGGAGTACTCCGTTCGTTGGGTGACGAAGAAGACATCGACTTCATCGAAGTATTGAACCAGACAGCTGCCGAAAATGCTAATAGCCGCCGCGATTTCATCACCGTTTTCGCTGAAAAATTCAAGGCTAAAAAAGGCGAGGACAGATTAGCAGGTGTTTTCAGCTCGAAGTTGAAAGATCAAATCCAACCGACAGATAAGGACGATAAAGTAATCGGCGTATTAAGAAAAGAATTGACATCAGCCGCCGATAACTCGTTCAACATCCTGCGCACACGTATCGACCGTTTTGGGGTTGTTGCTCCTAACATTCAGAAATTGAGCGACCGCGACGACCGCATCATGATCGAGCTTCCGGGAATTAAGGATCACGACCGTGTGAGACGTTTGTTGCAAGGAAATGCCAACCTTGAATTCTGGAGAACCTACAATACAACTGACGAGAGACAAAGCCAAGATATAGCAATGGCTCAGAGAAGACTCGACGAGCATACAAGGACTATTCTGGCATCCCTCAACGATTCCACTGAGGAACATGCTGCCACATTAGCTACATTGCCTTACAATAAGCCGTTCAGCTCCTATTTCTTAGATAACGAGACATGGAGTAAATTGATAAAAGAAGAAGTATTGCCTTATCCGTCAAGTGCAACAATCGGGATTGTAAACAAGAATGACACAGCCGCAGTAGGATATATCGTACGCGAATATAAGAGAATATATGCCAACGATATGGTATTCCGCTGGGGATTCAAGGCTGAAGACCTGCGCGAATCGAAGTTTGCCCTTTACGCGCTCAGAAGCGATGGAATAGGGTCGAAAAAAGGACCAGCTTTGGATGGTAGCGCTGTAAGCAAAGCCACAGCCAATCAGGCTCAATATGGTTCGACATGGGAAGTAAACATGACCATGACATCAGAAGGAGCTCAAAACTGGGCTAAGATTACAGGAGCAGAAGCCAAAAAAGCGATAGCCATCGTTGTGGATGGATACGTTTATTCCGCACCAAATGTGAAAGGTAGAATCGATGGTGGAAGTTCATCCATCACCGGTAACTTCTCTTATGAAGAAGCAAGTGACCTCGAAAACGTCTTGAAATCGGGACGTATGAAAGCAAGTGTGCGCATCATACAAGAGAATGTCGTAGGACCTTCGCTCGGACAAGAGGCTATCGACGCCGGATTAATATCATTCATCCTGGCCATTGCAGTGCTTATGCTCTATATGTGCTTAGCATACGGATTAGTACCAGGGCTTGTTGCCAACTCGGCACTCCTTATAAACCTCTTCTTCACGATGGGAGCTCTGGCTGCCTTCGGAGCGGTACTTACATTGCCGGGTATAACGGGGCTTGTCCTCACGCTGGCCATGGCTGTGGATGCTAACGTACTCATCTACGAACGCACAAAAGAAGAACTGCGAGGAGGTAAGAATACAAAAGCCGCATTGGAAGATGGTTACAAACATGCTTTCTCGGCGATATTCGATGCCAACCTGACATCTATTATCACAGGGGTTATCCTGATAATCTTCGGAACGGGTGCTATCCAAGGATTTGCAACAACGTTGATTATCGGTATCATAGCGTCATTCCTTACAGCCGTATTCCTTACACGTATATTCTACGAGTATATGATTGGCAAAGGACGACTCAGAAACCTTAAATTCTCGACACCTATCTCTAAGAACCTCTTTGTCAATACGCAATATAACTTCTTAGGAAAGACAAAGGCGATAATAGTAGTAGTAGTTATCGTTCTTGTAGCCGGTATAGCTTCACTCTTCACGCTCGGACTGGATCCGGGTATCGACTTCACCGGAGGACGAAACTATCTCGTCCGTTTCGAAAAGCCGGTTAGCGCAGGAGAAGTACAAGCAGCTCTGGCACCTCAATTCGAAGGAGCTACGGTAAGTGTATTGACCAGTGGAGCAGGAAGCCAGGCATTATCGGCAAGCCAGTTGCGTATCACAACCAACTACATGGTTGAAAATACAACAGACAGCGTGGAAACAATCATCCGCAACAAGCTGTCGGCAGGAATTGCCAACATGTCGAATTCGCCAATGGGTAATAGCAAAGATATCAACAGCTACATTCAAAGCTCGGAACATGTAGGGCCAAGTATAGCTGACGACATGAAGAAGGATGCTTCAATTGCCGTATTATTCGCAATCATTTGTATGGCGCTCTATATCTTATTCCGATTCCGCGACATGGCGTTCTCGGTGGGTACATTGATTGCCGTTGCACACGATGCTTTGATGGTAATCCTCTTCTACTCGCTGTTATATAAGATTATGCCGTTCTCGATGGAAATCAACCAGGCATTTATAGCGGCGATATTGACGGTGATTGGTTACTCTATCAATGACAAGGTGGTAATCTTCGACCGTATCCGCGAAATGAGGACATTGTATCCTAAGCGCGATATTACCGAAGTGATCAACCATTCACTGAACTCGACATTAGGCCGTACGATAAATACCAGTTTGAGCTCGTTGTTGGTTGTATTATGTATCTTCATCCTCGGAGGTGAAACAATCCGCAGCTTTACATTTGCTATCATGCTCGGTATCATTATCGGAACATTCTCGTCTATCTTCGTGGCAACACCAATTGCATGGAAGATGTTGGCTAAGAAGCAAAAGACTACTGTAGAGAAATAGTAATCCGAAAGGGACACATCTCATATACGAAAGAAAGGATATTCAGCCGGATATCCTTTCTTTCTACTATATAGCCCCACGTAAGCCGAAATATATTATCTTTGTAATACAAGACGGCATATATTAAGTAAATGAAGATATTTCAAATCATAACAGTCTCGGAATACGGTGGTGCACAAACAATGGTAGCCAATCTTGTAAAGGCACTAAGCCCCGACCATCAAGTCTTTTTGATGTACGGAGGAAATGGGGAAGCATGGAAAGGTTTGGGAGACAATTTCAAGCGTATTAAGCTTTTCAGTGGTTCCAAAAGTATCTCTATCAAAGATATATTCCTACTACTGAAGCTCTTCTATTACAGGATAAAATACCACCCCGATATTATACACCTTCATTCATCCAAAATGTCGGCCTTGGGACGTATAGCCTTCAATCCGAAGAAGATAGTAAATACACTGCACGGATTCGATTCTGTCCGCATCAGTTACCCTAAGTTCATGTTTGTGGAGAAGATGCTCAAAAACAGGGCATACCGTATCGTTGCCGTAAGTCAATACGATGTGGAATGTATGAAGGAAGAAGGCATTTATAAAAATGTCGCAAGGATATATAACGGGGTATATGATTACTCTTCGCACTATAAGGAAGACAACGATCCTATCGTCAGGAAAATAGAGGAGATAAAAGCATCTTATCCCAAGATAGTGATGAGCATATCGCGCATATCGAAACAAAAGAAGTTCGACCTCTTTGTCGATATAGCCCGCACAATGCCCCAATACGCATTTGTGTGGATAGGCAATAAGGAAGAGATGAGCGATCTGCCAGCCAATGTCTTTTGCATGGGCGAGGCGCAATCGGCGTATCTCTATCTCCATTATGCCAATATCTTTATTCTGCCATCCAATTACGAAGGACTTCCGATGTCGATTCTGGAAGCATTGTCGTTCAGTAAACCCGTAATAGCATCGGCCGTCGGCGGAATACCTGAAGTATTGGACAGTACAAATGGCTTTGCCGTAGAAAATACAGTAGAGGCTTTTGCTGAAAAGATAGACTATATCCTTACGGATGAACGCATAGAAAAGAAAATGGCTGAAGATGCGCGAAAATCATATCTCGACAAGTTCACGATAGAGAAAATGGTTGGAGAATATAAGGTCATCTTCGACGATATATTAATGAATAACAAAAAGAAATGAGCCAGCCATTAGTTTCGGTTTTAATGCCTTGCTACAACGTGGAAGCCTTCGTTGAAGAGTCGCTCAATTCGATATTAAACCAGACATATCGCAACCTCGAAATTATAGCCATCAACGATTGCTCTAAAGACCGCACAAGCGAGATATTGCACCGGATGGCCGAAAGCGATTCGCGGATAAGGGTATTCGACAATGAGGAAAACCTGAAGCTGATAGCCACGCTGAACAAAGGGATAGCCTTATGTTCGGGCGAATATATTGCACGTATGGATGCGGACGATATATCGCTGCCTACCCGTATCGAAAAGGAAGTAGCATTTCTGGAAGCACATCCTGATCACGATATTGTAAGTTGCTTTTTCTCGACCTTCCCTTCCGAACATCCTTCGAAGCGTTCATTGCATGTCAATCCGTTGAGGAATGAAGAACTACAGGCCTATCTCCTTTTCAAATCGGGGATATGCCATCCGGCTGTGATGATTCGTAAGCGGGCTTTCAAGGAATTGGGATTGCGGTTCAAACAACAATATCTTCATGTTGAGGATTATGCACTATGGTCGGAAGCTATCTACAAAACCAAATTAGCCAATATAGGCGAAGTCCTGCTACTCTATCGCGTCCACCAGTCGCAAGTTTCCTCTATGTATGAGGATATACAAGCCGAGAATAAGAAGAAGGTATTCGAGATACATTGCCGCCATTTAGGTATACCCATTTCCGAGGAGTTGTTAGATATTTATTCCTCTGTAGCCGAGAGTGTTCCTTCCGAGGCTTCTTTCGCTTATTTAGATAAGTGTGAAGAATTTATGCTATCTTTGCTTCGCATACAGGACGAAAAGCCTTTTTGTGACGGAAACTACCTGAAAAGTATGCTTTCTATTCACTGGTTGCGGTTGTGTGCCAATTCGCGGATGGGATTGAAAGTATTGAAAAGACTAAAGGCTTCACCGTTTTATATCAACCATAATTATTCGTGGCGGGATAAAGCAATACTGTACGTCAAGTGTGCGTTTAAACTTCAGTATAAGAAGTCTTTCATTTATAAAATAGTATTTCGTTAAGTGGAAAAAACGGATACAAAGACATATATACAACGGTTTTTACTGCTTATACTGGTATTTTACCATATGTATCCACAGGCTCTCGGGGTTATGGGGAGGTCTTTTATTGTACTATCCGGAGCTATAGGAATAGGGCTGTTTTTATTACACCGCCCGCCGTTTAAAGAAGTTCTATACGTAGCTTTCACATTTTTTCTATACTTTCTTGCCACCCTGATTTCAACAATAGTCACAGGAAATCCTGACGACTTCTATATGAGCTGGTTACGAAGCCACGCCGCATGGTTTTTTTCAGCCTACCTTATCGTCTTCTTCATATTCAAACTACATAAAAACATCAGCGTTTCCACTGTAGCATCCTATCTTGTGGCAGCCATTATCCTGCAAGGTATATGCACACTGCTGATAGCCTATGTTCCGTTTATAAAAGACATATTGACATCCCTCGAACTCGATGTTGCCGGATGGGATAGTATACGAGAGGAAAATGAAAACCAGCGTCTTATCGGATATGGGATGGGATTCTTCGGAGCCGGATACATGTATGGGTATGGATTGATATTCACCATTTATATAATGGCCCGGGCTAAGATAAGGAACAAAAAAACAATGTTCTTTTTAGCCATTGTCTATGCCTTCATTTTCTATGTCGGCATATTTACGGCACGCACAGTAGTCATCGGAGCTGCTGTAAGTGTTGCCATGATGGGCATCTTTTACATAAAAGATTACAGGCGGGTGAAACGGCGGGGATTTCAGTTCATTATATACTTTGCCTTCCTTGCCATAATAGGTTACAGTGCTATGTACGCTTATTTCCCACACATGGCCGATTGGGCTTTTGAGTTGTTTATTAACCTAAGTCAAGGAGAAGTTAAAACAAATTCCTCGGACGGGTTGGAACATATGTTTTCCCAATTCCCGAGCGAAGACATGCAGACACTCTTTTTCGGCACATCCAGTCTCGGTTTCTTCGGGAATGACGTAGGTTTTATCCGGTTGATATATCATAGCGGATTATTTGGCCTGATTGCCTTTTACGGGGTGTCGGTAGCTACCGTCTATGGCTCGATAAGTAAAGACTGGCATACTAATCTGATGCTTATCCTGCTTGTCATATACGAATGGGTGGTTAATATAAAAGGGCTTGCAGACATGCACAGTGTTCTGTTTGTTTTCTTCTTCTTCTTTATGTTTTATAAGTATTACAAGTTTCAGCCCATGCTGTACGCCCAGCATCTGGAAGAACGGAAGAAGCGATTGGAGAATCTTAATTTCAAGTAATATATGAAAGAGTGTATTATTCTTGCCGGAGGATTAGGCACACGATTGCAATCGGTCGTGAAGGATGTTCCGAAATGTATGGCAGAAGTGGCAGGAAAGCCGTTTCTGCATTATATATTCCAGTATTTAGAAAAGCAACAATTCGACCATATAATTCTGGCCTTAGGCTATAAAGCAGAGATTATTATCGATTGGTATCAAACACTGAAAGTACCTTTTGAGATATCCTATGTTATCGAAGAAGAAGCACTGGGAACAGGCGGAGCTATTCAATATGCCTTCACGAAAGTAAAAAGCAACAAAGCATTTGTGTTGAATGGCGATACATTCTTCGATGTAGACACAACTCAACTCCAAAGCTTCCATCAGCAGAAGGAAGCCGATATTTCGATAGCATTGAAGCCGATGAACGATTTCGACCGTTACGGAACAGTAATCCTCGACGATGCATGTAGAATTACGGCTTTCAAAGAGAAGCAATTTTGCAAAGAAGGGTTGATAAACGGCGGAATATATTTGATAGACAAAGCGCTTTTCGACAAACTCGATATGCCTGCCAAGTTCTCTTTCGAGAAGGATATCATGGAAAGCCGGATTGCTGATTTGAAGCTATACGGCTGTCAGCAAAACGGTTATTTTATCGACATCGGCATACCGTCCGACTTCGAGAAAGCGAATAAAGACTTTAAGGAATGGAAATAAGAGATTTCGATACCATATTCCTCGACCGCGACGGTGTCATCAACATCGAAAGGCCGAATGATTACGTCAAAAAGCCGGACGAATTTATCTTTATCGACGGCGCATGCGAGGCTATTGCCCAGTTATCGGGGCAATTCAGGCATATACTTATCGTTACCAATCAGCGAGGAATAGGAAGAGGTAAAATGACGCTTTCCGATTTGGAAGATGTACATCGGTATATGTTGAACGAAATAGAGAAGCATGGCGGACGAATCGACAAGATTTACTTCTGTACGGATTTAACATCCGACTCTATCAACCGGAAACCGAATACTGGTATGGCTTTTCAGGCACAGAGTGATTTCCCCGATATTGTATTCAACCGCTCCATTATGGTCGGCAACAGCCGCTCCGATATGGAATTTGCCAATAAACTCGGGATATACAGTGTACTCGTCGGCGACAAATACAACAAAGAAGATAAGATATATCAAACAGTAAAAGCATATTATCCAAGTCTTTACAATTTTGTAGAAGACTTATTACAGAAATGAAAAAGATAGCCATTCTTATACGCGTATATGACCGTATCGAGGATTTGAAGTACAATCTTCGCATCATTGCCGATACATGGAAATCTAACGACTACTACGTCATCGTGGTCAGCAATGGGAAAAGCAATGGTTATATTATCCCCGAGGAGTGCAAGCCACTCATTGATAAGCTAATCGTCCTCGAAGAGAATGCCGGTCACCGAAAGGGTAATTCGCAACTGCTACTCGAAGGTATTCAACATATCCCCGAGGAGTCCGATTATACCTTGATATTGGAAGCGGATACGTGGCTATACGGCGATGCAGTAATAAGTAAATATACCAATCTGCTCGCTCAATCCGTCGATATCGTCTGGGCAAGCGCCGACTGGCTCGATAAATGGCATGCTCTCGGTACGGATTACGCCATTATCGAAAGCGGCTATCTACGTAAGAATCCACAGTTGTTCAATTTCGAGATTTTTCCCGAGTTCCACATAGCCAACTACTTACGCGACACACAGGTTGGTTATCTGTATATTACGGAGAATATGCCGGTGCATGTACCGAGCTATGTGCGTAAATATCCGTATATTCCGAATAAGGAGGGGAGGTTTTATATCTTCCCCAAATCAAGGATGGTGACGCATCACGTAGAATGGCTGAAAGGCGGTATGGAACAAAAGAAGCGATACTTCAATATAGTTGCCGATACGGATTATTTCCCTGAGGTAAAGGTATCGAATAAAGCATGGAAACGCTTCAGAATCAACTTCTGGATGAATCTGACCAAATGCTTCGTAAAAAGAACCTGGTTCAAAGCCAAAGTATATAAAGAAACAGAGGATTAAAATATGTTTGTAATCAACGGACGTTATCTGACACAGCAAGCCTCGGGCATACATCGTTATGCCTTTGAGATATGCAACAAACTGCACGAGATGGGTGTAGACTTCCATGTGGCTATCCCGCAGGAAATCAATCCCGATTACAAGTTCAGTTTTAAAACCGTAAAATGCGGCTCGCTCAAAACCCATCTTTGGGAGCAAATATCCCTGCCCCGCTATCTACGGAAGATTGGAAATCCTTTGCTTATCAGCCTTTCGGGATGTGGCCCGTTCAATTACGACAATCAGATAATGACGATACACGACGTGTCGCACGAGCGTCATCCGGAGTGGTTCTCAAAGAATTATTATCGTTTCTATCATTTTATGATGCCCCGCATTGCACGGAAAGCCCATGCGGTACTGACAGTGAGCGAGTTTTCGAAAAGGGAGATTATCGATACGTTCCACCTCGATCCCGACAAGATACATATTGTACACAGTAATGTGCCTTTCCACAACAAACCAACAAAGGAAGAAATACTGAATTACAAACCCGATACCGATGAGCGCTATATCATCGCCGTATCGAATATGGATCCCCGCAAGAACTTTATCCGGCTGGCAGAAGCATTCAACCAGATAGAGGATAAAACCATCAAGCTATATATCGTAGGGATGAAGTACAAAGCATTCAATACGCCTGACCTACAGAAAATAAACGGGGAGAATATCATTATGCCCGGCTTTGTAGATGACGAAGCTTTGCAGAAGATGTATCAGAATGCGCTACTATCTATTTATCCTTCTTTATACGAAGGCTTTGGCTTGCCTCCTTTGGAATCTATGACTTTCGGCTGTCCGGCAATCAATTCCGACATTCCGGCATTGAGAGAAGTAAGTGGCGATGCAGCCCTTTACGTTGACCCGTACAATATCGACGACATCACAGCCAAAATCAATCTGTTAGCTAAAGATACCGAACTCCGCCAAGAACTTCGCCTCAAAGGGTTAGAACAAATCAAAAAATATTCGTGGGATAAGTCAGCCCGTCAAGTGTACGAACTGGCGAAATCCTATATCAAATAAAAGAAAAGCGGGTACTTATCGACCCGCTTCTTTCTATTCTTCCTCTTCCTTGAACCATCCCGAATACATCAGGTAATTCTTGGCTATCTTCTGATTCATCTCTTTAGCCTGATCCGGATCTACCTTCTTCACAAATTTGGCTGGCGTTCCGGCATAAATACTGCCCGGTTCGACATGTGTACCAGTCAGAACAACCGAGCCGGCGGCAACAATAGCCCCCTCGCCTATCACGGCATGATCGAGCACGATAGCGCCCATACCAATCAAAGCGCCGTTTTCTATCTTAGCACCATGAATAACGACATTGTGTCCTACCGAAACATCGTCGCCGATCTCTACTACAGATTTTTGGTATAGAGTGTGCAACACACTTCCATCTTGTATATTCACCCGATTGCCGATGCGGATAGAGTTGACATCGCCACGCAAAACCGCATTAAACCAAATGCTGCAATCGTCACCTATCACCACATCGCCCACAATCGTCGCATTATCGGCAAGATAAGTATTCTTTCCTATTTGAGGAACAAAGCCTCTGACTTCCTTAATTAGTGCCATCTTCGTTATATAATATTTCAAGTACTTTTTTCAGGTTTTCTTCGTCTATCTTTTTGGCTATAATCTTCTTATCCTTATCTAAAAGATATACCGAAGGAACTGCCGTTGTATCGTAATATATCCAATATTGCGATTTATGCTTCGGATCGGCTAAGTTATACCAATCTCCAATTTTCAATTCCTCTACAAAATTCTGCCATCCGGTCTTTTCGGGGAAGATATTCATCGTAACGAATCGCACGCCTCTATCTTTATATTTCGGATAAAGTTCTTCGTTAATAGTCTTTATCTCCTTATGGCAATGCCCACAGGTCGGGTTGTAGAAGAACAAGACTAAGTAATCGCCCTCGATATCGTAAAGGTTCAGCGAATCGCCATTCAATGTCTCTAATGACAAATTATGCGCCTTCATGCCGATGCGGTTTTCTTTAATTACCTCATACTGCGAACGAAGATTGCGCAATTCCGTACTATCCATACGGATAGAGGGATTATCAAAAATATAGTCTTCGGCTAAGCGAGCCCACGTATTTTCCATTCCCATCAACTTGCTATTCAGCGAATTGTTGAGGAAGCGGGAAAGTAATTGCTCGAAAACCTGTTGATTTCCCTGAGCCTTTCCTACAATCTCACTGGCTGCCTGCGCTAATGATGTGGCATCCTGATCTACCCAGTTCTCCATGTAATTGTCGAGATAAGAATAGAAATAGTTTGTCCTCAACAGGCGGGAATCTGTAAAATCCAGATTATCAAAATAGTGCTGACGAACGAATTGCTTATTCGCCACTACATCTTCCATTGTTTTTGGCTCTTTGTGCGGAACATCGACACTCTTGAGACCTTTCAGGAAAACACTCGCCCAAGTCCCTTGATTAGCAGCAATCAATTGGTCTACCTTCCCTTCGAACAAGCTGTTATACTCATCCATTTGAGTATTCAGTTTGGCTTTCTCTACATCGGAAAGATTCGCATTTGACTTTTCAGTCAGAGCCGCTTGTTTTTCGGTCAATAAATTAGCCTCTTTGATGTATTGCCACAGGATTTCAGTGTCACGACTTCCTATTACTTTGCTGTTTTCGATGGTTTTGGCAAGCGTGATTTTAATATCGTTTTGACCTTCATCCAGCAATATATCCAACTGCAAGTCAGGCTTTATATAGATAAGATACTGTCCTGCCGGCATATCCTTATCTGTTCTTATCGAGCCTACTCCTTTATTGGATATGACACACGAATCCTGCACATACGTATCTCCATTCCAATACATCAGGAGATAAGCTGTGCGGTCTTTATATTGAGGTGCATTCAATTCTAATTTAAATGTGTTCGTGTTTACGTTTTGTGCACCAGCCCCTGTTGCAACCAGCAACATGAGGGCAAAGATCCAGAATATGTTAGATTTCATTTGTTTTAGCTTTTAACCAACTTTTCTCGTCATCGTTGAGCATTGGCGATAAGCGGTCATATACGTATTTGTGATATAAATTAAACCATTCTATTTCTTTCTCTGTAAGCATTTCCTTTACAATCGGAGTTGTATCTATCGGACAAAGCGTCAACGTTTCGAACGAATAGAACTTCCCGAATCCGGTCGTCATCTCCTCCTGTGTCAACACCAGATTTTCGATACGGATACCATGCTTGTTGGCACGGTAGATACCCGGCTCGTTAGATGTTATCATACCTATCTGGAGCGTCGTCGGATTCTCTTCCAAACGGATATTTTGCGGCCCTTCGTGTACGTTGAGGAAGTGCCCTACCCCATGACCTGTACCGTGCAGATAGTTCAATCCTTTTTCCCACAAAGCTTTGCGGGCAAGAATATCCAATTGGCTACCCCTTGTCCCCTGCGGGTAGATAGCAGTAGCAATATTGATATGCCCTTTCAAGACCAGTGTATAATCCTGCTTCATTTCCTCCGTCAGCGAGCCAACAGCTACCGTACGGGTAATATCCGTAGTACCGTCGAAATACTGTGCTCCCGAGTCGATAAGCAAAAGCCCTTCCTGTTCTACTTTCAACGAACTTTCAGGCGTTACATGGTAATGCACAATCGCCCCGTTAGGGTTATATCCGGCAATGGTATCGAAACTTTCTCCTACATAATTCTTCTGCTGGCTGCGATATTCCACCAGTTTGGCAGGAATGTCTATTTCTTCGACTGTACCCGTCGGTACAGCTTTCTCCAACCACATCAGAAAACGGACAAGGGCTACACCATCGCGCTCCATGGCGTTGCGTACACCCTGAATTTCCACTTCATTTTTGCATGCCTTCATCAAATCGGCAGGCGACGGAATATCTATTATCCGGCAACCGGAAGGTATAGCATTGTGCAGATTGAACGAAACCTTGGCACAATTGAGGCATACAGCCCCTTTCAAGGTAGAAACATAGTCATATACCTTAGTATAGTCGGCTAATGTTATCCCCTGCGATTGAAGGTATGTTCTTACTTCTGCCGTCAACTTCTCAGGATTGATGAACAAAACTGTCTCTTCCCGCGACACATAGGCATAGCTCACAGCCACAGGATTACATTTGACATCGTTTCCCCGTATGTTAAAAATCCACGCAACAGTATCGAGCGCAGCCACCAACAGCGAGTCTGCACCTACATTGTCCAAAGCATCACATATACGATTGATTTTGCTTTTGGCAGATTCTCCGGTATATTCTTCCGGCAAAACAAAGACCGGATTGGTAGGTATAACAGGCCTGTCGTGCCAGATGGAAGCAAAAGGATCGTAATCGCTGATGACATGCAATCCTTTCATATTCAGTTTGGCAATCAGTGAGTGGGCTCCGTTGGAAGCGTATACGTTTCCGTCTATCCCTATATATTCGGAAGGTTCCAACTCCGAAATCAGCCATTCCTCGATAGAAGGCGTTTCGGGCAAACCGTCCTTAAACAATTCTATTTCTGTATCTTTCAGCTCGTTAGCTGCCTGTAAAAAGTAACGCGAATCAGTCCATAATCCGGCCTTATCGCGTGTCACAACTACTGTTCCGGCCGAACCCGTGAAGCCGCTAATCCACTGCCTTGCCTCCCAATGGGATGCCGGATACTCGCTAAGATGTGCATCGGTGGAAGGTATGATAAAGGCCGAAAGCCTTTTCTCTTCCAGATACTTTCTTAAAGCCGAAATTCGTTTATCTATTATATTACTCATCTATTAATAGGTTTTATATTTTAGTATATTCTTTAGAATCAACTATCAAATATAAAAACAGGAATCCTATGCCGTTGCAGCTGCAGCGTTAATTTTTGTTACAATACGCTCGCAAATAATATGCGCGCCCGATTCGACTTCCAGTACTTCTGTTTCTATATTACCTGTCATCACCGCAGTCGAACGGAGTATTGTCATCTCTGCTGAGCTGATATTTCCTTCGATGGCTCCCATCAATTCGAGAATTGCGCATTTCACGTTTCCTTTCAGTCTTCCCGTATGACCGATTATCACTTTGCCCCTACAAGTTAAGTTTCCTTCAATGGTACCATCAATGCGAATATCTTCTTCCGATTGGATATTTCCTGTCACATAAGTACCACTTGATAACATGTTAAGAGTATTTCCGGCTGGTGTAATTTCCCTTTTAGACATAAAATTGTTTTAATTTAAATTGGTAGTATGTATATTTTTTGCGATAATACAAATATATATAAAAAAGTCGGTATGTGATAATCGAGATTTAGGTAGTTTATCCTTTTTAATTAATTTCGGCTAAAAACTTAGATTATAACCTATAGTTCGAAGCAAAAATTATTACCTTTGTGTTTTACTGTGATAATACAAAAAGAAACTAACAAAGCTCTATTTAATTTATTATGTATAGAAACCATACCTGTGGCGAACTGACACTTGCCAATGTAGATAATATTGTGATACTGGCCGGTTGGGTACAAAAAGTAAGAAAATTAGGCGGCGGAATGACTTTTGTCGATTTGCGCGACCGCTACGGAATTACCCAATTAGCATTCAATCGCAGTGTCGACGAAGAGTTATACGAACAGGCCAACAAACTTGGCCGTGAATTTGTATTACAGGTCACAGGGAAGGTACAGGAGCGGGAAAGTAAAAATCCCAACAACCCAACAGGAGATATCGAAATCATTGTCAGCGAAATGGTTATCCTCAATGCTTCCGATACCCCTCCTTTCACCATCGAAGATGAAACCGACGGAGGCGACGACCTGCGGATGAAATACCGCTATCTCGACTTACGCCGGAATATTGTACGCGGAAATCTGGAACTTCGTCATAAAATAGCATTCGAAACGCGCCGCTATCTGGACGAGCGCAATTTCCTCGAAGTGGAAACACCCGTGCTGATAGGTTCTACACCCGAAGGCGCACGTGACTTCATTGTTCCGTCGCGTATGAATCCGGGAGAGTTTTATGCTTTGCCGCAATCGCCTCAGCTGTTCAAGCAACTTCTGATGGTTTCGGGATTCGACCGTTATTTCCAGATCGTTAAATGCTTCCGCGACGAAGACCTGCGTGCCGATCGTCAACCGGAATTTACGCAGATAGACTGCGAAATGTCTTTCGTCAAGCAGGAAGACGTACTGGAGATGTTCGAAGGAATGACCCGGCACTTGTTCAAGAAAATCAAAGGAATAGACTTACCGGCATTCCCTCGTATGACATACGAGCATGCCATGAAATATTACGGTTCGGACAAGCCGGATACCCGCTTCGGGATGGAATTTGTCGAAATCAAGGATTTGACTATCGGTAAAGACTTTGTCGTATTCGATTCTTCCGAATATGTCGGAGCTATCTGTGCCAAAGGTGCGGCTACTTACACACGTAAACAAATAGATAAGCTGACAGATTATGTCAAACGCCCTCAGATAGGAGCAAAAGGATTGGTATATGTCCGTTGCGAAGAAGATGGAACACTGAAATCTTCGGTAGACAAATTCTATGACCAAGACACGCTGAAACTATGGGCTGAGCGTTGTAAGGCCGAGCCGGGCGACTTAATACTCATCATTTGCGGCGAAACGGAAAAAGCACAGAAACAGCTTTGCGAACTTCGTCTCGAAGTTGGTGAGCAATTAGGGCTTCGCGACAAAAATACATTCTCTTGCCTGTGGGTAGTCGATTTCCCATTATTGGAAAAGGATGAAGAATTAGGACGTTATTTTGCTAAGCATCATCCGTTCACAAGTCCTAAGGAAGAAGACTTTGCGCTGCTCGACAGCAATCCGGGAGCTGTACGCGCCAATGCTTACGACATGGTTATCAACGGTGTCGAAGTAGGTGGAGGCTCAGTCCGCATATATAACAGTCAGCTACAAAACAAAATATTCTCAGTGTTAGGTTTCTCCGAAGAAAAAGCTCAGGCACAATTCGGATTCCTGATGAATGCATTCAAATATGGCGCGCCGCCTCATGCAGGGTTGGCGTTCGGTCTCGACCGTCTGGTATCATTATTTGCCGGATTAGACAGCATCCGCGATTGTATCGCTTTCCCTAAAAACACTTCGGGACGCGATATGATGATAGATGCGCCGTCTACTGTCGAACAAGAACAATTAGATGAATTACACTTGAAAGTTACAATAATAGATAAAACATAACACAAAACAAACAAATCTTAGGGTATGACAAAACTGCTTTACGTTGAAGAACATTGTACGTGTTTCAACTACGAACACGTCGGCTCGGGAAGTATCGAGGTAATGAAACTGGCAAAAGACACGCTTTTGCACGTTATTGCCAAGCATCATAAAATCCTTTTCATCCGAAAGGGTTCTATATCTTATACGCTGGATAATTCGGATCAAAATATGCTTACGGCAGGAAAGATGACCTTGATTCCGTCCGATACTAATTTTCATGGACAGGCATTGGAGGATATAGAATCCATCATCATCCGCATTCCTGTAGAAGAACAGCTTTGCGATACGTACTCTTTCGAGAACCTCCTCCATGAGGAGAAAGAGAACGAAAGCCAACCTCCGAAAGAATATGTTTTGCCGATAAACGACAAAGTCGATAAATTCCTGTCCTTCATGCAGGAATGTACCGAAGACGGGCTTCGTTGTGCATACTACTTCCAAATCAAGCAGAAAGAGCTTTTCTTTTTGTTGAGAGCTTACTATCACAAGGAAGACTTATACAACTTCTTCTATCCGCTGCTGACAAGCGATATTTCGTTCTCCCAATTCATGATTCGCAACAGGAATAAGGTAAAAACAGTCAAAGAGTTGGCCAAATTATCCAATTACAGCCTATCCGGATTCCAGAAGCGATTCAAAAAGGTCTTCGGCATATCGGCACATCAGTGGCTCAACGAGCAACGTTCCAAGTCTATCTTGCATGACATCAATAATAGCGCCAAAGCATTGAAAGAAATAAGCCGATCATATGGCTTCTCTTCGCAATCGTACTTTAACGATTTCTGTAAAATGAATTTTGGGACAACTCCGGGACAACTCCGACGTAAAAAAAACGGACAAGAAGCAGTAACGGACTGATAACATGAAAAGATAGACATATTTTCGTAATCGCTTTTTCTACCATTTACTTTACCTTTGTGGAACTATCGTGAGGAATTGAAATACGTTATACCCTCAATATTTCAATTCTGAATTTTACGATTAGTTCTATTATGTAGTTTTGTAAAGTTTGTGTTAAGGTAGAGGAAGTCTGCGAAGAGAATTCGCGGACTTTTTTGTTTTATTACGTATCTTTGCACCTAAGTAAATTCTTTATTCGTCCGAATTAATGACTGATATAACCGAACTATTAAACCCTCAGCAACTTGCCGCCGTCGAATACATCGATGGTCCATCGCTCATCATAGCCGGAGCAGGCTCGGGCAAGACAAGGGTATTGACATATAAAATAGCCTATCTCATACAGAAAGGCCTGATGCCTCAGAACATACTGGCACTCACCTTTACTAACAAGGCTGCCCGCGAAATGAAAGAACGGATAGCCGACCTCATCGGGTGGCGCTATGCACGCTATCTGTGGATGGGAACGTTCCACTCCGTATTCTCGCGCATCCTGCGTGCCGAAGCCGAGAAGATCGGATTCACAGCCACATTTACTATTTTCGACTCTGCCGATTCTCGCAACCTCATCAAGACAATCATCAAAGAGTTTGCCCTCGACGATAAGGTATATAAGCCGGGCAAGGTGCAAAGCATCATTTCCACCGCCAAGAACGGGCTTATCTCGCCTCAGATGTATGCCCAGAACAAGGAACTTCTTGATTATGACCAGCGCTCGAAGATTCCTTTGCTCAAAGACATATACAAAGAATACCACGGCAGATTGAAGGCATCCAACACCATGGATTTCGACGATCTGCTTTTCTATACCAACAGGCTATTCCGCGACTATCCGGATGTGTTGGCCAGCTATCAGGAGCGCTTTCAATACATCCTCGTGGATGAGTATCAGGATACCAACTTTGCTCAATACTTAGTCATAAAGCAACTGGCCGAGCAACACCATAGGGTATGCGTGGTGGGCGACGATGCGCAAAGCATCTATTCGTTCCGTGGAGCCGATATACACAATATACTCAACTTCCAGAAGATATATCCCGAAGCGAAAATCTTCAAGCTCGAGCAGAATTACCGTTCTACCCAGAACATCGTTAACGCCGCCAACAGCCTGATAGAGCAGAACAAGGAACAGATAAGAAAGACCGTATTCTCCGAAAACGATGAAGGCGAAAAGGTAGAGGTCATCAGCGCCTTTTCCGACTTCGAAGAAGGAAGCATCATCGCCAACAAGATATGGGATATCCGCCGCGACAGGCAAGCTTCTTACAGCGATTTCGTTATCCTGTACAGGACGAATGCCCAATCGCGCGTATTCGAGGAAGCATTGCGAAAGAACAACATCCCTTACCGCATATATGGCGGATTGTCCTTCTATCAACGTAAGGAGATAAAGGATGTAATCGCCTATTTCCGAATGGTTATCAACCCGAGCGATGAAGAAGCGTTCAAGCGCATTATCAACTTCCCTGCCCGCGGAATCGGCGCAACAACCGTAGCCAAAATCTCTTCCGCTGCCCGTCAGCACGAAACCAGCCTATGGGAAGTCATTGGCAATCCGCTGGGATACAACTTGGACATCAATGCCGGAACAGCCAAAAGGATAGCCGGATTCCGGGAGATGATAGAAAGCTTCGCCGAAGAATCGACCAAGCTATCGGCTTACGATCTGGCCACACTCATAGTCAAGCAAAGCGGGATAGCCGCCGACGCCTACAAGGACCAGACACCCGAAGGTATGAGCCGCCAGGAGAACCTGCAAGAGTTATTGGGCGGTATACACGAGTTCTGCGAAACCCGCAGGGAGGAAGGGGAAGAGAATATCGGACTGAAAGATTTCTTGTCCGAGGTGTCTCTCCTTACCGACCAAGACACAGATAAGGAAGCGAGCGAGGAAAAGGTGACCATGATGACCGTACACGCATCCAAAGGGTTAGAGTTCAAATACGTGTTCGTGGTCGGCCTCGAAGAAGACCTCTTCCCGTCGGCTATGGCCAAAAACGAAATGCGCGGACTGGAAGAAGAACGACGCCTGTTCTACGTTGCCATGACACGCGCCAAGGAGATATGCACCTTGACTTTCGCCAAAAGCCGCTTCCGCAACGGACAAGTAAACCCGTGCAATCCGAGCCGCTTCCTGAAAGACATTTCCACCGAATACCTGAAAGTTAACAAGGGTGTATTGAGTGGAGGCTTCGGAAGCAACACTTCGGCAGTTCCTTTCAATAAGATAAACTTCAACTTCTCATCCGACCGGGAACAATCACCTCAAAAGGCAGGGCAACCGACAACTAATCAGCCGGCAACTCCTTCGCCCAACTTTGTTCCGGCCAACAGAGCCACGCCTAAGAAACAGCATGATACCGGAAATTCGGTTCTTGCCGTGGGCAATATTATCCAACACGAACGCTTCGGCATCGGTAAAGTGACAGCCATAACTGGCGACATAGACAGCCGGAAAGCAACTGTAGAGTTCGAAAACTCAGGGGTTAAACAACTGCTGCTAAAATTCGCCCGCTTCAAGATTATCGAGTAAGGCAAATCAGCATTTTATACCTCCCTAAAAAGTAACATTTCTCTACTTGTTTTTCGATATTTTTTATCGAGTTACTTTTAGCCCCTCCAACCTCCCCAAGGGGAGGCTTATTCTTCCCTGTCATACTGAGTGAAACGAAGCATCTCGTTACATTACTGGTAAGAGACTTCTCACATCCGCTCGAAGTGACAGGAAAAGTAACAAAAGTATATTCATTTTCGAACGTTTTTCATCGAGTTACTTTTCTCTGTGTATCTCAGTGCCTTCTCTGCAGAACTCAGTGTCACCTCTCTCTTTCTCACGCATTACAGGAAAGAGATGCCTCCTTTCGTCGGCATGACAGAAAAAGTAACAAAAGTATATTCATTTTCGAACGTTTTTCATCGAGTTACTTTTCTCAGTGTACCTCAGTGCCTTCTCTGCGGAACTCAGTGTTACCTCTTTCTTTCTCACGCATTATAAGAAAGAGATGCCTCCTTTCGTCGGCATGACAGAAAAAAGTAACAATCCTCTATTGATTTTGGGCATTTTTATCGAGTTACTTTTTATGTTCTTTTAAAAGCCTCCACTTGTGGGGGAGGTTGGAGGGGGTGCAGCTACAACTTATTATACTCCTCAATAATCTTGCGCGATTTGGCTATCGCTTCGGGAGTAAGCTCATCCCGTTCGCCCCGATCCAGCTTTTCTAATTCGCGTTTCGTTTCTTCGTTGATAACTTCGATGATGAGCGGTTGGCGGGTGATGTGGTGTCGTTTTTCTTCTTTCTCGCGCTCGCGTTGTTGGGAAGCTTCGTGGCGCAGGCGCTCATCTTCACGTTTCAGTACGGCATTGATGGTGGCAGTGTCGGGAGCATGGTCTTTCTCTTTCACTATCTTTTCTTTCAGAACGAGACGGTCGGGGTAGTGTTTGTCAGGTACGTAGACGTATTTGGTTTCTACGGTTTTGTAGCCGTTCATTTTGCGGCGGGCAGCTTGGCGGGCGAGGGTGACCAAACGTTCGTTGCGCTGGGATTGAGCTAATTGTATGGCTTCGCGGAAGTCTTCCTTTTCATTTTTCCATTCGTAAAAGGTTTTACGGTTAATCTTCATAAAACCGCAGATTTCGTTGATAGTCGATTCGCCATCGGCGATAAGTTCACATATTGCTTCTACTAATTGTTTGCTGTACTTTGCCATAATCTTTTTACATAGAGATAATTGCTCTCTAAAAAAGATGTGGCTTTTTAACAAAGGGGGATGGATTTACATCCAAGACGATTATCGCACAAAAGCGCGGGGTTTGTCTACAAAAAAAGCCTTTTCGTCTATAAACAAAATTATTAACAACTCATTTTCTTATCTTTAGCGTGCAGAAGGAAGAATAGATTGCCTGTTACCTTACTGCATAATTATCAAATCTGAAATATTTAACATTATTTAATGCAACGTAGTCGCCTTCTTGGCATCTTATAGTAAAAAAGAAATACGCTATTTTAAGCGGATTGTGTATATTTGCTATTATTAGTTTCAAAAAGAGGGTAAAGCGATTAAACCTTTTTACTTTATATTAATCTAAGATAAAAATACATATTCAATATAAATCACAGGGAGAGTAAGATTATGAAAACAAAAAGTCTGATATTAACAATGCTCATCATAGCAATACCATTCTACGGTTTTGCACAGGATGACTGGGATGATGTTTATTCTTCTTCCAAGGCGAAGACTAAAAACGACAAAAAAACAACAACTGTTGTAAAAGCTCAAAATACGCGTAGCAATGCGAATAACCAACAAAAAGTTATGGTTGTACGTGACAATGGAGATGTTACCCTGGCAACTCAAGGCAATGTCACTATCGACGTAGATGCGTATAACCGTCGCGGTGGAAGCACGGCTACGAATGTTGCTGTTATTGATGAAACAGAGCAAGATTCATCCGAATATATGGATTACGAATACACCGATCGTATCGTACGGTTCCATAATCCGGAGAATAGTGTAACCATAAGCAGCGAAAACGATATCAATGTATACGTTATCGACGACAACTACGACGACTATTACGCCAATAACTGGCGCGTAAACGTAAACTATGGCTGGGGATTCAACAGACGAGCTTATAGCAATTTCTACTATGGCTACTACGATCCGTGGTCTGGCCCATGGTATGATTCATGGTACGATCCATGGTACTATGGAGGATATTACAGCTGGTATCGCCCTTCGTACTGGTATAGCTGGTATAGTCCAAGCTGGAGCTGGGGATATTGGGGTGGCTATCATCACCACCATCACAATCATTGGGGATGGGGTAGCGGAGGATACTACAGTCACCGCCCTGTCTATTACGGAGGAAGAACAACTTACGGTGCAAGATACAATAACTCGGGAAGATATGCATCATCCGGACGTTACGCTTCATCCGGACGTACAACTTCCAGCGGAAGAGGTACTGTAGGAAGAGGTTCGGCAACTACACGCCCAAGCTATTCATCTTCTGCCGGACGCGGAACATCATCGAACCGTGTAACGACAAGACCAACAACCCGCCCTACGTATAATAATTCAACTTCAGGCGGAAGAGGTACAGTAGGTAGAGGTTCAGCAACTACACGCCCGAGCTACAATAACTCGACTTCGGGTGGAAGAGGTTCGTCCAGCAATAGTAATGTAACAACGAGACCAACAACCCGTCCGAGCTATAATAACTCTACTTCATCAGGCGGAAGAGGCTCATCGAGCAGCAATGTTACTACAAGGCCGGCTACTCGTCCGAGCAATAACAACTCATCCACCTCATCAGGAAGAGGTTCATCTGTAAGCAGAGAATCAACACGTACAAGAAGTAGCAATAGCAGTTATTCTACTTCAAGAAGTTCATCAAGTTCTTCACGCAGTAGTTCTTCATACAGTTCTCCATCATCTTCTTCATCCCGCTCTTCAGGTTCATACAGCGGCGGTGGCGGAGGAAGCTCGAGCAGAGGAAGCAGCGGTGGTGGTAGCCGTGGAGGTGGACGAAGATAATTATAGAAAACTTCAAGACAACTAATACTAAGAGCTGTTTGTTATAACAAGTGTTTTTCGAGCAGCTCTTTTTGATTAACAAAAACAGTAAGTATAAATAAAAGATATAGAGTTATGAAACGTAGATTAATTGTTGCTTTAAGTCTTATTCTTAGTACTGGAGCAATATACGCACAAGGAGAAATGGATGCTTACCGCTTTTCGCAGAATGAGTTAAGAGGGACAGCCCGTTCGGTTGCCATGGGAGGTGCTTTCGGTGCTCTCGGGGGCGACATATCAGGGGTTGCTATAAATCCTGCAGGTATAGGCATATACAAAAGCTCCGAAATCGTGACAACCCTCAATTTTCAGAATACGAAAGTAAAAAATAACAATCCTTACGGTGACAGCTTCAACAAAAGTAAATTCAAATTCGAATTTGATAATCTGGCATTTGTCACTACTTTCGATTTAGATTCAGACGTAGCTCCCCGCTTCAATGTGGGCTTTTCATACAATAAGTTGAAATCATTCGATCGCCAATACCAAACAAATGGATATAAAGCACCAAGCTCTTTGAGTGATTATATGGCTTACCGTGCCGATGGATATACCCCTTCTCAATTGACTTCGGGCAACAGATGGGGCTGTGATTGGCTTGCCGTGCAAGGTTATAATGCCTATTTAATTGAACACTTAGGCAATGAATACTATGGTTCCAATATGATTGCATATGATCTGAATAACGATTTATATGTCAAAGAAAAAGGATCGATATCATCTTACGACTTCAATTTCGGTACTACATTTGCCGATATGTTCAGTGTGGGGATGACGGTTTCAGTTACTGATATCGACTACAGAATGTATTCGAGCTATATTGAAGATTTTTATGTAGGAAGCGTAAAACCTGAAGACTTCTTCGAGCAAATAAACCATATGAAAACAGAAGGTAGCGGATGGCAGTTAGGACTTGGTATGATATTCAAGCCTATCAACGAACTCCGTATCGGAGCGGCCTACCATTCTCCTACCTGGTATAAGATGACTGATTACTATATCTCTGATATCAATCATGATTTAGTCGGTATTGCCGGTATGCCTGCAGGCTATCAATCCGATTATTTTAAGAGTGACGAAGGTGTATACGATTACAAACTGTATACCCCAGATCGCTGGACATTCAGTGTAGCCGGAGTAATCGGTACTATGGCTATTATCAGCCTCGATTATGAGTTGACGAATTATAAAAACATGAAACTGAAAGACAGAGGCAATTATCGCTCAATAGCTGAAAGTGGTACTAACGAATTTATCAAACAAGATTTCAAAGCGGCATCGACCATCAGAGCCGGTATTGAAATCAAGCCGATTCCTCAAATGTCTTTCCGTGCCGGATATGCTTTTATGGAAAGTCCGTTGAAGAAAGAGTTCCGTAACAATGAAAAAGAAGTTATGGTTGCAGCTCCTATCGCTCATTATACATTGGATGGACATACACATCACTATACATGGGGATTGGGCTATCGATTCTCCAAGAACTTCTATACAGACGTAGCGTTTGTGTACAAAACCCAAAATGCTCAACTCCATAATATGCCGACAACAACAAATCCAAGAATTTCTGATGGAAAAGACGGCTACGGAAACTTTATCTACGGAGACAGAACAGATATGAAAATAGAGACTATGCAAGGTCTACTTACATTAGGTTTCAGATTCTAATCCCGCAGATTAATAATATAAGAAAGAGCTAAAGGGGTTATCCTTTAGCTCTTTTCTTTTATACAGTAGATACGCCTTACAAGCTTTCAAGCATTCTCTTCAAAACAGTCTGAGCCGATATTTCGCGGTTAGCCGCTTCGGGGATGACAAGCGATTGCGGACTTTCGATAACATCGTCGCTTACAATCATATTCCGCCTGACAGGGAGACAATGCATAAAATAGGCAGTATCGGTCAGTCCCATTTTTTCAGTAGTGACTGTCCACGAACGGTCTTTGCTCAATATCTTGCCGTAATTAGGCTCTTCGTAAGCTGCCCAATTCTTGGCATAGACAAAGTCTGCTGCTTCCAAGGCTTTGTTCTGATCGTACTCTACCTTTGTCCCTCTGACAAATTTAGGATCTAACTCATATCCCTTGGGGTGGGTAATAACAAAATCGACATCGGCCTCATTCATAAAATCGGCAAAAGAGTTAGGTACTGCCTGCGGTAGCGCTTTGGGATGCGGAGCCCATGTAAGCACAACTTTCGGGCGAGCTTTTTTCTTATACTCCTCGATTGTGATCAAATCGGCAAAGGCCTGCAAAGGATGTCCTGTAGCGGCTTCCATACTGAAAACAGGACGCCCCGAATACTGAATAAACTGGTTCAGTATCTTTTCGTTATAGTCATCCTCTTTATTCTCGAACTGGGCAAAAGCACGCACGCCAATGATGTCGCAATAAGAACCCATCACAGGAATAGCCTCGAGGATATGCTCCGATTTATCCCCGTCCATGATAACACCCCGTTCGGTTTCGAGCTTCCAGGCGCCTTGGTTGATATCGAGTACCATCGTGTTCATTCCCAGATTCATCCCGGCCTTTTGTGTACTCAAACGGGTGCGGAGACTCGAATTGAAAAACACCATCAATAAGGTCTTGTTCTCTCCTAAATGCTTATAAGCGAAACGATTCTTTTTTATCTCGAGCGCTTCCTTAACGGCTGCTTTCAAACCGCCTAAATCTTTTACGTTGGTATATGTTCTCATTGTTTTATGCTTTTTATCTGTTACTTATTCCTCACTGAAATGCTTCTTCTCCCGCTTTCGGTCATATAACTTTTTGCTTTTATGCACTTTAGTGATACGCTGCCAGCCGACAAATTGCTCGAGTTGAAGCTCTCTGTCAGCCTTCTTCACAGCTTTTATATAATCGGATGTTTCGATTTTCTTTTTTACCTTTTTCTTTTTCATACCCGTACTTGTCCACTCCCTTCTATAATCCATTTATAAGTGCAAAGCTCCTCCAAAGCCATCGGCCCCCGTGCATGCAACTTTTGTGTACTGATACCGATTTCCGCTCCCATAGCGAATTGTGCTCCATCGGTAAAAGCAGTCGAAGCATTCGCATATACGCAAGCGGCATCGATCAGCTTCTCGAACATATTTATAGCTGTACGATCCTCGCTTACAATAGCTTCGCTATGCTTAGACGTATATCTATTGATGTGCTCTACAGCATCTTCGAACGAAGAAACCGTTTTAATAGCCATCTTATAATCGAGAAACTCCGTTCCGAAACTATTATCGTCGGCTTCCTCCAATTTCCCCTGATATACACCCTCCAGCACTTCGTAGGCATATTTATCGGCATATATCGTTACACCATGCTCCGCCAATCCCTCGCAAAGAGCAGGTAAACCATCCAGTCTGTCTCTATCGATAACCAAGCAATCGAGCGAGTTGCAAACACTCACCTTACGCGTCTTGGCATTGGTTATGATGGCTTTGCCTTTATTCAAATCACCTTCTTTGTGAAAATAGGTATGGCAGACGCCCGCGCCTGTTTCGATAACAGGTATGCGCGAATTTTCGCGGACAAACTCTATCAATTGCTTTCCTCCGCGCGGGATAATCAGGTCGACGTAATCCCTCGCTTTCAGCAGTTCTTCGGTAACAGCATGATCCGCCGGCAGCAGCATACAAACATTCGGGCAAATTCCGTTTTCGTCTAAGACAGTACGGATTATATCGACAATCGCTTCGTTCGTGAATTTAGCATCCGAACCACCTTTCAGTATACAGGCATTACGGGATTTGAAACATAGCGAAAACACATCGAAACTGACATTGGGGCGAGCCTCATATATAATACCGATTACTCCGAACGGAACAGTTACCCGCGACAGATTCAGCCCATTGGGCAATGTCCGCTGCAAAATCGTCTGCCCCACAGGAGAAGGCAGCCCGGCGACATTGCGGATGTCGTTCGCAATGGCTTGTATCCGCTCTTCGGTCAACAGCAGGCGATCGTATTTGGGATTTTCTTTATCCATCAACTGCAAATCTTTCTGATTCTCAGCGAGGATATAAAACATTTTCAACTCGGCTTCTTTGGCAATAGCCTCCAATACATTTTCGATTTCTTCCTCAGACAATAAGCTGAGGGTTTTAGATGCATCTTTTACTAATTCGAATCTTTCCGTGTGATAGTCGTCCATAATTATTGTTCTATATATAAGTAATCGTAGTGTACGATTGGCCTTTTATTGTTCTTTCCTATAACTTCATTTACCTCATCGCTATTGTAGGTCGTCCGCCCGATACCTATCATCGAACCGTCTTCGTCTACAATACTGATGATATCATCTACCTCGAAGCGCCCTTCCACAGCTATTATTCCCACAGGCAGCAGGCTTACCGCACGATTGCCCGTCAAGGCTTCTTTTGCTCCTGCATTCACAACCACCTTACCTTTCGAGAATCCGTCGGAGTGAGCAATCCATTTCTTCACGCTCGACAAATCCTCTTTAGATGGGATAAAGCGCGTATATACCAATTCTTGTTTATCATTCAGTATATCGGGTAGGATATTCGTTTTGCGCCCATTGGCTATGATAACCTCTATCCCTTCCTCGGCAACTTTGCGCGCCATATTGTATTTGGTTTGCATGCCTCCCCTACCCGTCTCGGATTTAGACGTCTGGATAAAGTCTTCTATATTATCCTTCCTTACATCTATTTCTCTGATAACCCGGGCATCGGAATTTTTGGGATTTCCGTTATATATACCGTCTATATTGCTTAATATTATCAGGCGCTTGCAATTCATCATAGCAGCTACCAGCCCCGAGAGTTCGTCATTATCCGTAAACATCAACTCGTTCACCGAAGTCGTATCATTCTCATTCACGATAGGCAACACGCTATTATCGAGCATTGTACGAATACAGTTCTGTTGATTCAGATAATGCCTTCGGGTAGCAAAATCCTCTTTGGTTGTAAGCACTTGCCCACAAAGGATGCCATGTTGGTGAAACAGATCATAGTAGCGGTTAATCAACTTAGCCTGTCCTACAGCAGAATACAACTGACGCGCCGAGACAGTATCGAGCTTCGGCCGGTTCTTCAATTCCGTCTTACCGGCAGCCACCGCTCCCGACGATACAAGTATCACTTCCACTCCTTCGCGATGAAGTTCAGCTATTTGATCGACAAATGCCGACATCTGCGTGATATCGAGCGTCCCGTCTTTGCGGGTGAGCAAACTGCTCCCTATTTTAACAACTAATCTTTCCGTTTTCACATCTCATTTATGTAGATGTAACAAAGTTATAATATTATTTTTATAACTCTGCTATTTTTATACGGCAAGAGGAATCTTTACTATCATTTTTAATCGATAAGAGAAAAGTGATAGCACAAAATGTTTATTACAATAGTCAACCGATGGAGAAAAGTAGCCTTAACGGGTTATTTTCAGTATTTTTCCCGATTCCACATCTGCTTTCAATTCGGCTTTCGAGAATCCTTCGACATACTCGTCGTCCTCATCCAGAAATTCATCAGCCTTTAGCTCGTCGAAAGCACTTTTCTTATTTATCGTATAACCGTGCGGATAAAAGTAGATAGAGTCTTTGGTCGCACTGGCTACCTTATAAAGCGTATACTCCTTGTAGGCCTCTTTCACCTGATAGATATCCCCTACCGTCGGGTTTTCTATCTTGGCCATTGCACCCGACTTGCGGTCACTCGATGCCGAGCTACCGGTAATTGCAACAAACACAACAAATAAAGCAATGATAATCAATCCGATAAATGTCCATTTCGGTGTTTTCACCTGTTGCTTCACTTCTTTGGGCACCGGCATATGCGCAGTGTCAAACAACCCTCCACAATCGCCGCAAACCATAGAATAGCTCCTGTAAATAGGGAAAATAGGTATCCAAAACACATGAAAATAGCGTTGTTGCGGTACTGCAAAGATAGCATGTTCTCTGCCACAGGCCGGGCATGCATAGTCCGTCTGAACTGCCGGACGAACAGAAGATCTCGTTCCAAAAATGAAAATCATAGTATTGTGTGTTTAATGAATAAATGAATTACTTACAGGAGCAAAGATAAGAAATATTTATGAAAAGTAAGGGCTGATTTTCACCTTTCAGCAAAAACCAACCCTAAGTTAACCAACCTCTATTTAGCCTCTACTTTACGATTATTTGCTCAATAGAGATTCATAATATTTTTTCACATCCTTCCAATGATAGTAAGGTGCAATATCCGTCTTGACAGGAGGAACGGCAATTTCCCGTTCGTGCAAAAGGAACTTGACAATAATATCATCCGGATTCTTCTTGTTCTTAAAAAATACAATCTGTATATTCCCCGCCATAGGCGCAACTTTGAAATCGCTCCAAGCCTTATAGAAATCGGCTGTCTCGGCTATGCTGTTATAGCAACCATCCAGATGCAGCAACAGTGCTAAAGGAATTATATTCCCGTCGTGAGCGAAGCGCAGATCCGCACCTTTTCCGCCATGCGCAATGATTTCATCTGCACTGTCGAGTATATTCTTTAGAAGGGGCTTGCAGTTCTCGAGCATCAATCCTCCATTCAAAGCCGAATTGGCATCGTTCACATAGAGCTTATAGTTCTTGCACTGCCACAGATCGAAAAGCTCCTGTTTGTCAAATATATCGTAGAATGACAAATCGGTTTCTATGTTCTGCATTCCTCCGGCAATGGCAAACAATCCCCACATCAATTCTTTCGGATTGATTTGTTTCAAGAGGTATTCCTTATCCGAAAACAGAGAGTTGACCAACCGACCGGGATTCACATGAGCTTCCTCAAACTTGCGGTATTCCTCTTTCCACGTATCTTTGGCCGAACGGTAAGCAATCGCTTCCTCGGTATGATGGTTCAGGTATCGCTGATACTTCATGCTCGATTCGCGCGGTATCTGCAATCTGGGGTTAAGCTCTTTCAGTCGTTCGCAAAAAGCATCCATACTCAACGCACAGCGCACAATAGTGGTAGCGCAGGCTGTCATATGGGCATCGTCGGTAAAGACTTGCGGATAATGCTTATACATGCGTTCGGCAATACCTCTTTGTTCGCGGACACCCAACGGTGAGAGATCTCCTCCACGAAATTCCGCTTCCTGCCAAACTATCCGCAAACGATTGAGGACGTCCACGCCTAAAGGTGATAAAGCATTCTTCTTATTGGCATCGTCGAAAAGATCCAATACCGATTTATAGGTTTCGTCGCTTATCAGGTAGCGGGAGCCATGCCGCCCGAAATGGCTGATATAAAATGCTTCATATCCTTTGGGTACGGCAGTCAGTTTAGGAATGTCTCCTGATGGATAAGCATAGTAAACGCCACCCGTTTTTTCGGGAGTATCAAATAGCTCTTGCTTGGAAGTTTGCCCAAAACCAAAGAGATTAAACAGAAAGAGAAGAGTGAGGATAATATACGCTTTGTTCATAATTTATATTTTATAACAGAGGTGCCTCCCGAAAGAGGCTACCTCATCAATTATAGTTTACATGAAGTCGGGGTTCTGTGTCAGATATGGATTCACGGTGAACTCATCCTGCGGGATAGGGAACAATTTATATTTATTGTTTACATCTCGCCCTACATAGTTGCCTGCTGCTCCGTCGCTGCCTTTCCAGTCCCAGTTATATCCTGATGTGAATTTGCCGAAGCGTATCAGGTCTGTTCTGCGCACAAGCTCGGTATGCAATTCGCGTGCACGTTCGTCCAGAATGAAATCCAATGACAACTGCGCACTTGTTATACGTCCCGAAACACCACCGCCATAAGCGCCCGACAGATAGGCTCTGTCGCGTATTTCATTGACATAGTTCAATGCCTCGGTCGTTGTTCCGCTTGCTCCGCGCAAGATAGCCTCAGCTGCCATCAGGTAGGCATCGGCCGTACGGAACATAGGGAAATCGATAGATGTATAACTTGCATTCAAATCCGTTCCATCTTTCAGCACATTACGCCATTTCATACATGCATAGCCATTATTGAAATCCTTTTGGAACGATTTTCCAGGTATCCATGTTTCTTTGGTATGTCCTGTCGAGAAGAATTGAGCCCGCTTGTCTTTTTTGTTGTCGCCCCAGATATCAGTCTGGCTGAACGTCTGATCTGCTACATCGAACAAGTCTACCAATTGTGTCTTCACACGGGCATTTCCCCAGCTATTGTTCACACCTGTCGGATAATAAGTACCCATCGTCCCGTTCACCAAAGCCTTCACCATGAAGTTGGTACCGGCATGTCCCGGCGAGTGTGTTTCGTCTTGCACCAATGGCCAGATAATCTCCGAACAAGTATTATTATCTGCTAAGAAGATATGACGGTAATCGGACGCCAGAGGGTATTTATTGCTGTCTATTACTTTCTTGGCATTCAGATAAGCTTTCTCATATTGGTTCTCTCCTACCCATGTTTCGGCATTCAGGTAGATGCGTGACAGTAAAAACCATCCTGCAACCTTGTCTACGCGGGCATATACATTCGCTCCCGGCTCTTTGAGCGTCAGCGCTACATCTTCAGCTTCAGCCACCACGAAGTCGTATATTTCGCGTCTTGTCTTCTGATGCGGCATAGTACCTATCTTCATTGTTTCGTCTACAAACGGAACCGAACCGTACAAGTCGCATAGCATCATATAGCAATAGGCACGAATAAAGCGGGCTTCGGCAATATAGTATTCGTATTCGTTCTCCATTTCGTCGTATACGCCACGGTCTTTGAGTTTAGACTCGGTGGTTTCACGCAAGAACTCGTTGCAATAGTTGATAGCCATAAAGAGCCTGTAATATGGATAGCTCAATACTTTATTAGACGAATCCCAATCCAGATAAAGCATATCTAGCGTTCCGTGGCTACTTCCGGCATGAAGAAGAATCTCATCCGTAGTACACACCTGCAAGTAGAATAATGCTCTTGTATAACCGCTATATCCTTCGTCGATATTAGGCACGTCGCCATTTCCACCGGGACCTTCTTGCCCCGTCATAATCAATGATGCATAACATTTTGCCAATACTCCTTCGTATCCTTCGGCCGTATCATACACGTCTTCACCTACAAGCCTGTTATCGTCCAGAGGCATCGTATCCAGATCGCTCAGACATGATGAGCACAAGAGGACAGAGGCTATGGCTAATAAGATATATTTAATCGTTTTTTTCATAATGAACTCCTCCAAGGTTAAAATTTAAGATTTACTGATAAGGTATATATTCTTGGACGTTGATAGGTATTTTTATCAATCCCGCTGTATATTTCAGGATCTACGCCCGAATAGTTGGTAATCGTCCAAACGTTTTGTGCACTGAAGGCTAAACGTAATGAGCTCGATTCGTTCCACAACTTATTGAATGTATATCCCAATGTGATGTTGTCTACTTTGAAGAATGATCCACTTTCGAGGTAGTAATCGGTGTAAATACGATCTTGCGTGAATCCGTCTTTTATAGTTTGTTTCGATACATTGCTCGATACTTTATTTGAGCTGAACAAGTCGTCGAGCGATTGTGAGGCTTGCTGGTAGTTATAAACGTAATTGCCGAAGCTACCGTGACCGTTTATACCCAAATCCCAGTTCTTGTAATTCAATCTTGTCGAAAGCCCGTAATAATATGGTACTCTCGAACTCTTATCTGTCACATATTTATGTGCATTGCTTTCGCTCGTCGTGATAGAACCGTCTTTAGCGATATATTGTCCGTCTAACGGTTTTCCGTCTGAGTCATACGCTTGTTTCAACAGGTAGAATGTATTCGGCGTTTCGTTCACCATATATACTTGCAGATATTTCCCTGTTCCACCCGCATTTCCGGTAGCTACATAGTTATCTTCGGTATCGATGGTATTCAATTTCGTAATCTTGGATGTACCATACGAGAAGTTCCCGCTCAATGTCCATTCCCAGTCTTTTGTCTTTACAGGAATAACATTCAGTGCCAGCTCGACACCCTTACTTTCCATATTCCCGATATTGGTGCTTACCACATTCGTGAAGTTGCTTCCGGCTGGAACGAATATCGTATTCAATAAGTCTTTCGTATCGCGTGTATATACATCTATGCTACCGTAAATGCGGTTTTTCAGGAATCCATAGTCCAATCCGATATTATAGGTACTTGTTGTTTCCCACTTGATATTTGGGTCCGAACCATTCGGGCGATACATGGTTACCCATCTGTTACCAAACTGATATTGTGCATTATCGTACGAAGCGGTATAATCCGTGAGATGTACATAATAGTCGCCGATAGCCTGTTGCCCTGTGCGACCGTAGCTTAAACGGACTTTCAGGTCGGAGAGGTAGTTGATCTTCTTCATAAAGTTTTCCTCTGTCAAACGGTAAGCCAGAGCCGCAGAAGGGAAGTAGCCCCATCTGTTATCTTTGGCAAAGCGGGACGATGCATCGGCACGCAGTGTAGCCGTCAAAGTCAGCTTTTGAGCGAAAGTATAATTAAGACGTCCGAAGAAAGAAAGCAAATAAAGCTCTTGCTCGTCATGTCTTGGTACTTCTGTCGAAATAGGATTTCCGTCCAAATCGGTCGGTACTTTTATATCGTTCTTGTACCAGAAGCGTTGCCATTCGTATCCCGCCATGGCATTGATGTTATGCTTCTCGGTCAAATCCTTGGTATAATTGGCATAAGCATTTATCAGGTAGTTCTTGTTCCTGTTCTTCTCATCCGACTTTCTTCCTGTACCATCATACAAGTTTCCGGTGTACATAGACGGAGCATAGTTCGGTATCTTCTCCTCATAAGTATTTTTGCTGATGTCGTAACCCATATTCAGGTTCAGTTGCAAATCTTCCAAGCCATGCACTTTATAGTTGAATGCAATGTTACCGATAGATTGAAGCGTTTTGTCCAATTTATTAGGCAATCTCAGATCCGAAACGGGATTGCTTGCCGCTAACGTAATCGGCACACCACCATCTAACCACATATAATATCCAAGTCCCATCTGACCGGCATATGTTTCGTGAACAGGACGAGTAGGGTCAAACGATATAGCACTACCGATAGCACCTGTCGACGCAGGTTCGTCACGCTCCATCGTACCCTTCACATTGATATCCACTGTCAAGTGGTCATTTAAGAATTTAGGAGAAACCCCTACCCCGGCATTAAAGCGCTTATAATTATTGCCTTCGAGTGTACCATCCTGGTCGAGGAATCCTACAGAAACACGATAAGGCATCTTCTTGGCAGCCCCGCTGATAGATAAGTTATGATCCATACCATAGCCCGTGCGGAAGATCTTCTTTTGCCAGTTTGTAGAAGCATTGCCTAACTGGAAAGTAGCCGGAGCATTGGCATATTGGTCAAATACGTCTCTATACTCATCTGCACCGAGTACATCATAGTAATCGGGAACAGTGCTCGCCGTAAAGTTGGCATTGTATGTAATCTGCGGTTTAGTCGCACCTGTAATCCCCTTCTTAGTCGTAACAATCACGACACCGTTCGAAGCGCGCGAACCGTAGATCGCTGTAGCCGAAGCATCTTTCAGAACGGTAAAGGTTTCGATATCATTCGGATTGATAGAGTTCAACGACTTATTGCTCACCGGCACACCATCTATAACGATAAGCGGATCGTTGGTAGCAGACAGTGAAGCACCCATACGGATACGGATAGTGCTGCTGCTACCAGGAGCCCCGCTTCCCGGAACGATGTTTACCCCTGCAACCTTCCCAATCAGGGCGTCTTCGGCCTTCACCTGAATCCCTTTATTCAGTTCATCAGGTTTTATCGAAGTCAAAGAGCCTGTTGCATCGCCTTTCCTGACCTGACCATAACCAATCACGACGACTTCATCCAATTGTTCTACATCTTCATCCATTGCAATGGTAAACGAAGATTGTTCTGCTACGGGAAGCTCCTGTGTTCTAAATCCTAAGTATGAAATAACTAAGACAGAACCTCTTGCTGCTTCGAGCTCGAATGTTCCGTCGATGTCTGTCATTGTACCGCTGGTTGTACCTTTAATAGAGATGCCAGCACCTATAATAGGCTCATTTGTAGCTTTTTCTATTACTTTTCCGGTGACAGTAATTTTTTGCTGATTTTGTGCTGTCAGGTGAAGACTCGTTAAGAATATCCCCATTAAGAGTAATAGGAATACCTTGAAATCTACCTTTCGAGAATAGTCTTTTTTTTGTTCCATAGGTAATATTAGATTAAGATATTAAAATGTTTCTCTGTAGCCCTCCGCCCTCACATACTATATTATAGTTGCCGAAAGCTACTGAACAAAACTATCTATTAACCTTGCTCCAAGAGTAAGGTAGTAGATGCTTTAGGTAGAAAGATGAGGGTTGGAAAAGAGTGCAAAAGACTAATTATCAGCAAATTAAAAAGAAGCAAGAAAATGCATATAGGTAGATATATATTTATGTTAAGGGAGAGCTTGCAGGTATAATTATTTCCCTATTTGCTGAATGGCCTCCGAGAATTTCTCTTTCGAAACAGCCAGCTTATTCTTTATCTTCAACTTATAGTTATATACCGTCTGGGGCGAGTAGTGCAGGAAGTTGGCTATTTTGCTGCTCTCCGAAATCCCGAGCCTGACCAATGCAAAGACTCTGAGTTCGGGAGTAAGGATGTCTCCGGCTTTGGGATATACCTGTTCTTCCTCAACCAGCAAAGCATTAAACTCCTCAACGAAGTTGGGATAGATATTCAGGAAGATGGCATCGAAATTCCGGAAGAAGTCTTTCAGCTCATCGCTGACGAAGGTAGCCGAACCGGTTATCTTCATTGCCTCTTTTACCTGACCGACTTTCAGCTTCCTGTTCAGGTCTATGCGGTAAGTTTCCATTTTGTCGATATAGGACGAACAGAGATTGAATACGGAGCCGATATATTCTTCTTTCACATGGTTCGATTCCGACAGCTTCATATTCAGTTCCTGCAAATCGCCGTTTACCTGCTTGACCTCTTCATACATCTTCTTGATATGCTTTCTCGCCTGCGACAGCTTCTTCAATTGCTTGTATATGTACACCGTGCCTATGACGAGGATGACAGACAGAAAAGAGATAAGTACCAGATACTTTTTCAGATTGTCCTTTTCCTGCGTAACCTTTTTGTCATAAGCCGTTACTATAATCGGCAGTGTCTCCGATATTTCCAATGTACGGTAACGTGCCTTACCAAAAGTCGCATCTTCCATGGCGCACTTTATATAGAGGTAAGCACGATCCAAATCACCTTCCATATATAATATCGTTGCCAGCTTCCGCAAAGCGATATAACTTTTCACCGCCCTACGGAGATCGGAAATGGCAGAAATTGCCAGGTATTTCTTTTGCTGCTCCACATCGCCTATTTTTTCATACACGTCGGATAATCCGTATGCCAGTGCACCAATCTGCGACTCCCTATCGCCATACTCTTTGTAGCATTGCAGCATAAGCGACAATGCCTCGTCATAGCGGCCAGTTTCCACCAGCTTACCATTCTCGACCAACTTATAGCCTAATGTTTCGGGATCATTCACCTGAAGCAATGAATCTTTGTAAAGGCTGACCAAATCGCTATAATACGTTTTCTCTCGTTGAGATAAAGCATTCTCTAACAGCAAAGAATAGGTGGAATGATAGAGATGATAATAATAGGCCAGTTCTTCGGCATCCAATTGTTGTTTATCTATCTCATTAGCAATATCAAACGCCTCTTTATACATCCCCATTATACCAAGAATCTCCGCAACATTCATCTCCGACGAGTACATAAATTGCTTGTTATCCAACCTGTTAGCAACCTCATATTTCTGATAAGCGACATAAAGTGCCGAATCCATATTATAATTCCGGTACTCCTTATACAACCTATTGTATATATTATAGATATATTGGGGATTTGTACTCTTGTTCAGAGCCGTTTTCAAGCTATCTAAACGGGATTCCTTTTTCATCGAATACTGCGGACGCAACTTGATTGTATTGTCCAGCACCTTCAATAAAGAATCGGACGGAAGGTTTCCAGCCGACAAAGAAGGCAGCGATATGCATAGTAGCAAGAGGAATAATAATTTTTTCATTTCAGGTATCATTTAAACAAAAATAAGTATTTTACAACTCACTCTCGCACCCGGATATAAACAAAGTAACCTTCCCGAAGCTTCTATACTCCCTCAAAAAGCGACAAACATGTCACTTTTTTGTAACCTTTTTGTCCCGGTTTTTACAGCTCAAAACAAACATATAAAATTAATTATCAGCAAATTAAACCCCAAAAACCGGTACATAGAAACAGCGTTTTTCAATATGTCTACCTTTTTGCTATCCATCCTCATCCATCCATCTATAAAGGAGACTTTTTTCATAGATAAAGTTGTAGCAATAGCCAAACTTATATTTGACAGAAACGAACAGGTGTGTCCGAAAATGGACACCGATAAAATACATAAAACATTAATTAATAAGTACTTAAGAAAATGGCACAACGATTGATATTGTATAAGAAATTACATATCAAATATGGACAGGATAATTTCCAAAACTGAGAAAAATAAAAGGAGACGAAAAACAATTATTCGTCTCACATCCATAGTAGGGGCGCTCATTGCTACATTCGTAATGATTTCTTTACTTACCGAAGATAGTATATCCATAAAATCCGTAGATACAGGAATAGTCGATCAGGGAGCGATTGAAACAACGATATCCGCTTCGGGCAAGCTATCTCCACTGGACGAAGAAATAATCGTTTCGCCGATCAATAGCAGAATACTCGAAACATACAAAAAACCCGGGGAGACTGTAGAAGAGGGCGAACCATTGCTAAAACTGGAATTGTCGTCTGTCGAAAATGAATATAAACAGAAACTCGACGAAAGAGATATGAAGAAAAGCCAGTTAGTACAGGTACAGGTGAAATTGGAGAATACCATTTCGGAACTGCAGATGCAGCAGCAAATCAAGCAAATGCAGCTTCGGCAACTGCATACCGATTACAACAGCGAACTATATTTAGACAGCATCGGGGCAAGCACCACAGACAAAGTGCGCCGTGCCGAGTTAAATTATGAAGAGGCAAAGCTGGAATTGCAACAATTGAAACTGAAAATAGAAAACGAAAAAAAGAGCGCCGATGCCGAGTTGAATATGCAACGCCTGGAACTCGGAATCGTAGAAAAAGCCCTCGAACAAAATGCCAAATTGCTGAAAGATGCCCGCATCCTATCACCTAAAAAAGCGACTTTGACCTATATCAATAACCTGATAGGTTCGCAGGTGACGCAAGGTACGCAGGTAGCCATTGTTTCGGACTTGTCGCGCTTCAAAGTAGAAGCCGAGGTAGCCGAAGGACACCGCGAAAGATTAGCGCTGGGAGCCAAAGCCATTATCCGGATAGGCGAAACCGATCTCACAGGAACGGTTGTAAATATCACACCATCCATCACAAACGGGGTAATCAATTTCACTGTTATCCCCGACGATGCGGGACATTCGAGCCTCCGCAGCGGATTGAAAGCCGATGTGTATGTCATGCACGGCAGGCGTCAGGATGTATTACGCATCCCTAACGGGGAATGGTGCAAATATGGCAAGGGCAATTACTTCCTGTGGGTAGTAAACGGAGACAAAGCCGAAAAAAGATCGGTACAGGTCGGCGAAAACAGTTTCGAGTATGTAGAGGTAATCAGCGGCCTCAGCAAAGGCGAGAAAGTGATCCTGAACAACATGGAGAAATACAAGGATAAAAAATCTATTCATATAAAATAACCAAAACCGAATTATTATGGCAATAATAGAATTACAAGGTGTAACCAAAATATACCAGACAAAAGAGGTAGAAACAGTAGCATTGGAAAATGTCAATCTCGAAGTAAACGAAGGTGAGTTCCTCTCTGTGATGGGACCTTCGGGCTGTGGCAAAAGTACCATGCTCAATATAATGGGGCTGCTCGATATTCCGAACGAAGGAAAAGTGACGATAAACGGAATTGAAACAAGTAAAATGAAAGACGGAGAACTGGCCGAATTCCGGAACAAAACATTAGGGTTTGTATTCCAAAGCTTCCACCTGATAAATTCCCTGAATGTGCTGGACAATGTCGAGCTGCCCCTACTCTATCGCAAATCCACCGACAAAAGCCGCCGCGAACTGGCGAAAGATGTACTGGCAAAAGTAGGCCTATCGCACCGCATGAAGCATTTCCCCTCGCAGCTTTCGGGAGGGCAATGCCAGCGTGTAGCCATTGCCCGCGCACTGATAGGCAACCCGAAAATTATCCTTGCCGATGAGCCTACCGGAAACCTCGACAGTAAGATGGGAGAAGAAATAATGAACCTGTTGCACGAACTGAACCGCGAAGGGACAACCATCATTATGGTGACACACGACGAACTCATAGCCAAGGAAACACAACGCATCGTAAGATTTTTCGACGGCAGAAGAGTTTCATAACACCTAAAACCGATACCAATATGTATAAAATATATTTCAAACAAGCCATACAAATGCTGAAACAGAACAAGTTTATCAGCATTATATCCATTTTGGGTACGGCATTGGCTATTATGATGATTATGGCGCTTATCGTAACCGATGAAGTAAAAACCGCCAATGCAGCCCCCGAAATCAACCGCGACAGGACTTTGTATATCGCCTATCAGGTCAAAAGAGACACCACGCCCGGCAAAAATTCGTGGCAATCGGGACAGTTAGAATATGATATTATGCAAAAATACCTTCTGACGCTACAAACGCCCGAATACGTATCGTATATGAACGAATACGATCCCGAAGGACTTTCGACTGTAAACAAAGAAGGTTCAAACAATTACCAATTAGTTTCGTTAAGGACGGTAGATGCTGCTTTCTGGAAAATCTATTCGTTCGATTTTGTAGACGGAAGTGCTTTTTCGAAAGAAGAATCCGATGCCGGAATACATAACGCTGTTATATCCGAAAGTACGGCGAGAAACATTTTCAAAGACGAAAAAGCAGTGGGCAAGACCATACAGATTGGCTTTGAGGATTATAAAGTAACCGGCGTAGTAAAAGATGTTTCGTCTGTATTCAAATCTGCTGCCGGAGATGTTTGGATCCCTTACAACTCGCTTAAAAATAAGGCTAACGGTTATGTGGTAATAATGGCTAAATCCAAAGAGGATCTCCCGAAAATTATAGCAGAAGTACGAGATGCTGAAAAGAAATGGGGTGCCAATCATCATCCGTGGTTCTTATACCTCAAAGGACCTGAAAATCAGGAAGTCCATTCGAAGAGTATTGGAGGCAACAATGAGGAAGAATTTAGAAATGGTATAAAAATAGAAAATCGAAAAATGGTGTTGATTTTTATCCTTTTGCTCCTTATCCCTGCACTCAACCTTTCGGGATTCAGCCTTTCGCGTATCAAAAAACGTACTGCCGAAATCGGTATCCGCAAAGCTTTCGGCGCTAAAAAGTATGTGATACTGATACAGGTATTATACGAAAATATGATTACCTCGCTCATCGGGGGAGTTATAGGATTGCTTTTCTCCTATATCGTAATATTCTGGCTGCGGGAATGGCTTCTCGAAATCCCTGACGGCAGCTCTATTCCTGTCACCAGCCTCATATCACTATCTATATTCATTGTAGTATTCATTGTGTGCCTGTTACTGAATCTTCTTTCGGCCGGAATATCCGCTTTCAGGGCATCGCGCATGACTATCGTTGATTCACTAAACCAAAACGACAAATAATTATGATACGACATATATTTAAAATCATCTGGAACGAACGTAAGCTGAATGCCTGGCTGATAGTAGAATTTTTAATCGTATTCTGCGTCCTTTGGTTTTGCTGCGATTATATCCATACCATAACCCGCAAGCAACTGGAAGATCCCGGGCTAAATATCGAACACGTCTACAAGATAGAAATGAGAGAAAAGCCATCTACGGGTGACGGTTCGGAAGAAGAAATCGATCGCTATGCATTGGCTCTGACTCTTCTGGAGAGGGTAAAACGGCATCCCGACATCGAAAGCGTTTCATTATCGAATGCAGGCGCTCCCTATGGCAGCACATGGATGAATGCTTATAGGATTAATTCCGACTCCGCTAACCATGGCTTATTGGTAAGACATGTAACCTCCGAATATTTCGATGTATTCAAGGTCAAAGTGGATGGGCGTATTTTTGACTGGACGGATAATGCTTCCCGCGAAGAAGCCATAATAACCCCTTTCAAAGATAATCTTTTCGGAGATCAGCAACAAGATGTAGAAATGTATGACATATCGCAAGTACACCAGCTCGTATACGACAACGAATGGGATGCCATAAAAGAAAAACACCGTGTTATCGGCATCGGCAATAGGATGAAAACAGCCTATTTCAATCCCTACATATGCAGTGTCATCCTCCCCTTGAGAAAAGAAGGTGTAAACCTTGCTAATAATGAAATATTAATCAGGGTAAAAGCATCTGCTGACGATAAGAATTTTATCCAACGGTTCAGTAAAGATATGCGCGAACAATTGTTTATCAGCCCTTACTACCTATCGTCGATCTCGAGTATGGAAAGCATAAAAGAAAACCTCGATATGAAATGGGGATTCAAGAAGCAGACATACAGTGCTTATGCGATTACGCTCTTCATCGTTGTCAATATCTTTCTGGGAGTATTGGGTAGTTTCTGGTTCCGCACACAATCGCGCCGTAGCGAAATAGGGCTGCGCATAGCACTTGGTTCGTCCAAGAAAAAAGTACAGGGTATTATCATTGCCGAAACAATATTCCTGCTTTTGATTGCTGGCATTGTTGCTACCGTTATATGCCTGAGCGTGGGGACTCCCGAAATCATTGAGTCATTGGGCATTCCGAATGCTAACAGGAACTGGTTCGGGATAGTCGAAACCAAAGGAATAACAGATCATATTATCAATTTTGCCCTCACTTTCGGATTTCTGGCACTGGTATCTATCATTGCCGTGTGGTATCCGGCCAAACAGGCTTCGGATATAGCTCCGGCAGAGGCATTACATGACGAATAAATGAAGAGAATACTCTCCCAAACATATAAGATTTTAGATAAATAATAGTCATACCATAACTATTTTGAAAAACTCTTTAAGGGAGAGTTTTTTACCAACAACTATCAGATAATGAAACGATTTTTATCCGCCATATTCCTAATCATCCTTCTGGCATCCTATGCCAAGGCGCAGGACACCATCCGCATCAGCCTGAATGATGCGATAGAAACCGGAATTTCCCGTTCGGTGGATGCCGTTGTGGCGCGGAATGAGTATATCTCGGCTTATTGGGAATACAGGACATACAAAACCGAATTATTGCCCGAAGTCATACTGAATACGACGCTGCCGCATTATTCGAAATCGTATAATTCTTTCCAGAACGCCGACGGATCATATACCTATGTCAGCAACAATTATAACCGGATAGACGCAGCGCTTTCCATCAACCAGAACATTCCGTTGACAGGTGGAAAAATCGCCATAGAAAGCAGTCTGGAGCGCTTGAGGCAAAACGGAGCAAACTCATCTACGCACTATAAATCCATTCCGGCAAAGATTTCATTTGAGCAACCCATTTTCGGTTTCAACCGCGTAAAATGGCTGCAACGCATAGAACCTGTCAAATACAGCGAAGCCCAGTTAAAATTGATCAGCCAACGGGAGGAAATAGCGCTGACTGCTATCGAACACTATTTCAACCTATTACTCCGACGCATCAACCTCGATATGGCAGAACAGAACCGGAAGAATACCGAAAAACTCTATACCGTAGCCGAAGCCAGACACAAAATCGGACAATTATCCAAAGTCGACTTGCTGCAGATGAGGGCATCCCTGTTGAAAGCAGAATCGGCGCTGACCGACGCCCGGGCTTCCTTCAATTCGCACATGTTCCAACTGCGTTCTTTTCTCGGAATAGCCGAAGAAGTTGTATTAGAGCCGATTATACCCGACTTCCTGACCGAAGATATTCCGCAGCTTTCCTATCCTGCCGTCTTGTCTATGGCTTTGGAAAACAACTCTTTCACCCAGAATATCCGCAAACGAATGCTCGAATCATCGAGAGACATCAGTCAGGCCAAAGCCGACAGATGGGATATTCAGCTATTTGCATCTTTCGGCATGTCCGGTCAGGAAGACAATTTTCGCGATGCCCTTCATCGGAACAACTGGCGGGGCGACCAAGTGATAAATGTAGGCATCCGCATCCCAATTCTCGACTGGGGAAAAGGGAAGGGAAAAGTGAGAGTAGCCGAAGCCAACCGCGAAATCGTGCAGTCGCAGATAGAAAAGGAACAAATAGACTTCAATCAGGATATTTTCCTGCGTGTGCAATATTTCAACAATCAGCCCACCCAACTCCGTCTGGCACGCGAAACCGACCAGATAGCGCAGGAACGGTATGCCACGTCGGTCGAAGCATTTATTCTCGGCAAGATAGATATTCTCAATCTGAACGATTCGCAAACAGCTAAGGATGAAGCCCGTCGCGACTATATCAATCAGATGTTCCTATTGTGGTCATACTACTATCAGATACGCAGCCTGACGCTACACGATTTTCTGCACGACAGGAAACTGAGCGTGGAATATGAGCAACTGATAAGATAAAAAGTTGTTAAGGATAGAAGAAAATCAATAAGATCATCCCACACAGCTTATAATTAAAGACAAATTGATTATTTTTAAGGTCTCGGACCTCGATGGTTTAATAAACGAAAGGGAAACCAGCTAATGATATTAATATGCGACGACGATAGCGCCATAAGGTCTTCTTTAGAACTTGTACTGAAACGCGTAGGGTACGAAACAGCATCGGTCTCGAACCCGAAGGATGCTGTAGACTTTATCCGCAAGCAGACGCCTCAGCTTATACTGATGGATATGAATTATAGCCACAGTACAAGCGGAGAAGAAGGCTTGACACTATTGAAGCAAACCAAAATATTCTGCCCCGATGTGCCGGTCATACTCATCACGGCATGGGGCTCTATCAATCTCGCCGTAAGGGGTATTCAGGCGGGAGCATTCGATTTTGTCACCAAGCCCTGGAATAATATTGCATTGATAAACACCATACAAACGGCCTTACAACTCAATAACAAGCCCGATGATAAAGTTGAACCTGTAATAGGTGAAACATCCTTCAATTCGGACAAAATAATAGGAAAATCGCCACTGCTAAAGAATGTATTCAACACCATAGCCCGCATAGCCCCGACCAATGCTGCCGTATTGATTACGGGCGAAAGCGGCACAGGAAAAGAGCTCATAGCAGAAGCCATACACGAAAACAGCAAACGTAAAAATGCCCCTTTCGTAAAGGTAAATCTGGGAGGAATCTCCCAATCCCTATTCGAAAGTGAGATGTTTGGACATAAAAAAGGCGCCTTTACCGATGCGCATTACGACCGGATAGGACGATTCGAAATGGCTAACAAGGGAAGCATCTTTTTAGACGAAATAGGCGACTTGGATGCCGCCTGTCAGGTGAAACTCTTGCGCGTATTACAAGACCAGACTTTCGAGTCGTTAGGCGACAGCAAAACAAAGCAGACAGATGTGCGCATCATCAGCGCAACGAACAAGAATCTGTCCGATATGGTAGCAAAAGGTACATTCCGCGAAGACTTGTTCTACCGCATCAACCTGATTTCGATACGCGTCCCCGCGCTCCGCGAACGGCTGGACGATGTGCCGCTGTTAGTAGATTATTTCGTTAAAAGGCAGCAAGAACTGAACGGATTAAGCAACATAGAAATAAGCGCGGAGGCAATTTCATTCCTACAATCCCTACCCTATCCGGGAAATATCCGGGAATTGAAGAATCTGGTGGAGCGGACGATATTGGTATCGGGAAAATCCGTTATATCCGACAAAGACTTCAAAGAGCAATACAACGAATCGCCGGCTGCCGACAGCAGTTTGCCCGACTCGGTATACCCATTGGAAGAATTGGAAAAGAATATGATCCTCAAGGCGATGTCTTTGTACGGAAATAATCTGTCGAAAGTGGCTATCGCACTCGGATTAACAAGGCAGGCACTCTATCGCAGATTAGAAAAATATGATATAAGCTACAATAAAGAATAGATGAAGTCCAAAATCCTGTTCTGGCTATTAGCCTTAATTGTCTTTGGCGCATTAGGGTTCTTCGGTTTCCAATACTTCGGAATCGATATGCGTATGTTTTTCCTTTTCGAAGGGATTACTATACTTGCTCTTATTCTGTTCGTTGTCCTGTATCGCCGGTTGATAAGGCCATACAAAATCATAGCGGATGGAATGGATTTGTTGAAGGAGCAGGACTTCTCCACCCGTCTGCGCCCCATATCCGACAGCGAAGCGAATAAGCTGATTAGCGTTTTCAACAGAATGATGGATAGCCTGAAGGAAGAACGCCTACAAGTAAGGGAGAAGAATCATTTTCTCGATTTACTGATACATGCCTCTCCACAAGGGGTTATCATCCTCGATTTCGACGAATATATAACCGACATCAATCCATCAGGCCTTAAACTCCTAAAAATCACGGATAAAAATATCCTTTTAGGGGAAAAAATAAAAGATACCCCCATCAGTATCGCCCATTCATTGGCAGAATTGAAACCGGGAGACGACATCGTTTTGCGGGGTACGGGTGTAACAGCATATCGCTGCACACGCTCTTCGTTTATCGACAAGGGGTTCAATCATCCCTTTATCCTGATCGAAGAATTGACAGATGAATTACTGAGAATAGAGAAAAAATCCTACGAAGGCGTTATCCGTATGATGGCGCATGAAGTCAATAACTCCGTAGGTGCTATTAGCTCTACGCTGAATGTCATATCCGATATACTGAAAGAAAGGGAAAAGGATGATTTTTCTTATGTCCTTCCGGCGGTAGATGCCTCATTTAACAGATGCCTGCATCTCGGTCGATTCGTAAGCAACTTTGCAGAGGTTGTCAAGCTTCCTGAGCCTCACAAGACCCAAGTGAATCTGAACGAACTGGTAAAATCGGTCGAAGCCCTCACCAACATCGAATGCCAGCGAAGAGATATCCGATTAACGATGGAACTTTCGAGTGAACAATGCTTAGCCTGCATTGATGCTATACAGTTCGAACAGATTTTAGTCAACATCATCAAAAACGCTTATGAGGCAATCGAGCAGGATGGGGAGATAAGGATAATCACTGCAACCAATCCCCTATCCATAGCCATATGGAACAATGGCCCTGCCATATCGGACGAAGTAGCTAAGAATCTGTTTATTCCATTCTTCTCTACCAAACCATCGGGGCAGGGAGTAGGATTAATGATTGTCCGCGAAATATTGCGAAATCACAATACAAACTTCAAATTCTATTCGGAAAACGAATGGACTAAGTTCGAAATTGATTTTAGCCTTTAAGGCTGCTATTTATAGCACATCTGCTACTATTAGTATCACTGTTCAGACTCCACCGCTGTGTAACTCGTAGTTTTGTTCTCATAGCTGAGTAGAGGTATTCATTCCTTGCTTCGGCTACAAGACTTTGGATATCCATTATCCTCGGTAAGTTTAGGGAATTATGTTGGTACTGCTAATCTTTTTATCCAGTTCTTACTCTGAAGCACTATTCCAAAAATCGGATTTTATGAGGTGACCTTTCTTATTATAATAATCAATAGCCATTAATGAGCCATTAATTCGATAATATCTAATTTCCCCAACAGGTCTACCTTTTTTAAATAAACCTTCGATCCTTTTTTCTCCATTATTATAATAGTCAACTAAATAACCTTCACATTTTTTCTCACAGCACAACCACCCTCCTTGATTTTTTGAAGGAGATAAATATTCTACAATACTCATAATTATTATCGTATCCGAATTCAATCCAAAATTTGAAATGTTTACACGAATAGTATCCCTTGGATCTGTATACGATGTCAATAACATATAACATCCAGTATCAGGTAACAATATCAGATCGTCATTAGTAGAATAGATCTTAAACTGATCTTTTTGTAAAGAATACAAATCTATTGTACAAATAGAGTCATTACATAGATATTTACCGTATAATTTATATTGAATATCTTGAGAAAATAGTTCTATAAATGAGTACAATAATATCCAAATCAAAAGCATTTTTTTCATGATTCCTTAATTTAATTTGTTTATAAATTATACCCCATGTATTTTCAGATTAATAGCATGATTTATTCTGGAGGAAGCATCCCTCCCTCCAGAATACGATCTTACATTTTCTTTTCTTCTACTATATTAGGTGTATAATAATATATTTTCCCATCGCGACTTCTAACACTATCTCTCTGTACCGAAGGGTCATTGAGTTCATTCATAGATTTCAAATCATCCTGATCAAACCAAGAATAATAACCTATATTATTTTTTATCAAATATAATAATCTATTGGTATTCTCTGATTCGAGGAGAGTCCCTTTGTATTCTTTGGTATAAAAAGCAGCTGTATTAGGCCATCCAATTACATACTCTTTAATAGTCCCGTCTTTCATATTGATTGTTAAAGCAATTCGAGCATCTCCTGGATATTGCTCTTCTGCTGGTTTAAGTGTTTTTATTTCTTTATCTATTTCTTGGAGAATGGAACATTCTGTAATAGTCGCCTCAACAATCCTATTACGTTTAGTCGTGTCTTGTGGGTCATACCATTTTTGAATATCATCCCATCCCAAAGCTCTTGCTGTATCGAAATTATAATTATAATATAAAGCATGTATGGATTGAATGTCGCAATCACAAGCATCCCCTCTATCAATATCGGAGTTTCCTTTATTGGAACTATTACAAGCAGTACAGAACAAAAATAAGACTATAATTAAGTGTTTCATTTCTTTTTAGATTTTGGTGAAAAATATCAAGTCTGCCTTTCATTATACTGGGAGTCATCAAAAAAGGTACACGTCCGTTACTCCTCGGGTCCGATACTCTAACACTTTTCCCATAGTGTAAAGACCGGTATAATATTAATGGAACTTCCCCATGAAGACCTGCTGTTTTAGCTTCTGATCCCTGTATTACTCGTCTTTCTTCTTCCTTTCGATAATCTTTATTAGGTTTTTTTCTTCTTTGTTCATGCCCTTTAGGATCAAACATTTCACCTAAACCATGATCAAACTCATGTTCTAATGTCGTTGCTGGAGATATAACATACCCATCAATATCAAAAATTCCTCCTCCGATATCTTTTGTTGCTTCATACGGATCCCAACTAATCATATGAATTCCTCTATCTTCGTCAAAACCTTCATTTCTACTTAATCCTTCTTTATAGTAAGCTACTCCCATTTTAATTTTACTATCAGTCGCAGCTTTCATTAAATTATCTCCTCCTCCGTTTTCTATATTATAATCATATGCTAACAAAACATTTGATACATATTCATTTATAGGAGCTTCATCATGATTCTTGCCATTGAATACCCAGTGTGTTTCGTTTCCATCATTACCTATATAATAAATATAAATATCTCTTCCATCAGGATCTACAAATCTTAACGGATTATTAGCACAGTAAGCATATGGACTAATACTATAATGTTTTTCCGCCATTGGGTCTACCGTCGTAAACCGACCTGTAGGCGGGTCATAATATCGAGCTGAGTAGTCATACTGGTTCAAACCATGGGTTTTGTCTAACTCCTTCCCATTGTACTTATATGGTTGGGAGTTATTCCCATGGTGTTCTACAAAGGAGCCTCCAAACGGATAGTAGGAGTTACGTTGTGAGAAGCCTGCATCCTGATTCATCACCATGGCTATATTACCCAAATGGTCGGTCAGATAAAATTGATATTTGCCGTTTTCTATATAACCTCCGTCTATCAACACTTTCTTCAATACACCATCCTCATAGACTTTATTACTTACGTAATCAATGGTTTTGGTTTTGTCTAATGCGGAAACATTAATGTCTGTGCCAATAACGGGTGCTGTATTATAGTTCGAGCTCCACCGCTGTGTGACACGTAATTTTGTCCCTGTAGCTGAGTAAAAGTATTCATTTCTTGCTTCGACTACTGGACTCTTGTATTTATTATTGATTTTTTTTATCCTTATTTATTATTTTTCCTAATACAAAATAATATTCTAGCCCATCTCTATAAATAAATATAGAATCATTATTAGCATGTTTACTTATTGAATCGTTTACTTCTAAAAAATCTCTTATATCAGAATTTATATATAAATAGTTTCTAGTAGTTCTATTTATATCGAATTTACCTCCATTATTTAGGTTAACATAGAAACTTCCTTTACTATAAAGATTCAATGAAATCTGCTTACCTTGGACTACTCCTGATATTTCTATGCTAGCATCTATAAGACTAGGATAATCCAAAATCTTTCTTTGGGATTCTTCATATGAATCTCTTTTATTTGAATAAAAACGACCCATAGAAAAGATAAATAATAATATCGTTAATAATATAAATAATATAACAAGATATTCTTTTTTCATATTCATTTTCTTTACTTATATCTAAATCCTAATGCCCTAATAGTGCCTGTTTGCCCACCATTTATAACCCACTTGATATTGAATACAAAATATTAGATTCTGTATCATATACATACAATTGAACGAGGTAAAAATCTCTTAGATCATAATGTGCGAAAAATGTCTGCTTCTTTTTCAGTGCTCCTTTTATTTCTTCTTGTTTTTTTTGAGTATAATCATCCCATTTTAAGTTCAAATAATAATAGGCATCAACATTCATTGTGTCAATAGAAGAATTAAACCATCCTTGTCTTCTCCATGTTTCATACCCAGCACTTGTAGGCAAAACTCTTTGGCCTTGAATGAAATTTTGGCTTACTGTATCAGGTAAATGATATTCAATAATTACGATCGATTGATCTAGGGTCTTAGTTACAATTTCCTTTTTAACCTTGACTTCTGAAACCCCTAGCAGGTCTGCTATCTCGATATTATTCATTGGCTTAATGCAAGAATATAAAAAGATAAATAATGCACATATATATAATAATTTCTTCTTCATAATTTCCTGATTTTCATTTTTAATAAGGGGATAATATACGAAGCGGATTATACCATTTGTCTGTTGAGAGTTTGGCTGTACCATATCCATATATGTTGTACCCTGTTCCTGCTCCAGCATATTTACTTGCAGCCCTTGTTTGAAGGTTTCTGAGGGGTTGACCTGGATGTTGATCAAAATTATAATCGTCAATCTGCCCACTATCTCTATACCTACTAGGGACTATACTAGCAGTACCATTGTCATCCAATAGTGTTATAGCTAGGGTCCCATAAACCCTTGCTGTATCGTAATTTTTAGGAGACATGAGGAAAAAGTTATACCCTTTTTCTTCTCCTATCTTAAAGTAACTAGCCCATGCTCCTCCTAAGTTTATTTTAGATACATCAACATAAAGAGGCTGTCCTCCTCCTTCCCTATACCATGCTTCTGCTTCTTTTGGTGTTAAATATCCATCATAATCAGGCCTGTCTTTTAATCCATCAAAGCTTGTTTGATAACTTTCTCTTGCTTTCTCACCGAGTGCGTCAATACCTATATTATGCTTTGAAGCATCTTTATTGGACATTCCTTGTGTGAAGTTTTTGGAGTTCATAAATATTGCATCTCCCTGTAATCCATCTTCTGTAGTTCCAATAAGTTCGCCCTTCTCATTGTAGACGGGAGCCATTCCTGTAGGATCAATAAACTTAATCGGATTATTAGCACAGTAAGCATATGGACTAATACTATAATACTTTTCCGCCAATGGGTCTACCGTTGTAAACCTCGGTACAGCAGGAGACATATGCCTTGCCGCATAATCGTACCAATCCAAGCCATGCATACGGTCTTGTTCTTTGCCGTTGTACTTGTAGGCATCTTTGTCCTTGTTCAGTCCATCGGCAAAGCTTGCTCCGAACGGATAGTAATGGTTCTGTCGGATTACTGTACCGTTTGAAGTGGCCACGGCTCTGTTATTTCCTAAATGGTCTTGGATATAGTAGTTGTATTGGTTGTTTTCTATATAGCCGCCGTTGATCAGGATGCGTTTCAAAGAGCGATTTTCGTAGGTTTTATTGCCTACGTAGTCGGTGGTTTTGGTCTGGGTCAGCTGACTGGTGTTGACGGCTGAGCCGATGACCGGATAGGTGCTGTAATTGGGGTTCCACCGTTGTGTGACCTTCAGTTTCTGCCCTGTAGCACTGTAAAGGTATTCGTTCCTTGCTTCGGCAATTTATAAGATGAATTTTATAGTTATTCACATTTTGGAAGAGAAAAAGCACTCATAATGCTTTCTCCCTTATAAGGATCAAATTCACCTAAGCTGTTTAATATTCTCACATCATACAGACATCCTAATTGATATTCAGAATGTTGTAAATCTTTTTCATATACAAATAATGTATCTCCATTCATTCTTTTATTATAATAAGTATAATGATTCGCTTCATAATAATCATCCGACCTTCTATTTTGATAAAGTATGTTATATTCTTTTGCAATATGCTTAAAATAAAGAAATAAATCTTCTGAATCTTGATCAAACCTATTTGATAGATCTATACTAATTATGGTATAACGTGTTTTGATTTGCAGCGATACATTAAGCGCTTGCTTAGTTTTATTTACAAGAGCATAGTTGTAAGATATGATAGTATCATTATATATATATTTATGATGATAGCTTGTAATTGTAGTATCGCATGCACAATTTTCTATGTAAGGAACACGAGTAACATTCTGGCTATACCAGTAATTGCCCTTATCAATATATACATAGCGATCTTGACCAAATTCATTTGCTAACGAAGAAATTACAATAATAGAATCTTCTATTTCTTTTATAGAAACAAAATAATCGCCTTCTGATATATTACCCTCAACTCCTTGCATAGAGTATTCGTCAAATGTTTTATACTTGACATAATCAGTATTAGGAATATTCTTGTTATAATTTAATATTCCGTACAATATCAATATCAATATCAATAATCGTTTCATATTATAATTTATTTTTCTAATGTTAGCTTGCGTTTTTCATCATAAACTGTTTCCCATGAAAATTTACCATTTTGATCTATCTTAAAATCAAAAATCTGTACTGGCATTTTTCCTTTCTTTGTTAGATGAAAGCTTCTGTCGAATCGGCTTATCATATCTGAAGAACTCTCCCTCGTATCACTTAAATAGTTACTATTAGTGTAAGTATATCCTAAAGGAGTTCCATGATCTGATGAAACAATAACCGCAGCTTCTGTTTGTTTTGAGAATTTTCTTACAAATTTTTTACCATCTTCACTTGTAGAGTTAGTCATGAAACAGCTTCCAATAAAGATATTTTTATCCTTAAAACCATCTTTTAATACACTAAAATCCTGGTTATCTTTATCTATATAATTACCTGCAAAATTTATTGTACCACTATAACCATGAGCGGAGATCGTATATGAATCGGTTTCAATACCATTTTCTTGCATCATAGCCAATCCTGCAGCCAAATCTTCAATATTATCTACCACTAATATAGGTAACCCAGCTTCATTAACCCGGTTAAATGCTCGTAATAATTTTTCATCTTCTGCATATTTAGAATGAAATATAGAAACAACGCCATATTTTTCATTATTTTCCATACCAATAATATCATACATTCCGTCAGGGTCAATCCGATTTATCGGATTATTTGAACAATAATGGTATGGTGTAAGCCAAGGCTTCTTCTCCGCTAACGGATCCACCGTCGTAAATCTCGGTACAGCAGGAGACATGTGTCTTGCCGAATAATCATACCAATCTAAACCATGCATTCGGTCTTGTTCTTTGCCATTGTACTTGTAGGCATCTTTGTCTTTGTTCAAGCCATCGGCAAAGCTTGCTCCAAACGGATAGTAATGATTCTGTCGGGTTACTGTGCCGTTTGATGTGGCCACGGCTCTGTTATTTCCTAAATGGTCTTTGGTATAGAAGTGGTATTGTCCGGCTTCTATGTAACCTCCGTCAACCAATATTTTATTCAGTACATTATTTTCATAGATCTTATTGCCGACATAATCTACAATCCTTTTCTTCTGCAGGCTGGGGGTATTAAGTGCAGAACCGATAACCGGGTTGGTACTGAAGTTTGGATTCCACCAATAGTCGACTCTCAACTTGACGCCTGTGGCTGAGTAAAGGTAATCTGTTCTCGCTTCGGCTACCGGACTCTTGATATCCATCCGCCTTGGTAGGTTTAGGGAATTATATTCTATTTTACCAATTCCTTTGTTTAAGTCTTTGGTCAGCGCACCGTTTTTATTGTAGGTGTATTCGACGGTCTGGTTTGTCCAGTCTTTAAAGTCTTCTGATTCTTCTAATGCAACCTCTGCCCCTGTATCGGTCACTTTTATCAGTTGGTTACCGTTGTAGGCCATGGTCAGGTTATCAACTATGTTGTAATTGTTAGCGGTAATTTTACCATAGCGCTGCAGGGTCATCATATTACCCATCTTGTCGTAGGTGTATTGTGTCCCGTATTTTTCGTCCTGATTTATTCCTACATAGTCGGCTTTCTGCAGACGCGAAAGATTGTCGTAAGTATAGGTATACTTACGGGTCAGATTGTCCTGCGTCCAACCCATGGTCTTGATGTTGCCGTTATAGGCATAGGTGAGTTGTTCTACGAAATGGGGTTCTTGTATTTTGTCCACCCACGAGCGTATGTTATAGGTGTAGGTGGTCTTGAGATTCGGATGGTCATTCTTGATGGTATTTTTCAGCCTGCCGAGTTCGTCATAGGTATTCTTCGCCAATGATATCTCAGGTTGGTCGTTGATCTTATGTTTGGTCTCTGTCATCCGCCCTGCGTGGTCGTAGGTGTAGGTATAGAGTTCTTTCGTGGTTCCACCGCGGGCGATATGCTCGGTCAGCGTCTTGGTGGGGTTACCGACGAAGTCATAGGCGGTATAGCTATAGTCATAGCCTCCCAGGTGGTTGGTGCTACGTGTCTGGATAGCGCGCTTTTTATTGTCATAGTACATGGTACTGTATAGCTCTCGGGGAGCCGTACTTGCTCCCATCGTTGAGGTGATGCTTCCTGTCAGCAGACCTTTGTGCTGGTAAGTGCTGTTGTCGTCTCCGTAGCGGGTGCCATAGTCATTGTTGGCTACATATCTCAGGTTCTGGTTAGAGAAGTCTGCTTGTTTGAGGTAGGTATAGTTGTCGTAATAGTTGGCTGTCAATAGTGTCCAGTTATTGAGGGTGACGCCGCTGATGTTGTAGCCTTTGTAACTGCCATCAGCTAATTCCGGAAGGGTGGCTGTCACAACAACATTTTTCAGGTAGGTTTCTATTTGAGATTCGGATATGGTGTTTTTGCAAATACCTGAAAGGACTGGTCTGCCAAAGATATCGGGTATATTAAACAGCCATTCGTCTTGTATCCGTTGTTCGCCGTCTTGGGTGAAGATAAGTCGGTCGGCTTGGTCGTAAACCATATAAATCCAGTCGCAGCCGGGAAGGCGTTTTTTGATGCAACGGTTGCGGTGGTCGTATTTATAGAGGTAGGCGTATTGTTGCATGATTTCGTTGTCGTCGCTCAGGTCGCTGGTGAGTTTGTCTACGGCTAAGGGTGGTAAGACATACCTGAGATTACCATAGTCGTCGTAGACATAGTAGGTGTCGTATTTCTCGCTGCCATTTAGTTGACGCATGAGTACGACCTGTCCGAGTTGATTCTTAAACTCTAATGAAATATTATCATCTTCATCCGACACTAAAGTCACATACAATTCGTTATTGTTGTAATTTCCTTTCCTTGCCAATTGGTTATTAGAAACATTCCATCTCATACAGGTCAGATAAACAGCATTTAAACTACTCAATCTACTTGTTGTTACAGTTCGAGCCAATGATTTCGGCTGGTTACACTGAGATGGGTCAATATATAAATAGAGGTTTTTCTCAGAACTTGCTTTGAACGAGAATCCCGGACTTAATATTATTTGATTGCAAGCAGCAATCGCTCCACTCAATGTATCTGGTTTGTTCATTGTTACTGTAGGGGCTGTTGCAATCGCACCTTTGTTAGTCCCATATTCATACCGGACAGCTTTTTCATTCCAATGCCATGTTTGTCCAGGCCCATATTGTTCTGTAATACGATTCAAGGGCGAATTTTCATAAGTAGGTTTAGTATATGGTTTTTGGTCATTATAAATTGCATTTTTTGCAATATTTTGGATAACCAAAGGTTCAACACGATTCCCCTCAGAGGAGTATGGTGTTGGAAGCCAAGATTTATCTTCGCGCCCAAAAGAATCGTATTGTTGTATGGATATAAGATCCTTACCTGTTGGGGTGATTCCTTTCTGAACTGTTTGCTCAGGTCGCCCAAGACCATCAAAGTATTGGAAAGCATCTAAATATTTATATGGATATTCTCCATCATAATAAGAACGCGTTTTAATATAATTGAGATTCTCTTTCTGCGTAATCGCGCTTCCTTGATGAATTCCTTCTATTGTCGTTTTAATAACGCCATTCCCTGTCTTTCCTTCCGAAACAATGTAATACGTTCCTGCAGGCAAACCTGTTATCTTTAGATAAGCATTTGTAGGAGACGAACATTCGCCATTATTAGCCGATGCGCTCCACGAACGGGTTTTCTCTTCATTGAATATAAAGATATTTGTCGTTACCAGCTCTGAGCCATCATGACTGACGAATAAGTCCATCGGAGCCGTCGCTGTCAATTTATAAGTTATATCTTTAGGAGAATTTCCATAAATATTCTCACTTTCTTCCGTATTTTGCGTATGGGCATAGGTGAATGATTTATCTCTTGTTCCAATATCCCTGAAAAAAGGGTCAAAACCTTGAATAATTGTATTTATTATCCCATTGGAGAGGGCTCCTTCCGAGATGACCCTATATGTCCCAGGATTTAGTATGGTTTCGATAGATTCGCTGCTGCCCGTAATGTCATTTGTGGAGCAACGTATCTGCAATACTTTCTGAGTAGACACTTCCTGCAAAGTCATACAAGTCATCGCTAACTGAGAGCCTTGGTGTGAAACAAAGACCTTCATTTTCTTAGTTAGCGTAAAATAATAAATAACGTCATTATAAGGCCTATAACTCCATTCGCTAACGCTTTCTTCCGTATTAGCGGTATGACTGAAAGTGAACTCTTCGTTTTTTGTTCCCAGATTTTGCTGGATGAGAGTTTTACAGTAACCTGTTATGGTTGTCGTTATCTTACCTTTATTTTTGTCATTTTCAGAAGTATAATCACCTGCAGATAAAATATAGTAGGTCCCTGCAGGTAGATTCTTATAAATGAGACAAGCTTGATATTTTAGGCCGCATGTAATCTCTTTCAGATCATTACTACTAGCCTGTGCTACATGACTTCTATAAGTGTCATCCTTATATAAACGGATATAAGTATCACTTAGCTCGGATCCGCAATGATGAATCGTTATATCCATCGCTTGGGTGATCGTAAATTTATAAAAGACTCCCCTATTGTTTGTACCCGTTGTAAAATAATTATTGTTATCCTGTGTATTTTTGGTATCCCTATAGGTAAAAGGGTTACTATAACTACCTATATTTATTGCGTTGTCAAAATGGCTTCCATTCTGTGAAAAAACGGATATTGTCGTTATGAAAAGTAATAATGTCAATATAATAGATTTCATAATATTCTCGTATTATTGATTTTGGTAATGATATTCATAAGATTGAAGCGGTTTTCTTTTACCATCTTCTATAATATATGTTTCCCTTAGGCGGCCTGCATTATCATATTCGCAGTATGTAGTAATTCCTGACGGGTCTGTCAAAGTAGTTATCCCTATCAATGGTATGTATGTACAAGTAGTAACTTGTGCATGAGAAGGTAATACTCGGCGTATATCATTGTTCAACTGAGTCAGAGTTGTTGTAGGATAGGTATAATCCTGAAGTTGATTTAAATATCCCATCAATGCAGTGTTATTGGCCACTTCGTTATAGCGTATATTATCCAGCTTCGCTACAAGATAAGCCTGATTGTATCCCCAGATAAAGGTCGTATAAGTATTATCTCGTTTTTGAACTTCTAAGATATTTCCTTTATTATCATACTTGGTATAAGCGATTTCTGTCTCTGCCTCTCCTACCCCTTTTTTCATAATTACAGAATGTGGAACGACAAGACCATTCTCTTGCTTATATACATTATAAGCATTCTGCACAAATGTATCATTGACATAATCAGTCTGTGTAATGACAGGGGATATCATATTTTTCCCAATCATCACTTTAGTAATCCCACTGTTCAAATTCTTGAAATCATTGGGGTATTCGAAATTTTGCCGAGCAATTGTACCATCACTCAATATTCGTTCAGTAGATGTAACTTCGTATTGATTTTGCAAACGGTCATAGTTATACGTTGTAGTTGTTGTTAATTCTTTTCCATCCAAGTATTCTGTTTCTTCTATTTTTGTTAATTTGCTCAAACCTGTTTCAACTGTGATATTTGCATATTGAAACGTTTCTTCAGCATAGGCTCCATATGTCGTAAGTTCTGGTTCTGGTCTGCGAGATCTAAACGGGGGAAATACATGCCATTTCCCTACCGGATAGAAATTTGGAGATATAACTAACCCTACTCTAAACCGTTTTTTGTTTAATATACTATACCCATACTTTGTGCTCTTTATCAAAGAAAATTCAAGGTCTTCTTTTTTATACACATCTATTCTTTCTGGCCCATTTCTTTGCCATGTATTACTCACATAATAATTTGACAGATATGGTTTGAAGTTTACAAATGGTCCACAATCGGGTTGATAACAATGAGATAAATCGTAATACTCTATGTCTATCGGATATGTATTATAAAAATGTTCTGTTTTGCCATTAGACGTTTGAGGTGTTCCATCAAATTCAATTACTTTTCCATAAAAAACAGGAGCAGAAGCAGTATTTCCTTGAGGAAGGGCAGGTTGCGAAACATAATAGTCATAAAAGTCAGTTCTTCCATAAGGGAAAGCCCATGTACCTTGGGATTCATCAATTATATCTCCCCGAGTATATCGTTGAGATGCTAAATGATGAGCTACCACATTTTCCTTGACATTCTCATACTGATAAGTTTTTACAAGAGGTACTGATTCCACAGATGGATAAGAGAGTATTTGTTTAATCCGAAGACCACCTACATCTTCACCATTCATATTTTTATTATTTTCATATTCAAATTTTGTATACCCACCTGTTGGATATGTTATTTTATTCAACATACAAGCCTGAGTATATTTAGGGTTTATAGCCCTATTCGCAAACTCGAATTGAGGAATTTTAACGGAATGTGATATGAAATGGGTGTTATAACTTATTCCATTATAATATCCCCATAAATCCTGACCAAAATAAGGCCTATTTGAATTCAAGTCGAAATAATCGAAATATTTTGGCAGATCCATAGTATATTGATGATAGTTATATCCAAAGGTATAAGCCGATATTTCCTTTCTCGAAGAGTTTTGTGTACAAACTTTGTCCAACCTTAATCTAGGCCCATTCATGAAATAGCTTTGTTCTAATAGGTACGCTTTAATAAGTCCTCCTCCCTTACTATAAATGTCGATCCCTGTCATCCGATATTTTCTACGATCTTTTCTGTCAGAGTTGTAAGAAAAAACAATCGAGCCCTCTGGAAATTCAATTTCTTTCACTCTCAAAGATATCTCGGTTTCTGAGAGATTATAATTTTCGGAAAAATAGGGTAGATCCTGTAAACTTTGTCCTATTTTTAATTGCTGACTTGTATAATAATCTACATACAGAGTATTGTCTGTATCATATTTAAATGTAATTGATCTTCCATCAATCGTTTTTATCCAAGATAAATACCAGCTGGTTGTATGCCGTTCTGTATGTCCTTTAGATGGCACTGTTTCCTTAGCTCCAAAGTAATATGCTGTTCCATCAGTTGTCGTGATTTTAAAGTTATCCAGCCCTGATATATATTCTATTTTATTTCCAGTTAATGGGAGTTGAATCCAATTCCCATCAACATCTAATCTAAAACTGCCAGATACTCCACAAAAATTATAATGAAAGATATCAGTTTCTAAATCATGTGTAACAGGATTATCATAAAAGGTTCCTAAATAATCCATTTTTGTTTGACTGTCAAAATTCCGTAAAAATTCCACACTATATTTAAACTCAAATGGCATATTCTGACCTGGAGGTTTTTCTAAATTATAAAGTTTATCCGGGATACCTTTTACATTGCGAGTAATCACTCCTCCTGCATTTAAGGACCAACCCAGTCCAACCATACTGGCTATCTCATCCACTTTTATTCCTGAAGCATGATAAGAAAGAGAGATAGGAACGGTTGTTTGAGGAAGATTTATCGTATAAATTGGAATATCGATCTGCACTAATCCAGTGTTTAATGATACTGGATATTGTCCATATTTACCTAATGCTGCTGCATCAGGGGTAGGCAAAATCAACTCTGGGAGAGTCTCGTTCTGATCCATTGATAAACTTCTTGTATTTGCTCTCAACGAATCTTTAACAAATGGTATACTATCATTTACACTTTGTGCAAATGTTGAGATAGAAAACAATATTGTAAGAATATATAGAATATACTTTTTCATCATATTTATTTTATTCAGTTTCATTACTTTTTAATAATATTCTGCGCGACTGAGATTTGATTGTCGGTTATAATTTGCAGAACATAAGCACCTTTGGGTAAAGTGTGACAGTCGATATTGGTCTGATGTGTACCTTCCTGTTGAACCTGTTGCTTCGACTGGTAATACATCGTCCCGTCGACGGTCGAGTAGAGGGTGATTTGAACTTTCGCTTGCTGGCTGAGTTCGTAAGTCAAATATAGATTGTCTTGTACTGGATTCGGATAGAAGTTATAATTAGCGATTAGACTTGAGTGTGTTTCTTGCTGCTCGTTTGAAATGCCCTTCTCTTGGCGGCTTTTTCGCCTTTCGTTTTCAAAATTCCACATTTCATCTAAGATACGTTGGTTATCAGGGTCGGTATCTATATACAGGTGTTCTTGGGGGGGATAGTAGAAGCTGGTGGCAAAGAGGATACTGTTATCTTTGGTATCGATATTACGGATGGTTTCGAAGATGGGATAGCGATAGCCTTTGGTGTACCAGCGATAGGTTTCTAAGTGTTTCTCGCTCGTGGGGTCTTGGCTGACTGTGTTGATTGACTGGTCTTGTATGGTTTGAATGGTTTTGATTCTTAGTACGGGGGTAATAGTATCGCCATCGGGTAATATCATCTTGCCGTAGGCGTCTGCTGTGATGGTTACGGTGCCTTGGGTATGGATGGGTTCGGTACCGGAGTAGTAGCCGCGGGTAGTATAGGGGGCACTGATGGTATTGCCGTAGTTGAACGGATAGGTTATCTGGGGATAGGCGGGGGTGTATTGGAGTTTGACTACGGGGTTTTCATGGCCTAAGAGTAAGAGGGTATTGTCTTTTATTTGGTAGTAGTACATGGTGTTATGTTCGGTGCCTACTATCAAGTCGGATGGGTGGATGGTATTATCTTCTTTTTCGAAGGTGTTGTAGCCCATGATGTAGAGGCTGTCGCCTTGCAATGGGGCGGGGCTATAGGTGAGTTTATATTCGTCGTTAATGCTCTGGAGTGTGGTGAAATTCCAGATGATGCTTTTGCCGGGGTCGCCGGGGGCTATGTATTCGACTTGTTGTTTGAGGAGAACATCGCCGCAGCGGATAGTGTTATGTTCCTTGGTTAACTGGCTAAAGCTGTATGTACTGTAACTCAACAGTGTTATAAGCAGCAGAAATGATTGTAGCTTCTTCATAAATTGAATGGTATTATTATGGTATTATTTGTTAGCATAGTATAAAAGCTCAATGGGTTCTTTTTATTATACCGACCTCTCTGCTTTGAAGAGAGATGTACTTTTCATATTTCTGTCATAGTATTCCTTTTTCACCCTTCCATCTTAGCCAAACAATTATTTATTAAGAGTATCATACACAGCCCTCTCCATAAACACTATCATTTAACTTTCCTGCAGTAAATTTAACTAGATTTCACATATTCACAATGATTATTCTTTATGTTATCTAACATAAAAAGAAGAAAATACCTTAGGGAGAGGGATACCAGAGGGGGGGCAGTAAGGATTATCAAAGGTTGAGTAATTCTTTATTTTCTTATTGTTTTTTCTTATTGATTCTTTCCGATAATACTTTTGGATTCGTAATATTTTATCCGGTCTTTCAGGTCTTGTATTTCCTGTTTTAATGTGTTGGTCATTTTTACATGGTACCTGTCTATGAAGGTGGTGAGTTTATAGAGTTCTTCTTGTAGCTGCATTTTCTTAATACTGCTATAGTAAGTACTAGTAAAGTCGTATTCGTCTTTGGTCATTAATAATTTGGTGAGGTCTATCGGTGTTGTTTCTTCTGTAACTTCTATTTTGGATTCTTGTAGGGAGGAAAGATATTCGATATCTTTTTCTTCAGGGGTGTATTGTTTCTCGAGTATATCGAAATAGGTTTCGAATTTCTTCTGGTCTTTATTCCATTCAAGTTTTATCATGCCGAATCCGTGTATGGAGTAGGCAATAACTTTCTTAATCAGCCCATTGAATTCTTGTTTGCTTATTCTGATTGAATCGGAATCTTCATTTACCTGTGAGTCAAAGAAGTATATGGGGTCTATGTTAAAGTATTCCGAGATAGTAATAAGGGTTTCTATCTTGGTGGAGTTGGTTTTTATGATTTTATGCAGGCTCTGCTCGGTCATCCCGAGTTCTGATGCGGCTTTCTTAAGGGTTAGGTTTCTGCTTTTACAGAGTTTTTTGATACGATTTAGGTGAATCATAGGAAAAAGCGAGCGTTTTTAACATTATACTTTTTGTTTAGTAATTATTTATTGGTATAATTTTATAGCGTAAATGTAAATATAATATTTAGGTTTTACAGGTTTTCTATTTATTAATTTAAATTATTTATGCTTATGGTAAAGGTTATTGTTACGAGCGAGGAGGCTATTGAGGAGATTATCGAAAGGGTAATGGACAGGAGGTTGCCTTCGGAGTCTGTAATTGAGAAGACGTACAGTATTAATCAGGTTGCCAAGATGTTGAAGAGGTCTCATAAGAAGGTTTCGGATTTGGTAGCCGGAGGGATATTGAGGGCTACTGTTGATAACAGGGTTTACGAGAGTTCGATTAGGGAGTATAATCAAAAAAAGTAAATATGTTTTGTATAACAAATGCCTGATGCTATGAATGCCTTTTTCATCCACCACATGAAGAAATCGTTTAATGGTTATAACGTCACTGATTTGTCAGTGGCGTTTACTTCCTACTCTATCATTCAAATAATATGATATTGTATTTATTTTTTTGTTCCATAAATATGTATTTAAATATTTATAGAAATAGATATAATATCCAATTATTGGATGGTTGGAGTATTGGATTATCCACTTATCGGATTAATGGACTATCCAGCTATCGGATAACATATATAAATATATATCCAAAGATTTATATGAATAAAAATGGTATTCAATTATTGGATGGTTGGAGTATTGGATTATCCACTTATCGGATTAATGGACTATCCAACTATCGGATAGCATATATAAATATATACCCAAAGATTTATATGAATAAAGATGGTATCCAATTATTGGATGATTGGAGTGTTGGATTATCCAGTTATCAGATTAATGGACTATCCGACTATCGAATAACATATATAAATATATCAGGGAATATTATAACTATAATCCAGATATAGAATATAAAAAAGAAAAAATATGTACATAATTAACTGCACAACAGAAGTATTAATAATTTAAGAATGAATTTATATGACAAAAATAACTATCCCTACACCTATATCGATTGAGGAATATAAAGAGTTATTCTGCCAGCAAGTGGAAGGCAGAAACCGTTATCCTGTGTATGTAAGCAGAAAAACGCATGTACGTTTAAAGAAGGCTGCAAATAACCTGATGATGCAACATATGAATATGTCTGCCTTGGTTGAGAATATACTGGTTCATCATCTTAGTCTCTATGAGAAGCTCATACAGCAGATTGCTTCGGATGAGTTCGACAGGGTTTTCGGGGTAAAGGATGAGTAGCGGAAGCTCATGGGAAAGCATGCCGATTGTTCGTTTACGGGTTTTGTACCCGGGTACCTTGAGGGATTGGTCGTCTATTATTGCAAGACGTCAGTTTGTGGCCACAAACTGAAAATAATCACTCCGTTCTTACTTTTTCCGTCTTGTTTTGGGGTGGTTAATTATAGTTGGTTGGGCAATGGGGGTGTCTGGTTTTTATGTTTATTAGTTGTGACTATATGGAGTTATAATGAGTTTATTTAATCTGAAAAAGTTATTTGTATGTCATCGGTGAATAAGGATAAGGTTATCAAATTCAGGTGTACTCCTTTCGAGCAGGTGTTGATTAAGCATAAGGCTCGTCACGCGGGGGTAAAGGTATCGGAGTATTGCCGTAATCAGGTGATAAAGGGAAAGGTTATTTCGCGTCCCCGGTTATCTGATGAAGAGAAAGAATTCTTTAGGGCTTTGGTCAGTCATAATATGAATTTCTCTCGTATTGCCAATTTGATTCGCAGTAAGAGTCCGGAGCTTTGGATGGTAATTGTTGAGCATGTAAAGGCGATGAAGGTATTGTATAATAAGTTCTTTCCATCATGATTGCTAAAGGGAAAGCGATTGCTCATGGTGGGAATGCTATTGGTTATGCGTTGAAGGAGCATAAGAGGGGTGACTTCTTTACGTCTAATTTGGTGGAGGGGACTGATGCCGAAAGTATTCTGAAGGAGTTTGAAATGGTACAGCAATATAACAGCCGTTGCAAAAATAAGTTTCTACGCTTTGAGATTGGTATTGCTCCCGAGGATGAAAGGAAGTTGTCCAAGAGGGATTTGGGGAGTATATGCAGGCGGTTTTCGAAGCGGATGGGGTTATCGGATACGCAATGGATAGCTTGTACGCATAAGGATACGGATAATTTGCATATTCATCTTATTGCTAATCGTATGGATATAAATGGGAATGTGTATAATACGGATTTTATAAGTAATAAAGCATCGAAGGTAGCAGAGGCGATTGCCAGGGAGATGGGATTGGTTATAGCGAATGATGTATTTAAGCAAAGGCTATTAAGGGAAAAGGAGCAAAAGGATGGAGAGTTTAAGAAAGTAGAAAAATGTGGAGAAGGGTATCGAAAACAATATGAAAAGCCATATACAGATTTTGAACGGAAGTCGGTAAAGGTGAGATTGCAGGATATTGCTTATGGTGAGTTAAGAAAGGGGCATCGGAATATTAATTCGTTGTATGTTGCTCTGATAAAACAGGGGATAACACCGGAGTTTGCGAAGAATAAGCAGGGAAAGGTTTATGGGTTGCGGTTTTATTTTGATGGTTATGTGTTTAAGGCTTCGGAGGTGGGCAAGGAGTTTGGTTTGCGTTCGTTATATAATCATTTCGGGTTAAGGCTTCAGGGACAGAGTGCTCTTCCTGCGCATTTGCTTATTGGAAGTGAAATCGATAAGCAGAATACTGCATCGAATACGCCACAATATCAACAAAAAATAGCATTCAATAGTCACCAAAAAGATATTATTGAGTCAATGCTGGATGGTGCGCAGGGAGCAACGGTTAATCGTCATAATGATGATTACGAAGAAACGGCTTTTAAGGAACGGATGGAGTTTGAGGAGAGGAAAAGGCAAAGTAAGGGGAAGAGAAAACGGAGAGGGAGAGGATTATAGCTTCCTGCATTCCGGATAAGGGGGAGGTTCATTTTCACGGGAAGTCTTCGCGCTATGTCCCCTTGGCGAAGGTATAGCTGCATTCTCACTGGTCAAATTCAGGTCTAATAGATTTATCCGTAAATCTCCACCCTCGCTAACGCATCGGGTCGTATTGACGGATAAAAATTTGACGTTTCGAATGCTTTTATATAAGGGCCAAGGGGCATAGCAGGCGAAGAACTTCCGACGCAAAAGACTCGAATCGACCTGCCCTTTCCTGTCATTACTGAGTTTTCCTCCGGGGGCAAAAGCGGCTCGCCCTTCTTCTGCAATAAGGATAGTTGTTTGGGCTAAAAGAGGCTTCTTTTGTTAATTCTTCATTTATATGAAGAGCCTATCTGGATTGTATAATCATAATCGTGTGGAGAACGCAGCTTCATCCGCATTAACAAGTCACGCAATATTCCTCTTTTGTATAAAAGGTCAGGATAGCGGTCTGATGGGAATAATTTTACTTCTATGGTCTTTATTATTCCTTCTTTTGGACGGGGGCTAACCTTGGAGGTTAATTCAATTTCAACTTTCTCGATTAATTTGCCGAGTTCTGTTTCACAAAAACTAATGATATTAAAATTGGTTATCAAGCGGTCATTAGATGCAAGTAAATATTTATTTATAGCCAGTAAGTCTTCTAAATCGGAAAACTCTTTTCCTCCACAAACCGGTGTCAGATTTATAGCATCGCTTAATCCGGTTTGCGTTTCTAGTTGGGGGATATATTTGACTCCGGCTGGAATGTCATTAGCTAATTCTCCAAGAGTAGTTTCATAAATAATATTTACCGAGTCTGCTTTCTTCATCGGATGTACCAGCATCCTGTCGATTTCTATTTTTTGATTGTTCTGGTCATTACTATCCAGCTTATCTCCAACTCCTGTTTCCACAGAGGTTATAGAATTGACTGTTTCAAATATTTTGTCTGTGTCTATCTTAGGAAATGCTGTCTTTTCATTATCTATTAAGTCTGTGAGTTGTTCCAGATAGTCGGCTATGTCCAAGCTTTGAATATATATATTATTTACAGGTTCGATATGATAAGAACCTTCCGGATCGTCATTTTCCGGATCATAAGGTGAATATTTATTCTTATTGGAATCAATAACGGAAGTTAACCCCAAAAGTTTTTCAGACCTTTCCGCATAAAGGGCAACTGTGTCTTTTAAGTATTCTTTGTTTACTTTTTGATTGTTTGTTGTTTTATTGTATGCAGGAAAAGTATTTAATGCAACAACGACTCCGGTCAAGTCTTCGGGTTGAATATAAAAATGAAATTTAACCTGTATCCAATATTTAGGAACCATATCAGAAATCTCGTCCGGCTCGAAAAGTTTAATGAGTTCGGAGGGGAGTGGCTCTGCATAAAGGGATTCTACAAAAAGATTCTCATCAATAGTCAGATAATTCTTTTCATAAAAAGCAAGGATATTCGATTCTATTGTATTATCGTAGATATTAAAGCTTGTAGGAAAGCCTTGTGTTAGTTTTACCGGTTTGCCTTCTATAATTAAATCCGTGTAATGTATCACTTCGTAATAATCATGTATTTCGGATAGGTGGGGAAAGTCAATATAGATGGACAAGCCTTTCAGGTTTTCTATATTTTTATCAATAGATAAACCGAGCCATATAGAATTTGTATAGCTTTTTTTGGGGCTTCTACATTTAATCTGCTTATTTCCGGCATTGTCTATCATATATAGATTTGTGGAATTAAATACATAATCCACTTTGATATTGAATAGTTTTGTGTCTGTAACAGGATGAAAGATAATATTCTCAATTTCTTTTTCTTTCAGATAATCCGGTTTGTCGTTTAAATAGAACGGTATCTGATGACCGAGTATGTATTGAGGAATTGTTGTCTTTATTTGAAAGATTCCATGTGCCGGACGTATCGACAAATATTCCGGCGGGGTAAGCTTTGCCGCAAGTTTTTCAAGTAGGGTTAGTTCGATATTATTTATACTATTCTGCATCCGGTAGAGTTCCTCGGTTAATTCTTCGACCAATAAGCGAACTAGAAAATCTGCTCTTTCTATCTTTTTTGTACCCCAGATCAGTTCGGCGTAACTCAATATTTGTTTGCGGATGGTTTCTTTGCTTAGCATATAGTAAAATTAGAAAATTCGGTTTCTCTCATAGTGCTTAATAACACCTATGACTATTACAGTTTCACAAATTATACAGCCTACTCTATTAAAGGTGCTTTTATCAAAAACAATAATAAAAAAGGTATAATCAGGTTATAATATCTCATACTATTTCCATTTTTTCAGGTTGCATTTTTTTGAATATGTTTCAAGAAATTCATCATATGTACATTTTGCACTCTAATAAAGATAGACCTATTTTTGTCTCTGAATAAAAGGATAAACGCATTATCCGTTTTACTTAGAAGTTTCTATCAAAGGTAGTAATGGAGGAATATAATCTTTAAATTTTAAGATTTCCATATTGTATCTTGATTTGAAGAAATTTCGTAATCTCAAATTACGATCAGGACAATACTCTCCTAAATACAACATACCGGAACATAAAAATGAAGTAGCCATACGTAATTGATGTTCATTGTCATCAAAATAAAGCCCTATATAGTTGATGGCATTATGATGATAAAATAAAAGTATTATATTAGGTAACGTAATTTCTTCTTTATGTGCAAATGAAGTAGTCTGTAAAACAATGTCATTAATAGAATCTTTATATTGATTTATATTAAATACAGAAGGGTTATTCCTCTCTATTGAAGAGTAATATATGGAATAGTTTCCAACAAAATCATAGTTGTAAATATTGTCAGCAAATTCTAACATTTCTTCTTTCGTCATTTTTGATAATATAGGGTATCTGTTAGTTTTATCAAAATCACAATACACATTGTCATGCGTATCTCTGCATGAATCTGGGATAGCAACAAGTATACTATCTGCATTATACGGATAAGATTGAAGAATGACAGAATCAGGAATATTATATAGTCTTTTACAAATTAATGAATCACTATATTGGTCTAAAATGATCTGCCTATTTCGGTATTTAAATTGCACTTCATGCAGTGTATCCAAATCAAAAAAGATGCTTTGAGCCAAAGAATCGCTGAATACTAACAGCCCTGTTAAAACAAGCAAAATATATTTTGTTTTCATATATAATTATTTCTTTGTTACTATTTTGCACCACTCTTTATAGTGAATCTCCCCCCATAATTCAATTGCTTTTGTTTTATATTTTTTCGAATAATAAAACAAAATATCCTCAATTTGATTATTTGTGTATGTTCCAGAAGTTATTAATTCAAAAGATTTTTTATTTTGTTGATAATTATTTAATATTAAATCTTTTCCTGTACTCGTCACATTTATACTTCCATCACTTGATATTTGACACTTTACCCATCCTGATGTATTATTGAAATTTGGAGTAAGAGGAATTCTGAAAAAACCACCAATATTATCCAATCCTGAATATGCATTATACATCTTTTTTTTGGTCTTTGCGTCTATTTTTTGTTTCTTGGTTTTCGGATCAATTACTGGATCATTGGGATTATCTCTTTGGGCTTTCAGTTCTATATAAGATTTATTAGTGTTAGCATAAAGTGTAATATTCTTACCCTTGACAAATGAACCCAACAACTTTATAGATTCCTCCTTTTCGCCTTCATTACATGCGATAGATATATAATTCCCATTATCCGAAATAGAGTTTAATAAATAAGAGATATAAGTGTAAATTATAACTTGTCGCTTCATTTCTTCTAACTGTTCCAGTTGAGTATCTGGAATTGGAGAATCTTCTCTTGGCCCCCATCTTTCATCAATTGTGTGACATAATTTATCAATATACTCTGCTGGAGATAATCCAGCCTCTTCACTGTTAAATGCAATATTGACACCAGCTTCAGACAAAGGCTCTATCAATATATTAAGGGCTCTACTCATATGATCGTGTAAAAAAAACAATTTAGGATCAGATGCTCCTTCATGGCAATATCTGCGTCCATGATGCACTAAATAAATATTATCTATTGATGGATATTTATTAATAACATTTTCTATTTTTGTTATATTACTTATACATTCTAATTTCCAGCTAGAATCTTTCATTACATCTAAAGCTTGTTGATAAAAGCGATTATCAAAAAATATCATCAAATTGATAACATCTGATTCTGTTTCCAACTCGCTCTTAAACTCCCTTTTGGAGCTTGGACTGATAACACTTGCTACTAAAGTTGCCATATTACATATTATTTTGTGTGACAGTTTCGTCCTTATTGTCTTTATTAAATTTGATATTGTCATATTTGGGAGCAAGAATAGCGACACCATTTTCATCGATTTCTCCTTCCAATATCAAAGTTTCTTCTCCTGTGAAAAATTTTTCCCCATCCTTATATTCCAGCTTTATTTGCAATGTTTTTTCAGTAAAGTCTCGCGTTGTAACTTTCAAAAAAGCCTTTCCTTTTTCAAGATCAACCTTCTTTATTTTTTTACCCCCATTATCTATCCATTGCATACTAACAATATCCGGTCTCTTATTCATGATAGGCTCCACTTCAGAAAGCGATGTTTTTTGTCCGCAGTCAGTAATCGTCAAATCTTGATTGCTAACCATACACGGGATCTTTGATTTCATCAATAGCGCATTATCATTATTAACCATTGTGTTTGAATAATCTTTCCATTGGCTCAGGCTGATAACAGCTTTACATGGGGGAGGTGGAGCTAATGGCTTTTGTTGTGACGGATGATTACATACTCCATCAAATGCAAAATTTATTTTTCCATCACTATCTCCAACCGTAGCCCAAGGCTGATCTTGCATAGTTATATCTGTTGAAGTTACAATCAAATCTGCTATTGGTGAAGAGCAAAACTGACATTCGACTTTACCACCCATAATGACAAACTTTATCGGATCATTTACGTCTTTCCATTTATCCTCTTTCTTTTGTTTGTCTTCATCTGAAGTAGGTTTCTGCTCCTCTTTTTTCAATTCTTTTTCTGCCTGTTTTTCCTCTTTTGTCTTAATTCCGAATATCTCACAAAAGAAATTCTTCACGGATGAAAATAGTCCCATAAGTGTATTATTAATTATAGCGAAGTAAATTGAACTTCCATTGATTAATTATATTATCCCTCTCAAATGTGATGTTTACTTTCACATCCGTTGGGAATGTATCGTCTTCTTGGATATTCATATATCCATCATATTCATGAATAGTAGTAATACTATCAGTAAGGGTATTCCCTGTAATCTTATATAATTTTTTTCCATCGTTTGTCTGGATATAGGAAATTATTTCTTCAAATTTTTCATTTTCATAGTCAGAGAATTCAATATTCCGTTGATGATTCCAATTTTCATTATGAACTTTTGGAATACAAGGAAAAATTAATCCAAAATAAAAATATTGTGACAAAGATCTATATATTCCTTCCGGAGTCTCAAACTGCTTATCAATTTCAGATAAGGCATGTTCAACAACGCTACCCTTATAATCTTTTAGTATAGCAGCCTTCAATCGAGGCCAACGTTCTTGTAGTTCTTTTATGTTTTCAACAGATAGTGTTAAATTTTTATCTTTTATCTTGGCCTGCATCCAATCATACCGATAATTAATCCTCCGAATAAACTCTTGCGCTTTCGACAATCGGGAAGAAGCTTTCATGAAAAAATCAACTGTCTCTATTTCATAAATTGAAGAGATCGAAGAAGGAGAATAGAAATTCATCCTGAACTCTTCGTTATAAACCGTTGCATTACGCCCAGTTTCGCGCAAAAAACGAATATTCAACAAACGCTCAAAAGAACAATGATCTACATGATCCCCTCTTGTATTTCTCAACTCCGAGCGTAACAGAAACAATTTATCCTTTACTTCCATATCTTTCTTTATTTACCCTTTTCTTTTATTAAAAGCATCAATAAGAACTCTTAAAGACCGATTGGTTTTATCTTTATGTAATTCTTCTTTAAGAGTCATTTCTATTTTTTTTGACATTTCATCCAATATATCAGGTGTGCCATTTTTCATCTGCTCTTCAATTTGTTTCATTTTTTGCTCCTCTATTCTTGTTCTCATCTGTTCTATTAGACTATTAAAATACTCTTCCGAATCGTTTGGTAACCCTAAAGCTGCGATTTCCGCAGCCAAAGCATCATTTTCCAACTTTGTAAGCCGATCTATATAATCCCATAATATCCGCCATTGCCACTGCCATGTAGCGATACGAGGCACAGCTGGTCTGGCATTATGCGAATAGTCCATAATATTATCGGTCAAAGTTCCTTTATAGGTATATGGCGAAGAATTTGCAAACGAATGCTTCAATCCCGCTGCATGCAATATTTCATGAACCAAGGTCTCTTGGGTAGTATAAGTCGTACCAAACATCAATACTGCCCCTCCGGCATTACTCTCTATCTGGGATGTATGTTTTCCGCTACTGTCATACAGATTGATAGTATGAGATGGATCGAAGTGCGAGGTAGAGCCCGGACTAAACCCATTGCTCGTTTTACAATCCGCACCAAGAAAAACAACTATGATGTGGTCTTTATATTTCTTCAATATTTTTTGATCAGACAGGTATTTATACAAACTGTAGGAGCTGAATATAAGCCCTTTCAAGGAACCCTCTTGTGTAAAAACACCACCAGAGTAGTTTTTAAGAAGGGTAGAACGCAATGGATGAGTATCTTCCATAAAGTAATTTACAGGTGTAGTATTGTAATCCAATTCTATCATCGCCTGTTTCAAGATACGCTTGGCATAGTTAATATGATCTTCATTTCTTGTTCCATCTATTAATTCTCCAGCCTGATCGTTAAATGACATTCTCACAAACAGTACTTTCAGCTTCCGTTTTCTATAGTTGGGTAATATCCTCACCATCCCGCATATATGTTTTTCTTCTTCGCCCGTGGTAGCGTTTGCGTACACTGCTTCGAACAAGATATACTGTTCATCCATCGTATCCTGATTGCACTTAACAGTCAGGGGGTGATTCGAGTTGTTATCGAATCCGGTTAGCTGTGAGGTAGAAAGGGAAAAGATAATGCCCGGTTCGCCGGATGTGGATATATCTATTCTATCGGGAGCCGTGCGGGTGGTATCCATTTCTACAATCAGGTTCAAAGACGCAGTACTTCCCTTTTGCAATGTCATAACGGGGATATAATACCGAAACCGTGCTTCTTTGTTCAATCGGTCTTGGTCATTATCTCCATGCGTAGACTCCCATTTCCAGACAATACGTTTATCTTCCGGGAAATAGGTCTGAGTCAGATTTTGAAACAAAGGGGCTTGTGCGTCAAAAGGCCCGGAAGTCGAGTTCTCGTTCGTCTGGTTCCTGTAACGTCCCACATTCTTATGATAAGGTACGTCGCCTTTAATGCCGGAATCATTTATGCGAATCCAATCGAAACCAAATTCTTTACCTTCCCAAGCACTGTCGGGACGTACATGAACGACACATTGTCCTAATGTCAAGAACGAGTTTAAGACCGGAATATCTTCCTGTCTGTCATACGTGATTCCGTCTCCTAATATATCGCACATAATATTTATCCTCCGACTAATTTCTGTTCCTTCTTAGACTTTATCTTTCCCGAATTGGCATCGATCTGGTATTCCATGCCCTGATAGTAGTTCCGGGGATTGTAAGGCAGGAAAATCACAACCCATCGGTTTTTCTTTTCCTCATACCATATTCGTAGCATATCCCTGTCTGCACCGGTGCGGGTGTTGAGCCAACCCTCTTTTTCCATAAGCAGCATCACTTTGTTGTAATCGAATTTCTTAGGTAAATTTTCTTCTCTATCCCAGCTTCTTACCTCATTGCCGTTTTCGTCAAATTCTTTCCAGATACCGATGGGCATACGGCCCAGTTGCAGCCCTTCCTTTTTAAGGACACCGCTTAAATAATACTCCCGGTAAATCCGGTACAGCTTATTCGGAGGCATCTCGTACTCTAAATAAACATTTGCACCACTTTTTACCTGTTGTACTTTTGTACTATCTTCTTTTGTGAATTTCAGAAGCTCACTTATATTATTTTTTTCAAAATACTCTATATCGAATTTTCTATCTGCCATAATACTATATGTTGAATCTATTACCGAAAATGAAGGCTTGCTCTTTTGTGCATACAAACTATTGATCACGATAATGACCAATAATATAAACAACCCTCCATTCCGTAAAATATATTTATTTTTCATTCGCTTCCTATCCTTTAGTTATCCTTGCATCACTAGTACCCTGTACTAAAGCCTTTCCTGCACTCTTGAGTATCATATCACCACTTTCAGCCAGAAGTTTAACTTGACCAGTAGTGACCTCGTACTTATTCCCGATTTTAGTTGTAGAATTAGTTGCGATTTCCTCTTTCAATTCATTCGCCGTTGTTTCTTTTGTAGCACCGATAGTCGTAGTTTGGTTATTGCCTATTTCAGAAATAACATCCTGTCCGATATTTGCTTCGAGGTTTTCATTAATATTCATAACCATATTCTTCGCATTAAAGGTTATCGTTTCCAATGCCGTGATCTCAATATTTTTACCTTTTGCATCGATGTGAATCAAATCGCCTATATTATCTTTCAGGGTTATGCCCAATGCACCGGGATCATCGTTGAACTCAAGAGCCAGGTTCATCCGGCTTATAATGCTCTTGATATAATTTTCAACACCTGCGTTAAATGCATTGTTACCATGAAACATACTGCCACAAACAAAAGGTTTATTCGGATTACCCATTTCAAAGTCTACCATTACCTGATCATCTTTTTCGGGAATAAAGACCATACCACGTCCTTTTTCCACTTTATCGCTTGATCCGGCATGCGATGACATAACCCTTAGCCAGTATGTATTTCTGTTTTGTGTAAATGGAAAATCGACTTGTATACGCCCTTGTCCTTCAGGATCGGCATTATCCCTTACCTTTGCCAGCATCGGGCCTGCCACCGGAACCGGTATTTCAGGCATCGGCATTACTTCCAGTTTTGCGGGTACAGCTTCAAATTCATTGCTGTACTCATGCATCTCATTAATCCTATGAATGGATTTAATAACACGGTATGTACCGAGTTCGCTACGTGTAGATATGTTGTCATTTATTTTTAGGGTAATGAGGCGTCCAATGGTAGTTTTATAACTGTCGGATGTTCCTCTTACACATATTGTAGCGGCGGCTGTGCGTGTCTTGTCTCTTTTAACGAGCTCATCCAGTTCTGCCTGACCATTTACATTTATATCCAAAGGTGTTTTCGGGGGACATTTTTCCGTCAGGTCTACGCTTCTCTTCGATGCCGTATCTATATATTGATTCGAATTCTCAATACCTGATGAAGCTTGCTTTTCCAGTGTCGTATCCTTACTTGCCTGATAGTCATACCGGCTAAAGGTATTAGGCAAAAGACGTGAGTAAAACTCAAATGAAGTGATCTCCGCATTATAATACAGTTCTTCTGCTTCCCAGTCCTCATATTCCCCGAATAATAAGTTTGATCCGCTAAAGAACAGGTTTTCGCCGTAATGCCATGCAAGGCGTTGTAAAAACCGCCAGTCACTCTCATTGTATTGCATCAGAAAACCGGCTTGCCCGGTAAAAGTCGGCTTGCCTGCCGGTTTGATATACATATCATGGACACGGGAAAGGACTTGCTTAAAGATTTGTGCAGGTGTCATATCCGAATAGATTTCTATCCGTTTACCCTGTTCGAGCATAATGGTCGGGCTGGCTCCTTTCAGCAATATATAGCCATGCCGCCCTTTGTGCGCTGTGGGTGCTGCTTCTGTTATAATACCTTTAAATACATAGGCATTACCGATGTCTTCCCCATATTGTAAGTCAATGGATACTGTTTTGCCTATCAACTCAAAAATATCTGCGGGTGAAGACATGAACGAGTCCTGCATTACACCATAGTCCAGGCATAACTCAAAATAATGATGGTCGCCATAGGTTTGTTCTATGGTAAGATGGACGAAGTTTACTTTTTCTCTTGCCACATGTACGATTGCATTGGTCATGAGGCGTTCTTCTGTTCGGTTGTTTGTTGCCATTTATCGTGAGTTTTTATTTTATGTTAGTTTTTAGAATTAGTTACAGGACTGTGTTAATACCGAGGTAAGCTGTATGCGTCGGGGATGATAAACGGAATTTACAATGCTCTTTCGATGTCAGGTACTTGATTTCACGCTGGTAGTTGAAAGGCAAAATCAGCTTCAGTAATTCTTTTAACAATAGATCATTGTGGAAAGAGCTACAGAAAAGCCGTGCTTGTTCCGGGTGCATCGGGCCGATAGTGATACGGATATCACGGGAGCCATCGGTGAAGTGGTCTCCTCCTAATACAGAATTAATTCCCAGTTTACTTTTCCCCAGTTTAGGAATTTTCTTTTTATCAACAGGTATTTTTGAGACTTTTCCCGGTTCGACTTTGAAAGGTATGTCGAAAATCACACTCAGGATTTCTCCCATATAATCAAAATCGGTGGGTATACGGTATAGTTCGGGGATAATCTTAATAAAGAATGCGGATTGTTTTAAATCCATCAGCTTGAAAACATGCCAGTAATGTGTAAACGTTTTTTTCAGGTTATCATGGAAGTTTACCTTGTCAAATTTCTTTTCATAAAGTTGGGCGTCTACTAATATCCGGTCAATAGCCATTTCAAAGGGTTGAAAAAACCTTCGGGCGATAATTTCTTCCAGCCTTTGATCTTTTATCTCCTCTATTATCTCTTCATGATACCTCTTTTTTCTTGTATCGTGCGATTGGTGGAATATTCCTTCAGGCAGATTGTCATAAATTCCCTGACGTGTAGTATAAATACACAGGCATTCCATCAGGTCTTCTGACAGATATGCATAATTTATCTTATATATATCTTTTGAAACATCGCGGGTATTGCTTTTACCCCGGAATATCAGTATTTTGTCTTTATCCTGTCCGGCTTCTATCACTCCGGAAGCTATCACTTCTGCCCGATAGTCTGTACTAAGACTGTTTATCACGGAATATTTGCCTTTTGTATGTAGTTTGTCTTTTATGCTCATAGGGTTACTTCTTTGGTCGATTGTCCTCTTTGTTAGCGAAAACCCTGTATTTAAAGGTCGCCGGTGAATTTTCTTTTAGTCCTTTCCAGATATGGGATTCTATTTTAGGATAAAATGATTTGTCGGTTAGTTCCCGAAGCTCTACATATACATCGGTTGTCCGCAGGAAACCTTCTTCGGGTGGTTCGCATTTCATATAACCTGAACGAACTGTAGCATTTTTCACAATATCTTTAAATTGTTGAAGGCAATATTCTACTATATCATTACTTGTTACCAGCAAGATATGGGAAGCAAGTGAGCTGTGATATATTTTATTGTTTGAAGCGGATAAGGGATATGAATTTCCTCCTGTCGTTGCTGTCAGTAACCGGATTGTAGAAGGGATTAGTTCTGTCAGTAAAGGACACTCCAAAAATGTATTTATTGGGATATTATTAGCTGCTTCATTGTGGGTAGCCCAGTATTTCGCAAAAATAATCTCGTCATCCTGTAATTGGTCGAGCAAAAGATAAGTTCCGGCTGAACGTTTGTCTGTGTAATCCCTTATCAATCGTCTTAAATATGCCGAGAGTAGTTGTATCTGCTTTTGAGTCCCTCTCAATGTATCATCCCCATCGGTTCGGTTTGTATAAAAGGCTATCCGGCTTTCCATCCGGTTAGCCAGATCTGCTAAGGATTTTTTTGCGTCACGGGCATCATAGCGTTCAATACCACCTTTGCGAAGGGAGTATGTCCTGTATTCTAGTTCCTCTGTACTACTAAATGGCAGATCATAGTATTCCCTTCCTTGTGAATCACTTATACTGTGTATAGATATAAATGTTTCATTATTATCGGTTGTTAGTGGAACAATTGCTGAAAGCTCGTTGACATAGGTCGTAATCTCATGCAGTTGCTTATTTAGAACCGGAAAAGCATTTATACTGATTCTCATTTGCTCCAATACAGCTTTATCGAAAAAAGGAGGGAATTTTATTTCAAACCATATTAACTCCCGTTTGAATTCGTCCGTCACTGATTCCGGATAATATTGTTTTAGTTGTTCAGGAAATGGCTGTTTGTTGCTGTCCGCAAATATCTCGCCGGAAATAGTCAGGAAATGATGCCGGTAATAAGATGTAATCCGGGCATTCATTCGGGACGAGGGCTCGATATTGGCCATCGAAAACAATTTCACATACCGGTTTTTAAATTCCTGCGGTACAGAATATATGCCCTGTTCCATATTTACAGGATTGTCATTCAATATCCATAAGGTATAGGGTAACAGATTCAGGTATTTTTCCTTGTTACCGGTTGATGGGAAGTCGATATAGAAAGAAAGATTTTCAAGATTATTTATAGCCGGTGATATTTCCAATCCTATCCAACATGTGTTGCTATACATCGATTCGACTTCCCTTGAGCGCGAAACGGCCTCACGGGAAAAGTCTGTGTCTATTTCATATAAAATGCCGTTGTTAATCTGGTAACAGACTCTTCCTTCCCTTACCAAGGTATTGCAGGCCGGATGGAATGTTAATTTATCAAGCTCTTTCTTAGGATGGTTACAGACAAATTCAGTTTCTAAGGTGAGCAGGCAATCATTTTCCAATGGTGTGGCATGCAGTATGGCATGTGCCGCAGAGGTGGAGCCGGTAGTGTCGGTAACCAGAACATCGGAGAGTTTATCAATGATGCGTGATTCTATATTATTTATCTCCCGTGCTGATTTATATACTTCCTCTGCCAGGGATTGAATAAATAAGAGGATAACGGGGTCAAGTTGGTCGATGCTTTTAAAATTTAACAGCTTTACCGCTAATTTTTGCATCCTCCTCAATATCCTTTGTTTCGTGTATTGGGCATTTGTATCCATGTATTGTGTCTCCAATTTTGTAAGCATGAACTGCTTAAATCGCACAGTTCTTCCTAAACCGAAAAAGAACCGGCAATTTTAAATCATTTAAGTATGGAAATCCGGTTTACTTCCTCCCCCCTTTGAGAGGTGTGATATAACTTTACAGCCTGCTGTATCGGGTCATTTATACAAATAACAGTTCGGGTCGCTTGCCGTTTAGTTAGTATCGTAAGTTTTATGTTAATCCTTTATTTATTATCTTTCACTGCTGAAAAAATAAAGAATTGTTAGAAACAGATCGTTTATCTGTTAAAGATTAATTGTTGTATTGCAAATATAAACAAAAATTAATATGAAATAAATAAAAATTTGTTATTATTTCGCAATCGATTGGTTGATTTGACATTACAATGTTTAAAATTGGGGTATATTTTATGAAGCAAAGAAAAATTGGAATTCTTCGAAGGACAAATTATGAATTGGATAAAACGATTCTGGATTCTACAAAAGCATTGATAGAAGAGTGTGGGGTTGCCAAACTTACCTTTACCGCAATAACCGCTAAAGCCAACGTTGCTCCGATGGTTGTTTATAACAGATTTGGTGATTTGGAAGGGGTATTGGATAAACTTGTGGAAAAGGATATAGAATGGTTTACGGATATATTGGATGATGCAGCTAAAAGTAGAAAGAAATTAACAAGTAAAGCATATCTGAAAAGAGTACTGAAGGCTTTTATCATGAAATTATATAAAGACAAATACCTTAGGCAGATTATTGCTTGGGAACTTTCTGAGAATAACAACACAATAACAAGAAGCTTGGCAGTCCGGGAGTTTATGTACCGCCATATTATCAGCGAATATATGCTCGAATTAAAAGATAAAAAAGGTATTGATGTTAATTTGGTTTTGGCTTTTTTGTTTGGTGGTATATATTATATTATGCTGATAAAGGATAAGCACGCATATTGGGGGATCGACTTCAATCTACAGAATAGCAAAAAAGATTTACATGATTTGGTGGATAAAATATGTGACCTTATTTTCTCTTATAATACATCTGAAAAAGATGTGATAGAAATGAACACTAAAATGAAGATTGCTACTAATATGAAAAAGGAAGGGTTAACTTCTGAAATGATAGCTAAAATTACCGGATTGGAGATCGAACTGATTCAAGGGTTGCAATAGAGTTCAAATATAATTTATCTATTTAAACAGACTTCGATATTTAATGTAATATTTCAATGTTTTCCTTTTAGTGCCACACTTAAATGGACTACAATAGGTCTGAGACTTTAGAATACTAGAGGCTGCCTCATTTGAAAAAGACAGCCTCAAATGATCAAAATCATACGATCCATTTATCTTTCATTTCCCGAACAATGTCTTCATCATGCAGATGGGTATAGATATCTTTGATATCATTGCCTTCAGCATGTCCCATTATGCGCTCGGCTATTCCGTCATGGATGCCTCTTCTTGCGGCTATGGTGCGGAAGGTGTGGCGGGCACGATGGAAAGTCATCGTCTTGTTGATATGCTGGTCTTTCATGATTTCTTTGAGGTAGCGGTTAGTTGGTTGATTGGTTAGCGGTGAGAATATCTTTTGGAAAGATTCTTTATCTTTATGTTCTTCTCCTTTTTTCGTTTTTATTGTGACTTCTCTTTCTAACAGTTGTTCTACTGTTTTGGATATTATAGGTATTTTATACATAACGTTTGTCTTTTTGCGTTCGTTGCATAGGAGGTAGTGGGTTGTAATGGTTGTTTCTTCTTTTTGATTTTCGTCTGATTTTGATTTTATCGTGACAGGTTTTAAGTCGCCGTAGGTTACATTGTCGAATTCAGCATAGGAAAGGGAGGTGTAGCAACTAAAGAGGAATTCTCTTAATACTTCTTTCTTACCTCCTGTGTATGTGTTGTTATCATAGGCGTGTTGGAGTTTTTGGAGTTCTTCTTCGGTCAGTATATCGTTATTCTGGGCTTTGGTGATTTTCTTGATTTCAAATTTGTCATAGGGGTTTTTCGCTATTTTTTCTTTGTCCACAGCTAAGCCTATCAAAAATTTAAAGTTGGCGTGTTTTTTATAGATGGTGGAGAGTTGGTTGCCTGTTTTGATTTCGTAGTCATGGAAGCGTTGGATATAGTCGAGGGTTATTTCCTGAAAGGTCAGGATGGGTTTCCATTCTTTCATTTTGTTGATAAGGTTCCGGTAGTTGTCTATGGTTCCTTTGGTACGCGCGGATTTAATGAGTTCTATTTCGTTTTGGATAAAGGTGTAGAAGTCGGTATTGCCGTAGTGTTTGTCTTTCATTTGATG
>NZ_QVMN01000001.1:728320-732106 GCF_010501075.1 Dysgonomonas sp. 25
AAACCTATAAACGTGGTACGTCTATAGGAGGTATAGCGAAGGCATAGTTGTTGTTTTCCTTCTTTTGTTTGGTAGTTAGTACGTAATAGGATTTTTAGTGTTGCTTTCATTGTCAATTGCCTTTCTTTTAATCTAACAATTGTACAACAAAAACCTGTAATTTATGAAAGTTGCCTTTTTAGTCTTTCCACCACAGAAGACTTAATCGACTGGTATTGTAGTGTTTTTAGAATTTATGGAATCTTATCTTCGATTCCTTTTTTCTCATCTGTAGTCCCAGGCAGATTTGAATAGCTTGGGATAAGACAATGTAGATTAGATTCTTATAGATGGGGAATTTCTTTATTCACACGAATTTTACATAAGCTAAAAACAACTGCCGTTCGTTAACGGATATGCATCATTTTAACTAATAGCAAAGATAAATAATCGGCTATTAAATAGCAATACTAAAGCCTCTTTTTTACTAGATAACTTTGATATTACACTGCATTTTGCAAATAGATTTACAAAATCATTTGTGCATTTTTTGGTGAAATTGTTAAAATATTTATACCTTTGACAAGAGATATCTAAAATATTTAACCCAATTAACCCAATTAAAACAAAACTATGGCACATGGATTTGAAGCACAGTTAGAAATTGATGGAGCAATAATGGAGGTATCCGCTTGCTCTTATTCTTTTAACAGAGAAATTAATGATGGAGGTGAAGTTATGAGTCCTGTTAATGGAGGTCTTATCCATCTTTCTTTAGAAGAAATTCCTAAAAACAATATTCTTCAATGGGGTATGGAATCTAGAAACTACAAATCAGGTCAAATCAAAATCCTTGAACAAGAAAGTGGACAAAAAATTACCTCAGAAATTATTTCATTTGAAAATGCATCATGTATAAGTTTAAGACTTATCTATGAACAGAACTTCAAGGCATATTTTACTGTATTAATGACGATCAGTGCAGAGAATATCAATATTGGACAGAATGATTGTTGGATTACTAAAAACTGGAAGTAAAATGGAAAAAGACACATTAAATCAAGTAGCAAACAAAGCCAAAGATATATTCTTTCCTGATCAATCTATTGAAGCCTATTTGTATTTAGGAGAGACTGCTATAAAATATGAATTATATTCTTTTGAAACAGATTTTGAACAAGAGATTGACCATAAAGGGCAACCTCAACGCGAAGTGAAAGGAGGATTACTTTCTCTAGTGTTACAACAAGCTAGTGACGAGCTAATTAATCGGTGGATGTTCCAACGAGATATTTTTCTTGATGGGTACATATCTTTCTCTCTTTCTTCATTTTCAGCTAACGATCCAATGAGAATTATTTTTAAAGAAGCTCGTTGCATATTATATGAAAAAATAGTTGGTGCTAAAATAGGAATACAGACCAAAATTTTAGTTTCAGCTAACCAAATAGAAATAAACGGCATATTACACCAAAATAAGCCTTAACAAACTTCTTTTTATGAGAAATACCAAAATCTTATCTCAACAAGATACTTTTAATTATGATTTGTATTGGTCACAATATCAAAGGGAGTTTACTCCAGAGCAAATTGCTGAAATACAGATAAGAATGTACTTATTTATTCACAATAACGAAATTAGGCAAAGATATGCAGAATATATATACGAAGAATTAGTGCTACAAAACCCTCAAATAGCAAAACCATTATATGGGATTGTATGGAGCGACTATCGAAAAAAGATTGCTTTAGAATTTATATTAAAACACATCATTTCATGTGAAGATTGTTTTGTTTTGTGTGATCCAGAAAATGGAGAGCCTTCTGTTGTAGTTAGTTCATATGATTTCATTTCACATAAAGAATTGGCAAAAAGCAATCCATTTTTACTAGACCATATTCAATATAAAATGAACAATACACCATCCTTATTTGACGAATTATCAGGAAAGACTTTGAAAAATGGGGCTAAATGGACAGGTGGACACCTCTTAGGACAAGGTAGCAATTATTTGTATAACAGTTCAGGAAGACTAAATGCTCTTGCAAAACACTACTCCTCTAACCATGCAACACATATGAGGATTACTCATAGTTTTAGAGGAAATATTTCTCAACAGAAAGCATTCTCAAATACTATTCAAAAATCTGGTATTTTTGCTCAACAGGCTGCACGAAAAAAAGTAGGGGGTAGTATCTTATCTTTTCTTGCAAAAAAAATGAAAGGGGGCTCATTTAAACCAATTACTTTCGCAGATATATTTTTAAATCCAACTGAAACAGGTAGGGGGGCCGACATCGGCTATCAAGAAAGATCACACTTAGAAAGTGTACTTCCTTCGGAATTAAGCAAATATTGCAATAATAATAGCAACTACCGTATTATAATGAATCAACAATATTTTGAGCAAAAATAATTTATATGAAACGAAAATACCTATTAACAATATTATTCTATATCCTCTTGTGTTCATGCCTATCTCAAACTTCGAATTTGTATAAAATTTCAACTGAATCAATGAGACCTTACCTCAAAGCGGGTGATTATGTACTTACAGAATCGAAATTTGAGACACTTACTTATGGAGACATTGTTGTATACGAGCATCGGGAATCAGGGCAATATGATAAAGAAATTTATGTTTTTCGAATTGTAGCCCTTCCCCATGATACTATCCAAATAGAAAACGAAATACCAATTATTAATGGAAAAAAGAATCAGATAAACGAGATAGAATCAGCTTCTTATACAGCCTATGATTTATCTTTTGATAGATTTGAAGAACTACAACCTAATGGAGTAAAAATAGAGATTCTTCGTTTTTCAGAAATACCACAAGACACAACAAGCAAAATAAGCTTTCACATTCCCAGTAATCAATATTTTGTAATGGGCGATTTCAGAAGTAACGCTTATGACAGCAGATATTATGGACCAATAAATAAAAAACAAATATTAGGTAAAGTAATAAAAGTACAAGAAAAATAAGTTCTATAAATAAAAAGGTCAAGTAGATATTTCTGCTTGACCTTTTTCTATGCCTTTTCTTCGGGTCTGTATCTGAGACCGTTTTCTAATACTTAATTCTCAAAGATTTAATCTTACTTTTGGACTTCCTCCCTTTATTATATCATGTAGCGACTTACATCGTCATAAATGGACTTATCTATCCACGGTTTTAGAATAATGTTATTTACTGTATTCTTTTGTTGCGATAACAAAAAATATAGTAGTTATGGCAAATCCATTCAATGTAATTCCAGTTCTTGAGTGTTTTTCTTTCGCTCGTCGGGAGGAGTGGTCTCCCCCCTTGCCGCTGGGCGTTCCCCGACCGATGAATTATTGCAGTTTTTTAGTTGTGTTATCTCCAAGCAATGATAACTCTTTATCCTTTGCGGGGAGCATATTCTTTGAGTGGATAAGGCTTCGTATAAATCCGTGCTGCGGTGCGACTGCGGTACTTTGTAAAAGACCTAGCTTATTAGGGCATTTTCTTGACGATGCGTTTCACTTCTCTAAAAATGCCCCAATAAGCCAAAGGCGTGCCCCCTTTGGAATCCTGCGGTGTGTTGATAATGGTAAGAGGGATAATTATAGTAGTGATAAAATAAATCGGGCTGATAGTCTATTGATTTTATTGTTTTATGATTGGGTAGGTATTCGTGTTAAGGGGGTATTTATATGGGATATGTAGTATTACATATGCAAAAGGCTAAAGGTAGCGGAGGGGATTCGGGGATGAGTAAGCATATAGAACGTGACAGGATTCCAGAGAATGCGGATGAAGAGAGAACACACCTGAATAA
>NZ_QVMN01000020.1 GCF_010501075.1 Dysgonomonas sp. 25
CCTTCGTCGCCGCCGAGAGCCTAGGCATCCACCTTGTGCCCTTGTTTCGCTTTTTTATTCTTTTTTGCCTTGTTGGGTTAGTATCTACTAACACCTTAAAGGCTACTCTCTACTCTACCTTTATTTTTTCTCCATCACGTCAATGAACGCTGTTGTTATACTCCCTGCTTTTTACGGCAGGTTTCTTTTTCGCTCCAAGGGGATTCTTCGTCCTCGTTTGGACGGCTATTCTCCTCCGAAGCGGGTGCAAAGTTAAATATTATTTTGATTCAAACAATAGGTGAAGCTTTATTTTTTCTCAAAAAAAACATCCTCCTATTTTATGATTCTAATAATTAAGCTTTTAATAGAACAAAAAAAATGATTTATTTTTCTATCCGTATACGGGCATCTACCGCTATTACATTCTTTTCGTCTGCAAGAAGAGGGTTTATGTCCATCTCTTTTATTTCGGTAGCGAAGCGCAACAAAACGGAAAGACGAACGATTATTTCAACAAACAGGTCTTCGTTCAGCCCTTTTTGCCCACGCACCCCTTGGATTATTTTGTATGCCCGGAGCGAACGCACCATGGAACGGGCTTCGTCGAAACTCAACGGAGCAAGCCCAGAAGCGACATCCTGCAACACTTCTACGAAAATACCTCCTAAGCCACACAGCACGATGTGCCCGAATTTGGGCTCGTATTTCGCCCCCAGAAACAGTTCCTGCCCCGAAAGCATCGGCTGAACAAGGACAGCTTTGGCATCCTGTATCTTCATCAGGCGCTCGATTTCCAATAGCAAATGCTCATCGGAACGGATATTGAGCGCCACACCTCCGACATCCGATTTATGAATCGGCCCGACACATTTGGCTACGACCGGATAGCCTACTCTATTAGCAAAAGCGACAAGTTCCTCTTTTTTGTCCGAAACAAGCTCTTCTGCCATCGGGATACCAGCGGCATCGAAGAGTTCTTTTATCGAATCGCTACCAATATAGCCATCCTCGCAACTATCGATAATCCTCCGTACACGAGCAATATCGACGCCTATGTCTTCCATCTTCCCGACAGAAGGAGGCGTAGCCGTTTTCACTTTCGACAAGCCATATGCCAATGCATATTCATCGATAAAGTTGACATGACCTTTATTGATAAAATTTTCGGTTTCTTCTACCGCCATCACAACCGATGGCAATACGGGGTAAATCGGCAGGCGGCAGGTTTGTATTTTTTCATGCAATATCTCATAAGCTCTTTTCACGTCGGTCACGCCGGGATTTCCATAAAAGACGACTATACCATCGATTTCTTTAAAATTCTTTTCGCAAAAATCGATAGCGTAAGCCAAATGCTCGCCCGTACCCGTCCCTATCAAATCGATAGGATTAGTGACTGCCGCTCCCGGAAGCAAATGCTTCTTCAATTCCTGAGCTAATTCCGCAGACATTTCGGGCACATTCAGGTTTCCTTTGGATAAAGCATCGGTCAAAATAACAGCAGGGCCTCCGGCTTGTGTAATCACAGCCAGATTTTTACCTTGCAATTGCTTTTCCGTAGACAATACAGCGGCAACATTCACCATCTCTACACGGGAATGGCAACGGATAATACCGGCTTTGCGGAACAATGCTTCCACCGCAGAGTCGGACGAAGCGATAGCCCCCGTATGAGACGAAGCTGCCCTACTCCCCGATTCGGACACGCCCGATTTGATGGCAATAATCTTACAGCCTTTCCTTATCAATGAAGAGGCATGCAAAAGCAAGCGATCGGGATCGGCTATATTTTCGAGATAAAACAACTTGACTTTCGGGCTGGTTTTAGGATCAAATTCGCTATCCATATATTCCAATACGTCTTCCACTCCGACCTGCGCCGTATTCCCTATCGACCAAGCCGAGTTGAAACGCAACCCCACGCGCATAGCCGATTCTATTATATAGGTAATCGTTCCGCCCGAACTGGATACAATATCCACCCCATTCGGGTCTAATTTAGGGACAGGACGGGTAAAAATACTTTGGTGGAGGGTATTGAATATGCCGGAACAATTAGGTCCAATCATCGTCACACCTGCCTTGTTCACTATATCGAGTAGCTTTTTTTCAAGCAAAGCACCTTCGGGCGATTCTTCACTGAATCCCGCCGAGAAGACGACAAAAGCTTTTACTCCTTTTTTATTAGCCAATGTTTCGATGACCTCGACAGCAGGTTTAGCGGGAATAGAAATGATTGCCAAATCGGTTTGGGGAATATCATTCACATCTTTATAGGCTTTTATGCCCTGAATATCTCCTCCTTTAGCGTTCACTACATATAAGTCTCCCGTGAAAGTTCCGTTTATCAGATTGTACAGTGAACTACCACCGGGTTTAAGCATATCATTCGAGGCTCCTACCAAAACGATACTTTTAGGCGAAATCAATTCCTTATTTATCATAATCTATTTACTTTTTGTTAGATCATAAATATAGAAAATTTCTTAATACCTTGTAATCCATCGAGTACTTTTTATCATTTTTTATAAAACATGTTAACCGATAGGGAGTTATTCCTGTAAGTTTATCTATACTAATAAGTATACGAGCATATAAGTATACAAGTAAACGAGTTGACAAGTAAACGAGAAAAAGTAACTCAATAAAAATGTCGAAAATGAATATACGTTTGTTACTTTTTATCTTGCCGACGATAGGAGGCATCTCTTCTTGATTGCGCGACGAGATACCTCGTATTCACTCGGCATGACAAACATGCTTTGCTACTTTGTGACCTTGGTGTAGAGTCTTAGTGTTCTTCGTGGTTAAGTAATAAAAAAGTAACTCAATAAAAAATACGACAAAAGATATATACTTTTTCGCACCCAAACAGGCATTATAAACCTGATAATGAATCAAAAACAAACAGAACAAAGGTAACAACAGGGTGACAAACAACGTTCGAGGAGCGCAAGCGACTCAAAAATGTGACACATTTGCGTTCTTTTAAGAGGGCAAGCTACTATCCCTAAAAAAGGAGAGCATCCACAATACCGAAACTGTGGATGCCCTACTATATATTAATTAAATCACCTTATTCTCACCTCGCGGCCGATACCTCTTCCGCCAATTGCATAGCGCGTTGCATATCCGGCACACCATAGCCAAAAGGAACGACCGGATTACTCGCCCGGTTTCCGGAATTTCTCATCACCTGTAGCAATTCCTTGGCTGTCAGGCTGGGATTTGCCTGCCACAGGCAAGCTGCCAATCCACACATAATAGGCGACGAGAAAGATGTCCCCTGAACAAAGCCGACATTGCCCGAATTGCTCGAAACAACACCCGTCCGATAGCCCAAAGCAAGAACATCAGGCTTCATCCGCCCATCAACAGTCACCCCGTAAGAGCTTGCATCGTAAATACTTCCATTACTTTCTATCCCTCCTACAGTCAACACATTGCGCCCATCAGCAGGAGTTCCTACCCAAGTGGCGGAATTACCCGCACTGACAACGACGAAGATTCCTTTATTGACAGCCATATCCGCTCCACGACTCGCCAAAGCCTTTCTTCCATTCATATCGTTATAGGTATAACTGACAGCCGGCGCATCATAGTCGGTATAAGCCAATGAGGAATTAATCAAGTCCACACCAATACTATCGGCATATTCGGCCGCAGCTACCCAATAATCCTCTTCTACCGGATATTCGCTATCTTCATCCTCTGTCTGAAACAGCCAATAGTCGGCAGCCGGAGCCGTTCCGACAAAATGATTAGCTTTATTTGCCGCCATACACGAAAGGACTGCCGTACCATGATTATAAGAAGTGTATACATCTTCGACTTCATACACGAAAGACTTACCAGCTTTCACATTCCTGTTCATAAAATCAATATCTTGCGTACCTGCAAAACCTGCATCGAGAACAGCAATCGTCATACCTTCACCCTTATAGCCTGCCTGATGCAGAACAATCCCATTATTGGGCGTGATATTTACTTCGGCATTGCCATATATTCCGGCCGTGACAGATTTTGAAGCCACCGGCGTCTCTCTCAAAGATAACTTATCACTTCTATAAGAAGCCGACCGCCCATACTTTACTCCTTGCCAGACAAAAACAACATCCTCCACAAAAGGTAAAGCTCTGTATTCATCCGCCATGTATTCTTCAGTACAAAGCACAGTTACTGTATTGAGCCATTTGCTTTTCGCGACAACAATACCACCCAAGCCTTCTATCAACTCAATATATTGAGTAGGAATAGGTAAGTCCGTTGCATCTATTGCAATATTTTGCCTTTGGCGTCGCTGAATGGATTTCGGCGTCAGGAACTCCTCGGGATTATTAACCGAATATCCGCTGCCTTCCTTATCCCTCAATACCAACCGATACTTGTAATTATGCGTAGAAGAATTATTCACGACTTCCACCGTACAGGTTGCTAATTTATCAGGCTTCGCATCAAGGCTCACCGTAACGATAGCTACACCCGAGCCAACTGCACGCACACGCCCGTCATCATCGACCGTAGCGACTGATGCATTACTGGACGACCATGTTATATCCGACGTTTCTTCGGAATCGATCATAGCTGTCACCCCAAGGAGAAAGGTGTCTCCCACGAGCATTTTCTTTAACGAATAATCCAGATAGATTGTATCCACTACCGGTGTGGGTTCAGGAAGAGGCGGAGGAAGCGGTTCGTTATTATCATCGCTACTACATGCCGGAAATAAAAGGATCAACAATAATGTTGAAACAAGAATAGTATAAATTTTCTTCATAAGTATATGTTAATTATTGGATTAATGTTGTATTAAGGATTTTTACCCTCAATTATCAATGAAACAAAGATAAGTAAAAAATAAGATATCACAATCCTTAAAGCCATTCACAAGATTTCAGCACCTACTATTTTTCTCACTGACAACAAAATAGAGATATCTGAGTCTCTTTAGTGAAAAAAAACTTAAAAAAAGAGGGTGAGATATGCTTGCGCATTCAAAAGAAGTTTATATCTTTGCAGCCGCTTCCAGAATGAAGGAGGCGAAAAGAATGAGTTCATTGACATATTAGAAAAGAGATAGATTTAAGCGTGTAGTACAGATTGTTTGTATTTCGGTATAAATAATCGACAAGTATCAAT
>NZ_QVMN01000021.1 GCF_010501075.1 Dysgonomonas sp. 25
ATCCGGAGTTCCGAAAGTTGCATAAAATACTTAGTCTGCGAAAAAACTTTTTCGCAGACTTTTTTGCAGTGCGCCTGGCGGCGCACGTTTCTAACCGGTGTAAGTCCGCAATCCGCCCGGTAGTGGGAAGGATATAGCCGAAGGCAAGGGTGTCCATCGTGAGGTGGAATCTGAAGGAAGCTGGATGTTGGGAACATACTAACCAACGGGCAAATCTCTGGTCTGACGAACAGAAATCACATCAGGCTATGCATGAGGGTAAGGCTGCTGCACAAGCTAAAGCCCAATAACTACACGGAATCATGTATGGTATATGTGGCAGATGGATGGAGAGAAAGAAACGTGTGGTACCCAGGGAGGTCTGTGTGATACGCTCTGAAAGGAGTAACCACTGTACAAAGAAATGAGGCAGTGCTGAACATGCAGAAGTCAGCAGAGGTCATATTAGCCGAGCACCCGCAGGGCACTTAGGCGAAGGACCGAATCAATAGGAATCTTTAGTACAACCGGGAAAGGAGGAAAGAGAAATGGGCGCAGAAAACAAGGAAAGCTGCTCACAGAGAGATAGCACGGAATGCAAAGGGTATGTGAGAGCGCGTCGCTCTTTCCGTCAGATATGGAAGGAAAGAGATAGTGCGCAGCCGGAGCTTTTGGAGAAGATACTGTATAAGGATAACCTTAACAGAGCTTTTAAGAGAGTGAAGGCAAATAAGGGAGCGCCGGGAATCGACGGAATTACAGTAGAGGAAATAGGCAAATATCTACAAGAAAATCAAAAAGAGATTGTTGAAAGAATCTACAGAGGGAAATATACCCCCGACCCGGTAAGAAGAGTAGAAATCCCAAAGGCGGATGGTGGAATACGAAAGCTTGGTATTCCGACCGTTAAAGACCGTATATTCCAACAGGCAATTACACAACAGCTAATGCCTATCTATGAACCACTGTTCTCGGACAATAACTATGGCTATCGTCCGGGAAGGAGTGCAAAAGAAGCCATTCTGAAAATAAAGGAATACGCAGAGCAAGGATACGTTTATGCAGTATCTTTGGACTTATCGAAGTACTTTGATACTTTGAACCACGAGATGCTCCTAAATATCTTGAGAAGAAATATAAAAGATGAGCGAGTGATTCAGTGGATTAAAAGATACCTAAAGAGTGGCGTCATGGAAAATGGCGTTGTCGTGAAAACAGAAGAAGGTTCACCGCAAGGGGGAAATTTATCTCCCCTTTTAGCGAACATCTATCTAAATGAGTTTGACCAAGAGTATCAAAATCGAGGCGTATTTTTCGTACGTTATGCTGATGATATCGTACTGTTGGCGAAGAGCAGAAGAGCCGCAACGAGACTCTTGGAATCATGCACGAAGTATCTGGAAGGAAAATTAAAGTTGAAAGTAAACCAGAAGAAAAGTCGTGTAGTAAGCGTGTTTGCAATCCGAAATTTTAAGTTCCTTGGCTTCACATTGGGAAAGAACGGAAAGGGCGTATATGTCCGGGTTCATGGGGAGTCATGGAAGAAAATGAAGTCGAAACTGAAAGAACTTAGTTCCCGAAGGTCTGTTCAGAGCATACGTCCTGCTCTTGAGAGAATAAAGGTGTATATGCGAGGATGGCTTAATTATTACGGGATTGCTGACATGAAAAATAAGATAGATGCCCTTAATTCATGGCTCTACCATAGGATTCGTATGTGTATATGGAAACAATGGAAATTGCCTAGAACGAAGAAAAGGAATCTAATAAAACTTGGAATACCGGAGTACTTCGCACATATGGCGGCAAATAGCCGCAAGAAACACTGGTATGTGTCAGGAATGGGAGCGGTCAACAGAGCCTTGACAAAAGAAAGACTGATAAACAGTGGCTTCTATGATTTAGCCACAGCCTATCAGTCTGTGCACGTCAACTATTGAAAGCGCCGTATACCGAACGGTACGTACGGTGCTGTGAGAGGACGGCGGTTAGTCACCGCCTCCTACTCGATATATGCAGATAATATTTGACATCTTCCTTTGAAAAATAATATAGTGATAGGTGAAGGGCAAGAAAAAAATACAAAGGAAAATGGAGGAATGTAAGGAAATGAAAAAAGGAATAAGGAGAATTGGCGCCTTAGC
>NZ_QVMN01000022.1 GCF_010501075.1 Dysgonomonas sp. 25
AAGGCAGAGTGATACAAAAAGGAGGCGTCTTTCATGTAGAACTTCCCGGAACCGGCAATTGGGACTTTATGGTTGTAGACCAATCAGGAAGCACATTTATCAACTGGTACGAAGCGATAGACAGGAATAAAAAAATCATAGTAAGAGGTTGGGGCTCCAAGTTTAAGGAAATGCCATACATCGAACCGGGTTCTACATGGGTGAAAGTCACACACGGTTATTGGAAAATTCATGAAATATATACTGTAAAACTTAACAAGTTTGATTTTCCAATTCATGAAACAGGAATTACCTGGACACTAACAAAGGAAACTCAAAAATCAGGAGCTTGGTTAAGACTTTCCGGACCGGGTGCATGGAAATTCACCTTTCAATACCAGGAGACCAGTTGGGATGAAACCTATAAGACACACGATGAGACATTATATTTAAGGCGAGGGTATAATCTATGGTAGGCAAAAGATAAGAAATTATTCATAGTTCCAATTCTTTAGCTGCTTTTAGGGGTAGAATATCATGTGAAATTTTAATAAACAGCTGTTTCGTCGACAAAAAAGTTGCATTGGTCTATTTTCCCGGCAGCAAGCTGATGATTGTCTTACATTTGATCGAATACATCAATAACGTAGGAGAAAACAAGCTATGAAAAAGGT
>NZ_QVMN01000023.1 GCF_010501075.1 Dysgonomonas sp. 25
AGAACTTCAAGAAAGCGAAGCTTGCCTATTTGGGTGTCTATAAAGGGGCAGACGCTTACTGCGTACAGATGCCGGAAGACATGAAGACTGGCTTTCCGCCGGTGTTCCTTCTACGCGACAACAAGGTGACGGAAGTCTGCGACACTCGTTCACTTGAAATCATTTCTTCGCTTTCCTGAATATCTTCGCGAACTTCGTGTCAAACAGCTTGTCGTCGATGCGCATGATGCCGTCGCAGCTGTACGGGGTCTGCGCCCTTGCGTGCTTGCAGATGTCGTCTGCGACTGTCAGTTTTTCGTGGCTCCAAACTTGCGCGTCAATGCGCTGAAGCGAACCGTCGGCGAATCGCTGAAGCAGCGTTGAATGTCCGCCGCCGCCGTCCCAAGACAGCACCACTTCATAGATGCCGGTCGCCTTTGTGTGTTCTTCGTAGAATTTCAAGTATTCGTCTGGCGTCATCTTTGTCAACTTCTGCGCATTGCGCCATGATATGAACGAAGTGTGTTTCGCGGCCGTTCCGTCAGCATTTTTCCACTTTTCCCAGATATGACTGCCTTTCGAAAGATAATAGCTTAAATTGCCTTCACGTTTCGAATTCGGGCCAGCCGTGACGTCGAATCCGCGCGTGCGCAGAACGTATGCCGGCG
>NZ_QVMN01000024.1 GCF_010501075.1 Dysgonomonas sp. 25
AAAGTGACATTCGCATAGTCGTAGCGGTTGCCTGCATTGGTAGTGTAAGGCACATTCGTAGTATTGGTAGTGCCGTCTGTCAATGTCTCTCCGCCTGCTGTTGTACTGATAGTGATTCCTCCCTTTGTATCGGTTATCTCTGCCTTCCAAGTGGCATTCCCCTGTACATTGAAGCTGCCACCAGCAGCAGAATTGTAGGTCATTTGATTGTTATAGAGTTTGCCATTCACTTTCAGGGCAAAGTTAGTCTGGTTGATGGTCACTGTTTTTATCTTGCTTTTGGGGTTGCCATCTTCATCTGTATCGGTGTAGAGGAAGGAGAGTTCTGTTTCTTTCGTCTTCCACGGATTAGCTGCTGTAACATCCGTTGTGCTCATCGCATCGGGCAACAGACTTATCGTTGTCGGGGAGGTCGTGAGTGCCGCAGGCGGCGCAGGCGTCAGCGGATTGCCCGTAAAAGGTACAGGTTCAAAGCCGGTGACTGTTGCTACAGCATATCTCGGCGATGCTCCATCCATCCAGTTGATAACCAATTCCTGTGCACTCGCGGCTGTCAACGGGCGTGCATCCTTACCACTCGGCAGGTCGAAGCGGCTCTCGCTGAGGTGCAGCTTGGCGAGGGCTTCTTCTG
>NZ_QVMN01000025.1 GCF_010501075.1 Dysgonomonas sp. 25
TTGAGGTGGGCGTATTTTTGTCTAAGCACAGGGCTTTCACAGGAGCAAACAAAGCAATTACTAAATAACCAGCCTATAACTTTTACTGGTAAGCTGTATTCGAAAGAGCATAATAAGTATTTCGACTTAACGGAGGCGAAAGTTTCTTTTATTAAGGATAGTCAAACAAGCAGATATGTTTTAACAGTAAACAACACACCAATTCAAACGTGGTTCAAAGCTGAAAATAGTAGATTGATGCAGAATTTGGGTGTATCGGAAAATACAGAACGCAAGGGACGGAAAGTGTGAGTCTCATTTTTTATCAAATTTACTGCTTATAAATAACAAGCTCCTTTATATTAGTTATATATAGGAGCTTGGATTTTAGTCATGATTTTTCTGAATCATCATCAATATACATACTCCATTTCCTTTACTTGCTTTGATAGCTGAGGCTGTATTTGATTTTGAGTATTTGGATTGTCTAAGGTAAAATTAAGTTTAGATTCTACTTCGCTTATCTCCGCCTGTACTTTTTCATTGAGGATTTTAGCGTATATCTGTGTGGTTTT
>NZ_QVMN01000026.1 GCF_010501075.1 Dysgonomonas sp. 25
ATCTACAATTGTGTGCAAATGGGTACGCTATTTGCGCCAGAGACTTTAGCGAAGTTAGTAAATGAACATCCGAATTTAAGGGGCTTTAAGGATGCTTCGGTAGATATTCTCAATTTTGAGCAATGTATTTTACGAATCGATCCCGAAAACTTTGACTTCCTTGGTGGCTGCGATGGCTTAGATGGCGTAATGATGATGTTAGGAGCGGTTGGCTGCGTGTCCTTTATGGCAGTGCCGTTTCCTAAGGAGATGATTGATATTGTGGAGGCTGGGCTTGCCGGGGATTATAAGAAATGTGTCGCGGCCCAACAAAAAGTCTTGAAAATACGTAACCTGTGTAAAAAGGCGCCGTTTAATGCGGCTTGGATGTATGCGATGAAATATGGCGGTGGACCGACGGGTATGCATTCTCGTATGCCGGCTGATCAAGACTTTGTACCGGATGAGTTAAAGAGAGAGATGGATGAACTAGCCAGAACGGAATTAGGGTATGATGTATAGCTGTCTTCGGTGCGAAAGGAGCTAGA
>NZ_QVMN01000027.1:0-222 GCF_010501075.1 Dysgonomonas sp. 25
ATAGAAATATCTGATTTAAAGGCCAATTGGAGTGTGAAAAAGGTCGAAAAAATACAAGAGGATATTGGAAAACTTCAGCCTATTTTTTCTAAGGATGAGCTGGATGATTTTAGTATTTGGATATATAAAGATGAAGTGTTATATGAATCTAGCGCAAAATATAAAAAGGAACTAATTAAATTATTAAACAATAAGTCAGTCTTTAAAATTACTCAGGGTTCA
>NZ_QVMN01000027.1:284-525 GCF_010501075.1 Dysgonomonas sp. 25
TGGAAACATAATCCAGTTTAACATAAATGGTCAACAGTTAAAGTTTTCGTTTCATGATTCGGAATTAAACGGGCTAAAGATATTTCGTGATTATTTTAACAAAAATCCAAACTATAAAACGGAGTGTGGGAGATTTGAGTTCGAATTCTATGTTTTTGATTTTAATAGTACGCTTGATGATCAAACGAAGTATACCCTTGATAAGAATGAGAAGGAGATGATTAAAAGACATCGCATATAT
>NZ_QVMN01000028.1 GCF_010501075.1 Dysgonomonas sp. 25
TCCTTGTTAGCTGCTAACCAGTTATTAAAATCCGTAACAGCTTGCTTAACAACCGCTTGCGCACTTTGCATGGGAAGTCCTGCAAAGAAATCTGGATTCTCGGTTACTCGCATTAACTTCTCAAGGAAGGTATAAGTAAGTACAGACTTAGGCTTTTGCAGATGGGGATAACGACTTAAGACTTGCCTGATTTCTTCTGCTACAAACTCTTCATTTTCTGAAAGAGCTTCTTTCCATCTGCCGGTGTAGTTTTGTCGTATACGAAACAAAGACGCATTATAAAGACTCTTAGCAAGAAATCCTAAGTCTTCAAGGTAAGTATATAGTTCTGGTTCTTTCCTCTTAGATATTAATATTTGCTTTGATTTATACATATGGTTGAACCTCTTGATAACCCTTTGTTTCTATAGTATAATTATACCATTAACACAAACGGATGTAAAGGAGAAAAAGAACATATGTTCAAAAACAAA
>NZ_QVMN01000002.1:0-563731 GCF_010501075.1 Dysgonomonas sp. 25
GCAATGAGGCCGTTATATTTCAGGTTGGTACGCTCTGATACGGGTAGACCTATCATTCCGTTAAACTCGGCTCCTTCCAGTGTATTGGCCATCAGCTTGAGCCCAAAATAGTCAACGGAGAAAGCCCATCCGCTGGCATTGCCTTCGTTGATGGACAGGATATTGTGTGCGCCGAAGGTGCCGCTGATACCGTTATCGTCGATAATCATATCGTGAGCGGAGAAGCTGACGCGTTTGTCTTCTCCTTTCGAGAATTGTGGGGGAAGGGTGACTGCCAGGTTACGGACATAAACGCCTTGCCACAGCATTTCATTGCCGGGGATAAGGTATTGGTCATATCCTTCGGGGAAGGTAAAGTTCTGGGCATTCTTGAGGTCGCTGAAATCGAAAACGGCGTCTTCGACTGTCCAGATAAAGTCTTTCAGCCCTTTGATACAAAATGATGGGAAGGAGACTTGTGCGACTATATCGTTCCAGTTTTCTATTTCCGTCTGGAACTTCCCGATAACTTTATGTTGGGTACTATCGCCTGTAGTACCTGCTTTATAGCAGAGCTTATTAGATAGTTCGACTTCGGCGGAGATACCCAAGCCTTTCAGCCCTTTACAGTCGATGCTGGCATATGTCAAATCGGAAGTAACCCCCGTTTTCTTATTGAAATCGCCTTTTAAACGGAGGATAACATTGCCTCCACTGATGGGGATTTCTATGTCACTCAGCAGGGTCAGCTTGGCATCGCCGATTATATCGCCGTCGTGGGAGAGTTTAATGTCTTTGGCGGCAAAGAAGAGTTCTCGGTTTTCCTTGGCGGGCATCACGATACGCAGGAAGGCACTGATAGAGGTATATTCGGGAAAGAATTCGGCTTCGTAGACAGCAAAGGAGACTTGCATATTGTTGATGCTCTGGCTATAGCCGGAGGGTAGCATATTCATATCCACACGGTTCAGGCTGTCTCTATAGGCGTTTTGGGTATCCAGATGGTCGAATACGGCAACGGCTCTTTGACGGGCATCTTCGGCTAAGAGATTCTGGGACAATATATGCTGGGAAACAAAAATAAATGAGAAAAGCAATAAAATCCGGAGAAGTGATTGTCTTGTTAAGTACATGGAAATATATAGTTTAGATAAAGTTCTGTTTAAGTTTGGATGTAATCTCTAAGGTTAAAAAATATCAAATATTTTCACAGTTGAAGTTAGTCCTCTTTACCGTGTCTAAATATTTTTGCCCCTCACACTCTTTTCGAAATCGGGCCTACATAAATAATTATGAGCATCTTAATCATAACTATATAGAGTCTTCCCTTCATTCCTAATTTTACAAAATTAACGAAAATACTTTAACAAGTATATGTTTTCTTTAAAAATATTTTAAACTAAAAACAGATTTGACCTCCAGGAAAATAAGAGGCAGTAAATCAAATGATTTGCTGCTTTTTTTATGCCTTAACGAAAACGAAGAAGAAAACCACCCAAAAAAGGACAAGTTCCGGCACTGCACCTAACTATTATTATACGCGATAATTTTTGTAATGACGAAAAAAATAATTCTAGGCTAACTGAAGTATTTCGAGTCCTATTCCTGCTAAACCGTTATATATAGACAGTTCATTTTCATTAAGATTATGTATTTTATCTTTTATCAAAGGACTTATATCCTTAACATTGTATGTTCGATTATTACTATCGCTATACTTATATAAAAAATCGACTCCTGCTATAGCAAATAAGTCAGATTGCACATCGTTTTCCAGAGGAAGCATCTTCCTCCATTCTTTTCGAATATCTGGATTAGCAATATTTTCTATATTTCTGCTCAATATGAAGCGGTCGGTAATAGACGGAGTATTTATTTGTATATTCTGTGAGTAATTAATAAATAGTTTGTTTATTAATAGGTTACTTAATTCTGTATCGATATTCAACTCTACCGTTTTATTGATAAAATAGAAAATGGAATTAAGGTATGAAATAGATATATATTCATTGTTTATTAATTCTAAGAATTTAGAGCAATCGACTAATGTTTCGAGAATAATTTCGTTCTTTCCTCTTTGTAGAAAATATAATCCTTTAGTAAATAATGGGATTTCGTCTTCCAAATCGGAGGTAAAGTTTGTATAGGATAGTTGTTTTATCATATCGTCCACCTCTTCCAGAATGTCATCATCGTCATCACTTTCTACAAATCCTTGTTTGATACAATAGTCTAAACCCCATCCTATGCCCGCTATTCCCTTCGAGAAGCTTAAAGAAGAGTCTTTCCCTAATTTGTCATATATAAACTCAATATACGAATCGGATAAGTTGCTGTACATCTCGTTTTGCGTATATTTTGCATAATGGTAAAAGAATAAAGCTATTCCGAGCTTTCCTTCCAGTAATCCGGATTGTTTTACGTGTTGTATATTTATAAAAATAGTATTTGCTATCTGTTGTAAAAGATTTTTATACATAATCGTTGATTGTTAATTGTTTTTTGATGCAATGACTTTTTTGAAAAAGCGTATTAATTCATCTGCATGATAATCGAATGAGAATTTACTTCTATGTTGAAGTGCATTGCAGGTTAAAATATTCATTCTTTGTTTATCCTTGAGTTGGATTATTAAATCATGGATATCTTTATAGAAAATCCCCATGCCATATTGTGCTATATGTGATTGCATGGCAACGATATGTTTACTATTATCCTTTTGTATCATAGGCAAACCAGCTGCGGCTAAAGTATTCATTCTGGCAGGCATATTTAGATCATCCCATCCTGCATCCATAATTCGCTTGTTATTTTTGCTTTCAAAGCAATGTAACCATCCTGCATCATATTTAGAGAATTCATTTACCCATCTTTCGGGAGAACAGTGAGGATGGGTATGAAAATGTTCCGGCGCAACCTTTATGGCATCTTTTATGAAGGATTCTCTGGATGCCAGATAATTTTCGACATACATATGTATATGTATGTTATTTTCGGCTAACAATTTTATATCCTCCACTTGCAATCCGATAATTCGTCCGGGGATAACAGTATGGATAGCATAATCTGAATCGGAAAGCTTATCCGAGAAATCATTTGTAAAATACTCCTCCTTGGGTAGGTCCCCATCTAAAATGAACGATAATCCTTTTTCTGTAATAAATTGCTCATACCACACTTTCAACTCGGGATTCAGATATATTTTCCCATCAGCACGGTTGTAAAGGTCAATTAATTTCTCCCATGTCCCTTTTTGCCTGCATAGAAAAGGCCCTTCCTTAAAATGCCAGACAAATGGTATCTCCGGCACCTTTTTCAATACTTCATGGGCTAATAGAACAGCGCCAAAATTTAGAGTCGCATAAATAATATCAGGTTGTATTTCTTTTACCTTTTCTTCCCAATTCTCATACGGAATATCAATTACATTCCCAAAAGGCAGATGCCCAACAGTAGAAAAACTGAATGTCGGACGATTCATCCATAAACCATATAGTTTATGTCCTTTTTCTTCCAATGCATATATTCTTTCGGGATTATAAGCCAGTTCACCGACGATGAGAATTTTCAATGCGGATTCAGCTTTCGCGGATAAAGGCTTGCGAAAGGTCTTATATAATTCGACTTCGTTTATGAATTTTTGTTTCGAAACCTTCATTCTGATAGGTGTCTGAACATTGTAATATTGTCTGTATATATTCAATCCGCCACCATAATCTTCATTAATCAGCCGGTGACGCTGATGAGTATGTATTGTCCAACAGGCCGTTTCTTCTCCTGTGTATGAAAATACTCCTTTATCGATTAATTTCCTCCAGAATAAATTGAAGAGATTATCATTGACATATTCATCTCTGCAAGTCCATCTGTCATCCGTCCGCTTATGCGCTGTCTGCACCAATTGCAGGCTCATATGATTAAACAGTCCGTTTGTTGACAATTTGCTGTCACGAGCTATCGAGTCTTTTATCTCTGATTTTGCATTTGAATAACAGAGGATAATATCATTTGATTTCCTGAGTTCATTATATAGGGTCATCAGGTGGTTCTCATAGTAATAATCATCCGAAGGAAGATATGCAATATAGGCATATCCCGCTACTTCTAATCCTTGATTTATAGCATATCCGAGCCCTTTATTTCCTTCGTTTTTGATATATCTGATTTTTTCGTTCGAAAGATATTCTTTTATATAATCTTCCGTATCATCAGTTGCCCCATCATTGATAATGATAAGTTCCCAGTTTTCGTAAGTTTGCAATAACAGGCTTTTTATTGCCCGCCGTATATATGTTGCCTGATTATATGTAGGCATAATGATTGAAAAACCTTCCATTAGCTTTTAGTTTATTTTTTTGTATAATTCAATAGCATTGAAAACAGTCTGATCCATATCATTGTATTTATACTCTCCCAATCTGCCTGCAAAAAAAAGATTCTTTTCTTTATGAGCGATGGATTCATATTGTTTATATAAGGAGTTGTTTTTTGTTGTATTTATAGGGTAATATGGCTCTTTCCCTTTCGTCCAAGAATCGGGATATTCTTTAGAGATTACAGTTTTCTGTTGCTCTCCGAATTCAAAATATTTGTGTTCTATTATCCGTGTATATGGTATTTGACTATCTGTATAGTTCACTACGGCATTACCCTGATAACTATGTATATTCAATACTTCTTCTTCAAATCGTAAAGACCTGTATTCGAGGTTACCAAAGCAATAATCATAATATTCATCGATCATACCTGTATATATCGTTTTATCGGCTTTTTCTCTTAAATAGCTGTTTGTCACAAAATCGGTATTCAATAAGATATCGGACGAAGCAAAACATTTTCGGAAAATGGGATTATATCCGCCAATAGGAATGCCCTGATATGGATCATCGAAGTAATTATTGTTATATGAAAACCTAAGCGGAATCCTTTTAATTATAAACGGAGGAAGTTCTTTGGCATTTTTTCCCCACTGCTTCTCTGTATAACCTTTGATTAGTTTTTCGTATATATCTTTTCCTACAAGTTTTAAAGCCTGTTCCTCCAGATTCCGGGGATTATCGACCGTTAAGCGTTGCGATTCTATTATAGCAATTGCTTCGGCAGGTGTCTTTGTTTTCCATAACTGATAGAACGTATTCATATTGAAAGGCATATTGTATAATTGATTATTATACATTGCCAATGGTGAATTTATATAATGGTTGAATTCTGTCAAGGATTGCATAAACTGCCATATTCTTTTATTTTTTGTATGAAAAATATGTGCTCCATATTTATGTACATTTATGCCCTCTATATCCTCGCAATATACATTTCCACCTATATGATTCCGTTTTTCTACGACAAGGCATTTCTTCCCGTCTTTTGCCGCCAGATATGCGATGATGGCATTAAATAGTCCTGCACCAACCAATAGATAATCGTACTTTTTCAGATATTTCATTACTCTAAAAGTTGTTTATATATTTTCCGTCAGTACTTTTCTTATAGGCATCAATAACCTTTCGAGCAGTGATATATCATTCGTTATAATTTCTGCCTCTCCCTCCATGTCAGGCCAATATGGGAGCTCTTTCTTATAAGTTGTTACAAGACCATTCGGCAATGAGATATCAACGGTATAATTAGGTAATTCTTCATCTTTGGATGCTACAAGAGATATATTTGTGACATACCCGTTTATGATTCCAAATTCATTGTCAGGAAAGTTTTTTAATCGGATATTTACTTTCTGGCCGACCTCCACTTTTCCCGATCGTTCGGCAGGAAGGAGCGCTTTACCTATCAATATGCCATTGTTAGCAGGAATTATACTAAATATGTTTTCTCCCGCTGAAATGTTTTGATTCACAGACCAATACTTGCTGAAAGTAATATTGCCTTCTATCGGAGCGCAAAGGACATACCTTAATTCCCAGTTCTGAACATCGGTTTCCAATTGGTTAATAATTGATTTGAGTTGTGTCCTGAGTGTATTTTTTTTATCTATATACTGATACTCGGTGTCTAATAAAGACTCCTCTAATTGTATTATCTGCAGTTGCATATTATCCAATGCTGCATTTATGTTTTCTAATGACAAATGTGCCTGAAGGTATTGGCTGTTTGTCCCTTCAAACTCTGCGTTGGAAATAATCCCTTTGGCATTGAGGGTAGAATCTCTGCTATATTGTTTTTTTGAAATATCGAATTGCTCTTCAACGATCTTCTTCTGACGTAACATATTCTCATAAGATATCTTATTCTGGGCTATCTTATCTTTCATCAGATGTGTCTTTTTCAGATAATATTTTAATTCGTCGAATTGCTTATATTCAGACAAAGTTATGTACAAAGAAGAGTAGGTAGACTGGATATCACCCAAGATTAAATCTTGAGGAGGAAGCAGTATGTTGCTCGAATCAGATTGTAATGTTTTAAGATAATCTTTCAAATATTGTATATCCTTTGTTTTTGCCGGATTTTCTATTACAGCCAGATATTTTCCCTTTAGGACGTACTTATTATCAGCTACATATAATTCTTGTATTTTCCCCGAGGCTTTACTTACAATACTTGCCGCCGGAGTACTTCCGGTTAAAGTAACCTTTGAGGTTATTGTATCAGGATATTTAAATATACTACTTCCGATTAACAATACAACCACAATGATGGCGATGACGCTTATACCCCAGCGTACGATCCAAGGAGGAACCCCTCCGAGTACTTCCTGAAAGTCTTCACTTCTCAATTCTATTTCTTTGTCGGAATTGTTATCTGACATATCAAACTCCTAACTCTAATTGGTTCTTTACTAAGGTATAATAAGCACCTTTTTTGGCAGTCAAGGCAGCATGTGTTCCTTCTTCTATTATTTTCCCTGCATCCAGAACAACAATATTATCGGCATTTTGCACAGTACTTAAACGGTGAGCAATGATTACAACCGTTTTACCTTTATAGAAATCGTTTAGATTGTCTAATATTTTCCTCTCGTTGTTCGCATCCAAAGCATTGGTCGCCTCATCGAAGAATAAAAAATCAGGATTTTTATATACGGCCCGAGCTATTAGCATACGTTGTTTCTGCCCTTGACTGATACCATTTCCCTCCATCCCTATTTTACTGTTGTATTTTAGAGGTAAAGAATTAATGAAGTCGTTTATATTCGCTGTTTTGGAAGCATACAATAGTTTGTTTTTGTCTATGCTCTCTTCGCCAATAGCAATATTATTGGCAATAGTATCCGAAAAAATAAATCCCTCTTGCATTACCGCCCCGGTATTTTTTCGCCATAGATGAGGATTGATGTCTGTCAGAGAATGCCCTCCAATTTTTATATCTCCTTTCAACGGGGTATAGAATCCCAACAACAGTTTGACAATTGTTGTTTTGCCACTTCCACTGGCACCTACGATCGCTGTAACCTTATTATGGGGTATCTTGAGATTGAGGTTTTCCAGCACATAGTCTCTTTCGGCTCCATCGTAACTGAAACAAACATTTTCCAATGCTATCGTTTTGTCTTCGGGCAGGTAGTCGATCTTACCTTGTATCGTTTGCTCCTCATCCTCTCTATTGTTTACTTCATTTAATCTCTCAAGGCTGATCTTTGCATCTTGCAATGATTGTGAAAAGCTAATAACCTGACCGATAGGACCAGATAGTTGGCCTATAATGTAGCTAATCGACATCATCATCCCGAGAGTAATATCTCCATCGATAACAGCTTTGGCTGATAAGAACGAAATCACCAAGGATGTAGTTTGGCTGAAGAATATAGACCCTGTCTGCTGTATTTGCTCTAAAGCAGTCCCTTTTATGCTAATCTTGAATAATTTGATTTGTATGGACTCCCACTTCCATCGTTGCTGTTTTTCGCAGTTATTGAGCTTGATCTCCTGCATTCCGGTGATAAGTTGCACCATATTGCTCTGATTGGCAGATGCTTGTGTAAACCGGGCATTGTCTAACCGTCTCCGGTAACGCATAAAGCTCAAAATCCAAACGATATATAATGCATTTCCCAAAATAAAGACTGTGAGAATCGTGAGGTTATAATAGGCAAGAATAAAGGCAAAAATGAAGAAATTGAAAAAAGAAAAAATGGTCGATAATGTTGATCCTGTCATAAAAGACTGGATACGTCCATGATCGCCTATCCGCTGCATGATATCGCCTATATTCTTAGCATCAAAGAAGCGGATTGGTAACCTCATCAGCTTAGCCAGAAAGTCCGAAATCACCGTGATACTTATCCTTGTATTCATATGTAGTGATATCCAGTTCTGGATAAATCCTACCCCCATTTGTGTAAAAGACAAGATCAATTGGGCAATAAGGATAAGGGTGATAAAACTCAGATTATTATTGCCTATTCCCTGATCGACTACCGCTTGTGTCAGAAAGGGCAGAATAAGAGAAAAAACACTCGCCAATAACATCCCGATAACCAACTGAAATATTTGTGATTTGTAGGGGATGAGATACTGAAGGTAGTAGGAGAGATTTTTCTTCTGCCGTTCTTTATCGTCTATTCGTTCTTGAAATTCCGGGGTAGGGCTTAGTAGTAATGCCATACCGGCTTCTTTCCCTTCCGATTTGGTGCTTATCCAGCATTTTTCGAATCCATGTTTGTCTATTTTGTATTTTCCTTTTGCCGGATCGGATATCAAGAATGTGTAATCTCCTTTTTTACCTTTTTTCTGTATCCCATATAAAACGACAAAATGGTTTTGATTCCAGTGCAAAACGCAAGGCAAAGGCGCTTCCTCTATTAACTGGTCGATGCCAATACGCACCCCTTGTGTCCGGAGACCAATACTTTCGGCAGCATCGCTGATACCCAGCATAGATACTCCTTCGCGCGTAATAAAGGAGCGATCCCGGAGGGTTTGTAACGAATAACTTCGCCCATAGTATCGGGCTATCATGCGCAGGCACGAAGGACCACAATCTATTGAATCGAGTTGTTGATAGTACGGAAAGCTTTTTTTCATTGAGATAGCTGTAATTAGTCTAAAATAAGTATTTTACGGGCAATGTCAATATTTTCGCCCCCCTGTCCTCTAAATATTATTTCCCCGGAACGATTCACTATAATAAAAGATGGAAATGTATTTATATTCAGTTTCTTACAAATTGAATTGTTATAATCGTCCAGATTATCAAACAACAACTTCCATCGAATATCCTTCTCCTTGAATATCCGAACTGCAGCGTCGAAGTTTTCTGGTTTATCAAAGCATATACTGACAAAATCACACGAGGAACTTACCTGCTGATATAACTCCTTTAAGGTAGGTAATCCTTCAATACATGGGGCGCACCATGTACCCCAAAAATCGAGTAGTATATATTCCTTGCCTTCGGTAAAAAGAGCTTTTATTTTATCGAACAGAATTAGGTTTAAATATTCAATGTTTTTTGTGTTTGTTTTTATTTTTGTTATAAAAGCCTTCTGCCAATCCAGACTTATACTATCCACCCTGTAGCACTGTTCGTCAAGATATACAGTATCATTCAATTGATAATTTCGTTTATATTTTTTACCATCTATATATAGGTCTTTATGAACATTTCCATCTTTAGCAATTATCATAAATGTAATTCCTTCATTCTGATTAATATTGGAACTATTTTCCTGAAAGTGAAAAGTATATTCAGCAAAATCTCCTTTCCTTTGTTTCAGATTATATATAGATAAAGGTAGCTGGTTGACTCTAGTATCATTATATGTCATCCCAAAGGCTAAAGGCATCAGCCTGAATTCAATATCTCTTTCCGAAATTTTATTATCTATACAAAAAGGATATTTTATTTTGATGGCAGGGAAAGAACGATCCGGATGTTTTCTGTTATCCCATTTTTTGGTAGATTCATAGTGATATGAAAAAGATATGTCTTTTTCTATAAAAGAATTATGCCGTTTCAGCAAGCAGATATTGAGAGAATCGTTTTCCTTTCTTACCAATATATTTATCCCATTCGGCAAATCAGGACATTGGTATCTATCTATGTCGATAGCGAATTGCTCTGTCACTTCAATAGCTTTAAGATCACCTTGCTTAGCTAATAGACTGAGATAATATTCAGGCTGTATATCCCAATTATATAGTATACTATCTAATGAATTTTTATCATGTTCGTTCTCCCATATAGACACTAAAGCAGGGTAATGGATTGTCCAGTTCTTAGTTTCTTTTATATCAATGAAAGTATCAAGAACTATCTTGACCTGTTCATCTTTGATCTGCGCTTTTCCAAGAACGAAAGATAAAAAGAGTAAAAAAATGATTGCTATGCGCGCTTTTTCTTTTTTCATAGTATTGATCTAAGTAACATAGAAGCTACAAAGAATGTAGCTCCTAATAAATAAATTGATACTCTTTTATTTTGTTTTATAATCGAGCACCAGCACACGTTTGTTTAAACTCTGTATTGTCTCTGTTATCAGTACAATGAACGCCGGTATTATGGGTTTGTCCATTGATAGTTGAAGTAATAAATTTACAGTCTGTTCCAGAACATCCTAAGGAACCACCTGCGCAACTTACAGTGATAGAACATGTCGCAATTCCACTATAAGAACCGCCATAAGAGCCCCCTGCATATCCTCCAAATACATTTTTCATTTCTGTGTCACTTAGAATTTCTGCATCGAGCAGTTTCAATTTTTTTAATTTCATTGTATTATTTATTTAAAATTTGGCTATAGATTGGGGTGCAACAAATAGCTACTTTGTTGCCTATTGTCCTATAGCTTAACAATAGCTATTTAGGGTCGACTTCTAAAAATCTGAGGCCTTTCCATTGGTCCTATTATCTTTGATTATGGAGTTTTAAAAGTAATTGTTCTATCTTTAAAAGAATATAACTTAATACTGTTTTTCTCGATATGACTAATTTCGGCTATTTTTTGATTAGCATATACTATTTTCTACTTAGATTAATCATTCTTTTCATTTTGATTTTGATTTATTATGCGATTCATCTTCTAATATGTTTTCTCTTTTCATCAAATCCATAAAAAAGTTTATCGCTTCATCTGTTTTATGTGCTGAATTCTTTTTATAAACGACTTTCCCTGTATTGTCGAGAATGACATAAGTAGGATAAGCCTTAATGCCTAATCGGTTTATAAACGAAGAAATTGATTTGTTTTCGTCTGGAGTAACCCTATAATTATCCCAGCTAACATTCTGTTCTTGAATAATACTTCTCAGTTTCTCAAGATTCTGATCTTCGTCTAAAGCAACACCTAAGACTAAAATATTGTCATTGTCTTTTACTTTCTCGTAGAACGGTCTAAGTTTAGGGAAGGTACCAATACACCATCCACACCAACTTCCCCAAAAGTCGATAAACACATATTTACCTTTGATCAGGTCATTTATTTTTACTCTATTGTCATCCTTGACGTCCCTTGCATAAGCAATAGGAAAAGGTGAGCCGATCTGGCTATAATCTGCTTGATCCCCGATTTTCTTCAAGTATAATTTGTTGGGTGACTCCACTTTACTCAATACAAATAAATGCTCCTGCACTTGGATAGTATCACCTGTTGAAAAACTCTTCGAATCCTGTTCGCCTGCATAATTAGGATATGAAATACTAAACCAGGTTTCTTCATCCAGCGTATTGTTATAAATGCTTATTGAACCACCATCGTGTATCGTTACAGGAATTTCCTCTATCATCCCATCTGCAGTCATATAATCTCTTAGAATGAGAATATATTCCAAGCGTTTATCGTATTGAGGGGCATTCATAATTTTGTATCCATAAACATTGAACGGATCTATTCCAACATTTCGAATTTCCCCTTTGTGGAGAGTGGATGCAACCTGAATTCCAATACATTTCTCCTTTTTTTTATCAGGCATCAAAGGAGTCTCTGGAAGTGGAATGGTGTACAATGTGTCGTCGCTGAAGTCATGGTTGTTATTCGTATCGATAACTATATACCTTTCTTTCTTCTCATTATTTACCGCAGCGAAGGCATATACTAAATCTTTTGATTTAGTGAAATTCATCTCATAACATAAGATTAGAGAAGTGTCGCATGCTATAGTAGGTATATACTCCAAAAAACTGTATTCTTCTACTAATTGAGGGTATACTAAATTTCCTATACTCGGCAATAATATTGCTTTATTGAGTGATACAATATAACTATCTTCTTGTAATGTTATTTGCGCATTGGCATATCCAAGGAGTGACAGAAAAATAGAAATAAATAAGATTCTTTTCATGGTATTATAATTTTAATAAAGATTTGACTATAGAATGGTTTACTCTGCCAATAATACCTCTAAGTACATAGCTAAATAGGTTGCATTCCCTTGTGCATATACTATTTTTCCGCTTTTATCGACTAATACACCATAGGGAACGCCCTCTATATGATATGCCTTTGACAAGTCAGAAGGTATTCCTTTGTAATCGGTTAGATGTACCCACGGCGTATCGATCTCTTTCATCGCTTTTTTCCAATTCGCTTTTGCCGTGTCGAAAGATATACTTAATATATCGAGGTTCTTATATTTTTCGTTCAGCACTTTTAGTTCCGGCATATCCCTTATACATGGTGCACACCAGGATGCCCAGAAGTCGATATACAAATAGTCATTCTTGCCAACAAAATCCGAGATCTTTTTCTTTTCGCCCTCAGGTGTCTCCAACTCAAAATCTACAAATTGTGTCCCGAATATCTTTTCCCGTTCGGCTTTTTCTTTCAATACTTTTTCTCTATATTTAATGTATTGAAGAACTCTGTAGTCATTCTTTAATTCATCATCTGCTAATTCATATATTTCGTCAAAGTAAGGATCTTCCGCATAATTCAACCCACTGAAGAATATTAATTTACCAGGTAAATTATGGATGTTTCTCTTCTTGAAAGAAGCATAAAACTTTTCTGATTCTCTATTTATTACTCCGATAGAATCCCATAGTTGTCTTTTGCTTATCGCACCCGATTCATATTGCTTCCATACCGCCTTGTTTGCATTACCATATATCCATGTCGAATCAACAAAAGCTCTCATCAAATTATTTAATGGGGTTCCCCTTGTTATAGCGGGAATTGAATCGCACATATCAACTTCTATTTCGCCTCTCTCCAGAATGATTTTCATTGCTTTCACAGGATTAGGGTAGTTTCCTGTAGTGATAATCGCCTCATCTATCAGATATTCCTGCCCTTGAAATGCAAACTCTCCATTATGTATGTATGATGTATCAACTTGACAGATTGTGGTATCATTTACAAAAGTAAAAAGCATGATAGCTTTTCCGTTGAAATCTTCAGAAATTTGCCCTTTTATTCTAAAACTGTCCGATTGAGCCTGAGGATATAGGCTTATTGGAAAACAGACGAAGATGTTAATAACAAGTAAGAGTTTTAATACTTTCATAATAAATATTTTAAATTATTTCTCGGAGTATTCTTTATTTGTTTCGAAAACAATGATTCCGGTTCGGTATCTTTCGCCAAAATAGAATACACACATTTTCGGGTCAGTGTAAGTTAAAGTGCTTATTATTTTTTCGGGATCAGCCCCAAAAGTGGATCGGGCATCTGAATCTTTCCCATCCAATATAATTTTCGCTCTACTCAATGCATAATCAAGTTTTGGTTCCTCTATATTAGTAGTATCTTTTTTTGTTCCAACTATTTCTTGTCCGAAAAGGGTTGGCGTCAAGATAATAAAGAAAATGACAAACAGTATAAATACTTTTTTCATAAATATAATTTTAATTTCTTTTTAACTCAAATAAGATAAATCTATCTGGGAGCTTGCTCCCAGATAGGCTAAGTTATCATTGTATTGGTTTACAATCACAAGTATAAAGAGCTGTAGAACCGCTTCCTAAGGTGATTTTTTGGCAACTATGAGAGACCATTCTCCAGCTATCATCTGACTGTTGTACATTTTTTTGTCTACATTTACCAGAACATGTGCCACTACCATCATAAATAGTCGTAGAATAACTATTTGAATTACAAACATAGCTACTGTCTTGTCCACCAAATACATTTTTCATTTCTGTGTCACTTAGAATTTCTGCATCGAGCAGTTTCAATTTTTTTAATTTCATTGTATTATTTATTTAAAATTTGGCTATAGATTGAGGCATAATAAATGATCAGTTTATTGCTCATTGTCCTATAGATTAACAATGATTCTTAATATTAAGGTAATAACTTCTTTATCGCTTTTTCTATTTTGTCACTCCCTGGGTAACCGACGTATTTGTCTGTTAATTCTCCTTTTGGGTTGAAAAATAAGTAAGAAGGTATAGCTTCTAGCCCATATTCGTCACTGAATTGCTCCCAAACCTCTTTACTTACATAATAATGATCTCCGGGTATATTAATTTTCATCTTCTCCCATGTCAATTTAGGTGAAGATGGACTTGATATATAGATAAATACGAGGTCAGGATTTTTATATTTTTCCTTAATCGGTTCGATTTCCTCTATCCCTCTCAGGCATGGGCCACACCAGGTAGCCCAGAAATCAATAACAAGTGCTTTATTGTTATATCGAGAGAAAAGCTCGTTCATAAAATTATTCATTTTTATTTTAGGGGTAAAGGAACTTTCTGAAGGAGGGTCTTTTCGGGATAACGATAATACTTCATTATTAGCTGCGATTAGAATATCTGCAATCGGATTATCGTCATAATATGATTTTATATTTTCAATTTGCTTGTCTGAAAGAGCTTTCATCTCCAAAAACTGCAATGTATATTCATTTATTACCAGCAAGTCAAAAAATACACCGCTATCGAAACCGACCAAGTCTGCTAAGGTCGCTTTGGTGTTATCCAGCCACAGCGAAATATCCTGATCTCCAATTCTCTGTATGCTAAGATCTTTATTGGTTAAGATACTTTGCAGCAAAAATGGGTACATTGTGCTGGATATGTATTCCTTATCGTTCAAATCGCACTCCCGTAAAAAAGAATAATATGATTTTGTTACTTCAAAAATGGGCATATCCTCCGCAGCAAGGGTGTTCTCATCTTTCAGTGATTGATAAACCAATTTCATTCGGGTGGCATAGTCAAATAACAATGTATTTGTGTAAAATACATCCAATTCATTCTTTAGGCTTTCTTTACCCTTTAACGAAAGAACAGTATTGCTATCTATCGATTGTTTAATTTCCTTCATTTTAGCCGAAACATTGAGAGAATATTCTTCCGGAGTTACAATTTCGTTCTTTATCAATGCTTTATTTGCTATTATATCCATCATTATATTTCTCAGCTGTTGCAGGTCTGCAGAGGAGTAGCCACTTGTCTCTAATGTCTCAATGTAGCTATCTCCAGCATTATTTAAGCCAATATTCAGAACTGTTTTCTGATTTGGGGTGAGGGGGATAATCCCGTTAATGCCAAATGACTCTAATCCTGCTAATGTTTTGTAGTTCAAAGGGATTTTATAGTGGAAAGAGCCGTCGGATGCGATTGGTATCATATAAGTTGTTTGTTCGGCACTACAAATATTTGTGACTACTATTTTCATTTCTTGTGCAGAAGATAAATTCTCTTTAACTTTCCCTTCCAACAAGGCATAGCCCGGTTCTATGGCTATTTGTCCATTTTCCTCTGAATTGCAACTAATCAGCATTACAAACAGAAAAGAGAGGATATATATAGATTTATTATATTTCATCTTGCTTTAAGGTAATAGATTTGTTATTTCCTTTTCCATCACATCATTACCCGGATAGCCTACGTATTTGTTGACAAATTTTCCATCTTTATCGAATATCAGGTAGGTAGGTATTCCGGTAAATTCATATTTATCCAATATATATTCCCATTCTTCTTCGCTGAGGTAGTAATGCTCTCCGCCGATACCTTCTATTTTTGCATCAAATGCTTTTTTAGGAGAAGAAGGATTTGTGATATACACATAGACCACATCTTTATCTTTCATATTTGCTTTCAATCCACGGATTTCTTGCATTGCATCCAAACAAGGTCCGCACCAGGTAGCCCAAAAATCTACGATAACGACTTTCCTCTTGTATTTAGATAGAATTGCGGACATTAGCTTTTCTTTTTCGACAACAGGCGTTTCATTAACAACTGCAATACTCTTACCTTTTGCCAGTCTGATTATTTCATCATTCCTTTGCAGAAGAATTGTTTCTATATCACTATTCTTAAAATAATTATGAATGTTCTCTTTTTGCTTATCAGACAATGGGATAAGCTTGTCATTGAATTGCAGAGCAAAGGCATGTGTGACCAGCAAATCATAGAAAAGGCTTTCGTCAAAGCCTACCAGTTCGCTTAGTATTTCTTTCACCTCTCTGAGCCAGATATCTATCGGAGTATCGCCTATGGCTGGGATAGCAAGCGTATTATTCTTTAGAATTTGTTCAAGAATCCGGCTATAACCTACATTATACAGATATATCGGATCATTTAGATTAAGGTCTTTTAAAAAAGAATAATAAGATTTCTTTGGTTCTTCAGGAACAACGAATTCGCTCCATCTCTCTTTGGGATTATTATCTTTATAGTTCATCTCCATTTCGCCTGTATAGAAAAATACACTGCTTGATAAACAAAATAATTTAAAATCGTTTGATAAATATATTTTACCCCAAGGGGATAAATTTTGATTATCAGAGACAACTTTTTCTATCCTGTAATCTATCATCTCATTTATGTATCGAAGATAAGTATCAGGGCTTACATCATAGGCTGACCTGAACTCATTATGGAGTGAATCATATGCACTATATTGGCTCATTTTTACAAATAAATCGGAGTTTGTGGTTATATCAAATTTATTGAAAGAGATAGCCCCGTTCAGAGTAACATCTGTTATTTCTCCGCCGTTTAAGTCGAGATTCAATATTGTTTCTTTTTCGGTAGATAAACAGATCTGTATATATTTTTCAAAAACATTCGAACTAATGGTTGTTATAGTCTTATCTGTTTCGAGGAGGACTTCATACTCGAAACTTCCATCTGTATTTACTGGAATTTCATACGTTAAGTTATTATGCGTGACAGGGGCATGAATGTACAAATTGAACGAATATATTGGAGTATTACCGGTGATGTTTCCCGATATTTTAGCAACACCCTGTTTTATTACAGGAGAAGGTAGCGTATCCACCTGCTCCGGTGGCGTTGAGCACGAGGTGTTTATTGAGAGAAGAAAGAGAACAAAACAGTAGAGAAATATGTATTTCATAGCATTTTTTTCATTTTTATTTATTTAAGAGTTGGTATAACCTTTCTCTGTCAGAATTAATTCTTACATCTATTATTTCTTGTTTACCATCGGGATATATCAATATGGAGTGAGGTATTCCTTCTATATTATATTCCATGTTCAGCCCTTTCTTTTGGATATCTGTCGCAATTAAACTCCGCCATGGAATGCTTTCCTTTTTCATCAGTTCATTCCATATATTAACATCCTCTTCTCGGTCAATGGATATATAAACTATCTCCATTTTGGAGGATAACTCCTTATAAATATCCTTTAACAAAGGTATCTGCCCATGGCAAGGACCGCACCATGAGGCTGAGAAAATCACTAAAGTATATTTGGAGTTATCGTTTATTACTGGCTCGAATAGATTTGTTGCTGTATTTCGTATTCTTACAGTATCCAAAGTTATAGGCAGAACTATTTCTGTCAAGTATTTTTGAAAATACATACCAGTCTCTGATTCCTTTAACTCTTTGGAAAACTGATCAAATACGAGTTTCATATCCTCTTTTGTTTCATATTTTCCTCCCGAGACAAATAACTTAAATAGAAATTCGGAATTAGGATGTTTTTTTACATAATCGATTCGCTTAGCTAATTCTTCCGGATAATTTTCTTTTGGAATTTTTCCAAATTCAGGAAAATTAAGATAAATCCCGATACTGGTTTTAGAGATTTCTTCTGTTATCTCAATATTGAAAATATCATATTCGAATGTAGGAGCTAAAACGAAAGTGTCTGTAAGTATGTGAGCTATATCATCATCTGCATAACTTATTGTTGTTCCTTGTTCAAAAGTACCCTCAATTATTATCTTTTCATTCTCCACTTCAAATGTAGGTATCATACAGTTTTTTTTTGATATTGAAAATGCTATAAAACCTTCGGTACGAGTGTCAAAATCGAAAGGTTGTTTTTTTATTGCATAGCTATCTATATGTTTATTATGTAAACTATCAGGTATAACAAATTTCCAATTATAGCCATCTTCAGACTCTCCTGCTATTTCAAATGCTAAGGGAACAGCAATTTCACCATTTGAATACGGCTTTTCTAAGGTTAAATATTCTGACCTTAACCATAATTGGTCATATTTCTTTCCTTGTAACTTAAGAAAAACTATTTTTTCGTCTCCATTGGGCTTATTCGAACATGAAAATTGAAGGAATAAGATTACCACAAGAACGTGCAATATATATGTTTTGTTTCTCATTAGATTGATTTTTTATTTGGTAGATGCATTTACGCATCTACCAAATAAGTTAATATTTATGGATATACATGGTTTCCCATTCCTAATTTACATTTTGGGACATATGACATTGGAACTATCCAACATTGACCAACTTGCCTGCAATCAGCAGACCGACATTTTGCCCCACTATAAGCTTCTCCTTCACTACACTGAACAGGCAAATTAAATAACGCCTCGCTGGTACAATAATTCGTTCCTGAACCATAAACATATACAGGAGGTAGATCATATCCACCAACTACATTTTCATCTCCGTATCACTTAGAATTTCTGCATCGAGCAGCTTCAATTTTTTTAATTTCATTGTATTATTTATTTAAAATTTGGCTATAGATTGCGTTACAATAAATGATCAGTTTATTGCCTATTGTCCTATAGATTAACAATAGTTATTTAGAGTCGACTTCTAAAATTCTGATTAATATTTCCATCTTTTTTAATTCTTGATCTTATTTTGATACAGCTATGTGAGTGCTTTTATGAATTAGCTCACCATTAGAGGACATCCCTTCTATTATGACATCATACTTACCGGCAGAATCGGCAGTATAGAACTTTATCTGAGCTTCTCCATTTTTGTCTAAATGCACATCTGGTTTCCAGTATATTGTTGTTCTCAGATCCTTTTCTTCCGAGGCTTTTTCTTCATTCGTTTCATATTTAGGAGAGTAAAACTCGATTGGTTGCTGATAACTTAAGAGGCTAATGTGCTTGACGTTCGATGATTCTTTTACATATTCTATTTTTCCTCGTTTTGTTGTTATAATCAGGGCTGCGCGTCCTTGTCCTCCAAGCCCCCAGGTATTACTAACTTCTGGCCTCATAAGAAATGCACTCTCTACATTGTTAACATCAAGCGAAAAAACATCAATATTAGGTTGGAGTACATCATCGACAACCAACAATACACTACTATTTCTATACGTCACTTTTGGCCCACCCATTTGATTGGATATATCTACAAATGGGATAGTCAGTATTAGCCTTCTCATATCATTTATGTGATATTTTTCTATTTCTTCCGAGGTTATTACTGTTCCTGTATTGATGGCTGAATAATATCTCGAACTCGATTTCGACTTTCTTTTAGCTTTTACCTCTACCTCGGCAAGGTATATACTCCGTATTCCGTTTTCTATTGCCCATTTAGCATCAGCCTTCCCTACAAAATCGACAATATTTGTCTTATCCTTATCTTGTAGGTTTCCAGCCATTTTATACCGGAAAGGGTTATTTCCTACCGGAGAGAAATTTTCATTTTCTGTTACATCGAGAACGACATTGTCTTTCCCTTTCGGATTCACTGCTGTTATTGTTAGTTCGCTTTTTTCAGGATATTCTAATTGAGCCAACTCAAAAAATCCCTCTTTATCAGATACAGTCGAATCGAAATACATATTCGTATCTTGTACAGCCATTATGGTGACTGTTGCATCTCTGACTCCTTTGAAAAGATGTGTTACCTTTCCCTTTATTGTTTGTCCATCTTCGAAAGGATATTTTTCGGGCTGTGCTATTGTTCCCTTTATTACCTCTGGAATATTATATTTTCTCCAGCCATGAGTCAACATGATAAGGTCTAAAGAGAGTAGTTCAGGATAAGATAGCATATTCAGTGCTTTAAGCGGAGTTCTTACATCCCCTTTCAAATCAGAATTTAAAAGCAAAGTGGATATTATGTTTTGTGTACTATCTGTTTTCAGATCATTACTGTTTACAATAGCCACAGAGAGGTCTCCGGTTAAAGGTTTTCCGGTATAATCGGTTACTTTCAGCTTGGCTTCTACTGCCTCTCGCTGTTTATATTGCCTCTTGGAAGTAGAAAACTCTGTATCAGCCAAATCTTTTTCATTCAGAGAAAAGATGAGTCTTTCACTCAGTATTTCGTAATTACTGTTGTACAAAACAACGTGGACAACACCGGACGGTAAATTATCTTGTTGAAAAACAATGCCTTTTCGGGAAGCGTTAAGTTCAGTATTCAGTAAAATCCGTCCCCGTAAGTGTATCAGCAAAAACAACGCTGCATCATTATCAACTATATTCTGTGATTTCTGTACGAGAATGTTGAATTGTTTCTTTCTTTTGAGAATGTTAATCGTATAACAATTTTCGGGCTTTGGCATCTCGAAACGTTTTGTAGTCCCCTGTTTATCGGTACATTCGGCATAAAATCGGTTTGTTTCGTCTAACGGAAAGACTATAAAACTTCCCATGCCTTGAAAAGTAGTTTCAAATGTCTGTATTTCTTTTCCTGACTGGTCATACAAAACTCCTTTAATCTCAATGGGATTTCCATTTTCATCCAATGCTTTGAAGGCAACCTTCGTACTGTTTCCTATGGGGATATACCCACCTTCGGGGAAGAAGGTGACTTCGAAATCTTTGCTTTCCGTACCGAAGTCTACATAATGCTTATAGGTGACATCGTCTATTTTAGTTTCCAATAGGCCGGTTTCCCGTTGTGCCCTATCTTTCGGCCGAACAGGGATATTACCGATAGCATCAGTCCCAAATGAAATATCCGAAGCTTTTCCGTTGTTGAATTTGATATATGATTTTTCAGGATAAACCATATCCCCATTGCTACGATCGAAATAGGTTATCTGGAATGTCTCTTTTTTATCCTCTTTTGCTCGTTGTATTTGATAGCTATATTTTGCCGATAAGGGATGGTATATTTCTATTGGCTTGTTAAAGAAAAAGGTATGATCCATATTCCTCATATGTTGTGTATAAGCCCGCAACCGATAATGCCCCTCGGGAATATCTTCGCTTATATTCAGGTAACCGTGAAATAGCCCAAGGGAATCCGGCCTTATTTTAACTCTTTCCGCAATGGAATCGGTAGGTGAGATAAGCTCGACATATATATATCGACTGCCATAGGCCGGACGATTGCTCAATGCTGAAACGAGATACGCTTTAAAAAAAATCTTTTCTCCCGAAATATATTTGTTTCTATCGCTTTGCACATGTATCTTTTCCTGTGGGAATTGAGATACTTGTCGTTCGAACCGGGCATTAACAGAATCAATCAATGTTGTTCCGTCTATGTTTTGCCCCCAAAGCGAGACAGGGATTATAGTCAATAGTATGAGGATGGTTAGGATACGTAACATAATTTAAATATAATTATATCAATATTTAGTGAGAAAATAGGAAGTAGAAAAACCAACTTCCTATTAATAAGATTATTTACACTCACATATCAAGGTTGTTCCTTCATTTATGTATGTTCTTGGCTTACAGGTTCGTACTCTTGTAGCTGTATATTGCTGTGGTGTTCCATAGTTTTGATCTATGTATTGATACACATATTGTACTTCTCCAGAACAAGTTCCTGTACATTGGTCTCTTCCCCAAGGAGATATAGCATAACATTTACCGTTATTATTCTCATAACCTCCCCGCAACATTTTCATCTCGGTATTACTTAAAATTTCATACTCTCTAAGTTTTAACTTCTTTAACTTCTTTAACTTCTTCATTTGTAGTATAATTTAAAATTTGGCTATAGATTGTATCACAATAAATGATCAGTTTATTGCCTATTGCCCTATAGATTAACAATAGTTATTTAGTATCGATAACTAAATCGGTGAAATATTTGATATCTTCTATCTTGTAGGTATCAGGTAATTCATATCCATTTATCAATATGGTAGGTGTTGCAGCCAAGCGATTGGTCGTCCTCCATGTTTCATGGTTTTCAAATTCTGAATTTATAGCGTCTCCATCGTATTCAATAGCATACTTTTTCGTAAACCCTTCAATATCACTCTTCCCTGATTTATACCAATCGGTCAATATGCTTTCTGCATCTTCTTTATGCAGATATGATGCAATAAGTATTTTATTGCTACTGTCGAGGTCTTCAGAGAAAGAAGAGAAGATATATTGAATACATATCTTATTGCCTATCTCATTTAGTAGTTTATCGACGCGTTGATGCATTCTGGCACATGGCCCGCAATGAGGGTTGGTTAGTATTGTGATAAGAATGCCAGCCTCTTTGTTGCCTAATAAAATTTGTGATGTATTTTTATCAACCTGATAATGCGGCTGTTTTTTTAAGGTGGCTAAAAAGACTTCATCTTTCATCTTCAGGCTATTCATATATTGAATCATCATGTCTTTCTTTTTTCCTTCGCTTAATTGAGGCAACAGCAAATGAAGAATTAGAATGGGAAGTAGATAGATACATCCTGTAAATAGCACTTCGCTATATGAAAAAAGAGGAATCGAGATAAATCCTGCCACAAGATTTACTAAAAACACAAGCCACAATATCAATTGTACAATCAGGCATAGCGGACACCATTGCTTAGCCTTAAATCCCTGATACCAAATGCTCCAGAAAGTATAGGGCAAAGCACAAATATTTACAAGAGCGAGGTAAGAAATCAAATGCGGGACGAAAAGAAGAATAATGACATTAGACATAAAATAGGCTAATCCTACCTCACTCCAACCTATTATACCCATAAATTTGGCTGCGGGTGACTGCAGGATGTCATTACAGTCGCTTTTTTTAAATAATGAACATATTTTATCTGCAGCCTCACTATGGTAATTGATTTGTTTAGAGAACAGTAGCCAACCGATATAAACCCCGGATAGATTTACAAGCAGAGATAAGCAAAGTCCAATATTTCTATGAATTTCATTGTTTACAAATCCTAATATTCCAAGCATTAAACCTGCAAACAATAATAGCCATCTTTCAAACTTGGAAAAGAGCGATTTTTTTTGATTCTCTTTATAATTGGGTTCTATCGAGGATTCATCACTTTCAGCAAAAAGAGCGACTCCACTCCACAATTCGTTGAATTCCTGGACCGATACTTTTATCGTTTTTCCATGCCACAGATATGAAACCTCATCTGTAGAAATTTTAGTGGTAATGACGAATTCTGATCCTACGTGTGCTACAAATGGAGCTTCCAACTGCCCGACATTTTTCTTTTCTTCACTAAGCCTGATAGCAACATTTTCGATACCGTATTCGGACAACATATTAGATAGTCCAAAGAGAGTATATTTGTATGGATGCTCGTTATAAATTTTACCGGAGTATCTTTTCGTATGTTTAACATTTAATAAATCAAGAAAAGAAACGAAGAGATTTTGACTACTTTTCATAATGGTATAGGATCTGTTATTGGGTTGTATATAAAAAATAAAGTTATTTCTGTTTATCTATCTTTGGTATTGAATTCGGGTCTAATGCCCTTCGGGTTATATTGGTATTGTTAAATGTAACTATTATTCTGGATATTCCTTCTTCTTGACTATTTTTTACAATAAAATGACTACCAAGTAATATTTTGCATTTATTTTGTCGAATATGAATAGTTACCATTCATACAAAAACCTGAAAAATAATTATAGAAAATTTCTTCTGAATAAAGAGACGAATTGTCTCTCATATTGAGTTGGAGTTGAATATTGAAGCAATATGATATCAAGAAAAGGAAATGAAAATCTTGAATGCCGATTTAAAGCAATGGTAATACATCACTTTGCGTCGGGATTCACTTTGTATTAATAGATATTTATTTATAAGCGTCTTAGATGCTATTTACAATTTTATGCTGTTCTTCGAAGAAAAACCGTCTCTCCTTAGCTCCACTATTGGATATCAGTGTGCATACTTTTTTCATCGAATTTATCCAATCCCTGACCTGTATACAGGTATCGCAATCATCTGAATAGTTAGAACTCGTGAAAAAGCTATTAAAATAACTATAACATTTACTGTCCGAAAAATAATATGAATATTGTGCTCCCAAATGGATTGTAGATAAATAAATCTGTATCTTATCAGAATCGAGATGATTATAGGAAATTCCGTCACATACCTTTTCCATGTCATGCAACATCTTGTGGATATCGATTCTGATTAATTTAACCTCTTCTTCGCTGAGCGCTTTCAAATGGCTAAAATATTCTACATCTTTAGATAAACAGAAGATTGAGGTCATATCCCAGATATAAGTTATCTTGTGTATTTTTTTATACATCTTGGCTATATCCTCATTGAATGATAATAATTTGGATGGAACCTGCCATGAAGAGAAATTGTTGTATTCCTCGGAGCCGATATAATAATATCCCCATTTGAAATATACAAACTTTAAGAGATTGGGATAAGAAATGACAAATTCGAGAGGTAAGGAATTAAAAACCAATCCATATTCTGTCTCTTCATTCAAAATCCCGTTCAACAAATTTAAATCGGCTTCCATCCAATTGGTCAGGCCATCTATAGATGAGACGCTCTTGGGCTGGTGCAATGCGTAGGTGGGAGGCGAAGAGCCATATTTATGCTTTAGTATGCCATCTATGGATATTCCCAGCTTAGCAGCAAGAATTCCCATTTCTGAAACGGCAAAATATACTTTCTTATTTAAGCGGCGAGAAGCGGACTCTTTTTCGATTTTCAATGAATCGGCAACAAAGTTTACGAGTTCACTTTTCTTACTTATTTTTCTATTAAGAGCTTTGATGAAAGCATCTAATAGATCGGGTTGGTTTGTCATTGGCTTTTTGATTTCAAACTTAATAGTATCGCAAATTCAGATCTTTATGCAAAGAAAACAATTCTCATTTACAAATAGAATACATAATAAAGATAAAATTGAAGAAAAAATAAATTACATCGACTATTTCTGTCATAATAATTGTAAATAAAGATTAAATGTAGTAATAATATTATTATGCTGACAAAATTATATTATTTGTGTAATAGTTGAAACTAAATAGTCTTAACTTTAGAACTTAATTTTATATACATTTGTAATTGTTAAGACTTGAACGGATTTCTATTCGTCTGATAAATTATATAAAAGGAATTTTAAATAAAAAGAATATTATCTCTGAGTATAAAATTTTTGAAAGACGATTTAGACAGACCCTAATAAGAACAAAAACATGAAGCAGCAATACTGAATATGCGTTAAAAAGTGAAAAGACTGTAAAGGATCGTATATTTTGTATTGTTTTTCGTAGAAATTATACCTGGCATTTTGATATGCTTCGGTAAGTTTCTGATAATACGGAAAAAAGTTTTTTTTGAGAGGAACATTATGTATCCTTCAACGGCGAAGCCTTTGCCAATTTTGAGAGAATAGTCTGATTAAAGTATAAAATAGAGAGAAAATAAAAAGACCGATATTAGTTAAATTATTATATCAGAATGTAAGTAAATAACACAATTTGATATTTGGAAATCAAATAGATTAGCAATTATTTTTTAATAACCTAACTCATCCCTAATGTCACATCCCGAATCAAACGTTTGGCTTGCGGCCCGTGTCCGGCGCAACCAAGAGAGACTGGTAAAAACAAAATTAGAGCAGCTCGGCGTAAAAAATTACGTTCCATTCAGGAAAGAATTCCGTAGACGCAGAGATCGAAATGTTGAAGTCTGGATACCAGTTATCCCCAATCTTGTATTTATTCATACAGATCTCCGTACGGGCATGTCAATCGCCAATGACTATGGAGTAAGGCTCTCATATATGAGATCTGTTGATGGCAAGAAATTGCTTGTTGTACCTCAAAAACAGATGGACGATTTCAGATTAATATGCGAGAGTGGTGTGAAATGTGTTCTGGAAGAAACTTTCGAAAAAGGCGATCGGGTGAAAATTATCAAAGGCTGCCTGACTGGCCTCGAAGGCGAATTGGTTGATACCAATAAAGACAATAGCAAGGTATTTGTGAGGTTGGAAGGCATTGCCACTTTCAAGCTGTTTGTTCCTGTAGATATGCTGAGTAAATGTTGAAGCGAATTTCTCAACCCTTTTAGCTGGTTTGTAACATGTCAACGATAAAAGGAAATCTCTTTTCTCCGAACTTCTATAGAGAGAAATTGCACAATCTGCAATATCTGAACCGGAGTATTATATTCATACTCGATCTATTGCTCTCTATTCTTGGTACACTGTGCGCATTGTTGCTCGTTTGGTTTATCCACGGTAAGGGATACATAATGAGTTCGGTAGGAGGTATTATGTCACTGGCCGTCCTCATTTCCATCCTCCTCCTTTTTCTCTTCCGGTCGTATAAGAGAAGTATCCGCTTCTCTACCCTTAGGGAGTTGAGTGGGATATTTTATTTGTTGATAATCAAATGTGTGCTGATTTCATCCGTTGTTGCCAAACAAGGTGTTTTCGATATAAAATACACCCTCATTTGTGGCTTGTTAGACTTGTTTATATCCGCTTTTTTCATGGTCTCTTTCCGCGTGTTTATGGTGAGTATCTATTATTTGCTGTTGCGCAAGGATGTAAAACAAACAAATGATGTATTGATATATGGCGATACTAACTACGCTCCATTGCTTGCCTCACAAATAAATAGCAACGATGATATTCCCTACAACGTGATTGGACTATTGAGCCTGAAACAACAGAAAAAAGGGTTCAAAATAGGAGGAGTATGCGTATATACATGGGATGGAGATTTAGACAAATTGTTATTATCTGTTAAACAGAATGTCACCCATATTGTATTTACCAATTATGCAGATTTCAAATCGGAATCCGACGGATTAGTTTACAGCTGTATGGAATACAATATAAAGATGCTGATGACAGGTGAAATTCACTTGTTGGATAAGCACAATATGAAGCAGCAGATAAAAAGCATCGATATTGTAGATTTGTTGCAGCGGGACGAAATAACAATAGACGTGGAAGCTGTATCGGAAGAGGTGCGCGACAAGATTGTTTTAGTAACGGGAGCGGCTGGTTCTATCGGGCGCGAAATCTCGATGCAATTGGCCTATTTTGGTGTAAAACAACTGATTCTGTTGGATATTGCCGAAACGCCATTGCATAATTTAGAGATGGAGATGCAGAAGAAATTTCCGCATCAGGATATTCGTTTTATATTGAGCGATGTCCGTTCCGAAGCAAGAATCAAAGACCTTTTCGAAAACAATAAACCCGATTTCGTATTTCATGCGGCAGCTTATAAGCACGTTCCGGTTATCGAAGACAATCCGTGCGAAGGGGTGCTTACGAATATTTGGGGAACTGTAAATGTTGCCCGTCATTCACAACTTTATGGGGTAGAGAAATTTGTGATGATATCTACCGATAAAGCCGTGAACCCGACAAACGTAATGGGTGCTACGAAGCGTATAGCCGAATTGTGCGTACAAGGATTAAATAATAGCTCCAAAACCCAATTTATCACTGTCCGCTTCGGGAATGTATTGGGCAGCAATGGTTCTGTTATACCGTTGTTTAAGGAGCAGATAGCGAATGGTGGCCCTGTGACTGTAACGCACCCTGACATTATCCGCTATTTTATGACCATCCCCGAGGCTTGCAGGTTGGTGTTGCAGGCAGCTACTATGGGAAAAGGGGGAGAGATTTTCGTTTTCGATATGGGCGAACAAGTCAAGATCGACAATTTGGCGCGCAAGATGATTCTGTTATCCGGGCTTATCCCCGACGAAGACATAAAAATAGAATATACAGGCCTCCGTTCCGGCGAAAAGCTATATGAGGAACTGTTGACCGAAATCGAATCTACGCAGGCAACGAAGAACAAAAAAATACGTGTTGCACAGGCTGATAAAATCAATGAGGAAGAGCTGAAGAAAAAGATAATCAAGCTTATGCACTATGCCAATCAGACGGATATAACGAATACCGTCAGGGTGATGAAGCGGATTGTTCCCGAATTTAAAAGTAACAATTCCGAATTTGAAGTACTGGATAAAGAAGAAATAGTAACGACAATCGGATAGCAATGAGCGGACAGCCAATCAGAATATTAATGCTTTTCACGATCCTCAATAGGGGAGGAGCCGAAACGATGGTCATGAATTACCTTAGGCGGATAGACCGCTCCAAAGTAATTTTCGACTTTGTAGTGCATCGCGAGGATAAGGGAGCCTACGAAGATGAGATAGAAAGCATGGGTGGCAAAATCTTCCGTTTTCCTCCTTTTCAGGCTTGGCATATCCTGATGTATAAAAAGCTGATAGCCGATTTTTTCGATGCTCATCCCGAATATAAAATGATACACGGGCATTGTTCCGAGTTGGGCTATTTCTTCTACAAAGAGGCATATAAGCGGGGCATTCAGTTTATAGCCGCACATGCCCATAACGAATATAAAGGATTTGACATAAAAACTCCGGCAAGGAATATCCTGAAATGGATAATGCGTCCTTATCTGACACATTATTTTACCTGTAGCCGGGGAGCTGCAAAGTGGTTATTCGGAAATCACTTGATGAATAAAGCCATATTTATGCCGAATGCTATCGATGCCCGCACACTGGCATTCGATCCTGTCAAGAGAGCAGAAATTCGAAATTGCAATGGCTGGACTGGCCGCTTGGTTATAGGGAATGTTTCGAGGTTTTCGCATCAAAAGAATCACTCTTTTCTATTAGACATATTTGTTGAGATAGTTCGCCGGGAAGCCTCTGCCTTATTAGTTCTGGTAGGCAGTGGCGGCGAGCTGGAGGATAAGGTAAAGGAAAAGGCAGCCCGATTGGGACTTGGAGATAAAATCCAATTTATGGGGAGCCGGAACGATATTCCCGATTTATTGCAAGGCATGGATCTTTTTTTATTCCCATCCTATTTCGAAGGCTTGAGTGTCGCTCAATTAGAGGCACAGGCATCAGGTCTGAGTGTTGTAAATTCCACCGGAATCTCGGCGGAAGGAACAATCATCCCCGAGCTTGTAGATTCGCTATCCTTAAACCTTTCTCCTGCCAAATGGGCAGAACGGGTGTTGTGTGTAATAAATAATTATGAACGTAAAGATCGTTTCCGCGAAATTTCGGAGGCGGGATTTGATATAAATAAGAATGTAGAATGGCTTCAGAATCTGTATATAAGGGAAAGCCCACGCTAACCGTGTTCACTCCGGCTTATAACCGTGCTCATACCATAGAGTTGTGTTATAGGAGCTTATTGCGCCAGACTTTGTCCGATTTCAAGTGGTTGATAATAGACGATGGTTCTACGGATGCTACACGCGAATTGGTTGAGTCCTGGATAGCAGAAGGCCGGATTCCTATCACCTATTACTATCAAGACAATCAGGGGATGCACGGGGCGCACAATGCCGCATATCGGCTGATAGATACCGAATTGAATATGTGTATAGATTCCGATGATTACCTTGCCGATAATGCAGTGGAACTTATCGTAAATAAATGGAAGCAGGAAGGATCGGATAAATATGCGGGGATCATAGGCCTGGATGCGAAATACGACGGGACTGTAATCGGTACTCGATTTGATGCCCCCCAAACAACCCTTTCGGGGTTTTATATGCAGGGTGGGCGCGGCGATAAGAAATTGGTTTATCGTACATCGGTGATAAATAGCGTGCCCGAATATCCGGTTTTCGAAGGCGAAAAATATGTTGGATTAGCGTATAAATATCACTTGATCGACCTAAAATATGAATTGCTGACGATGAACGAAGTATTGTGTTACGTCGATTATCAAGCGGATGGCTCTTCGGTAAATATGTATAAGCAATATTTCCGTAATCCACGGGGATTTGCATTTCTACGGAGCGCATCTATGCAACATCACCCCTCACCAAAGCGAAGATTCATCGAAGCAATGCATTATGTGAGTTCAAGCATCATTTGCCGCAATCCTAAGTTTATATCCGACTCTCCGCGTAAGCTGATGACTCTGTCGGCTATTCCATTCGGGGTGGTATTATATCTCTATCTTCTGTTTCAATATAAGCGAAACAAAACGCTATTACTGAAATAATTATAGCAGTTGATATGATAGATTATATCCCGACTCATATATATACGGATGTTTTTAATTTTCTGGTATTTGCACTGGTTATCTATGCTGTATTGCAGAGTTTCTCCGGCAACCTTTTCAAGCCCGAAACGAGAGTTACAAATAATGTAATAGGATATGTTGTTATTGTCTTTGTTATCCTATACATGGGGCTACGCCCGGTTTCATCCGTTTTCGGAGATACAGTAAACTATGCCGAATCGTTTTACAGGCTGCAGATGGATACCAGCCACTTCCGCATATTGGGTGATGGAGAATGGGTATTCAATACAATCATGTTTTGGTTTGCCAAGTACAGCGATATTCATCTGTTCTTTTTGTTCTGTGCGGCAATATATACGGGAACATTGTATTGGGCATTCAAGCGGATTTTCAAGGAAGATTTCTTTATACCCTTTATCATAGCCATGGCTATGTTTACCTTTTGGAGTTATGGGGTGAATGGAATACGTAACGGGATGGCGGCATCGATAATTATCCTTGCCCTGACTTTCAGGAAAAATATTATTGTCATGCTGCTATTGGCAGCTTTGAGTGTCGGAATCCATAAATCCATGTACCTGATAATAGCAGCGGCAGGATTGGCTTACTTCCTGAAAGACGCTAAGATATATTTAGCTATTTGGATAGGGAGTATTCTTGTTTCACTCATTGCCGGTAATACAGTTGCAAATTTCATTGCCGGTAGCGGTTTGTTCGGAGACGATCGTTTTGCAAGCTATATCGAAGGTAATAATACCCGCAGTGTTTTTAGCCATACAGGCTTCAGATGGGATTTCCTGCTGTATAGCGCAGTTCCCGTTGTAACAGGGAGCTATTTCGTTCTGAAAAAAGAATATACAGACAAGTTCTATATCTGGCTGTTTAATATCTACCTGATGACTAACGCCTTTTGGATTATAGTGATCAGAGCGAGTTTTTCCAACCGTTTTGCTCAAATATCATGGTTCCTAATCCCATTAATACTTGCTTATCCTTTCTTTATGAAAAAGTTCTGGGATAATCAGCAGATGAAGATTGGGTACATGGTAATAATCGCTTATTTATATACTTTCTACTTAGTATTTATCGCCAGATGAAAAAGGTAATACGTGTAGCTACTTCGCCTATCTCGCTCGATTTGCTGTTGCGCGGACAACTTCAATTTCTGAATAATTATTATGAAGTTGTAGGAGTTGCATCGCCCGATAGGGAGATACACCGTAAAATATCCGAACGGGAAGGAATACGTACTGTTGAACTCGGGATAGAACGAAAAATATCACTGATTAAAGATTTGAAATCGCTGATTGATTTATACAAGCTTTTCCGTAGAGAGAAGCCCGATATAGTTCATTCCCTGACACCCAAAGCGGGATTGCTTTCCATGCTGGCGGCATGGGTGGCAGGCGTGCCGGTAAGGATACACACTTTTACAGGACTTATATTCCCGTGGAGGAAAGGATATATGTGCAAACTGCTGAAACTCATGGACAGATTGACTTGCATCTCGGCAACAGATATTATCCCCGAAGGAGAGGGAGTAAGGACAGAGTTGATAAATAGCCGCATTACGAAGAAGCCGTTGGAAGTATTAGCTAACGGCAATATCAATGGAATAGATTTGGAATATTTCAAGCCTGCGCAGAGAAAGCAGGCCGATACTGTCACCCGTTTTGTTTTTGTCGGCAGGATAGTCCGCGACAAAGGAATAGAAGAACTGAAAGAAGCCTTCGCCCGGTTGAATAATGCAGAATTGATACTGGTCGGTCCGTTCGAACAGGAACTTAATCCATTGAGTGAGAGTTGTTACCAATGGATTCGGCAAGGGAAACAGGTACGCTATGTCGGTTTCAAAGAAGATATCCGCCCGTATCTTGCCCATGCCGATGTTTTTGTATTCCCCTCGCACAGGGAAGGATTCCCGAATACCCTCCTTCAAGCCGGAGCTATGGGGCTTCCTGCCATAGCAACAAACATTTGCGGTTGCAACGAGATAATTATTCACGGGGCGACGGGATTGCTTATAGAACCTCACAACCCCAATCAACTCTATGAAGCGATGAAATTATTAGCTGAGAATCCTGCTTTGAGGAAAAAGATGGGCGCAATTGCCCGAAAACACATTGCCGAGAGATTTTCGCAACAACAGGTCTGGAATGCCTTATTAGAATTTTATCAAGATGTATCCTGATTTCTTCAAGCGTATATTGGATATAGTAGGAGCAATTACAGGGCTTCTGCTCTTATCTCCTGTGTTGTTCCTGACTTCCATATTGTTGGCTGCCGTCAATGGTGGTTCTCCCTTTTTTCTTCAAAAAAGACCGGGTAAGGGTGGGAGGATATTCCGCATTATCAAGTTTAAGACGATGAATGATAGACGAGATAAGGACGGTAAATTATTGCCCGATTACGAGAGGATGCACCGCATAGGGCGGTTGGTGAGGTCACTTTCCGTAGATGAATTGCCGCAGATGATAAACGTATTGCTCGGGCAGATGAGTTTCATCGGGCCACGTCCGTTATTGGTCGAATATCTTCCGCTGTATACACCTCAACAGGCTATTCGCCATACCGTAAGACCGGGTATCACCGGATGGGCACAGGTAAACGGTCGCAATGCTATTTCGTGGGAACAAAAATTCGAACACGATAGCTGGTATGTCCGTCATGTGAGCTTAAAAACTGATATGAAAATCGTTTGGATGACTATACGGAAAATTATCGTCCGTGACGGAATAGATGCGGACAAGAATACGACTATGATTCCTTTTGATGTCTATTGCAGGCAGATAAGAGGAAATTAGATAAATCACAAAAAGAAGATTGCATGAAAAACCTGATCATTTTTGGAGCAGGAGACCTCGGGAAGTTTATAGCCTATAACATCGATATGTTCGGTGGGGAGTATAATATCCTCGGATTTATGGATGATGATCCTGATAAAGCCGGGCAAATCCTCTGCGGATTGCCGGTATTGGGGACAGACTATTTAGAGTCGAATAAAACGGCTGATTTATGTATGGTTATAGCGGTAAGCTCTCCCGAAGCCAAAGAGTGTATTCTGAAAAAGCTAAAGCCTTACAGAATCGACTTTCCCAATTTCATTTCACCCGCTTGCTGGATATCAAAAGGCGTGGAAATCGGTTGCGGTGTATTGATATATCCCAATAGCACAATCGATTTCGAGACGGAGATAGGCGATTTTGTAACCATCAATGCCGGATGTTCAGTCGGTCATAACAATAGGATAGGGCGCTTCTCTACCTTATCTCCCGGCGTCAATCTGGCAGGGTTTACAAAGATAGACGAGAAAGTGAGCTTAGGTATCGGCTGTTGCTCGATACAAAATGTCAGGATAAACAGCCGGAGCGTGATAGGCGGACAGGCGATGTTGATAAATGATGTCGAACAAGGAAGAACCGTAGCAGGTGTACCTGCACAAATAATAAAATAGATGGAATCGGAAAGAATATGGTTGTCTATTGCCCAAATGGGCGGAAGCGAACAAAAGTATATCCAAGATGCTTTTGATAGGAACTGGATTGCCCCGTTGGGGCCTAATGTTAACGGATTCGAGAAGGATCTCGAAAGTTTTCTGGGAGAAGGATGCCATGTGGTAGGCCTTAGCTCGGGAACAGCAGCTTTGCATTTAGCGCTGATACAATTAGGCGTAGAAACCGGCGATGAGGTTATATGCCAGTCTTTTACCTTTTCGGCGTCGGCCAATCCCATTATGTATCAAGGGGCGATACCTATATTCGTGGATAGCGAAAAGGATACATGGAATATCTCTCCCGAATTACTGGAAAAGGCTATCATCGACAGGAAAGTGGGAACAGGAAAATATCCTAAGGCGATTATTCTTGTCCACCTCTATGGCATACCTGCTAAAATGGATGAGATTCTGGCTATTGCATCCAAATATAATATACCCGTCATAGAAGATGCTGCCGAAGCACTGGGTTCGGAATATAACGGAACTAAATGCGGTACATTCGGCGAGTTTGGGATATTGTCTTTCAATGGGAATAAGATCATAACCACCTCGGGAGGTGGTGCACTTGTCTGCAAACGGTCGGAACAGGCACAACGGGCTATCTTCCTTGCCACTCAGGCAAAGGAGGACAGGCCATACTATCATCACGAGAAGGTAGGCTATAATTACCGGTTGAGCAATATTTGCGCAGGGATAGGACGGGGGCAGATGGAGGTCTTGCGACACCATCTGGCTCGCAGGCGAGAGATTCATGCCTTGTATTCCGAACTATTAGCAGACATCGAAGGGATATCCGTCATGCAATGCCCGGATGCAAACTTCCATTCTAACTATTGGCTGACTTGTATTACGATTGATAGTAAAATGTTGGGGATAACAGCAGATGATATCCGTTTATACCTCGATTCGGTCAATATCGAGTCTCGCCTCTTGTGGAAACCTCTTCACATGCAGCCCGTATTCAAGCTATATCCTGCTTACGTGGATGGCACATCCGAAAGGCTTTTTAACGAAGGGCTTTGCCTGCCTTCGGGTTCTTCGCTGAAAGATAAGGATATAGAAAGAGTTGTCTCGCAATTAAGAAAATGCATAACAATCCAATATAAAACAAACCAGATTAGATTATGAAAACCACATTCAGATTACTCGTAGGAGTATTTATCACATTTTTACTCAGTTCCTGTTCATCATACCGGGATGTCGCATATTTTCAGGATTTTGAAAAGATAGGACAACTTGCCGCCTTTCAGGATTATGAACCGAAGATAAAGAAAGACGATATGCTCAATATCGTTGTCTCCGGCCCGAACAAAGATGTTGTTGCCCCGTACAACAACGAAAAGAAAAGTTATATCGTAGATATAGAAGGCTTTATCGACCTGCCTGTGTTGGGAGAGATACAGGTCGAAGGGCTTACGCTACGGGAATTGTCTGACAAGCTTACGGCCGATATATCCAGGGATATCAGGAATGTAACCGTGAACGTATCCTTGGCAAATTATAAGATAACCATATTGGGCGAAGTCCGCAAGCCGGGCACTTATACCATAGAGAGCGAACGGACAACCATCCTGCAAGCTTTGGGGATGGCAGGCGATCTCACCTTTGATGCAAAGCGCAGTAATGTGATGTTGATTAGGGAGATAGATGGCGAGTATAAATATATAAAGATTGACCTCCGCAAATCCGAGATTCTTTCTTCGCCTTATTTCTATCTCTGCCAGAACGACGTACTATACGTCACCCCTACGTCGACCCGCGCATTCACCGGATCGAGCCAGTCCTCCATTATCCCTATCATAACCTCTTCGCTGGGGTTGATAATATCAATAGTTGCTTTAATTATCAGCCTTTGATTATAAGCATCTGATTTGTAAATGATTTAATAAGATATTTTGAAAGACATGACAGATAGAGAGTTTCTGAAGAAGGAGCAAACAACTAAAATAGATTTCCGTAGAATACGTGCTATTTTATGGAGCATCAAGTATGTATTGCTGGCATCGATCATCATATGCGTGGGCTGTACTTATTTGTATTTGCATTATACAACACCGGAGTATAGAAAGAGTATAACGGTTGTGCTGACGAACCAGCAAAGCCAGTATTCGGACAATTACCAGTTGGTTTCGAATACCTTAGGTACAAGGACAGAGAAGGGAAATGATAACCAGATATTCGTCCTGAAATCAGCTAAGCTGATGAGTAAGGTAGTCGAACAGGGAGGCTTCAATGTAAGATATTTCAATAAGGGAAACTTTGTTGATAGAGAGCAATATAAAGACACTCCTGTTGTATTCTCGTTTACGCCGAAGGAGAAGAAATATGAAAACGCTGATATCGATATGGAAATAACCTTCTCTGGAGGGAAGGGCGTGTTTGTCGATTCATTATTGATTAATGGCGACCCCGTCTCTTTACCTGCCGGGAAAGTGGATTTCGAACAAAGTATCGATACACCTTCGGGAACTATCAGCCTGAAAGTGAGGGGAAATATAAACCCATCAGATCTGAATGGACAAATGCGTATTACCCGGTCGAGTCTGGAAGTGGCAGCGAGACAGTTGATAGGAAAGATGGATATAATTTCTTCGGCTCAACAAGAGAACCTCTTGCTTATCTCATTGACAGAGGGGCATCCCAAGCGGGCAGAGGATATTCTGAATACCTTGATCGAAGAATATAATATCTTGTCCAAGGAGAATGATAGCCAGAGCATACTGAATACCATTGCCTTTTTGGACGAGCGTATTTCGACACTGGAAGAGGATCTGAAAGCGGTGGAAGGCTCGTATGCTGAATACAAGACTGCCAACCAATTGCTCGATTTGGGCTCTAAGTCGCAGATAGTTGTGAATACCAATCAGGGATATAAAGAGCAGCTGAATAACCTGAGATTACAACTCAACCTTTTAGAGAGCCTCAAGAAATCTTTTCAGAGCAAGGAATATAAGCTTATACCTGTTAATATCGGTATCACTGACGGGATGCTCAACTCGTCCATTTCCCAATACAATCAGTATGTTATCGATCGTAACAGGCTATTAGCCGCATCGAGCGAGAATAATCCTAAAGTGCAGGCTGTGGATGAATTGCTGCTTTCGCTGAAAGAGAATATCAAGCAATCGATCACAAATCTGGAAGCGGGTTATAATCTCCAGTTGCAATCCATTGCCAGACAACAAAATCAGAATCAACGGGAATTGGTTTCGATGCCTTCCAAACAGTTGGCTCTGACGCGGATGTCGCGCTTGCAACAAGTGAAAGAACCCCTTTATATCCTTCTGCAACAGAAAAGGGAAGAAGCTTTGTTGACATTATCCTCTTTATCCAACCGCGCCTATGTGGTAGACAAAGCCTTCGGGTCGAACTCCCCGGTTCTATCCCAGAAGAAAGAGATTTACCTGTTTGCATTATTTATCGGCCTTATGATTCCGATAGCTATTGTGGTAGCGATGAATGTATTTCGCGAGAAGATTATGTTCGAAAAGGATATTGTAGAACGGACGGATATCCCCTTGTTAGGTACTATCCCGTCGGCAGAGAAAAACAGGAAATCACCGATGAAAGCCAAGATAATAACTCATACAGGGCGCGATCCTCTCACGGAAAGCTTCCGCATGTTACGTTCCAAATTGGAGCGGCTCAGCATCGACAAGAAAAAGCAGGGGGGAGTGATTCTTCAGGTTTCTTCTTCAGGCCCGTGGGAAGGGAAAAGCTTTATTTCGATTAATATGTCCTTATCATTGGCGTATTTGGGGAAGAAGGTTCTGCTGATAGGCTCGGATTTGCATAAACCGGCTCTGAATAAATATCTGGAAATAGACAATGATGAGATGGGATTATCCAGTTATCTGGCCGGAGAGATAAAAGATGTAGACCAGATTATCATTCCACACAAGGATACCGAGAACTTAGATATCATCCCTGCCGGCCCCATACCACCCAATCCGAGCGAATTACTTTCGCTCCCTTTGGTAGGCGAAATGTTAGATGAACTACGATCCCGCTACGATTATATTATAGTGGATTCTGCGCCGTTTCTTGTTGTTTCCAGTGGATTCATTATGAGCAAATACGTCGATTCTACCTTGTATATTCTCAGATCCGGCTATACCAAATTCTCTATCATAGATACACTGAATAATGTAATCCGCGAAGGAAGCATCGATTCCATAATGCTCATGCTGAACGCCGTCAATTATAACAAAGTTTCTATTTATGGGGCAGGAGGACTGGGCGAGAGCTACAGTTATGGATACAGTTATGAATATGTCGATTATTATAAGAAAAAGGGCAAATACTAACTCTCTTTTAACACAAGCGACAACCTTTCCGCAAAAGCAGCTGAACAACATGTAGATATAGGGAACTCACCGGTGATGTTACACATCATTGGTGTAAATCCTTAGATTTTTTAGTAATAATTAAAACTGAATGAAAATGAAAAGAAAGAATGAAAAGATGAAGGAAAGCTACGTTTCTCCTCTCGTCGAGGTGATTGAAGTAGACGTAGAAGAAGGATTTGCGATGTCGGCAAGCACCGAGATCAATGCCGCTGCGAATGATTTTACGACCAACAATTTCGACCCGAATGATGGTGGTAGTACAATGGGACATTTTTAACTGATGTTGAACGATTGTTTAAAAAAAAATTAAAAAAAATGATGAAAAAAGTAGTATTTGCGTTGCTGGCCTTGTCGGCCGGCTTGTGTTCATGTAGCCAAAGTGATGAACCGAACAATGTACCGGACAAGTATGTAAGTGTAACAATCGGTACTAAATCCGAAGTGTTGGAAAAGAGTATTATCGAGCCTGGAGGAACGACCAGCTGGGATGTGAATGATGTGGTAAACATCATCGATGCCAATGGTACAGTTCAGCCATTTACTTATGCCGACGAAACAGCGAAAGCGTCTGCCAAATTTACGGGATTGCTGCTCGCCAATCAAGGATCGCAAGTGTATAAGGCATATCATGCTCCCGAAAACTCTATCGTCTCTCTGAACGGACAGTCGCTGTTTATCGAGAGAAAGGATATTGAAATCGATGAACATGGGATAGAGAATAACTCAGCTATGTTCGGTTCTTATTGCCCGATGGTGGCTATGCCGGTCGAGTTTGATGCGAATGATACGAGTGGAGATAAGCCGTTACAATTCTATCAATTAATGTCGATGATCGAAGGCCGCGTTTCGTTGAGAACGGAAGAAGATGGATATTATTTGGCTAAGAGATTCGACGAAGTAAGGTTCGAAATACAAGCCAACGGTTCGATGCCATTTTATAAAACAATAGAACTGGCATTGGATAGACTTACTGTTGATTCCAAGGTAGGAGACATCAACGAATGCATCGTGAATAACGGTAATTCTGAGATGACAGACTACATGTGCACCATCATGCACATGGAAGAGCGTAGTATAGCCGAGTTGAAGGAAGAATATAAAAAATTAGGTTCGTTCCCTATTCCTATATTTGCTCTTCCTACAGACCTCGAATTCGACTACACTGCAACTGTAAGTTTCTATTATAAAGGTAATCCACAGTTGATACTGCAAGGTAGCGCTACTGCCGAACGCCTGAATCCGGTAGGACTGAATGTCCTCAATTTCGATCATAACAAGATCGTACCTATATATAACTAATTCTTAAATTATGCTATAAGGGGCTTTATAGCCCTTTATAGCTCTTTTAGCTAACTATTTATCAAAAAAGATGAGAATCAGAAAAGGCTTTAAAGTACAGTCGGTAGGAGGTGAAAATATTATACTCCTGCAAGGAACATACGGTGTGGATACGACCAAGATTATGTCATTCAATCAAACATCTCTTTTTTTGTGGAATCTGTATGAGAATAAGGATTTTACGGTGGAGCAGGTGGCAACTTCCATCATAGAAGAATTCGGCATAGACAGAGATTTAGCCCTCAAAGATGCTGCGGCCTGGATTGATGCATTAGTTCAGAACAGACTTATCGAACTACAATGACAAGCATGACAGATATATTCTTCACCTTGCTTCGGCTAAGCCTGAATGTCAATAAAAATAGCGAGGATTGCTGTTTATCGGTATTTGCTAATACTCAGAGCAAAGATTGGGAACGATTGTTCGACCTTTCGTCAAGGCAGGGAGTCCTGCTTTTATCCTATGGCGGTTTGCAGTATTTGCCTGCGAAATTGCAGCCACCCCGTCAGTTGAAGCTGCGCTGGTGCGTAAATGTCCTGAAAGGGAGTGAGCGATATGAGTATTATAAATCCATTATAACGAAGCTGTCGAACCTGTTTTCTGATAAGGATGTCGAGTTTCTCTTGATCAAAGGGGTTACCATATCCGAGCTATATCCTGTTCCGTACCTGCGGGAGAGTGGGGATATAGATATTTATTTGCCGGAAGAATCGGAACAGGCTAACGATCTGATTGTTTCGCTGGGCGTAAGAATGGAGAACGAAATCCCCAAGCATACGACTTTTGTTATAGATGGCATACCCATCGAAAACCACCATACGTTTTTTGATACAACCTTGCATTTCCAACGAGAAGGCCGTTTGTATCAGAAAATGGAGAATATCCTCCGGGGCATGCTTTCGGAAGGAGCTTACCCGTCGGTGAACTGGAACAATGTGTTTCAATTACCTCCGCAAGTGGCAGCACTTTACTTTATTGGGCACACATTCAGGCATTTTTGCTGTTTAGATATGAACATCAGGCAACTGTGCGACTGGACGATCTTTTTTAGCAAGCACAAAAATGATATCGACAGCAAGCTGTTATCTTCTCAGATAGCAGAACTGGGATTAGAGAAGTTTGTATGCCATATTAATTCTTTTTGTGCCGATTATCTTGGGTTTAATCCCTATTTTATGATTCCATCCGAAGAGGATGCTCATGCAGAACGGTTTATCATGAAAACAGTTATGCCTTACCGGGCTACGCTCAAGATGCATATCCCTGTTGTTAATGTATTGCGTTACCTTTTTCGGAGGAATAATATATATCGAAGATACCTCGGGAAAGTAGGCATCTCGGAGTTTCTGCTTCCTGAAATCAGGAGTTATTTCGCCTATCTGCTGAAACGGAGATGGCGACAGGTAAGTAAGGTGCAAAATTGATTCATTGAAAGAGTTATACTATGAAAAACAGGTACATAGCAGAAGTTGCTAATAGCCGTAAATGGGTGTTATATTTGTGTGTGTTTGCATGCTTCGTTTCGCTGTTTATGCTGAACTCCCTATTTCCCATTTTCACCGATGACTGGGTTTATACCTTTATATTCAGGAGCGACCCGCCGGTGCGCATCACAGGCATTCGGGAGATAATAGATTCACAATACAATCACTACTTCACATGGGGCGGGCGCTTTGTTGTCCACCTTATAGCACAGTTCCTGTTGATGCTGAAACCGTGGATGCACGATTCGCTGAATGCTTTAGCCTTCACGCTCTTACTCTGGCTGATATACCGGATTTCGAATTATAATAACCCCATCAGCCCCATCGTATTTGTCTTTATTTACTTCCTTGTATACTTTTTCCAACCGGCTTTTGCTGCCACCATCCTGTGGATAACCGGCAGTGCCAACTATCTATGGGGAACCCTGATTATTCTCCTGTTTATATATCCTTACTACCTGTTTTTTAGGAATCCCGGATATAAACTCAAAGGCATCATGGTTGCTATCGGCTTCTTTATCGGAGGGATTCTCGCCGGATGGACGAATGAGAATATGGCTGTGGCCGTCCTTCTGATGCTTGTCTTTATGTGTTTCTATTTCCGGAGGAGAGGGGAATTGCCCCGATGGGCTGTTGTAGGCCTTATAGGATTCAGTATAGGATGCGTATTGCTTTTAGCTGCTCCGGGAAATTATGTCAGGATGGAGGTTGCAAGCGCAAATGCCCAACCTGTCACGATAGCAGATACGTTGATAAGCAGGCTGTATACCATGTTCTACCATTATCTATATTATGGCTTGCCGTTAATCCCCATCTATATAATCGGGCTGGTAGCATTGCTGAAAAGTAAGCAAACAACACGCGAAGAGCGTCGGATGATACTCTTTATATCGGCTGTTTTCGTTATCACTGCCCATATCGCCTTTGCCGTAATGATTGCATCGCCCCAGTTCCCGAGCCGGGCACTATTTGGCGTCGTCACCTTTGCCATTATCGCTATCGGCATACTATATGCCAATATCAGGATAGCAAGCCCTTCCGCCAAGGTATTGAAAGTATCAGGTATGATATTGCTGATAGGTATATTGGGTTATAAATACTATCAGCAATATAATGCGTTGAGCTATGCCAACGAGCAGTGGGAGAAGCGCTATACTTATGTATTGCAGCAGAAGGTGCAAGGAAACCTGCATATAGAACTAACAGAGAAAATAATAACAGCACCGGAATACCATTTGCACGAACTCTCCACCGATTCGGCTATATGGTATAATAAGGCCTTCGCAAAATATATGGGTGTGAAATCTGTAAAAGTCACGGAATAAGGTACATCCAAACCAAAATAGTTGCAATGAATGTCAATTCGTATATAAAGCTACTCCCCGCGCAGTTCCGGAGAAGGGCAGTTAAGATGGTTGCCATCGGGATAGTGAACCGCCTGCTCGACTTGGTTGGGTTAGCTTCGCTGCTACCGATTATTATTGTAATTATCAATCCGGCAAGCATCGAAGGGGATAACTCTTTTATGGGGCAACTTTTCCGCTTTATAGGTTTGGACTCGCTTGCCCAATTCGGCTTGATATTAGGGATAGCAGCTTTAGTGCTGCTGCCGCTCAAAAGTGTCCTTATTATCTGGCTTGGGAATATTCAGAACAAGTACTATTTAGAAATATATAGATACTATTCCCGGCGGCTCTACAACTACTATCATAGCAAGGGATTGCTGTTTATACGCCAGACCTATTCTTCGCAATTGGCATTCCATATCAATGGAGCATGCTATGGTTTCGCTACCAGCATTATTAAAACCATTCTGGATTCGGTATCGAATATGGTAATGATGCTGCTGCTAATGGGTTTTCTGCTTTGGCTTGCTCCCGTAATATCGATGGCATTGGTAGGCGCTATGATTCCCATCTCGCTGATATACCTTGCCGTTGTCAGAGGCAGGTTGAAGAAGCTTGGTCTGGCAGCCTATGAAGCCCGCCGCAATCAGGCGCAGATAGTGCAGGAAAGCCTCAAAGGACATGTCTGTCTGAGCGTGAATGGCTCATTCGACAGGATAAGCAACCAATTCGAGGAAGGGCTCGACACCATATCAAAGGCTGATACTAAGAATATTATTTACAGGCAGGTACCATCCGTTATCTTTCAGCTGTGTATAGTGGTTGCGCTTATCATTTTGCTTGTTGCCGGTACGGCTAATGGCGTTTCTGTTAATGCTTTCATCATTTTCGGATTTGTTGCCCTTCGGGTTATGCCCTCTCTATTGACCTTGGTGAGCAGTTGGCATGTCCTTCAGAATAACCAATATGTGATAGACGTCATTAAAGGTGCCGACGAAGACGATAGCAAAGAGGCAGATGAAGAGTTTCCTCAAGCGATAATAAACCTGAACCGGCAAATCGAGCTCCGGGACATAACCTTCGCCTTTGATGTGAATGCGCCTGTATTCTCAAACTTCTCACTGAAAATCCATAAAGGCGAATGCATTGGATTCAAAGGGGATTCGGGAGCGGGTAAAAGTACCTTGTTCAACCTGTTACTGGGCTTCTATATCCCGCAGCAAGGTGGGATATATATCGACGGAATCAAGCTGTCGCCTCGGAACAGGAAAAGCTGGCATAAGCTGATTGGCTATGTAGAACAGGATGTCTTTATCAAAAATGATTCGTTAAGAATGAATATAGCGATGTCTATCGGTGAGCCCGATAATGACAGGATATTGAAGGTCTTGGAACAAGCCGGACTTAAAACATGGTTCGAAAGTCTTCAGGACGGCTTGGACACACTGATTGGAGAAGCAGGTACTACTATCAGCGGAGGCGAAAGACAGCGGATAGGGATAGCAAGAGCTTTGTATAAAGAGCCGGAAGTCCTTTTTGTGGATGAGGCTACTTCGGCCTTGGATGCGAAGAAAGAAGAAGACATCGTTTCCCTGCTGCATGCCTTAGCTGCTGATAACTTTACTTTGTTGATAATCTCGCATAGGGAGCGTACACTTCGCTTCTGTAGCCGAATAGTAGATATATAACCGTATTAGCCACCGAAAAATGAATATGAAAAAGATATACTTGATAGCCGGCCTGACAGTGGAAATGACAGGGGAGCAGATGCTACGGCAGGTAAGCCAGTTTCCGGGGTTTGATATATTCGAAATACCCGAACAGGACAGGGGAGATGCGGATATCTGCATACACATGGATAGGCAGATAGATACGGCCAATCTGATGAATATCCGTCTGATACACTGTTTCAGTATATTAGACCTGAAACATACTTTCTCGAAGTGTGAAGATGGATATCTTTTCGAAATGTATCAGTCTGACGGAAAGAAGATTATCAGCATCATTTATAATCTGAAGGACAATACTGTTTTTACTTCCTCCTCCGACAACGAAATGATTATCAAGTATGCGGTATGGATTGCCTACTTTTTGCCGGCAATAGGGAAAAGAGTTATCCCGATACATGCATCGTCCGTAGTAAAGGACTCGGAGGCAGTCTTGTTCCTTGGCGAGTCGGGGACAGGTAAAAGCACCCATGCCAGATTGTGGCTGAAATATATAGAGAATTCTTATTTGCTGAATGACGATTCTCCTTTGTTGTGCCTTAGAGATGGTAAGATTTTCGTTCACGGTTCGCCGTGGAGCGGAAAGACACATTGTTATCAACAAAAAGCGGCTCTTCTGAAAGCAATGGTCAGGCTAAAGCAATACCCCGAGAATAGGATGAACCGCCGGAGCCGCCTGGAATCTATCGGAGCTATTCACCCGTCGTTTCCGCCCTTTATAGCTCATGACGAAGTTTTATCCGAAAAGGTAATGTATATGATAGACAAAATCGTTAACAATGCGCCTGTATATGAGCTGAGATGCCTGCCGGATAAAGAAGCTGCGGAAATCGCTTATAATACAATATACTGATGGGTATGATTACGAAAGAGATATTATCCAACCAGTTGTTTTTTACGAATGTCCGCCAGATTATCGATTCGGGCAACCCGGTAGAATTGAAGGTGAAAGGAATGAGCATGTATCCTACCTTATTGGACGGCAAGCATAAGGTCGTGCTGATACCTTACCACAGGCAGTATCTGCGCATCGGTGTTATAGCCCTTTTCGTATACAATAAGAAATACATACTGCATCGCCTTGTATCTATCGAGGGTGACCGGTTGATATTTCAGGGCGACAATCTCTCGCGCGTTAGAGAATGCGTCACAGAAAACGATATAGTCGCCATCGTGGAGTATATTATCACGCCCACAGGTAAGCTAATCGATTGCAAAAAGCGCTGGTTCTTTCTCAAAGACAAGCGCTGGCGCTCCGTGCAGCGGTACTATCTGAAGGTAGCAGAAAAGCTAAAAGGCTTCTTATCGGGAGCGAACCGGTAAGGTGATTCTCCACCTCTAAAAATACACAAATGTGTTACTTTTTTGTCACCCTATTGTTACCTTTGTTGTCGAAAATCGCATTCATTATGAGCTAATTAAGAGAAAAAGTGTATATAAAAAATGTTGTTTTTTTTGTAGGTTACTTTTTTATTACTTAACCACGAAGCGCACAAAGAGCCTACAAGAAGTACACAAAAAGCAGACACGCTTGTCATGCTGAATGAAACGAAGCATCTCGTTTTGTTGGAGAAGAGAGAGCCCTCACCTTCGTTCGGGATGACAATAAAAAGTAACAAAAGTATATTGATTTAGGGTGTTTTTTCGAGTTACTTTTCTTGTAAACTAATAAACTCATTTACTTGCCAACTACTTCGATATAGATAAACTTGCGTATATAGCTTGACTATCTATTCACATAAATTAATGAATATTCAATACAAGTGCCGATGTTTAGCAAATGTATAAACTTTGTAAAGTCCCGCTTCCGAAAATACCTTTTGGATGAATATTGGCTCGAAGACTATATAAAATTAGGGATGAAAGTGGGCAGCAATTGCTCTATACAGCCCGGATTGGTGGTAGACGTAAGCCATTGCTGGTTGATAGAGATTGGCGACAATGTAGTGATTGCGCCGCAGGTCTATTTGCTGGCACATGACACCAGTACGAAGAAATATACAGGCTATACCAGAATAGGCCGAATCACTATCGAACGGAATGTCTTTATCGGGGTACGCACGGTCATTATGCCCGGAGTGACGATAGGCGAAAATGCGATTATAGGCTCAAATAGCGTCGTCACCAAAACGATTCCAAAGAATGTTGTAGCAGCAGGCAATCCGGCGAAAATTGTATGCTCCGTGGAAGAATATCGAGCCAAAATTAAAGGGGTCTTCAAAGATGCCCCGCTGTTCTCGGATGAATATACGCTACGCAAAGGAATCGACGAAGACAAAAAAGAAGAAATGAAAACCTTATTGTCATCGGATAAGATTGGTTTTGTGGAATAGATGAATTATAACTATGGAACGGAAAATAAAAGTATTGTTCTTTATAGAGTCGCTTGCCGGAGGAGGTGCCGAAAAGGTGCTTCATACCATTGTGAAGCATATCGATAAAAGCAAATTTGACATAACAGTGGCTACTGTGGCGGCAGGAGGCATATACGAAAAGCCAATCAGCAAGTCTGTCAGATACGAGCCCATAATAAAAACACGTAATCGGTTCTTATATAAACTATTATACCACTTGATTTACTTTTATTTGCCGTTGAGAGTGGTTTATGCTCTCTTTCTACCGAAAGGGAACGATATAGAAGTCGCTTTTTGTGAAGGATTTGCAACAAAGCTGCTTGCCCATTCATCCAATAAGAATAGAATAGCGTGGGTGCATACCGATATGCTGCTCAACCCTTGGACGCAAAATATCGTTTATCCTTCCGTGAAGAAGGAAAGAGATACATACTTGAAATACAGTAAAATAGTATGCGTCTCCGACACGGTGAAAAAATCGGTGGAAACAAAATTCGGCGTAGCAGCTGCGACCATCTACAATCCCATTGATAATGCCGAAATCATCCGCAAATCCAAAGAAGAAGTACCCTTGCCCGAGAAAAGGAAACTCCGCATGGTTACATTGGGGCGTCTTGTGGAGCAAAAAGGATATGACAGGTTGCTAAAGGTGGCAAAAAGGCTGATAGATGAAAAGTGCGATTTTGAATTGTGGATATTGGGAGAAGGGCCGGAGAAAGAAAAGCTGACCCAAGATATTGAAAGAAACAAGTTGAATAATCACATCCGGATGTATGGTTTTATCCCGAATCCCTATCCTTACATAGCGGCAAGCGACATCTTTGTCTGCTCCTCACGATGCGAAGGTTTCAGCACAGCCGCCACCGAAGCGGTGATTCTGGGGCTGCCTGTGGTAACAACGCTTTGTTCGGGAATGAAAGAACTTTTGGGTGATAACCAATACGGCATCATCGTGGAGAATGAGGAAATGACATTATTCGAACCGTTGAAAAAGATTATAACCAACAGTGATTATCTCTCCGTATTAACCCGCAAAGTCAGGGGAAGAGGACACGATTTCGGCATATCGTCATTGATAAAACCCGTGGAAAGGATATTGCAATGAAAAAGAAACACATCGCATTTGTTGTCAATGGGTTATATGGTGGTGGTGCCGAAAAAGTCTTGCAAGTCTTTTTAGCTCATTTCGACAGAGAAAAATACGATATTACGCTCATCAATCATCGGGAAGATGAGATGTCGTACGAATACTATCCGGCAGACATCCAGTATAAAAGTATTCTGAAAAGTATAGAAAAAAGGAAATCAAAAGCCGGAAAACTTTGGGTTAAGATATTTAACAAAATCAACCTGTTCATATACAATCATTTTTCGCCAACCCTTTTCAGACGCTTATATTTAAGAGACAAATTCGATGTTGAAATTGCTTTTATCGAAGGATATGCCACAAGGATTGTCAGCGGAGGATATTCTGGCAGAAAAATCGCTTGGGTTCATATCGACCTCAATATATCCCCTTGGACAGATATAGCTTTCCGTTCGAAAGAGGAACAAACCACCTGTTATTCCTCCTTTGACGAAGTTGTCTCCGTCTCGGAAAGCGTAAAAGAATCGCTTGAAAAACTATATTCCCGCCAATCGATAGTTATCTATAATCCGATTGACGTGGAAGAGATACGTGAAATGTCTGCTCTGTATACAGTCGAAAGGGATAAAAAGAAGCTGCTCTTTGTTTCCGTCGGTAGATTAGTGCCGCAAAAAGGCTATGACCGCCTGATACCCATTATTGGCAAGTTGATTGCCGAAGGCTTTGATTTTAGATTATGGATAGTCGGCGAAGGAGCGGAAAGGATACGTTTGGAAAAGCTGATTCGCGAGTGGAATCTGGAAGAAATCGTTACGCTGTGGGGTAATCAGAGCAATCCATATCCCTATATTGCGGCGAGCGATGTCTTTGTCTGCTCTTCGCGGAGCGAAGGGTATAGCACTGCCGTGACGGAAGCCCTGATACTCGGGTTGCCTGTTGTTACCACACTTTGCGCGGGGATGGAAGAACTTCTGGACGGTGGCGAATATGGTATCATTGTGGAGAATGAAGACGAAGCCTTGTTGAAAGGGATGAGAAACGTATTGTCTGATAGGAAGTTAATGTCACGTTACGCTGACCGGATAGAAAGAGACAAGAACCGTTTTTCGCTGGAGCGCCAGATGAATAATATATATCAGGTGATTGATAATGAATGATATATGGAAATATCGATAATCATACCGGTCTATAATACCGCCCCATACCTGGAAGAATGCTTGGATTCGGTGCTTGCGCAACAGTTCGAGGACTGGGAGTGCCTGCTTATCGACGACGGCTCGACGGATAATAGCGGCGGGATATGCGATTTGTATGCCCGACGTGACAAGCGTTTTCGGGTATTCCATATCGTTAATTCGGGCGTCTCTTTTGCCCGCAACTTAGGTATTCAACATGCCTCAGGGAAATATATAGCTTTTATTGACAGTGATGATTTAATAGATAATTTCTATCTGTCTGCCCTTCACAAAGCAGCCACACAAGCCAAATCCGAATTAGTAGTGTGCGGCATGAAATTGCTCCGCCCTTCAGGTACGGAAGTGCTTACCGCAGCCGACGGATTAGTGATTATAGGAAAGGAAGATTCTGAACGTTTCACCGAATTGAACAGCAAATATCTATTGTATGGGCCGGTGGTGAAGCTATACCGTTCGGACGTCGTCAAGGGGCATGGAATAAGCTTTCCTTTGGGGATTCAATATGGCGAAGATTTGATTTTTAACCTGCAATACCTCGAATATGTCACTCATATTCAGGTCGTAAATTCAGTAGGATATAACTATCGCATCTTATCCGAAGGCTCGCTTTCTTCCGGTGCCCATAGCCAGAGTTTTGAGAATAATTACGGACAGTGGAAAATGATTCGTTCCTTTTTCGAAAAGAGAGGTATCAATGATTCGCATTCCCGGATATTCCTTTCGAACCGTTTATGGGGTATCGCCTACAATATGGCGATGAGTAATGAGCTGTCAATTAGTGAAATAAGAAATACTTTCAGTGCAGAATGCGTAGCCGATTTGAAAACTTTCGATGAATATACGATTGCTGTACCTTGTTGGCTGAAAATAATGATAATGAATAGGTTGTATCGGCTGATATGGCTTATCCAACGAAGATAAAAAATAAAAACCGGATTATATGAAAATTATACTTTCCCCGCATGGCGGTAGTGGTAATCATGGATGTGAAGCAATCGTCCGCGCGACATCCGAAATAATAAAAGAAGCTTATTTTGAGCTGTTTTCTACCTCTGTGGAAGAAGACAGTAAGTACGGACTGGATAGATATTGCAAATTATCGAATCCCCAAAAGCCGATAAATCGTTTTTCGGTGCAATACCTGTTGGCGCGTATCGATGGCAGCGACGAAAGATTCGACAGGCTCACATTCGCCCCGATTATTCAGTCGGCAAAGAAAAGCGATATGATGATGAGTATAGGCGGCGATAATTATTGCTATGGAGTTAATCATCACATTTTGCTGGTAAATAAGGCAGTAAGGCAATTAGGTAAAAAGACCGTCTTGTGGGGATGTTCGATAGAACAGGAGGCGATAGATAACGACATCGTTTTGGGAGACTTAGCAGCTTTTGACCTGATAGTCGCCCGTGAAAGCATAACGTATAATTCATTAAAAAATAAAGGATTGCGGAAAGTTCGCCTGTTCCCTGACCCCGCATTCCAGCTCGAACGCACCGACTTGCCTTTGCCCGAAGGATTCAAAGAACTCAATACGGTCGGAATCAATATCAGCCCGATGATTATCAGTTACGAATCAAGCAAGGGTGCGACATTCAACAATTACGTCAGGCTGATAGAACATATCCTATCCACTTCGGATATGAATGTCGCTTTGATTCCCCATGTCGTGTGGGCGCATAATGACGATAGAATCCCCCTTCGGAAATTGTACAATCATTTTGCCGATACAGGCAGGGTAGTGATGATAGAAGATGCTACCGCTTCGGAACTGAAAGGCTATATTGCCCGTTGCCGTTTCTTTGTGGCAGCCCGTACGCATGCCAGTATTGCCGCCTATTCCGAGAGCGTGCCGACGCTTGTCGTCGGTTACTCGGTAAAAGCAAAGGGAATAGCCCGTGATATTTTCGGGACGGAAGACAACTATGTGATTCCCGTACAAGCATTGGAGAAGGAGAACCAATTAGTCGAAGCCTTCAAATATATATACCGCCACGAAGATAAAATCAGGAAACACTATGCTTCCATGATGAAGCAATATAAGGCGAAAGCTGCCGAAGCAGGAAAAGAGATTACGAAAATATGCTAGTGTTTTTATCCTTATTACTTTTTGTAGCCTTCATTTTTATAGGCTTCGATATTGCCTTGTTCGTGTATGAATGGCAATCGAGAATACATATAGGCAGATGGAATGACCGTTCCGTCTGGCAAAAAGCAATCGAATCGAAGGCTCGCAAATGGCTGCATAGGCCGCCGACAGTGAAACAGACCGATAACAATTGCTATGTACTGTACGATGTGATACGCGGGCGCTATCGCAACAGGACGATACAAAGCTGGCAAACAGCCGGATTGTTATTGGCTTTCGGCAAGGAAGAATCTGCCTGTTATGCAAGTAAAGCGATAGATGACAAAACAGGAAACTGGAAGAAAAAGCCTGCCTATATCGATGAAGCTTTGCTGGCATATGTGCTGAAAAAGAATGGCGTGCTGACGCCAAGAGCCGAAGAGGCGATTCGTTCCCTGCGAATGACTTTGAAGGGCAGCCAAAAGACACTTCCTTATCGTGCGGCGCTTCCTCATATCCGCTTTGTAGATACTATCGGTATGGTCGTGCCTTTTCTTGCTCTTTGTGGCGAAATGGAGCTTGCCCGCATGCAGGTAGAAGAATATGATAAAGCAAAGCTTCCCGGTTCTTCCATCCCTTCGCATGCCTATGATATTGTGCAGAATGTCCCTTTAGGCATATACGATTGGGGGCGTGGCATCGGGTGGTATATATTGGGGCTGGTAGAATCCAATGACAGGGAAGTATGGGATAAGCGGATAGTCCTTTTAGCCGAAGAATTATTCGCATATCAAAAGGCTGATGGCGGATTCGGAGCGATGTTCTTCAATAAGGAAGCTACGAGCGAGTCTTCGGGTACGGCGCTCATCGGTTTGCTGATGGTAAACGCTTACAAAATCACATCCGATAGCCGCTTCTTGGATGCGGCCTTTCGGGCGGAAAAGCGCTTGATGGCAGCCACCCGGCGAACAGGTGCTATTGATTTTTGTCAGGGGGACACGAAAGGTATCGGCTATTATTCCACTACCTATTCTGTTATGCCATTTGCACAAGGAATTGCCTTGAAACTGTCAAAAGAGCTGGATGCCTATGCGCACGGATAATTCACGGAAGAATTTTATTGCCAGCATGTCCATTATGCTGATAATGACTTTTCTGGGATTCTTTACCCGGAAAATCTTTGTAGACAGCATCGGTGTCGAATATCTGGGATTGAATGGCTTATTGCTTAATATTTTAGGTGTGGTTTCCCTGCTCGAAGGCGGATTCGGAACCAGTATCGTCTACAATCTGTATAAACCGCTTGCGGAAAGAGATGAGCCCAAGATTATCGCGCTCGTGCAGTTATACCGTAAGATATACCGTTATATCAGCGGGGGCATACTATTGATGGGGTTGGCTATATACCCTTTCCTCGATGTATTTATCAAGGGCGGCGAATCGTTGGAGTATGTTTCTGCCGTATTTTTTATCTTCCTGTTCAATAGCATCGTTCCTTATTTTGCCGCATACAAATGGTCTTTGATAAATGCCGACCAGAAGCAATATAAACTGGCAGCCATCAACCTGGTATATCAGGTCGGATTGAATCTGGCAAAGTTGGCTATATTGTATTATACCAAGAATTATATCCTGTATTTGCTGATAGAATCCTTGTTTATCGTAGGATATAACGTAGCTATCACTTATCAGGTCAACAGATTATACTCGTACATCAAAACGAAAATAAAATATAAAGTCGACGAAGAAACACGAAAAAAAATCATTACCAACTCCAAAGCCCTGTTCCTGCACGGCTTGGGCGGTTATCTGATGCATTCGACGGGCAATATCGTTATATCTTCCTTTGTCAGCATCGCCATAGTCGGCTTGTATTCGAACTATACATTAATCACCGTTTATATAAACAACCTGATAAATCAGGCATTGAACAGCGTCTCCGAAAGCGTAGGCAACCTCCTTGTCACCGAAAGCCGCGAGCGTGTCAATCAGGTTTTCAATACGATATTCCTGTTGAATTTTATCCTTGTTTCCTTGCCCGTTATTATCCTTTCCAATACACTGAACCCGTTTATAATCTGGTGGTTGGGAAGCGAATATTTATTAGGTACCGTTACGGTAATTATTATCCTCGTCAATGTATATATCTTGGGTATGCGCCTTTCGGCTCAGATATTCAAAGTCAAATCGGGCATCTTTACACAAGACCGCTTTTCGCCTCTTATACAAGGTTGCCTCAACTTAGCTTTGTCCCTTCTGTTTGTTCAATTCTGGGGTATAACAGGCGTTCTGCTTGCTGCCACCATAAGCGTATTGTCTATTGGGTTCTGGCAGTTCCCTTATCTCGTCTACAAACATACCTTTAAGAAACCGTTAAGCCTTTATTTCATAAGGTATGCCAAATATACGGCTGTGGCTCTTTTTTCGTGGGCGATAACTTACTGTATATGTTACCAATTCGAAGGCGATTCGATAGGTTATATCATGCTCAAAGGCATAATCTCCCTAATCGTTCCGGCAGGATTGTATTATATATCCTTTGCCAGAACAGAGGAGATGCAAAGCCTTCTGTTTTCATATGTTAAACCGACATTACTCAAGATATTTCAATGAAGAAGAAACGCCTGTTTATCGCCATCCAATACATGGAAATCGGAGGAGTAGAACGTTCATTGCTGGGGCTATTGGATAGTCTGGATTACTCGCGTGTCGAGGTCGACCTTTTCATATACCGCCATTCGGGCGAACTGATGCAATATATCCCTTCCGAAGTGAATCTATTGCCCGAAATCCCCGCTTATACGACGCTTACACGCCCTATAACACAGATTCTCAAAGAAGGATATTGGAGAATCGCTTTGGGGCGCTTGTATGCCAAATTTCAGGCAAAGCGATTTTCGAATCAGACCGGCGGCGACGAGAATTACTCGATATATCAGTATGTTGCGGATGCTACTACGCCTTATCTGCCGCCAATAAACGACGTTGTATATGATTTGGCGATAAGCTTTATCGCTCCGCACAATATTGTAAAGGATAAAGTGAAGGCGAAACGTAAAATTGCCTGGATTCATACCGATTATTCCAATGTTACCATAGATGCGGCATGTGAATTAAAAACATGGGGTACATACGATTATATCGCTGCTATTTCGGAAGATGCTAAAAGAGCTTTTATACAGAAATTTCCGTCATTGGCAGATAGGATTGTAGTAATAGAGAATATCCTTTCGGCAAATTTTGTCCGTGAGCAAGCCTTATTGGAAAAGCCAACGCTCGACGGCGAGATAAAACTCCTTACTGTAGGGCGCTTTTGTTATGCAAAAGCATTTGACCGGGCGGTGCATATTTGTGCCGAACTGATAAAAAAAGGTATTCCGGTCAAATGGTATGCCATAGGCTATGGTGACGAGAATCCTATCCGTCAGGCGATTGAAGAGTGTGGCATGCAGGAGCATTTTATCATCTTGGGTAAAAAGGCTAATCCTTATCCTTACATTGCTGCCTGCGATATATATATACAGCCTTCCCGTTACGAGGGGAAAGCCGTTACTGTACGCGAAGCGCAGATATTGGGCAAACCTGTCGTTATAACAGCTTTCAATACTTCCGCCAGCCAGCTGCGGAATGGTATCGACGGTCTTATTGTCCCGATGGATATTGAAGGGGCGGCGGATGCCATACAGTCCCTTATCGGAAACAAAGCATTACGGAAAGCCTTTTGTAAAAATATGGCGGTTACGGATTATAGCAACTCCAAAGAAGTAGAACATATATACGCCTTGCTATGAGATTATTATATATAACCAACGGAATCACCGGGGTAGGGGGGCTCGAACGTGTCCTTTCGGTCAAAGCTTCCTATTTTGCCGATAAGCTGGGGTATGACGTTTGTATCGTCTCTCTCAACGAAGCAGGGAAAGAACCGTTTTATACATTCAGCCCTAAAATAATATTCCATTCGGTAGACGTCTCCAAGAACAAGCCGGAATATTTCGCAGGAATCCGCCGTATTGTCAACGCGTTTAAGCCGGATGTAATCTCCGTGTGTGATGACGGATTGAAAGGCTTTTTCGTGCCTCTTTGGATTGGGACGAAGGCGAAGATTATATACGAAAGGCACGTTTCGAAAGAGATGGTTACGCATGGACGAAAGCCGAATCTGAAACAACAACTATCCTTCTTGCTGATGAATATAGGGAGCCGGTTTTATGACAAATTTATTGTCCTGACAAGCGATAACAAACAGCAATGGAAATCAGAAAATGTGGAGATAATACCCAATCCTCTTCCGTTTTACCCTGAATCCGTATCGAAATTGGAGAATAAAACCATTATCGCCGTCGGCAAAGTTTCCATTCAGAAAGGATATGACCGTTTGCAGGAAGCATGGGAACTCATCAGACATACATATCCCGATTGGAGCATCGATATTTACGGAACGATGCCACCCGATAATAACCTTCCCCTGATAGATGAAAATACTTCTATCCATATAAAAAAGCCTGTGAAAGACATACAGAAGGAATACCTGTCGTCCTCCGTTTATGCCCTCCCTTCCCGCTACGAGGGCTTTGGGATGGTCTTGATTGAAGCGATGGCTTGCGGAGTGCCTTGTATTGCATTCGATTGTCCGTGCGGCCCAAGAGACATCATTACGGATGGGATAGACGGCTTTTTGGTGGAAAATGGAAATATACAGCAATTTGCCCAACGGCTTTCGGTGTTGATTGAAGATGAGAAGCTACGCAAAACGATGGGTGAGAATGCCCGTCGCAATGTGAAGCGTTATAATGTGGACATCATTGGCAGGCAATGGGACAGCCTTTTCAGAAGCCTATGAAAAAAATCCCATAAACCGATAGGCCTATGGGATTTCAGATGAAGAATCTACTATAGTATAACTAACATAGTTAGCTATTTGATATAACCGACAGGAATATTATTTGACAGTTATGGTTGCTATTTCGTTTCTGTACATATTCATATACAGAATGTTATCCTTTATTTTATAATCTTTTACTCCCTTTACGGAGACATTTGCCGATGCCAGCTTAAGCGCAAAGCGGTTGGTAGAGAGTGCTTTTAATGTAATCTGTTTAGCCGTTTTATTCTTCCACGAAAAACTGATTTCTCCGTTCCCCCTCACTTTCAAGCCTTTTACTTCGCCTTCTGCCCATTCGTCGGGAATGGCAGGAAGCAGTTCGATGTATCCGGCATGGCTTTGCAGGAGCATTTCCATAATGCCTGCCGAGCCTCCGAAGTTACCATCTATTTGCATAGGCGGATGCGCGCTGAACAGGTTTGGGTAAGTTCCCCAATTGTTTCGGGCGGGTTTGAATAAGTCGCCTATCAGTTTATACGCGTGGTTTCCATCCTTCAACCGCGCCCAGAAATTTATCTTCCATGCCATCGACCAGCCGGTGGATTCGTCACCCCGCCGACGGAGCGTGACTTTTGCCGCCTCCATCAGTTCGGGCGTTTGTTCGTATGTCAGCTCGTTACCCGGGTGCAGCCCATATAGTTGCGACACGTGGCGGTGATGCGGTTCTGCCTCATCGTAATCCTCTATCCACTCCATTATCTGACCATATTTGCCAATGGAGGTAGGAGCTAAATGCGCTTTCTTATCTTCTAATTCCTCTCTGAAATTTTTGTCGATACCCAGTACCGATGCTGCTTGAATGGTATTGGTAAATAACTCGCGTACAAGCTGGTTGTCCATCGTAGAGCCTGCGCAGATGCTCAACGTATCGTTATGGGCGGTTATATACTTATTTTCGGGCGAGGTGGTAGGGGCTGTCACTAAGTAACCATTGTTGGGATTTTCGACCAGCATGTCGTAGAAAAACAGCGACGCACCTTTCATCACGGGGTATACCGAACGCAGGTATTCTCTATCCAGCGTAAACTCATAATGTTGCCACAAGTGCTGGCATAGCCATGCTCCGGCGGTATTGGTCGCTCCCCACGAAGGGTCTTCGGACGGCGAAGTGAATTGCCAGACATTACCCAAGATATGTGTCACCCATCCGCGGCTTCCGTAGTATATTTGCGCCGTTTTTTCTCCGGGCTCGACCAATGTTTTCACATAATCGGACAAAGTGGTATGCAGCTCGGGCAAATTGCCTGTTTCGGCAGGCCAATAATTCATTTGCAGGTTGATATTCAGATGATAATCGCCATTCCAAGGAGTATAAATTTGCGGCGCCCACAACCCCTGCAAATTCGGCGGTAAACCGCCTTTGCGTGTCGAGGAGATGAGCAGATAGCGTCCGTATTGCATATAGAGGGCTGCTAAATCGGCATCTGTTTTGTCCGAAACAAAAGCTTCCAGACGCTTGTCTATAGGGAAGGATGAATTGTCATTCCTACCCAATGTTACATCTACACGACCGAATAATTGCTGATAGGCTTCGCTATGTTGTTTTCTTGCGTGTAGGTAGTCTTTATCGGCTTTTCTTAATACATCCGATGCTATTACCTGTGCCGGTACGGATTTGCCGAAATCGGTTGCAAGTGATACGTATATAACGACTTCGTCTGCATTTCTTACTTCGACTTTATTGCCTTTTAGGGCTAATTCCCCGCCCTGATTTTCCACACGTATTTTACCATAATATATAACCCCTCCGTCGGGCGAAGCGCTTGGCATCTGTCCCGTTATCGTCAGGCAATTGTCTTCGATAGCTATTTGATAATTTTCGTCGCGTTGGAGAGAAAGCAACAAGGATATTGCCTCTTTTTTATCAGCTGTATAACGGATAATGCCGACGTCTTCGGTGAATGAGGTGAAATATTCGCGGTGATAGGTAATACCCCCTTTTTGATAACTTGTGCCCGAAAGCGCCTTGTCCATATCCAGCCAACGTTTGTAGCGGCTCACGGGAGCAAGCGAATCGGAATAGAGCGATTGGATATATAAGTTCCCCAGATTCTGATAGTTGCCGAACCGTGTGATATCCGTTCCTCCGCCACCCAGACAGGTGAATGTTTTGTACATCAATTCTTGTGCTTCTTTGTTCTTATTCTCGAACAATAAGCGGCGAATCTCCGACAGGTGTTTATTGGCATCGGGATTATCGGCATCCTGTTTCGAACCTGCCCAAAGCGATATTTCGTTGAGGATGATGCGTTCTTTGTCAACACCTCCCCAAGGCATCATGCCGATGCGTCCATTCCCGAGCGGGATGGATTCTTCCCATATCTCTGCGGGACGGTCGAAATGGTATCCCCACCTGTATTCTTGTGCCTGACTAAGCAGCGGAGCGCTGAATAGAATCAGATATAGAATATATTTTCTCATTTTACTATCGTTATTTGTTTGCTTAGGCGGATATCGTCCGACGATGCGCCAATTAACAGGTTCACCTTTCCGGCTTCGAGTTCGAATCTCTTCCTTTCCGCATTCCAGTACATCAGATCTTCGGCAGCCAGTTTGAGTTCTATGGTCTTGGTCTTACCTTTTTCGATTGTCTCCCGTTTGAAAGCCCTCAACTGCTTCATCGGGCGCGAGACGTTGGATTGTGGATAGGTCACATAAAGTTGTACAACTTCGTCGCCATCGTAATTACCTGTATTGGCAACTTCGACCGAAAGGGTAAGTGTTTCGCCTTCGGACAAAGAAGTGCCGGACAGCTTTACGTTTTTATATTTGAATGTAGTATAGCTCAATCCATAACCAAACGGATATAAAGGCTTCGTTTTGGCATACATGTAGGTGCGTCCGTTGCGTATATCATAGTCCATCATCGGTGGGAGGTCTGCAATAGATTTCACCCATGTCTGTGTCGTTCTGCCTGCAGGATTATATTCACCGAAGATGACATCAGCCACCCCGTTACCCAGTTCCTGACTGTTATTGGTCACGTGCAATATGGCAGGAAGGTTCTCCTGCGACCAGTTGATGGCAAAAGGGAAACTGCTGACCAGCACCATCAGTGTATTCGGATTAGCGCGGTGAACGACTTTTGCCAAGTCTTCCTGTTCCAGTGTCAGGGCTTTGCGATCGATAGCCTCACGCCCGTCGCTCGGAACAGGCGAATATTTCCAATCGGCTTTTGTACCGTATGGATGGTTTCCTACGCAGACGATGGCAACATCAGCTTGTTTAGCAGCTTCGTAAGCTTTGTCTACCTCGTTACTCCCTGCGAAAATGATTTCTATATCACTTCCAGCGGCATTGCGAATGCCTTCGAGTATGGTTACGACATAAGGAGGCGTACCACTGTACCAATCGAGGATAACTTCATCGGCTCTCGGGCCGATAACGGCTATTTTCTTTATCTTCTTTTTATCAAGAGGCAGGAATTTTCTTTCATTTTTCAGCAGGACAACAGATTTCGCCGTCACTTCGCGGACGAAGTCTTTTACTTCCTGCCGGCGAAACGGGGCAACAGTATCCGTCACTCCTATATGCGCATAGGGTTGCTTAGTGCGATCGGCATCCAATAATCCGAGTTTAAGTGCGACATGGAAATTGCCGCGAATGGCATTGTCTATATCCGTTTCGGTCAACATACCTTTTTCGAGCGCTTCGTAGACATACGGACGATATTCGTCCAGAAATTGTCCGACTCCGGCTTTTACGATGGCCGCAGCCCCTTCGGTGTGGGTAGCATATGTTTTGTGGGCTTTTATCAATAGACTCAAAGCTCCGCCATCGGTACAAATAATGCCGTTTTGCCCCCATTCGTTTCGGGTGTAATCCAAGATAGGATGAATCGTCATCGGTATGTCGTTCCAACTGTTATATGCTGCCATATAGGCTCGCGAGCCGCCTTCTTCTATGCCTTTGCGGAAGGGGTAGGCATAGTATTCGTGAAAGAGGCGATCGTCGAAATTGGATGAGGTAGAGTCGCGCCCGTCTTCGTTGCTGTTAGCCAGAAAATGCTTCATCAAAGAGGCCGATTTCCAATAGCGTTTGTCGTCGCCCTGTAATCCTTTGACGAAGGCAACCGTCAGGCGCGAAACCAGATACGGATCTTCGCCAAAGCTTTCTTCCGTGCGTCCCCATCGTGGATCGCGGGCTAAATCGGCATTGGGTGCGCGCATCACCATGCCTGCTTTTTTGTACTTGTCGTTTTGCGCGTAGTAGCGTATTTCGTCGGCTTCTATGTCTGCCACTTTCCTTATCAATTCGGGAGACCACGTTGCGCCTAATCCGTATGCCTGCGGGAATGTGGTGGTGGGGTAGGTCTGTGGTTCGGCTTTCCCGTATACGATGCGGAATCCGCCCCAGTTGCCGCTCCCGCCTAAAGCCAATCCATGCAACCCTTCGCTGTGCCCCGTAGCGGGTATCCCTAATCGGGAGACGCCCAGATTGGTGGACAGAGCGGTTATTTTTTCGTCTATCGTCATCAGCGATAGCAAGTTCGAAACGCGTTCTTCGTCCGAAAGTGCCGTATCCTGAAACGGATGTACGTGTTGTGCGGATAGAGTGAAACGGGCGAACAAAAGTAACAGGATTAATAAAGGGATATGCTTTTTCATTTGGTATCGATGGTTAAATTATCTTTTTTGGTATAGAACAAAGATAAATAAGTACATCAACAAACTCATTCCTACATGTTTCCGATATGGGGCTTCTCCTATTTAGGCGAGGGGAGTATTTGATAACAAAAGGGAGTTGTGATGTTGCTCCCTTCCGGTTTATTTTTCAGCGTTTTTCTTGTATTCATTAGGGGTTATGCCAAATTCTTCCTTGAAATATTTGCGGAAATATTTGGGATCGTTGAACCCTACCTGAAAAGCAATTTCGTTGACGAACATCTGGCTTTTCTCTAATAGGTCGGCGGCGCGTTTCAGGCGGATAAAGCGGATAAATTCGGATGGCGTTTTGTCCGTCAGCGCCAGAATCTTCTTGTAGAAGTAGACGCGGCTCATTGCCATTTCTTTGCAAAGGCCTTCGACCAAGAAATCGGAATTGCCGATATTCTTTTCTACGATGGCAATAGCCTTTTCGACAAACTTTTCGTCCATTGTTTTTATTTCGATCTCGCTTGGCGAAATATCTATGCGCTTTTTGAAGTTGGTGTGCAATTTTTTCTGCCGTTCGATAATCTTCGATATTTTCAGCTTGAGCATATCTATATTGAACGGTTTAGAAATGTAGTCGTCGGCTCCGGCTTCGATGCCAAGATACTGGTTTTCTTCCGAAGATTTGGCCGTAAGCAATATGAGCGGTATGTGCGAGGTGCGGATGTCGCCTTTCACTTTCCGGCAGAATTCGTATCCGTCCATTAAGGGCATCATCACGTCGCAAAGGATGATGTCGGGCAACTGGTCTAATACGACCGTATAACCCTCTTCGCCGTCGTTGGCGGTAATGACGTGGTAGTCTTCGGTGAAGAGTGCTTCGACGAAGCGGCAGAAATCTTCGTTGTCGTCTACTATCAACAATGTCGGGAGGTTGGGACGTATGGATATATCCGATTTCTTGATGACTTCCTCGGTCGGTTGTATCTCTTCTCTCAATTCGTCGCTGTCGGATGGCTCTATAACCTCCTGCTTGCCTGTAATCATATATTCGGAGCGCGAGAACGGAATATAGACCGTAAAAGAAGTTCCTTTGCCTACGGCGCTTTCGATAGAGATTTCGCCGTTGTGAAGTTTTACGTATTCACTTACCAGATGAAGCCCGATGCCCGTTCCCGGTTGAGAGGAATGGTCGGCACGCTCGATACGGTAGAAGCGGTCGAATATTTTGCTTATCTCTTCTTCAGGAATGCCGATGCCGGTGTCGGATACTTTGATAGACAGCAGGTTTTGGTTGTTATCCTGTAAATTCTCGCGAATACCGATGCTGACGTCTACATTGCCGCTTTCGGTGTACTTGAAGGCATTCGACAGGAGATTGGTGACGATTTTTTCTATCTTTTCGGGATCGAACTCAATCGTCAGGTTATCGACGAAAGTCGTAAATGTCAGGTTAATAGATTTTTCCGTTGCAATGGACGAAAATGGCTGGCACATATCTCTCACAAAGGCAATAATATTCCCGCTGGTCAGGTTAAGCGTCATCTTATTCAGGTCGAACCGCCTGAAGTCGAGGATATCATTCACCATTTTCAGCAGGTTGCGGGCATTGCGGTAGACAATTGTCAGCATCGTCTGTTGTTCCTCCGAACGGGCATCTTTCAGCAACTTCTCTACCGGTGTCAGTATCAGCGTGAGCGGAGTTTTAAACTCGTGGCTGATGTTGGTAAAGAAACGGATTTTCAGTTCATCCAGTTCGTGAGTTTTGTCGGCTTCCATGATTTTCTGTGCCTGTTCGAATTCGCGTTTTTGCTTATCCAGACGCCATTTGAGGAAAACCCTTAACAACAATGCCAATAGCAGGAAGTAACTCAGATAAGCCCACCACGATAGCCAGAAGGGCGGCTTGACGGTGATAATCACTTCCAGCGGCTGTTCAGACCAGATGTTGTCGCCGTTGCTGGCGTACACAATCAGTTTGTAGCGTCCCGGCCTGAGGTTGGAATAGGATGCCGAACCCACGCCGTTTTTGATTTCAGTCCAATCGGAGTCTAAGCCTTCGAGTTTGTAGCGGTAATGGTTTTTCTCGGAATTCAGGTAGCTGAGCGCCGAAAATAATAGGGTGAAATTCGTTTCGTTATAATTCAGTTTCAATTCGTCGAGGTCGCCGATGGTTTTTTCTATGACAATCCGCCCTTTGTATGGGATATTGGGCTTGACTTCCTGATTAGATATAAGCAGATTAGTCAGCCTCACCTGCGGTAGCTTGGTGTCGAAACTGATTTTTTCGGGATGAAAGGCGACATATCCCTTTGTCAGCCCCACATAGATGATGCCGTCATCGTCTTTGTGTATGGCATTCATATTGCAGACAGAGCCGGGAAGCCCGTCTTTCTCGTCGAAATAGGCGATATAATATTCCAGCTTATTGCTCTGGAAGGTGTCGCAGTAGATACATACCAATCCGTTGCGCGTACCTGCCCAGATATTTTGCCTGTCATCTTCGATGAGGGAAACAACTTCGTCGCTCGGCAAACCGTTGGCTTGCGTCAGGTGCTCCATGGAATGGTCGAAGGGGTTGTAGAGGTTGAGCCCTTTGTCGGTTGCTATCCAATACAATCCCCGCGAGTCGATAATCATATTGTTGCAGGAATAGCTGGATAACGAGCTTTGCATGTATTGGTCGTCGAGCAGCGGCTCTATTGTTTTTTGCTTTGTATTAACCACATTGATACCTCTGTCGGAAGACATGTATAGCTTTTTCCCGTCGTCGGAAAATGTCGAGAGGGTATAGTTGGATGTCATGTCCGGTGTGTTTTGGGTATTGTAGTTTGTGAAATGCTTCCGGCTGGCGTCCAGCATATCTATCCCTCCGCCGAGTGTACCTATCCAGAGGTTGTGGGATGCGTCTTCGGCCAAACCATATACGCTCTTGCTGCTGAGGGAGTTTTTATTTCCTTCTTCTATCTGGTAGTGCGTAAATTTCCCGTCGCGATAGCTATTCAACCCACCGAGGAAAGTTCCTATCCAAAGCGTCTTTTCGTGATCTTCGATGATGGATGTTATGATATTGGACGAAACACTGTTTTTGTTGGTTTGGTCGTGTTTGAAGATGGTTATATCCTTTTTCTGCTCGTTATATCTTATCAATCCCTGACCGTTTGTTCCCAGCCACAGATTTTCGTCCGAGTCTTTGAATATGCTGTTATAGTCGAATACCTCGGAGCGTTTCTCGAGATAGGATAGCAATTCGTTTTTGTTGAACTTATAAATGTCAGGATGATAATACGATACGCCATTTTTGTACGTGCCTACCCATACGATTCCGTCGTTGTCGCAGAACATGCTGATAATAGAATTCTGGCTGATCGACCGCGAATCGTATATATTGTTTTTCAGCACCTTGATTTGCTTTGTCTTTTTGTCGAAAAGGTTGATGCCTCCGTGGTCGGTTCCTATCCATATCAGTCCCTTTTTGTCCTGTTCTACGGAACGCACGAAGTTATTTGACAGCCTAAGCGGAGATTCTTCTTCGAGCACTATCCATTTCGTAGACGAAAAATCGTAATACACAGTGCCTTTGTCGGAGACGCCCGGATATATCCAAGGCTCTTCGTTGTTGTCGATGAACAGGTATTTGGGTACGGTCGAACTGCTCATATTCCCTTTGAAAAAGGTATTGCGGAAGTCGACTTTTTTTGTCCTTTTATTTATCCGTTCCAGTACACCATCCTTATGCAGAATCCAGATGTAGTTGGGCGAGATTTTCATTTTCAGCAAGTCGCCCTCTATAAAATCTTTCCCTTCGCCCTGCTTGTAAACTGTCAGCGTACTGTCGTCGCCGTTGTGGGTATATATCCCGTCGTTGCGGTAATAGCAATAGATTTCTTTTTCGGCGCTTATCTCGATGATTGCCGGATTAGGCGGCAGCCCGAATGAGGCAAGTACCGAATCGGTATTTTGCGTAAACCGCTCCTCCTGCAAATCGTATACGACATATACTTCCTCGTCTACCGTGAGCCAGAGACGTTGGGCAATATCTTCCTGGATAGAGAGATACCTATCGTAAGGAGAACTGGCAGGATCATTTTTGAAATGTTTGTATACATTGATATTTATTCCGTCGTATCTGTTCAGCCCCATATTCGTACCAAACCACATAAAGCCGCGGCTGTCTTTATAGATACATACGACCTGATTGCTCGACAAGCCGTTGGTATTATTCAGGTGGGAAAATTCGTATTGTGCAGATGCGGAAAACGGTAACAGCAAAGCTGCAAGAAACATCCATATTTTCATAGTATTCATGGTATTTTCAGACACAAAACAAATATAAGAAAATAATCTTTCCGATGCTGTCTGGTGACAAAATTACCCCCTTTTTAGAAACATATCGCCCTCTGTCCCGAAATAAGTAGGGTGGCTTTATAAACATCTAAGCAAGCCTGTGTTATCGATTCAAAATACTTTTGTTTCGAGGTAAAAGTAAATTTTAAAATCTAATATATGCCATGAGAAAAAACTACTTATCCGTTATACCATTACTATTGGTGTTTTTCTTATTATCATGTGCAGGACCGTATGAGAAAACGGCAGATGGCGTTGTTGTGAATGTAAGCAACAATGATCCGCTGGCTGTAAAAAAAGTACGTCTGCAAGTTATCACAGATGATATCATTCATGTGACAGCCACCCCGGCATCGGATTTCTCCAAAAGGGAAAGCCTTATTACAGCATTCGAAGATACAAAAAAAGAAGGCTGGACAATAGAGGAAAAAGAAGGAAGCGTTGCTTTGAAAACAGCTACTACAATAGCCAATGTGTCGTTGTCGACAGGCGAGGTAGTATTTACCGACCTCGAAGGCAATGTTATCCTTGCCGAGAATAAAGGTGGCGGAAAATCATTCGAACCCGTAGAAGTAGAAGGCAAAAAAGCCTATACTATGCAACAGGTATTCGAATCGCCCGACGATGAATCATTCTACGGATTGGGACAGCATCAGTCCGACGAATTTAACTATAAAGGCAAAAACGAAGAACTTTTCCAGTACAACACTAAGGTGTCTGTACCTTTTGTCCTTTCGAGCAAGAATTACGGTATCCTGTGGGATAACTATTCGTTGAGCCGTTTTGGCGATGCCCGCCCGTATACCGATTTGGACCAATTCAAACTATATGATAAAAAAGGGAACGAAGGCGGATTGACAGCTACCTATATGGTGAACGGCGATCCGAAGAATATTTTTGTAGAGCGCACAGAGGCGACTATCGACTATGAAAACCTCACAACTATCAAAAACTTCCCCGAAAGCTTTCCTTTCAACAACTCCCGCGTTACATGGGAAGGAGAAATTGAAGCACCCGAATCGGGCAATTACCGCTTCATCCTTTATTATGCAGGATATATCACTATCTATTTGGACAATAAAGAAATTGTTCCTGAAAGATGGCGTACTGCATGGAATCCGAACAGTTACAAATTCGACCTTGACCTGAAAGCCGGCGAGAAACACAAGATAAAACTCGACTGGAAACCCGACGGAGGTATTTCTTATATGGGGCTGAAAGCACTCAGTCCGCGTCCCGAAGCAGAACAGAACAAGCTGGCTATCTGGTCTGAAATGGGCGATGAGATAGATTACTTCTTCATCAACGGGAAAGATATGGACGATGTCATAGGCGGTTACCGTGCTGTGACGGGTAAATCTCCGATTATGCCGAAATGGGCGATGGGATACTGGCAGAGCCGCGAACGCTATAAAACGCAATCCGAATTACTGGGAGCGTTGAAGGAATACCGCGATAGGAAAATCCCTGTTGACAATATCGTTCTGGATTGGTCATATTGGCCTGAAAATGCCTGGGGAAGCCATGAGTTTGATCTGGCACGTTTCCCCGACCCGAAAGGGATGGTAGATTCGGTGCATGCAATGGATGCCCGCATCATGATTTCCGTGTGGCCAAAATTCTATATGACTACCGAGCACTTCAAGGAATTTGACGAAAAAGGCTGGATGTACCAGCAAGCGATAAAAGACAGCATCCGCGACTGGATAGGGCCGGGCTATGTAGGCTCGTTCTATGACGCCTATTCTCCTGATGCGCAGAAACTATTCTGGCAACAGATGAAAGAACATTTGTATGTACTCGGCATAGATGCCTGGTGGATGGATGCCAGCGAGCCGAATGTGCGCGACTGTACCAGCATGGAATATCGCAAGGCATTGTGTGGCCCGACAGCTTTAGGCCCGTCGACCGAATACTTCAACGTCTATGCGCTGATGAATGCGAAAGCCATCTACGAAGGGTTGCAGGAAGAAGAACCGAATGAGCGCGTCTTCCAGCTTACACGTTCGGGTTTTGCCGGATTGCAGCGCTATGCTACTGCTACGTGGAGTGGCGATATTGCTACCCGCTGGGAAGATATGAAAGCTCAGATTTCGGCGGGATTGAACTTTGCCATGTCGGGAATCCCTTATTGGACAATGGATATCGGCGGATTCTGCGTAGAAAAACGTTACGAAGCAGCCAAAGAAGGATCGGAAGATATGAACGAATGGCGCGAGTTGAACACACGTTGGTTCCAATTCGGAGCATTCTGCCCGCTATTCCGCAGCCACGGACAATATCCTACACGCGAAATATACAACCTTGCTCCGAGCACGCATCCAGCTTATAAGAGTATGGTATATTACACCGAGCTCCGCTACCGCCTGATGCCGTATATCTATACTTTGGCCGGAAGAACTTATTTCGACGATTACACCATTATGCGTGCCTTGGTAATGGACTTCGGCAACGATGCCAAAACGCACGACATAGGCGACCAATATATGTTGGGGCCTGCCTTTATGGCTTGCCCGGTATATGAATACAAAGCCCGCTCGCGCGAGGTGTATTTCCCTGCCGGAAGCAACTGGTACGATTTCGAATCAAATAAATATATCACAGGAGGACAAACATTGAATATCGCAGCTCCATACGAAAGAATGCCGCTGTTTGTGCGCGAAGGCTCTATTATTCCGATGGGTAAGGTGATTCAGAATACAACCGAATCGCAAGCCGGCGAACTGACTATCAAGGTATATACGGGAGCAAACGGAGAATTCACTATCTACGAAGACGAAGGAACTAATTACAACTATGAAAAGGGGGCTTATGCAACCATAAAACTAAACTATGATGAATCGGCACGGACGCTCAATATCGGTGCTATCAGCGGCGAGTACAATGGTATGCCGAAAGAGCGTAAACTAACAGTGATCTTTGTAAACAAAGATGCTAAAACCTCTAAACCTGTCATTATCGATTATTCCGGCTCTGCAACATCGGTTGCCGCTCCGAAATAAAAAAATGACAGAAAAGTTTAACTTGTTATAGTTAAATAACCTAAATTTATAACTAATGAAGGTCTTATTTTAAAACCTAACGCTATGAATCTAAAACGATTAACGAAAAAACTGGAATCCGGTTTGTTGAAGTCCATTCTGATCATCTTTATCGGCATGGCTTCGGTAAGCGGTATTTATGCCCAGACAGGGACTCACACGGTAACAGGTACAATTACTTTTGAAGACGAAGGGCTCATCGGAGCTTCGGTAGTTGAAAAAGGAACTACGAATGGTGTTTCTACTGATTTGGAGGGAAATTTCTCTATCACAGTCAGTCCGAATGCAACCTTAGAAATCAGCTATGTTGGCTTTGAGACGCAAACTGTCGCTGTCAACGGACAAAGTGTGATTAACCTTGTTATGCAAGAAAAATCTAATGTATTGGAAGAAGTGGTCGCTATCGGTTATGGTGTTCAGAAGAAAAAACTGAATACTGGTGCAACTCTTCAGGTAAAAGGAGATAACCTCGAAAAGCGTAGTACAACTTCTGCCCTTAATGCTTTGCAAGGTCAGACACCGGGTGTGCAAATCACATCTATGTCGGGACAACCTGGCGACGGATACAAGGTGATTGTCCGCGGTACAGGTACAATCGGAAACTCCGGGCCTTTATACATCGTCGACGGTGTGCAAACAAGCGATATTTCGCATATCAACAATGCGGATATTGAATCGATTGATGTACTGAAAGATGCTGCCTCGGCTGCTATCTACGGTTCGCAAGCCGCGAATGGTGTAATTCTTGTTACAACAAAAACGGGAGCTAAAGGTCACAGCCAGATTGCATTCGATGCTTACTATGGAATACAAAATGCTGCACGCAAAGTAAAACTTTTGAATGCGAAACAGTATGCAACCATAATGAACGAGTCGAATATAAATTCGGGACTTTCCCCTTATTTCACGGCAGATGAAGTAGCTGCCATGGGAAGCGGAACGAACTGGATGAACGAAATGCTGAAAAGTGATGTTTCTACCGAGAGTTATACACTTTCGGCTACAGGAGGTACAGAAAAATCTGTTTACTCCCTATCATTAGGATATACTTCGCAAGGTGGTATCGTAGGAGGCAAAGATTATTCAAATTATGATCGTTACAGCTTCCGCATCAATACAGATCATCGCTTGTATGGCGATATAATCAAATTAGGCCAGCACGCAACATTCAGCTATATAAAAACCAAAGGTGTAGGCACAGGTAATGCCTATAACAACGCTTTGCGCGGAGCATTCGGAGCGAGCCCTTTCCTCCCGATGTATGACGATGACGGAAATTATGTTAATACAGCAAATTCCTCTTCGATGGTTAACGGAGAAGTATGGAATACGTGGTATAACGGCGAAGCAAACCCTTATGCAAAAATGGTATTAACCAATCAAAATAAGCGATCTACTCAAAAATTGATAGGAGACGTATATTTAGAAGCAAATCCGATCGATAAGTTGAAATTCAGAACAACTTTGGGATTCGATTATTTCTCTAATGACGAAAACTCTTTCCTTCCTTCATATGAATTGTCAAAATTCGAATACAATACACATGCTACAGCTTATCAGGCTATGAGCAAAGGGCGTGCCTGGAACTGGGATAATGTGTTAACTTATTCTTTCGACATCAAAGACGAGCACAAATTTGATGTAATGGCAGGTATGTCTGCCCGTCAATATTCGGGGTCGTGGCTCAATGGTCGCAATGCAGGCTTTATTTATTCCAACCTCTCTCAGGCATGGCTTGACAATACCGAAAATACCGATGGCGCTCTTATCACGCTGAACGGGGGCCCTGATGCCAGAACTCAATTACTTTCTTACTTTGGTCGTGTAAACTATAACTGGAAAGAAAAATACCTGATGAATGCCACATTCCGTGCCGATGGATCTTCTAAATTTCACAAGGACAACCGTTGGGGTTATTTCCCTTCAGTTTCGTTGGGATGGATTGCATCGAGCGAAGATTGGATGAAAAGCACTTCATCGTGGTTAGATTACCTTAAAGTAAGAGGTAGCTGGGGACTTGTTGGTAACCAGGATATCGAAGACTATAAATATCTGGCATTGGTGATGATGAATAACACCGGATATCTTTTCGGACAAAACAGCGGATCAGCCAGCAATACACAAGGAGCTTATCAAAGCTCACTGGCTAATTCCGATTTGAAGTGGGAAACATCTCAACAAATCAATTTTGGATTTGATGCTAATTTCCTTAACAACAGATTGATTGCCAATGTTGATTTCTATCACAAAAAGACAAAAGACTGGATTGTGGAAGTGCCAACACTTGCAACATCAGGTGTTACTTCTAAATTGATCAATGGTGGTGATGTGGTGAATAGAGGGGTTGAATTGAACCTTACATACAATGACCGTATCGGTAAAGACTTCAACTACAGCATTGCCGGAAACATTTCGTACAACCAAAACGAAGTTGGAAGTATTCCTACCGAAGATGGAATTATACATGGTTTAACCAACCAGATATATGACAACTCTCCCGAATTTTACCGGGCATCCAATGGCGAGCCTATCGGATATTTCTGGGGATACAAAACAAATGGTATCTTCCAGAACCAACAGCAGATCGACAATTATGTAGATACTAACGGTAATAAAATCCAGCCGAATGCATCTCCGGGTGATGTGATCTATGTTGACCGAAATAAAGATGGAAAAATAGACGAAAGCGATAAAACAAATATCGGCGATCCAAATCCGGATGTTACATTCGGTTTGTCTCTTGGATTGAATTATAAGAACTTCGATTTCTCGATAGCAACAAACGGCGTATTAGGCAACCAATTGGTACAAGCATACCGTAACAACTCGGATCGCTATGCAAACTACACAACACGCATCTTGGATCGCTGGCATGGAGAAGGAACTTCTAACAAAATGCCACGGGTAACGAACTCTAATATTAACTGGGAATTCTCTGATTTATATGTACAGGACGGCGACTACTGGCGTATCAGTAATATCACATTGGGTTATGATTTCAGCAAATTGATTAATTCAAAAGCTATCAGCCAGTTCCGTATATATGCTTCAGTACAAAACCTTTATACATTTACCAAATACGATGGAATGGATCCTGAAATCGGTTATGGAGTAGGAAGCTTTGCCTCAGGGGTAGATGTAGGTTTTTATCCGAACCCTCGTACATTCTTGATGGGTATTAATGTTAAATTCTAATTAAAAAAACGAATATGAAAAAGATATATTTATATATAGCTACAGTAGCACTGCTTACATTCGGTTCATGTTCTGACAGCTTCCTGGATAGTAATCCAAAGACCGGTTCGACAGAAGGAACCTTCTATAAAACCAAATCTGATGCAGAAAAAGCGCTTGTAGGATGCTACGATGGGTTGCAACAAATATGGTCATCAGGTGTCAGCTTCCCGCTTATGTCTGAAATATGCTCCGACAACTGCTACGCCGGAGTTGGAAATGGTGATGCGCTTAACTATCAGGCTATCGAGGAATTAAATCCTCTGCGTGCCCCATCTTATAAAGACTTGTTTAATGATAACTGGAAAGCATACTACAATGCTATCTTTCGTTGCAATACATTATTAGTGAAACTGGATGGTATTGATTGGGAAGGTGACGATGCTGCCAAGTTGAGCGTAGAATGTCAAACCCGTTTCTTGCGTGCTTACTTCTATTTTGATATGGTTCGCATATGGGAAAACATTCCATTGCTGACAGAGCCTTCGGATGAAAACTTACCTCAGGCCGATCCGGACGAAGTTTACGCAGTTATCGCATCAGACTTGAAATATGCAATCGATAATATGAACAGTCAGGCATATTCTTCTTCGTGGGCGGAAAAAAATGACGGACGTGCTACGAAATGGGCGGCACAAGCTCTTTTGGCTCGCGTATATTTGTTCTATACCGGATATTATGGTAAATCTGATTTGGTTGGATTGGTAAGCCAAGCAGAAGCTTTGCAAGGATTGGAAGATATTATCTCGAACGGAGGATATGATCTGGTAGATGATTTTGCAGCCCTATGGCCTGCGTCTGCCGCTTACAGCGGAATAGATTATGCAGGAAAAGGCAACAAAGAAACAATCTTCGCAATCAAATATAATTATACAAGTAATTATGACGGAAATAGCGACGGCAACCACTGGCTGGTGATGATGGGACTACGCGGAGTTATGCATTATCCTTATTCTCAGGGATGGGGTTCTTGTACAGTTCCTGAAAGAGTGTGGAATGCATACAGCCCTAATGACAAACGCCGTACTGCTTCTATTATCGATATCGCGGGAGAAGGTATCACACAAGATATAAACGATCAACGTGAATATACCGGATATGCGAATAAAAAATATACACCGAAATCTGTTTACAATGATGCCGGAGAACTGGTAGACGAAGCTGTGGATCTAGGTGCTGCCGACTTCCAGATTGGTCAGTTCCAAGACTATGTTGTAGTACGCTATGCCGATGTATTGTTGATGGCTGCCGAACTTGGAAGCCCTAACGCTCAGAATTATTTCGATCAGGTAAGGCAACGCGCCTATCAGGCAGCTTTCACTTCTATTCCTGTTTCGCAAGCAAATATCTTGGAAGAAAGACGTTTAGAGCTTGCATTCGAAGGAATACGTTATTGGGATGTATTGCGTCAGGGATTGACTCAAGCCGCTTCTATTCTGGCTGAGACAACAACTGTTCAGAACGGTGGTGTTGCTACCCAGAAAGTTATAGATGCAGCTAACATTATTAATACCAGAGGTTTCCAACAAATACCAAACGAACAGATTTCTCAGTCGAATGGTGTTCTGGAACAAAACAGCGGATGGTAATTAATCACCTTAAATACTAACAAATATGAAGAAAATATTTAATATATTCGTTTTATTGGCAGGAGTAGCACTTCTCCTGCCCGGTTGCAGCCCGGATTCGCATAGCTTGGGAAGAATGGCTGATAAAAGTGAGCTGAATTTTAGTGTTACACTTGATCCTTCAAATTCGAACCAAATCATTATAGATTCCGATAATCTGGAATACAGTGTGTACTGGGAATGGGACAACGAGGCCAAGGCCGCTGCCGGTTATTCTACAAAAACCGATGATGTTTTGTTTTTCGGTTTTGCAGGCGACTACACGTTCTCTTATTCTGTTTTGTCTGACGGGGGATTAGTAACGGCAGATCCTGTTACGGTAACTATCCCGACTTACAAACTTGATTATATGTCCAATCCATTGTGGACATACCTGACAGGTGGCGTTGGAATGGAAAAAGAATGGGTACTGGATTTGGATGCTGATGGCGAATCTCTTTATTTCGATGGACCTCTTTATTTTTATGGGATCGGACATAGTTGGGAGACTGTTTCAGGTAGTGCTTATGATCCAACTGATCCTGATCAATGGAGCTGGTGTCCTGATTGGCCAAGTAATCAGTGGCTGATGCCTGCTGCCGATTTTGGTTCTTTGACATTCGGTGCTATTGTCGGGCATACGCTTACGGCTGACAAAAAGGTTGAAGGCATTGTTCAGGAGGGAACTTACTGGCTCGACGTGGACAATCATATTCTGACAATGACCAATGCAACTATGCTGCGCGATGAAGGCCGTATATCAATTGTAACTAACTGGTCGAGAATGACATTGTTATCTCTTACCAACGATGCCATGCAATTGGGGGTTTTACGCGATAATGACCCGAATGATGGTCCATGTCTGCTGGTATATAATTTCATCAGCAAAGATTACTATACTGCAAATAAATAAATTTTTATCTCACCACGATATTACAAATAAATAAGGTTCTTAGGTTTTAGGTCAATTTAGGTTAAGTATGATATCCGACTTCTACCGGAGAGAAATATTCTCCGGTAGAAGGACGGATAAAAATGAAAAATCCATGAAGTACATATATATCATTATTTTGTCGTCTCTCCTTTTTGCTTGTTCTCAACCACAGCAGGTGCGCGAAAGAAGCGAATTCGTAGCAGACTGGTCTTTCTATCCGGGAGACAAGCCCGAAGCATCGGAACCCGCTTTTGATGATTCTTCGTGGCGAAAACTCAATTTACCGCACGATTGGAGTATCGAAGCTGATTTCTCGGTTTCCAACCCTGCTACGCCCGGCGGTGGCGCATTGCCCGGCGGCATAGGATGGTACAGAAAGACATTCGACGTGGCTGAATCCGATACAGGAAAAATCTTCTATATCGACTTCGACGGGGTATATATGAACAGTTCGGTTTGGGTGAACGGGCAGTTGCTGGGCGAACGCCCCAACGGGTATATCTCCTTCCGTTACGACCTTACACCATATCTGAACTATGGCGGAACAAACACAATCGCCGTAAAAGTGGATAATTCAAAACAACCCAATTCGCGTTGGTACTCGGGTTCGGGTATCTATCGCAATGTGTGGCTGACAAAAGTCAACCCATTACATGTCGACCTTTGGGGAACATATCTTACCACACCCGAAGTGACCGAAAATCAAGCTAAAATAGTAGCTAACACAACTATACGCAACAACTACGGACAACAACAGGAAGCAACACTACACACCATACTGCTCGACGCATCGGGCAAACAGGTAGCAACAATACAATCGCCTGTGACAACCGCTCAGGATACGACGGCTGTCGTAGAACAGACGCTGACAATAGACCACCCGCACTTGTGGTCGCTCGACGATCCGTATCTCTATACCGCTGTGACACAGATCGAACAAGACGGAAAAATAATAGACGAATACAAAACAACAATAGGCATTCGCTATTTCGAATTCGATATCAATAAAGGTTTCTTTTTGAACGGGAAATCCGTAAAAATAAAAGGCGTATGCAACCATCACGATTTGGGATGTCTCGGGGCTGCCGTAAACACCCGTGCCATCGAGCGCCAATTGGAAATATTGAAAGAAATGGGTTGCAACGGCATCCGTACGGCGCACAATCCGCCTGCGCCCGAATTGCTCGACCTATGCGACAGAATGGGCTTTATCGTCATGGACGAATCGTTCGATATCTGGCGCAAAAGGAAAAGCCAATACGACTATTCGCACTATTTTCCTGAATGGCACGAACGCGATTTGACTGATTTCATCCTGCGCGACCGTAACCATCCGTCCATCTTTATGTGGAGTATCGGAAACGAAGTGCTGGAGCAATGGTCGCATATCGACGCCGATACGATGGATATGAAGCAGGCGAATATGATACTCAACTTTGCCAATACGCTCAATAAGGTCGAAAATTCACAAGACCTGCACGTCAATTCTATGCTGACAATCAAGCTCGCCGATATGGTTCGCGAATTAGATCCTACACGACCTATTACGTCAGGCAATAACGAGACGGAACCGGGCAACCATCTTTTCCGTTCGGGAGCGATGGATGTTATTGGGTTTAACTATCACGAATACAATTATATAGACTTTCATAAGAAATTTCCGAATCAAAAATTGATTCTGACCGAAACAACCTCCGGACTGATGTCGCGCGGATTCTATCTGATGCCGTCAGACAGCATATATATCTGGCCCATACGTTGGGATCTCCCATTCGATCGCCCTATACATCAGTGCTCATCGTACGATAACAATCATGTTCCGTGGGGAACTACACACGAGGGTACGTGGGATTTGGTAAAAAAATACGACCATATTTCGGGTATGTATATCTGGACAGGCTTCGATTATCTGGGCGAACCAACACCATTCTGGTGGCCATCGCGTAGCTCCTATTTCGGAATTATTGATTTGACAGGCTTCCCGAAAGATGTATACTATATGTATCAAAGCGAATGGACGGATAAAGATGTTTTGCATATCTTTCCGCATTGGAACTGGGAAGAAGGGCAGACAGTCGACATTTGGGCATATTACAACAATGCCGACGAAGTTGAGCTTCTCCTCAACGGCAAATCATTGGGACGCAAACAGAAAACAAACGATACGTACCACGTAATGTGGCGCATTCCATACGAAAAGGGAACATTGAAAGCCGTTTCGTATAAAGATGGCAAAGAGGTGTTGACCAAAGAAGTGAAAACGACCGGCCCGCCCGCTTCTATCCGCCTTGTAGCCGATAGAAATACGATTAAAGCCGACGGAAAAGACTTGTCTTTCGTCACAGTGGAAGTATTGGATAGCAACGGGTTACCCGTTCCGACGGCAGACAATCTAATTCGTTTTTCAGTCAATGGTGATGGATTTATTGCCGGAACAGACAATGGAAATCCGACAGATACCGTATCTTTGAAGAATCCTGACAGGCATCTTTTCAGTGGTAAAGCGTTGGCGGTTTTGCAGTCGACAAAGAAGAACGGTAAGATTTCTCTGACAGCTCAATCTGAAGGTTTGCAGGAAGCAACAATTGAAATTGTAACTATAAAAGATTAGCAAATGAAAAAGTTTCTACTCCTTTCGGTATTATTACTATGTACGATATCATGTTTGTGGGCACAAGATACAATAAGAGTGGCCTGCGTCGGTAACAGTATAACACGTGGATGGGGACTTCCGGAGGATTATCCTGCCATGCTGGGTAAAATACTGGGTGATAAATATAAAGTCGGAAATTTTGGCGAAAATTCCCGTACCGTACTCAATAGAGGCGACTACCCGTATATGCGTTCCGATGTATTCTTCGGAGCGTTGAAATTTATGCCGGATGTAGTTGTTATAAAACTGGGTACAAACGATTCCAAACCCGAAAACTGGCAATATGGCAGCGATTACGAGAAGGATTTGACCTCATTGATTACCATTTTCCAGCATATACCTTCACATCCCGAAATATACTTGTGCTACCCGGCTAAAGTCTATGGAGATACATGGGGTATTAGTGATGAGACTATTACCAATAATATTATTCCCATTATAAAAAAAGTCGCCGAAGAAAGAAATCTGCAAATAATCGACCTTCATTCCGCTACCGATGGGATGGAAGAAAACTTTCCGGATAAGGTTCACCCCGATTCGCAGGGTGCTGCAGCAATTGCTGTAACTGTTTACAGGGCAATTGCAAAAGAATAACTTATTGTGAAAATTAACATTTTGTTTTTGTAGGGGGCAACTACAGCCGATACCCTGCTAAAATCTTTCTGGATGCGGAAAGCTTATTGTATTAATTACAATATATATGCATGTTCTTATTGTATCTTGTATGATATATAAGTATCTGTTATACAATATTTTAACTAAAAATAAATAGTTAAACAGTATTCTTTTCCAAAGATAAATTTATACATTTGCCATACCGGCTAACCAATAAACTAAATAAACCGGCATCATGAAAAACAGCTTCATACATACCTTTGTATCCATTGACTGTGTCGTATTTGGCTTTCAGGATAATCAGCTCAATATTTTGCTGATTCAGCGCAATCCGGAACGGAACGAATCCAAAAACCTGAAGCTTCCGGGTAGCCTGATATATGACCACGAAGACGTAGACGCAGCAGCCGGAAGAGTGCTATACGAATTGACAGGCATTAAAAAAATGGCACTGAAACAATTCCGTTGTTTTTCGTCTCCTGACCGTGCCAATAAGCCCGAAGATATGAAGTGGCTCGATACGGCCTATCAACCGAATATCAATCGCCTGATAACAGTGGCTTATTTGTCGCTGTGCAAGGTAGACCACAAATTGAATACCACCTCGAAGTATAAAGAGACTAAATGGTGCCCCATAAGCCGGATACCCGAATTGCCCTTCGACCATAATCAGATAGTATCCGAATCGCTGGGCGAAGTACGCCGGTGGATAGAATATAATCCGACCATTGTCTTTGAACTCCTTCCCCGAAAATTTATGATAAGCCAATTGCATAAGTTATATGAAGCGATATACGACAAGGCAATCGATATACGGAATTTTCATAAAAAGGTGGCTGCAATGCCTTATGTAGTGGCACTTGAAGAAAAACAAAAAGCTGTTTCGCACCGGGCAGCCCGTTACTACAAGTTCGATAAAAAAGCATACAATAAACTGAAAACAAACATCTAATTATTATAACGAATTATGTATTTATTAGGATACGATATAGGAAGTTCGTCCGTAAAAGTTTGTCTGGTAGAAGCCGAATCGGGCAAAATCGTTGCCTCGGACTTTTATCCCAAACAGGAAATGGAGATAATAGCCCTCAAACCGGGATGGGCAGAGCAAAATCCCTCCGATTGGTGGGAAAACCTGAAAAAAGCTCATCAATCTGTTATGCAACAATCGGGTGTGCGCGGCGAAGATATAAAAGCTATCGGCATCACGTGGCAGATGCACGGGTTGGTATTGGTGGACAAAGACAAGAACGTCCTGCGTCCGTCTATTATCTGGTGCGACAGCCGTGCCGTACCGTATGGCGAAAAGGCATTCGAAGCGATAGGCGAGGAGAGAAGCCTCTCTCACCTGCTCAATTCGCCGGGCAACTTCACTGCATCCAAACTGGCATGGGTGAAAGAGCATGAACCGCATATCTACGAAAAAATAGATAAACTGATGCTTCCGGGCGATTATATTGCCATGAAGTTGTCGGATGAAATTGTAATGACTATAGAAGGGTTATCAGAGGGAATTTTCTGGGATTTTCAAACGAAATCACTTTCCAACGACATATTAGCACACTACGGAATCCCGGAAAGTTTCTTTCCTGAAATCAAGCCGATATTTGGCTATCAGGGCGAAGTTTCGGCTTCGGCAGCCAAAGAATTGGGATTGAAACAAGGTACGCCTATCTCGTACCGTGCAGGCGACCAGCCCAACAATGCCTTGTCGCTCAATGTGTTCAATCCGGGCGAAGTAGCCTCTACGGCAGGTACTTCGGGGGTGGTGTATGGTGTTTCGGACAAACTGGAATATGATCCGCTGTCTCGTGTAAATACCTTTGCACATGTTAATTATACGAAAGAACTCACCCGCTTGGGAATCCTCTTGTGTATCAACGGAACGGGTATTCTCAACTCGTGGCTGAAGCGCAATCTGGCTTTGGAGGGGTTGAGCTATAACGATATGAACAATCTGGCGGCGCAATCACCTGTTGGATCGAAAGGAATATCCATCATCCCATTCGGGAATGGAGCCGAGCGGGTATTGGAAAACAAGGATGTTAACTGCTCTATCCACGGCATCAACTTCAATATACACGACAAGCGTGACATTCTGCGTGCAGCACAGGAAGGCATCGTTTTCTCCTATCAATACGGTATGGAGGTGATGCGGGAAATGGGTATGAATATACACCTTATCCGTGCGGGACATGCCAATATGTTCCTCAGTCCGATTTTTGCGCAGTCGCTTGCGACTATCAGCGGGGCGACTATCGAGTTGTTCGATACCGACGGAGCAGCCGGAGCAGCACGCGGAGCAGGCATGGGAATCGGCTACTACAAATCGAACAACGAAGCATTTGCTTCTTTGGAGAAATTGGCTGTGGTAGAACCTGAAACCAACAAAAAACAGGCGTACGCAGAGGCGTATGAAGTATGGAAATCACATTTGAATCAGTAGTAAACAAGTAGACAAGTAAACAAGTAAACAAAAAGCTATCAGCTTTTCAACTCGTCAACTCAAAAAAACATAATTGTCAAACCAACTAAATAATAAAAGAAAAATATGGCAACAAAAGAGTATTTTCCAAGTGTAGGAAAAATTAAATTCGAAGGAAAAAACAGTAAAAACCCGATGGCATTTCATTACTATGACCCTGAAAAAGTAGTGAAGGGCAAAAAAATGAAAGACTGGTTGAAATTTGCGATGGCTTGGTGGCACACACTTTGCGCCGAGGGTGGTGATCCGTTTGGCCCGGGTACAAAAACTTTCCCTTGGAATGAGGGTGCAACGGCTCTGGATAAAGCAAAAGCGAAAATGGATGCCGGATTTGAGTTTATGCAAAAAATAGGTATCGAATATTACTGCTTCCACGATGTGGATTTGATAGACGAAGCCGATACAATTGAAGAATATGAAGCAAACCTGAAAGCTATCGTAGCTTATGCCAAACAAAAGCAAGCCGAAACAGGCATTAAATTGCTTTGGGGTACGGCAAACGTATTCGGTCACAAACGTTATATGAACGGTGCTGCTACCAACCCGAATTTCGATGTGGTTGCCCGTGCTGCCGTTCAGATCAAAAATGCGATTGACGCTACAATCGAACTTGGTGGTACCAACTATGTATTCTGGGGTGGCCGCGAAGGGTATATGTCTATCCTGAACACCGACCAGAAACGCGAAAAAGAACACTTGGCTCAAATGTTGACTTTGGCGCGTGACTATGCCCGTGCGAAAGGCTTTACAGGTACATTCCTTATCGAACCTAAACCGATGGAGCCGACTAAGCACCAATACGACTTCGATGTGGAAACGGTTGTCGGTTTCTTGCGCAACTATGGTTTGGATAAGGATTTCAAAATCAACATCGAAGTGAACCATGCAACATTGGCGGGACATACATTCGAGCATGAACTGGCTTGTGCCGTAGATGCCGGAATGTTAGGTTCGATAGATGCCAACCGTGGCGACTATCAGAACGGATGGGATACCGACCAGTTCCCGGTTGATTTGTACGATTTGGTGCAGGCTTATATTCAGATCATCCGCAACGATGGTTTAGGCAATGGCGGTACGAATTTCGATGCTAAAACACGCCGTAACTCAACTGATTTGGAAGATATTTTTATCGCGCACATTTCGGGTATGGATGTGATGGCACGTGCATTGGAAATTGCTGCCGACTTGCTCGATAATTCTCCTTATTGCCAGATGTTCAAAGAGCGTTATGCTTCGTTCGATGGCGGAAAGGGTAAAGAGTTTGAAGATGGTAAGCTGAAACTCGAAGATCTTGTTGCTTATGCCAAACAAAATGGCGAACCGAAACAAATAAGCGGGAAGCAGGAATTGTACGAGACACTTATCAATATGTATATTTAATATAAAAAAAATAGCAAGGTTGGTGTATATCAGCCTTGCTGTTTTATCTATATACTGGGCCTCCCCCTGCCCCTCCGTAGGAGGGGAGTAAGGCCTCCCCTGCGGGGAGGTTGGAGGGGCTAAAAGTAACCACAAAAAAAAATGCCTTTCAGAAGTATACTTTTTGGCTGCTTTTTTAATTTAATATATTTATAATCAGATAGATATGTCTCTGTAAAAAGTAACAAAAAGGTAACACTCCTGTAGTACCTAATAGGGAACTATAACTGAACAATATAAACCAAATAATACCATTATATGAAAAACGAAGCAAGTAAATCCTATACAATCGGGCTAACCCTGATTGCCACTCTCGGAGGGTTGCTTTTCGGGTACGATACGGCGGTGATTTCGGGAACAGTCGAGTCGCTCCGCCATTTCTTTATCGACCCGATGGGATTGCCCCAATTCGAGGCCAGTGCCATGGAAGGATTCGTTGTCAGCAGCGCCTTGATAGGCTGTATATTCGGTGCAGCTATTGCCGGATGGGTGAGCCAGCGCTTTGGACGGCGGAGTGCCTTGTTTGCCGCGGCACTGTTGTTTTTGTTTGCCGCAGTCGGTTCTGCATGGCCTGAGATAGGCTATGGCATGCCGGGCGACGGTAACCATACATTTGTCTATCACTTTATTATCTACCGCATCTTGGGCGGGGTAGGGGTTGGAATCGCCTCTATGGTGTCGCCGATGTATATAGCCGAGATTTCGCCTCCTAAAAAAAGAGGTAGTCTGGTGGCACTCAACCAGTTTGCCATCATCTTCGGTATGCTGGTAGTATATTTTGTCAACTACTTCATTGCCAAACAAGACTCGGGTTCGGGCGAATGGCTGCATACCGTGGGATGGCGCTATATGTTTGCCTCGCTGGGTATTCCGTCGCTCTTGTTCTTTGTGTTGCTGTTCTTTGCTCCTGAGACGCCGCGTTGGCTGGTGATGACGGGAAAACCTGCCAAAGCCGAAGGTATATTGATCAAATTGGTCGGGTTGACGGAAGCTAAACAGGAATTGAAGGATATCGAAAACAGCTTTAAGCAAGAAGAAACCGTATCATTGAAATCATACTATACCTTTATGATTACGTGGATGATACTCTTCCTTCTTATTTATTTCGGATTGAATCTGGCAGGCTATTCGAGTGCCTTCGAGATAGGGATGGTAGCCGGCTTCCTCATAGCGCTTATTGTGCCTATCAAATCGTATGGCTTTGCCATTATTATAACAGGTGTCCTCTTATCGGCCTTTCAGCAATTTGTCGGTATCAATGTCGTATTGTACTATGCTCCCGAGATATTCAAGAGTATGGGTTCGGGTACGGATTCGGCACTGTTGCAAACCATTATCGTGGGTATCGTAAACCTCTCGTTTACAACGCTTGCCATTCTTACGGTGGATAAGTTCGGGCGTAAACCATTGCTGATAATAGGAGCTCTGGTGATGGCTGTGTCGATGCTGATATTAGGCAGCTCCTTTGCAGCCGATATGCCGGGAGGAGTGAAGCTTGCCTGCATGTTGACCTATACAGCCGGATTTGCCATGTCGTGGGGACCTGTTTGCTGGGTGATGCTGGCAGAAATATTCCCTAACTCGGTACGCTCGGTGGTGATGTCTATTGCCGTAGCGGCACAATGGGTATCTAACTTCCTTGTATCGTGGACGTTCCCGATTATGGATAAGAACGAGACTTTAGTCGGCATGTTCAATCACGGATTCTCATATTGGGTTTATGGCGGATTGGCCGTAGTGGCTGCGCTGTTCGTTTGGAAGCGCATACCCGAAACTAAAGGGAAGACGCTGGAGGATATGGAGAAACTCTGGAAAAAATAAGGCTTACCGGTACTTAAATAGTAATTTTCATAAAGCCCTGTAAATCAATGCTGGTTTGCAGGGCTTTTGCATTTTAGCTAAAATAAAGTCTGTTTTGCTTTGAGGGTTTTTCGGTTTCAGTCGTTCAAATAAAATTGATATATTCGTGGATTGGATTCTATATCATACCAGCTATTAACTACCTTACTCTACTTAAAGTGTAAATCGTAATGCCTGTAGATGAGCAACATGAAAGAGATTTCAGCAATCTCTATCTTACATATTACAGCAAGCTGCTGAGGTTTGCCGAAGAATATGTCCTTTCCACAGAGGATGCCGAGAATATTGTGCAAGATATATTCCTGAAGCTATGGGAGAAGCAGGAGCTTTTGCCTTTAGTCGAGAATATCAATGCCTATCTTTTCAAGCTGATTCGCAACAGGTGCTTAGATTACCTCAAGCATCAGCTATCGGTGGAGAAATATACGAAGAATACGCAAGATGCATTCAGACTGGAACTGTCGTTGAAGCTGCATTCCTTAGACCAGTTCGACGAAGATATATTTGCCAACGAAAACATAGACAAGGTTATCATGGATGCTATCAATGAGTTACCCGACAGATGCAGGGAAATCTTCATGTTAAGCAAAATCGAAGGTCTCAAATACAAGGAAATATCCGCCCGGCTGGGGATATCGGTCAATACTGTTGAAAATCAAATAGGTATAGCCCTGAAGAAATTACGGTTGAAGTTGAAGCACTATCTTCCGCTCTTATTTTTCATTATTTAGTGATTTCTTTTAGGGGGTAGCCGGGTTAAAGTCGTTCATATATCAAAAGCAAGGAAGCAATAATGTCAGAAGAATTAGATAAATATTTCGCAGGAGAACTGAACGGGGAAGAGAAAGAAGCCTTCTTGCGTAAGGTCGAAGAGGATGAAGCATTGAAAGAAGCGTTTGTAAGGACGCAGAACCTCATGGCTTTGTCGAGCCTTGTCGAGCAAAAAGGCGATTACGACAGGGCGCAGGTGTCCTTATTCGGCTTCAAACAGGATATGCGCAAGGCTAAGAGGAAGAAGTTCTTCCTGAACTTTGCCAAATATGCTGCAGCCATCGTGCTGTTGATTGCATCGACATGGTTTGTCTCCGAGCGCTATTTCAAGCTTTCTTCGAAAGGTTCGTTTATCGAAATCGAAGTGCCGAAAGGACATCGTACCTTCCTGCGCTTGGATGACGGTTCGACCGTTTGGCTGAATTCCCGTTCGAAGTTGAGGTATCCGAGCAATTTCAATGGAGACGAGCGGGTTGTACTGCTCGATGGCGAAGCCTTCTTCTCAGTAGAGAAGGACGAATCTAAACCATTTATTGTCAAGACCTCCCGCTATGATGTGGAGGTGCTGGGTACGAAGTTCAGGGTATTGAATTATTCCGAAAAGACCATGTTCGAGACAACCTTGCTCGAAGGATCAGTCAAAGTCTTCCGCCGTAAAAACAAAAAGGACGCTTTGTTCCTCGATCCGAACGAACAGGTAGTGATGAAAAACGGTATACTCGAAAAGCGGACTATTGAAAAGCAGGATATTTCCCTGTGGGAGAACGGCTATTTCGTATTCGACAACGAGGTATTCGAAGATATTATCCGCAAACTGGAGTTGTATTACGATGTCAAATTCGTTATCCGCAACGAGAAGGCTTTATATAACAGATATACAGGCAACTTCAATGCTAACGATGGCATTATCGAGATACTGGAAGCCATACAAAAAGTCCAGAAATTCAGTTTCGACCTGAGTTCCGACCATAAGATAATCTACATCAACTGATATTGTTGTTGACAAAACAGATGCCATGAAAAATATAAGCCTGATGAGAAAAGTAGTGCTGTTCGTAATATTGGGCATGCTTCTTCTGTCGCCCGTCCGTGCGCAGCAGGCATACTTTGCCGATGGCTATCACGGTGGGATATATGGGCATTACCCGATGTGGAATACCCAATTCATGGTAGATAAACTGGCGCAGCATCCCGAGTGGAGAATCGGTTTGGAGATAGAGCCGGAGACGTGGGACACGGTGATGGTGAAAGAGCCAGAGGCATACCGCAACTTCAAAGCGATTGCCGGAAGTCGACGGATAGACTGGACGAATCCTACTTATGCTCAGCCCTATTGTTTCAATATCTCGGGCGAAAGCATTATCCGCCAGTTTCAATACGGGATGAAGAAGGTGAATCAGCATTTCCCCGATGTCCGTTTTACTACCTATTCAGCCGAAGAACCTTGCTTTACGAGCGCTTTGCCGCAAATCCTCCAACAACTTGGATTCAAATATGCTGTACTCAAAAATCCCGATACCTGTTGGGGCGGATATACCCGTGCCTATGGCGGCGAATTGGTAAACTGGGTAGGCCCTGACGGTACAGCTATGCTGACCGTTCCCCGTTATGCGTGCGAAGAACCGGAAGAAAATTCCACGTGGCAAACAAAGGCATGGAACAACTCCTCGTCTTATCTGGATGCCTGCTTTGCATACGGCATAAAGAATCCGGTGGGGATGTGCTATCAGGATGCCGGATGGAAGAACGGTCCGTGGATAGGGCATGGCGATAATATTCATAACAACTCCCAATACGTGACCTGGACGGGCTATATCGAGCATATCTCTGTTGGGCAAACCGATGATAACTGGCGTGTTTCGCAGGAAGATATGCAAGTGAGCCTTATGTGGGGAAGCCAAATATTGCAGCGCATCGCGCAAGAGGTACGGGCGTCGGAAAACAATATCGTGACGGCCGAAAAGATAGCGGCAATGGCGAATATCGAAAACGGCTACCGTCAGCCACAGACGGAAATAGATGAGGCTTGGCGTACGCTGATGATGGCACAACACCACGATTCGTGGATAGTGCCCTATAACCGCCTGAAAGAGAATCGTACTTGGGCAGAGGAAATAACCCGCTGGACGGGCAACACCGATGCAATAGCAAACAAGATAGTCGAAGAAGCTGCTTGCAGCTTCGGGTCTGCAACAAACAACAAGCCGCTCTATGTGCGGGTATTCAATACCACGGGAACGGAGCGTGACGAGGTGGTTTCCGTCGAGTTGCCTGCGGGTATAGCGGCAAATAATGTAGCAATATACAATGCTAACAATGAAAAGGTTGAGTCTTATAGCGATAAGACGATAAAAAGAAGGTTGATTTTTAGGGTTAAAGTTCCTTCGTTTGGTTATTCCACCTATCGTATCGGTTGGGCAGAATCGGAGTCGAATTACCGTTCGGGTATTTCGTTCGATTCGGATGGGAATTGTATCATGCAGAATGATATGTATAAACTTATCGTCGATCGGTCGAAAGGTGGGGTGATCAAAAGCCTTGTGGCAAAACAATTAGGTAATAAAGAGTTTGCTGATGCCGGCAATTCTTTTGCATTGGGTGAGATACGCGGGTTCTTCTACGAAGAAGGCAACTTCCGCACATCCGTCGAGGCGCCCGTTAAGATTACCGTACTCAACGATAACCCGTTGGAGACAAGTATACGCATCGAGGGCGAAATAGCTTCGCACCCTTATTCGCAGGTCATAACATTGAAGGCTGGACAACGAAACATCGATTTCCGACTGAATATAGATTGGAAAGACAACGTCGGGATAGGCGAATACCGCCAACAGGACAACTGGCGCGAAAACAGGCGTGCATTCTACGACGACCGTTATAAATTGAGTGTCTTGTTCCCGACCAGGCTTTCGAATCCCCAATTATATAAAGATGCCCCATTCGATGTATGTGAAAGCCGTTTAGACAATACATTCTATAATACATGGGACAATATCAAACATACGATTATCCTGCATTGGGTGGACTTGGCAGAGAAAGAGAACGATTATGGCTTAGCCCTTTTCTCCGACCACACGACTACCTATTCCTATGGCGAAGACTTCCCTTTGGCGCTGACCGCCCAATATTCGGGAAAAGGCTTGTGGGGACCCGATTATAAAATCACTCGTCCGCTGGAGATGAAATATGCCCTTGTGCCGCATCGGGGGAAATGGGACGAAGCTTCTGTGTCGGCTGAAAATGCCAATTGGAACGAGCGACTGATAACAACTCTCGGGAATACCCTTCCGATGGAGGATAAATCCTTTATTGACATTGAAAGTACAGGTTATGAAATAACGGCGGTTACAGAGAGCGAAGGCGATATTCTAATCCGCCTCTTCAATGCCGAAGGCGATGACGGATTGAAGCAAATCCGCTTCAATTTTCCTATTGCCAAAGTCGAAGAAGTAGACTTAAACGGGCGGTTATTGTCCGTCCCGAAAATAGAAAAGAATCAGCTTGCTCTCTCGATGCCTCGCTTCGGCCTGAGAACATTGCGAATAAAGAAATCTAACATATAAGTGAATTTATGAAAAAAGGTATAGGTAAATTATGGTTAATTTGCACTCTTCTGATAATAACAGGTTGTACTACGCACGACACAAATAATAACCTCTCCCCGTCGGATTATGTCAATCCGTTTATCGGGGCAAGCACAAGTACCCGCGATGCAGGCGTCTATCACGGATTAGGTAAGACTTTTCCGGGAGCGACTACTCCCTACGGAATGGTTCAGGTCAGCCCCAACACCATAACGGGCGGCGACAACAGCCCGGGATACAGCTACGAGCATAAAACGATAGAAGGATTCGCCTTCACACAGATGAGCGGTGTAGGCTGGTATGGCGATTTAGGCAACTTCCTCGTTATGCCGACTACAGGCAAACTGCAAACCATTGCCGGAAAGGAAGACGGCTCTATAAAAGGTTATCGTTCGGCATATAATAAAACCACCGAAACCGCCAAAGCCGGGTATTATTCGGCAGAACTGACCGATTACAACATAAAAGTCGAAGCGACGGCTGCTCCCCATAGTGGCATGCTCAAATTTACTTTCCCGAAAAATAAGGAATCGAGAATACAAATCGACTTGGCACGCAGGGTAGGAGGGACGTCTACACGCCAATACATAAAAGTGCTGGACGCCTATACCATTCAGGGATGGATGGAATGTACGCCCGACGGCGGAGGCTGGGGCAATGGCGATGGCAATTCGCGTTACATCGTTCATTTCTATGCCAAATTCAGCAAGGCGCTTAGCGACTACGGCTTCTGGAGTGCGGACATCCCCGATACGTGGGAGCGCAAAAGAGATGAGGTTGTCAGTGTTCCTTATCTGGCGCGTGTTTCGCAAGCTCCGATAATCAAGGATAAGGAAGCATTGGAAGGAAAACATTTGGGTTTCTATACGCAATTCGAAACAAAAGAAAATGAAGAGGTTACGCTAAAAGCCGGTATCTCATTCGTGGATATGGAAGGCGCGAAAAAGAACTTCGAAGCAGAGATTGCAGACAAAGATTTCGACCAGATTCGCAACGAAGCCAAAGCCGCTTGGGATAAAGAACTTAGCCGGATAGAAGTACAAGGGGGTTCGAAAGATGAGAAAACCATATTCTATACGGCGCTCTATCACACCATGATAGATCCGCGTGTTTATTGCGATGTAGACAACCGCTATGTAGGTGGCAACGGCGAAATATATACCTGTACCGATTTCACCAAACGCACTATTTTCAGCGGATGGGATGTATTCCGTAGCCAGTTTCCGTTGCAGACGATTATCAATCCTCAGTTGGTCAACGACGAATTGAACTCGCTGATTACCCTTGCCGACCAAAGCGGGCGCAAATATTACGAGCGTTGGGAGCTGTTGAATGCTTATTCCGGTTGCATGATTGGCAATCCGGCCTTATCGGTTCTTGCCGACGCTTATCTCAAAGGTATTCGCGGGTACGACATTGATAAGGCTTACCAGTATGCGCTTAATACCTCCAAAAAGTTCGGCAACGATTCGCTCGGATATACGCCGAATCCGCTTAGCATTTCGCATACATTGGAGTATGCTTATACCGATTGGTGTATTGCGCAATTAGCCAAAGAATTAGGAAAGACAGAAGACGAAGAATCCTTCTTGAAAAAGAGCCAGGCATATCACAATATTTTCGATAAGGAAAAAGGCTGGTTCCGTCCACGCAATCCCGATGGTTCGTGGGAGGCATGGCCCGAGAATGCCCGTCTGGTGGAGTGGTACGGCAGCATTGAATGCAATCCGTATCAACAGGGATGGTTCGTTCCGCACGATGTGCCGGGAATGGTAGAGCTGATGGGCGGCCGCGAGAAGGTAATCGAAGACCTGACTTACTTCTTCGACCATACGCCTAAAAATATGCTTTGGAATGATTATTACAACCATGCCAACGAACCTGTACACTTAGTGCCGTTCCTCTTCAACCGCCTCGAAACACCTTGGCTGACGCAGAAGTGGACGCGCGAAATATGCGAAAAAGCCTATTCCAATTCCGTAGAAGGAATTGTCGGAAACGAAGATGTCGGTCAGATGTCGGCGTGGTATGTGCTCGCGGCGTCGGGCATTCATCCGGCTTGTCCGGGCGATACGCGCTACGAGATAACGAGCCCTGTATTCAATAAGATAGAAATCAAATTAGATCAACAGTATTTCAAAGGAGAGAAGTTTACCATAATCGCCCGAAACAACCTGCCCGAGAATATTTATATCCAGAAAGCAACTTTGAATGGAGAAGAATATAATAAGTGTTATATTGATTTTCAGGATATTGTAAACGGTGGAACACTCGAGTTGTATATGGGCGATAAACCGAACGAGCGTTGGGGTAACTAATCGTCCTCTATCTTATAAGGAAAAGGCTTATGAAGATTCATAGGCCTTTTTCAGATAAAAATACATTCTCCTTTGGTGGAAAAATAGGGCTGAGGCGTCCTACTATAAACACATTGTTATATTCTTAAATAAATAATCCATGAAAAATAGATATCTCATTCTATTTCTGTTTCTTATATCGACTATTTCTTTGTCGGCGCAAGTGAAGTTATCCCCGTTGTTTTCGGATAATATGGTTTTGCAGCAACAAACCGATGCACCTTTCTGGGGTAAAACCAAGCCGAAGAAGCAAGTGAAAATCACAACCTCGTGGAATAATAAACAGTATACGGTTCAGGCTGATGCACAAGGAAACTGGAAAACAACAATCGAAACGCCGTCAGCGGGAGGGCCATATACCATCACCATTTCGGATGGAAAGGTCGTCAAGTTAAATAATGTGATGATTGGCGAAGTCTGGTTGTGTTCGGGGCAATCCAATATGGAAATGCAGGTCGAAGGCTGGGGAAAAGTCAATAACTATCAACAGGAATTAGTCGAAGCTCAAAAATATCCCAATATCCGCCTATTGAATGTGGAAAAAGCAATCAGCACCGTTCCTCTAAGCGATTTCAAGGCTGCCGGAAACGGCTGGCAAGTCTGCTCGTCGGAGACGGTGGCGAACTTTTCGGCGGTAGGATATTTCTTTAGCCGCGATATACATAAATATCAGAATGTGCCTGTCGGTATCATCAACTCCTCGTGGAGCGGGACGATTGCCGAAGCGTGGGTAAGCGGCGAGTCGCTCGAAGCGATGCCCGATTTTGCCGAAGCTGTAGAACAAGTCCGCAGCTTCCCCGAAGATAAAGAGAAACAAGGTCTATTTTACCAGAATCAGCTCGAGAACTGGAAAAAATCCGTAGATAATAAGGATAAAGGTGCAAAGAACGGCTCTCCCGTATGGGCTGCTTTGCAGGCAAACGATGATGATTGGGATGAGATGAAAGTCCCCGGATTTATGCAGGATCAAGGGCTGCTGGGCTTCAATGGTATTGTCTGGTTTCGCAAAACGATTGATATTCCTGCCAACTGGGCAGGTAAAGAACTCACGTTGAATCTGGGCGCAATCGACGATAATGATTTTACTTACTTTAATGGTGTCGAAATCGGCTACACCGAAGGCTGGATGGCTAATCGTACCTACAAAGTTCCGGCAAACCTCGTGAAGGCGGGCAAAGCTGTTATAACTGTCAGAGTGATAGATACAGGCGGTTCGGGCGGCATCTATGGCGAACCGAAGAGTATCTATATCGAAGCAAGCCCTTCCGACCGTCAGCCATTGGCGGGTAACTGGAAATATAAAGTATCACTGAACGTGAATGACTTGCCGCCTATCCCGGTGGATGTGCGGGAAAATCCTAATTCGGTTACATTGCTATATAATGGCATGCTGAACCCGATTGCACCTTACAGCCTCAAAGGGGCTATCTGGTATCAGGGCGAGGCCAATACTGGGCGTGCCTATCAATATCGCGACTTGCTGCCGTTGCTCATCCGCGACTGGCGCAGGCAGTGGGGAACAAAGTTACATTTTTATATCGTGCAGTTAGCCAACTTTACCAAACTGCAAACCGAGCCTGTAGAATCGACTTGGGCAGAACTACGCGAAGCACAGACACGGACGTTGAATCTGGAAAATACAGGAATGGCAGTCACCATCGATATAGGCGAAGCAGACGATATACACCCGAAGAACAAGCAGGATGTTGGGAAGCGTTTGGCTTTGGCAGCCCGTGCAAAGACTTACGGCGAAAAGATTCCGTATTCGGGTCCTATGTTCGACTCTTATAAAATAGAAGGAAACAAAATCAGAATTTATTTCAGCCATACCGACGGCGGATTGAAAACCGCTAATAACGAGTTGCTCCGAGGCTTTACTATTGCCGGATTGGATCATCGGTTTCATTGGGCAGATGCCGTTATCGAAGGCAATTCGGTTGTCGTTTCTTGTCCGCAAGTGGTTTTTCCTGTGACGGTTCGCTACGCATGGGCTGACAATCCCGTTTGCAACCTCTATAATGGAATAGGCCTGCCTGCATCCCCTTTCCGCACCGACGACTGGCCGGGCGTGACATCGAATAGTACGAAATAATATCACATATAACTACCATGAAGAAAAGAATTTTATTCATTATTACTACATATCTGTTCGTTGCAATAGCCTCTTTTGCCCAGCAGAAAGATTTGGTGCAGTATGTCAATACGTTGCAGGGAACGGACTCGCATTTCGGGTTGAGTTATGGAAATACCTATCCCACTACCGGCATGCCCTATGCCATGCATACATGGTCGGCGCAGACAGGGCCGAACGGCGAGGGGTGGAAATATCAGTACTTTGTCGATTCCATCCGTGGATTTCATCAGGCGCATCAGTGCAGCCCGTGGATGAGTGACTATGCTGTTTATTCGTTTATGCCTGTGCTGGGCGATTTGGTTGTCAATCAGGAGAAAAGAGCGACTAAATTCAGCCATGATAACGAGATTGCTAAGCCACACTATTATAAAGTGACGCTTGATAATGGCATCACTACCGAAATGGCTCCTACAACACGGGGAGTGCATCTGCGCTTTTCGTTTCCATCCAAAGGGGATGCCTATTTGGTGTTAGATGGCTATACGGCGATGAGCGAAATCAAAATAGACCCTGCCAAAAGGCAAATATCGGGCTGGGTAAACAATCAGCGCTTTGTCAACCATTCCGAGAACTTCCGCAACTACTTTGTGGTACAGTTCGATAAGCCTTTCGAAGCATACGGAACGTGGGAGAATGAAAACGATGCGATCTTCCCGAACCAGACATCGGGCGAAGGCAAAGGCTATGGTGCATATATCAAGTTCAAAAAAGGAACGAAAGTGCAGGCAAAAGCAGCTTCGTCCTATATCAGTCCCGAACAGGCATTGGTTACGCTGAATGCCGAACTGGGGAAGGATAAAAACCTTGAAGTAACCAAAGCTCGTGGATTCAAGACGTGGAACGACCTCCTGAACCGTGTAGTTGTAGAGGGCGGAACGGAAGAGCAAACACGGACATTCTATTCGTGCCTGTTCCGTGCCAATTTGTTCTCGCGCAAATTCTATGAGCGTGATACCGATGGAAACCCTTATTATTACAGCCCTTACGATGGTAAAATACATTCGGGCTATATGTATACCGACAATGGCTTCTGGGACACCTTCCGTTCGCAGTTTCCGCTGACGAATATCCTGCACCCTACCATGCAGGGACGTTATATGAATGCCTTGTTGGATGCGCAAGACCAATGCGGCTGGTTGCCGTCGTGGTCGGCTCCGGGCGAAACGGGCGGAATGCTTGGAAACCATGCTATTTCGCTGTTGACCGATGCCTGGGCGAAAGGTATTCGTACATTCGATCCCGAACGTGCGCTGAAAGCCTATGCACACGAAGCGATGAATAAAGGCCCTTGGGGTGGGGCAAATGGGCGTGCCGGCTGGAAAGAATATTTTCAGTTGGGTTATGTGACCTATCCCGAATCGATGGGCTCTACGGCGCAGACATTGGAGTATGCTTACGATGATTTCTGCGGCTACAATCTGGCGAAAATGACGGGTAATAAGTTCTACGAAGAAGTATTTGCCAAGCAGATGTATAACTATCGCACAGTATTTGACGCGTCTACCGGCTTTATGCGAGGGAAAGATTTGAGTGGAAACTGGGTAGAGCCTTTCAATCCCTACGAATGGGGCGGGCCATATTGCGAAGGCAACGCCTGGCACTATAACTGGTCGGTATTTCACGATGTGCAAGGGCTGATTGACTTATACGGCAGCGATGCTAAATTCACGCAGAAAATAGACTCTGTTTTCACTGTGCCTAATACGGTAATCCCCGGAACTTATGGCGGAATGATTCACGAAATGGAAGAAATGGTTTTGGCCGGTATGGGACAATATGCGCATGGAAACCAACCTATACAGCACATGATCTATCTGTACAGCTATGCCGGACAACCATGGAAAACGCAATACTGGGCTCGTCAGATTATGGATCGGTTGTACAATTCTTCGGAACGGGGTTATCCGGGCGATGAGGATCAGGGTGGAATGTCGTCGTGGTATATCCTGAGTGCATTGGGTATATATAGTGTTTGTCCGGGTACAGATCAGTATGTGATTGGCAGTCCTGTTTTCCCGAAAGCGACTATCACGATGGAGGATGGAAAGAAATTCGTTATCGAAGCGAATAACAACAACCGCGAAAACGTCTATATCCAATCGGCTACATTAAACGGAAAACCTTTGAATAAAAACTATATAACCTATAGCGATATCGTCGATGGCGGAACTGTCCGTTTCGAGATGGGAAGTCAGCCGGACAAAACGCGCAACACGTCGAAAGATGCTGCTCCGTTCTCTCTTTCAAAAAAATAGCAACTTGTTTGGGGGTATATTGGAGGATAATCGTTCCTATGGTAATTAACATAGGGTAACATCTATTATGTAAATTTTGAAATCAGTTAACTAAAATAATAAACCTTAAAACCTAATCTATGAATGAAACATGAATCATCCTGAAGCTCAACAGCCAAAGCCACATACGGCTTTACCTTAAAAAATGATTGTAATATTTAAATCTAAAAATGAAGAATATGCTTTTATCTTACAACTTAGCAAAATCTGGAATAATCAAAAACAGGTTGCAGATAGTATGCTTTATCCTGGTTTTTGCATTATCGGGATTTTCCAATCTTTCTGCGCAAAGCACCAAGAACCCGGAGGCTGAAGTAAATGTGTCGTCCTCCAAAACACTGAATAACTTATTCAAAGAAGTAGAAAAGCAAACAGGCTACAATTTTGTCTATTCGAAAGAAGATATAGATAAAAATACAAAGCTTAAAACTACTCTTCGGAACGGAAAACTGACGACTGTCCTGAACGAGGCTTTTGCTCCGTTAGGGCTTTCCTATCATTTTTCGGATAACTATATCTCGATAAGCTTGTCTACTGCTACGTCGAAAGCTAACCAGCAGCAAACGCCTTCGGGAGATGCCAAAGGGAAAGAAATAGAAATAACGGGAACGGTACTCGATACCAATAACGAACCCATCATCGGGGCATCTGTAGCCGAAGAGGGAACGACAAACGGTATACAGACCGATATCGATGGTAACTTTACTCTGACAGTTCCTGCTAATTCGAAGCTACGTATAACATACGTGGGATATGCTACGCAAACGTTAGCTGTGAATGGACGCACTAATTTCCAAATTGTAATGAAGGAAAACCAACAGATACTCGACGAAGTAGTCGTTGTCGGTTATGGTGTGCAAAAGAAAGCGACGTTAGTCGGTGCTATCTCTTCCATCAAGGGAGACAATCTGGCCAAAGTAAGCCAGCCTTCACTCAAAGCGAGCATGTTGGGTAAAGTATCAGGTATCCGCTTCCAGCAGACGAATGGCGAGCCGGGTAATGATGGCGGTACATTCGACATCCGCGGATACGGCGATCCGTTGACAATCGTCGATGGCGTAGAGCGTCCGTTTTCGCAAATCGACCCGAACGAAATAGAGTCGGTGACAGTGCTGAAAGATGCTTCGGCAGCTGTATACGGTTTCAAAGGTGCGAACGGGGTTATCATCATCAAGACCAAACAAGGTGCAGACGGTAAACCGAGAATCAACTATAGCTACAACATCGGCTTGCAGTCTCCTGTGAAGAATCTCAATATGATGGATGCATACGAGTATGCTTACTTCCGCAACGAAGCGTTACGTAATGCCGGACAAGCTCCTAAATATACCGATGCGGAACTGGAAAAATACCGTACAGGTTCAGACCCTAACTATCCGGCTACAGACTGGTACGACGAAGCGGTGCGTTCTGTGGCAACAAAACAGCAGCATAACCTGAATATCAGCGGAGGATCGGATGCGATTAAATACTTCTTCTCGTTCGGTTATCTGACGCAGGACGGTATTTTGAAATCGAGCCAATCGTTTGACCGTTACAACTTCCGTTCAAACATCACGACAAAAATAACCTCGAAACTGACTGCCGAAGTCGGTTTGGGCGGACGTCTCGAAGATCGCAACTATCCGTACTATCTCGGCGACGAAGGAATGAAGGTTTTCAAAGCCATCAAGGCAAATGCGCCGAATGTTCCTATATATGCCAACGATAGCAAAAATCACTATTACAATTCCGACGGAAACGAACTCAACCCGATTGCTATGCTCGACCGTGGCGCAACGGGATATAAAGATCGCCGCGATTTGGAATTCAATAGCCAGATTGCCCTCAACTATGAGATTATAAAAGGATTGACGGCAAGAGCATTTGTGGCTTTTGACTATACCGATGCAAGGAAGAAGGAACTAAAAAGAGAGTTTACGCAATATACTTATGACGTTATAAATAACAGCTACGTGCCTTACACCAGAGTGGCAAAAGGCGAACTCTATCAGGAAAGTCATCCGTATTATAAGACCGACCAGCAATACCAGTTGACTTACAACGGCAAGTTCAACGAAGTGCACAATGTGGGTGTTATGGGACTCTTCCAGTGGAAAGAAGTACAGGACGACTGGTTCAGCGGAAAACGCCTCTATTCGATGACTACCGGTATAGACGAACTGGATAAAGGAGACGTCGACGGGCAGGAAGCGAAAGGAAATGCCGGAGAAGTGAAATACGGCGGTTTTGTAGGACGTTTCAACTACGACTACATGGGTAAATACCTTGCCGAATTTACATTCCGCTACGACGGATCATCTAAAACATCGCCTGATCATCGTTGGGGATTCTTCCCTTCGGTATTTGCCGGATGGAGAATTTCGGAAGAGCCATTTGTCAAAGAGGCGGTTCCGTTTATGGATAACCTCAAGCTGCGCGCTTCATGGGGACGTACGGGAGACGACAAAGACCTGAATGCGAATCAGTTTACAAGTGGCTGGCTATTCCCTGAAGGAAGCTATATCTTTGGCGGATCGGGCTCAGGTACAATTACTTCGGGACTGAAAGAAGCGAATCTGGCCAACCGCAATATATTCTGGTATAAGGTGAAGACGACCAATGTCGGTTTCGATGCCGATTTCTGGGACGGAAAACTGGGTATTGTATTCGACTATTTCTATCGTAAAACGACCGGAAAATATGCTACACGCGGATTATCGCTTCCGACAACAAGTGGATTCCCATTGCCGCAGGAGAACCTGAACAGCGACGACAATCGCGGCTTCGAATTGAGTATCAGTACCAGACATAAGATAAATGACCTTCAATTCGAAATCAGAGGAAACCTCGACTATGCACGGGCAAAGGATTTGCACATCGAACAAGCTATGGCACTCAATCAGTATCTGGCATACCGCGATCCGAGCAAAAGCGCTTATCCTGACCGCTACAAAAATATCACATGGGGATATGTCGCTATAGGTCAGTTCCAGTCTTACGACGAGATTTACAACTCGCCTATACAGGACGGAAAAGCCAACTCGTCGCTTCGTCCGGGAGATATCAAATACCGCGACTTGAACAATGACGGCGTAATCGATGAAAAAGACGAAAAGGTTATCGGTAAAGGTCCTTTCCCTGATATTACTTATGGCCTGAACATCAATGCTAATTGGCGTGGTTTCGACTTGGATATTCTTTTCCAGGGAGCGACAAACTATATGCAGATGCCGAACTCGTACAAAAACACCTGGATTGGTCCGGGCGAAGGTAACGGATTCAGCCTGTGGAAAGACAGATGGCACAAAGCCGATTACAACGATCCCAACAGTGCATGGATTCCGGGTAAATACCCTTCACTCCGTTCGTCGGACAATGCCAATAACTCACGCAACTCTACCTTCTGGGCTACAGACGCTTACTATGTTCGTCTGAAAAGCATCGAATTGGGCTATACAGTGCCGAAGCATATTGTAACCAAATTGGGATTGCAGAATGTGCGGGTATATATGAATGCATACAATCCGCTCACGATTACCAATGTGAAATATACAGACCCCGAAGCCGTAGAAGGATGGATGAGTTTCTACTATCCACAAATGAAAGTATATAGTTTCGGAATAAATGTAGGTATCTAAAAAACGAAAGAAGATGAAAAAAATAATATATAGTTTAATCGTTACTGTTTCTCTCGCCTTCTTTGCCTGTGACTTTGACACAAAAGTTACAGATAGACTGGAAGAGGGTAAGGTATGGAATAATGAAAAATTAGTTGTTGCGGCCTTGGCCAATCTCTATGACAACCTGCAGGTTGAGCAGAATCCCTCCTATTTTGACGGTTGGGATGTATGGAATCATAATCTGATAACCACTTCCGACGAAGGTACGGGTGCCTATCAAGCAGGAGACCTCGGGACAGGCGATGTTGCCCGTGCCAACTTCAACGACGAATGGTTCGGATACTGGAAAGACGGCTATGATCGTATCCGCTCCTGCAATATATTCATGTATAAGTTGGAAAATGCTTCTATCGACGAAAGCCTGAAAGCTGCATATATGGCAGAAGCACGTTTCTTGAGAGCATTCCAGTATTTCAGCCTTGCAAAACGTTACGGAGGAGTGCCGCTTATCACCGAAGTGCAGGAATATAAAGGAATCTCCGATTTGGCTCAATTGCAAGTACCTCGCGACAAGGAAGAAGTTATCTGGAGTTTCATCATCGACGAAATCGACGAAATTGCAGCAGATCTACCTGTTAGGCGTGATGATATTTATCGCACACGCATTACCCGTTCGGGAGCCTTTGCTTTGCAATCGAGAGCGGCATTATATGCCGGATCTATTGCCAAATACGGAACAGTACAACTGGGTGGCATTGTGGGGGTAGATCCCGGACGTGCCAACTACTTCTGGGGCAAATGTGTGGATGCGTCTGATAGTGTATTGGTTCTGGGGCAACACTCTTTGTATCAGGTATATGCCGATAAGACCGAAAACTTCCAAAAGATGTTCCTCGAAAAAAGAGGTAACAGCGAATACATCTTCTGGAAAGAATTCTCCGCACCACTCAAAGGGCACTCTTTCGACCTGTTGACCGTTCCTTTCAGTTTCACACAAAACGGTTACGGATGCGGTGTAACACCTACTTTGGATTTGATCGAAGCATTTGAATATACCGATGGAACTCCGGGAACGCTGAAGTTAGTAGACGGAGGCGGCAACCTGATCAAATACAATCATCCGTTGGATTTGTTTGCCAATAAAGATCCCCGCCTGCGTGCGACGTTCTACCTTCCTTATGACGACTGTCGCGGAGGTGTTATAGAAATTCGCAGAGGTATTTATGATGAGTCGTTCATCGGTAATGCCCGTTTTGTAACCTCCGGTAATCCGGATGCAATTTACGAACCTATACCGGGTGGAACAAGAATGCGAATCTTCGGGAAAGATGGTTTGTGGGATACAGGCGATGTGGGTAAGACAGGTTTCTACGAAAAGAAATTTGCCGATGAATCGTTGACCGATATCCGTGGCGAAATGTCGGATGTAGCATGGCCTATCTTCCGCTTGGCTGAAATCTATCTGAATAAAGCCGAAGCCTCGTTCGAACTTGGTCAGGCGGGTAATGCCCAGACTGCCCTGAATATGGTGCGCAACCGTGCAGGCATCAGAGCGTTGACTGTGGGGGAAGTGACTATAGACCGTATCCGCAACGAGCGCCGTGTGGAACTGGCATACGAAAACCATCGTCATTGGGATTTGAAACGCTGGAGAATAGCGCACACCGTATTGGCTGATTTCCCTACTAATGCACTCTACCCTTGGTATGTATGGCAGGATGGTAAATTCGTCTTCACTACAGGCAAAGCGCCTAAACCGAACAAAGTATTCCAAGTGAAAAACTATTATATCAAAATCACCGATACAGATATGGGTAGCAATCCTAAGTTAGGACCGAATAACCCAGGTTTCTAAAACGTTGTGTCATTTTAAATTAAATAATTAGCATATGAAACAATTTGTATATATACTCATTTTAGCATTGGGAGTGATAGTATTGCCAAGCTGCGATGACGATAACTATAGCGAACCGAACTCGGGAATAAAAGGACGGATTATCGATGAGGATACTTCCGAGCCTGTTCCGATGCCTGTGCAAGGTCATGGAAGCTCTGTGAAAATAAGGATGTTCGAGAAAGACCGCCTTCACTCCACAGGAGCAGACCATTCTGAAATGCCTGTCGACTTCAATGCGCAGATGGATGGAACGTACAGCAACACATGGATGTTCAGCACCGACTATCTGGCAACTATCGAGCAAGCCAACTTCTATCCGATAGATACAATAGCCGTAACGCTCAAAGGCGGGAAGATTACCGAATACGATATTCCGGTAACGCCTTACGCCCGCGTCGAAGTAGTATCGGCCAAAATCGTTCAGGTAGTAACCGGAGGGGCTCTTACGCAGCGCGACCTGAAAGTTACGTACAAAATAGACCGTAGCCGTCACGACTATAAGATACAGTCGGCTTTCCTCGCATGGCATTTAAGCCCGTACATCGACAATGCTTCGGGTAACTCGTCGGGCAAAGCATCGGTAGATTATAGCGCGACACCCGATGCCGGCTTGCTGAACGTAAATCTGATTCAGACATACGACTTGTTGAATGACGGTACATTCAACGATGTTGTGAATAAAGCCATTATAAAAGGGAACGAGAACCGCATATTTGTGCGGATAGGTGTATCTACCAACGGAAAAACGAACTATACAGTATCCGTTCCGGTGACAGTCTCTTTCCTAAGCGGCGAATAAAATAGGTGTGGATAACTAAATAGATAAGATTATTAGTAATTAGGCCTGTGTGATAAGGATATTGTTATTCTTATCACACAGTAATTAAAAGGGAACAGTAAAATTATGGGTATATCTAAAAAGATTAAATTGGTTTTTGCAATCGCTTGTCTCTTCTTCATTGCAGGGAAAAGTGTTGCTTCAAATATCGATTATGCTTCAAAGGTTAATACATTAATTGGGACAAAAGGTTCAGGATGGGCATCGGGATACCTCTATCCCGGTGCCACCCATCCTTTTGGGATGGTACAGTTTACGCCCTCTTATTTCTCCAAGCAGTCAGGATTCGTTATCAACCAGTTAAGTGGTGCGGGCTGCGACCATATGGGCAACTTTCCAACCTTTCCATTGAACGGTGAATTGACGGTTTCACCCGATAGCATTATCAATCTGCGCGTGAATGTGTCGGACGAGAAAGGCTCGGCCGGCTATTACGAAGCAACCGTACAAAATAACATAAAAGCCCGCCTGACCGTGACCGAACGTACAGGTATGGCGAGCTATTTATTTTCTCAGGACGAAACAACAGGAACAATCATCATAGGCGGAGGAGTTGCCGCCACCGATATTTCGCAGGCGGCTATTGTCATCACAAGCCCCAACAGCTGCGAAGGCTATGCCGACGGAGGATTTTTCTGCGGCATACCCACTCCGTACAAAGTATATTTTGTCGCCGAATTCGATGCCGATGCCACTTACAGAGGCACATGGAAAGACGGGCGGCTGATGCCGAATACCACCTTTTCCGAAGGGCGTCATTCGGGTGTATTCTTCACATTCGACGTAAGCAAAAAGAAAACAATACAATATAAAATCGGCGTATCGTATGTCTCTGTCGAAAATGCACGGCAGAACCTGAAAGCCGAAAATGCAGGATGGGACTTCGAAGCGACGAAGAACGAAACCGTTGCCCGATGGAATCACTATTTAGGCAAGATTGAAGTGGAAGGTGACAACCCCGACCGCATAACGCAATTCTATACGCATCTCTATCGCACGATGATTCACCCCAACGTTTGTAGTGATGTAAACGGCGAATACATGGGTGCTGACGGCAGGATTTACAAGACTGAATCGAAATATTATACCTCGTTCAGCAACTGGGATACTTATCGCACACAGACGCAATTGATAGCCATGCTGGCACCCGATGTGATGTCGGATATTGTCGTTTCGCATCAACTTTTTGCTCATCAGTCGGGAGGGGCATTCCCTCGCTGGGTGATGGCGAATATCGAAACGGGCGTGATGCAGGGCGATCCTACACCTATTCTGATTTCGAATGCTTATGCCTTCGGGGCGCGCAACTACGATCCACGCTCTATACTGAAGGTGATGAAATACAGTGCCGAAGTGCCGGGCGCTAAATCGCAGGATATAATAGCCCGCCCGGGTTTGCAGCAATATATGGAGAAAGGCTATTACAATGCCTCCATCCAGTTGGAATATACTTCTGCCGATTTTGCCATTGCTCAATTTGCGCTGAAAGCCTGTAACGACGAGCCGGTGAGCTGGTATTATTTCCATCGGGCACGCTCGTGGAAAAACCTCTACAATCCGGAAACAACCTGGTTGCAATCGCGCTACGAAGACGGTTCGTGGAAACCGCTGACGGAAGACTTCCGCGAATCGACATACAAAAACTATTTCTGGATGGTTCCGTATGATCTGAATGGACTGATTGAAATCATCGGCGGAAAAGAAGTTGCCGAAAAGCGATTGGATGACTTGTTCAGGCGATTGGATGCCAGCTACAACGATGATTGGTTTGCTTCGGGCAACGAACCGAGCTTCCAGATTCCGTGGATATACAACTGGGTAGGACGCCCCGATAAAACACAGAATATCGTCAACAGAGTACTCAACGAGCAATATTTCAATAAGATAGATGGCCTTCCGGGCAACGACGACTTGGGCTCTATGGGGGCGTGGTATGTATTTGCCTGTGTCGGTCTTTTCCCCGAAATACCAGGAGTAGGAGGATTTTCGCTCAATAGTCCTATCTTTTCTTCGGTGAAGATTCATTTGCCCGAAGGCGATGTTGTAATTAAAGGCGGTTCGGAGAAGAATATTTATATAAAATCGTTAAATTTGAACGGCAAACCGTACGAAAGTACCTGGATTAGCTGGGATGACCTTTCGCGCGGAGCTACGCTGAATTACACGCTCGTAAACAAACCCGACAGGAAGTGGGGTACGAAAATTGCCCCGCCGTCATTCGAATGATACTATTACAGCAACATTATATTCATAAGAAAACACGAAAAAGAATGAAAAAAGTTTTATTGCATGTAGCCCTTGTGTTGTCGTCACTTTTGATGATAACATCTTGCGAAACAAAGAAACAGACCGAATCGGGCGATTACCCCGATTGGGCATGGATAGGCTTCGAACGCCCCGACGGAGTGAATCCGGTCATCTTGCCGAATCCTTCTACCAAGTTCTATTGCCCTATAACGAAAGACTCCGTAGATTGGGAATCGAACGATACGTTCAACCCTGCTGCCACTATCTATAATGACGATATAGTCGTTTTATATCGCGCCGAGGACAAATCGGGCGAAGGCATCGGAGGGCGTACCTCGCGTCTGGGCTATGCCTGGTCGAAAGACGGTTTGCACTTCGAGCGTAAGACGACCCCCGTATTCTATCCCGACAATGATGGCCAGAAAGAACTGGAATGGCCGGGTGGCTGCGAAGATCCACGTGTGGCGATGACGGAAGACGGCATGTATGTAATGCTCTATACGCAATGGAACCGCCAGCAGGCACGATTGGCGGTAGCTACATCGCGCGATTTACAGAAATGGACAAAATATGGCCCTGCCTTTGCCAAGTCTCACGGAGGCAAGTTTGTGAATGAGTTTTCCAAATCGGCGTCTATCATTACAAAAGTAGTAGACGGCAAGCAGGTTATCGCTAAGATAGATGGTAAATACTGGATGTATTGGGGCGAAAAATCAGTGAAAATAGCTTCTTCCGACGATTTGGTCAATTGGGAAACAATGCTCAACGAGGATGGGACATACAAAGACCTCTTCAAACCGCGCGAAGGAAAATTCGATAGCGATTTGACCGAATGCGGGCCTCCGGCAATCATAACAGACAAAGGTATTTTGTTATTCTATAACGGAAAGAACAGCGCAGGAGAAAGAGGAGATAGCAATTATACGGCTAATTCGTATTGCGCCGGACAAGCCTTGTTCGACCTGAACGATCCGACCAAATTGATAGGGCAGTTGGATAAACCTTTCTTCAAGCCTGAAATGGATTTCGAAAAGAGCGGACAATATCCTGCCGGAACGGTATTTATCGAAGGATTAGTCTTTCATCAGGATAAATGGTTCTTGTATTACGGTTGCGCCGACTCGCGTGTGGCAGTTGCCGTTTATGACCCTGCAAAGTAGAAATAACAGAAATTTGTAAGGTTTTTTTCATACTGGATATGAGTTTGATATGATTTTGCATAAGATATTTACTATCTTCGCCGTATCAAACTCATATTGTTTCACTAATGCCCTTTTTTATGAAGAACCTCTTTTTACTTTTATTTCTTACATTATCATTGAGCCTTTCCGCCCAAGAGCAGGGATATTTCAAAAACCCTGTAATCAGAGGCGATATAGCAGATCCGTCTATCATCCGCATCGGAGACGTTTTCTATGCAGTCGGCACCTCCTCGGAATGGGCGCCGTTTTATCCGGTATTCGTTTCGCTCGACCTTGTCAACTGGAAACAGACCGGACACGTTTTCGATAAAAAGCCCGAATGGACATCCAACTCGTTTTGGGCGCCGGAATTCTATTCTCTTAACGATAAAGTCTATTGTTACTATACAGCGCGCCGTGCCAGCGATGGTGTATCGTACATAGGTGTGGCTACAGCCGATTCGCCGACAGACGAATTTACCGATCACGGTCTTATTGTAGAGTACGGAACGGAAGCTATCGATGCGTTCATTTACGATGACAACGGACAGCTCTATATCAGCTGGAAAGCCTACGGATTGGATAAACGCCCGATCGAAATAACTGCCTCCAAACTTTCGGCCGACGGTTTACGCCTCGAAGGTGAACCGTTTACCTTGTTGCGCGACGACGAAGGCATCGGCATGGAAGGACAATACCACTTCAAGCATGGCGAATACTATTATATCATCTATTCCCCTCATAGCTGCTGTGGCCCGGGTAGCGACTACGATGTATATGTAGCCCGCTCGAAAAGTTACAGAGGCCCTTACGAGAAATATGCCGGCAATCCTATCCTGAAAGGTGGAGGTGTCGACTTTATTTCTGCCGGACACGGAACAGCTGTCGAGACGGAAGACGGACGCATGTTTTACATGTGCCACGGTTACCTCAAAGGCGACGGCTTCTATAACGGCAGGCAGCCTATCTTGCAGGAAATCTTTATGGGACCAGACAAATGGCCTCATTTTACAACAGGATATCTTGCATCTGTAAACGAATATATGCCTTTTGACGGTGTGGTTCAAAAGCCGGTGGAGGATTTTGCTGACGATTTCGAAAGCTCTGTTCTGAAAATAGATTGGACTTGGAACTACCCCTATTCGGACATTCAGACAAAAATACAGAAAGGAAAACTCTCGCTGAACGGAACACCTAAAGACGACAACAAATATGGCACGGCATTGTGCCTACGCTCTCAAACGCCGAATTATTCGTACGAAACACAAATCGTTAATAAAAACGCGTCTTTCAAGGGATTAACCATGTATGGCGATGATAAAAATCTTGTCCTTTGGGGGATTCAGGGGGGTAAAATCGTCTTAAAGCTGGTACACAACGGTGAAGAAAAAATTCTGCACGAAGCTGCCTGCAATTGGAAAAACCCATATCTGAAAGTTGGCGTGGAAAAAGGTTATTTGCTTTCTTTCTATCAAAGCAAGGATGGCGAAAACTGGGAGAATATATCCGAGGCCGCCCTCGATGCACGTTCCCTTGTCCGTTGGGATAGGGTAGCCCGTCCGGGATTGATTCATGTAGGCAATGCGAAGCAACCGGCTGAGTATTCTTACTTTAAAATGACCAATTTAGGCGCAGAATAATTTTTTATCTATACTACAAGCAACTGGAGGAATTATCCGAAGCTGAAAGTAACAAGGTGAAAAATGCCCGAAATGTGTATACTTATGTTACTTTTTACTAAAAGCTATCTGATAATCAGTATAATAAATAATATTACATTACCATGAAGAGAATAATTCTTTCAGTTGCAATCTTTATTAGTTTTACCCTTGCTATGTTTGCCCAATCCGTCAAGCCTTTTCAGGATGGCGACAGGGCTGTTTTTCTGGGGAATAGTATCACCGATGGAGGCCATTACCACTCCTATATCTGGCTGTATTATATGACTCGTTTCCCCGATATGAACCTTCGAGTGCTGAATGCAGGAATCGGCGGCGATACTGCTCACGATATGTATAAGCGCTTGGATGGGGACGTATTCAGTAAGAACCCTACCGTTTTGATGGTTACTTTCGGGATGAACGATTCGGGCTATCACGAATATAACGGAGACAATGCCAAAGCCTTTGGCGAGGGGAGATATAGTACCTGCTACAAGAACTATCAGTTGCTGGAAAAACGGCTGCTGGGATTGGAAAATACCCGCATCGTGCTGATAGGAAGTAGTCCGTATGACGAAACTGTCGAGATAGAAGATAATACACCTTTCCGTGGGAAGAATGCCGTGATGGAGCGCATTGTCGCTTTTCAGCGCGATGCAGCGAAAGAGCATAACTGGGAGTTTACAGACCTCAACGAGCCGATGATGGCTATTAACCGGCGCTTTCAGCAAAAAAATCCCACATTTACCATTTGTGGCAAAGACCGCATTCACCCCGATAATGATGGGCACATGGTGATGGCGTATATCTTCCTTAAAGCGCAGGGATTTTCCGGAAAAGAAGTGGCAGGTATAGCGATAGATGCGAATAAAGCGACAGTCCTCGAAGCTGCCAACTGCGAGATAACAGACGTGAAGAAATCTGGTCGCGATTTAAGTTTCGACTATTTAGCCGGCTCTTTGCCTTACCCTGTCGATACCATAGCACGGGGCTGGGGCGCTCAGAAAAGTCAGGCAGGAGCATTGAATATCGTTCCGTTTATGGAGGAGATGAACAGAGAAATGCTGACAGTCAAAGGGTTGAAAGGAAAATACAAATTGCTTATCGACAACGAAGAAATCGGCATCTGGACAGGCGACCAGTTAGCAAAAGGCATCAATCTGGCAGCAGAGACTAAAACGCCTCAGTATCAACAAGCTTTGGCTATCATGTACCTTAACGAGACGCGCTGGGAAATTGAGCGTACTTTCCGCGATTATGCGTGGATGCAGTTTGGTTTCATGCAACCCAAAGGATTACTTTTTGCCAACAATAGGGCAGCCATAGAGGCGATAGATAAGCATAAGGCAGAAAATATCTGGGCGGGCATCCACCGCGAAACGTATGCTAAAATGATGCATCCGGCTGTGCGCGAAGCGCGCGAAAAAGAGATGGAAATACTCATTGATAAGATATACGAAATAAACAAGCCTGTTAAGAGGACGGTTGTTCTAAGGAAAATCTAAGACTCTTTCGGCTTGAATGACTAAAGAGATAGCCCTGCCATCGGAATACGGCGGGGCTATTTTCGTGTTAGCGTTCGGATAAAGGAATAATAAAGAGGTGTCTCAAAATTGTAATTTTCGGTCATTCTTGCTATATTTGGTGGATTTTGACCGGAAAGTGGGGATAATAGGCATTTTTGTGTTATACGATTAGGCTTTTATCTATTTATTTTGTTGGGTGGAATATTGTGCGCTTCGGGCTGCTCTTGTTCCATTTAACTTTTAAGTATTGAATTCGTATATCTAAAAATTAAAACCAACCAATGAAAACATTCTTAACGATTATCCTATTATTCTCTGTCCTAATCCCGCTTGGCGTTCAGGCGCAAGCAGTTCCTCCGGCTCCGCTATATCGCGATCCTATTACCGACGGGGCGGCCGATCCGTGTATTGTGTATAACCCTGCCGAAAAAGCCTGGTGGATGCTGTATACGCAACGGCGTGCGAATGTCGAAGCTGCCGATGTAGCCTATTGCTACGGCAACGAAATAGGTATTGCCTACTCCGAAGACAATGGAAGGACATGGCGATACAGAGGAACATTGGACCTTGAATTCGAAAGAGGAAAGAATACCTTCTGGGCACCCGATGTAGTATTGCACAATGGTGTATATCATATGTTTGTTTCCTATATTCAAGGGGTAGCTAATCATTGGAGCGGAAGGGCAGTGATGATGCACTATACCAGCACCAACCTTTGGGACTGGAAGCACGAAGGTCCTGTGAAGTTACCCAAAGATGACGTGATAGATGCTACCCTTATCCAACTGCCGAACGGGAATTGGCGTATGTGGTACAAATGGGATAGCAAATCATTATATGCCGACAGCAAGGATTTGTATACATGGACAGGCGATGCCAAACCGGCTGTGAGCGACGAGCCGCACGAAGGTGCTAAGGCTTTCAAATTCAAGGGATCGTATTGGTTTGTGACCGACGAATGGCGTGGCATGGCGGTCTATAAATCGAGCGACTTGCTCAACTGGAAAAAGCAGAAAGAGCGCATCCTCGAAACACCGAGCAACAGAAAAGATGACTATCCAAGCGGTTCGCATGGTGATGTAGTCGTTGTTGGCGACAAAGCTTACATCTTCTACTTTACGCACCCGGGACGACGTTTCCATACGAAGGATTACCATGACAACAATGGCAATATCCCTTACGAAATGCGACGTTCGTCTATTCAGGTGGCCGAGCTGGAAGTTGTAGACGGCGAATTGGTTGTAAAAGACCGCGATAAGCCGTTCCATATTTATTTGCCTAATACCTAACAAATAATATCTTATAATTAATTAAATCTTACCAAATCATGAAGAAAAAGCTTCTTTTATTCGCTGCCTCTGTGGCTTGCTCGCTGGCTCTCAATGCCAATCAGGGCAATCTGCAATTAGTGAATAAGATTTCGATTAAGTCTCCGGGTAACAATGCCGTAACTCATCAGTTGACTGCTGATGGGCGAGGAAATCTCCAAGCTACCCGCGAGTTGCCATTGCAGATAAAGCAAGAAATAGCTGCTGATGGCGATGTGACTCGTATAACTGTTAGGTTGACGGCAAAAGAAAGAGTGTATTATAATTTCGAACAGGCTTACCAGTTGCCGAATGTAAGGCACGACGATTGCCAGTTCTATATGCCGGGATTCTGGTATCACCGCAATATGCGTTCGCCCAAAGAAGCCCCGTCATTCCATACAAGTGATAGCTGGCAGGTACGCGAAGACCGTTTAAGTACACCGCTGACAGGTGTTTACAATGAAAAAACAGGCGACTATTACACTGTGTTGAGGATAGACGATTTTGCAAACGAGTGCCTTGCGCAGCATACATCGGGCGAAGTCATCCTGTCGGGGAAAACGTCGATAGGCTTCACCGGATTTCGCAATATGAATGGCAATTCGGCTTTGGTATTCGGGTTTCCTTATCACGAAGCGCCTAAAACTTATATCCGCAAGCTGACTTTGATTGAGCCTATACAAGCTTTCGAGAAATTGGAAAAAGGCGAAACCCGCACACTGGTTTGGGAAGTAAGAAAAAGTAACGCTGCCGATTATTCTGATTTTGTAGCGGATATATGGAACTACTCGTATGACGCCTTCAAACCGGCTCCCTATACCAATGGTATGAATCACGACGAAGCCAAACGTACTTTGGCTAATTTCTTCAAAGAGAGTTATGTAGACAAGTATGACCTTAAATACTATTCGGGTGTGCACATGCGCACTGACGATTGCAAGAGTACAGGCTCGGTAGAGGTTGGTTTTGTAGGTCGTGTATTGCTCAATGCCTATAACGCATTGGAATATGCCGAACAGACAAACCGCCCTGATTTGGCGAAGGATGCGAATGCTATCTTCGACAGCTATTTGCAGCATGGTTTTACCCCCTCGGGCTTTTTCAGGGAGTTTGTTGATTATAGAACAGGCTACGAAACAGACGTTTATAGTATCCGCCGCCAGTCCGAAGGCGTTTTTGCCGTTCTCAACTACCTGCAATATGAGAAAACAAAAGGCCGCAAACATCCTGAATGGGAGGCGAAGATGAAAAGCATCCTTGCCAACTTTGCCAAGTTACAAGGTGAAGACGGTAGCTTCCCGCGCAAGTTCGATGACAACTTCAATATAAAAGATGCTTCGGGCGGCAGCACACCGTCGGCTACACTTCCATTGACAATGGCGTATAGCTATTCCAAAGATAAAAAATATCTCGAAAGTGCCAAGAATACAGCTGTTTACCTCGAGAAGGAACTGATTTCGAAATCAGACTATTTCTCTTCGACCCTCGATGCTAACTGCGAGGACAAAGAGGCATCCCTGTATGCTTCTACGGCGATGTACTATCTTTCGTTCGTAACCAAAGGCAAAGAGCGTGAGCACTATATCGATTTGTGTAAGAAATCGGCCTATTTCTGCCTGTCGTGGTACTATATGTGGGATGTACCGTTTGCGCAGGGACAGATGTTGGGCGACGTTGGTTTCGAATCGCGCGGATGGGGAAATGTATCTGTCGAGAACAACCATATAGATGTCTTTATCTTCGAATTTGCGACCATCCTCGATTGGCTGGCTGTGGAACGCAAAGAACCTCGCTTTGCTGAATTTTCGTCTGTCATAAAGACTTCCATGCTCCAGCTGATGCCTGTCGAAGGGCATATGTTCAATATCGGCAAGGTAGGTTATTATCCTGAGGTAGTACAACATACCAACTGGGATTATGGCAAGAACGGAAAGGGTTTCTATAACGACATCTTTGCTCCGGGATGGACGGTCGCTTCATTATGGCAAATGATGAGTCAAGATAGAGTTGCAAATTACTTTAAAAAGAAATAACTTAGCGACCAGAAATTTAATCAATAATCATTATATGAAAAAGACATTGTTATTTATTGCCGCTGTATTACTCTTCTGCTCGTGCGAAGAGAAGAAAGATAACGGCATCCAGCTACTGGATAAGAAAGCTTTCGAGAAAGAAATCGATGGCAAGAAAACAGACCTTTATACCCTCGATTCGGGTAATGGACTGATTGTGCAGGTGACAAACTTCGGTTTGCGCGTAGTATCTATCTGGACACCCGACCGTGACGGTAAATACGCCGACGTAGCTATCGGTTACGAGAATATCGACCGTTACATCCACAACGAAGGCGAACGTTTCCTCGGCCCTGTGGTAGGACGCTATGCCAACCGTATTGCTAAAGGTAAATTTACGCTCGACGGAACGGAATATACTTTGCCGCTTAATAATAACGGGCAAACGCTTCATGGCGGATTGAAAGGTATCGATATGGTTGTTTGGGATGTAGAAAACGTGACAGGCAACTCTATCCGTTTCACACACACATCACCTGACGGTTCGGATGGATTTCCGGGTAACCTGAAAATAGTTGTAGATTATACCGTTACGCCTGATAACGAGTTTAAAATCACTTACAAAGCGACTACCGACAAACCGACTGTCGTGAATTTGTCGAACCACGCATTCTTCAACCTGAAAGGTGAATCTGCCGGAACAATAACAGACCACGTTCTGATGCTGAAAGCCAGCAAAACAACACCTGTGGATGAAGTATTGATTCCTTCGGGCGAGATTGTAACTGTTGAGAATACACCATTCGACTTCCGTCAGCCGACAGTTATCGGCGAGAGAATAGGACAGGAGAACGAACAGCTGAAAAACGGTGGTGGTTACGACCACAACTGGGTATTGGACAAAACCGTAGATGGTGTAGAGTTGATAGGTTCGCTATACGAGCCGCAAAGCGGACGTATGATGGAGATTTATACTGATCAACCCGGTATCCAATTCTATAGCGGAAACTTCTTCGATGGAAAAGTAAATGGTAAATATGGCAAGCCGATTGCATACAGAGAAGCATTGGCATTGGAAACGCAGAAATTCCCGGATAGCCCTAACCATGAGAATTTCCCTTCAACCAGATTGAATCCGGGAGAAGAATATACGCAGACATGTATCTATAAGTTTATGACGAAATAGTTGATATTAGACCTCATATTAACTAAAACCTTCCATAATGATGAACGCGGTATAGAGATTTCTCTGTACCGCATTCTTTTTATAGATAGGGGATAACCTTTATTTTTTTCACCCAAACGGCAAGATTCCTTCCTTTGACAGTGAAGTTGCCGTTGCCCTCTTCGTCTATTGTGACTTCCTCTCCGATGCTTCCTGTATATTCGCGCCATACTTCTCCGCTGCGCTCTTTGCCTACGTTCATCACCTTGTTTCCGTCCTGATCGTTCGAAATAAGCAGGCAAAGCCCTGAGCCCTTATGTTTGTCATCACCTTTACGTGTGAATCCTATGACCGAAGGATGGTCGACGTAATTGACCTGCTCGCCGTAGGCATATTCCTTCCGGAGTTTAAGGAGCTCATCTATAATAGCGGTATGCGGCGATTTTTCGCCCTTTATACCATAATAGTCCCCATAGAAAATACATGGGTAACCCTTTTCGGCCAACAAAATAATGCCGTAAGCCATCGGTTTGAACCAATCTTTTACATACGATTCGAGCGAACTCCCTATTTGAGAATCGTGATTATCCACGAACGTCACAGAGCAATCGGGATGTACAGATGTAAGCGTCCCTTCGAACAGTTTTTGCAAATCATAATCTGCTTCCTGATCAGATGCCGCGAACAGATTATAATGCAGAGGAACGTCGAACAAGTCTATGCTGTTCTCCATGGTTGCCAGATATTGCTGGAGTATATCCAGATTTCCGTTCCAATACTCACCTACAGCATAAAAATCCTCGCCTCTCTCTTTTCTGACCGTTTCGAGGAATTGCTTTACAAACACATCATTCATATGCTTTATAGCATCCAGCCGCATTCCATCCAGATTCAACTCCTTAGATACCCAAACACCCCATCTGTTCAGTTCACCTATAACTTCGGGATGATTGAGGTCGAGGTCGTTACCTAACAGAAAATCATAATTCCCGTTTTCGCTGTCCACCCCTTGACTCCAATGCTTATTCTCGCCCTGAATCTGGAATATCCCGCTTCTTTTGCTTGCATCGTCGTAGTCTGTGCCCGAAAAATGCACCCAATGCCATTCGAAGTCGGAATATTTATCCTTTCTCCCCGGGAAATTATATCCTGTCCATCCCTGTATCTCGAAAGGTTTGGAAATAGCCTCGTTCCTGTTCTTGGGATTAACCTCTACTACCGTAAACTTCTCGGTATAGTCTCCCCATGATTTGTGGTTCATTACCGCATCCAGATATACGGATATCTTATATTTATGGAGCTCGTCAATCATTTCTTTAAGCTCCTTTTTTGTTCCGTACTTCGTTCGTATCGTATTTTTCTGATCAAACTCCCCCAAATCAAACAAGTCATACGTCGCATAACCTTCATCCTGCTGTTCATCGGCTTTATATGCCGGAGGAATCCATACGGCTGTCACACCTATTTCATGCAAATGCTTGGCATCAGCTTTAAGTTTTTTCCAAAGATTTCCGTCGTTAGGCAGATTCCATTCGAAATACTGCATCATTACACCATTTTTCATAATCTCAACGTTTTATACAAAGAACACCTACTTCGTATTCTTTGTTTAGGAGATACAAAATTTAGATCTTCAAAAATAATTTTGATTTTTTTTGTGTGGAAAGAAAAATAAGTATTATCTTTGCTGCCCGTTAGCGGTAAATAAGCCACGAGAGAGAGGTTAAGAAAGGCTGGCGGTATTTTCATGGGGGATTAGCTCAGCTGGCTAGAGCACCTGCCTTGCACGCAGGGGGTCAACGGTTCGAATCCGTTATTCTCCACACAATTAAGAAGGAAAGAGAAGGATGTTTACATTCGGACATATAATCCTGCTTAATTTAACAGCGTTCATTGACGTGATGGAGAAAAAATAAAGGTAGAGTAGAGAGTAGCCTATTGTGTTAACGATACCGTTAACTCAAGAAGGCAAAAAAGAATAAAAAAGCGAAACAAGGGCACAAGGTGGATGCCTAGGCTCTCGGCGGCGACGAAGGACGTGATAAGCTGCGAAAAGTTTGGGGTAGGTGCAAATAGCCTGTCATCCCAAAATATCCGAATGGGGCAACCCAATAGGTGAAGAACCTATTACACTACTAACGTAGTGAGCCAACCAGGGGAACTGAAACATCTAAGTACCCTGAGGAAAAGAAAACAAAAGTGATTCCCAAAGTAGTGGCGAGCGAAATGGGACCAGCCCAAACCAGCACTGTTTAGGCAATGCTGGGGTTGTAGGACTGAGCCGTGGGAAACTAATGGAGAGTAGAATGTTTTGGAAAGAACAATCGAAGAAGGTGACAATCCCGTATACGAATCCATTACAACCCTATCAGTATCCTGAGTAAGGCGGGGCACGAGAAACCCTGTCCGAATCCACGGGGACCATCCCGTAAGGCTAAATACGACCGAGAGACCGATAGCGAACCAGTACCGTGAGGGAAAGGTGAAAAGCACCTCGAACAGAGGAGTGAAATAGACCCTGAAACCCTGTGCCTACAAGCGGTCGGAGCATTTTATGATGTGACGGCGTGCCTTTTGCATAATGAACCTACGAGTTACTCTTACTGGCAAGGTTAAGGACAAGGATGTCCGGAGCCGAAGCGAAAGCAAGTCTTCACAGGGCGATATAGTCAGTAGGAGTAGACGCGAAACCAAGTGATCTACCCTTGAGCAGGTTGAAGTTTGGGTAACACCAATTGGAGGACCGAACCGGTAAGCGTTGAAAAGCTTTCGGATGACTTGAGGGTAGGGGTGAAAGGCTAATCAAACTTGGAGATAGCTCGTACTCCCCGAAATGCATTTAGGTGCAGCCTCGGTAATACCTTGTATCAGGTAGAGCGACTGATTGGATGCGAGGGCTTCACCGCCTATCAAGTCCAGATAAACTCCGAATGGGTACAAGGGTCATACCGGGAGTGAGGGCATGGGTGCTAAGGTCCATGTCCGAGAGGGCAACAACCCAGACCATCCGCTAAGGCCCCCAAATATATGCTAAGTTGAAAAAACGCAGTAGAACTACTAAGACAGCTAGGATGTTGGCTTGGAAGCAGCCATTCATTTAAAGAGTGCGTAACAGCTCACTAGTCGAGTGGTTCTGCATGGATAATAATCGGGCATAAGCATATTGCCGAAGCGATGGGATATGAATATATCGGTAGGGGAGCATTCCAGACGCCTAGAAGCAAGACCGGCAAGGTTTTGTGGAGCAACTGGAAAAGCAAATGTAGGTATAAGTAACGATAAAGGAAGCGAGAAACTTCCTCGCCGTAAGACTAAGGATTCCTGATCAACGCTAATCGGATCAGGGTAAGTCGGACCCTAAGGCTACGCCGAACGGCCACGCCGATGGACATACGGTTAACATTCCGTAACTACTGAAGGAAGCGATGCGGTGACGCAGGAGTGACACTGTTACCGGGCGACGGAAGCCCCGGTTGAATGGCGTAGACGTTGATTCTCGTAGGCAAATCCGCGAGAAGAGTTGAAACCAGAAAGTACTACAATCCCCCGGGAGCGTAGATAAACAGGTAACCATACTGCCAAGAAAACCCGCTAAGCGCTATAACCCTCTCAGTACCCGTACCTCAAACGGACACACGTAGTCGGGTAGAATATACCAAGGCGCTCGAGTGAATCACAGTTAAGGAATTAGGCAAAATGACCCTGTAACTTCGGGAGAAAGGGTGCCCATAGCAATATGGGCCGCAGAGAATAAGAGAAGGCAACTGTTTAACAAAAACACAAGGCTGTGCAAATTAGTAATAAGAAGTATACAGTCTGACACCTGCCCGGTGCTGGAAGGTTAAGAGGAGATGTCATCGCAAGAGAAGCATTGAATTGAAGCCCCAGTAAACGGCGGCCGTAACTATAACGGTCCTAAGGTAGCGAAATTCCTTGTCGGGTAAGTTCCGACCTGCACGAATGGTGTAATGATCTTCTCACTGTCTCAACTGTGAGCTCGGTGAAATTGTAGTATCGGTGAAGATGCCGATTACCCGCGATGGGACGAAAAGACCCCGTGAACCTTTACTATAGCTTTACACTGAATTTGGGTATTTGATGTGTAGGATAGGCCGGAGACTGTGAAGCAGGCACGCTAGTGTTTGTGGAGTCATCCTTGAAATACGGCCCTTTAACTATTTGAATTCTAACCCGCGTTGAGCGGGGACACTGTATGGTGGGTAGTTTGACTGGGGTGGTCGCCTCCAAAAGCGTAACGGAGGCTTCTAAAGGTGTGCTCAGGCCGATTGGTAACCGGTCGTAGAGTATAATGGTATAAGCACGCTTGACTGAGAGACCCACAAGTCGATCAGGTAGGAAACTAGAGCATAGTGATCCGGTGGTTTCAGTATGGAATGGCCATCGCTCAAAGGATAAAAGGTACTCCGGGGATAACAGGCTGATCATTCCCAAGAGCTCATATCGACGGAATGGTTTGGCACCTCGATGTCGGCTCGTCACATCCTGGGGCTGGAGCAGGTCCCAAGGGTTGGGCTGTTCGCCCATTAAAGTGGCACGCGAGCTGGGTTCAGAACGTCGTGAGACAGTTCGGTCTCTATCTATCGTGGGCGTAAGAAATTTGCGAAGCCCTGACACTAGTACGAGAGGACCGTGTTGGACAGACCCCTGGTCAATCAGTTGTTCCGCCAGGAGCACCGCTGAGTAGCTAAGTCTGGATGAGATAAGTGCTGAAAGCATCTAAGCACGAAGCTCACTTCAAGATAAGATTTCTACATAAGGGTCGTTGTAGACTACAACGTTGATAGGCTACAGGTGTACAGGCAGCAATGTCATAGCCGAGTAGTACTAATCGCCCGAACGCTTTTAGAGCGCAAGCTCGGACCAGATAAAAAACACTTGAAACACTCCGTTTTTTTTCTCCATCCAATGATATACAGTTGCAGTAAAAGCACGAAACCGGCCAACCTCCCAACAGATGTTGACTGTTGACTGCTCACTGTTGACTGCTCAAGATTAAGGTGGTTATAGCGTAGGGGCTCCACCTCTTCCCATTCCGCACAGAGAAGTTAAGCCCTATAGCGTCGATGGTACTGCCGTCAGGTGGGAGAGTAGATAGCCGCCGTCTTATTGAAAGAGAACCTCATAAGTTGAAATATACTTATGAGGTTTTTTTGTGAACCTTCGCTTTACTTCGTTACAATATACAATACGCCTTTAGTAAAAAAAGCGTATCTTTGCCCATAATTTTTTGAGGCTTAAGTAATTTTATTTATATGTTTTTATTCTCTTTTCTGCAGAAAATAGGACAATATGCATTGCTTATGAGGAAGGTATTTACCAAGCCTCAGAAGTGGCAGGTCTTTTTTCGGCAGTATATGGCAGAGATGAATAAACTGGGTGTCAATTCCATCTGGATTGTCATTATTATCTCTTTCTTTATCGGTGCGGTTATTGTCGTGCAAATCAAGCTGAATATCGATTCGCCTTTTATGCCCCGCTTCACGGTGGGTTATGTTTCTCGCGAGATTCTGATACTGGAATTTTCTTCCTCCATAATGTGTCTTATATTAGCCGGAAAAATCGGTTCGAATATCGCATCAGAGATAGGTACGATGAAGGTTACCGAACAGATAGATGCCCTCGAGATAATGGGGGTGAATTCGGCCAATTATATTATCCTCCCCAAAATTACCTCTTTGATGACTTTTGTGCCTGTGCTGACGGTACTTAGTATCTTTTGTGGAATAGTAGGGGGATATGCTGTCTGCGTTTTTGGCGGCATAATGCCCGCAGACGACTACGAATATGGAATACAAACCATGTTCAAACCTTTCTATGTCTATTATGCTATCGTTAAGACGATTGTCTTTGCTTTCATTATAGCATCGGTGGCCTCGTACTATGGCTACAACGCCAAAGGCGGTTCGCTGGATGTGGGGAAAGCAAGTACCGACTCGGTTGTTATGAGCAGTATTCTTATTCTGGTAGCCGATTTATTAATTACACAATTGATGATGGGATGATAGAAGTAAAGAATCTGGTCAAAGAATTTGAAGGACGAAAGGTGCTGAAAGGCATCAATCTGGAGTTTGAAGAAGGAAAAACCAACCTGATTATAGGACGAAGCGGTTCGGGAAAGACCGTTTTGCTGAAAAACCTGATCGGGCTTATCCGCCCGACAAGCGGCTCGATACTTTACGATGGAAGGGATTTAACCAAAATGCCGACAGCGGAAATGAAAAACCTTCGGCAGGAGATGGGGATGATTTTTCAGGGATCGGCTTTGTTTGACGCGATGACTGTTGCGCAGAATGTCGGATTTCCTCTGATGATGTTCTCTTCCCTTTCGCGCGAAGAGCAGAAAAAGCGTGTGCAGATCTGCCTCGACCGTGTCAATCTGAGCGATGCAGGCCATCTCTATCCGTCCGAGATAAGCGGAGGTATGATGAAGCGTGCAGCTATTGCGCGTGCTATCGCCCTCAACCCGAAATATCTTTTTTGTGATGAGCCGAACTCCGGTCTCGATCCGCAGACCTCGCTGGTTATCGACGACTTGATTCATTCCATTACGAGAGAGTATAATATGACGACTATCATCAATACGCATGATATGAACTCGGTAATGAATATCGGAGAAAAGATATTCTTCATCAAAGAAGGAAACCTCGAATGGGAAGGGACGAAAGACGGAATAATGGATGCCGATAATGATGCGCTGAATGATTTTGTCTTTGCATCCGATTTATTCAGAAAAGTGAAAGCGGTAGAAAATAAAGGCTTCGAACTAAAAACGGATAACCTATGAAAATAATATCATACAACGTGAATGGCATACGTGCGGCTGTGAACAAAGGTTTGTATCAATGGATAGAGGACGAATGTCCCGATATCCTTTGCCTGCAGGAGATAAAAGCGACCGAAGATCAAATCGACGTGTTGACAATACAATCGTTGGGGTATCATTATTATTTTCATCCGGCCGAGAAAAAAGGCTATAGTGGTGTGGGCATCCTAACCAAGCGTAAGCCTGACCATATAGACATCGGCATGAAAACCGACCTTTACGATCGCGAAGGGCGTGTATTGAGAGTCGATTACGGCGACATGACGGTTGTTTGTGTTTATATCCCTTCGGGGACGATGGGCGATGTCCGTCAGGACTTTAAGATGCAATTCTTGGCTGATTTTACAAAGTTTATCAATGAACTGAAAAAAGAACGTCCGCAATTGCTGATATGCGGCGACTATAATATTTGCCACAAACCAATAGACATCAATCATCCGGAAAAGCATTTGAAATCATCCGGATTTTTACCCGAAGAACGTCAGTGGTTCGATGAATTTATTGCATCGGGCATGGTAGATACTTTCCGCGAATACGATCAAAGCCCCGAGAAATATAGCTGGTGGAGTTATCGTTCGAATGCGCGGGAGAAAAACCTTGGCTGGCGTATCGACTATCACATTATTACAGAAGACGCAAGACACCGTTTGAAAGGAGCTTCAATACTTAGCGAAGTGGCATTCTCCGACCATTGCCCCGTTGTTGTTGAAATGGATTTTTAAATAGCAAAGACAACAACTTTCTTTGTCGAGCGTTATATTGATATTTCGACAATCATCTTTTAGAATACTAATATAATGAAAACATCGCATGTTGCTCAGAAACTGGCTTTCCTTAAGCCATTGTTCTGTTTCTTCCTCATCGGGTTACTCTTGATGTCCCTGAGCCGTTTTGTCTTATTCCTTATCTATGTCGATCGTGTCGGTCAGGTTGCCGACTACTGGTTGATTTTCCCGCTGGGATTAAGGACGGACATTATAATGATGAGCTATCTGTCATTCATCCCGGTCGTATTTCTGTTGCTGATACCCGATAGCTGGTCGGCATTCCTTAATAAATTTATGAATATCTACTGTTGCTTCTTCCTGATTCTTATCCTGTTTATGGAGCTGGCAACACCCCAGTTTATCGACCAGTACGATACGCGTCCGAACAAATTATTCCTCGAATACCTCATATACCCGAAGGAAATATTTACCATGCTTCTGAAAGCCCGTCCGGGTTCAATTATTCTGATAGTCTTGGTTTTAGCTGTTGTGATTTTTGCTGCTGTCAAATGGGGACGGAAACTCTTTTACCGAAAACCATCTTCCTATAAACTGCGGTTGGCGTTATTGCCTTTGTTTGCCTTCCTGCTTTTCTGGGGAGCGCGCGGAAGCCTTACCACACGCCGGCCGATAAATGCCAGCAATGCGGTGTTTTCGAACGATCAGCTTACCAATACATTGGGCTTGAACTCTACTTATACGCTGCTGTATGCCGCATATTCGTTGAAGAATGAAGCCAGCGTGCAAAAGATGTACGGCAAGATGAGCGAGAAAGAAGCCTACGCCCGTGTAAAAAAATATATGGATGTGCCGGAAGAAAATTTCTTGGATCCGGAGATTCCATTCCTGCATGTTGACCGTCCCGATACTGTCCTGCAACGCCCTTATAATCTGGTTATCTTCTTGCAGGAAAGCCTTGGAGCCGAATATATCGGTTGCCTCGGCGGTATGCCTCTTACGCCTAATTTAGACCGCTTGTCGGAAGAAGGGATTCTGTTTACGAACCTGTATGCCACAGGTACGCGCAGTGTGCGTGGTATAGAGGCTGTTATGACAGGTTTTCTGCCTTCGCCTTCCGAGAGTGTTGTCAAGCTAAGCGGCTCGCAGATAGATTTTGCCATCACTTCGGCTATACTCGAAGAAGATGGATATACCAGCAGCTTTATTTATGGCGGTATGGCCAATTTCGACAATATGGGCTCTTTCTTCAGCGGAAACGGAGTGGACTATATCATTGACGAAACAAGCTTCGACAAAGACGGCAATACGTATGCCATGAAGGGTACGTGGGGCTATTCGGACGAAGATCTGGTAACCAAAGCCAACGAGTTTTTCAAGAGTATGGGCGATAAGCCGTTTTTCTCTTTGATGTTCTCGTCGTCGAACCATGAACCGTTCGAATTTCCCGACGACAGAATCGAATTATACGAGCAGCCCAAAAATACCGTCCACAATGCGATGAAATATGCCGATTATGCTATCGGCAAATTCTTCGAACTGGCACAGAAAGAAGATTATTACAAAAACACCATATTCGTGATTGTAGCCGATCACAATACCCGTACCTACGGGAAAAACCTTGTCCCGATAAATAAATTCAGAATACCGGCATTGATTATCGGGCCGGGCGTCTCGAAAGGGGTGAGGTATGACAAGCTGTGCAGCCAGATAGACCTCTCGCCTACGGTGCTGGATATGCTGGGCATAACGGTAGAGCATCCGATGGTAGGACGCAACCTGCGCCACTTGCCCGATTCAGTTCCGGGACGTGCGATAATGCAGTTTTATGATATAAACGCTTTCCGTGTAGAGGACGAAGTCGTTATCCTGCAGCCGGATAAGGAACCGCTACAATTTCATGTGGCGAACGATACGACGCTGACACCTATGGCGTTAGATACGACATTGGCACGCGATGCGCTGGGGCATGTTGTTGCTGCCGAATATCTGTATAAGCACAAGAAACACCGTTTAGGCAGATGGGGACTAAATGTTCCGGAAAAGGATAAATGATTAATCCGCTTTCGGAGAGTAGACAAAAAATAAATATTCCTGCCCCGAAGCCCTATTTAGTATCAGTATATACTGGTCGCCGGATTTTGTATAATTGTCAATTGTCAGGCCTTTTATCAGGCTTTTGAAACGGATCGTGTCAGACTGCTGATAGACAAGCGAATAATAGTACATATAATTTGTGTTCCACAGGCTGAACCTTCCTGTACCTCCACTGTATGCATAGATTGATGAATCGTCCTGGTTTATGGTGAACAAACTGTCTGTTACGGATTTGCCCGATTCTGTATAGGGGTAGATAAAGAGCGGCAGCTTTTCAGCCTCCTTTTCGGCTTCGTCGGATTTATTATAATAGAGCGCTATCTTCCGTCGCATATCTATAATTCTATTTTCGTTTTCGCTCTCTTTGTATACGAAAGGATGGTTCGCTTTGATAAAATCTTTCAGGTATTTATTATCTATCTTCTCCTGTTCGGCAAGGTGTTTCATTCGGGCTTCGTTAAGCAGTTCCTGCCCGATACTATCCTGTGGAAAATCCCTTTCGTCGGGGTAAGGGAGATATTCGCACAAAGGCACTCCGAGCCTCTTGGCTCTGTCTCGCCAGATGATCTGGTTTTGGTCGGTGCTGTCGTTTTGGGTAGCAGCTGGCATATCATATAGCTCCCAGTAAGAAAAAATATGGATGGTATCGACTATTTTATTCCTTTTCGCATCATAAATGAAGAATTGAGAGTCTCCATCTTCCTGTTCGGGGTTATAGCTGAAAACACGGTAGCCTTCTTTTGTTATGCCGCTCTGTAAGATGTCTACATGCTTTTTGCCGGTGATGTCTAATGTGTTGTACTTAAGCGCCAGCTCTCCCTTTTGGTTATAAAGTACCTCGCTGAAGATTCCATAACTATCGCCCAACATAAGTTTGGCGGAGATGTCATCTATACTGTATTCGTCGCTTCCGTCGTAGTAGAGGGGTATCAAATCCGATGTCATCGGCGTATAGTAATAGTCGGTATCACGAATCGTTCTTTTCCTGAAATAGGGGATGTTATCGGCTATTTTCGCTTCGTTATCTATCGATAGCAACTGTAAGGGATAGCCGATGCTGTCTCCTGTCGCAAAAAGATCCGGATATTCAGGATGCTTATCCGTATCCGAAAAGAGGCAGGAATTCAGCAGGATAACAACAAGTGCAAGGTAAAGGATAATAAAAACATTCTTCATAGCGTAAATATAAGAAATAAAAGGTATAAATATAAAAAATAACAATCTGTGATAGACCGAAAGTATATCGAATAGCCCGTATTTCACGGGCTATTTTGCGTTTTATTTATTACATTTGTGTTTGTATTTTTTTAAGGTAATAAACATATCCGCATAGCCGGATGTTTCATAATTTTAAAAGCAAAATTAAAAACGAATGACTAAGTTATTACATATAAAGGGGCTACATGCCAAAGTAGAAGGCAAGGAAATTCTGAAAGGATTGAATCTGGATGTGAACGAAGGGGAAGTTCATGCTATAATGGGACCTAACGGTGCGGGTAAGAGTACGTTGGCGTCGGTCTTGGCAGGTCATCCCAACTTTGAGGTGACGGCAGGAGAGGTTACGTTTCGCGGACACAACCTGCTGGATATGGAACCCGAAGAACGTGCGCGCGAAGGATTGTTCCTTAGCTTCCAATATCCGGTGGAGATACCGGGTGTGAGCATGACCAACTTTATGCGTGCCGCCCTGAACGAGAAACGCAAATACGAAGGCTTGGAACCTCTTCCTGCGGGCGATTTTCTGAAACTGATGAAGGAGAAGCGCGAGTTGGTAGAATTAGACAGCAGCCTGGCAAGCCGTTCGGTGAACGAAGGCTTCTCGGGAGGAGAGAAAAAGCGCAACGAAATCTTCCAGATGGCAATGCTTGACCCTAAATTGGCTATTCTGGACGAAACCGATTCGGGGCTCGACATCGACGCTTTGCGTATCGTTGCTTCGGGCGTGAACAAACTGCGCCGCCCCGATAATGCAACTATCGTCATCACGCACTATCAGCGTTTGCTCGACTATATCAAGCCCGATTTTGTGCATGTGCTCTACAAAGGGCGCATCGTGAAAAGTGCGGGGGCTGAACTGGCACTCGAGCTCGAGGAGAAAGGATACGATTGGATTATTAAAGAATTTCAGTAATGATTGAACAACAATATATCGATATATTTACCCAATTCCGTGATAAAATCGATGCCAATTCGGCTGCTGTATTGAACGGGCAGCGCGATAAGGCATTGGAGGCTTTCAGGGAAAAGGGTTTTCCTACCAATAAACTGGAAGACTATAAATATACGAATGTGGCTGCCGAATTCCTTTTCGATTATGGTATGAATATCAACCGCCTGCCATTGAAGGGGAATCCTTATTTTGCTTTTCGTTGCGAAGTGCCGAATCTGGCTACCAATCTCTATTATGTGCTCAACGATATGTTCAGCGGCGACTATCTGCCCGAAATGAACTATCCGACAGGCGTATTCGTAGGCGGTTTGAAGGAATTTGCCGAGAAACACCCTGATGTATGCGCCCGCTATTATGCGCAGGCTGCCGATATGGACGATAATGGTGTGGTCGCTTTTAATACCCTGTTTGCGCAGGACGGTTTTGCTATCTATATCCCCAAAAATGTGGTGATAGAAAAGCCTATCCAGTTGATAAACGTGTTGAAAAGCAATATGAATGCGATAGTATCGCGCCGCATCCTGATTATAGCAGAAGACAATGCACAGGTGAAACTGCTGATTTGCGACCATGCAATGGACGAATCGCAATATCTGGTGACACAGGTATCCGAAATCTTTGCGGGGAAGAATGCGATTGTCGATTTCTACGAACTGGAGGAAAACTCGGATAAGGTGACGCGTTTGTCGTCCGCCTATACCCGTCAGGAAGAAAGTTCGAATGTGCTGATAAATAACCTCACGCTCAATTGCGGCGTTACGCGCAACAATTACCATGTGAAACTGAACGGCGAGCATGCCGAGGCGTATGTCTGCGGGATGGTGATTGCCGATAAACAGCAATCGGTCGACAACTTTGTGTTTATGGATCATGCCAAGCCGCATTGCCAGAGTACGCAGCTATTCAAATATGTGGTGGACGAAGAGGCTACAGGCTCGTTCTGCGGTCGTATTCTCGTGGAGAAGGACGCACAGAAAACGCAGGCCTATCAGACGAATAACAACCTTTGTACATCCGAAGGGGCGCGTATGTATTCGAAGCCGCAGCTCGAAATTTACGCCGATGATGTGAAGTGTTCGCACGGGCTGACTACGGGGCAGTTGGACGAGGAAGCGATGTTTTATATGCGCGCGCGAGGCATCTCTAAAGAAGAAGCCCGTCTGATGCTGATACAGGCCTTTACGGCCGACGTACTCGACCATGTACGCATCGACAGCCTGAAAGTGAGGCTTGCCGATTTGGTAGAGAAGCGCTTCAGGGGCGAAAAAGCCCGCTGCGGTAATTGTGCCGTTTGCAAGTAAATTATAGCTACAGGTTACGAGAAAAAAACACCTTTCCAGCCTTCTTTATAAGAGGGGGAATAAAAACCTCCCCTGTGAGGTGCTTGGAAGGGTTAATAGATACAATATGTTGGATGTGAATAAAATAAGGGCGGATTTTCCTATCCTTTCTACAAAAATATACGGTAAACCACTGATTTACCTCGATAACGGCGCTACTACACAGAAGCCCCGTTGTGTCGTAGATGAGATAGAGTGCGTCTATACTACGCTGAATGCGAATGTGCATCGGGGGGTGCATACGCTCAGCCAACAGGCGACCGATGCGATGGAGGCTACCCGCGAGGCGGTACGTTCCTTTATCAATGCGCCGTCGACGAAAGAAATAATCTTCACGAAAGGAACGACCGAATCCATCAATCTGGTGGCGCATAGCTTCTGCCAGCAATTTTGCAGCGAGGGCGACGAAATCATTATCTCCGAAATGGAGCATCACGCCAACATCGTTTCGTGGCAGTTGCAGGAAACAATCAAGGGTATCAAGTTGCGTGTTATCCCAATTAATGAGCGCGGCGAGTTGAAGCTCGACGAGTTCGAGAAGCTGATAAACCCGAAAACCAAATTAGTTTCCATTATGCACGTTTCCAATGTGTTGGGGACGGTTAATCCGATAGAGGAGATTATTGCAATAGCACACAAGCATGATATTCCCGTATTGATCGACGGGGCGCAATCTATTCAGCATCAGACAATAGACGTGCAGCAACTGGATTGCGACTTCTTCGTGTTCTCGTCGCACAAAATATACGGGCCTAACGGGATAGGCGTTTTGTACGGAAAGGAAAAATGGCTCGACCGGATGCCGCCTTATCAGGGTGGGGGAGAAATGATCGGTCATGTCTCTTTTAAAGGGACGACATTCAATGAGTTACCATTCAAGTTCGAAGCCGGTACACCCGACTATGTCGGTATCATCGCTTTGCGGAAAGCACTGGAATATGTAAAAAATATCGGGCTCGACTCAATAAAACAGTACGAAGATGAGTTATTACAATATTGCACGGCCGAACTGATGAAAATCGACGGGATGAAAATATATGGCACGGCTGTCCGCAAATCATCCGCCATATCTTTTCTGGTCAACGATATTCATCACTACGATATGGGCATGCTACTCGACAAGATGGGCATTGCCGTGCGTACGGGACACCACTGTGCCCAGCCGCTGATGGAGGCATTAGGCATAGAGGGAACGGTCAGGGCTTCGGTTGCATTTTACAATACCCGCGACGAGATAGATGCCTTCGTGGCAGCAGTCAGACGGGTGGTTTCGATGTTTTAATTGAAATATATTCAGGAAAATAGGTATTATTATAAAAGTTTATTTTCAAATTATAAATGCTTTGTGTAAATTTGCAAACTAATTTTGGCATAGGAATGAAGATTAAATTATTCTGTACATGTTTACTGGCAACCTTGCTGCTTTCGTGCGGAGAGTATAATAAGATACTCAAAAGTAATGATGCGGAATTGAGGTATGAATATGCCAAAAAATACTTTGATGAAAAAAAATACGGGCGTACGATAACTTTGCTCGAAAGTATAATGACCACTTATGTGGGGTCGCCTAAGGAACAGGAGATTATGTTCCTGCTGGCACAATCTTACTTCTTCGACAAGGATTATACGACAGCTACATATTATTATACCCAGTATTTCAACCGGTTTTCGCGTGGAGAGTATGTCGAGTTAGCCCGTTTCAATGCGGCTGATGCATTATACCTCGATTCGCCCGATGCTCGTCTGGATCAGACGAATACGATTAAGGCCATTCAGGGATTCCAGGATTTCCTCGAATACTTCCCGCAGAGCGATAAAGCCCAATTAGCGCAGGAAAGGATGTTCGAATTGCAGGAAAAGCTGGCTTACAAAGAATTTTTGTCTGCCCGTTTGTACTATAATTTGGGAACGTATATGGGCAACAATTACGAATCATGTGCCATAACAGCGCGCGAAGCATTGAAAAATTATCCGTTTTCGGCTTATGCAGAGGAGTTTCAGATATTGATTCTCCGTTCTAAGTTCGAAGAGGCACTAAACAGTATCGACGAGAAAAAGCAGGCTCGCTTCTACGAAGTGATTGACGAGCATTTCAACTATAAAAACCTTTACCCGAACGGTAAATTCCTGAAAGAAAGCGAAAAACGCTACCTCAAAGCTATGCAGGAACTGGGTAAGGAAGTCGATGCCGTTACCGAAGAGGCTGTTGAAGCGGAGAAAGCTGAATTTGAAAAAACAAAATAATTAATTATACATTAATCAATTTATGGATTACAGAAAAACTAATGCTGCCAATAATACGATAACAAGAAATGTTGTGAAATTGGCAGAAGATACAGGCAACATTTACGAAACGGTGAAAATTATCGGTAAACGTGCTAACCAGATTTCTGTGGATATGAAGCAGGAGCTGGATAAGAAATTGCAGGAGTTTGCCTCTTATAACGATAACCTGGAAGAGGTATTCGAAAACCGTGAGCAGATAGAAATCTCGCGCTACTACGAAAAATTGCCTAAACCAACGCTTATCGCTATTCAGGAATACGCTGACCGTAAGCTTTACTACCGTAATCCGGCGAAGGAAAAAGATACTATCTAAGAATGTTACAACGTATCCAATCCATATACCTGCTGCTGGTTGTAGCCTTGATGGCTGTGACGACATTCAGCCCGTTGCTCTCCCTCCACGGAAGCGGCAATGTGATGCAGGATATGTATTCGTGTGGTATATATCAAGCGGGAGAACTGATGAAGCCTACATGGGGTGTTCTTTCTATGGCAGGACTGTCGGCACTTGTGGCATTTATTAATATTTTCCTGTTCAAGAAGCGCAAATTGCAGATTAAATTGGGGATGTTGACCGCTTTTCTGCTTATTCTGTTTTATGTTGCAGCAGGAGCTTATTTCTACGTCTATTCCAACCGTATGGCGCTGGAGTTTTCGGGTGCATATTACGGAATAATATTGCCACTGGTAGCATTGATACTTAATTTTATGGCTATCGGGCGGATTAAGAAAGACGAGAAGCTGGTGCGCTCGTTAGATAGGATACGATAACCGGAAGATTCGAAAAAAAGAAATATATTAAGAGCAGCATTCAATGTTGCTCTTTTTTTATCTATTTGTTAGACTGGCAACCAATAAAAAAGCCGGATTTTTGTATCCGGCTCTAAGTTATATGCTTTTGCTGGGGATTATCCCAGATAGCTCTTTAATAATTTGCTGCGCGAATTCTGACGAAGCCGCTTGATTGCTTTTTCTTTGATTTGGCGTACACGTTCGCGTGTTAACTGGAATTTATCACCGATTTCTTCGAGTGTCATTTCCTGATAACCGATTCCGAAGAACATCTTGATGATTTCGCTCTCTCTCTCCGAGAGGGTAGATAGTGCGCGGTCGATTTCCTGCTGCAGCGACTCGTTGATTAACGTGCGGTCTGCAATAGGGGCATCGTCGTTTACTAATACGTCCAGCAAGCTGTTATCTTCGCCTTCGACGAAAGGAGCATCCATCGATATATGTCGTCCCGATACTTTCATCGAGTCGGCGATTTTATCAACCGGAAGATCTAATTCATCGGCCAACTCTTCGGCAGACGGTTTGCGTTCGTGCTCTTGTTCGAATTTGGAAAAAGCTTTGCTGATTTTGTTTAACGAACCTACTTGATTGAGCGGGAGACGTACAATACGTGACTGTTCGGCTAATGCTTGAAGAATGGATTGACGAATCCACCATACGGCATAGCTGATAAATTTAAACCCTCTTGTTTCGTCGAATTTTTCAGCAGCTTTGATAAGTCCCAGATTCCCCTCGTTGATAAGGTCGGGTAGGCTGAGACCCTGATTTTGATACTGTTTTGCAACAGATACTACAAACCGCAAGTTTGCCCTTGTCAGTTTTTCAAGTGCTCTGCGATCGCCTTTTTTTATGGCTTGAGCCAACTCCACTTCCTCTTCGACAGTGATGAGTTCTTCGCGGCCGATCTCTTGCAGGTACTTGTCTAACGAAGCACTTTCGCGATTGGTAATTGATTTTGTGATTTTTAACTGTCTCATATATAAGAATATATGTTTTGTATCCAAAAAATGTTTGCAAATATACGAAAAAAGGCTGACTTTTGAGGCCTTTTTTTGATATTTTACTTCTTAGATGCTTGTTATTATTTTAATTTGTTTTAGTAACACAACCCTTGATGCTATGAAAAGATAACGTCCGAATATAAAACTTAGTTTATATTCGGACGTCGATATTAGTTTAAATTAGTGATTATTCACTTAGGTCTATCGCATAGTAGCGGCGTGCTCCATTGCTGTTCAGTCCGATGATAAAGAGAACCTTGTCTTTCCCTACGGATGCTTTCTGTATTAGGTTTTCAACATCTTTAACTGAGCTTACGGCCTGGTCGTTTATCTTCTGTATGATAAAGCCTTTCTGAATGCCGGCCTGTGCGAACTTGCCACCGCGATCTACTCCTGCCACTTCTACGCCGGAACTTATGCCTAAGTCTTTTTTCTTGGCATCGGTGAGGTCGATAAAGGCAGCGCCTATAGCTGACAATCCGTCAGTCTTTTTCACTACTTCGGTGCTTCCTTCGCTGTTTTTGAGGGTCACATCGAATGTCTTTTCGGCATTGTTGCGGATGATGTCCAATTTTACCTTATCTCCCGGACGGAAGCGGTTGATTTGCTCTTGCAGTTCGCCTACGTTGCGGACTTTCGTGCCATTGACTGCCACTATGACGTCGCTTTCCTGCACGCCGGCCTGTTTAGCCGGGCTTCGGTCGGCGAATCCTCCTACATAAGCTCCTTCGGTCACCTTGATGTTTTTAGTCTTTTCAGGGCTTACTTCTTTGGCTACGGAAATATCCTGTATCATTACGCCTAATACAGCGCGCTGAACAGTACCATATTCTTTGAGGTCGGCAACTACCTTTCCGGCAATCGAGATAGGAACGGCAAAGCCATATCCGGCAAAATCGCCCGTTTGCGAGTAGATAGCCGTATTGATACCTACCAACTGTCCGTCGGTATTGACTAAGGCACCTCCACTGTTGCCGCGATTGATGGCAGCGTCAGTCTGTATATATGATTGTATGGATTCTTGTCCGCCGCCAATCCCGCCACGGCCTTTGGCACTCACGATGCCGGCAGTGACAGTCGATGTCAGGTTGAAAGGGTTGCCGACAGCCAATACCCATTCGCCCACTTTCAGGTTGTCAGAGTCTCCGAACGGAATGTAGGGGAAATCTTTTCCTTCTATCTTTAGCAGGGCGATGTCGGTCGTAGGGTCTGTCCCTATCAACTTAGCCGTGTATTTGGTGTTGTCGTTGAGCGTTACTTCTATTTCGTTGGCGTTGTCTATTACGTGGTTGTTGGTGATGACATATCCGTCTTTGGATATAATCACACCCGAACCATAGCCTATTGCCGGTTGCGTATTTCTACTTCCACCGGGATTGCCAAAAAAGTATTCAAATGGATCGATCATTCTCTCTTGGCGATTGTCGCCTTTCGAGATTATAGATTTAATATGTACAACTGCATGTGTCGAACTTTCGGCGGCTTTGGTGAAATCGGGATAGCCGGCCTGTGTCAGGCTTGCCAGATGCAGGTTGCCATTTTGTCCGAACATTTGCCCGTAGGCCGATACGTCGGATGATGAATCGTACCCCCGCTTGCTTTCGAGGTAATGGAATGTGCCCCATGCAACTCCGCCACTGACGAGCGCTACAACAACAAGGGCAATAATACTTTTGAGAATTTTTTTCATGTCACTAATATTTTTATATTATTATTATCGTTTTTGTTATCATCAAAATAAAGACAAAAATCATACAATTCATAATGTGATATTCTAATTTTTAACACTTTTAACCGAGTGGAAGAGCTTCTAACTTTATTTTAACATTTTTGGAGAAGGAAAATGGAAACAGACTGAAATTTCGGCATGCTGATCGGATTCGGGGCGAACAATTGGAATGCTAAACAGGTAGTTATCTCCTTTTTTTTGAATGTGGCGGCCTTGCGATATGTCGTTTGTTCCGGCAAGAGAACGATTGACCTGTCGGCAGCGAAAGCTTCTTCTTCAGGTTTATTTATTGGACAATAGAAAAGATCAATAAATAAAAATGTGTAAAAATGTAAACTTGACTTTGCAATAAGGCTAAAAAAGTATATCTTCGTAGGGCCTAATGATAATATTTGTTTGTGGAATCGTTTTTTAGGACACATAAATATTTAGTCGAGCACCTGGAACCTGTTATTGACCGTTTGTTGATGTCGCAGGTAGACTGGTCGCATCGCCTCATCGGTATAAAAGGTACGCGAGGCGTAGGCAAAACGACTTTCTTGTTGCAATATGCCAAGAAGTATTTCGACGCAGACAAAAGAGATTGCCTGTATATCAATTTGAATCATTTTTATTTTACGGCTTGTAGCATTTTCGACTTTGCAAGCGACTTTGCTGCACGGGGAGGGAAAACGTTGCTGCTCGACCAGATATATAAATATCCCAACTGGTCGCACGAATTGCGCCAGTGTTACGAGCAATTGCCCGGATTGAAGATTGTTTTTACTGTCTCCACCGTGATGAAGCTGGGCGAAGACAAAGACCTCGCATCCATAGTAGATGTGTACAACCTGCGCGGATTCTCATTCAGGGAATTTTTGAATATCCTGCTCAAAAAGAATTTCAGGGCATATACGCTGAACGAGATACTCAATAATCATCAGAAGATTGCCTTTGAAGTCTGTTCGCAGGTCGACCCGCTGAAACATTTCTGGCCTTATATGCATCACGGTTACTATCCGTTTTTTCTGGAGAAGAAGAATTTTTCCGAAAACCTGTTGAAAACCGTCAATATGATGCTCGAAGTAGATGTGTTGTCGATCCGTCAGGTGGAACACTCCTATCTGGCCAAGCTGCGGAAGCTGCTCTATCTGGTTTCGTTGTCCTCGCCGGGCAAACCGAATATCAGCCAGTTGAGCGTCGATTGCGAAATATCGCGGGCTACGGTAACCAATTATCTCGAATACCTCAAAAGCGCCCGGCTGATAAATATGCTCTATCGCGAAGGGGAAGAGTTCCCGAAAAAGCCCGATATGGTATATATGCACAATACAAATCTGATGTTTCCGCTGAAAATGAACGAGGTAAGCGAACAGGATTTGTGCGAAACTTTTCTTTACAATCAATTGCATCATAGCGATTGCAAAATATCGAAAGGTGAAAAGAAAGTAACCTTTATCGTCGAAAAAAATGATGACCGCTACGAATTCAAGGTGAAGAAACAGAAAGACCGCGAAAGACTGAAATCGGATATGGTGTACGCCGTAGACAAGATAAGGGTAGGCGAGAAAACGATGATACCCTTGTGGCTTTTCGGTTTTTTGTATTAGCCCGGAAACGTGCAAAACAGCATAAAGCTCTTATATTTAGATCACTATAAAACAATATGAATTAGAATAATATCAATCAAAAACAGTATGGCTAAGGAAAAGAAATTCATTACATGTGATGGGAACCAGGCCGCCGCACATATATCTTATATGTTCAGCGAAGTGGCTGCTATCTATCCTATCACGCCATCATCTACTATGGCAGAGTATGTAGATGAATGGGCTGCCGCCGGACGCAAAAACATCTTCGGCGAGATATTGAAAGTACAGGAAATGCAATCGGAAGCAGGTGCTGCGGGAGCTCTTCACGGTTCGTTGCAGGCAGGCGCTCTGACGACTACTTATACGGCATCGCAGGGCTTGTTGCTGATGATTCCTAATATGTATAAAATTGCCGGAGAGTTGTTGCCGAGCGTGTTCCATGTATCGGCGCGTGCACTGGCTGCTCAGGCATTGTCTATCTTCGGCGACCATCAGGACGTTATGGCTGCCCGCCAGACGGGATTTGCCATGCTCTTCTCCGGTTCGGTGCAGGAAACGATGGACCTTTCGGCTGTACCGCATCTGGCGACAATCGAATCCCGGATTCCGTTTATGAACATCTTCGACGGATTCCGCACATCGCACGAAATACAGAAAGTGGAAGAAATGCAGCAAGAGGATTTGATTCCGCTGGTGAACCAAAAAGCATTGGCCGAATTCCGCGAAAGAGCATTGAATCCAGAAAAGCCTGTAACAAGAGGTACGGCTCAGAACGACGATATTTACTTCCAGTCTCGCGAAGCTGCTAATAAATTCTATGACGCAGTGCCTGAGATTGTTGAAAAATACCTGAAAGAAATTTCACGCATCACAGGACGTACGTATAACCTGTTCGACTATTACGGAGCCGAGGATGCCGACCGCGTTATCATTGCGATGGGTTCGGTGACGGAAGCTATCCGCGAAACGGTAGACTATCTGAACGCGAAAGGCGAGAAGGTAGGATTGGTAGCCGTTCACTTGTATCGTCCGTTCAAGGTGGAAGCATTCTTGGGTGCTATCCCTAAAACGGCTAAGCGTATTGCTGTGCTCGACCGCACAAAAGAACCGGGAGCAACAGGGCAACCGCTTTACCTCGATGTGAAAGATTCATTCTTCGGCAAAGAGAATGCACCGACAATTGTGGGTGGTATCTATGGTTTGTCGTCGAAAGATACAACTCCGGCGCAAATTATGTCGGTATACGAAAACCTTGCATTGCCGATGCCTAAGAACGACTTCACTATCGGTATCGTGGATGATGTGACATTCAAGTCGCTTCCGATGAAGGAAGAAATCGCCGTAGACGATACTACTTACGAAGCTAAATTCTATGGTTTAGGTTCTGACGGTACAGTCGGTGCAAACAAAAATACCGTTAAGATTATCGGTGATAATACCAATAAATATTGTCAGGCATACTTTGCTTACGACTCGAAAAAATCGGGAGGATTCACTTGTTCTCACCTTCGTTTCGGTGATAACCCTATCCGCTCGACATATCTGGTGAATACGCCGAACTTTGTGGCTTGCCACGTACCTGCGTACCTGCACTTGTATGATGTGACAAAAGGATTGAAAAAGGACGGAACGTTCTTGCTCAACTCTGTATGGTCTAAAGAGGAAGTAGGCGATAACCTGCCTGATCATGTAAAAAAATATCTGGCAGTAAACAATATCAACTTCTACATCATCAATGCGACTAAGATTGCTACGGAAATCGGCTTGGGCGGACGTACGAATACAATCCTCCAGTCGGCATTCTTCAAGATATCCAACGTAATCCCTTACGATTTGGCAGTAGAGCAAATGAAGAAATTCATTGTGAAATCTTACGGACGTAAAGGGGAAGACGTAGTGAATAAGAACTACGCTGCCGTAGACCGTGGTATCGAAGTAGAAAAAGTAGACGTTCCTGCCGAATGGGCAAACATCAACGTTGGCAAACCTGCCGAAGATGATGCTCCTGAGTTTATCAAAAAAGTGGTACGCCCTGTAAATGCGCAACGCGGTTACGACCTGCCGGTATCGGTATTCGTAGGACGCGAAGACGGTACGTGGGATAATGGTACGACCGAATACGAAAAACGTGGTGTGGCAGCATTCGTTCCGGTGTGGGATGCCGAAAACTGTATCCAGTGTAACCAGTGTGCTTATGTTTGTCCGCATGCTACTATCCGTCCGTTTGTGTTGGATGAAGCAGAGCAGGCAAAAGCACCTAAGGATATTACTTTGCTGAAAGCTCAAGGTAAACAGTTCGAAGGCATGGCATTCAAAATCCAAGTGGATGTCTTAGACTGTCTTGGTTGCGGTAACTGTGCCGACATCTGTCCGGGCAAGAAAGGTAATTCTGCCCTTAAAATGGTTGAAATTGGAACACAATATCACGAGCAGCCAACTTGGGATTTCATGGTGAAAGAAGTGAAGAGCAAAGCGCACTTGGTTGATACTAAGTTGAACGTGAAAAACTCTCAGTTCGCGACTCCATTGTTCGAGTTCTCGGGTGCATGTTCGGGTTGTGGTGAAACTCCATACGTGAAGTTGACAACACAATTGTTCGGCGACCGCATGTTGATTGCCAATGCCACAGGATGTTCGTCTATCTATGGCGGTTCGGCTCCGGCTACTCCGTACACAACCAACGAAGAAGGTAAAGGTCCGGCTTGGGCTAACTCCTTGTTCGAGGACAATGCAGAGTTCGGTCTGGGATATGCTTTGGCAAACATCTCAATGCGTAACCGTTTGGTGAAACTGATGACGCAGGTTCAGGATTGCGACAAGTGCTCGCCTGAACTGAAAGCATTGTATAAAGAATGGATCGAAAACAAAGACGAAGCAGAAAAGACAAAAGAATTGCACGCACAAATTATGCCTTTGCTCGAAAAAGAGAAAGGTGCTTGTGAATATTGCAAAGAAATCTACTCGTTGAAACAATATATCATCAAACGTTCTATCTGGATATTCGGAGGAGACGGTTGGGCATACGATATCGGTTTCGGTGGATTAGACCACGTCATTGCTTCGGGCGAAGATATCAATATCCTTGTACTCGATACGGAGGTATATTCCAATACGGGTGGACAGTCGTCTAAATCGACTCCGGTTGCTGCCGTAGCTAAATTTGCTGCTGCCGGTAAGAAAGTCCGTAAGAAAGACCTCGGTATGATTGCTACTACCTACGGCTATGTATATGTAGCGCAGGTGGCTATGGGTGCTAATCAGGGACAATGTCTCAAAGCATTCAAAGAAGCCGAAGAGTACAAAGGCCCTTCATTGGTGATTGCTTACTCTCCATGTATCAGCCACGGTTTGCGCCGCGGAATGGGACATGCGCAGGATGAGGAAAAGAATGCAGTTGCATGCGGATACTGGCATTTGTGGCGTTACAACCCGATGTTGGAAGAAGAAGGAAAGAATCCATTCACGATGGACAGCAAAGAGCCGGATTGGTCTAAATTCCAGGATTTCTTGGCTGGTGAGGTACGCTATACTTCCCTTCAGAAGTCGAATCCGAAAGAGGCACAAGAGCTTTACGGTGCAGCTCAGGAAAACGCTCTATGGCGTTATAAGAGTTACCTGCGCCTGGCGAATGATGCATCTTACGGAAATGACGCAGAAGCTCAGGCTTAGTTCTTAAAAAACATTTGTTTACAATAGAAGCAGTAACAGGGGAAACCTTGTTACTGTTTTTTTTGTCGCAGATAAAACCCGTTTTGTCTGCCAAAAAAGGGTGTTTCGTCTACAAAATGGATGCTGTATTACGGAACGGCTTATCTTCGGCTGTTGAAACAATAGAAAAGAAACACAAGAAATGGACAATAGACATAACAATACTTCGCGGATAGCTTTCGGGATCTCTAAGAAAGGGGTACTTGTCAGCATTATTCTGACTGTCGGGCTGTTTCTGATAAAAGTAGGCCTCAAAAATTTTTTCCGCGACAGGGAGATAAGGGAAGCCCGAAAAGAGCAACTCATGCAGGATATGGGACCGCTGCCAGAACCAAGCAAGGAAAGGATGCAATCGCTTCTCCGGGATAGTGACGAGCCTTTTACGCCTACGCGCCCGGCAACAGGCGACAGCGCTACCTACACAATTGTGACTTCCGAAACGGGGCGGGTTGAGATGCCTTCTTCGGGGAATACCCGGACAAAAAAATAACTCGAACAAATGAAATATATAAGTCTTTTATCATTGTTTATAGTCCTTCTTTTCTCCTCGTGCGATACGAGGATGGAAAGCGCCGACCTGATAGATGAATTGCAACAGCAGGTCGATACCGTTATGAGTAAGGGCTTCGATATTGCAGAAGTCGATATTTCGAGTAAGGATTATGGCTATGACGGCCCCGATAAAGTCGGCTATTTTAAAATAATGAAAATCTCCGCCGTCTCTCCCGACACAACCATAAAATATATGGCGGAATATATCTATTCGGAAGGAGGACGTTTTGCCGAATTATCTTTCCGTGGCTATCCTACGAATCCGAAAAATGGAGTAACAGGTAAATCGTATGATTACAGGCCTGATTTGCCTGCTGCTATTGCCCGTCTCGACGAAATAAAGGAGCAGATACCCGAGAAGTATACATATAAGAGCCTCTTAGGGTTGAGGTATGCGGTGGAGAACGGATTGCCTGTGTATTCTTTTGAGATAGAGTTGAAGCCGGAATCAGACGATACTTCGCACCCCGATGTGTGGCAGTATAATGTTTCGCATGTTTCGGTATCCAGAACAAGAACAAGGCGAAGGACAGGTGTTACGCAAGAGGTATCCAGCGTAAGTTCGGAAAAGGATGTCCAGCATATCATCACTTTCAGGCTGAAAGAAGATCGCATAGAGATAGAAAAACGTTAAACAATTATAGAACAAAAGCAATGAATACAAAAGTAATCTTACCATTATTGGTCGCAACATTCATCTTAGTTTTCACTTCCTGTGTAGAAAATCTCGGTCCGGGATGGGGCTATCTGGTAGACAATCCGCTGGATAAGGATATTGTTATTAATATAGACGACAAAGACTATACAATTCCCGCTGATAGCTCGCGCACGATAAAACTGTCGAAAGGCAAGCATACACTGACATACGACGGCAGCTCGGTGAATTTTGTCACCAAAGTAAGTGGCAACAAGTCTGTTACGATAATGAATCCTACGCTTTCCAACTATATGTTGCATGCTTATATCTATGTGAAGAAGAATTACAATATCAAGGGAACAGATGATATTTATGCGGAGAACAGCCACGAGTATAAATCGGATGTAGGGGCAGTGATGCTACCTGTGAAGGTGGTGAATAGCCTTTTCATCGAGAAGAACCACCATCAGTGGTCGTTCGGACTGAATCAGGAAGCCAAAACGGAAGTGGGTACGAGCTACCCCGGCAGATATCATGTATTCCATAAAATATACAGGGAGGAGGATTATAGGAACGCTTTTGCCGAAGAGCTTCCTCCGGGTATTGTCTTTCCTGCCAATGCAAAGAAGCTGAACGAGTTGCCGCCATATAAATTTCCTGTAGAGGAAATGATGTCCGACTGCGAGGTTGCGAATAATTATATGAAAGAAATGGCTGAAAAATGGAACGAGACGATTGCCACTTCGACTGATATCCTACAGTCCGAAGCGAGATTCAACCAGCAATTCCATTTCAAGATTCGGGGTGAAATGATCGAGGGGTGTAGCACAGACTACAACCCTAACCGCGACGAGACGTCGTTTAATGCAGCGATGGACAGGTTAAATGAGGAATTGAGATATATAAGCGATGCCAGTTCGTACATTGTAGAATAAATGGAATGATGACAGAGAGAATAGAAATATCGTTTAGTAAAACGAAACTTGTTTTTGGGCTTACCGTGCTTTTGAGTATTGTTATCCTCATAATAGCAATGTTCCTTTTCATGTCGGGCCTGACATCCGTCGAAAAAGGAATTATGGCTCTGGGGGGCTTACTCGCCCTGTTGGGGATGGTAGTTATCATCAAAAAGATGTTTGACAAAACGCCGGCCATAATCATCGATAGAGACGGCATTATCGATAATACGAAGAAACGAAGCGCCGGACTAATAGAATGGGCTGATATATCGCATATAAGTATATCGCAGGCGGGAGTCCTTCGTGTATTACTGATTCATCTGCATTCGCCCGAGAAATACCTGAAACGCCTTGATGCGTGTAATGCCCAAAATCTGATGCAGGACTATGACCTGTTTGGTACACCGTTTGCCATCCAGTCTTCGATAATAAAAATAAGCCTCGGCGATTTGGAAGCACTGCTAAATACAACATTGGAGAGAAATAGATAAGCTACTACATTTTTATAATTAAAACGTTTGGCAGAAGGGGAGAGCTTGTTTCCCTTTCTGTTTTTTTGTATAATCAGAGTGGCTGGACGATATAAAAAAACGTCCTCTTATTTGTCTGCTGAAAAAAAATATATACTTTTAAGGACGGAATTATTTTTATTTACAAACATATTAAAACAAACTATTTATGGGATTTTTTGATTCACTGTTAAATGCATTCGGAGGCACAACCTCCTCGGACGTTCAGAAGAACTGGGAGGAAAACATGACGCTCGAAGATATCGAAAACCTCGAGAGACAGGGTTGCGACATGACCGAATACCGCAAAAAGTATGAAGAACGTATTGCTCGTGAGAAAGCTGAAAGAGAGGCTTATCTTGCTATGCTCGATTATGCGGGGCTGGATGCCTACAAAGCTACGCCGCGCGACATCGACAGCGAGTTCGTGACCAAAATGATGACGCTCAACAAACTCTCGGAAAAGAAACGCGCGCTGATGGTCGATGCCCCTTTGGTATATGGAGCGGTCGTTCAGGCACACAACGAGTTGTGGAAATCTGCCGACGGAGGCTACAAAGCAATGGTCGTTGTCTTTGCCCTCGACGCGCAACACATATACAATGCCGAATGGCTGAACGAAACAGCCAACAGAATAGACGAGATGAACGAGCGCGACCAGGTGCCCGAAGATTGCAAAAGGCTGATAAAAGCTTTGCGCGACCATCAAAGTGTTTTCGGGTATAAATTAGGCGATACCCTTGCCGATGGTGCCGACCTCTGGTGTGCTACTTTTGCAGTGGACAATCAGGCATTGCTGCCGGATAAGCGGCTGGAAGAAGGCTGCGTTGTCCCATTCCTTTTGCTGGAGCAACCGCGCGATAATCGCGGTATCGAACTCGAGCTGATTCCTGCCGAGTTCTATACTAAATAAGATTAAAAAAACGATTCGAAGTCGAAATATTGATTAATCACCGGCGAGGAGGAGCAATAAGCTCCTCCTTTTTTGTAGCCCTGTTACAATAATATTTCATCTCCTTCGTTTAAAAATAAGGTTAATAGTGCGGGTAGCTATCTCGCTAATAAATATTACCTTTGCAAACGTTTTTAATTTATTCGATAACAAATAACTTATATATAAAAAGATGAAAGGTTTAAGAGCATGGTTTGCGACTCCCGGAGGACGACAATTTTTTAATATCATTTACAGTCTCGGAGCAGCCGTTGTTATCATTGGCGCATTGTTCAAAATTATCCATGTGTCATGGGGGAACATTGTATTTGTTATAGGTATGTCTATGGAGGCAGCTATATTCCTGCTTTCAGCATTCGATACATCATACACCGAAAGTTCGCCGGCTACGGGAACGGGCAGTGGCTACATCGTTGCAGGTGGAAGCGGAGCAGCCGGAACAACCGGTTCGGAAGCTACCGTATCGGGCTCGGTTAAGACAGTACACCCTTCTACAGGTGGCGGTACGGGCGGAGGTTCGTCTGTTATCGTTGTAGGTGGTGGAGGCACATCTGCCGGAAGCGGCTCGGTTGCCGCTACGTCGGGCGAAGCTGCTGCAACCACAGCAACACAAGGTACACCGGTTTCGGGAACGGCAAGCCAGCAGGCTCCTATCATTGTAGGCGGAGCTGGTTCGGGTAGTGGAGCATCTGTTTCGGGTGGCGGTAGTGCAGTTGCCGGAAGTGGTGCTGCAGTTGGCGGAGGAGCAGTGGCTGCGGCTAATATCCCTGCCGAAGAGTATGCCAGCAGTGCGACAAATGCCGCTCAGAGCCTCGAAGATTTCTCTACAACGATGAAATCGCTCAACGAGACATCGCAGACAATACTGAATGCTTACAAAGAAATTGCCGAAACGCAGAATCTGGGCGAGGCGATGAATACTGTCCGCTACATCAACGACAGCCTGTCGCGTATCAAGAACCTTTACGATGGCGCTATCGGCGACAGCTATATGTTCAAGGAAGAAATGTCGAAAATGACACGCCATATCGAAGCATTAAATCAGGTCTATGCCCGCTTGTTGCAGGCAATGACGATGAATAATCCGAATAATAACAATTTCCCTCAAAATCCTCCCTATTAATCGAATCGGGTGAATACAGAGACAAACGAAGATTTAACCAAAAAAGGAGGAAAATAACGAATGGCTTCAACAAGAAGAACTTCTACAAGGCAGAAGATGATAAACCTGATGTATCTGGTTTTCATCGCTATGCTTGCGCTGAGGGTTTCGACCGAGGTGTTGGATGGTTTCGACCTGATGAACGATAATATACAAAAGACCATACAAAATACCACGGAGCGGAACAACCAGATTTATGCCGAGATAAATGAGATGTATGCTCAGAATCCGCAGAAAACAGAGCCTACTTACAGGCTTGTCCTGCAACTGAAGCAAAACACCGACTCGGTGTACAACTACATTCAGGCATTGAAACAGGAAGTCGCCGTGCGCACGGATGGCAAGGATGCCGATATGTATAATCTGGAGACAAAGGACGATTTGGATGCGGCATCGGAAATTTTTCTTTCTCCGGCGGGAGGTAAAGGAAAGGATTTCAAAGCGGCAATCGACAATTACCGCGAGAATATAGCTGCTTACATTGCAGATCCTGCGCAGAAGATAATTGTGGAAACGGCTCTCTCGACCGAACCATCGGAAAGGGCTAAAAAGCAGAATAAAGACTGGTTGCAGGCTTCGTTCGAAAATATGCCGAGCATAGCCGTGATTACCTATTTGTCGGAATTGCAATCGAATATCAAACAAGCCGAAGGCGAAGCGTTGAATTCACTATTGAGGGGTGTCGATATGAAAGACTTCCGCGTGAATGAACTGGCAGCCTATGTAATTCCCGAATCCAAGACAGTGGTTCGCGGAGCGCCTTATCGTGCCGATATCATCCTTGCTGCGGTAGATACAACGCAGCGGCCTAAGATAACCATAAACGGAAAAGAAATAGAAAACGGGCGGCTGAATCTGATAGCTTCCGGCTCGGGTTCGGTGCCTATCAAGGGACAAATAGAACTGATGGGACGCGACGGACAGCCTTATATCCGTGAGTTCAATGATAGTTATACAGTGATAGATCCGATGGCAATCGTAGAGCCGGTATTGATGGATGTTGTTTACACCAGCATCGACAACGAAATGATTATTTCGGTTCCGGGTTTTACAGCCTCTCAGATTAGTGCAAGTGTTGCTCAGGGCGGTTCGTTGACGCCGAAAGGGAATGGCCGTTGGATAGCTAAGCCTACTACTCCGGGGAGTAAATTTGTGGTCAATGTTTCGGTGAGAATGTCGGACGGAACGGTTCGCTCTATGGGACAAAAACCTTTCCGCGTACGCCGCTTACCAGACCCTACAGCCTTTATACCATATACCGATGCCAAAGGCACATCGCGCGTATTCAAGCAAGGGCGTATCGCCCGTAACGTATTGTTGAATGCAGGCGGCATAAAAGCCTCTATCGACGACGGAGTGTTGGACGTTCCGTATACTGTTATCAGCTTCCGCACGGTGATGGTGGATGCAATGGGTAACTCGCTACAGGAAATGTCTTCGGGTGCTAACTTCTCGCAACGCCAGTTGGAACAAATACAGCGTATGGATAGGGGGACAACTTTCTTTATCTCTTCGATACGTGCTAAAGGTCCTGACGGAGAGCGCGATATAGCTCCTATGGAAGTGAGAGTAAATTAAAACAAGATATAATATTAGAAAAGCCTGCAGGACAAATCCTTGCAGGCTTTTTTGTATCTTTACCTTGTATATAACCATAAAAAAAGCATCCATGAAAAATAAAAAGACTTTCGCTGTTATTTCCTTACTCCTGTTGATGGCAGCAGGCATGAACGCCCAAACAACCGTAAAGTTATGGCATACAGCACCGCCGACCACAAGCGGATTGACAGGCGAGGAGAAGGACGAAAACGGTGGCGAATGGATTCATAATATCACTGTGCCTACGCTCGAAATCTATCAGCCTGTGAAATCGCGAAATACCGGTATGGCTGTTATCATCTGCCCGGGCGGGGGATATGCCGGAGTGGCGTACAACAAAGAAGGCATTCAGCTTGCCCAATGGCTGACAACGCAGGGTATAACGGGAATCGTGCTGAAATACCGTATGCCGAACGGGCATAAGGAAATACCACTGGATGACGTCCATCAGGCATTCCGTTATGTGCGCGAAAATGCTCCTTCGTTGAATATCGACCGCAATATGGTTGGTATTTCGGGCTTTTCGGCAGGCGGACATTTAGCTGCTACTGCTTCGACGAACTATACGCAAGATACCCGTCCCGATTTTTCCATTCTTTTCTATCCTGTTATTACTATGGGTGAAGGAACGCACCAAGGTTCGCGCGATTTGCTTTTAGGTAAATCACTCTCGAAAGAGCTTCTTGAAAAATACTCCATCGAAAAACAGGTGACACCAGATACCCCTCCTGCTATTCTCTTTTTGAGCAGTGACGATGGGGCGGTGCTTCCGCTGAATAGTATCGGTTATTATAATGCCCTGCTGGCTCATCAGGTTCCGGCATCGATGTATATTTTCCCTGTCGGGGGACATGGTTGGGGAATCAATTATGGCTTCAGATACAATGATGAGGTTTTGTCGCTGACCAAAAAATGGCTCGAAGAAATCAGAAATAAAAAGAGTTAGTGATAAGCATCCAGTCGCTTCCTGACTTCCTCTTTATCGCGGAATAGTTGGGCGCGAAGTTCGTCTAACCCGCCGAATTTGATGTCGGGGCGGACAAATTCGAGAAACTCCACCGTAAGGTCTTTATTATACAAATCGCCGTCGAAGTCGAAGATATTGACTTCTACGCTGATATTCTGTCCGTTGTCGACGGTCGGGCGTGTGCCGATATACAACATGCCGTCGAGTTTCTGCCCGATGGTGTAGACATGCACGGCATAGACGCCGAAAGCCGGAATAACCTTGTACCGCTCCCACGATTCCACATTGGCAGTAGGGAAACCGATAGTGCGTCCCACCTGAAAGCCTTTGATTATTTTGCCGCAGATGGTGTAGTTGTATGTCAGTAGTTTAGCCGCTTTTTCAATATTCCCTTCTTTCAGCAGGGTGCGGATGAAGGACGAACTGACGTATTCGTCGGGGTATTGTTTCGCCTGTACTACGTTCATACCCACCTCTTTGCCGTATTGCACATATTCCTCGAAGCCATCTTCGCGGTTATACCCGAATCGGTGGTCGTAGCCGATGACCAGCGTATCAACGTTGTACATCTGCTTCAATACCTGATGGATAAAATCGCGCGCCGAAAGGCGTGACATTTCGATGGTGAAATCGAGTGGTATGCAATAATCGACACCTGTCGAGGCAAGGCGTTCGATACGCTCTTCGTAGCCGCAGAGCAATGCTGGCTGATAATCGGCCTGCAAGACTTTTCGCGGATGCACGGGGAAAGTGATGACTGCCGAAGCAAGCCCTTTCTCTCCGGCTATCTCTTTTATCTGGCTGATAAGGTAGCGATGGCCGGCGTGTACGCCGTCGAAAAAGCCGATAGAAGCCACTATCGGTTTCCGGTTCGATTCGTCTTGCTGCTGAAGGAGTATCATTTTTCGATTTGGGCGATAACTTTTGTCAAATCTTCGTTCTGGTCGGTCAGGTATGTCTGGAAACCGAGTTCCTGCGCCGCTTTAAGGTTAGCTTCGCCGTCGTCGAAGAACAAGGTTTCGGCAGGATTTATACCCGAATCGTTGATGATGTATTCGTAAATGGCTTTCTCCGGCTTGGCATGACCGATTTCGAATGACAGGTAGCACTTGTCGAAAAAGGCATCGATAGGCTCTTTCGTCGGCGAAAAATCTTCGGAATACATCCATTTTGCCATCGATGGGTTGGTATTGCTCAACAGATATACATTGTATGATTTGCGCAACTCTTTCAGCATCTTATACTTATAGTCGGGTATCCCGATAGCAAACGCCTGCCATGCCAAGTCTATTTGCTCCTCGGTTATGTCCTGATTTCCTGCCAGTTCGCGCAAGGCTTTGTAAAACTGCGGCGCATCGAGCTTCCCTTCTTCGTATTCGAGGAAGATGCCCGATTGGCGGAATTCGTTGAGGTATTCCTCGATATTGGCTATACCTAAGTCTCTGAAAGCGTTCAGCGCATTTTTCTTGTCGAGGCTGACAATAACGCCTCCGAAATCGAAAAGAAGATTCTTAATATTCTTGTACATGGTTTTCTCGTCTTTAGTTCAGAATGCGAAGTTAGTTAATAATACTGATTGGTTGTAGGGTTGGCTGATAAAAAGTTTTAAATATTCGGGTTGACAAGTAAACAAGTAGACGAGTAGACAAGCGTTTGTGATTTTGTCATGCCGAAGCTTGTCTGAGGCATCTCGTTTCGGAAATATATTTTGTATTTTTGTACATGCTTCAGAAAACGCGAGGGGTGGTGCTGAATACCATCAACTATAACGACAAATACCTCCTTGTCCGTATCTACACCGAGGTGGCGGGACAGGTGACGTATATGGTGCCGAAAACGAAGAGCCGTTCGAATAAAGTGCCCCGTTCGTTGTTTTCGCCTCTCGCTGTCCTCGAGATGGAGGTAGACCACCAGCCGAAGCGCGACATTCAGCGGATACGGGAAGCCCGTAGCGGTTTGCAGTTGTATGCTATCCCAACGCACATGGGCAAGACGTCGCTGGCCTTTTTTCTGTCGGAGTTTTTGTCGCGGGTATTGCGTGATACGGGCGATAGCCGCCCGGTGTTCGAGTTTATTTCGCAGTCCGTTCAGATTCTGGAGATGACCGACAAGAATATTGCGAACTTCCATTTGGTTTTTATGTTGAGGTTGAGCCGTTTGCTCGGTTTCTATCCCAATCTCGAAGACTATAATAAATTGTCGGTTTTCGATATGATGAACGGCGAATTTATACAATACCAACCCGCCCACCGCCATTTTCTCGGGGTGGGGGATAGCGAGGTGCTTTCGCGGCTGGCACGCATCACCTACGAAAATATGCACCATTTTGCCTTCAACCGCAACGACCGCGTGACGATTGTCAACCGCATGATTGAGTATTACCGCCTGCATCTGTACGATTTTCCGCAGTTGAAGTCGCTCGAAGTATTGCACGAATTATTTTGATTATCTTTGACGTATGACTACTATAGAAGAGGTAAAGACATCCTATAACCATACCATTGAAGAGGGCGATAGAAACCTCTCGAAAGTTAAACGCCAAATATTCCATATCGGTACTATCCGCCTGCTGATTGTGCTTGCTGCGGGATTTACCTGTTACTGGCTGTGGCCGGATTTTTCGATGATAGGCTTGAGTATTATTGCGGCGCTTGTTATCTATCTGGTTTTTGCTAAATACCATGCGCGGCTTTTTGCCCGTAAGCAGTATATAGAGCAATTGATACAGGATGCCCGCAATGAACTGTCGGCACTCGGTTATGACTTTTCGCCTTTCGACGGGGCAAAGGAATGCACCGATGCAGGACATAGTTTCAGCCTCGATTTGGATATTTTTGGCGAACGCTCGTTCTTTCAGTCTATCAACCGCACCGTAACCGCTTTCGGGAAAAAGGGGCTGGTGGATATGCTATTGCATCCCTTGCAGGATAAAAACCGTATAACCGGGCGACAGGAGGCTATTGCCGAACTTAGCCGGAAGCAGGAATTTATCCGCCATTTCCGGGCGACGGGACAGGTGGGTGATGCGCAGGATTTCGACTATAATGCGTTGACTAAGAATATACAAGCTGCTAAAAGCGGCTGGTGGAAAATTGTTCCTGTTTTCTTCCTGCTGCTGGCTGTGGCGGTTTTTGCGCTTAGCTTTCTGAATGTGATTCCGGCAGGCGTTTTTCCTGTTTATTGGTTTGTGATGATTATCGCGAGCATCCTGTTGGCCCGCAACATCCGGCATAAGCTCGATTTTCTGGATAAGCGTTACGAGGTGATACGCACTTATTCTACCTTGCTCAAAATAATGGAGTCGGAACAGTTCGATTCGCCCTTGTTGAAACAAATACAGGAGAAAATCGTCACACCGCAATCGGCATCTTTGGCGTTTGCCCAACTGAAAAAGTTAGGTAACAATATGGATATTGCCGAAACGGCTGTGGGGGCAATGCTTCTGAATCCTTTTCTGGGGTGGAACGTCTATTATTCTAACAAAATACTCGGCTGGATTGTGCGCCATCAGCAGTATATAAAGACGTGGTTCGAGGCTGTCGGTGAGCTTGATAGTCTCTTATCTTTGGCGATGTTTGCTTATAATCACCCCGATTATGTCTATCCCGAAGTTTCCGATAAGCGCGAAATAGTAGGGAAAGACCTCGGACACCCGATGATGAACAGGGAGAAATGCGTGCATAACGATATTTGCGAGCCGAAATTTCCTTATTTTATGGTGGTTACGGGGGCGAATATGGCGGGTAAGAGTACCTATCTGCGCACGGTGGGGGTGAATCTCGTATTGGCGGGAATGGGTGCGCCTGTTTGCGCTTCGTCTTTCCGCTTCTATCCGTTTGTGCTGGTCACTAATCTGCGGACGTCCGATTCGCTCAACGATAACGAATCGTACTTCTTTGCCGAACTGAAACGCCTGAAAATGATTATCGACCGCTTGGAGGCGGGAGAGGAGCTTTTTATCATTCTGGATGAAATACTGAAAGGGACAAATTCGGAGGATAAGCAACGCGGCTCTATTGCTCTGATGAAGCAATTGGTTTCGCTCGGCGGTAACGGTATTATCGCTACGCACGACCTCGAATTGGGCAATCTCGAACAGGAGTTCCCCGATGCGGTGAAGAATTACCGTTTCGAAGCGGATATAGAGGGCGATACCTTGTCTTTCTCGTACAAGCTGAAAGAGGGTGTCGCGCAGAATATGAATGCCTGTTTCCTGATGAAAAAAATGGGAATAACGGGGTTGTAGCTAATGTGTTGATGAGGAAAATTATGAAAATAAAGATAGCAGTTTTTATAACTTTTGTTCTGGTTATTGCAGTTGCTTGCAAAAAGGAGAATAGGATAATAGAAAAGGATAAATGTATATCCGGTTATATTTTTATCGAATATGCCGGAGAATCAGATTACTACGAGAGGCCTATTTTTATTGTGCCTGAAGGAGATACGACCTATTTCGACGATTTACATAAGCTTTCGGTAACAAAAGAATTCTTTTTGAAGAAGGGTACAAGGACGCTTTTGAAACATGCTGTCGCGTATGAGGTCTCAGATACACTGTTTTCTATTTTTAGAAATTATTTATTGAGCATAGAGGAAGATACAGTTCATACCTTTTATAAAAATGATTTTAGGCTTGTTATTTCTACAAAATGTGATACGTTGAGACGCTATGCAAGCCCACATGATATTTTTTCCAGAACGTTGATTGATTCCATCAAATATGATAAGAAAAATGAAATTGTCTTTTATTTTAAAGATATGAGGAGGAAATATGTTGAAAGAGCTTTCTATAAGGGTTACAATTTCGATTATTAAACACTTCTGGAAGAAATAGCTTATCTTTGCATAACTTACTAATAAAAGAATATGAAAAAACAAAAACCATTAATATTTATCACCAACGACGATGGCTATCAGGCCGGAGGGATTAATGCTTTGATAGACAGCATGCGGGGTTTGGGCGAGATTGTTGTTGTGGCGCCGGACGGTCCCCGTTCGGGTATGTCGAGCGCGATAACTTCCATCAATCCTTTGCGTGCCCACCTGTTGGAAGAACAGGACGACCTGAAAATATATGCTTGTACAGGTACGCCTGTCGATTGCGTTAAGCTGGGTATCAGCGAGATATGCGACCGCAAGCCCGACCTCGTGGTGACGGGAATCAATCACGGTTCGAATGCAGCCATTGCTGTGCTTTATTCGGGTACGATGGGTGCTGCGCTCGAAGGCTGTGTTTTCGAAGTGCCTTCTATCGGCTTTTCGCTGCTCGACCATAGCAAAGATGCCGATTTTGGCGAAGCGCAGAAATATACCCGCCTTATCAGCGAACAAGTGTTGAAATCGGGATTGCCAAAGGGGACTTGCCTCAATGTGAATATCCCTAAAGGGGATGATATTAAAGGGATACGCATTTGCCGCCAGACATCGGGCAAGTGGGTGGAAGAATTCGACCGCTCGCAGGACGGCATCGGCAAGGAAGTGTATTGGCTGACCGGGCATTTCCGCAATGATGAACCCGAAGATGAATCGACCGACGAATGGGCGTTGCATAATGGCTATGTATCCATCGTGCCGACCAAAGTAGATATGACGCATCACGATTTTATGGATGTTATTCGTCATCTGGAACAATTATAATACATAGATATGAAATATTTTCTGATAGCAGGAGAAGCTTCGGGCGACTTACACGGTTCTAACCTGATGGCGGCCATCAAAGAGCAGGACAAAGATGCCGAGTTCGCTTTCTTTGGCGGCGATTTGATGCAGGCGCAGGGCGGGCGGTTGATAAAGCATTACCGCGAACTGGCTTTTATGGGTTTTATTCCCGTGTTGCTCAATCTGCGTACCATTTTGCGGAATATGAAGATGTGTAATCAGGAAATACTGAAATATCAGCCCGATGTTGTCATCCTGGTCGATTATCCGGGCTTTAACCTCAAAATAGCCAAATACGTCAAAACGCATACGTCGATTCCTGTGTATTACTACATTTCGCCCAAAGTATGGGCATGGAAGGAATATCGTGTCAAATCATTCAAAAAGTATGTGGACGAGATGTTTTGCATCCTGCCTTTCGAGGTGGATTTTTTCAAGAAACATAACTACCACGTCGAGTATGTCGGCAATCCGACTGTAGACGCCGTAGCCAACTATAAAGCCGAGAACGCCTCCGACACACGGGAGCTTTTCCTGCAAGAAAATCAGCTGGACGGGCGACCTGTATTGGCTATCCTTTGTGGAAGCCGCCAGCAGGAGATAAAAGACAACTTGCCTTATATGCTCGATGCAGTAAAGGATTTCGGCGATTATCAGCCTGTTATCGCGGGTGCTCCGGGCATAGAGCCCGAATATTATAAGAAATACATCGGCAACCATAATTGCAGGATTGTTTTCGGGCAGACATACCGCGTACTGCAATATGCCGAAGCGGCATTGGTGACGTCGGGGACGGCTACGCTCGAAACGGCTTTGTTCCGCATTCCGCAGGTCGTTTGCTACGAAACGCCGATACCATGCATCGTGTCGTGGTATTTCAAGAATATGATGAATTCTCCTTATATCTCACTCGTGAACCTGATAGCCGGGAAAACGGTGGTGCAGGAGCTTTTCGCCAAATATTTTTCTACCGAAGCCATCCGTAAGGAGGCGGATAAGTTGCTCAACGATAAGGCCTATCGTCAGCAGATGCTGGACGAGTATGACCGGGTTATCGGCATATTGGGCAAGCCGGGAGCTTCGGGTAAAGCAGCGACGCTGATGATTGCGAAGCTGAAAGAAAAACACTGATGAGCTACGTCGGCGAACTTGTTACTTTTCTGAAGAAACCGGTATCCGGCGAAGAGCAAGCGCTTCATTGGAAGCCGCTTCAAGTTCCCGGGATTATTTTGCTGCATTACCTCATTTATGTGGGTTGCCTTTTTATTATTCTCATTATTTGGGGGTCTATCAAATATACTTTTAAGGACCTCCCCGAAGGCTCCAGTTTCGACGCAACTCTTTCCATGGTAATTTTGGTTGTGCTGATTGCCCCTGTTGTGGAAGAATTAATTTTCCGGCTTCCCTTACGCTTTAGCAAAGTAAATCTGTTACTGTCAGCCACTCTACTTTCGGTATGGATGCTTCGCGGCGATTACAAAGCGGTGCTGATAGTGGCATTCGTAGTCGTTGCTGTTGTCGGGTTTCTGCTATTCTACCCGAAACTGGGCGTTAGCCGATACCTCGAGAAATTCTGGGAAAAGCATTACAGCATAGTCTTTTATTTCTTTTCCGCGCTTTTTGCGTTGATGCATATCCTTAACTATACCAACATAGTCTTCCCTCAAGGTTTATTCGTTTTGTGGATGGTAATGCCTCAGTTTGCATTGGGTGTGATGGCAGGCTATCTCCGTGTGCGATACGACAAAGGGTTGTTCTTTGGTATGGCTGTTCATGCGATTAATAATCTGGTCGCGGTAGTCCCTGTTTTACTACTCAATTGGGATGAGTTTCTGGAAAGTTTATCTATATTGAAGTAGTTGACAAGTAAACAAGTATACGAGGAAAAGTAACCCGACAAAAAACGCTCGAAAATAAGTAGAGAAATGTTACTTTTTTATTGTCACTTCGAACGAATGTGAGAAGCCTCCTCCCAATGTTGCGACGAGATGCCTCAGATAAACTTCGGCATGACAAGTGTGCCTGCTCTTAGTGTTTTTGGTGGTTAGGTAATCGCCCCACGCTTACAGAATCCCCAACAATAGCTTCTCGATAGCTTTCACAACCGTCTGGCTGCTGCCGTTGTAATTGTTCACCATCACCGCAAAAGCGTACTTCTTGTCGCCGTCGATATAGTAGCCTGCATAGCAACGCACATTCACGATGCTACCGCTTTTGGCATATACTTTGCCTTGCAGCCTTGTGCCTTTCAAGAGGTTTCTTACCGTCCCCTCTTTGCCCGCTTGCGGCAACGAATGGAGGAAGTCGTCCTTATATTTGCTTTTCGTCTGCATATGCACCAATACGTCGCACATAAAGGCAGGGCTCACCGCATTGGAAGGGGCTAAGCCGCAACCGTCGTACATAAACAGCGCGTCGGTGTCCAAGCCTTGTGCTTTCCAGTATTCGCCGACTTTTTTGGTGCCTTCGTCGAGGGCGGACGAGTAAATATCCTTATTGCGCAGGCGTCCTATTGTCCGCAAAAGATGCTCCGCATAGTGGTTGTTGCTCTTGAAATTGACGTTCTGTATAATGTCTCTTAACGGGAAAGAGTGGTGCGTATAGAAAACCTCGCCATCATAAACGGGCTTACTCTTGGCATACATATTTTCGAAGTAGTCGTATTGCGTGGTGCCGATGTCGCTTACCTCGAAGCCGTTGTCATTCAGTATATCCGCTACCCTTCCCACTAAGTAAAGCCCCGGGTCGGGGATGTCGCCTTTGATGGAAAAGGACTGGCGTCCGGCGGGGATATTGCCTGTCAGTACGCGTGTGTACGATAGCGGCTCGCCGTTGATGTAGCCATTGTCGCGTCCGGAGGTATTCATTTTCATGGTGTTCAGGAAGTAGATATTCTTCATTTGCGGCTCCGTCTTCACGATTATGGGGCATGTGTCCTGCCGTACCGTGTTGAAAAACAGTTGGTAAGTATTGTCAAAGACACTGATGCCATAGGTGGAGGCAGCATAATAGTTTCCCATATCCTGACGAATCCATCGCGGCGAAATGCCATCATAGCCGAAAAGGTTGTCTACGGCCGTTATTTTCGTTATTTTTTTCTCGGGGTAGGATTTTGCTATCTCGTTCGTCCAAGCGCCTAAAAACGCCTCCGAATCGTTCTCTAAGTGTTTAGTGCCGAGGGTAGGGTCGCCCGAGCCGAAGATATACAGGTGCGAGGCATTTTTCTTGTCCTTTGCCAGCGTGGTTTTGTACGTATAGCCGGGTGTCAGCAGTTCCAGGGCGGTGGCGGTGGTAACGATTTTGAGGGTGGAGGCCGGCGTCAACGATTTGGCTGCGTTGTGCGATACGATGCTTTTGCCACTCATATCCTTCACGCAAATGCCTATCGAAGCATGTTTCAGCGCCGGATTCTGTACGAATGCATCCACGGCCGACTGTTTTGTCTGGGCTGCCGCCGAAAGGCTTATCAGGAAGCAAACTGAAAATATTTTCAACTTTAACGTCATCATCTTGGTAAAATAAAATATCTTTGCAAAGATAGATATTTTACTAACACTAAGACTACCTATTACGTGGCAACTCCTGCAAACAGACCTTATACTTTCGACCGTGTCGTACGGTTGGTCATAAGCGCATTGCTTATATTCGGCGCCCTGTACTTCCTGTACATCGTGCGCGAAGCTTTGCTGCCGTTCCTCGTAGCATGGCTTATCGCCTATATGCTTAATCCTATTGTCCGCTTTATACATAAGAAATTGCGGATAGCACACAGTCTTGCGGTTATCATAACGCTGATACTGGTCTTCGGGATATTGGTAGGGATAGGTTTTGCCTTATCTCCTCTTATCGAGAGAGAGCTCTGGCAGATTAACCAGTTGATAACCAACTATAAATTTACGCATGTCGGCGACGACGATATTTCGATAACCATAGCCGAAGTGATAGGCAAGTATATCGATTTTGACGAATTGCGCAACTCGTTGTCTGAAGCGACCATCGTGGAGACGATAAAATATGTGAGCCCTGCCGTGCAGAGCCTGTTTTCGAATACAATTTCGGTCATCGTAGGTGTTGCGGTAATATTTATCGTTATCCTCTACCTGATATTTATCCTGCTCGACTATGACAAGATAAACGAACTGTGGCGCAACCTTATCCCGCACAAATACCGTCCGATAGTGAACCGTATCACTTCCGACGTGGAGTACAATATGAACAAGTATTTCCGGCATCAGGCATTTATCTGCTGCATACTGGCTATTTTGTATGCAACGGGATTCCAGCTTATCGGTTTGCCGATGGCTATCATATTCGGCGTTGTAGTGGGGCTGGTGCATATGATACCCTACCTGCAGGTGGTGACTTTCCCCGTAGCCTTATTGCTTTGCTGGCTGAGGGCTTCGCAGACCGACGACAGTTTCTGGGTGATGCTGGGGCTTACGGCGTTGGTATATATTATCGTGCAATGTGTCATGGACTTATTCCTTGTCCCTAAGATTATGGGGAAAGCTATGGGGCTGAATCCGGCGATTATATTGCTGTCGCTGTCTATCTGGGGTTCGTTGCTGGGCATTGTGGGCATGATTATAGCCATTCCGCTGACCACGCTATTGCTGGCTTACTACCGCGAATTCCTGTCGTCGTACGACAACAAGAACAACGACGACGGCGGCCTGATTGTCCCCCTCGGGGAATGGGATAAAAAAGATAATTCATAAGTAAATATATTAAATAACAAGAGAGAAAAACGTAATGCAATTAACAGCTAAATTAGTCCAAGTGCTTCCTGTGCAGACAGGAACAGGTAAAAACGGAGAGTGGAGAAAACATACAATAGTCGTAGAAACCGATGGCATGTATCCTAAAAAGATATGTATCACCATCTGGGGCGACAAAGCAAGCCCTGAGGTGCTGAAAGAGGGCAATATGCTCGATATATCTTTCGACCTCGAAAGCCGCGAGTTCAACGGACGCTGGTACACCGACGTGAAAGCGTGGAAAGTGGAACTGGCAGGCGCTTCGTCGGGTGGCGGAGACTATCCTGCACCAAGCAACGCCGCTCCTGCTGCGCCGGTAGATTTCGGCGATTCGGGCGACGATTTACCGTTTTGATATATAACATTTTCCGGCAAAGGTTTGTATGAAAAGAAATAAATATTACCTTTGCACCGCAATAATTAAATAAATAAAAAGAATTATGTATTTAGATTCAGCTAAAAAGCAAGAAATCTTCGCAAAATACGGAAAGTCTAACACTGATACTGGCTCACCTGAAGCGCAGATAGCATTGTTTTCGTACCGTATTTCGCATTTGACTGAACACTTGAAGTCAAATAAGAAAGATTATAACACCGAAAGATCTTTGAGACGCCTCGTAGGTAAACGTCGTCGTTTGCTCGATTACCTTATCGATAACGATATCGAAAGATACCGTGCTATCATCAAGGAACTTGGTTTAAGAAGATAATTCGTGGAGCGGATTGTTTAATGAAAGGTTGCCTGTATTGGGCAACCTTTTGTCTTTAGTATACATACAAATTGGATTTTCAATCTTTTTATTTAAATTTACAAGGCACTTAATTCCATAAAAAGACGTTAAAGGAAATGAACCTATAGTTTAACCGGGTTTAATAATCATATTTTAAGATAAATAATATATGTCATCTATCAATAACGAGTTGATTGAAATACTGAAAAGGAAATCTACCGAAAAGAAAAACGCTGCCAGTCTGCTTATGGAAATTCTCCCTATGGGGAAGGAAACGGCCTATCGCAGGCTCAGAGGGGAGATTGTATTTACGCTGGACGAAGCCGTTATTATCTGCAAGGCGTTGGATATATCGATGGATTTGCTGATAGGCACCAATCAGGAAAATAACTATGCTTTCCACCTTAGTGCTATTTTTACCGAAAAGCCGATGGAGGAGTACCTCAGGATGCTGAATGAGATAAGCGAAGCCGTAGCATTCCTGAAGCAAGATCCCGACTGCCTTTCGTACAGGGCATATAATATCATCCCTTCGGAGTTCCTGAATAAGTACGAGCTGTTATCGAAAGTCTACTTGTACATCCTGAGCTATCAGTTGCATTTCGACGTTACGCCTAAAACCTTGTCAGAATTGCAAATCCCCGAAGAAGTATACACGCGCGAAAAAGAAATTGTTTCGCTGGTGAGAGACGTCAATGCTGTTGTAATCCTCAATCAGAGTATCTTTTCCGATTATATCGGGATTGTAAAATATTTCAGCAATCTGGATGTTTTTTCGCCGAACGAAATCAAAAGTATTCATGCCCAGTTGCATCTGCTGCTCAACGAAATGGAACAATATGCCATAACAGGGCGTACATCCACAGGAAAGAAAATAGATATATACCTGTCGCATATCGAATTTGACTGCACCTATTCTTATATCAAAGGATTCGGGCATACTGCCTCCTCGCTGGGCGTATACTGTATCGACCATATTTCGTGTAATAACAAGCGGGTTTGCGAAAGCCATAAGCGCTGGATAGAATCCCTGATGCGGCTGTCTACATTGATTTCCGTCTCGGGAGAATTTCACCGCAATAATTTCTTTGCCAAGCAACGGAAAATTATCGATTCTTTATTGCACTGATGGGCAAAAAAATGACTAATAACATAATACAACCAATGGAGAAACTGACAATTATTAAAGTGGGAGGGAAAATCGTAGAAGAAGAGGATTCCCTGCGAGAATTATTGCACAATTTTGCCCAGATAGAAGGGAATAAGTTATTGGTGCACGGCGGCGGACGATCGGCAACCCGATTGGCCGAGAAGTTAGGCATCGAAAGCCGTATGGTGAACGGGCGTCGTATAACCGACGAGGAAACGCTGAAGGTGGTGACAATGGTTTATGGGGGGCTGGTAAATAAGAATATCGTTGCCAAATTGCAGGCAATGGGCATCAATGCGCTGGGAATGACCGGCGTCGACCTCAACCTTATCCGTGCCGAGAAGCGCCCTGTGAAGGATGTCGATTACGGCTATGTGGGCGATGTGAAGGAGGTGAGAGGGAAAGTGCTGTACCCTTTCGTCAAATCGGGCGTTGTGCCTGTCCTTGCCCCGCTGACGCACGATAATAAAGGCAATATACTGAACACGAATGCGGATACGATAGCCGGAGAAACAGCGAAAGCACTGGCTAAGGATTTCAATGTAGAGTTGGTATTCTGTTTCGAGAAAAAGGGCGTTTTACTCGATGAAAAGGACGAAAATAGCGTAATCCCTACCTTGAACAGGCAGGAGTTCGCACAGCTTGTCGAACGGCAGATTATTCAGGGGGGGATGATTCCCAAACTGGAAAATGCTTTCGAGGCTATCGATGCGGGAGTAAAGAAAGTCATAATCACGCAAGCGTCCGAAATAGGCAAGGGGACAGGGACTGTGGTCTCATAAAGGCATAAAAAAAGAAGAGCTAACCGGGTCCGGTCAACTCTTCCAGCCTGTTGTTACAAACAATATTGAGCTTAATGAAAAACTCGACCTGCTTCACAGCAGGTAATTTCTTTATTTCTTTCAACTTTGGTCTTATTCAAATGAGGTCTTCATTACTTTGATTAGTCTCGGCTTTAACGAGACGCTTATTCATTTAGTCTTTGTGCAAAAAGCACTTTTCCTCGAATTTCCTGTTTGCATAAGCAAAGTTAGTAAAGAATGCTGCCGAAGAGGCAAAAAAATCAGGCGACACAGTTTTTTTGTTTTTAAGAGAGAAAGCAATATGTTAATATGTAATGAGTTAACGAAATTGCTTGCCCTCCTAAATACAGATTTTTGTTTCGACTATTCTATCGAAAATGCTGCCTGATATATATCTACACCTGCATTATTGGTATAAGTTATGGTATACACTCCGGCCGGATAGGCAGTCGTGGAAATGACATAAGTCTCCATGGCGGGCACGATGGATGTTACGTGCATAACGTGGCCTGCGTTGCTGCGAACCGTGAGCGTATAATATTTAGCTTTGTTGAATACTGAGGTTAATGTTCCTTCTCCCTGATACAGTTCTATGGCTGCTAATCCGGGAGTTTTGGGGAGTGTTCCGCCTTGTATCAAATCTGATATTTCTATAGGGGTTAAACCGTCTCCGCTGTTGTTGTAATCGAAGTGTACAGGCCTGTTGTCGTCGTCGGAATAAACAGGAGTAGAAGCGTTGAGTGTCGATGCTAAAAAGATAGCAGATACAATAATAAGATTCAGGACAAATAAAATCTTTTTCATAACAGTAGTTTTTATATGATTGTAATTAGAGTACGGATTAAAAGTGCAATGCTTCGTAAAGTTTACTTAAAGGAAGCTATATTTGATGGAGTATAAAACTGTAAAATGGCAAAACACAGTTTTTTCTTGGGTTAAAAAAATGTAAGCATCTAATAATTAGTTGAATAAAAAAAGCTGTACATAGATTTTATTTGGTTAAATCATCGGGTGTAATTTGGTTATTTTTGCGTAATTTTGTCCCAACTCAGAACAATAACTGAATTGATTGACTGCTGTTATGACCAGAAAAAACATTTATCGTAGCCTTGTTGTTTTTACTATCATTTTGTTTTTGTCGACTTCATGTGGGAACAACTCAAAATATGAACAAGCAATTGATGCAGCCGGGGATATACTTTCGACTAATTCCGATAGCGCACTGCAATTGCTTGATAATGTTCTTTTTCCTGAAAACCTCAATGAGGAATATTATAATAAATATGTCTTGCTGACATTGCGGGCAAAAGACAAAAGCAATTTGAGGATAAAAGACGACTCCGTTATCTTCGGGACGGCGAAGTATTATAAAGAAAAAGGTGATATGTTGAATGCTGCCCGAAGCGCTTTCTATTCTGCCAGAGTGCTTACAGCTCAGAACAAAAAGGAAATGGCTACGCAAGCCTATTCTGAGGCGGAACATCTTGCCGCTAAAACAGACGATTTGTATATGAAAGCGCAGATACAGACTTTTATGGGGCTGGTATACGAATCGCAATTATTGACCGATAATTCCATAGAATGTTTCAAAAAAGCGGCGCAATATTTCAAAGAGTCCGATGATAATGGAAATCTTGTTGAAACCTATAGTAGGATAGCTAATTCTTTCTTAATTGGAATGGAGTCCGATAGTGCATTCTTTTATTATAACCAAGCATTGGCTTTGGCTGTAGAGCATAATTATTCGGATGAACAGGCGCATATTCTAAATAATTTGGGGGTTGCTTATTTGCATATCGAAAAGTACCAACAAGCACGTAATAATTTATTTAAGTCTATTGATTTGCATAAGAACGAATTAGATAGAGCCAGACCATATTTGAGCATTGCTATTTCGTTTGCCAGAGAGCAGAAGCGCGATTCGGCCTTGGCTTATATCAACAAAATTACTTTCGACAAAGAGAAGAAAGATCCGAAAATACAAGCCAATATTGCTAAAACCCTTGCCGAGGTAGAGGCTGTCAGCGGGAATTACCGGCAGGCGTTGGTGTATAAGGATCAATATATCAAATATTTGAGTGGAGTGTTTTTTGAGAAAAACAAGGAAAATATTGCCGATATACAGAAGAAATATAATTATGAACAGACAAGGACAGAGAATCATGCGCTCACTATTTCGCGGCAACGCTATTTTATAGCAATCCTTTTTCTGGGAATAGGCCTCATTATATTCGTTATGATCTTTATCCGTAACCGGCAAAAGTATAAAGATGAGAAACAGCTTGCCGAAGAGAAGATTTATCAGTTGATGAGCTTGGCTGATACGTACAATAAGAAAAACAATTCGATGCGCGATATTATCCTCGACCATTTTAATATCTTCAAAAAAACGGCATTGATGGAGACATACCTGCATGACGAGGAAAAGAAACAAAATCAGAAATTGTTAGCCAAATTCAACGAAACAGTCTACGGTCAGGATTCGTTCGACTGGGAAAAGACCTATCAGACATTAGACCATATCTACGACGGTTTCTGCCAAAAGTTGCGCGAAGCTCATCCCGAACTCGACGAATTGGATTTCCGCATCTGCTGCCTGACCTATGCCAACCTGAGCAATACGGATATTTCTATTATCATCGACTACAAAGTGAATTCGGTGCAGTCGAGGAAGTACGCGCTCAGGAAAAAGTTCGATATCGACAGCTACGGCAACCTTATCGATTACCTGAACAAAAGGTTGTTCGGGAAAGAGACAGAGGTAGAAATAATCGACGAGGACGAAGGCGAGTAACTGCCTGTCCGCCTATCGTTTGTGTACCTCTACCTTGTGTGTCGGCGCTTGATTGTTATTCCGTTCGTCTACCGATTTCGCGAAATTAAAGGCCAGTTCGGCAAAAGCCATCCCGGTGATGCTGTCCTCGTTCAGTGCGACAGGTTTGCCCGCATCGCCGCCTTCGCAGATGCTCTGTACGATCGGTATCTGCCCCAGAAGCGGGATATTCAGCTGTTCGGCTAACTGCTTAGCTCCATCGCGACCAAAGATATAATATTTATTATCAGGCAATTCAGCCGGCGTAAACCATGCCATATTTTCCACCAGACCGATAATTGGTACATTCACCTTTTCGTTGGTAAACATGTCGATTCCTTTGCGGGCATCCGCCAAAGCAACTTGTTGCGGTGTACTGACCACTATCGCGCCAGTCACGGCAAGCGTCTGAACGATAGTGAGATGAATGTCGCTTGTGCCCGGAGGCAAGTCTATGAGGAAATAATCGAGTTCGCCCCAGTTGGCATCGTTGATTAGCTGTTTGAGGGCATTGCTTGCCATCGCTCCGCGCCATACAACGGCATTGTTGGGGTCGACGAAAAAGCCGATAGACAGCATCTTGACGCCGTATTTTTCTACGGGGATAATCAATTCGCGTCCGTCTACCTCCTCTAAATAAGGGCGGGCTTCCTCCTCGCCGAACATTTTCGGCAGCGAAGGGCCAAAAATATCCGCATCGAGCAATCCGACTTTATATCCTTTGTTGGCCAATGCTACGGCCAGATTGACCGAAACGGTACTTTTCCCGACGCCTCCTTTTCCCGACGAAACGGCGATAATATTCTTCACCTTCGGCAGCGGATTATCAGCTTTGGGAGGGGCGGCAGCTTGCTTGGTTATCACTTCTATGTTGCCCTTGATGTCGATATTGGGATCGGCAAAGGTGAGGATTGCCGTTTCGGCAGCCTTCACAACTGACTTCATAAATGGATCGTTCGCTTTCTCAAACAATAGCGAAAAGCTTACCTTATTGCCGGCAATATGGATATCGTCGGATACCATGCCCATTTCTACAATGTCTTTGCCTGTTCCGGGATAGCGCACGTTGCGTAGCGCATCTATTATCAGTTTGGGGTATATAGCCATGTCTTGTATATTTTTGATGTTTTTTATTGTTTTAATTACTACTGCCGCGCAACTATCGTTGCTTGCCTTCAATACTTTTTGCTTGACCAAAAAGTATTCAAAAAGTCACGACTTAGCCGTCTATCCGACCCACAGGCAGCTTGTTCGCTGAGCAAAAAACTCGCTTCGCTCAAACACGTTTTGCTCTTTTCGCTCACTATCGCTGTGTGGGTGCCCCGTTTATCCGGCAATGTCGGAATAGTGTATTTTTCTGCGCATTGCGAAACAATTCTGCGCAGAAAAAGGAATAGTTTGAAAGAACGTTCTTACTTCGCAACTTTACTTGCTTTCAAGCTTTGCGAATTGTTTCGCCCGTAGCTGCGGTATTCATCTTTCTCAATTTCAACATCCGGTTCAACCCAGTTGTTGAGGTGCTGATAGGTGAATTTCAGATATTTAATATTCAATCCGCGCGACAACCACTGTTGTTCGTAGAATGTCTGTATTTGCAGAATATCGTCCACCAACCCCGAATGATATAAATCGTCCGTGCTGAACAGTACCGGCAACTTGTTTGCCTTGACCATTTCGCAGGTGTAGGTGAACATGAAATTGCTGTCCGTCTTGAGGTGGATAATGCTTTCGTCCGACAATATTTCGCCATACAGTTCCATAAAGCGGGTGGAAGTCATGCGCTTATTCACTTTCGCCATCTGCGGATCGGGGAAGGTTATCCAGATTTCGGCCACCTCGCCCTGCTCGAAGAAATGATTAATCAGTTCGATATGTGTACGCAGGAAAGCGACATTTTTCAATCCCTCGTTCTGCGCTTGGGTAGCTCCCGTCCACATGCGCGCGCCTTTGATATCGACGCCGATAAAGTTTTTGTCGGGAAACAATTTCGCTAAACCGACGGTATATTCGCCTTTTCCGCATCCCAACTCGAGGACGATAGGGTTGTCATTTTGGAAAAATTCCTTGTTCCATTTCCCTTTCATTTCGAAGCCTTTTTCCTTCAAAACGGCGAAAGGATATTGGAATACATGCGGATATTCCTCCATGTTGGCAAATTTGGCGAGCTTGTTTTTTCCCATGTCAATTATATATTTAGCTGTTCATGCCAACCTTCATTGCCTGGTAGATTTCCTCCTGAATGCGTTGGCGTATGCTTAGTTTCATCAATTTCGTATGCGTCCGGCTGGGATACACACGGTTCGACAAAAATATAAAAATTAGTTGATTATCGGGGTCTATCCAGAAGCACGTTCCCGTAAAACCTGTATGCCCGTATACACTTGCGGGAGCGCTCGGGGCACAGGGATTCAGTTTGTTGGTACGCGTTTCGGGTTTGTCGAATCCCAATCCGCGGCGCGAAATAGCACTGCGCGTTTTGGTGAAAAGATTGCAGGTATTTTTGGACAGATACTCCTCGTCGCCGTATGAACCGCTATTGAGCAGCAACTGGCAGAGTTTGGCTATATCGTTGGCATCCGAGAACAGGCCTGCATTCCCCGAGATACCGCCCATATAGGCAGCCCCTTCGTCGTGCACATAGCCGCGAACTATCTGTTTGCGGAGGAAACGGTCATTTTCGGTCGGGACAATCTGCGATTTCCCAAAGCGCGTCAAAGGGTTGTAAGTCGTCATGTCCATGCCCAGCGGCTCGTAGAAGTTCTTTTGCAGATAAGTATTCAGGTCTTCGCCCGATTGCTCTTCTACCATCTCTTTCAATAGCATGAAATTCAGGCAGCTATACATCGAGCCCGCTCTCCTTCGTAGGGGCGTTTTGGCAATAGTCGCCAGTATGGTATCGCGATAAGCCTGATTGATAAAGAGATTATCGGCTAAAGGCACGAAGTTTTTGAGCGAATCATTCGAAACAAGGTGCTTTTTGTACTTAAAGGCCGGATTAGCCCATGTTGTTCCATCGAACTGCACTTTGTGCGTTGGCGTCTTGCTCCGGCTGAAAAGGCGCCCTTTGTAGCTGGCCGTGTCGATAGCATTCACGTAATAGGGTATAAATGAGGGCATACGGCTCTCGTGCAATAATGCCTGCCGAACGGTTATTTTAGCTTTGTCCGTGCCTTTCAGAATGGGCACGTAGGTGCTCAAAGCCGAATTGAGCGTGATTTTTTTTTTATCGTACAACTTCATTACTGCCGGAAGTGTAGCGACTGCTTTAGTCATCGAAGCCAAATCGTAAATGGATTCGTTGGTGACCATTTCGGTGCTGTCGCCATAGCGGAAAGTGCCGAATGTCTGTTCGTAAATAACATAACCGTCTTTGGCTACTAATATCTGGCAACCGGGATAAGCTTCGTTTTCGATGCCTTCTTCGGCTATTTTTTCCAATTCTTTCAAGCGGGTAGAGAGCATCCCTACTTCCTCGGGCATACTATATCCCAAGCGGGTTTTGGGTGTGTCCATTCCATCTCCGGCTTTGAACAGCCCTTTCACCGAAACAGGGATGCGGGCATCCATTTCTACTCCGCCAAAGATGGCTTGAGCAGCATATTCGCGGGCTAAGGGCGTATCTTCGTAGGCGAGGACTAATCCGTCTGCCTGTTCGATCGCCGTTTTGTAGGGAGCCATGCGATAGGGGGTAGTGAAAAATGTCAGTATTGTCTTTTTCCCTTTGCAGACCTTCGCGATGGCATCGTTTACGTTGGCTTTGGTGGAATGAATGGAAATAATGACTGTATTGTATTTGTCCAAAGTAGGCTTCAATTTGGTTAATGCAGCAGCATCGGCAGCCGAATAGCAAGGGACTGTTCCGTATTTTTTTAATGTTTTGTGGAACGAATTTCCTGCCGGAGCACCTATCGAAACGGCTACAATTTTGCGTTCGTCGAGCTTTTTCAGCGGGATAATATCGTCGTTGTTTTTGAGCAAGGTCATTGCTTTTTGGTTCAGCTTGCGGTTGATCCAATCGGCATAGTCCGTATTGAGGTTTGCCAACAGGCTGTCGACAGGTATGGGCGTTTTGGTAATATTCAGCAAATATTTATATTCCAATACTTTGCGACATTTAATGTCGATTAACGAATCGCTCAAATCACCGTCTTTAACAGCTTTTTTTACGGATTCGTATTGTTTTATCAGGTTGACAGGCCCCAGAAGGATGTCGTTTCCTGCCTGCAATGCTCTTACGCAATGCTCCTTTTCGACAGTAACGCCTTGCATCGTCAACCCGTCGGTGAAGATTAATCCTTTGAATCCCAGCGAATCCTGCAATACTTCGGTTGCCACTTTCGACGACAACGAAGCAGGTTGTTTGATCGTATCGAGGGCAGGAATATTGAGGTGGGCGACCATCATCCCACCCAATCCGGCGTCGATATAATCGCGGAAAGGGACTAATTCGTATTGATTCAGCCGTTCACGGCTTCCGCTTACCAATGGCAGCGTATAGTGCGAATCGGTAGAGGTATTGCCATGTCCCGGGAAGTGCTTGGCCACCGAAAGTACGTTGCCGTCCTCCAATCCTTTGGCGTACATGATTCCTTTGCGGGAAACCAATTCGGGCGATTCGCCATAGGCGCGGATGCCGATAACGGGATTGTCGGGGTTGGTGTTGGTATCTATATCGGGGGCAAAGTTGACATGAATACCCATCAAGCGGCATTGGCGTGCCATTTCGCGCCCGTACAGGTAAAGGAGCGAATCGTTCTGGATAGCCCCGAGCATCATATTTTTAGGGAAACGGGTGGTGCCTGCCAAGCGCATAGCCAATCCCCATTCACCATCGATGGAAATCATCAGCGGCACTTTAGCCTTTTTCTGTGCGGCATTGGTCAGGTTGGCTTGTATGAGTGGTGCGCCTTTGAGGAAAATAATGCCTCCGATAGATTGGTTTTCTACCTGGCTGAGTATTTCTTTGCGGTGCGCTTCGTCGCCGTAGGTAATGAGTGTAAATAGCTGTCCGACACGTTCTTCGGGCGTCAGTGTATTGAATACGGAGTCTACCCAGATTTGCATGCGTGCAGCATCGGCGCGCTGATAGAGTGCCGGTTGTGCGGTTTGTTTTTGAGCATGTAAGCCGGAAAACAGGGTGCAAGCGAAAAGTAGCAGGGCGAATTTATATCGTTTTGTCATTATTTCCTTTTATTCATTTCAGTTATCAAAAATACAACGTTTCGGGCTATAAATAAAGCTTAAAGGGTAAAACAACCGGCGTTTCGGATGGTTTTAATATTTTTTAGAATAAAACTAATTCTTAAAAAACTGTTTGCTTTTTTTCGGCGCTTTATCTCTATGTGAAAAAAGATTATGGCAAAGTACAGCAAACAATTAGTAGAAGCAATATGCGAACTTATCGCCGACGGCGAATCGACTATCAATGAAATCTGCGGCTTTATGAAGATCAACCGCAAAACCTTTTATGAATGGAAAAATGAAAAGGAAGATTTTCGCGAAGCCATACAGTTAGCCCAATCTCAGCGCAACGAACGTTTGGTTACCCTCGCCCGACAAGCCGCTCGCCGCAAAATGAACGGCTACAAAACCGTAGAAACCAAATACGTCTACGTACCTGACAAACACTACCCCGACCGCCTTGTACTGAAAGAAAAGATAGTGAAAGAGAAAGACCACGCCCCGGACACGGCTACCATCAATGCCGTATTGAAACGCGAAGATGAGCGCCTGCGTCACGAAGAGGCCCTACAACGCGAACGCGAGAAAGAAGAGAAACGACACCACATCACCCGCCAACCGCTCGTCATCGAAGTCATCAACGAAGAAACGAAACGCGAATTAGAAAAGCTGGATCGGGGCGAACGGGATGAGCTTACTCCCGAAGCGATAGCCAAATCGCGCAAGATAATAGAGGAGTATAATAAGTTGTAGGAGTAGTTACAAGTTACTCCGCCCTACGGGCAGTTACGAGTTACGAGGAAAAGTGACTCTGCAAAAACACCGAAAATAAGTAGAGGATTGTTACTTTTTTCTGTCATGCCGACGAAAGGAGGCATCTCTTTCCTGTAATGGGTGAGAAAGAAAGAGGTAACACTGAGTTCCGCAGAGAAGGCACTGAGGCACACTGAGAAAAGTAACTTGATAAAAACGCCTAAGAATGAGTAGAGAAATGTTACTTTTTATGTCATGCCGACAATAGGAGGCATCTCTTTCTTATAATGCGTGAGAAAGAAAGAGGTGACACTGAGTTCCGCAGAGAAGGCACTGAGGTACACTGAGAAAAGTAACTTTCAAGTTGACGAGTAAGCAAGTGTACGAGTTTATTAGCAATGAGTTTACAAGAGGGAAAGAAAAGTAACTCGATAGAAAACATCGAAAATGAGTAGGGTTTTGTTACTTTTTCTGTTATGCCGACAATAGGAGGCGCCTCGTTCCAGTAATATGACGAGATACTTCGTTTCACTCAGTATGACAGGGAAGAATAAGCCTCCCCAAGGGGAGGTTGGAGGGGCTAAAAGTAACTCGGTAAAAAAATGGGCGAAACAAGTAGAGCTTTTGTTACTTTTTGGAGAGGAGTGGGGGAGAAAACAAAAAGGAGCAACCCGCAGGTCACTCCTTTATTATAGAGAGTTAGAATAATCGCTTATTTGCCTGAAAGTTTTTCTTTCAATGCAGCTAATTCTTCGATGTCTCCGAGAGTTGTTTTCTCAACGTTTTGTTGAGGAAGTTCCTCAGATGCTTTCTTCGTAGATTTGCGAGGTTTCTTTTCTGCAGCTTCTTTAGCTTCAGGTTTCTCGTCTTCGAATGTGCGGCTGTGAGAAACAATGATTCTCTTAGAGTCTTTGTTGAATTCGATAACTTTGAACTCGAGCTTTTCGTCAGCTTTCGCTTGCGAACCGTCTTCTTTAACCAAGTGTTTAGGAGTTGCGAACCCTTCAACACCGTAAGGAAGAGCGATTACAGCACCTTTGTCCATCACGTCTACAACTGTTCCTTCGTGTACCGAACCTACTGTGAAGAGGGTTTCGAATACATCCCAAGGGTTTTCTTCGAGTTGTTTGTGACCGAGGCTTAGGCGACGGTTTTCTTTGTCGATTTCAAGTACCTGAACGTCGATATCGGCACCGATTTGAGTAATCTCGCTTGGGTGTTTGATTTTCTTCGTCCAAGAAAGGTCAGAGATATGGATTAATCCATCAACGCCTTCTTCGATTTCAGCAAATACGCCGAAGTTAGTGAAGTTGCGAACTTTAGCAACATGCTTGCTTCCGGCAGGATATTTTTCTTCGATGTTATCCCATGGATCTGGTTTCAATTGTTTGATACCGAGAGACATTTTGCGTTCGTCGCGGTCGAGTGTAAGCACAACAGCTTCTACTTCGTCGCCCACTTTCATAAAGTCCTGAGCGCTGCGCAGGTGTTGAGCCCAGCTCATTTCCGACACGTGGATAAGTCCTTCTACGCCCGGAGCGATTTCGATAAATGCACCGTAGTCAGCCATTACAACAACTTTACCTTTCACTTTGTCACCTACTTTGAGGTCGGCGCTAAGTGCATCCCAAGGATGTGGAGTCAATTGTTTCAAGCCGAGAGCGATACGTTTCTTATCATCGTCGAAGTCGAGGATAACGACATTGATTTTCTCATCCAGTTTAACGACTTCTTCAGGATGCTGAACGCGTCCCCAAGAGAGGTCTGTGATGTGGATCAGTCCATCTACGCCACCAAGGTCGATAAACACCCCGTAAGAAGTGATGTTTTTGACAGTACCTTCGAGTACCTGACCTTTTTCGAGTTTCGATATAATATCTTTCTTCTGTTGTTCCAATTCGGCTTCGATAAGCGCTTTGTGAGAAACAACCACGTTGCGGAACTCATGGTTGATTTTAACCACTTTGAATTCCATTGTCTTACCAACGAATACGTCGTAATCGCGGATAGGTTTCACGTCGATTTGTGATCCCGGCAAGAAGGCTTCGATACCGAATACATCAACGATCATACCACCCTTTGTGCGGCATTTGATAAATCCTTTGATGATTTCGTCTTTTTCGAGCGCTTCGTTTACGCGATCCCAAGAACGTGTAGCACGTGCTTTCTTGTGCGAAAGGATAAGCTGGCCTTTTTTGTCTTCCTGGTTTTCGATGTAGACTTCTACTTCGTCGCCGATTTTAAGGTCAGGGTTGTAGCGGAATTCGTTCATAGAAACGATACCGTCTGATTTGTAACCGATGTTGATAACGACTTCGCGTTTGTTCATCGAAGTTACTTTACCTATAACAACTTCTTTGTCGTTAACGTTGTTCAACGAGTCGTCATAAGTTTTTTCAAGTTCCTGGCGATTCTTCTCTGAAAATGTGTCGCCTTTTTCGTACGCTTCCCAATCGAAATTATCAATAGGTTGTACGTTCTTTAATTTTTCTGATTCAATCATTCAATAACGATCTGAGGCCTGCTCTGATCAGTAACTTTAAAGGGTTAAACATAAATGTGCTTAAAAGCGCAGCAAAGATATTGTTTTTCAGTTAAAAAATCAACTTTTTTCGGGAAAGATTATCTATATAAGAAAAAGGGGAAAATAAAAAAAATAAAAATATTTATTGAAAAAATTTTGCAATTTCCGAAAAGGTAGTATCTTTGTCACCGCTTACGGGCAATTCGGGATGTAGCGCAGTCCGGTTAGCGCACCTGCTTTGGGAGCAGGGGGTCCCAGGTTCGAATCCTGGTATCCCGACGAAAGAAAAGAGGCACCTATGGAAATATAGGTGTCTTTTGTTTATTTATAGGTATAGCGAATTCCATGAAAAAATGTATTTTAATAATACCGATTCTCCTATTTCTTCTTTCGGCTTGTAATAAGAGTAATGGAGAACATGTCGCGACAATAAGTAATGATACTATTGTTTTCGAATTCGAACCGAATCTTCTTGTAAAAACAGAACAATACCTTAAAACGGATAGTCTCAATCCTAAAATAGTCAAAGAAGCATACTATTCTGACAGCCTTTTGCTGAGGGAAATATATTGTAACAACTATATGAGTTCTGAATATGATGGCTCTACGGATGCGGAATATGTTTATTGTTACAATAAGAATAAGCGATTGATATTGAAGTATTGTATAGAGTCTTTTTTGAAAGGGGATACCGTTCGCTATCAATACCAATATTTTGATGAGAATAATAACTGCGAGATATTGATTTATGATTGCAGGAAAAGATTAAAAAATGACTCAATAAGCGATCGGTGCATGATTACGGAAGATGATTATACTAAAGACCGAATTTGGCAGTACAAAACAAAATGGATAAAGAAATACGACGAGCAAAATCGATTGATAGAACACGCCAAGTCAATAACTGATAGTAGCAGGCAATGCCAGAATCTTTATACATATAAATATCAGGGCAATAAACTTGTCGAGAAAAAATCTTTTTTGAATAATAATATACCCTATTGGACAGAGGTGTATGAATATAATGGAGATTCAATCAAGATGGCTCATACAAATCATGACTCTTTTCCAATACCTTTTTATACTAAGATTACAATTTCAGATAAAAAAGGGAATCCTATTGTATCAAAGAAGTTCGATAATAACGGTGGGCTAATGAGAGTGTATCGATATTCGTATGACGACAATGATAGATTGAAAACAATGCGATGTTTCAATGGTGAGAACGAATTAAAAGTAACTCACAGCTTAGTATATAGTATTTTGGAGTAAAAATGACAAAAAGGGAACAACTTTGTAGTTGCTCCCTTCCTTATAGTGGTGTGGATAAAGATTATCCGATTGTTACAATCGTTACGCCTTCGAGCACTGATTCGCCCGGATTGACGTTGATAGCAGTCACTGTTCCGTCTACTGTAGCTTGGATGGAGTTTTCCATCTTCATGGCTTCGAGAATGGCTACTGTCTGTCCTTTCTTCACTGCATCGCCTACGTTAACATTGATGCTGACAACGATACCCGGAAGCGGAGATTTTACTGCTCCGGCTGCATTCGAAGGGGCTGTCGGTTTAGCGGCAGGAGCCGATGCAGTTGCTTTAGGAGCTGCCGCAGCAGGAGCTTTGGCTACCGGCTGAGATACGAGGCTAACTTCATCGTTTACCAATTCCACCTTGTAGTTAGTGCCATTTACAGCTACTTCTGCAAGGGAGTTATCCATTTTGTTTACGGCAACTATGTAGTCCTGACCGTTTATTCTATATATGAACTGTTTCATAATGATTTCTCAAATTTTATTTTCTTGTTGGCATTTGAAGCATAGCGTTCCTTTTATCAGCCCAAGGCAAATATTCTTGCGATACATGCTTGATGGTTAATACATTGCTTTCCACGTCGTGCTGGTATTGCATATCATAGATAGCCATGGCTATTGCAGCTAATACTTCTGTTGGTATATTATTATTACTCATAATTGTATTCCTTAGTTGTTAGAGATTTACAAAGGTAAGTTATCGTGCTTCTTGGCAGGATTCACTTGCTTCTTAGTTCTCAATTGCTCCAATGCACGGGTAACGCGGAAACGAGTATTGCGTGGCTCGATAACATCGTCGATGTAGCCATAGCGGGCAGCATTGTATGGGTTGCTGAACTGTTTGTTGTACTCGTCTTTCTTCGCCGCAGCCACTTCTGCCTGTTTCTCAGGAGTACCGGCTTCTTTGATGTCTTTGGCATACAATACTTCAGCAGCACCATCGGCACCCATCACAGCGATTTCGGCCGTAGGCCAAGCGTAGTTGATGTCTCCGCGAAGCTGTTTACAGCTCATCACAATGTGAGAACCTCCGTAAGACTTACGCAATGTCACAGTCACTTTAGGCACAGTAGCTTCGCCATAAGCATAGAGTAGTTTGGCTCCGTGTACGATTACACCGCCATATTCCTGACCGGTTCCCGGAAGGAATCCCGGTACGTCTACCAAGGTAACCAACGGAATGTTGAAAGCGTCGCAGAAGCGTACGAAACGTGCAGCTTTGCGCGAAGCATTGATGTCCAACACCCCTGCCATGTATTTAGGCTGGTTGGCAACGATACCAACAGATTGCCCGTTCATACGAGCGAAACCGATAATGATATTCTTAGCATAATGTGAGTGAACTTCGAGGAACTCGCCATTATCGATGACTGCGCCGATTACTTCATACATGTCGTATGCCTTATTCGGGTTGTCAGGGATAATTTCGTTCAACAGGTCATCCATTCTGGCGATCGGGTCGGTACACTCTCTGCGAGGAGCTTCTTCCATATTGTTGGAAGGAAGGAATCCGAATAACTGACGGATTAGTGAAAGACCTTCATCTTCGTTCGGAACGGAGAAATGAGCGACACCCGATTTAGTTGTATGTACTGATGCTCCACCCAAATCTTCTTGGGTAACGTCTTCGCCTGTAACGGTTTTTACGACTTTAGGGCCTGTAAGGAACATGTAAGATGTACCTTCGGTCATCAGAATGAAGTCGGTAAGAGCCGGTGAATATACAGCACCTCCGGCACATGGTCCGAAGATTCCCGAAATCTGAGGAATTACTCCCGAAGCCATAATGTTGCGTTGGAAAATCTCAGCATATCCGGCAAGAGCGTTTACTCCTTCCTGGATACGTGCACCACCCGAGTCGTTGATTCCGATAACGGGAGCGCCTACTTTCACGGCATAATCCATCACCTTGCAGATTTTCAATGCCATTGTCTCTGACAATGAACCCCCGATAACGGTGAAGTCTTGTGCAAATACATAAACCAAGCGTCCTTCGATTGTACCACAACCTGTAACTACCCCGTCGCCAAGGAATTTGGTCTTTTCCATGCCGAAGTTAGTACAACGGTGTTCTACAAACATATCGAATTCTTCGAAGCTTCCTTCGTCGAGTAAGATAGCGATACGTTCGCGTGCAGTGTATTTTCCTTTAGCGTGTTGAGCTTCGATTCTCTTCTCTCCACCGCCAAGACGAGCTTTAGCACGTAGCTCTATCAGCTCTTTTACTTTTTCAAGTTGGCTCATTTTTATTTGTTTATTTTGTTGTTATTTAGATTTATAGCCTATTCTTTGTTGAAAAAAGAATAAGCTCTACATAAGGACTTATGTAAAGCTTACTGTATCTTATTTGTTAGGATCTTCGCAAAGCTCGGTAAGGACGCTTCCTGTCGATTTCGGGTGAAGGAATGCGATATTTAATCCTTCGGCTCCTCCGCGAGGTGCTTTGTCGATTAGCTGCACGCCTTTTTCTTCCATCTCTTTCAGGGCATTTGCTACACCGTCGACGCTGAATGCGATGTGGTGGATACCTTCGCCGCGTTTCTCGATAAATTTAGCGATTGTGCTATCAGGGCTTGTAGGCTCGAGAAGCTCAATTTTTGTTTGCCCTACTTTGAAGAATGCAGTCTTCACTTTTTGGTCTTCGACTACTTCGATGTTATAACATTTTAAACCAAGAACGCCCTCATAGTAAGGTAGTTGTTCTTCGATGCTTTTTACAGCAATACCTAAGTGTTCGATGTGCGAAATATTCATGACTTTTATGGTTATAATTAAGTTTGCACAAAAGTACGACTTAATTACAGAACAAAGAAATTTATGTCAGAAAAAATCAACTAAAAGCAACCTTGCTTTGTTATTAAACTATTGTTATTGGGTGGGTTCGCTCATTTTAACGAAATATTAAGGAGGGGCAGGGTATTTCCTGTTATTTTTCGTTAAATATGGGGTTATGTGCTTGGAAATGTGGATATGATGTATTAAATTTAAGAGTGTCATTGGTTGGGTTGTTAAATTTTTAAAGTATGTTGTGTTATGGTAGCTATTAAAGATACTTTAAAAATAGGTAGTACAATTTATGGAGTGGATCTGAAGACCCTGAAAATTACACCTTGCGACAGGCGGAATTTGCATAATATGCGTCAGTATACGACGACGTATGAGGATTTTAGTCGCAGTGATCTGGATCTGGTTCTACGGAATAAACTCCTGCAGAATAAACTGCCTATCGAGTATGACGGAGTCATGTACTTCGGTACGGAGGAAGAAGCCATAGAATTTATTAAATTCCAGATTGGCATCTGACCTCAACAGAATAAAAGCCCCTTGTTTCTCACTACAAGAGGCTTTTTTATGAGAGATAATGTTTTATTTTTTTCTTAAGAGATAAGGGCAGGATTTAATTATTTTTCCATCGTCTGTTACCATTACACAATAATATTCTTTGTTATATGGTAATATATTAGTGCTCATACTTATGTACTGCTTCTTTCCTCCTTTTGATTCTGGTATCAGCTCTTCCTCCATAAACCACTGATAAGATACAAAATTATAACCGCCATTGTATATTGGATTATTATTGATCAATAGCGCATCATTAAATTTTTCAACAATCAAGCCGGAAGTACACGTCACTCTTGTTCTATAGGCTATTTCGTCTATAACAGCTTGCTGTTTAACCGGATCGCTTATAAATTCCCAGAGAGGAATCATCCTTTCATTATTGCTGTAAATTAATGAAGAATTTTGAGGGGTAATGCTTCTGACCCAACCTCCCCAATCGAAAAAAATAGGTGAAATGTAGCCATTTTGATCTACAGTTGTCTTAAATGATTCGACATTGGCTCCTCCATGCTGAACTAATGAAATTGTAACATTCCTGAGCTTATTGATATAAACTGTCGAATCGCTATTCTCTGTTTTAATTACGCCAAGAACATCAGTAACAAATCGTTGAAATTCGGTTTGTGTAGATTCATAGGCATTTGCCGAAACCAAAACGCTGACTTTGCCTCCTATATTTATATCAGTCAACACGTGTGTGCCGAATTCATCCACAATTTCTTTAGCTGTATTGTATTTTAAAGCCCGAAGAAATCTGTCTGACAGAAAGTATTTTAGCCTCGACATACTTGTCGTGCTCAAATATATCCTTTTGGTACTCACGCATAAGTCTGATCTGTAGAATGAATGGTTGCTTTTTTGGTTTATTTTCGAATCAAATTGTTTAGTAAGTTCGTATTTACCCCATTCGGTGAATTTCAAGGAAGATAATATGCTTGGTTTATCGATAGTTGCGGTTACCTTGTTTTTTAATATCCTTTCAAACTCGGCATAGTTCACCCCATAGGTTTCGCGTTGTGTAAAGCTCCCATGTGTCAAAGCTACTTCTAAATTCTCTTTAAAGGTAGTTACCGGTGCCCAGGTGTTAGGGTCTGTTCCATTTCCTGAAGTAAACTTGTCTAAATCAATCACAGGATTAAGGGCGCCTTGGTGATTATCTCCTATGGCATAACGGCAATCATAGCCATAGCCTACCAAATCATAAACTCCATCCCCGGCAGACTTGATTGAAATTGTAGCATAATCGGGTGGGGTGGGGATAACCGCGGAATCATATTCATTGCTATCGACACATGCAGTCAATAATAAAAAGAAAGTCAATAAAGTAATTGTTATTTTTAAGTTCATATTCTTTTGTATTAAGTTAAACTAATAAATTATTTACAGCTGCAATTGTAAAAGTAAAACAAAAGTTGTCGAATTGGTTGGGTTAAAATACAAAATACAGTTTTTTTTTAATAGATGGCGTTGTCTGTCAGTTTATTACAGTTTTGAGACACAGTTTTTTCAATATAAGAATGGGGTGAAATATGCTCGGTTGACGATTTTATTTCCTGATTTTATCCGCCACCTGCATGATGTTTGCCGGAGAACGCTTGTTCAGCAATTCGTTTTTCATAAAGTCCATATAAGGCGCAATATGGTCGAAAAACTTGTAATATCCTATGCACAGATAATTCAATCCCGCTTCGCCCGAATCGGTCGCTATAATCCGGTTCTTGGGGCATTCTCCGTAGCAGGCTTTCAGATATTTGCACCGCTTGCACTGCGATGGCAATGTATCGAACTTATCCTGTCCGAAACGTATTTGCTTAGGCGAATACATCATTTCGGTCAGTGTCATCGAATGAATGTTGCCAATTTTATAATCGGGGAAAACAAAGTGGTCGCAGGCATAGACGTCGCCGTTGAACTCCATCACGCCGGCATGTCCGCATGTCTTGGCAAAAATGCATGTTCCCGGATCTACGCCCATCCATCCCGCCAAAGCGTTGTCGAAATATTGGACGAAGTAATTTCCGACGTCCTTGCGCACCCATTCGTCGAATATGGCGATGAGGAAATCGCCCCATTTCTCGGAGTCGACGCTCCAAGGCAGTAACTCACCGTCTTTTGTTTCCACTACCGGGGCAAACTGGATATAATGACAATCGATAGACTTGAAGAAGTTGTAGAAATCCAATGGATAGTCGACATTGTAATCGTTGACAACCCCCATGATATTGAACTCCACACCGTGCATCTTGAGCAATGCGATTCCGCGCAGGACAAGGTCGAACGAAGGGCGTCCGTCCATCATCTTGCGGTACTTGTCGTGATGCTCGCGCGTTCCGTCGATGGAGATGCCCACGAGGAAATTATGCTCTTTGAAGAATCTGCACCATTCTTCGGTTATCAGGGTACCATTCGTTTGTATGGTATTCTGTATATTGCGTCCCCGCCCGTATTTGCGTTGATATTCCAGCGCTTTTTTGTAGAACTTGATGTCGCGCAGCAATGTCTCGCCCCCGTGCCATGTGAACAGCACATGAGGCGAGGTTTGCGATTGGATATATTGTTTGGTAAATTCCTCGAGCAGACTGTCTTCCATCAGGTATTTCCTGTCGGTAGGATACAGGCCTTTCTTTTCGAGGTAGTAGCAATAACTGCATCGCATGTTGCAGACCGCGCCTATGGGCTTCAGCATCACATATAACGGTCTGGCAAATGGTGCAAATGTTGTCATTTCAGATATACTTTCTTATTTCGGAGCCGGAACGACAAGGCATCTCTCGGCCCATTCGTTGTATTGCTTTATTAATTTCTTGACAATCTTAGGATTCTTCTTCGCCATATTGTTCAATTCAGTGCGGTCGTTGTTTAGGTTGTATAGTTCCCATTCGCCGTTCGAACCGTTCGGCATAACGATCTTCCATCCGTCGTTGCTTATCAATGCTTTCTCGTTGAAGTGTTCGAATCCCAGATGTTCGTGACCTTTCCGCTTGCCGTCGGCGAGGATAGGCACAAGGCTCTTCCCTTCCATCGGGATGATTTTCTTGCCGTTGTACTCTTTCGGGTAACTGGCCTTTGCTAAGTCGATACAGGTAGCCATGATGTCCATTACATGCCCCATTTCTTGAGTCATGCCGCCGGTGTTGTATTTCAACCCTTTAGGCCAGTGGGCAATCATCGGCGTACAAATGCCGCCTTCGTACGATTTTGCTTTCCAAAAACGGAAAGGTGTATTCGCAACATTTGCCCATTTCGCGCCGATAGAAGCGTATGTCAATTCCGAACCCGGCAATACTTCTTTCTTGCGTGGATAGATGATTTTCTCGCCGATGCGTGTCATATCAGGGCGGTCGTTTTCCCCTTCGGAATAGTTCTGGCAATCCTCGCTGCTGCATCCATTATCCGAGAGGAAAAGAATCAGTGTATTGTCTAATTGCCCATTCTTTTCGAGGGCGTCTAACAGTTGTCCGATGCCTCTGTCCATACGGTCTACCATAGCCGCATGCACAGCCATTGCGCGGGCATCCCACTCCTGCGTAGGATTGTCTGTCCACTTATCCGTAAATTGGCGGGGCGACATGGCTATACTATTATCTTGGAAGATGCCCAGTTCGCTCATGCGTTTGTAACGCTCTTCGCGTATGGCATCCCAACCATCTTTGTAGGTGTCTTTATATTTTTCTATATCCTGAGGCAAGGCATGTAACGGCCAGTGCGGAGCGGTGTATGACAAGTACAGGAAGAATGGTTTGTCGTCCTGCGCATAACGGTTTACATAGGACACCGTACTGTCCGAAAGGGCTTGCGTGATATAGTAATCTTTCGGTACGTTCTTTATAGGAGTTTCTCCATTGACGAGGCTGAACGGATCGAAGTAGTTGACTACTCCGTATATGATTCCATAGAAATCGTCGAACCCGCGCTGCGTCGGATAGCAAGCCTTATCGGCAAAATCTTCGTGATAGACGTGATGTGCCAGCCATTCGCGCTGGTCGGGTTTAAGCGGTGTTTCGGCAACATGCCATTTGCCTATCATGCCTGTATTGTAGCCGGCGTCTTTCAATACTTCGGCGATGGTGACGCCGTTCTCGGTCAACTGTCCGCGATAGCCGGGCAAATTCTCGTAGAATGTCATCCGTCCGATACCTGCCTGATGCTGGTAAAGCCCGGTGAGTAGCGATGCACGCGTAGGGCAGCTACGGCTGGCATTGTAGAAGCGGCTGAAACGTAATCCGTTTTCGGCAAGCTTGTCTAAGTTGGGTGTTTCGATTTCGCCTCCGTAGCATCCCATATCGGAATAGCCGAGGTCGTCGGCAAGGATAACGATAATGTTCGGGCGTTCATCTTTCTGGGCATACATCGACGCTGTGAGAGTAGCCAATAGCGAGACGGAACATGCCTTTAGTACCTTGTTGTTCATGGTCGTCTAAATTTAGGTTTTAGCTTAAATGATTAATACAAATCAAGGTTTTATTATTTGGTTAGTTTGTTTCAGAGCGGTAGCTATAGACCTAAAATTGCTGCATATCGCACAATTTACGGTAATAGCCGTCTTTCTCGTAAAGCTCGTCGTGTCGTCCGCGCTCTACTATTTCGCCTTCGTGCATCACGCATATTTCGTCGGCATTTTTGATAGTCGACAAGCGGTGCGCTACAACGATGGTCGTGCGGTTTCTCATCAGGTTGTCCAATGCCTCCTGTACCAGCTTTTCCGATTCGGTATCTAAGGCAGAGGTGGCTTCGTCGAGGATGAGGATTTGCGGGTTCTTCAATATAGCTCGCGCGATGCTGATGCGTTGGCGTTGTCCGCCCGACAGCTTGCTTCCCCGGTCGCCGATATTGGTTTCGTAGCCATGCTCGGTGGCACTGATGAAGTCGTGCGCGTTGGCAATTTTGGCAGCTTCGACCACCTGCTCCATCGTCGCTTCTTTCACGCCGAAAGCAATGTTGTTGAAGAATGTATCGTTGAACAAGATGGCTTCCTGATTCACATTGCCCATAATGGAACGCAAATCGGTCATCTTGAAATCGGTTATATTCGTGTCATCCAGATAGATGCCGCCTTTGTTGACGTCGTAGAAGCGGGGCAGTAAATCCACCATAGTCGATTTACCCGAACCCGATTGCCCAACGAGGGCTATTGTTTTTCCTTTCGGTACGGTCAACGTCACATCTTTTATAACCCAGTTGTTCTGATATTTGAACCAAACATTGCGGTAAGAAACTTCTTTCTCGAATACCACCGGTTTAGGATTGGCAGGATCTTCGATGTCATTCTTGGCATCGAGTATTTTGTCGATACGCTCCATCGACGCCATTCCTTTTTTGATGGTATAGGCCGACTTGGAGAGGTCTTTGGCGGGGTTGATTATCAGATAAAAGATAGTGAGGTAGTAGATGAATGTCGATGCTTCGATAGATGCACTGTCGCCCAAGATTAAAGTACCCCCGAAACACAAGACAATAGCGATTGTTATTGTCCCCAGGAATTCGCTCACAGGATGCGCCAGTTGCTGGCGGCGGGCAATGCGGTTCGACATATCGCGAAACTCGTTGCTGCTGTTGTCGAAGCGGTTGGCTATCTTGGTTTCGGCATTGAAGGCTTTGATGATGCGTAAGCCGCTGAGGGTTTCTTCCATCTGCGACATCAAGGCACCCCATTTGTTTTGGGCTTCGAGTGATTTCTTTTTCAGTGATTTACCTATCTTTCCCATGATGAAACCTGCTATAGGCAGCAGGATGAAGACGAATAGCGTCAACTGCCAACTGATTATCAGCATGGTTGCCAGATATACGGCAATCATTATCGGGTTTTTGCTAATCATATCCAGCGAGCTCATCACCGAGTTTTCCACTTCGGTCACGTCGCCTGTCATGCGGGCAATGATGTCCCCTTTGCGCTCGTTGGAGAAGAATCCTAAAGGAAGGGATAATATCTTGTCGTCTATCTGTTTACGGATGTCGCGTACCACTCCCGTGCGGATAGGGATATGGAAGAAAGCGGCTAAATAAGCTGTCCCCGTTTTGAGGAAAGTCCCGGCGATAAGGAATATCGCCAATCCGATTAATACAAAGGTGATTCCGTCGGCATCGGCTGCCTGCTGTATGGTATAGTTTATGTTGTTCATCAAGGTATCCGAAAATTCTTTCATCGAAGAATAACTGATCTCCTGATCGACATAAACTTTGCCGTCGACCTTGAACAAAATATTGAGGATAGGCACCAACGCAGCAAATGAGAATACGCCCAATACAGCGCTCAGAAGGTTGAAGACAATGTTGAGGACAACGTATTTTTTGTATGGTGGAAGAAATCTTTTTAGTAAACTCAGAAAATCTTTCATCAGATAGCTTATGTGGTTTGGATATTCTTAATTAAAAATAACTCATCAAAATTAGTTGCGCAAGTTACAAATTATTTTTTCCAACCTAAGGCAATAATGCTTACTTTTGTAAGAAACCAAACAAAATTTTATGAAAAATTGGCTATTTATCCCATTATTCCTATTCTTTCCTGCCTTGACACCGGCGCAGGAAATCATCCCGGAAGAAAAAAATATTTATGAATACAAATTCCGTCTTTTCCTGAAAGATAAAGGACAAACGTCTTATTCGACAGATAAACCCGAAGAATTCTTAACGGCTAAGTCTATCGAACGCCGTCAGCGCCAAGGTATTTCCATCGATGAAATGGATTTGCCTATCAGCGCCGATTACATCGAAGCAATCGAGAATTTAGGCGGTATCGTTGTGGCGAAAAGTAAATGGCAAAAGACCATCAGCGTGCATTGTGCCGACAGCGCAATGGTTGATGCGCTAAAGGCTTTGCCTTTTGTCGATAGTGCCATGGTAGTATGGCGCGGGCGTCCGCAAAAGATTGTGAAAAAGGAATATCCCGATTCGCTCTCGTTCCCTAACAAAAAGGAAATTGTTTTCGGCGACCATTATGCCTATAGCAAAGATAACATCAAACCCTTTGCAGGAGACACCTTGCATCGTGCCGGCTTCAAAGGGCAGGGTATGGATATTGCCGTGATTGATGCGGGGTTCAGCCATTTGCCGAGTATCGAGCTGTTCAATAAGACTAAGATAAAAGGCTACAAAGGCTTTGTCTATGGCAACGATAATCTGTTCAATACGGGCAGTCAGCACGGACTGATGGTGCTGTCGTGTATGGGAATCAATAAACCGTTGTTGTTTGTGGGAACGGCTCCCGAAGCTAATTTCTGGCTGTTGGGGACGGAAGACGAACGCAGCGAGTACCCGATAGAAGAAGATTATTGGGCGAATGCCGTAGAGTATGCCGACAGCGTGGGTGTGGACGTAGTGAATACTTCGCTCGGATACAACAGTTTCGATTATCCGACCGAGAGTTATACGCATGCCGATTTGGACGGGAAGAAAGCATATATCTCGCGTTCGGCTTATCTGGCAGCACAGAAAGGAATGCTTATGGTTCACAGTGCCGGAAACTCGGGCGATAGCTCGTGGCGCAAGATAACACCTCCGGGCGATGCAAAAGATGTATTGACTGTGGGGGCTATCCGCCGCGATTCGGTATTGGCACCGTTCAGTTCGCGCGGTCCGTCTGCCGATATGCGCGTTAAGCCTGATGTGGTAGCTTTGGGCTCTAATTCTATGGTGGTGAATAATATGGGATTGATAACCTTTGCCAGCGGAACGTCTTTCTCCTCGCCCATTACAACGGGTATCGTGGCTTGTCTGTGGCAAGCGTATCCGCAGTTGACCAATAAAGAAATTATCAAGATAGTACAAGAATCCTCCAATCGTTACGACAAACCGAACGACGATTTCGGGTACGGTATCCCGAATATGCCGAAAGCGATGAAATTGGCGGCGATAGCTGTTAAGCGGAAAGGTAAAAATGTAGTCGGTTATTCCGATAATTTCCGTATCGAGTCGGACAAGATAGGCGAAGCGCGTGTTGTGTATGTGGGAGATGAGCCATTGACGGGCGAATGTACTTTTATTCTCAGCAAGAAGCAAAAGAGTAAGGTTACGCAGGTCGATAGCTTTGTTTCGCCGGCGGAAGGCGCTTCGTTCGAGCAATATGTATTCTCCAACAAAGCGAAAGAGAAGGAATTGTATATCCTCACCATAACGGGTGCTGATGTAGAAGAAGTCTTAAACTTATATTTCTGACCGACGATGGAAAACAATGCCATATCGCTTTTCGAGCTGAACCGGACGGTGAAGGAGGTGCTGCACGCAGCGCTTCCCGAGAAAGTCTGGATAAGAGCCGAAACCAGCGACGTGCGCCAGAATCAGAACGGGCATTGTTACCTCGAATTTATAGAAAAGGATAAGTCGGGCAAAACGATGCTTGCCAAAGCACGCGGCATGATTTGGTCGACGACTTTTCATCTGCTGAAAGCTTATTTTGAATCTACTACGGGGCAGGCTTTTGCTTCCGGCCTGAAAGTGCTGGTAGAGGTAAGCGTCGAATATCACGAGGTATTCGGGCTTAGCCTGACCGTTCACGATATAGATCCCGCTTATACGTTAGGCGACCAAGCTCTTAACAGGGCGGCTATCCTCCGCCAGTTGGAGGAGGACGGCGTACTGGATCTCAACAAGGAACTTGAATTGCCCTTGCTCACCAACCGTATTGCGGTGATTTCTTCGCCCACTGCTGCGGGATATGAGGATTTTTGCAATCAGTTGGAGAATAACTCGCAGGGATTCGTCTTCTACATCCGGCTTTTCCCTGCTATTATGCAGGGCGACCGTACCGAAAATTCGATTATCTCGGCATTGGAACAAGTGTACGAGCATCAGGAGAAGTTCGATGCTGTCGTCATCATCCGGGGCGGGGGAGCGACTTCCGAATTGAGCGCTTTCGATTCGTATTTGCTGGCTGCGAGTGTAGCGCAATTTCCGTTGCCTGTCATCACGGGTATCGGTCACGAACGGGACGAAACGGTGCTGGATATTGTAGCGCATACGCGGGCTAAGACGCCGACAGCCGTTGCCGAGTTTTTGGTCGGTTACATGGCGGATACTGCGGGAGACCTGGATATGGCGCAGCAGTTGTTGACGGAAATCGTTCAAGACCGCATGCAAGACGAGAAGGATCGCTTGAAGCAGGCCGAATCGGACTTTGTGTATATGAGCCGTAATTGGTATAAAGACCAATCCACCTTCCTTGCATCGCTGGGTACTACCCTGAAAAAAGAAATCCAAGCCTACCGGAAAGGGAGCGATGCCTTGTTGGCTACTATTGCGGCTTCGCTGGTGCGTAATACGCAGCAATTATCCAAAGAGGAGCAGAAAAGGCTTTCGTCCTATCATGCTGTTTTGGAGAAAAATGCCCTTGGTTCGCTTGTTGCTAAAGAGAAGCAATTAGAACTATATGATAAAATACTCGAACTCGTTTCGCCGCAGAATATCCTGAAAAAAGGCTATACGCTGACTATGGCGGATGGGAAGCTGGTCAAATCGGCGGCGCTTCTTGGCGAAGGGCAGGAGTTGACCACGCAATTTGCTGATGGTAAGGTAAAATCAATTATAAAGAAAAAAGTATGATAATAGATAAGTATAAAAAAATACCGAAGGTGACCTATAGTCATGTAGGCCACTTCCACGAAGGGTTCGCCTATATTTGCCGGAAAGGGAAGTATGGCTTTATCAACCGCAACGGAAAGATTGCAATTCCTTGCATATACGAAAAAGTACGTGATTTCTCCGAAGGTTTAGCGGCTGTCTGTAAAAACGAGAAATGGGGATTTATCGATCAGCAAGGGGATCTGGTGATTCCTTGTGTGTATGATAATGTTTCTCCTTTTTCGGATGGACTTAGCATTGTTTTAGCGGGAGGTGATTCCTGGTATTATATCGATAAAGGAGGCTATAAGCGGATAGAAGGTGTTTATACGGCTTCCAGCCTCTTTTCCGAAGGCTTGTGTGTGGTTCGCGATAAGGATTACCGGGTAGGATGTATTGATAAAGAGGGAAAAGTGATCATTCCTTTCGAGTATGACGATATCGATGAATTTCAAGGTGGATTAGCCAGAATCAGGTACAGAAGTCAGAAAGATAAATGTGGCTTTATAAATACTAAAGGGGAGCTTGTTATCCCGATAGAATATATGTCAGATATGAGTAGCAATACCAAAGATGACCATATTTACCTGACAAAGGATGGTGAGTATTGGGATCTTTTTGATAAGAAAGGAAATATCTTAAAGTCGGGCATAAAAGCTAAACTGATTGAGGAAATGTCCGAAGGCGTAGCTGTCATCAACAACGAAGAGGGTGCTGGGGTGATAGATGCCAAAGGCCGGATTGTTGTTCCATGTAAATATGATTATCTTACCCAAAGTTCCGAAGGCCTCCTATCGGTATATGGGGATGCGTATCATGGTTTTATCGATCATCAGGGGAATGAGGTTATTCCGTTGGAATATACTACGGTTAGTCCTTTTAGCGATGGGTTGGCTCTTGTCTTAACAGTAGAATTCGATCTTATCTCAGCAGTAGAAAAAGCGGCGTTTATCGACAAGCATAACAATGCCGTTATCCTCTTACGCAAAGAAGGGGAAAGGAAGAGGTTGATACCTTATCTGATATTAGGGGCGATTACGTTGCTGATTCCTATTCTATATGTAATAATAGAAGAATTGTAACAAACTGAAAATATGGCTAAAAAAGAACAAACATACGGCGAGGCGATGCAGGAATTGCAGGATATCATGTCTCTCATCGAGAACGAAGAATTAGATGTAGACGTGTTGCTGGCAGAAGTGAAAAAAGCGGCCAATCTGATAAAACTCTGCAAAGAGAAATTGTATAAGACGAATGAAGAAATACAGAAGATATTAGACAAGATAGAATGAAAGCAACCAACAATATCATCATCGTAGCAGGTGGAAAAGGTTTGCGGATGGGTGGTGAGCTCCCGAAGCAATTTATACCCATTGGCGGGAAGCCGATACTGATGCACACCATCGAAGCCTTTTACCGTTTCGACAAAGAAATTCATATCATATTGGTGCTTCCGGCTTCGCATCGCGATTATTGGGCGGAATTATGTTGCGAATATCATTTTGTCGTTCCGCATGTCATTACGCTCGGAGGTGAAACCCGTTTTCATTCGGTGCAGAATGGCTTACAGCTCGTCGAAAAAGGTATTGTCGGCGTGCATGACGGTGCTCGTCCGTTTGCCTCTAAGGAGCTGATAAAAAGATGTTTCGATGAGGCGCAGGAATACGAAGTGGTAATACCCGTTGTCGATTCTACCGATAGCCTGCGCGAAGTAATGCCGGACGGAAAAAGCCGCATCATTGACCGAACGAAGATTAAATCGGTGCAGACGCCGCAGGTGTTTACGGTCGATGTATTGAAAAAAGCCTATCAGGCGGCATATAACGAGACTTTCACCGATGATGCTTCTGTTGTTGAGGCGTTGGGGAAAGACATTCACTTGGTACAAGGCGAACCAACCAATATAAAAGTGACCACGCCCATCGATTTGAAAATCAGCGAACTGATATTGTCCTCCCAATAAAAACCTAACCTAATCCGTATTATTATGAAAAAGCTTGTTGTTTTCTTTTTATTCATGCCGGTTATGTTGTCGGCTTATGCGCAAGATAACCGCCCCGATTTCAGAAACGATTATTATAACAACCGAAGAAATATGCAGGAAAGTATGCCTACGCAGCAAGGTGCGATTGTTATGTTCGGCAATAGCATCACCGAACGGGGTATGTGGGACGATCTTTTTCCCGGAAAAGCGATTGTCAACAGAGGTATCGGTGGCGACAGGATTCCGGGGATGATAGACCGGATGCCTTATGTGGCTGATACGCACCCCAAGCAGTTGTTTATATTGGCGGGAGTGAACGATTTGCTTTTCACCGATGTCAGCCTCGAAACTTTCGAGAAAGAATATACGCAACTCGTGCAGATAGTGAAAGAGCATTCTCCGCAAACCAAAATATATTTGCAGAGCATCTTTGCTGTGAATGATGAGATAAATGAATCGACAGCTGTCTATTTCAAAGACAAGAATGAGAAGATAGATCGGTTCAATGAGGTGGTGAAGAAAATAGCAGAAAAGAATAACCTGACATATATCGACATCGCTCCGCTGATGCGCGGGCACGATGGCAAACTAAATGCCGCCTATACGGTAGACGGTATTCACCTGAACGGGAAAGGATATACGGTCTGGGTGTCGGTGTTGAAGAAATATATAGAATAATCGATTCGATGAAGTTCTTTAGTATCAGTTTATTATTGATTTTTGGCAGTTTAACGATGTCGGCACAGAAAATTTCACCGCTCGAACAATCGATGGTCGATCAAGGGATGTTGCACGTGCAGGATTCTATCCCTTCTATCTGGGTGGAGCTGAAATATGCTACGACCGATAATTTTACGGGAGTTGTTTTGTACGACCGCATGCTCAATGCCTATCTTCATCCGCTGGCATTGCAAAAACTAAGGAAAGCACAAACGATATTGCAAAAATCGCATCCCGGATTGTCGCTGCTCGTGTATGATGCTGTGCGCCCTTTGAGTATACAGCAGAAAATGTTCGACGTCGTGAAAGGTACTCCGCAACAAGCATATGTTGCCAATCCAAGTAAAACGGGACTGCACAACTATGGTATGGCGGTAGACTTGACTATCTGCGACGAAAAGGGCTTTCCGCTGGATATGGGAACGCCTTTCGATTATTTCGGGAAAGCGGCTGCTATCCGCGATGAGGAGGGTCTTGTCGAGGACGGATTGCTTACCCCTAAGCAGGTTGCTAACCGCCGCCTGCTGCGAAAAGTGATGACAGATGCGGGCTTCTATGTTATTCAGGGCGAGTGGTGGCATTTCAATGCTGTTACGCTCGAAAATGCCCGAAAAAATTATCAAGTGATAGAATAATGGGTTAAAAATTTTGAGATCATCCGAAAATGTACGTTCTTTGCATTTGATGATAATTGATTCGGAAGTGTATTATATAAATATGAAATATGGCGGTAAAAAACAGTTAACTGATTTTATATTAGTTTGTTGTAATGTGCTATTGGCGTATTCACACACACACACACACACACACGAAATATAGCAAATATTTCGGATTAATCCAAGGTTTCAGTAAATATTTTTTAGAAAATAGTAAACAAGTAGACAGGTTAACAAGTACACAAGAAAGGAATAAACTTGTTTACTGGTCAACTCGTCTACATGTCAACTTAAAATATGCTTGTGTTAATGTCAGGGGTATTTCCGGCTGCGACAGTCGTGGACACCTCCCCCCAGCCCCCTCCGCGAGAGGGGGAGCGAGGGGCAGTATTTTAGTTAACAGTGAGCAGTCAACAGTCAACAGAATTAATGTAGGGGCGAAACATCGTTCGGCGAAGTGTAGGCGAGCCAAAAATCTTTCGCCCGCAATATCCAACATATACGGGGCAATGTTTATTGCCCCCTACAAAGCTATAACGACCCTCGTATCCACTCGGGATGACAATAACCGGCCCCCTCAATCCCCCGAAGGGGGAAGTATGGTTTCTTCCCCAATCGACAGAAACAATATACGCTCCCCTAAGCCTCCCCTACGGGGAGGTTTGGAGGGGCTCAAACAAACTATTTATTCACCCTGCTTCCTTTTCTCCCCCCTGCGGGGGAGTCAGAGGGGGCTATTATTTTTTATAACATGAAAAAAACTTTAACACGGGCTATAATCCTTATAGCCTTAACATTGACAACAATCGCCCTGCACGGGCAAGTAACTATCGGAAGTAATCAGCCTCCTGTGCCGGGTGCATTATTAGATCTAAAAGAAGATGGAGCAACCAATAGAGGTTTAGGTCTGCCTCGGGTGAAGCTGACATCGCTAACTATCCCCTCTGGAAAGAGCCTTGCGCAAACTATCGATGGGAATAGTACAAGTGACAACTGGGATAAAGACAAACATGTGGGGCTAATGGTGTATCATCTATCGGGAGTAACCCCTAAAGCCTGTGCCGACATTGTCGATGGTATGTATATTTGGGATGGTAATCAATGGCAATCCTTGCAGGAAAAACGTAGTGCAGATGTTAAATATATGGAAGATAACCGTTCGCAGATATTGGGAACTCAAACCTATCCGTACCGCACCTTCGGCAATGCAGGCGATTGGATGTTGGAAAACCTGCGTTATATTCCAGATAATACAGAAGCCGGCTTCACAGACTTTGCGCATTACACAGTTGATTATTCTTCTCCAGCTAAATATTGGTGCTACCCATGGAAAGGGCCGAGTGCAGGTTCTCATCTTTATAATGCGGCTCAAGCTGAGGTCGATTGGGTGTGGCGTGCTGGTATTATGTATACTTGGAGAGCTGCTAGTAATGGGCGGGTAGTGGGTATAGGTATCAACGAAGGACAAGGTGAAGCTGACGAAGCAGCTATGCCGGTAGTTCAGGGTATCTGCCCTGCTGGTTGGCATTTGCCCAATGATAGAGAATGGAACGAATTAGAAAAGGAGATTTACAATAACCCCACTGCTTATAGTCAATATACACCAACCGATGTTTTCACTCCAACGACTTGGTCTTCAACATGGGAAGAAGGGGGTGGCGCTTATCGCGGTTCCTCAAATACTAATGGGCATGGCTTTGCTATGTTGTCGCAATGCGCTCTTGATAACCATTATTATCCGACTACTGGAGGAAAAAGTCTTTCTTCTGTACAAGGAGGCTTCGATGTATATCTTACCGGTTATGCAAGTGTGAATAATGTCGGGAATTACGGTTTAATGGGTTCTATTTGGTCGGCGAGTTATAATTCAGGAGCTGCATGGAACCGAAACTTTAGTAATGGCACTGCTTCTGTTTATAATCCGCAACAGGTGCTCCGTACTGGAGATACTATAGCTGCCTTATTTTCCGTCCGTTGCAAGAAGGATTAAAAGAGCTTAACAATTTACCACTTGTAACTCCCCTGTATTTTTCGTACATTCGTGTCCGATATGATAGACAGGGGAACCATCGACCGCATTATCAATGCGGCAGATATAGTAGACGTTGTATCTCAGTTTGTTAACCTCAAACGGAGAGGGGTAAACTATGTCGGGTTGTGTCCTTTTCACGAGGACAAGACGCCTTCGTTCTACGTATCGCCTTCCAAGAATATCTGCAAATGCTTCTCCTGCGGCGAGGGCGGAACTTCCGTCCACTTCATTATGAAGCACGAACAGTTGTCGTATGTCGAGGCGCTTCGCTATCTGGCGAAAAAGTACAATATCGAAGTGCAGGAACGCGAATTGAGCGATGAGGAGAAAGAAGCCTATAACGAGCGCGAAAGCCTCTTCATCCTCAACGAATATGCCCGCGACTATTTTGTCAATATCCTGCACAACCATATCGAAGGCAAGACCGTAGGTCTTAGCTATTTCGAAGAACGTGGATTCCGCGAAGACATTATCCGCAAATTCCAGTTAGGCTACTGCCTCGAGGAGAGGGACGCTTTTACGCAGGAGGCGCTGAAAGCCGGATATAAAAAGGATTACCTCGTCAAAACAGGATTGACATTCGAGGCGAACGACAACAGCTACCTTGCCGACCGTTTTCGTGGGCGGGTGATGTTTCCCATTCATACGATATCGGGCAAAGTGGTTGGTTTCGGCGGACGCATCCTCAAGATGCGCGAGAAAGTCGGCAAATACGTCAACTCTCCCGAAAGCGAAATATATCACAAAGCCAGTGAGCTGTATGGCTTGTATCTGGCTAAGCAGGCGATAACCAAAAACGATTGCTGCTATCTGGTCGAAGGGTATACCGATGTTATATCCATGCATCAGGCTGGCATCGAAAATGTGGTGGCTTCGTCGGGTACGGCGCTTACACCGGGACAGATAAAACTGATTCACCGCTTCACAAGCAATGTCACCGTTATCTACGACGGCGATGCGGCAGGGATAAAAGCCGCTTTGCGGGGGATCGACCTCTTGTTGGAGCAAGGGATGAATATCAAAGTGGTGCTGCTCCCCGAAGGCGAAGATCCCGATTCGTTTGCACGTAAGCAGAATGCCACCTCGTTGAATAAATACATCTCCGATAACGAAGTCGATTTCATCCGTTTCAAGACGCAACTCCTGTTGGGCGACGCCGGAGAAGACCCTACCAAGCGGGCTTCGCTGATTACGGATATTGTCAATAGTATATCGGTTATCCCCGACAATATTATGCGCTCGGTCTACATCAAAGATTGCAGCCGCCTGATGGAGATTGACGAGCAACTGCTTGTCCGCGAGGTAAGCCGCAAAAGGCGCGCGCACCTCGACCATAAATATACCGATAGCCAGCGGGGAGAGGAGCGGGGAGGGATGCCTCTCGCGCCACCCGAAGAGGATTATATTCCGCAGATAGAGCAAAACAGGCAGCAACAACAGGCGCAGAAGAAAGGCCTCAGAGGAAATCCGATTCATGCCAACGAGTTGAAAGTGCTTTACTTCGTCATTCGCTATGGTACGCATATGCTGATAGAGGTTACCGAGGAGAATCCCGATGCGCAGCCGATGAATGTGATTCAATACGTGAAACTCGATTTGGAGAATGACGGGTTGTGGTTTACCCATCCCACCTATAAGCAGATTTTCGAGGAAGCGGTAGAACAACTGTCCAATACCGACTTTGTTCCGTCGCGCTATTTTCTGGCGCATCCCGATCCGGGCGTCAGCCGTATTGCTGCCGAATTGGTCAGCGACAGGCACGAGTTGAGCAAGATACATATCAAGCAGTTTGGCGAAAACGTGTCGAAAGAAGATACGCCTTTGGCGGAGGAAAACCACTTGACGCGCAATGTTCCGTGGGTATTGGCCGAATTGAAGAATGCCTACATCGAACAACGTATAGCCGAGGTGAACGAGCAATTGAAGGAGAAAGAAAAGGCAGGGGATTACGAAGCTGTGCTCGCGCTGATGGCGGAACGTAAGAACCTGAAAGATATAAAAAAGATACTCGATAAGTATCTGGGCGAAAGAATTGTCTTGTCGCGATGACTTTTTTTCCATCGGCTTGTGATATTTTGGGCTCTCTTTCGTCTTATAGAATAAATAAAACCAACAACATATAATTAGCATGTACTATTTAGAAGCTAAAGACATTGTAAAACGCTATGGGAAGCATACGGCGCTGAGCGGCGTGACCGTTCAGGTTCCGCGCGGATGTGTATATGGGCTGTTAGGACCTAACGGTGCCGGGAAAAGCTCGCTTATCCGCATTATCAACCGCATTACGATACCTGACGAAGGGCAGGTGTTTATCAATGGTAAGCCATCGGCCGCCAGCGATATCTACAATATAGGCTATATGCCCGAGGAACGCGGGTTATACAAGAAAATGAAAGTAGGCGAACATATCCTGTTCCTTGCCCGTCTGCGTGGACTGTCGAAAGATGAGGCGCGTAAACGGATGGATTACTGGATGGAGAAGTTCGACATCACTTCGTGGGAGCAGAAGAAAGTGGAAGAACTATCGAAAGGGATGCAGCAAAAAATCCAGTTCATAGCGACGGTGATTCATGATCCCGAATTGCTGATACTCGACGAGCCGTTTAGCGGGCTCGATCCGGTGAATGCCGAAATATTGAAGAATGAAATCCTTGAATTGAAAGAAAAAGGCAAAACAGTAATCCTTTCCACCCATAATATGGGTTCGGTGGAGGAACTTTGCGATAGTATAACGCTTATCAATAAGTCGAAAGCCGTATTGCAAGGAGATGTGAAAGAAGTGCGCGCGCAATTCCGCAAGCATGTTTTCAACGTCGAAGTGAATGGACAAGGCTTCGACATCCAGTCGCCTTTGTTCAGTGTGTTATCGGTCACTCCGAAAAAGCAAACGACTGTTGCACAAATCCATAAACTCGATACCGAAACACCTAACTCGGCGATGATAAAAGAAATAATCGGACAGTACGAAGTCCTTTCTTTCGATGAGGAGCTTCCGACTGTGAACGACATATTTATTCAACTTGTAGCAAAACCGGCAGAATGAAAGCATTGAAACTAATTATACAGCGCGAATATACGGCTACCGTCAAAACGAAAGCCTTTTTGATATCGACTATCATTATCCCTATTGTGATGATTGCGGTAGTAGTGGTACCCATTATGTTGGCAAAGCTCGACAGCGACGACATAAAAAAGATATACGTATTAGACCGTACGGGAGAGTATTTCTCTAAACTGGAATCGTCGGACAAATATCAGTTTATAAGCATCAAAGGCGAATCGGAGATGCCGCAGAAAAAGACAACTGATACCGAAGGCGAAGGTGAGAGTGAAATGATAGCTTTGCTGACGATAGACGCTCCACTGAATGAGAAACCGACTGCGGTAACCTTTTTCTCGGAAAAACAGCAGCCTCCGCAGGAGCTTACCCGCTATATCAATGATGTACTGACAAATACCGTAAGGGAACAGAAGTTGGCCGCTTATACCGCCGAAGCGAATATCGACACGCAGGTGGTGGAATCGCTGCAAGATATTATCAACTCGAAAGACCGCATCAACATCAGCACCAAGCAATGGGCTGAGAGCGGACAGGAAAAAGATACGGTCAGCGATCAGGTCTCTTTTGTAGGGATGGCACTGACTTTCGTCATGTTCTTCTTTGTGATGATGAACGGTTCGATGGTGATGCAGAGCGTGGTGGAGGAGAAAACGAACAAAATCGTAGAGGTTATCGTATCTTCGGCCAAGCCATTTGATTTGATGATGGGAAAAATCATAGCGGTAGCGTTGACAGGATTCACACAGCTTATTATGTGGGGAGTGCTAGGGATAGCAGGATGCCTTGTCGCCTTTTCGTTCCTCGACTTGAATGTCTCAAATGCCGAGATGATGAATATGATGGCAGGTGGCGATACGCAGGCGATGATGGCCAATATGAATTTGGGAGATGGCGGAGAAATGATTGCCCAACTTGTCGGCATCAACTGGTTTAAGGTATTGGGATGTTTCGTCCTGTATTTTATCGGTGGTTACCTGATGTATGCAGCCTTATATGCTATGTTCGGTTCGGCGGCTAACGATTCGCAGGAAGCGCAACAATTCATCATGCCCGTAGTGATTATAATGATGCTGGCCTTTTATATCGGTTTTGCTGCGGCTAAGAATCCGGAAGGAAGCCTTGCTTTCTGGGGTTCGATAATACCGTTTACATCGCCTATTGTGATGATGGTTCGCCTTCCGTTGGAAGTGCCGGTATGGGAAATAGTCCTTTCAATGGTATTATTATATGTCACAGCCATCCTTTGCATCATGTTTGCAGCCAAAATATACCGTGTGGGTATATTGATGACAGGTAAAAAAGCTTCGTTCAAGGATATGTTTAAATGGTTGACATATAAGTAAACGATAACATATAATGAAGAAAGCAGATTCGGAAACGAGTCTGCTTTTTTTCTGCGCGGAATTGTTTTCCAATCCTTTGCTTCATTCATTTATCTAATATGTTTTTTTCTAAAAAATCTATGAAATCAGAATAAATGCCTAATAAAGGCTCAAATGCTCCTTCGGTGTCTATATAACCAAAAATCCAATTGTGCTTTGTGTCATAAGCATAGCATGTTCCTGCAAAATCATCTCCGATAATTAATATTCCATCTAATGCCTGTGCCGTATCTGCATCATAAATATCACTTGGTTCTAAGAAGAGATGCATTCTAAAATAACTATCTCCAATACCTCCATACCCCAGCTTGGTATATAATTCCTTGACCTCTGAAGGTATCTTCCCAAATTGTTGTTCTATGTTTTTGAAATCATCCGAAGCCACTTTTAAGAATGAAGAATCCGGAAATTTCTCATTGATAGTTTTAATGATTATATCTACTTTACTCATCTTTTAAAATTATTGAAAAGTAAGAATAACGATAGATTTTGATTATATGTGACTAAAAAAGATGTTTCTACAACCGTCCTTCAGCTACATAGAGCTGATAAATCGTATCGGGCGTATAAGTCTCTTCGGGCGAATAGATAATCCAGTCGGTCAGCAGTTCGGTCGGATACTCCTTGATGTCGCCTTCATTCAACCCGTCTATCCAATAAGGCTGGTTGAGGAGCTTGCCTTTTATCTTGTTGTCTTCTATTCCTAAAATATCGAACCAGAGGTGTTCACGCTCGTTGTCAGACTCTTGATTGTCCATCGTTAGTCCCAGCTTGACCAGAAAAGCCCAACTGCGTTCGGGATTCTCTTTCTTGCCGAATACCTTTTTGAATAAGCTTCTTTTCGACGGATCGTTATATTTCTCACCGAATACCTCGCAAAAGAGGCTGAAGCGCTCTTTAGCCAAAGCGCTCATACGGTTGGTTTCTTCTGTGGTGATATAATAAATAGGGTTGACGGCGAGGGTAGACGCATAAATCTCGGGCGATATCATATTGCCGTCTTCTACGGCAAAGAGTACACCACTGGGATCGCTGTGTACGTTGTCTTCGCCTTCACGGTCTGCCATTCCGCCCAGCATGTCGGCAGGGAAATCTTTCAGAGCCTCCTCCCAGCGTAGCCAGCACATATTGATGCCCATCCCGTCGTAGCCGATGGTGAAGCGTTCTTTCTCCTTAGCCGGATCGGAAAGGAATTTCTTGACAATCATATTGATGAGGATGTGCATCTGCTCGGAACCTTCTACGATATTCAGCATCTCCAACTCCACCGAACCGCATCGCTGCAATCCGTGTGTATGGAACCAGTAGCGACGTTTGTCATTTTCCGTTTCATCGTACACGCAATGCAGTGTGTACAAATAATCCGGCGACGGAGGAATGGACGATTCGCAGGTGATTTTGAGCCAATAGGGAGATAACAGCCTGTACGACATGAAGTCTATCACCAGACAGGCATCCGGCACTACGGCATGCATCACTTTCAGTTGCAGATGAAAGGATGCCAGGTTATTCTCGCTGAAATACATGGATGTGCCTACCGCATATTCCTGCGAAACAGCCGTATTGAGCGATTCCTCGTCGATGTGATTGGCGAATCCGTATTCGTGGACATGCAACTCCGAGGCTTTTATATAGTACAATTCTATCTTGAAAGTTTCGTCCTGATAGCGGATAGTTGCCGTATAACCTTTGGAATACGGATCGTTATCAGCAGACTCCTCTTCGGTAAAGGCTTCTAATTTGAAATCTTTGTTGCGTTTCAACGCTTCTTCAATGGCAGAACGGGTAGGTATCGGATCTTTTCCGCGCGGGATAACGGCCATGTTCGATTCCATACTCATTTCGTTATCAAGTAATAAGTGGTATTTTTTAGCATTATTCATAAGAAGCCGTTTTACTATATGCAAACTTAAGAAAAATCCTTTTAATATTTCGGCTCGAATAAGCAATTTGTTATACCTTTATGGCCGGAAAAATGAAAATATGACTCATCCTAAAGGCTGTAAACTTATCAGGTGCAAATTACTTATCCCGCCTAAGGCGTTATCATAAAGAACGTTTATAAGTCTTGAATAATATTTATATCTTAATGTGGAATGGATAGTTTTTCTATCTTTGTTCAGGTTCGATACAACGAACCGCTAACTATAGAAGAACTATCATCAAAAAAAATAAGAGTTATGTTGAGTAAAAAAGTAGAAGACGCATTGAATGCGCAAATTAATGCCGAATTGTGGTCGTCGTACCTGTATCTGTCTATGTCAGCACACTTTGCTGCCGACGGAAAAGCAGGATTTGCCAATTGGTTCCGCGTGCAAGCCTCGGAAGAAAAAGGCCATGCAATGAAGTTGTTCGATTACATTGTTTCCCGCAGTGGAAAGGTAGACCTACAACCGATAACGGAAGTGCCTAAGTCGTGGAATTCGCCGCTTGCTGTTTTCGAAGCTTCGCTGAAACACGAGTAACATGTGACAGCTTTGATAAACAACTTGGTTGCAATAGCACGCGAAGAAAAGGACTATGCTACCGAAAGCATGCTGAAATGGTTCGTCGACGAACAGGTAGAGGAAGAAGAAACCGTAACGGGCTATATCGACGCCCTCAAAATGATTGGGGATAACGGATTCGGTATCTATACGTTAGATAAAGAGTTGCAAGGACGATCGGCATAAGATTGCACTCAGAAGAAAAAGCTATATACTTCAGACAATGAAAATCGCTTCGGGAAATTGCTCTCGGAGCGATTTTTTTATGTAATTTGCAGATTCGTATATTACCAGAGGATATACAACCGAATGTTAGTAATCAGATTTCAAATATTTATAACTTAACCTACATATAATAAAATGAAACATATACTAATAGCTCTATCTGCCTTGTTTCTAATTGCATGTAATAGTAAAAACGCACAACAAGAAGAATCCCCAAAGGAAGAAACCGCCTCTCCTAAATCGTCAGGAACAATAACCGTTATAGTCTCTCCCGATGTGCAATCATATTATGCTATGCCATCCTTATCTCTATATAATGGATTCTTTAATGAAAGAATTTATGGAGTGACAAGTACGACTGATGAAAAAAGGTACAATATGGAAATCTACGTTCCGGAAGGAATGTTGAGTTATTTCCATCGAGATGGATATTCATATTCGTATATAGTCCATCCCGACGATACAATCAGGATAACGTTCGAGAATGATGTTCCAATTGCTCTATCCACAGACAAAAAACAATCCCAACATGACTTAAACTGGTTTGCTTACTATAATTCCAAAGAATTGCAAGCTCCGGAGTTTAAAGAATACAGAGTATCTACTACTTTTAACGATGCAAAACGGCATAAAATGATACTCGATTATCATAATTTAAACCCATCTAAAAGAGCATTTTTGAACACTTTAAAGGATGAAAAATTAATATCTGCTGACAGGTATCAATTAGCAAATAAAGAAATTGCATTAGATTCCATTCGGACAGAAACAAATAAGAAAGATTACATTTTTGATTCTTTTGATGATGATAATTTAAACTTTGATTCATACCGAATGTCTGTTCATTCATATATTTTTAAATACTTTGGCAAGAGAACAGCTCCATCAAAAGTATTTGAAAAGCTGTTAGCCGATGAAAAAGTTACTCCTAAAACGAAATTATCTTTTCTATACAATATACTTGGAGAAATAGGACAAGAGCAAAGCACTGAGTTTAAGAACTATGCTGAAATCTTTTTAGCACAAACCAATGGTGATAACACTTGGCTTAAATTAGTAGAAGATATATCACCTTTGCAAACTATCGACTCAAAAGATATGCAGCTTTATGATATGAATATGCAACAAGTTGACTTCGCCAATCTGATGAATACATACAAAGGCAAAGTTGTATATATAGATGTATGGGCTTCATGGTGTTCTCCTTGTCTGGCAGCTATGCCGTCGGCAAAGGAAATAAGAGAAAAGTACAAAAACAAAGATGTCGTATTCTTATACCTTGCTTACAACGACCAAGAAAAAGCATGGAAAAAGAAAGCCGAAGAAAATAGCCTCAATGTCGATAATGCTAAAAGCTACCTGATAGCATCGCCTAACGCACAGTGGGTTAAAGATATGAATCTGAAATCGATACCTCGTTACATGATTTACGATAAAAATGGTAAGCTTGTGTCGAAGGATGCACCAAACCCTAAAAATGAAAAATTGATAGAGACAATCGATTCACTTTTGTAGTTTGATAGCTTTTTATGTGAATTCTTAGTCGAATTATAGTGGAAAGTTTATCGGTGTTGAAATAGTTGACGAGTAAACAAGTAGACGAGTTGACAAGAAAAAAAGTAACTCGATAAAACATTCGGAGATGAGTAGAGAAATGTTACTTTTTATTGTCACTTCGAACGAAGGTGAGAAGTCTCTTCCCGATAAAGCGACGAGATGCTTCGTTTCACTCAGCATGACAAAAAGCATTAAGCTACACTGAGAAAAGTAACTTCTCAAAAACATCGAAAAAGAGTAGAGAAATGTTACTTTTTTCGGGAGAATAAAATAAGTATTGATTGACATAATTCATATATTAGCATTCCCTAAAAAGAAAAGATGATGATAAAAGTAGAAAACATATCCAAATCGTACGGAAGCCAGCAAGCCCTTTCGGATGTATCTTTTACGTTGAACAGGGGCGAGGTTGTTGCCCTGTTGGGCGTCAACGGGGCCGGGAAATCGACCTTGATGAAGATTCTTTCGGGTATTTTGCAGCCTGATAAAGGAACTGTCGATATCTTCGGGAAGAATTATACGGAGAATCCTCTGGCGGCGAAAAAGAAAATCGGCTATCTCTCCGAAGATAACCCGTTGTATGATGATATGTATGTCCGCGAATATCTTGATTATGTGGCAGGTATCTATCACGTGGATAAAGCGGGCATTCCCGCGTTGATAGAGCAAGTGGGCTTGAAGGACGAATACCGCAAAAAGATAGGTACTCTCTCGAAAGGAAACCGCCAGCGTGTAGGGGTAGCGCAGGCATTGATACATAATCCTCCCTTTCTCATACTGGACGAGGCTGCGAGTGGCTTAGACCCTAACCAGCGCGAAAGCCTCAACCAACTGATTTCCGGGCAGTCGGAAGATAAGATAATCCTGCTTTCTACGCATATTCTGCAGGATGTGCGGGATATATGTACCCGTTTTATTGTTATTGACAAAGGGCGTCTTGTCTCGGATAAACAAATAGGGGAGGTAGACTCCGTGGAAGAAACCTTTTTTGCACTGACCAAATGAAGATAATTGCAGATAAAGATATACCCTTCTTGCAAGGAGTAGCCGAACATTTCGGCGAAGTTGAATATATTGCAGGAATCGATTTTTCCAATGCACGCATCCAAGATGCCGAGGTGTTGATAACCCGCACCGTTGCGCGAATGGACGAAGCGATGCTGAAAGGGACGAATGTAAAATTGATTTGCTCGGCAACAGCCGGATTCGACCATATAGATACGGCCTATTGCGACGCTAATGACATTGCGTGGCGTAATGCTCCCGGCTGCAATTCCTCGTCGGTGGAACAATATATCACCTCCTCGCTGCTTATTCTCTCGGCACGTCATAAATTCGATTTGAAAGGCAAAACAATCGGCGTTGTCGGTGTAGGTCATGTCGGCAAGAAAGTGGCTGCTGCCTGCGAGGTGTTGGGTATGAATGTCTTGCTTAACGATCCGCCACGAAGGAGGCAAGAGCCTGATAACGAATCGCTCGTACTGATAGATGAAATAAAGGAGAAATCGGATTTTATCACTTACCATACGCCACTGACCAAGGAGGGGATAGACGAGACGTATCACATGGTAGATGAGCGGTTTTTGAGTTCTTTGGGTAAAAAGCCTTTTATCATAAATGCTGCACGCGGAGGCATTGTGGATACGCAGGCGATGAAACTGGCTATTAAAACGAAGAAGGTAGCAGGTGTGGTAGTCGATTGCTGGGAGAGCGAACCGTATATCGACCTCGAATATATGGAAATGGCCGATATTGCCACCCCTCATATTGCAGGTTATTCGGCCGATGGGAAAGCCAATGCTACCCGTATGGCACTCACTGCGTTGGCCGATTTCTACGGATTGGACAAAGAGCCGATTAAGGCTGTTACTCCTCCGCTGCCGCCTAAAAAGATGATAGATCTCGATTCTTTTTCCTCTAATAACCGGGTCTTCGAGGCCATTCTCGAAACGTACAACCCGATGACGGATCACGAACGTTTAGTGGGTTCGCCCGATTCGTTCAGGCAGTTGCGCAACAACTATCCGTTGAGGCGTGAATATCCGGCGTATATCGTTGTCAATGCAGATGAAAACGAACGAAGGATACTCAATAAACTCGATTTCAAATTGGGATAGGCTATTTTACAAGCTCATCGAATAGTTGTTCGAGCGTTTCATCCAGATTGTCGGAAAAGCCGCTATGCGGACGCGATGTCTGTATGCATGTGCTGCGGACGGCTGTCAGCCAGCGGAAACGTTCGGCAACATCTAACGAAGCTATCTTGCCGCCGTCTCGTTCACCTTTGCACACCTTCTCAAACGATTGCAGGTTGCCGTGGAAGCATTCCATATCTGCCTCCGAAGCAAAACAGTTGAGTTTCCTTTCGTCCACCCCATAGCGGAGTTGCAGGTATTTTGCTCTTTTGGAGAAAAGGATAACCCCCACATTCAGAAACTCCTCGCGCTCGACTTTGGGTACAAAGCGTATGACGGCATATTCATATAAGTGCTTTCCTTGCATCTTGAGCAGCTTTTACAAAGGTTTCGGAATGATCTCTCCTTGTAGTAAGGAACTGATAGTATACTTCGCGCAAATCGTTGGGTGTTTCGCCGTCTTGCGTCCAGTTGAGCCAGTCATCGGGAATGAGGTCGACAATCTCGCGTATCTTCTCGTCGGTCAATAGGGCTTTCAACTTTTGGTCTGCTTCGTCCAGATATTCGGCTTGGGGCAGTAATACATGGTCTTTTATCTGTGCAAAAGGGCTGACGGCATACTTCTCCCAGCCCGTCCATGTATGGTGGAAATAAAGCGTCGAGCCATGGTCGATCAACCATAACTCTTTGTGCCACATCAGCATATTGGTATTGCGCACCGTGCGGTCGATATTCATCAAAAAAGCGTCCATCCATACGATTTCGGATGCCGGATGCGGTTCGATGGTCGTTACCACCGGGTCGTAGGTCAGTGCGCCGGAAAGGAAGTGCAGCCCGATATTCAACCCTTGGCTGGCTTGCAGCAGGTCTTGGATTTCTTCGTCTCCCTCTGTCCGCCCGAAGGCCTCGTCCAGATTGATAAAGACCAGTTCGGGGATCTGGAAGCCGAAGGCTTTGGCAACCATTCCACCGATTAGCTCGGAGACTAATACTTTTGTTCCGTGTCCTGAACCTCTGAACTTGACGACGTATTTGAATCCGTCGTCGGCATCGGCGAGCGCAGGAAGTGAGCCGCCTTCGCGCAGAGGGGTTATATAGCGTATGACGTTGACTGTTCTTAATTCCATACGATAAAGATAGTAATAAAAAGAGAAAAAGCTCCTATTCAGGAGCTTCTTCGATATTATAAGTTAATGCTTTAGCAAAGCGTGCAATTCAATGGCTTCAACTGCTTGAAGAAGTCGTTTCCTTTATCATCTACCAGGATGAATGCAGGGAAGTCTACCACTTCGATTTTCCAGATAGCTTCCATTCCCAGTTCAGGATATTCGAGGCATTCGAGGCTCTTGATGCTGTCTTGCGCTAAGATGGCAGCCGGCCCTCCGATACTTCCCAGATAGAAGCCGCCATGTTTATGGCAGGCGTCTGTAACTTGCTGGCTACGGTTTCCTTTGGCAATCATAATCAAGCTTCCTCCGTGCGATTGGAACGAGTCTACGTACGAGTCCATACGTCCTGCCGTAGTAGGTCCCATCGAGCCGCTGGCATAACCTGTCGGCGTTTTAGCCGGACCTGCATAATAGATAGGATGGTCTTTGATGTATTGTGGCAGGTCTTCGCCTCTGTCGAGACGTTCCTGCAACTTGGCATGCGCTATATCGCGCCCTACGATGATGGTTCCCGTAAGCGACAGACGTGTCGATACCGGATATTTAGTTAATTCGGCAAGGATTTCCTTCATCGGGCGGTTGAGGTCGATTTTTACGCCTCCCGCTTCTCCCACTTGCTGATATTCGGCAGGGATAAGGCGAGCCGGATTGTCTTCTAATTTTTCCAGCCAGACACCGTCTTTGTTGATTTTACCTTTGATGTTGCGGTCGGCCGAGCAAGAAACGCCCATACCTACCGGGCAAGATGCTCCGTGACGAGGCAGGCGTACTACGCGGATGTCGTGTGCGAAGTATTTTCCGCCGAATTGCGCACCTAAACCTAAGTCGTAAGCAGCTTTCAAAAGGCGTTTTTCCATTTCTATGTCGCGGAAGGCTTGTCCGCCTTCGTTGCCTTCGGTCGGTAGGCTGTCGTAGTATTTGGTCGACGCCAGTTTTACGGTTTTTAAATTGGTTTCGGCTGATGTTCCTCCGATTACAAAAGCAATATGGTACGGAGGGCAGGCAGCTGTACCCAGCGATTTCATTTTTTCTATCAGGAATGGCTCTAATTTCTCAGGCGTAAGCAATGCTTTTGTCTCCTGATAGAGATATGTCTTGTTGGCAGAACCTCCTCCTTTGGCTACAAACAGGAATTTGTATTCGTTTCCTTGTATGGCGTACAAGTCGATTTGGGCAGGAAGGTTTGTGCCTGTATTTATTTCGTCGAACATGTTGAGTGGCGCATTTTGCGAATAGCGCAGGTTGTCCGTCGTGAAGGTATTGTAAACACCTTTCGATAGGGCTTCTTCGTCGTTGGCACCAGTCCATACGTTTTGTCCTTTCTTACCCATGATGATGGCTGTACCTGTATCCTGACAAAAAGGGAGAATGCCTTTTGCCGAGATTTCGGCATTGCGAAGGAAAGTCAATGCCACGAATTTGTCGTTGTCGCTTGCTTCGGGGTCGTTGAGTATTTTTGCCACCTGTGCCTGATGGTCGGGGCGAAGCAGGAATTCTACATTGTGGAAAGCATGTTGTGCAAGAAGTGTCAAAGCTTCGGGTGCTACTTTCAGAATTTCCTGACCTTCGAAAGTGGCTGTAGAAACATAGTCTTTGGACAAAAGATAGTATTCGGTCGTGTCTTTTCCCATCGGAAACATTTCCTGATACTTGAATGGAGGTGTTGCCATAATCTTATTCTTTATTGTTGTTTATTTTGGTTGATTTTGTTCATTGTTACAAATTTACAAAAATAAGATTGATAAAACATTTATCTGCTACAAAAAGAGAAAGAGGATACAAAATGCATCCTCTTTATAGTTTATAGAGTGGTGATTTTACCAAGGTGTTGTCTGAACTCTCCAGCCTTTACCCTCTGCTATTTCTTTGTTGCAGCTGTCAGTCCCCGGGTTGCCGTATATGTATAGAATGTAATCGTATGCCTCTTCCCGGGTTACGGATGGCAATCGATTAAACAATGCGTTAAATTCTTCTTTCTCTATTTGGTTGTTTTCAAGATAAATATAATCCAACTCTTCATAGATATTTGTCCCTAAAAGGAATTCTTTCAAGCTGCTGTCTGTGACATATAGATTCTCTAACTTACTTTGCTTACTGATGTTGATAGTTTCTATATCACTATTATATATAACCAAATTAGTTAGTTTGAGATTAGACTGTAAATCAAGAGAAGTCCAATTGCAACTGTTGAGATAAACAACTTCGAGTTCCTTATAATTTTTGTAATTAACGGCATTGCTTGTCAATAGAGGGCAATTGTCTATCGATATAGTTTTGGTATCGGCCGGCAATTTTATGTTACTCAATAGCTGATTATTCTGCAATATTATACTTTTCAATCTGAACTTGGCGAAAGAAGTGTAATCTATTGCTGTGAAGGTTGTTGCATTTAGAATCAATTGCTCTAATTCAGGCAATTTAGCATGATTAATATCACTGCTTTCCATATCTTCTACACCAAGCAATTCGACCGAATGTAGGGTAGGACACTGCTTGAAATCTACGAATTTAACGATGCTGGCCAATACGTTCGAATTTGCGGGATCGGGCTTGATTCTAAAATCAAATAATCCTTTTCCGTTGATCTTTACAGTATATTCTTTTGTCCCTGTCGATACCGGATACTGATGCTCAAATTTACTCCATGAAAGTCCACTGCTTGAAAGGTAGGTGTTTAAATCACTGCCGTCGCCCCAATCAACTGTTATTTCGGAGCCGAAAATTTCGAGTTCAGTTCCACGATACGTGGCATTTGTCTGAACCGTTAACTCGATTTCGAATGGGGCATTGAATCTGTTCTCGCCGTCATCATCACTACAAGATACGAGGCTGCTTCCAAAGACAGTAACTGCTAATACAAAAAAGAAATTTCTTAGTTTCATCATAATAGGTTGTGTTTTTTTAATTGTTAAGGTCGTAAAGATAGCCTTTTTCCTTAAATAATGTGAATCGGTTTTGAGCATATGATTGCAAGTTTATCTATATTTATTTATAAGTAGACGAGTAGACGAGTAGACAAGTATACAAGTTACGAGAAAAAGTAACTCGATGAAAAATAACAAAAATGAATATACTTGTGTTACTTTTTTCTGTCACTTCGAACGAAGGTGAGAAGTCTCTTTTCGATAAAGTGACGAGATGCTTCGTTTTACTCAGCATGACAAAGAGCATTAGCCATAATGAAAAAAGTAACTCGCCAAAAAACATCGAAAAGAAGTAGAGAAGTGTTACTTTTTCTGTCACTTCGGACGAAGGTGAGAAGTCTCTTTTCGATAAAGCGACGAGATGCTTCGTTTCACTCAGCATGACAAGAAGCATCAGTTACACTGAGAAAAAGTAACTCGCCAAAAAACATCGAAAACAAGTAGAGAAGTGTTACTTTTTCCTGTCACTTCGAACGGAGGTGAGAAGTCTCATTTCGATAAAGTGACGAGATGCTTCGTTTCACACAGCATGACAAGAAGCATCAGTTACACGGAGAAAAAGTAACTCAATAAAAAACATCGAAAATAAGTAGAGGTTTGTTACTTTTTTTGAATACTCTTGTTGTAATCAGCTTTTCCGTAGCACCGAAGGAGCCATGAATGCCTGCATGATGCCCCGTATCCCCAGATAGGTCAGGAAGGCTGTCCAAAGGACATTATTGGCATAGGCATCGAAGAAATCGGGAAGTAAGAACTTGCATCCAAAGTAGAGCAGGAAGAAAGTGGTGGCAGCCACCAGCATCGAATTGCGCATCTGCCGCGAGGCGGTAGCCCCGACAAATATGCCGTCCCATAAGAAAGCCGAAAATCCGGTAATGGGTATCAATAACGCCCAGAGTCTATAATCCATGGCGAGTGCTACAATGTCTTTCTTGTCCGTAATGATGGACAGTATTTGTTCGAAAAACAGGGCGTAGGCGATCGTAAACAAGGCGACTATCCCGATGCCCCAAGCAAAAAGGTTCTTTATCAGCTTGCCTAACAGTTCTTTTGTCCTTGCACCTACAAACCTTCCGGTGAGGGCTTCGGCAGAGTAGGCAAAGCCGTCCATCATATACGAAAAGAATGTGAATAGTTGCATGATGAGGGCATTCACAGCCAGAATATCATCCCCTTCGCGGGTGGAGGCCGAAACGAAGAATGTGGTGACAAAGACCAGTGCCAGTGTGCGGATAAAGATATTGGAATTGACTTTGAAGAAAGGGATATAGGAGCGGACATCCTTCAATACCGACCAATGCAGCAATTGCTTCATGTAGCCGTATTTGTGCAGCCAGATAAAGGCTGCCGTGACGATTCCCGTATATTGTGCGCAAAGTGATGCCAACGCGACGCCTTCGATATTCATTTTCAGGACGAAGACGAAGAACAAGCATAAAGCGATGTTGATGATATTGATACCGATAGCGATAAACATCGGTGTTTTGGCATCCTGCATCCCCACAAACCAGCCATTGAAGGCGTACATGCCCAAGACTGCCGGTGCTGCCCACACATAGATGCGGAAATAGTCCGATACGTAGCTGTGTGTTGTGTTGCCTGTCGGAAAGATATAGAAGCCCAGTTGCAAAATCAGGGATTGCAGGGCGATGATAAACAGTCCGCCGATGAAAGCTACGAAAAGGGAACGTTGCAGGATATTGGCTTGTTCGCGTGTGTCTTCTGCGCCAAAGGATTGGGCAGTAAAGCCGCTTGTCCCCATTCGCAGGAAGGAGAAGTTCCAGTAGATGAAGTTGAAGATGGTTGTCCCTACGGCAATAGCCCCGATATAAGCAGCATCGTCGAGGTGGCCAACTACGGACATATCGACCAGACCTAATAACGGGACGGTTATATTAGATATAATATTGGGGATTGCTAATCGGAGAATGGCCTTATTCATACTGATGACAAAGGTAATTGAACCAAATAACCTTTGCAAATTATAAGGTATCAGTATCTGACAATTCAGGGTCTTTCGCCTGTATTGGGATTGTCCGGGTTGTCTATAGGGCCGTCGCCTAATAACGGATGTTTGAACGTATACACCTGATTGGTCTCGGTTGCCCCTTTGTAGAGATCGTCTCTTCTTAATAGCCTCATCTCATTCTCTATGTTTTGGTAGAATGACAGGCGAATAGCGGTTCCGGCTGAAGCTGCAATAGGACAGGTTAACATCCTGCTTCCTGCGTAAAATTCCTCTATCGACATCCTGCTTTCAGCGGGAGCTAAGGATAGGTCGGACGCGGATGAAGCTATTTCCCGGGATGCTACTCCATCAGTCACGGCAAAACCGTAATGATACGGTTCTACTTCGAGAACGATGTCGGTCACTTCGCTGGATATGATATACGGATCATTGGCAACTATCTCCATGTTTACTTCCGACCACATCGGCTGCAATTCGGCGCTGACTATATCTACTTCATCGTTGCATGCCCCGCAACCTTTCACGTTGTAGGTGAATGAATCGAAGAAAATATTGAGATTGTTGTTTATCCGGGTGGCCGAGTTATTACCTATACAGTAGTCGGTATCGTAATTCGCGGGCGTCAATACGGGTGTTCTGTCCGATGTCTTTTCAGCTTTGATCAGTACGGCGTGAAGCGTTCCCACAGGCAACTCTTCCTCGAATGTGATAGAGCCCGAAATGTCATCAGCTAAAGGGATATATCCGGCCAGTTGAATGCTTCCGTCTTCTTTGTATATGACATATTGGATATAAGTGCCAACGGGAACTTCGTCGAAAGTCATCTTCGATTCGGTTACAAGGGTGGACGATACATTGCTGACAGAGGGTGCAAGTGCAACATTAAACCTGACTGTTTTAATGGTCTTGGGCGGGATAACGGTTGTTGATTCGCTCGTACAACCTGTCAGAATGAAGGATATAACAAACAGGGCAAATATGAATTTCCTCATCTATAGTCTTTATTGAAAAACCTTATTGTTGCTCATTTAATGTAATAGAAAAACAAAAATAATATAAATATTGGAATTGATAGGTTAAATAAATCTCTTTTAATATTTCTTTTTATCTATAAAGTGATACCTCAACTCTAAAAAGGTGAAAGGTAATCTGTTTTTTGTTATTTTTGTATGAAACTATTAAAACGATATATTTTATTTAATTTAGAATGACTGAATTATGAGTGCAATAGGATATTTTTTCATTGACAAAACGACTAATCAACAACAAGGACCTTTTTCGATAGACGAACTTAAGGCAAAGAGCATAACTCCTGATACGATGATTTGGTTCTCGGGACTTCCTAATTGGGTGGAAGCCGGAAAAATTCCTGCGCTTTCGTTCCTGTTCAACCCGTCGGCTCAGACAACAGCGCAGCAGACGCAACAAACACAACAGACAACGACAGCGCAAAATACCAATAACCAACAGTACCAGAGTATGTACCGTCCGAATGTATATGGCAACTACGGGGCGCCCAAAAGAGGGAATAACATGGAGGTACGCCCTATGCCCAAATCGTGGTTGATAGAATCGATATTGGTGACTGTCTTTTGTGCGCAAATATTCGGGATAATTGCAATTATCTATGCTTCTAAGGTTGAATCCGCTTATTATTCGGGCGATTACGAAACTGCCGAAAAATCGTCGAAGAATGCTAAAATGTGGATGCTTATAGGACTTGGGATAACAGGGGGCTTGATACTTCTTGCCGTTTTGTTCTATGCCTTCATGATTATTGCAGCTGTAGCTTCGGAAGTGTAGTCGAGGATGAAGCAGACGAAGCAAAAGCGGATACCCGTAATCTTATTTCTGCTGGTGGCCGTTGTGTTGGTAGCGTTGTTGTATCTTTTCAACCCTGCAACGGAAGGATTCTTCCCGCAATGTCCGTTTCATTATTTCACAGGATTGGATTGCCCCGGATGCGGTACGCAACGGGCTTTTCATTCACTCCTGCATCTCGAGATAGGTCAGGCTCTATCGTATAATCCCCTCTTTGTATTTTCCATCCCTTACCTGCTGGTGGGATTCTATTTTGAGTATCTGGGTGGAAAGGAACGATTCCCGCGAGTACGTAGGCTTCTTTTCGGCAGAAAGGCTATAATCCTTATCCTCGGCATCATCCTTCTCTATTGGGTGTTGCGCAATATGCCTTATTTCTTTTAACATTCTTTGCTTTCGGTTGAACCTTTTGAAGTGCGCGATGTTTCATATTTTATAATGAGGAATCTTCCGGATTACTCTAAATAATATTAGATACTATTTCTCATGGAAAAGAAACATAGTGTACCGTTTGGCTCTCTCGGTGTTATACTCGCAATAGGAATTGTTTTCGGCGATATAGGTACTTCCCCGCTGTATGTGATGCGGGCTGTTATCCATACCCTCCCGGATGGGCAACTGGCGAATCCCGATTATATACTGGGGGCAGTATCGTGTGTCATCTGGACGTTGACTATCCTGACCACCATCAAATATGTCGTTATCACCCTGCGCGCCGATAACAAAGGCGAGGGAGGCATATTGTCCCTGTTTGCACTTATCAGGCGTAAATATCGCTGGGCATATATCATCGCTGCCGTAGGGGCGGCTATGTTGCTTGCCGACGGCGTCATTACGCCGGCCATGACGGTGACATCTGCTATCGAAGGGCTCGATATTCTTGTGCCTGATATTCCCGTTATGCTGATAACGATTGTCATCGTACTCCTTATATTCCTGCTTCAACCTTTCGGTACGGGGGCTATCGGTAAATACTTCGGGCCTTTTATGGTACTGTGGTTCCTGATGATGACAGTTGTCGGGTTCTCGCAACTGATACAGGATATCAGCGTATTGAGAGCCTTTAATCCGTGGTATGCAATCCACTTCCTGTTGAACGTTCCCGAAGCCTTGGTGATAATGGGGGCAATCTTCCTTTGTACCACAGGGGCGGAAGCTTTGTACTCGGATTTGGGGCATTGCGGACTGAAGAATATCCGTGTAGCATGGGCAGGCGTCAAGGTAGCCCTGATTATCAACTATCTGGGGCAAGCGGCATGGGTGATTAATAACCCTGCGGTGATAACGCACGGGACGAATCCTTTCTATGCCATTATGCCGTCGTGGTTTCTCATTGCCGGCATTGTAATGGCTACGCTGGCGGCTATCATTGCCAGTCAGGCGCTTATCAGCGGTTCGTATAGTGTTATCAGCGAGGCTATTTCGATGAATCTCTGGCCGAATGTCAAAATCAAATACCCGTCTATGCTGAAAGGGCAGTTGTTTATCCCTTCGGTCAATTATTCGCTGATGGTGCTTTGTATCCTTGTTATCTTGGTATTGCAAACCTCTATCCGCATGGAAGCAGCTTATGGACTGGCTATTACGTTGAGTATGATGATGACTTCCATCCTCTTGTTCCTGTATTTTGTCAAGAATAAGAAACCGCTTTGGTACAGCATTCCTGTGACCCTCTTCTTTGTCGCTATCGAGTTTATCTTCTTCATTGCCAATATGCAGAAGTTCGGACATGGAGGGTTTGTACCTATCCTTATCGGAGGAGTGGTGTTTATCGTCATGTACTCGTGGTATAACGGTACACACCTCAAAAAGCGCTTTACGCAATATGACCAGATTAATGAGCAGTATATTAGTCAGATAGACCAGATAAGCCAAGATGCTACTATCCCTAAAACGGCTACGCACCTCGTTTACCTGACAAGTGCCAAGCGAAAAGACAATATAGAAACGAAGGTGACTTATTCGCTCTTCCGGAAGATGCCAAAACGTGCTGATACCTATTGGTTTATCAATATTCAGCGTACGGACGAACCATATGAATTCGGGTATGAGACAACAGTCTTTGTTCCGAAAAAGGTTTTCCGCCTCGATATCCGTGCCGGCTTCAAATTGGGCATCCATACCGACCGCTATGTAGGCTTGATTGTGCACGACTTGGAACGCAGAAATATAGTCGACCTCTCTACACGTTACCCTTCGCTCAAGGACGGAGAGTACAATAAGGGTGACTTCCTGTATGTGATTGTAGAACGTGTCATACGGAACGTGGAGAAGAAGCCGATGCAGTCTTTGGTGCTACTTTGCTATAAAATCATCAAGCATTATATAACATCCGATGCGCAGATGTACGACTTAGATCCATCGTTGGCTGTGTCGGAAACGGTACCGCTATATCGGCATGAGCATACCGAAGCAGAATTGCAGGAACTGTTGCTTCAGGCTGATTTTCAAAATCATAAGGATAGCGAGTCAAAGCCGCAGACCGTCGAGTAGCTTGTAGTACAGCTCGATTGCTTCGCGAATCTCTTCCAGCTTGATGTATTCGTCGGCAGTGTGCGACCGTGCCGAGTCTCCCGGGCCTATCTTGACGCTTGGGAATTTCATAAATGCCTGATCCGACAAGGTAGGTGAGCCGTACGGTTCTTTGCCAATAATGATAGCCCTTTCTACGAAAGGATTTTCGAGCGCTATGCGCGACGAGTTGAGGCGGAACGAACGGGGCTTGACCTCGCAGCCGGTCATCTCGTCTATCAGGTGGAAAAGCTCCTCGTTGCTGTATAGCTCGTTGCTGCGGACATCGACTACAAACTCGCACCGGTCGGGAACGACATTGTGCTGAGTGCCCGAGCTGATCATCGTAACGCTCATTTTTACAGAGCCTAACAAGTGGCTTTTCTTGGGGAACTCGAATGTTCTGAACCATTCGATGTCTTTCAATGCCTTGTAGATGGCATTCTCGCCTTCGTTGCGGGCAGCGTGCCCCGAGCGCCCTTTGACGGTGCAGTCGAGTACCATCAATCCTTTCTCGGCAACGGCAGGATGCATACCTGTGGGTTCGCCTACAATGCCGAAAGTGATAGGCGGAAGCTTTGTCAGCGCCAATTCGGCACCGTTTGTGCCTGAGACTTCTTCTTCGCACGAAGCCAGAAAGATGAGGTTATAATCCTGCGGCTTCTCGGTGAGCAAGAAGAAGGTATGTAGCAAGGAAACTACGCTGGCACCTGCATCGTTGCTGCCCAAGCCGTATAAGATGCCTTCCTCCTCCAACGGGGCGAAAGGCTCTTTTGTCCATCCTGCAACAGCCTTTACGGTGTCGATGTGCGAATTGAGCAGGATAGTCGGCTTAGCCGTGTCGAAGCCGGGCGACTGCACCCAGACATTATTGCCTATACGGTGAGGCGTATGACTATTCTGACGAATGTAGTCCTCTATCAGTAGGGCAACCTTGTCTTCTTCGCGGCTGAAAGAGGGGATAGCGATCATCCTTTTCAGCAGGTCTACGGCATCGTAGTATTTCTCGTCTACATCAATCATAGGCTATTCTTTGTGGAATATACTTGCAGCGGCTTGTGCCGTAGGCATCACGAGCATATCCTGCACATCGACATGCGGAGGCTGCGAAACGGCATAGAATACCGCATCGGCTATATTCTCGGCATCGAGAGGGGTAAATCCTTGATATACTTGGTCGGCACGGCCTTTGTCGCCTTTGAAGCGGACAATCGAGAACTCTGTTTCGACCGCCCCCGGGCAGACCTGTGTGACGCGTATGCCGAAAGGAAGCAAGTCCATGCGCATGCCTTTGCTCAGAGCGTCAACAGCATGTTTTGTAGCGCAATAGACATTCCCGCTTGGGTAAACCTCTTTCCCTGCAATGGATGCGATGTTGATGATATGCCCGCTTTTGCGTTCCACCATTCCCGGAGAGACGGTACGGGTGACATACAACAGCCCTTTGACGTTGGTGTCTATCATTCGTTCCCAGTCGTCTACAACGCCTTGGTGGATAGGATTCAGCCCGACGGCTAACCCTGCATTGTTGACCAATACGTCTATTGCTGCCCATTCGGAAGGAAGATTGCCTAAGGCAGCCTTCACTTCGTCATATTGGCGGACATCGAAAGCCAGCGTTAATACGCTGGTTCGATGCTGCTTTTCTATTTCGGCTTTCAGGGAGTCTAACCGTTCCTGACGGCGACCGGTGATTATCAGGTTATAGCCCTCTTGGGCTAAACGCATACTGATGGCCTCGCCAATGCCGGCGGTAGCTCCCGTTATTAATGCTATTTTGTTCATTTACTGTAATTTATTTTCTTCTACCCCTTCGAAGGTTATCTTAACCGGAAGGATGTTTCCGTTCTCATCGAAATGCATTTCATCTATACACGTCTCGCGGTGGTTGAAGTGAGTATCCGTCAACGGTCGACGGTGATAGACGATATAGTATTTATCCGATTTTGGTTCGTGGATAACCGAATGGTGTCCTGCACCCACAGCCACTTCAGGATCTTGTTGCAGGATTTTCCCGATGCGTTTGAATGGTCCCATAGGACTGTCGGCAATGGCATAGGCTACCGAATAGTCCGGGCCTCCCCATCCGCCTTCCGACCACATGAAGTAGTATTTGCCGTCGCGGATGAACATGAATGGTCCTTCTACATAGTTCTCGGGAGTAACCTCCTTGAACATCTCTCCATCGTCGAAAGGAACAACCGATGTGAGGTCGGCAGATAGCTTACACACGTTGCAATGTCCCCATCCGCCGTAATACATATAGAATGTACCGTCTTTATCTTTGAATACGAACTGGTCGATTGGTTGCGCGCCATTCACAATCTTGTTGATAAGTGGCTTGCCTATTGCATCTTTGAATGGCCCTGACGGTTTATCAGCCACAGCCACACCGATTCCTCCATGTTCATTATCGTTCTGAATATCATTTCCTCCGAAGAAAAGATAGTATTTGCCATTGGCTGCTATAATGGAAGGCGCCCACATAGCATACTCTACCCACGGAACGTTTTCGACCGAAAGCACTTTCGGATGCTTTGTCCAGTTCACTAAGTCTTTGGAAGAGAAAGCGTCTATGAATGTCTGGATGTTATAAGCCGGGTTGATTGTATTGTTCTCTTTTACCGGATAAGGGACAACCGAGTCGGGCTTCTCACGGACATATACATCCGAGAAAGTTGGATAAATCCAATATTCATCGTCGAAGATGATACCCTCGGGATCGGCATACCAGCCTTCGAAAACGGGATTGCCCGATTTCTTCACTTCCTTCGGGGTAGAGTCGCATGAGGCGAATAGAGCCAATGCAACTGTTGATAAGAGTAGTAATTTACGAGTCATTTTTGTCTATATTAGGTTTTAGTTTAAGCACATAAAGATAATACAAATTATGGAGTCGAAAAAGATTTGATTTCTTTAAAAAAAGAACTACCTTTGTTTGTCTTGATACTCACACGGATATGTTGTCGGAAGGCTTCTTGACTATCTGATAGGTTGTGAGTGATGTTTAAAGTATAATCGAAAGTTGAAAATGAGTCCATTATATAGCTTGGAGGAAATCCTTGATATCGTCAATACCCAGATAAAGGGTATTCGATTTACACAGAAACCCGCATCCTTGTTCGAACCTATAAATTACATCCTCTCTTTAGGAGGTAAGCGTATCCGTCCGGCACTTGCCCTGATGGCGTGCAACCTCTACCGGAACAATATAGCTGCGGCAATTCCTGTGGCGATGGGGGTGGAAGTATTCCACAACTTTACGCTCCTGCACGATGATTTGATGGACAGAGCCGACCAGCGTCGCGGGAAGCCCACTGTACACGTCAAGTGGAGCGACAATACGGCTATCCTCTCGGGAGATGCCATGCTGATAGAGGCCTACAAGGAAATATGCAAGGTAGACAGGCGTTATCTGGAGCCGGTATTGAATCTGTTCTCTGTCACGGCATCCGAGATATGCTGCGGTCAGCAATACGATATGGAGTTCGAAAAGCGCATGGATGTGACGATACCCGAATACTTGGAGATGATACGCCTGAAAACGGCTGTACTCCTTGGGTGCGCGCTGAAAGAAGGTGCGATGGTTGCCGGCGCTTTCGAGGATGATATGAAACTGCTATATGACTTCGGGATTAACATGGGATTGGCTTTCCAGTTGAAAGACGACCTGCTGGACGTATACGGCAACCCCGAAACCTTTGGCAAGAAGACAGGCGGAGACATCCTCTGCAACAAGAAGACTTTCTTGCTGATAAACGCCTTGGCCGATCCTACAGCTAAGGATGAGTTATATAGCTGGATAGAGAAGAAAGAGTTTGACGAAGCCGAAAAGATAGCTGCCGTTACGGCGATATACGACCGCTTGGGACTGAGAGCCAAATCGGAAGAATTGATTCGGGAATATTACGATAAGTCGGTTGCCTGCCTTGGGAAAGTGTCGGTGAGTGATGACCGCAAGGAGGTCCTATTTGCTTTGGCTGAGGATTTAATTAACAGAAACGTTTAACTAACCCAATAACGAGTTCAGAAGGAATGCCTTATCGAAGATTACCCAACACTGATAATGCCCGTATAAGGTCGCTGAAAACAGCGATAGAGAAAATGTCTGCTTCTCGTGATGCCAATATCATTAAGTTCGACGTTATCAGCCTCGAAACAATGCTTCGGAACTTCGAAAACGCCCAGTTGATGTATAAGCAGAGCTTGGAGAAACAGGCTGCCGAGAACCGTAAGCTACAGAAGCTGGTGAAGAATGCGCGGCTCTATGTCTCGCACTTTATACAGGTACTCAATCTATGCATTGCCAGAGGCGAAATCAAGAAAGATGTTCGCTCTTTTTATAACCTCGAGGTAGATAGTCAGGCGGTGCCTGATCTCGCTACCAATGAGGCTTTACTGACATGGGGCGAAGATATAATCAAAGGAGAAAACCTGCGCATCCAGAACGGAGGCGCACCTATATATAACCCGACCATTGCCCGTGTGAATGTTGCCTATTCGCAGTTCAAGGACGGGTACTTCACTCAAAGGACTTTCCAGTCTACTACTGCCCGCCATCTGGAGACATTGAGCCAACAACGCGAGGATATAGACAAAGCGCTTTGCTCGCTGTGGAACCAGATAGAAGCTTTCTTTGCCGACTTGGAGTCGGAGGAGAAGTTGGAGCGATGCAAGGACTTCGGCATCATCTATTACCTGAGGCGCTCGGAGAAAGAGCCGCAAGAGGGAGAGGAAGAAGTTCCCGATGATATCCCACGCGAGAAGCCGAAACCGGGCAATATCCAATTGAACTTCATGTATGATGATGATTGATACGCACACGCATATCTATGCGGAGGAGTTCAACGACGATGCCGCCGAGATGGTTGCTCGTGCCCGCGAGGCCGGAGTAGCTAAGGCGCTGCTGCCTAATGTCGATGGGGAGTCCGTAGGCTTGTTACATGCTTTCGTCGAAAGCTTCCCGGATTTTGCCTACCCGATGATGGGGCTTCACCCGACCAGTGTAGAGCTGGACTGGGAGCGGCAACTGGCGGCTATAAAGCCATTGTTCGCCGAGCGCTCTTATGTGGGTGTGGGCGAGATAGGGCTGGACTTCTATTGGAGCAAGGAGCGTGTGGCTGAACAGAAAGCCGCCTTAGAGGAGCAGCTCCGATGGGCTGTAGAATATGGCCTGCCGGTGTCGATTCACTCGCGAGAGGCTGTCCGTGAGGTAGTTGCGAGCATTAAGGCTGTAGGTGAAGATAGCTTGAGAGGCGTGTTTCATAGCTTTGGCGGGAGTGCCGATGAGCTTATGGAAGTTGTTGATTTAAAGAGCTTTATGATAGGTGTAAATGGGGTGGTTACCTTCAAGAACTCGGGTCTGGCAGATGTGCTGAAAAGTGTTGTCGACCTGTCGCGCATCATACTTGAGACGGATGCGCCTTACCTATCGCCTGTCCCTTACAGGGGTAAACGGAACGAGCCTGCTTATATTCCTTATATTGTAACCAAACTGTCGGAAGTGTATGACGTATCGCCCGAAGAAGTGGCAGCCATCACTACCCGAAATGCACAAACACTTTTTGGCATCTAAAAATCCAACGTTAATTGCTTGTCTAACAGATTAAAGCTCATCCGGTGATAGGATGTAGCGCCGTATTGCTCTATTGCCTGACGATGTGCCTTGGTTGGATAACCCTTATTCTGTTTCCAGAGATATTGAGGATGTTCTTCGCCTATCTTATCCATGAAGTCATCCCGGTAGGTTTTGGCAAGGATAGATGCCGCTGCGATGGGCAGGTATTTGCCGTCGCCTTTGACTACGCAGGTGTGTTTGATTCCTTCGTAAGGTTTAAAGCGGTTCCCGTCAATCAACAAGTGTTGCGGGCGCACTGTCAGTTGGTCTACTGCACGGTGCATGGCAAGAAAAGAGGCGTTGAGGATGTTTATTTTGTCTATCTCGTTATTGTCTACAATGCCTACCGCCCATGCGAGCGCCTTTTCTTCAATAATCGGACGTAAAGCATAGCGCTGTTTCTCGGTCAATTGCTTCGAATCGGTAAGCAGTTCATTCTCAAAGTCTTTCGGTAAAATGACGGCCGCCGCAAATACAGGGCCTGCCAGACAACCTCGTCCGGCTTCGTCGCAACCGGCTTCTATCAGTTCGGGATATAGGGATAATTCGAGCATAACGTTAAAATTGGATAACTGTATTATTGTCGGATGGGAAGAAATCCAGTTCGAAGTCGGATATATCCCCGCCCATCTGGTTGTTTATCTTGTTCAGGTCGTCGGCTAACGATTGCAATTCGGGGGTAATAGTCTCATCCCCTGCCATATGCAAGATAAAGAGTTGAGCGGCAAATTCGGTCAGAATATCCTCTGTCTCCTTCGGCGAAGTCATGTATAAGGCTTTCAACTTATTCTTAGCCAACTGTTTGCCTATCCGCAACAGATTGCCTTTGCTTTCGTCTACCAAACGGAGATTCTCCGGCAAAGAATTGATATTGAAAGTCATAACATTCGCCTGATCGGGATAGTAGTAAACAAAACGGTAGGCAAAAGGGTAGGAGGACAGCGATGCCGTTTCCACATCGTGCAACTTATTACCTTCGGGCGAGAGGTAGGTTGTAATATCGTTGGCATGGCAATGCCCGGTAAAGATAACCCGCATCCCTTTGTCGGCGAATAATTGCCTCAAACGTCCATAATCGTCGACAAGGTAGTTTTTCATCAGCGCCGATTGATACATAAAATGTTCGGTGATGCCCCAGTGCATCATGCCTATCACGCTAATATTCTTGCTCTTGGCTTCATCCAGTATGTTGACGATCCATTTTTCTGTCTCCTGCGAAATCCGGCCTTCGGATAAAGTACGGTTCGTGTAGCGTTTATATTGTGCCGCGTCGATGGCGACCAGCCATGTATGTTCGTCGAGGACGGCTGCATAGCTGAGCGAAGCGGTATCGCGATCGAAAGCGTCGGCATAGCCACACCTATTATATATATGTACAAATTCTTCGGGCGAGGTATTCTCCGTTTGATACGTTCTATTGCCTACATAGCCTATCGGATCGGGAACGTTGATGTCGTGATTGCCGGGAATGACAAATACTTTTGTGCCTGCTTCCTGTAGTGGTTTTAGCTTCTTTGCAAAGTCAATATGGCTTTGTCGTTCGCCGTCTTTGGTTATGTCGCCGCAGATGAGCAGTACATCCGGCTTCCAGTTGGAATGTAGATAAAAATGCATGACCGAATCGAGGATGGCAGGCGTATATTGTATCATCCTCCCCGATGCGTACATATAATCTTCTACAGCATACCCTCCGTCCATCAACTTTTCGGATAGGTAATGCGTATCGCTGATAACGCCTATTTTCAGCGGTTCGGTTGCTTGCCCCTGCACCGCCAACGGAAGCAGCAGGATAAGTGCTATATATATAATGCGTATTTTCATTTTTTGTTTTATTTTTTTAATATTCCCCAAAAAGTAACAAACCCCTATTCATTTTTGATGCTTTTGGGCGAGTTACTTTTTTCATTATAGCAAATGCTCTTTGTCATGCAGAGTAAAACGAAACATCTCGTCACATTTATCAGAAAGAGACTTCTCACTTTCGTTCGAAGTGACAGGAAAAAGTAACACTTCTCTACTTGTTTTCGATGTTTTTTGGCGAGTTACTTTTTTTATTATACAAATGCTTTTTGTCATGCTGAGTAAAACGAAGCATCTCGTCACTTTATCAAGAAGAAACTTCTCACTTTCGTTCGAAGTGACAGGAAAAAGTAACACTTCTCTACTTGTTTTCGATGTTTTTTGGCGAGTTACTTTTTTCATTATAGCTAATGCTCTTTGTCATGCTGAGTAAAACGAAGCATCTCGTCACTTTATCAGAAAGAGACTTCTCACTTTCGTTCGAAGTGACAGGAAAAAGTAACACTTCTCTACTTCTTTTCGATGTTTGTGGTAAAAAAAATGTCAAGTTTTATATAAGAACGCTTTCTTATAACTTATCAACTCGTATACTTGTTTACTTGTCAACTTGTTTACTCGTCTACTCGTTCACTCGTCAACTTATAAATAAATATAGATAAACTTGTAGCCATATAATCGAGTCATTACAAAAATACTTCTTTTAATTTATAATTCTACCCCTTCTTGTTCAGATTTTAACCCCGCGAGATTTCGATATTTGAAACAGAATACGCATATTTGTACGAATTTTAAAAGGAGACGCGCTTAATGGAGAGTTATATACAGCTTGAAAACATAGAACTATTTGCCTATCATGGAGTTATGCTCCAAGAGCGGGTAGTAGGCAATACATTCAAAATAGATGTGAAAATAAAAGTAGATGTAAGCTATGCGGCTGAAAATGACGATTTAGCCGATACTGTCAATTATGCCGAGGTATACGAGCTTATCAAAAAAGAAATGGCTATTCCCTCCAAATTGATTGAACATGTTGCCAAAAGAATTATCAATAGCATAAAGACAACCTATCCTCAAGTAGAGCAGGTTGAAATAAAATTATCCAAGCGTAATCCCCCGATTGAAGGTCAGGTAGATTACGCCAGTGTAATACTGATTGATTGACAATAGAATGAGAGTAAAAAAAATAACCGAATTAGCACGAATCTCTGTCGATGAGTTTAAGCAAACCGGGAAAATCCCGTTGACTGTCGTATTAGATAACGTCCGCAGCCTCAATAATATAGGTTCTGTATTCCGCACGGCCGATGCCTTCCTTATCGAATCCATTTGCCTGTGTGGTATAACAGCGCAACCCCCTCATGCCGAGATACATAAAACCGCATTAGGAGCCGAGGATTCAGTCGATTGGCGCTATTATCCCGATACGTTGCACGCATTGGACGAGCTGAAAAAGCAAGGCTATATCATTTGTGCTATCGAGCAGGCTACCGGCAGTATTCCATTGGATACGCTTGACGTTGATAAGAGTAGAAAATATGCTGTGATACTGGGCAATGAGGTGAAAGGCGTGGAGCAGCCGGTTGTGGATGCCTGCGATTGTTGCATCGAAATACCCCAGTTCGGCACGAAGCATTCGCTCAATGTTTCCATTGCGGGAGGCTTGGTTTTATGGGAATTTTTCAAGAAACTACGTTGATTTGTAAAGTTTTTATTATTTTTGCCATTCACAATGAATTCTTAAAAACGATTTATGGAAAATGTAAATCTTACGGAAGAAGATAAATTGCTTCTTCAGAAAAAGGGAATATCAGAAGAAGAGTTGTACAAACAGTTAGATTGTTTCCGTCAGGGATTTCCTTACCTTGACATTGTAGCTCCTGCTTCCGTCGAAAGAGGTATAAAAATCATTGCCCCGGAAGATGAAACTGCTTATCTCGATTTATGGGATAACTATCTGGGATGCGGGAAATCCGTTACGAAGTTTGTACCGGCATCGGGTGCGGCAAGCCGCATGTTTAAAGATTTATTTGCATTTGTCGATGCCTCTTATACTACTCCCGAAACCGATTTTGAAAGAGAATTCTTTGACAATATCCAAGATTTTGCTTTTTACGAAGACCTGGATGACGTTTGTCTGGCAAACGAAGGCAAGAATATTGCCGATTTGCTCTCGTCAGGGAATTACAAAGCGGTAGTGGTGAATTTGCTCACCGAAAAAGGATTGAACTATGGTAACCTCCCCAAAGGATTGCTGAAATTTCATAAATATCAGGCTTCATCCCGCACTCCGGTCGAAGAGCATTTGAAAGAAGGTTATTTGTATACTAAAACCTCGACAAACGATATAAATATCCACTTTACAGTCTCGCCCGAGCATCGCTCGTTGTTCGAGGCACTGGTAAGTGAGAAATTGCCCTTTCTGGAAGATGAGCTCGGAGTTAAGTACCATGTGTCTTTCAGTGAGCAAAAACCGAGTACCGACACGGTTGCTGCCGACGCCGAAAACAACCCTTTCAGAGAGAATGGTAAAATGCTTTTCCGTCCCGGTGGGCATGGCGCATTGATAGAGAATCTGAACGATTTGGACTCGGATATTGTCTTTATTAAGAATATAGACAATGTCGTTCCTGATAAATACAAAACGGTTGAGACCAAGTATAAAAAGATATTGGCCGGCGTTCTGGTTGATACACAGACCAAAATATCGGAATACCTCAACCTGTTGGACGGCGGGAAATATACGCATGAACAATTGCTGGATATATTATATTTTTTGCAAAATGTGTTAAATGTCAAAAATCCCGACACAAAAATGTTGGAGGATTCCGAATTAGTATTATATTTGAAAAAGAAACTCGATCGTCCTTGCCGCGTATGTGGAATGGTGAAAAATGTGGGTGAACCGGGAGGTGGTCCGTTTCTGGCTGTTGATACAGACGAAACTATATCTCCTCAGATTCTGGAAAGTTCGCAAATAGATATGAACAATCCGGAGAAAAAGGCTATGTTTGCTGATGGTACACACTTCAACCCGGTCGATTTGGTTTGCGGAATAAAAGATTACAGAGGTAATCATTTCAATCTGAAAAATTTTGTGGATCTTAATACCGGTTTTATTTCGATAAAATCGAAGAATGGCAGGGAGCTGAAAGCTCTTGAGTTACCAGGGCTGTGGAATGGGGCAATGTCGGATTGGAACACGATTTTCGTGGAGGTGCCGATAGAAACATTCAACCCTGTTAAAACGGTCAATGACTTATTGCGCAAACATCATATGCAAGTCTGATGTTGAGTATGCAAAAGTTAAACATATGCATAAATTTCAGAAAAAACTTTTTTATAAATAGATTTATATCTATATTTGTGCTGTGAAAAGTTTTGAGGTATAATTAACGACTTAATACATTTTTTATTTTAAAGGTTACCAGCAGTGAAAGCTTTTATATTGAATAGAATGACGAACTTTGATAAAACTACAATAATGAATTTACGATTTTTACTAATCGCTACTATCCTATTATTCCCTTTTGTGCTTAATGCTCAAGTTTTACCTCCTCCATCTACAGGGGACATGAAGACTACACCCGTTAAGTTTTATTCGGAAGGAAAAATGTTTGTAGGTGATAATGCAGTGAATGCCACTCAGGCTGTGATGTATGTAGACGGATCGATGAAGTATGCTTCGTCTGGTACGGCTGCGGGTACGGTTGTCGTTGAACAGGATGGTATAACCGAATTGACCGGGGATATTATTGATGCGATGGCTGCAAAAGATCCTTCTGCGCCGGATAAGTTATTTGTGAATACGGCTACTCCTACTAAACAAGGTGTTATTAGCTTTGTGGGAGAGGAGAAGACACAGTATATATATAGGGACAGAACAGCTGCGGTAAAAAGTGCCGATGGTTATAATTATTTGAATTTTCCTACTATACGTGTTGCCCAGAAATTGACTTCTCCACATACGCTTCCTACACAGGTGGATATGACTAAAAATTTGCAGGTTGTTGTATGGCCGTTTGTGGCTATGTCTGTAGATAATATAGAGGTCGGTGATCCATCTAAGATAGGAGCTGATCGCTATGGAGCTTTCACCGTGGAGGCTTCTTATAATACAGAGGACCATGTGGCTACTATGTCTGCAGACGAAGCTCGAAAATTATATATTCCGAGGGTGTTTATCGATAAGGTAAATGGATCTGATGCCGATAATGCGGGAGCGTCTTCGGCTGGTTGGATGCGCTATAACCTAAAACTGAATAATTGTATATTTAAAGATGGGTCTCAGGTTTGGGACATAAATAAAACAATATATGTGGGAAATGATGCGAATAAACGTCATTTGACGCCATTCTCTTCTCCGTTTAAAGAAACGGCATTAGACTATATGTATTATAGTTTTGTAATGTCGGTCGGTGCTACATCTTCTACTTGGTTGCCGGGTTTGTCTATAACAGATCCTCGCTTCAGAATGAAGGCAGGTAGTGGCTATTTTATGGCTATGGAAGCAGGTGTGAATGTTGCTGATAATGCTTATCTCGATTTTAATCCAAACCCCACTAATACTGCGGTTATACTTAAAGAGTTGACTTTTGCTCATGATTTTAAAGATATCTATGATAATAATAATAATATTAATCCTTTTGGTCGGGTAAAAGGTGAAATCCAATTCTCGCGTAAGTTGTTAGCTGATTATCATAATACTCCTGCAGTTTCTTATTATAAAGAGGGGTATTCCCAGTTTGCATCAAATGCTGTTTCTCTAAATTCATTGAAAGAATATTTCACACGCTCTACGCAAGGGATAGATGTTCAATTGAATGAAGGACTTAACTTTGTGGCAAATCCATATATGCTTCCATTAGATTTGGAGCCACTTTTGAATACTGCACCAGGTGACGGAGGTGATACTTTTGATTTGCCCGCTGGTACAATTTCTAATACTCATGGAGCAAATAAAATACGATCTAAATTTTGGGTTATCCATAACTCTTATATTGAGCATATTGGAAACCAGGGCTGGTGGGGTGATGCCTATAAGTTCTACATAAATGCATATATCGCACAATACGATGGCTCTACTAGTTGGATAGGTCCTTCAGGGCCGAGTCCTTCGGTTTACTATGCACCACCGTTGTCTGTCTTTGCTGTCGAAGCAAGTGATCCTATCCTTTTGAAATTTAGAGCTCGGGTAGAGGCTGATGTCGCTCCTACAGATTTAAGGAAGAATGTTACTACACCTAAATCTGTAAAATCCTCTCTATCTACTCCTGTCGATGAAGTGTTATTCAGTACAGTAAATAAGACTACTGGTATTGAGGATCGTATATCGCTTGTGTTCCGCGATAAAATGATGACGGACGCCGAATATAAAGATATAAATGTACATAAAATGTTTGCCCGCTCAGTAGCAGCACAAGACAAGGTGTCATATCTTGAAGGAGCGCTGTATACAAAAACGACTGACGGCGATATGGTACCGCTTGCTATCAATGCACTGCCTACAGATATCAAACAATTGGCATTGTACGTTGTGCCGCCTAAGACTGGTGAACAGGTAATTGAGATCACTCCATATAGAATGAATACATTGCAGTCAATAGATCGTATTTGGATCGAAGATAAATTGACTGGTGACATAAAGGAAATGCTTCCTGAAGAGTCGCTTGAATATACTATCGCAGCTACAGGCGAGAATCCTAAAAACGGATTAAAAAATAGATTTGTCCTATACTTCAATGAGTTGCCGAATGACGCAGGCAATGTTATTCCGGAAGAATCTCCATTAGCAGTCTCGTATTTCCAGCAAACAATATATGTGACAGGATTACAGGATATTGATAATGGTAGCAGGCTCGAAGTATATGATTTGCAAGGACGTTTGGTAGCCAAAGATATAATTGACTCTGTTGGTGAAAGAATGGAGATTTACAAACCACTTTCGCAAGGAGCGTATGTCGTGAAAATTACCGGTAAACGTAACTATAGAGGTAAATTTATGAGCCTGAAAAATTAATCGAAATATACACAGAACTTACAACAAGATAGAACTATACGCTGATTTTAGAAAACAAGAATAGATGAAAAATAGAATTATTATATTGGTATTTGTGATGACTCTCTTTGGAGCCGCTTTCGGAGGTTCTTCAATCATGGCGAGTGAGGGAGGAGAGTTGCCATCAACTTCTTACTTGGAAGCAGAAAAACAGAGTTTCCTTCTTCAGAATAACACCGAACGTTCAACTGCGCCTATGTCAATGCACTTCGAAGCCTTTGGTCTCAGATCGAGTTGGGGGGATTATGATAACCTTTTCGGAGAAGATTGGCTAATGGGTGGTGAACACGTTGGAGCACCAATCGGAGAAGTAACGCCTATAGTAGTTGCACTTATATTGATACTTTACTTTATATATCGTAGTGTATCGATATCTAAGAGGAAGAATTTTTAAAAAAGAGTAAAAAATCGAATATATCGAATAAAAAAGAGACATTTTATAATGTCTCTTTTTTTATATACTACTATTGAGTTTCCTTGATTAAATAACTCCTTGAGCGATCATTGCCCGTGCCACCTTCATAAAGCCGGCTATATTAGCACCTTTTACATAGTTTATATACCCATCTTTCTCCTTCCCATGTTCGATGCACTGCTGGTGAATATTTATCATAATCTGATGTAAACGGCTATCCACCTCTTCGGCAGACCATTGTATGTGCATTGCATTCTGGCTCATTTCCAACCCGGAAGTTGCTACACCACCCGCGTTGACAGCTTTTCCCGGAGCAAATAATATCTTCTTTTCGATGAAATAGTCTACAGCCTCGGCTGTACATCCCATATTCGATACTTCGGCTACACAAGTCACGCTATTCGAAACCAGCAACTCTGCATCCTGCTTATTCAGTTCATTCTGTATAGCACAAGGGAGCGCGATGTCTACCTTTTGTTCCCAAGGCTTTTTGCCTGCAAAGAACTTGCTGTTAGGATATTTTTCTGCATAAGGCGCAACGATATCCTCGCCGGAATTGCGCAGTTCGAGCATATAGTCTATTTTCTCGCCCGATATACCGTCCGCATCATAGATATAGCCGTCAGGGCCGGATATAGTAACCACTTTTCCTCCAAGCTCGACAGCTTTGAGGGCAGCACCCCAGGCAACGTTTCCGAATCCCGAAATAGCAATGGTCTTACCTTTAATATCGATATTTTTAGCTTTCAGTATCTCGTTTACGAAATACAATGCCCCATATCCAGTAGCTTCGGGGCGAACGAGCGAACCGCCGTATTCCAAGCCCTTTCCGGTGAAAGTTCCTGTATTTTCGCGCGCCAATTTCTTATACATACCATATAGATAGCCTATTTCGCGCGCTCCTACACCGATATCTCCGGCAGGAACGTCCGTGTCGGGGCCGATATTCCGCCACAATTCCAGCATAAAAGCCTGGCAGAAACGCATAATTTCGGCACTCGATTTGCCTTTCGGGCTGAAATCGGAGCCACCTTTGGCACCTCCCATCGGAAGGGTAGTCAGGGCATTCTTAAAAGTTTGCTCGAATCCGAGGAATTTGAGCGATGACAAATTGACCGACGCATGGAAGCGTATACCTCCTTTGTATGGGCCTATTGTATTGTTGAATTGCACACGATAGCCGATATTGACCTGTATCTGCCCTTGGTCGTCTACCCACGGCACTTTGAACGTGAAAATCCTGTCCGGTTCGACAAGGCGCTCTATAATGCGGTGCTTTTCAAACTCGGGATGCTCGTTATATACTTCTTCTATCGAAACAAGCACTTCTTTTACAGCTTGCAGATATTCACTTTCGCCGGGATGTTTGGCTTCGAGCGATGACAAAATGTTATCTATTTTCATGATATGATAAGTTTAAAAGGTTTATAGCCTATTACAAATGTATAAATAAATATGAATAAATATCAAATTGTTTATAAATCTTTTTCTTCTTCTGATTGTTATTTTTATATAACCTTTTGTGCGTCTTATTTCCCTTGTTTCCTTGAATTGGAATGGAAAGTAAGCGCTATCTTTGTAAACTGAATATTTTATAGAAGGAAATGGATTTTAGCATTGAGGTATTTACCATTATTTTGTTTTTGGGAGCCTGTTTGGCGGGCTTTCTGGGTTCTCTCACCGGGTTGGGTGGGGGAGTAGTTGTTATTCCCTTGCTGACATTGGGCTTTGGTGTGGACATGCGCTATGCCATCGGGGCGGCTCTGGTAACCTCCATCGCCAGTTCGTCGGGAGCGGCAGCTGCTTATATAAAAGAAGGAATCACCAATGTGCGCATCGGTATGTTCCTCGAGATTGCCACTACCACAGGCGCTGTAATAGGAGCTTTGGTGGCCATGTATCTGGACAAGATGTATATTGCTATCATATTCGGTGTCGTTTTGATATTTTCGGCTGTCCGTTCAGTCTCTAAGAAAAATGTCGATGCCGATCCCGCTGCTAAGGGCGACAAGCTGGGAGAAGTCCTTAAATTGAACGGTTCGTATCCTCAGAACGGGGAAACGGTGCATTATAAAGTGCACAATGTCGTAATCGGATATCTGTTGATGACGGTGGCCGGAGTTGTTTCCGGTTTGCTCGGAATCGGTTCGGGAGCATTGAAAGTATTAGCCATGGATACGGCAATGAAGATTCCCTTCAAAGTGTCTACTACAACCAGTAATTTTATGGTAGGAGTGACGGCGGCCGCAAGTGCCGTAGTTTACTTGCAGCGTGGATATATCGATCCCGGACTGGCATTCCCGATTGTAGTCGGGGTGTTGTTGGGCGCATTTATCGGTTCCAAGATATTGCCTAAGGCGAATGTGCGGAAGTTGCGCCTGCTCTTTAGCGTAGTAATATTCTTCCTTGCGCTGTCGATGATGTATAATGGTATAACCGGAAAATTGTAAGGCTATGAAGATATTTACAAAAGCATTCTGGGCGGAGAGGGATATGGAAATCCTTATCGGGAAATTGCTGCGTTACGGCGTGATGTTGGCCTGCGGTATAACCGTTTTCGGGGGGATTGTATATATCCTTCAGCATAGTGGCGACAGTAGCGCTATCTACCGTGCTACCGATGTGCCGAACGAGGCCTTTGGCGTTTCTCATTATCTGCGGGAGCTGTCGACCATCTTTCCGCGCCTTTTGCAGTTCGATGGAGCGGCTATTGTGCAGTTCGGGGTATGTGTGCTTATCGCGACGCCTGTTATGCGTGTAGCGGTCTCTGTATTCGCTTTTCTCATAGAGAAGGACTATTTATATACGGGCATCACTATTCTTGTCTTGGCAATTATTCTTGCCAATATGATTTTCGGATTACATTGAGGTACTGATTTTTTTGGAAAAACGAATAATAATTCGTTCCTTTGTTGTGGATTCCTATTCATAACATATGTATACGAATAATAATAAATATATTGAATATTATATTAATATGCTGATTATTAATTCTATAATCTGTCATATTTCTGTACACACACACACACACACACACGAAATATAATGAATATTTCGGAATAATCCAAGGTTTTAGGAGAAAAAGTCACCTCCCCCCGTCCCCCTCCAACAGAGGGGGAGTAAAAACATATACTCTTTTCCTATCTCCTCCCCTCGTGGGGGAGGCAGGGAGGGGGTGCCCGAATGCTTGTGTTAATGTCAGGGGTAAAACCCCTAATTCATCCCGTCTTCTCCGTGAGGAGGAGCGGGGTTTTTCAGTTAACAGCAGGCCCCCTCAATCCCCCGAAGGGGGAAATCAATATACTTTGTCATGCCGACGGCAGGAGGCATCTCTTTCAATTAATGGGATGAGATATTTCGCTTTCGCTCAGCATGACAACGCTATTCTATCAGCTAATGGGCTAACAGCTATAAAGAATTTACAAATCTTCAAATTGATATTATTATGAAAAGAACTTTAACATGGGCTATTCTACTTATAGCCTTAACATCAACAACAGTAGGCTTATATGCACAAGTGAAAATCGGCGACACCACACCGCCTGTTGCAGGAGCAATACTCGAACTAAGTCAAGGTGCTACTACAAGCAAAGGCTTGGGTATGCCCTGTGTGGAATTAACCAACTTGAAACCGACTACTCCCACCGAGTTATCTGCTTCTATCGGTGGAACAGGAAACTGGGCATTGAATGATCATACAGCATTAGCTGTATATAATACTAAAGTTGACCGTTGTGCTCAGCCTGAACCTATTTATGAGGGGCTATATGTTTTCGATGGAGCAGAGTGGCAATTTTTAGGTAAAAAGCCTGAACCTTCTCCAGATGTATACACCTTCACTGATGCTCGGGATAATGAAATATACATGGCACGTACTTTTGGTGCTGCCGGCGATTGGATGTTGGAGAACCTCCGATACATACCTACTGCAGCTGATTATACTCATACAACTGGTTATTCGGGTAAATGCTGGTGTTATCCCATGAGTGGAGGGGGATTAGGAGGTATTATTTACAATCCAACCACAGCAGCAGCCGAATGGGATACCCGGGCCGGTATTTTATATAACTGGATGGGGGCGACTAATGGTGAGAATACTTCTACGATAAATCAGGGGCAGTTCTCTGCCAGTCCGAGTGCTCCGGGGAATGATGAAGTGGAGACAAAGTTTGAAACAAGTCCGGGCGCGAAAGATGGGAAAATACAAGGTATTTGCCCTGCCGGATGGCATCTCCCGAGCGATCGCGAACTGAATGAACTGGAAAAGGAAATATACAATAATCCTACAATTTACAGCCAATATACGGCAAGCGATGCAATTCTTCCGGTCAACTGGGATAAAAGCTGGGAATCCGGTTTTTCTTCTTCTTCTCCGGCGTATGGCTATCGTGGCGCTGGAACCGCTAACGGTCATGGTCTTGCGATGTTAAGCGAGTGCAAATTATTGGGCAGCACAGACGCTACCGGAGGAAAAAGCCTTTCTGCACTACAAGGAGGCTTTGAACTTTATCTCTCAGGTTATGCTTTTGGTAGAACGTATAGTTACGGTACCAGCTCTATGTTGTGGTCAGCAAGCAGTATCAATAATCAGGATGCGTGGGACCGGGGTTTTATTTCTTCCGGAGCTGAAGTGGAGCGGTATAATCCTTCTCGAAGGAGCTTATTCTCCGTCCGCTGCAAAAAAGACTAACTCACCTCCCCCCAGCCCCCTCCATAAGAGGGGGAGGAATGAAACACAAGAGTCCCCCAATATATTTCGGGGACTTTTTTTATCGGGCTTTCGGGTTATTTTAATAACTTTGTGCGAGACTAAAATAACAGATGTATGTTGACATTGAAAACCATCAGCCAAAACCCCGAAGAGGTTATCCGCCGCTTGGCGAAGAAGCATTTCGACGGAAAAGAAATTATAGCCCGTGTACTCGAAGCGGATAAAATCCGCAAACAGACGCAAACGGAATTGGATAATAATCTGGCTGAACAAAATAAGCTCTCGAAAGAAATCGGGGCGTTGATGAAAGAAGGCAAAAAGAGCGAAGCTGAAATAGCCAAATCGCGTGTTGCCGAAATGAAAGAAAGCACCAAAATGCTCGAAGATACCCTACGTCAGGCAGAACAGGATTTGCAGGATATGCTCGTGCTTATCCCTAACCTGCCGCACGATAGCGTACCCGAAGGCAAGGTTGCCGAGGACAATGTAGTGGAAAAAACAGGTGGTGTCGTTCCCGAATTAGGCGAAAATGCTCTGCCACACTGGGAACTGGCAAAGAAATACGACCTTATCGACTTCGAGTTAGGGGTGAAGATAACAGGAGCAGGATTCCCTGTTTACAAAGGGATGGGCGCACGCTTGCAGCGCGCATTGATAAACTTCTTCCTCGACCGCGCCCGCGAAGCCGGCTATCTGGAAGTACAACCGCCTTATGTGGTGAATGCCGCTTCGGGATATGGAACGGGACAGTTACCCGACAAAGAAGGGCAGATGTATCATGCCGTACTGGATGATTTGTACCTGATACCGACAGCCGAAGTGCCTGTGACCAATATCTACCGCGATGTTATCCTCGAAGAAAAAGACCTGCCGGTGATGAATACCGCTTACTCGGCGTGTTTCCGTCGCGAAGCCGGTTCGTACGGAAAAGATGTGCGCGGCTTGAACCGCCTGCATCAGTTCGACAAAGTAGAGATTGTACGCATCGACAAGCCGGAACATTCTTACGAATCGCTCAAAGAGATGGTTGCACATGTAGAATCGTTGGTCAGCGACTTGGAATTACCTTGGCGCATTCTTCGTCTCTGCGGTGGCGATATGAGTTTCACATCGGCATTGACATTTGATTTCGAAGTATTCTCGGCCGCCCAGCAACGTTGGCTCGAGGTGAGTTCGGTTTCCAATTTCGAAAGCTATCAGGCTAACCGCTTGAAATGCCGTTACCGTACTGCCGACAAAAAGACGGAACTGGTGCATACGCTCAATGGTAGCGCGTTGGCGCTTCCGCGTATTGTTGCCGCTTTGTTGGAAAACCATCAGACGCCCGAAGGTATTCGCATACCGAAAGCCTTAGTGCCTTATACGGGATTCGAAATGATAAAATAAGCCGATAGAAATAAACTATTTAGCAGGCTTATCCGTTTTAACTTAATAAACAAAGCGTTATATTTGTAGTTGAAGAAATAAATAACTAATTGATATGAATAAGAAATACGTAGGATTAGGATTGGTAGTAGCAAGTTTGCTGTTGTTCGGTTCATGTAAGCCGAAGCAGAGTGCTTATAAACAAGTATATGAAGCAGCTAAAGAGCGCGAAATGGACGAGAACAAGCAATCTTCGGTTACGGTAGAAGATAGCGATACGCCTGTTGCGCCAGCTTATGCTTATGATAATACATCTTCGAGCGAATCGGTGCGTAAAGAAAAGATTACTCCGGTATACGACAGCGATGCATCGGGCTTGAAGGCTTATAATGTGGTTATTGCCGCTATGGGTATGAAACCGAATGCCGAATCGTTGAAGAAACGTATCGAAGCCGAAGGCTATAAGGTTATCCTGGCGAAGAACGAATCGGGCATGTTCCGCGTTATCATTGCGAGTGCCGATACCAAAGATGAAGCCGTAGCGAAGAAAAACCAGATATTATCGGATTTCTATGCCAAAGGGGATACCGAAACGTTGCGTGCTAAATATGGTATTCCGTTCAACGACTGGTGGATACTTCAACGGACATACTAAGAGTAGTTACAAGTTACCGTGCCCTACGGGCAGTTACGAGTTACAAGTAGCAAATCGAATATAAGAAAACCTCTCCTGAATAGGGAGAGGCTTTTTTATTGGACATAGTGCCTTGTCTCGAAATTGTTTCCTCGTAACTTGTAATTCGTAACTCGTAACTGATTTTCTATCTTCTGCTTCCGCTAAGCGCTATCATGATGTAATAGAACAACGTAGCTAATGAGCCGAGCGCCGCAACTACGTATGTGTAAGCCGCCCATTTGAGGGCATCCTTAGCCATCGGATAGTTATTGTCTGTCGTGATGCCTGCATGATTCAGCCATGCCAACGCTCTCGAACTGGCATTGATTTCGACAGGCAGTGTTATGATGCTGAAGAAAGTTGTCAGGGCGAACAAGCCTATCCCAACCCATATCAGCGAAGGAAATACGTTGATAAGGAATACCCCTGCCAATAAAACAATCATCACTATATTGGAGGCGAAACTCACCACGGGTACGATAGCCGACCGGAACTTCAACGGAGCATATCCATACGCATGTTGTACGGCATGCCCGCATTCGTGCGCCGCAACGGCTGCCGCTGCCACACTGTTCGATGCATAAACGTCTTCGCTCAGGTTGACGGTTTTGTTCGTCGGATTGTAGTGGTCGGTGAGGCTTCCGTTGGTCGAAATCACCTGCACATCGTAGATGCCGTTGTCGTGAAGCATCTTGAGGGCTACGTCGCGTCCCGTCATACCATTGGTGAGCGGAATCTGCGAGTACTTCTTAAACTTGCTTTTCAGCGTGTTGGATACGATAAAGCTAAGTATCGCAATCAAACCGAATATTACCCATCCTAAATACATATATCTTCTCTTTTAAGTTAAACCTATATACCTTATAACAAAGAAAGTGCCAATTGAAACGATTGGCACTTCTGTATCGGGTAAAAGTGCTTTTATTATCTGATAATTGTCTGTTCCCTGTCCGGACCTAATGAAACGATGCGGATTGGAACGCCTAATTTCTCCTCTATAAAACGTATATATGCCGCGAAAGGTTCTGTGAATTCGCTCTCCGAACGCACTTTTGTCATGTCGGTATTCCAGCCTGACAATTCTTCATATACGGGCGTCACATTATCCTCGAGGTTGTAAGGCACTTCGTCTACTCTTTTGCCGTTTATCTCGTAAGCAACACATACTTTTATCTTTTCGAATGTATCCAAGACGTCGCTTTTCATCATGATAAGCTGTGTTACTCCGTCCAGCATGATGGCATATCGCAAAGCAACCAGGTCGAGCCATCCGCAACGGCGCGGACGTCCTGTCACCGAGCCGAACTCGAAGCCTCTTTCGCGCAACTCGTCTCCCGTTTCGTCGTGCAACTCGGTCGGGAAAGGGCCACTTCCTACGCGTGTGCAATAAGCTTTGAAGATGCCGTATACATCACCGACACTTCGGGGAGATACCCCTAAGCCGATACACGCTCCGGCCGTAATGGTATTGGATGAAGTAACAAACGGATATGAACCGAAATCAATGTCGAGCATTGTTCCTTGTGCGCCTTCGGCAAGGATTTTCTTATTGTTTTTGAGTGCATTGTTCAGGTAGTATTCGCTATCGATGAACTCAAATTCTCTCAACTTCTTTATTCCCTCGAACCATTCTTTTTCGATGGCAGGTAAAGCAGATGCATCGAATTTATATTGTTGCAGCACTTGCATATGCGAAGCTTTTACGCGCTCATATTTTTCTTCTATTCCTTCCAGAATATCGCCAACGCGAAGACCGCTACGCCCGATTTTCTCGGTGTAAGTAGGACCGATACCCTTTCCGGTGGTACCTATCTTAGAATCGCCTTTGGCTTGCTCGTAGCAAGAATCGAGCAAACGGTGTGTCGGCAGAATGAGATGTGCTTTTTTAGATATCAGCAGGCGTTTCTTCAAATCGTGTCCCGAAGCTTCCAGTGCTTCTACTTCGCCTTTGAACAGGGCAGGGTCTAAAACGACACCGTTCCCGATGATATTTACGCTTCCTTCCTGAAATATGCCGGACGGAACGGAGCGGAGGACATATTTCTGTCCTTCGAATTCGAGGGTGTGACCGGCATTCGGCCCTCCTTGAAAACGAGCTACTATTTCATATTCGGGAGTCAGGACGTCCACAATTTTACCTTTACCTTCGTCACCCCATTGCAGGCCTAAAAGTACATCTATTTTCATTTCTTTTTTGTTCGGAGATTATTATTATCTAAATTCTTATTTTTCTTGAGTTCAGCCTTTTTGGCACGCTGGCATTTGTTGCATATGCCATAAATGTACAGGCTGTAATAGCTGACCTGAAAGCGCTGGAAACGTTTCTGCTGAGCAGGCGTAAACAGGTTGCTGTTTTTGTATTCCTTCACTTCGCGGCAGTTCAGGCAGATAAAATGGTCGTGATTCTCATTGCCGTACGCCCGCTCATATTGCGAAACATTCGCCCCGAACTGGTGTTTGACGACCAATCCCGAGTCGAGCAGTAATTCTATCGTATTGTAGAGGGTTGCGCGGCTTACCCTGAAATTCGAATTCTTCATGGAATTGAAAAGGGTATCCATATCGAAATGACCTGATATCTGATAAATATGTTCTAATATAGCAAACCTTTCCGGCGTCTTACGATGCTTATGCATGGTGAGGTAGCCGGTAAATTCTGCTTTTACTTGCTCTTGCAATTTTGATTTATCCATTTATCAAAATATCATATAAATGAGCGGCAATAGGATATTGAAGAATCAATATTGCCAAACCAAACAAAAATACATCATTTTTAAGGAATATGCGACAATTTCGGGTAGAAAATTCCTGCTTATTTAAAATTGCGGGAGAGAGTGTTCTCACGAACATTCTCTCCCTGAAAGGAAATCAAAAAAGAATATCAATAAAGTATTCAAAAGTATTACTTAAGTATCTCAATAAATAATTGAGTTATTATGATTGTTATGGTTTATATTTGATTTGGTATGTTCTTTCTCCGTCCGGAGTTTTAAATTTGACGTTCAATGTCACTACATCATTCGTCTGCAATTGGAAGAACAGCGAGTTGAGGTCGAAACAAACAGTTTCCGTCTTTTTCCATCTGTCCGTATCACTTCCGGCATCGTGATAAAACTCTAACCCGACTTTGTTATCAGTCTGTGGTGATCCCAAAACAGACCTTCTCCTATACAATTCCACTTCGTGCGTCGATTGCGAGCCGTATGGGAAAGTGTATGTGACGTTGAGATACCCATCGCTCACGCTTATTTCATTCACTTCCACCGGATCGTTATCCATCGTTATGGGACTGCCTTGGTCGATTGTCTGGATTTCCTTTGTCAGGATATCCTTCATGCCGTTCAGTTTTATATAATATCCGTTCCTTTCTTCGAGCCAGCCGAGTAGAGTATAGTTTATCTTTACCCGTGAATATTCAGGCGTGATGTCCGGTATATTATTTGCGGCAACGACCAGTTTTGTCGAATCCCCGATACGAAAGGCGTAAACCCCTGTTTCGCCCGTCTCAAGAACAGTCGCAATATTTTCGGCTCGCTTATCTAATGAAAACTCTGCATCGTCGGAGCATGAATTAAAAATATATCCACTTGCCAACAAAGCAAATGCCAGAGCTATAATTCTCAAATTTTTCATAATGATGAATAATGAATTCCCTAATTCTGTTGCGAGCAATTTTGTCTTGATATAGATAAGATGCGGTATAGGGTAAATTGCTGCTTTGAAATTATGTTAAATTACGTTAAATTAATATTGTTAGCGTTTTGCCCGAAAAAAGTCTTTCATCAGACGGGCACATTCTTCTTCGAGTATTCCTCTTTTTATCTGTGTGCGCGGATGCAGCAAATTGGGTTTGAATGTCGAATATCCGCGTTTTTCGTCACTTGCCCCGAATACAAGAGCCGGAAGTTGTGCCCAAGCCAATCCTCCAGCGCACATCGGGCATGGTTCTAATGTAACGTACAAGGTGCAATCGGTCAGGTATTTGCCCCCGAGAACGTCTGCTGCTGCCGTGATTGCCTGAATTTCGGCGTGCGCCGTAACGTCGTTGAGCGTTTCCGTCAGGTTGTGTGCCCTCGCTATTATCCTGTCTTGACAGACTATTATGGCGCCCACGGGAATTTCGCCTTTGTCGAAAGCTTTTTGGGCTTCCTGCAATGCCTGCTGCATAAAGTATTCATCGTTCAGGATATTGCTCATCGGCGCATTTCGTTTTCGTCAAAGAGCGTAGGGTGGTCCTGCTCCAGATTCTTTAATATGAAACTGATTATCGTTTCCCTGAACCAGCGGGAACGATTCTCGATGCGATATTTGCGGATATAAGATTCGATAAGCGCATATTCCTTTTCGTTCAGTGAAAAAGTAACATGTTTATCCCTGTTTCCGCACTCTGATTTCTTTTTCAGATTCATAACAATGCAAAAATATATACTTTATCCGATATTGTAAGGAAAAGACAAGCAAAAATTCAACTAAAGTCGAAATCTATAGTCAATTGAATAGCGTCGTTCCAGTCGGTTTCGTCATTTCTCTTTACGGTCAATCCTATCAGCCGCACTTTGGGTGTAATGTCTACTTGCGCGAGCAATTCGACGCCTGTCTGGTATAGTGTGTCGTAATCTTCTACCGGATAAGGGAGTGTTTTGCTGCGGGTGATGATTTTGAAATCGGCATATTTGATTTTCAACGTGACGGTGCGCCCTTTAAAATCTTTTTTGCCGACGCGCTCTATCACCTCTTTGGCGATGGCTTGCAGTTCGAAGCTCAATTCGTCGAAAATGTCGATGTCCCGTTCGAATGTCGTTTCCGCGCCCAGCGATTTGCGTATGCGGAACGGCTCTACTGCCCGTTCGTCGATTCCCCGCGCGTTCTGGTAATATATATGCCCGGCTTTGCCGAAATGAGCGACTAATTCCTGCTCTGTCCGCATTTTCAGGTCGAGTCCCGTGCGTATGCCCATCTGGTGCATGTATTGGGCTGTTACCTTTCCCACGCCGAAGAATTGCTCTACGGCGAGTGTCTCGATAAAGCGTTCGGCAGCCTTCGGGCGAATGACGAATAGTCCGTCGGGCTTCTGGTAGTCGGAGGCTATTTTTGCCAGAAATTTGTTGTATGATACACCGGCGGAGGCTGTTAAGTTGGTCTGTTCCAGTATGCGGGCTTTTATTTCCTGTGCTATTTGTGTGGCTGAGGGGATGCCTTTGTGATTTTCCGTTACATCCAGAAAGGCTTCGTCCAGAGACAGGGGTTCGACTAAGTCGGTGTATTCGTGGAAAATTTCCATTATTTGTCGCGAAATGTCCCGGTAGACATCGAACCGGGCAGGGACAAAAATCAAATGTGGGCATTTTCGCAAAGCCATTTGCGACGACATGGCCGACCGCACGCCATAACGGCGTGCTTCGTAGCTGGCGGCAGCAACTACTCCGCGGGGGCCGGAATAGCCCACGGCTAATGCCTTGCCCCGGTAAGCTTCATTGTCGCGCTGCTCTATCGAAGCATAGAAGGCGTCCATATCGATGTGGATAATTTTTCTCATCCTTTTGTTGTGTAAACAAGCAAGTGCTTGTTTTAGTTGATTTTAGCGAAAAAAGTAAGGAATAGGAACAAAGGTAGATAACTTTTGGGAGTTTTGGGAATTGTTTGTTTTATTATTCTTTTAATTTTATCTATAAGTTGAAGAGTAGACAAGTTTATTAGTTACGAGTTACTTCGCCCTACGGGCAGTTACAAGTTACGAGTTACAAGAAGCTTTATCTATATAGGTAGCCTCCCCTTGTGGGGGAGGTTGGAGGGGGTGGAAAAAAAACACTGTATCGCGTCAAATCTGTCAAGAGTGTCAAGTTTTAACTAAATTTTGGTTGATTATCAGTGAAGTAAGGTTTTTGACAGAACTTGACAGCCATATCAGCCCTGTAAAGAAATGCTTTGCAACTTTCGTGGTTAAGTAGTAAAAAATAGATGACACTTTTGTTGCTTACAGCGAAATGCCGAACGCTGTTATTAACTAAAATAACTGTATTTAACATGCTATTATGCTGATAAACATTCTTTAGATATAGGTCTGATGAGCTTTTTTAAGATTTTTAAAGACCTGTTATTTAGAATAATTATAGTATATTTGCAAAAATATTTTCAAAATAACGTCGTTTATTTTGTTGGGTAAAAATAATTTTATGACAGAAAAAACATTGGTGATACTTAAACCATCTTGTATTCAACGCGGATTGATGGGGGCAGTTATCTCACGTTTCGAGCAGAAAGGCTTGCGTCTGGCAGGTATGAAAATGGTTCAGCTCGATGATGCTGTTTTGGATGAACATTATGCCCATCTCAAAGATAAACCGTTTTTTCAATGTGTCAAAAATTCGATGAAATCCATTCCGGTCGTTGTCCAGTGTTGGGCAGGGAAGGATGTTGCCAATGTTGTGCGCCGCCTGATAGGCGTGACGAACGGGCGCGACGCATCAGCCGGAACTATCAGGGGCGATTTCTCGGTGAGTATGCAAGAGAATATTGTGCATGCTTCCGATTCGGCACAGTCAGCCAAAGTCGAATTGAAACGATTTTTTAAAGAAACAGAGATCTACGAATATACGTTATCAGTAGAATCCAATTTATACTCAGAAGATGAAATTTAACAAGAACAACAAAACGAGAAAGACATTATTACGACGGTTTCTACCTGTGACGGTCGCTCTATTATTGGCAGCGCCGGCGTTTGCACAAGATGGAGCCGGAGACGAGACGAAAGATAGCAGGGCTATCGAATTTGAATACAAACAGCGCCACAGCAATATAGTGACATCACAACAGCACCTCTTTGCCGATGGTATCAAAATCAAACGTGACCTTTCGTTGTTGAAAGAAGTGCGTGAGCAGCGTGTTTTAGCGGCTGACGAGATTCCGGCGGAAGACCTTTACGGTGGTATCTGGGTGAGTAATAAGGTTGCTGCATATAATGATATTCTGAAACAATCGCCCGACACGTTCGATGTCGACCTGTCAGGTTTCACTATGCCTGCCATGGGGCATGTAACTTCGCCGTTCGGGATGCGCCGTCGCCGTATGCATTACGGTATGGATATAAAAGTGCAGACAGGCGATACGATATATGCCGCTTTCGACGGGAAAATCCGTGTACGTCAATACGAACGCCGTGGATATGGTTACTATCTCGTATTGAGACATCCGAATGGCTTGGAAACAGTTTATGGACACCTTTCTAAGTTCCTGGCCAATGTAGATGATGTAGTTAAATCAGGGCAGCCTATTGGGTTGGGAGGAAACACCGGACGTTCGTTCGGTTCGCATTTGCACTTCGAAGTCCGCTACTTAGGAAAGCACATGGACCCGCGCGAAATAATCGACTTCAACAACAAGGTATGCCACAAGGATAGTTACACGATAACTCCTTCGACCTTCAATTATTACGGTTCGAAATACCGCACATATGATCCGAAAGCTCCGAACAAATATACTTCGGGCGGAATGGCCTATCACCGTATAAAGAGCGGAGATACTTTAGGTGGTATTGCCCGTAAGTACGGAACAACCGTTTCGCAGCTTTGCCGCCTGAACGGGATGAAATCGACTTCGGTGCTGAGGATTGGAAAATCGATTCGGATATCTTAATCTGTCTTTGGATAGAATGAAATAGAGAGGCCGGAAAACATTTTCCGGCCTTTATTCTTACCACTCGATAGGTGTCAGTCCTTTTGATTCGAGGTATTCGTTCGCTAATTTGAAGTGATTGTTCCCCAAGAATCCGCGATGTACTGATAGTGGGGATGGATGCGGCGAAGCCAGTATCAGATGCTTATTCGGATCGATAAATGCCGTCTTCTTTTGGGCATATGAGCCCCATAGCATGAATACGATATGTTCGCCGTTTTTTGCCAGTTGACGTATGGCTGCATCGGTGAATGTCTCCCAGCCGCGTCCCTGATGAGAACCGGCCTTGTGCGCTTCTACGGTGAGGGTTGCATTCAGCAGCAACACGCCTTGATCTGCCCAGCGGATGAGGTTTCCCGATTGTGGGATAGGTGTGCCGAATTCTTGGTTTATCTCTTTGTAGATATTGACTAATGACGGAGGCACTTGTACGCCTTCATTTACGGAGAAAGCCAATCCGTGTGCCTGTCCGTCGTTGTGATAGGGATCTTGTCCGAGGATAACGACTTTTACTTTGTCGAAAGGTGTATGGTCGAACGCATTGAATATGAGTTTAGCCGGAGGGAATATCTTCTTTGAGCGGTATTCTTCATGTATAAATTTCACCAAATGCTGGAAATATACTTTCTCAAACTCTTCGGCAAGCTGGGCTTTCCAGCTCTCGTCAATTCTTACGTCCATAATTATATATAAAGTGAATCGTTAATTATGTAAAAGTATTCTCCGTCAAAAATACGGTTTTTTGTATAAAACTGGGAATTATTTTATACTTTTGTGCTTGTGAAAATGACGGCTCTGTAGTTTAATGGATAAAATGGAGGATTCCGGTTCCTTTGATGTGGGTTCGATTCCCGCCAGAGTCACGAGGTAAGCACGCTTAAAGGGCGTGCTTTCTTATTTAGGCTTCGCTGTGTAGTTACTCTAATTAAAGGAAGCGGAGAACTTAATCTGTCTTTTTGTTGTTTATTTAAGTAGAAAATAAACCAAATACAATAAGATATGAAAAAAGAGACGAAAGAAGAAACCGGAAAAGATACGAATGCTTTCGAAGAAGTAAAGAAAAGTGTTATGCAGGAGGATGAAAACGAAACTCCTGTAGAAGCCACTGATTGCGAAGTGGAAGAAGCCACTGATATTATCAACTTAGATAAAGAGACTTCGGACAGAGGATAAATATGTGCTCTACTTATTCCTTTTCGCTCTTGCCCATTCCAAAATATCTGTTAACTTTGCATCCGCTACAACCGTAAAGGACTGGAAAGGTGCTCGAGTGGTTGAAGAGGCATGCCTGGAAAGCATGTATACGGGTAACCGTATCGAGAGTTCGAATCTCTTCCTTTCCGCTGAAAGCAGACAATTCTATGGTCTGCTTTATTTTTTTACTAAAACTAAATCCTATTTATAGATAGATTATGGCTATATTAAACTAAAAATCTAAAACAATGAAAAAATTATTTTTTATCTGTATTTTCGTTTTATTTTCCACTTCAATTTTTGCGCAATGGAATAATAATGGAGATAATAACTCTTCGGGAAACTTAACCCTATATGGGCGATATATTGAGCTTGGAAAAGTATATCACAATACTTTATCTCAATTGTATCTGCATCTAAATAAAACTACAGGAGCATATGGTGAAATTGCTTTTCGATATGCAAATACAACAGATCCATATATAGAAAAATGTTTAATGCTGAGCAGGTATCGTGCTGATGGAGGTACTTTAGAGTTTTGTACAGCCCCCAAAGGAGCTACAGAATACCATCCTCGATTAGTTATAACATCTGATGGGAAAATAGGTATAGGAACATCCTATCCTAATACTAAATTAGACGTGTTAGGAGCTATAAGAAGTACTCAATTAGATGTTAATGGAACAATACGGGCGAAAGAGGTAAAAATTGAGCTAACAGGATGGTCAGATTTTGTTTTTGATAATAACTATAGGTTACCCAGTTTGAAAGAGGTAGAATCATATATCAATAGACATAATCATCTTCCGAATATACCATCTGAAAAAGAAGTGTTGGAAAACGGAATTGATGTGGGTGAAATGCAAGCTAAACTTCTTCAAAAGATAGAGGAGTTAACTTTGTATATGATAGAACAACAGAAGGAAATAAAAGATCTTCAAGAAGAGAACAAAAAGATAAACAAAGAATTAGATAATCTACGAATAAGCAATTATTAGATCTATATTATTAAATAGTAGTCTTCTTAATAAAAAAGGCACTTATTCCAAACATAAGGAATAAGTGCTTTTTAGTTATCTTACTTTGACTTTGTGAATACAAGCACAATGCTTCCACCTTGCGAGAAAGATAAAGCATCGCCGTCGATAGTCGCTTCTATAGGATTAGAAAGGAATGACAAGAACAACGTTTCGCCATCCATGTTCGGACAAGCCATCTTGGTAGATATGGCAGGGCCGAATGTCAATGTGTTATTGTTTGTAATATCCACTTTCGAGCGGAAATTGTTACAACCGGCATTTCCGGTGACAGCACCTTCTGCCGAGATTTCCACGAAAGGTGTTTTGTCTTTGAACATTTCTGAAACATTCACCTCGCCAATAGAAACCAGATTCCATTTACCTGCAAGATTTTCCATTGTTACGGGCTGCATTTCCTTTTGAGCAACTTCTTTCTCTCCCTGCACGAATTGCAAAGAGACTTTGTTGTTTTTAGTAAAAGTCAATACACCATTCTCAACCGACATAGTAGCTGTGTCGCCTAATGCCTTTAAGAAGTCGCCTTCCTTGTTAGCATGGATACACATCTTCATGGTAGAAGCTAAAGGAGGAGTAACCAATTTATTCTCGGCGTCGATAAAGAATTTGCCGAAATATCTGTTGCAACTTCCCGAACCGGCAATTGTAGAATCTGCGAAGTTGAATTCGAGTGTAGGAATAGGACCTTTGAAGGCCTCTTTAGCATCCTCCCCGTTTAGTTGGGTCAATACCCAATAACCTTCGAGCTTGGTCTTGTCTATTGGTGTTGTGCAGCTTTGCATACCCAAAATCATAGTTAATGTCGCTACCAATATTGTAGCAGAAAAGAATAACTTTTTCATAACTTTCTTTTTAAAGCAATTAGTATAATTAATAAATTAGTTTAAACTTGTCGGCATCTCTCCATGCCGGAAACTTACTCCTGAAATCGGTAAGCTTGTCTTTCGATATAGCAACCGTTGTTGCTGTCTCATCTGCATCTGATGCATCTAAAATGTTCCCTTTGAAGTCGATTAATTTAGATTCTCCTTTATATTTCAGCTTGTTACCATCCGTTCCACTTCTGTTTACTCCGCAAACGTAACACATGTTTTCGATAGCTCTTGCCTCGAGCAAAGTGTTCCATACCTTGCTTCTGGATTCGGGCCAGTTTGCTGCATAAACAAGTAAATCGTACTCATTGTCTACGTTACGTGCCCATACGGGAAATCGTAAATCGTAACATATTAACAAACAAATATTGAAGCCTTTATGTTCAACGATTAAGCGTTTATTTCCAGCCGAAAAGTAGTTTGCTTCTTCGCCCATTCGAAAAAGGTGACGTTTATCATAAAAATGGCTGGCTTCCGGTGTAATAAAAAATCCTCTATTGTAGTATTCACCGCCATCTTCGGCGATGAAGCTTCCGCAAATGGCTACGCTGTATTCTTTAGCCCAATGCTTCAGTTTATTTACCGTATTACCTTCGTTCGATTCTGCCAGTGCGTGGCTGTTCATCGAAAATCCGGTAGAGAACATTTCAGGCAGGACAAACAAATCGGTGACAGCTGCCTTTTCTTTGATAAAAGCATGTACTTTGTCGATATTCGCAGCTTTGTTTTCCCAGATAATGTCCAATTGTACTAAGGTGACCCTTAATATCGTTTCTGTCATAGAGTAAAATTTTTGCAAAGGTACTACAAAGAGATTGATTATAATAATCCGTCGGGACTAAAAAATATTTCTCCGATAAGGGAAAAATATTACCTTTGTCAACATTAATAAAAAATGAAGCATTATAAGATAAATAGTACCGGGTTGTACTATTAACACATTAATTTGATTATTAACATGCATGATTCTCCACATTGGATGTATCGCTGTAACACAATTAAAGTATTTATTTTATGGTATTTAAATTACGTCTTGTTGTAATTCTATTAGCCATGATTACAACTGTTAGTCTTTATTCTCAGAAGAAAGAGAATATCCTTGTTCCCGAAGTTCCATACGACAGTACAGCCAATTATCTTGGCGCTGATCCTGCCCAATACACAGGTCAGGAGTTGTGGTTGAAAAGAATGCCCGAAATACAACGGGAAATGGGCTATGGGAATTTTATCCTGAATTATAAGAAAGTTGCTGACATTAACGATTCGAAGAATGTCTACAAATGCTGCGACGGCTATAATTCGATGTATTATGAATTGCAAAATAAGCATTTCCTTGTTGAACAGGTCTTCAAGGAGAAAATCAAAGATAAAGAAGAATATTTCCTCAAACTGAAAGAGTTATCCGACGGCGATATTGTCTATTACCATTACGACCCCGAATCTGTTTACTCATTCCCTTTTGCGGTGATGGGTTATATTGAAAAGCAAAAAGAATTGCTGAAAGGAAAAGAGTTTGTCTTTTCAGATGCCGTTTTGCTGAATGCTGTCGATATGGAAACACTTGACCCCATTAAACCTGTTGTGGGGCAGAAATGGGTATATGAAGACGTAACGGTAGACAACTACCATTTCGAAGTATCTCTTATAGCAAAGAACTCGAATGGGACGAAAATTGCTGTTCCACTGGCGGATGTCTACAATGAGACTCTACCCAGAAAAGTGTATACATGGAAAGAGGCGAATGATATGCAGCAGAAATTCGGGATATACAACTATAAACGCATCCTTCAGCAGAAGATAGCATCTAACATGAACAAAGAATCGCTGCGATTATCCTGGGGCGAACCATTGGAAGTGATAAAGAAAGGAAATACCGAGGAATGGGTATATACTTCGGGTTCGGTCGTTTTTAATGGAAATAGTATCGCGAAAATAAATTAGAATAAGATGAAATAAGTTGTCTTTTTCCAATCTATATATAACCTCCGACGCTTGTTCGGAGGTTTATTCTTTCCATCCGCCGCCTAAAGCCTTATACAGTGTAACGGTCGAATTCAGTTCGTTGAGGATAGCGTTATTCAGCGCAATTTCGGCATCGAAAAGCTGACGCTGCGAGTCGAGGACGTCGATGTAGTTGACATACCCGTTGATATACTGCAAACGTGCCAGCTTGTAATACGAAAGAGCCGAGTTGTAAAGTTCCTCGTTCGACTTACGCACCTCCTTTGCCTTATCGAATGTAATAAGCGCGCCATTTACCTCTTTAAAGACATTCATAATCGTTTTCTCGTAATTATATGCCTCTTGCTCATAGGCAGCCTGTGCGGCGTTATATTGTGCCTTATTCTTGCCGAAATTGAAAAGCGGGCCGATCAGGCTTCCCGAAATCCACCATGCCGGATTGGAGAATAGTTGTGCAAACTCCCTGTTTTCGAATCCATACCTGCCTGTCAGTACGAAATTTGGGAATATATCCGTATAGGCAACTCCTACTTGGGCATTTGCCTGAATCAAGCGTTGTTCTGCTTGTAAGACATCCGGGCGGCGTTTCAGGATAGTCGTTGCCAGTCCGGCAGGCAATTCGGCAGGCATCCGCTGCTCTATCAGGTCTGTCCCGCGCGGGATGAGCGTAGACGGAAACTCGCCGACTAAAATAGCCAAATCGTTCTCTTTGAGCTTTATCTCATTCTCTAAGTTCGGGATAAGCGTCTCAGTACGTGCTAATTCTACCAAACTCTGCCGGTAAGGGATTTCGGAGGTCAATCCGCCTTCGAATCTCAGCTTGGCAAAATTAGCCCCTTCCTTGCGGGCTTCGAGGGTTTGGCGGACGATTTCCAACTCTCGGTCTAAAGCCTTCAGTTCGAAATACGTTTGAGCAACCTGCGATACCAGCGTGAGGTGCAATGCCCGCTGAGCCTCTACGGTCTGCATATAGGCGGCAATATCTGCATCCCTTTGCCAGCGTAGATTACCCCAGATATCCAATTCCCATGCTACGGTAAACTGTGCCCTTACTTCGCTGCTGTTGGACGTATAATTCAGCCCCTCCTTCTGGTAATAAGTGGTAATCCCGAATTCGGGTAGCAGGTTAGCCTCGCTTATGCGCTTGCTTGCCAGCATCTCCTTGATGCGGGCGGCGGCTATCTTCATATCCTTATTGTTAGCCAAAGCCCTTTCGATAAGAGACTGCAAAACCGTATCCTTATAAAGCGTACTCCAACCGATGTCGGCAACGGCTATCCCCGTCGAATCGTATCGCTCGAAATGTTGCGGCATGGTGGTTATCTCGGGCTGTTTGTAGCGATGCCCGATTTTGCACGATTGCACCGCAACCGATACGAGTATGATAAGCAATATATAGTTAAATCTGTTCATTATTTCTCTTTTTTAATCTTTTTCCAAAGTTTAGACGTGTCAGGAAACTTGATGTCGGGAATACTCAGTTTCTGCTTCAATTTGTACACCATGACAAAGAAGAACGGCACAAAAACAATTCCCACAGTGGTGGCTACAATCATCCCGAAGAATACGCCCGTACCTATCGAGTGGCGGCTCGCCGAACCCGGGCCGGATGCAATGACAAGTGGCAACAATCCTAAAACGAATGCCAGCGAAGTCATCAGAATCGGGCGGAAACGCAGCTTGGCTGCCTGCATGGCTGCGTGCATCGGCTGCATACCGTTGTCTACCTGTATCTTGGCAAATTCGACAATCAAAATCGCATTTTTAGCGGCTAATCCCATGAGTGTAATCAGTCCGATTTGGAAGTAAATATCGTTCTCCAATCCCAGAATCCGTATGCCTAAGAATGCGCCGAGCAAGGCAATCGGCAGCGAAAGCATCACCGAGATAGGCACTGTCCAGCTCTCGTATAAGGCTGACAGGAACAGGAATACGAAGATGAAAACTAATAGGAAAACTAAGCCTGTTTCGCCTCCTGCTTTTTGCTCTTGAAACGATAATCCACTCCATTCCAAGCCGATATTCTCGGGTAGTTTGTTTTTTACGATGCTCTCGATTTCTTCCATTGCTTTTCCCGAGCTATTTCCTCCGGCAGGAGAAGCCTGCATAGAGGCTGAGGTGTACATATTGAACCGCGTAATATTACCCGGGCCGGTGGTGTAGCTCGTCGTACCCAACGCCGTGAGCGGAATCATACTTCCTCCCAAACCTTTGACGTAGAACAGGTTGATGTCGTTGACATCCTTTCTGTACGATTCGTCGGCTTGTATATAGACCTTGTATATACGGTTGAACATATTGAAGTCGTTGACATAAACCGAACCTAAATAGGATTTCATTGTCGAAAAAATATCGGACATCGGCACTCCCAACAACATTGCCTGGTCACGGTCTACATCGAAGTACAGTTGCGGGATATTCGACTGCAAAGAGGTCGAAGTTCCGGTCAGTACATCCGATTTGTCGGCATAATAGAGGAAGGTATCGGTGGCCGCAACCAAATCATCCCATGAGGCACCCGAACGTGCCTGCAACTTAAATTCGGCTCCTCCGGCGCTACCCAATCCGGGTATGGATGCCGGACGGCTGAGGAAGGTGCGGGCTTCGGGATAATCGGCAAACTCGTTCCTTACATCCTCCATCACTTCTTCTACGCCCATATCCCGTTCTTTCCATGCTTTCAGGATAACGGTGAGGGTTGTACGTCCTTGATTGCTTCCTACGCGTGGGCTCGAACCGGTCACGTTCTGTACATATTCTACCGCCTCGTGATGGTCGAGATAGGCAAGCGCCCTATCTGTTATGACGCGTGTTCTTTCGAGGGTAGTACCTTCGGGCATTTCCAGCTCGACAGTGAAATATCCTTGGTCTTCCTGCGGGATAAAGCTGGAAGGGGTTATCTTGTTGAGGACAAAAATCAGGATTAATATCATCCCGAATGCAGCCAATGTACGGTGTGGATTATTCATCACCTTGGTCAGTATCTTGCTGTATTTTCCGTTTCCTTTATATAGCCATGCATTGATTTTGCGGAAGACTAATTTCTTTCTTTTATGGTTGGATGGGCGCAGTAAAATGGCGCACATAGCGGGGCTGAGCGTGAGTGCGACCACGCAGGAGATGAGTACGGAAACGACTATCGTGACCGAGAACTGACGATAGAGAGAACCCGTAATCCCGTCCAGAAAGCTTACGGGGACGAATACGGCTGCCAACACCATCGATGTGGCAATCAGTGCGCCTGTCAGTTCTTTCATGGCGAGGTGTGTTGCTTCGCGGGCGTTCAATCCTCTTTGCTCCATAATGCGCTCGACGTTTTCCACTACTACGATGGCATCGTCCACGACGATACCGATTGCCAGAATCAGTCCCAACAAGGTCAGCATATTGAGCGAGAAACCCATAATAAGCATAAAGCCGAATGTTCCAATCAGCGAGATAGGAACGGCTATAATCGGTATGACGGCTGCCCGCCAGTTTTGCAACGACAGGAATACTACGACGATAACCAGAAACAAGGCTTCGAATAACGTTTTATATACCTCGTGAATGGATTCGCCGATATACTCGGTCATATCGAAGGGGATGAGATACGTCATGCCTTCGGGGAAATCCTGTTCGATTACCTGCATTTCCTTTTTTATCTGTTCGGCTACCTCCATCGAGTTAGCACCCGGCAGGGTGTAGATGCTCAATATGGCGGCATTCCCGCCGTTTAAACCACTTTCGGTAGTGTAGGATGAAGCTTCGAGCGAAACACGGGCAATATCGCGTATGCGGATAAACGAGCCGTCGGGGTTGGCCTTTACGACAATCTCTTCGAACTCCTCGGCAGAGGAAAGCCTTCCTCTCGCCGTGATGGAAATAGCCACATCCACATTGCCTACCGGTTGCTTGCCCAGTTCGCCTGCTGCCGATTCGCGGTTCTGGTCTTTAAGGGCTTTTTGCAGGTCGGCGACAGTCAGCCCGAAACTGGCTAATTTATCAGGATAGACCCAAATCTGCATGCCATAGTAGCGGCTTCCGACATTGGATATACGCCCCACGCCCGGGATACGTTTCAGTACGTCTATCACGTTGATAGTGGCGTAGTTACTCAAATATATTTCGTCGTATTTGGGGTCGGAAGATACCAATGCTACGGTCATTAGCTGATTGGGAGCTTGTTTTTCTACGCTTATACCGTTTTGCAAAACCTCGGCGGGTAAACGGTTCTCGGCTAATTTTACCCTGTTTTGTATTTCTACGGCAGCCAAATCGGGATCTGTTCCTACGTCGAAGGTAACGGTTATACCTAATCCTCCCGAGTTGGAACTGCTCGATTCCATATAGATCATGCCCGGCGTTCCGTTCAGTTCCTGTTCGATAGGCGTTGCTACCGCTTCGGAAACGGTTGTCGCATTCGCTCCGGGATAGGAGGTGCTGATTCGGACAATAGGCGGCGTAATCTGCGGATACTGCTCGATTGGGAGCAATATCAGCCCGATAATCCCTATGATGACAATCAATATGGAAATGACTGTCGACAGAACGGGACGGTCTATAAAAAATCCGCCTTTCATTTCACTTCCTCCTTGTTTTCTAATTCTTTGGCTCTTTGCTCCAATATCTTTTGTTCCTCGTCGTGTGTACGAGGGATTACTTTCTGCCCTTGCGTCAGTTTCTGATAACCTTCGGTCACAATATGCTCCTTCGGAGATAAACCTCTGGTGACGACAACCATGTTATTCTGTTCGTTTCCGATTTCGATAAAACGTTTTTCGGCTATACTATCGGGGCGTATAACAAAAATATAGGCTCCCCCTTTATCTATAATCAAGGCTTTGCGTGGAACGACTGTCGCGTTTTCTACAACATCAATCAATAGCTTTACCCGTGTAAATTGTCCGGGTAACAATACCTGATTCGGGTTAGGCAACTCGGCACGCACGCCGAATGTGCCCGTTTCGGGATCTACCTGCGGCGAGGCAAAGTCTACTATCCCTCTTTCGCTGTATGGTGTATTATCGGCAAGGGTAATTTCTATACTCGGCTGCCACGAACGTGTAGAGTCCTGTTCGCCCAGATGGACGTTCCGGCGCTGGCTGCGCAGATAGTCCAATGCTGTCAGTTTGAAGTCGACCAAGACGGTGTCGCGCTTCACGACATTTGCCAATAACGAGGCATTGGAATTGCCCACCAGCGAGCCTATATCCACATATGCCTCGCTGATATAGCCTGTGAGCGGCGAACGGACAATGGTATAGCTCAATTCCAGCATTGCCTGATCCAAGTCGGCTTTACTCATCGCTACATCGGCCTGTGCGATATTATAAGCCGCGGTAGCATTGTCCAAGTCGAGCTGGCTGGCGGCATTGAGCTTATAGAGTGGCTCGATACGCTCCAGATCGCGTTTTGCTTTGGCTTCCTGCGCCTCGTTTCTTTTCAAGAGCGCTTTGGCTCTTTCGGCTTTTGCCTTATATTGTTTGTCGTTGATGTAGAAAAGTACCTCACCTTCATGTATAAGCTTTCCTTCGTCGAATGTTCTCCGTTCGAGGTAACCTTCTACACGTGCGTGTATTTCCACACTGCGCGAAGCCTTTATCAGCCCTACGTAGGAAGAGTAGATCTCGATATTCTGGGTTATGGCAGGTTCTACCTCCACCACGGGAAGCGGAGCGGTAGTTTCTTTACATGCATTGAATCCGGCTATTGCTGCAATGATGATGAATAATATGAAAGGTATGTTGGATTTGCCCATATTATTAAAATTCTAATGTTTAACTATATGAAATTAACATTTGACCTTCGCTTTTTGTTTTAAGCAAGGTAAAGAAATTGAAAGAATTGTAAAAAGTAAGGTAGTGGGGACTTACAGGCTTGCTCTGTTACTTCCCGAGAGCATCTCTCTGATGCTGTTATTCAGTTCGCTTGCAGCCGTCAGATCCTCTATGTTCAGGTGCATACGATAGCGCCAGTAGTGTTTCGGGTTGGCAGGTATATTGATTCTTTCTTCCTCCGGATTGGGATTTCTGTATTGTTCGCTCATCGAGAGCCAGTCCTGCAAAGGGATAATGGTCAGCATCGACGGCGAATTCAGGTGGTTGAGTAATATCTGGTGGCAAATACCGGTAGTACAATCTTTGGGGGCTTTGCCTTCTTTCCACAACACCTCGTTGTAGTAACGTTGTATCAGTTCTTTATCTTCGCGCCACCAAAGGCGTATAGGCGACATATCGTGTGTGGAAGTGGTGCATACGCTCAAGTAAGGCAATTCCCACAATTTGGCAAACGTAAGGTTCGTTTCTTTAGGCATCCGCTCGATTTCTAACGAGAGTATTTGCAAGTCCTTCATTACCGCGGGAACGCAATCGGGTATCATCCCCAAATCTTCGCCGCAGACAAGCATTTGAGTTGCATCGATAAGCTTAGGCAATTTCTTCATGGCGCTATCTGCCCAGAATTGGGTATGCCGGCGAAAGAAAAACTCATCGTGCAACTGCGTAAAGGCTTTTTGAGCAGCATCGTCCAAATCGCGGAACAAAAAAGTCTCCTGTCCTGCAATACGTGGATGGAACAGGTCTGGCGCACCCTTGTCGCGGATGAATAATACATCGTTGCAAAAATGGTATAAGGCATCTCTTAGCTGATTACTTTTATCATTTGTGCGCTCCTGAAAGATTTGCTGTATTTTGGACTGGGTATTACAAAACTCTTTTAATGAGAATAGCCCGTTTCCGTTAGGATGCAGATATGTTGCAAGGGCCTCGTCGGTATAATCGCCGAACAATTCATGCAGGTATTTCCCGTCTACATAAGCAGTTGTCATTCGCTCCGCTTCGAACGGGAAGCCGAAACTTCCTATTTCTTCGGCGGAATAGGGCAGTGCCGGATTGAAGTAGCCTAACAATCCTTGTACGGAAGTGACAGGAATCTCCCAGATGCGGAAGAATCCCAGAATATGGTCGATGCGGTAGGCGTCGAAAAAGTCCGCCATCTTCTGAAAGCGTTTCGACCACCAGCTGTATTCGTCCTTTGCTTTTTCCTCCCAGTTATAGGTCGGGAATCCCCAATTCTGCCCGTTTGTAGAAAAGGCATCCGGCGGAGCACCGGCCTGCGCATCGAGATGAAAAAGTTGTGGCTCTACCCACGTATCGACGCTTGTTTTATTCACCCCGATAGGAATATCACCTTTCAGGATGACGCCATTCCGGTGAGCGTATTCTTTCACCCCTTTCAGCTGTTTATCAAGCAAATATTGGGTGAAGTATATAAACTGGATGGCTTTTGTTGCCTCATTGTCATACGAAATCAGGGCGCTTAGTTTATCCCGGTCATACCCGGCATATTCGTTCCATTGCCAGTATTCGGCCGTATGGAAAAAGTCGCGCAGATAACAGAAACAGGCATAAGGAAATAACCAGTTTTCATTCTCCCGAAAGAATGTCTGATATTCCTCGCTTTGTAAGATGGCATCGCCTCTCTCTACAAAAAGCTCTTTCAAATAGCTTTGTTTCAGTCGCAAAGCTGCTTCGTAATCGACCACCTTTTGCTTGTTCAGCTCGGAAGCCCACGATTCGTAGCGGGCATAAGATTCTTTATTATGCAGCGGGTAATCCTTTATACCGAAATATATCGGATGCAGCGCATAGATGGATATAGCGCTGTAAGGGTAGGAGTCTGTCCAGCTATGCGTTACGGTAGTATCATTGATGGGCAATAGCTGTATCACTTTCATCCCTGTGGCGACTGCCCAGTCCACTAACTTCTTCAAATCCAAGAAGTCGCCTATGCCGAAGCTGTCGTGTGTCCGCAGCGAGAATACCGGAATAGCTACACCCGAAGTTTTGGGATAAATGGCGGGATGATGGAACAGGAATGTATTGACTGTTATCGTATTATTGGGAGAGCGAAAAGGATGTAATATCAACGCTTCCCCTTCCCACCAATAAGTTGTTTTTTGCTCGTTGGTATCGTATATCGCGAATTTGTAGGCAGTCTCGTGCTGTATGCAGTTGGCATCCAATGCTATCTGCCATTCGCCTTCGGTGTTGTAGGACAAGGATAGTGCCTTGGATTCGTCCCAATTGCCTAAATAATCGGAGCTGCCGGATATAATCAGCTTTTGTCCCCGTGCTACATACGGACATCTGACTTTCAGTAAAACAGCTTGCGGCGGGTAAGCGTCCGTCGCTTGCGAAGCGTGGCCGTAAAAGCCACTGGTGAAAGCGGAGGAATAGAGATACTTCTGTTCGGGAGTATCGAACCAGCTATCGTTCACCTGAAAAGTACAGCCTTTTTGTAGGTGTAGGGTATGTTTGAGCGCCCCCTCTTTGCGAAAGGTTCTGTTCTCCTTTTTTACGAGGTAATAGTAGGTAATGTCGGCTATATTGTCGGGTATTTCTATCGTTACCTGCCAACGGGAAAGCGAAGCGTATTCCATGCGGACGGCTTCTCTTTCGTTGTTATTGCCCAATGCAGCTACCGAACCACAGATATATAGTTCTTCGCCCCACTGCGTTTCGTAATCGATAGAAAATAGGATATTCATATTATATGATTTTACTTGTCAACTTGTAACTGTCCGTAGGACGAAGAAATAACATTGGCTCCGCCGATTTTCCAATTCGCCGAAGCGAAGGCGAGGCAAACTTGTAACTAAATATAAAATTCAATCGGGTCGTTATTGTCTAACATACTCCTTATGCGAACTTCGGATTTCTGCTGGACGAGCGAATAAGGCACTACGCTCCGTGTAATCCAGGCGTTACCGCCGATAATGGAATCGTGCCCGATGACCGTATTTCCGCCCAGAATGGTCGCCCCGGCATAGATGACGACGTTGTCCTCTATTGTCGGGTGGCGCTTGGTATTACTAAGTTCCTTTGTGACGAACAAAGCTCCTATGGTAACCCCCTGATATATTGTCACATTGTTTCCTATAATGGTCGATTCACCTATGACGATGCCCGTACCGTGGTCGATGTAGAACGAATCGCCTATCTGTGCGCCCGGATTGATGTCTATACCGACCTTGGAGTGCGCATATTCCGAGAAAAGACGCGGGATAATAGGCACATTTATGTTGTAAAACTCATGCGCTATGCGATACACTGTCAGGGCGAAAAATCCCGGATAGGTGATAATGACTTCTTCCACCGAGTTGGCTGCAGGGTCGTTCCGGCTGAATACCTCGGCTTCCTTGTGGAGTTGCCGTTGTATTTGCGGGAGCTTGCTCATAAAGTCGTCCATGACTTTATGCGCTTGCTTCTTCTCTATCAAAGCCGATATATTTTCAACCATCGTTGTATAGAAAAAGTTCAAAGCTTTCTCTACCGGCGTTTCGGTCGAACAAATCGGAAACAGGACATTATTGATAAGCACGTCGAGTGCATATTCCAACTGAGGCTTGTCTATGGACAAACATTTCGCATTGGGAATCAATTGTTTCGATATGTCGGAGAAATCGGTCATAACAGATACAAATGTAGCAATTCTTTTCTGCAATATAACAATAAAGAGGGACGAACCTTGGCCCGTCCCTTAGGATAATATTCCTAATGAATGATTACTTCATTTTAGCCAATGCCTGCTCTATATCGGCAATGATGTCACCGGCATTCTCGATACCCACCGATAGGCGTATCAGGTCGGGAGCGACACCTGCGGCAATCAATTGCTCGTCGCTTAATTGGCGGTGCGTATGGCTTGCCGGATGCAGCACACAGGTGCGGGCGTCGGCCACGTGCGTAACGATGGAAATGAAATCGAGGCTGTCCATAAATTTGACAGACTGGTTGCGCCCTCCTTTCAGTCCGAAGGTCATAACGCCACAAGTACCGTGAGGCATATATTTTTGCGCTAAATCGTAATATTTGTTGCCCTTCAATCCCGGATAATTCACCCAAGCGATTTCGGGACGGCTTTGCAGGTATTCGGCTACCTTTTGCGCATTCTCGCAATGACGGGGCATACGCAGGTGCAATGTTTCCAGTCCTATGTTGAGTAAGAAGGCGTTTTGTGGCGATTGTGCCGAACCTAAGTCGCGCATCAACTGAACAACCGCTTTCGTTAGGAATGCACTTTGTCCGAACGCTTTGGTATAAGTCAGCCCGTGATATGAATCGTCCGGCTGCGTCAATCCCGGGAATTTATCGGCATGAGCATCCCAGTCGAATTTTCCTCCGTCGACGATAGCTCCGCCGAGACTTACGGCATGACCGTCCATATACTTAGTCGTGGAATGGATAATAATATCGGCACCCCACTCGAATGGGTGGCAGTTGATTGGGGTAGGGAAGGTATTGTCTACAATAAGCGGCACACCTTCGCTATGAGCGATACGGGCGAATTTTTCAATGTCCAGTACATTCAGCGCCGGATTGGAGATGCTTTCTGCAAAGAGGGCTTTCGTATTTGGACGGAAGGCTTTGCGTATTTCCTCTTCCGATGCATCCTGATTGATGAACGTGAACTCGATGCCGAGTTTCTTCATCGTGACGGCAAACAGGTTGAATGTTCCGCCATAAATGGCCGAAGCGCTTACAATATGGTCGCCTGCACCGGCTATATTGAATATGGCATAGAACGTGGCCGCCTGCCCCGATGAGGTCAGCATAGCTCCCACGCCGCCTTCCAAAGCGGCTATCTTAGCAGCTACGGCGTCGTTTGTGGGGTTCTGCAAGCGGGTATAGAAATAGCCCGATTCTTCCAGGTCGAAGAGTTTGGCCATTTGTTCGCTCGTCTCATATTTGAAGGTTGTACTTTGATATATCGGCAGCACGCGTGGCTCGCCTTTCTTAGGTTGCCAGCCGCCTTGCACACAGATTGTTTCGGGGTTTTGTTTCTTTTTCATTGCCTCAGTATATTATTAATCATAAATATAGTAATTCTTGTAACTTGTAACTGTTTTTATTCTTTCAAATGAAGATACCAATAGACACATCCTACAAAAATAGCTCCGCCTGCCAGATTGCCCAACGTTGCGGGGAGCAGGTTTTGTATCAGAAAATCGCTCCATAGAATATCAGCACCCGAATAGATAGCCGCCGGAATAAAGAACATATTGGCTATGGAGTGTTCGTAGCCGAGGGTGACGAATATCATCACGGGTATCCAGATGCCGACGAATTTGCCTACCATATCTTTCGAGGCGTAGCCCATAAACATGCCTAAGCATACGAGCCAGTTGGCGCCGATACCTTTGACGAATACTTTCAGGAAGTCCTGATTGACTTTAGCCTCGGCGTAATGATGGAGGTAATCCTGCCATGGATTGATGTCGAAGAAACCCAGATTGGCAGAGAGCAGGTAAGCAATGAATTGCGCTCCTACAAAGTTGAAAACAAAGGAGAGGATTAATAGTTTGACGTAGCCGCCTGTTTTTATCTTCTTTTGCAGCAAAGGGATTGTAAATGCGGTACAATCGCTGGTGAACAGGTCAGCCCCTGTAACAGAAACCATAATCAGCCCGACAGGAAAGAGCGCTCCGGCAAGGAATTTTACGATGCCCGGATTTTCGGCTCCTATGCCCGGAATCCCGCCGGCAACCATGACCGATAACAACCCGCCGAGAGCGATAAATGCCCCGCCGAGGATAGCAATGATGCAGAATTTATGAATGGGTAGTTTACTTTTGTAGATGCCCGAATGGGCAAATAGCTCGGTTGTTTCGCGAGGGTCTCTGTAGTTTGTCATACTAAAATTTCAATCCGTATTCTTTAAATATGTTTTCTGTTTTCTCTATTTCTTCCTGTGTGGGTGGTTCTACGTTTTCCAACTTATAATCCGCTCCTATCTTTTGCCATTTATGGATGCCCATCTGATGGAAGGGCAGGATGTCGACACGCGCTACATTCGGATATTGCGAAACATGCTTCGCCCAATCGTGCAAATCTTTCTCATCGTCCGAATAGCCCGGAACTAAGACGTAGCGCAGCCAAACGGGCTTATTTATATCCCGCAGGTAGTCGAAAAAACGCAAAGTCGGTTCGAGGGGTTTGCTCGTCAGTGTTTTGTATTTATTGGGGTTGATATGCTTGATGTCCAGCAAAACCAAATCGGTGTATTCCAATACCTGTTTCACCTTATCATTCAGGATAAAGCCGGAGGTATCCAATGCCGTATGCATTCCCGCTTGTTGGCATAGTTTGAACAATTCCAACACGAAATCGGCCTGTAAGAGCGGTTCGCCTCCCGATACGGTCACGCCCCCTTTGACAAAGCCTTTTACCTTCTCTACCTCCCTGAAAGCCTCTTCGGGAGTGAGTTCATATACATAATCGTTCATCCCCCACGTATCGGGATTGTGGCAGTAGAGGCAACGCAGCGGACAGCCTTGCATAAAAAATACAAAGCGTATTCCCGGCCCGTCTTTGGTGCCGAACGATTCGAATGAGTGTATCAGTCCTTTCATATATTAAAAGGAGAGAAACGTGTTCTCTCCAAATTATATTGGTATTACTTTAGTAACTCGTAACTGCCCGCAGGGCGAAGAAATAACATTCGCCGAAGCGAAGGCGAGGCAAACTCGTAACTGTTTAATATTCGTCAACTTTCAGTTTCTGGCGATAATTATCGAGCCTTTTCTGCAAGTCTGCCGTTATCTCTTCATATCCCGCTTTGCCATATAAATTGTTCAACTCGTTCGGATCGCTTTGCAGGTCATATAACTCGTTGCAGTTCAACTTATATTCTCCCGCTTTATCCTTGTCGTAGAAATGAATCAACTTATATCTTTCCGTCCTAACGCCATCGTGCCTGTTCACCTGATGGATAGCTGGATAATCGTAGTAATGATAGTACAAGTCCGTTCTCCAATCCTGTGGCTTTTCCCCGTCGAATAATGGTTCGAGCGAAGTTCCGCTCATCGCTTCGGGCTTCTCTACTCCCGCCAATGAAAGGAAAGTAGGAGCATAGTCGATATTCTGCACCAAAGCATTGGTTCTCGTCCCTGCTTTTATCGCTTTCGGATAGCGCATAACCAGCGGCGTACGGAACGATTCTTCGTACATAAAGCGTTTATCGAACCAGCCATGTTCGCCCATATAAAAGCCCTGATCGGAAGTGTATACGATGATGGTATTGTCCAGTAATCCCTGCTCTTCCAGACAGGCTATAAGACGTCCTATTTCGTCGTCTATGGATTTGATACACCGCAGATAGTCTTTCATGTAGCGTTGGAATTTCCAGTCTACAAGTTCTTCGTGAGACATGTTCTTGATATTGTTTACCAATTCCATGTTTTTGGCGTGATATGCCGCTTCCCAATTTTCGCGTTGTTGAGGCGTCATCCGGTCGAGGTCTTTTATCAACGTCTTCCAGTTCCATTCCTTATCGTATGGTGGCGTGCTTGTCAATTCGTGTACTTTGAGGTCGTAGATAAGCGTCATTGTCTTATCCACAGTCATATCCTGCGTATGTGCCGGCGAGCAGCGCGTAGCATAATCGTCGTAGAAAGTGGATGGCTTCGGAAACTCAACATCTTCGTATAGGTCGAGATATTTTTCTTCCGGCATCCAGTTGCGATGTGGCGCTTTATGATGTACTAACAAGCAGAAAGGCTTGTCTTTATCCCTGTTTTCAATGAACTCTATCGATTTGGTCGTAATCAGGTTAGTTGCATAACCTTCCTCCTGAACATATTGTCCCTTAGTCTCTTTTGTTTTGAAGGCCGGATTGTAATAATCGCCCTGATCGTATACCACCGAATAATAGTCGAATCCTTTCGGTTCGCATTGCATATGCCATTTCCCTACGACTGCCGTCTGATAATTATGTTGTTGCAGCAATTCGGAGAAAAATGTTTTGGTCGAATCTATCCCTGCCCCTAAGCGCCGTTGTCCGTTCTGGTGGCTGTACAAGCCTGTCATCAGGCACGCACGGCTGGGTGTGGATAATGAGTTTTCGACAAAAGCTTGCTCGAATAACATCCCTTCGTTTGCCAGACGGTCGATGTTGGGCGTAGGCGCCAGTTTGGATATCGGATGCCCGTATGCACTTATCGTCTGGAACGAGTGATCGTCCGTCATGATGTAGACGATATTCGGCTGTGCATCCGTTGGATTATCTTGTGTAGCGTTGCAACTACACAACAAACTTGTAGGAATAATTGCTAAAGAGAATTTGTTTATATGCTTCATAGTTATTCAAAAAAAAGATTGACAATCAGCAAATATAAACAATTCTACTTTAGATTATTCCTACAAATTGAATTATCTGGTTAAATGGTTGTTGTTATCGTTCTGTTGATAACGTCCAACTGTTGTTCTTTCGTCAGTTTAATGAAGTTTACGGCATATCCCGAAACGCGGATTGTCAACTGCGGATAGTTCTCAGGATTCTCCATTGCATCTATCAACAAGTCGCGGTTGAACACATTCACGTTCAAATGGTGGCCTGTCTGGTTGAAATATCCGTCCATCAATCCGGCAAGGTTGGCTATCTTTTCGCTGTCGTCTTTACCCAATGTATTCGGGGTGATAGCGAATGTATATGATATACCGTCGTTGGCATGTTCGAACGGAAGTTTGGCAACCGAAGACAAGGATGCTACCGCACCGCGTGTGTCGCGTCCGTGCATCGGGTTGGCTCCCGGTGCGAAAGGTGTTCCTCCGCGGCGTCCGTCAGGTGTATTTCCGGTCTTTTTACCATAAACCACGTTAGACGTAATAGTGAGTACCGATTGCGTAGGGATGGCATTTTTGTACATCTTACGCTTACGGATTTTGTTCATAAACTTCTCAACGATTTGAACCGCAAACTTGTCGGTGTTGTCGTCGTTGTTTCCGAACGGAATATAGTCTTTTTCGACGATGTAGTCTATTGCGTCGCCGTCTTCGTCTCTCACTACGCGCACTTTTCCGTATTTGATGGCGGCAAACGAGTCGGCAATAATAGACAGACCCGATACACCGAATGCCTGTGTGCGGACGATGTCTACATCGTGCAAAGCCATTTCTAATGCTTCGTACGAGTATTTGTCGTGCATATAGTGAATGATATTCAATGCTTTCACGTATGTTTCGGCTACCCAGTCGAGTGTGCGGTCAAATTTTTCCCATACCTCGTCGAAGTCTAAATATTCGCCCGAAACTTTTTCTACCCAGTGTTTAGGTAATACCTGAAGTTTCGATTTTTCGTCTTTACCACCATTAATGGTATAAAGCAATGCTTTCGGTAGGTTTGCCCTTGCGCCGAAGAATTGCATCTGCTGACCGATACGCATAGGCGATACGCAGCAGGCAATACCGTAGTCGTCGCCCAATTGAGGACGCATCAAATCGTCGTTCTCGTATTGTAGCGATGAGGTATCTATCGATACTTTAGCGCAATATTTCTTCCAGTTTTCCGGCAAACGGTCGCTCCATAGAACAGTCAGGTTCGGTTCGGGTGCAGGCCCTAAGTTGTATAGGGTGTGCAACATGCGGTAGCTGTTCTTTGAAACCATCGATTTGCCCTGATTGGTCATACCACCCAACGATTCGGTCACCCATACAGGATCGCCCGAGAATAACTGGTCGTACTCCGGTGTGCGAAGGAAGCGGACGATGCGCAGCTTCATCACGAAGTGGTCGATAAACTCTTGTGCCTGCTCTTCGGTGATGATACCGTTTTTCAGATCGCGTTCGATATAGATGTCGAGGAATGTTGTCACACGTCCCAAGCTCATTGCCGCACCGTTTTGGTCTTTGATAGCTCCCAGATAGGCGAAATATGTCCATTGAATAGCCTCTTGTGCAGATGTTGCAGGCTTAGATATATCGAATCCATAAGCGGCAGCCATATGCTTCAATGCTTTCAATGCTTCTATCTGCATGCTTAACTCTTCGCGCAGGCGGATTAGTTCGTCTGTCATCACGATAGGGTCGCACTCTTGAAATCTTTTCTGGCGTTCTTCTATCAGGCGGTCAACTCCATACAAGGCAACGCGGCGATAGTCGCCGATAATACGCCCACGTCCGTAAGCATCAGGCAGACCTGTCAAAAGGCCGCTGCTACGGGCACGACGGATACTGTCGGTGTAGGCCGCGAATACGCCTTCGTTGTGTGTACGGCGATATTTAGTAAAGATTTCCTCTGTCCGCGGATCTATTTCGTAGCCGTATTCGGCAAGGCTTTGCTTCACCATACGAAGTCCACCATTCGGGAAGATAGCTCTTTTCAGCGGTTTGTCGGTTTGTACGCCGACTATTTTTTCGAGGTTTTTGTCGATATAGCCTGCTCCGTAAGCATCTATCTGAGAAGGGAGAGAAGTTTCGGCATCGTAAACACCTTTAGCCTTTTCTTCTTTAAACATTTCGCTCAGTTGAGCCCATAATTGCTTTGTTGCTTCGGTAGGACCGGCTAAGAATTCGTCAGAACCTGTATATTCCGTGTAATTCTCGAGAATAAAGTTATTGACGTCAATTTTTTCCTGCCACTTTGTACCTTTGAAATCTTTATATGCTTCCATGTACTTATAATGTATATAAATTTAATAAACAATAAATTCTGTGTTTGTTTTTGATGGTATAGGTAAGTAACATGAAGAATATCCATTCTTTATTGATGCTGCAAAGGAAGTAAAAAAAGTCCATATACAATTATATTTTAACAATAAAAAGAAGCTGTTTCGATTTCTTCCGTTTCATTGATAATTGTTGATGTTTTTATTGCATATTTTTAAGATCTTTGGGTACTTTAAAGGTGCAGATTGCGTCCGGCGATTTGCAGGACATTATTTTTTCACTATATTTGCAGCGAATGTTTATGTTGGGTCATGAAAGTTTGAGATAAATTTAGTAATAACCCAAAAAAAATCTTATGCAAAAGAATTTGATGATTCTGCTATTGGCTTGCATTGCTTTTTGCAGTTGCGACGAGGCAGATGTTTCTAAAAGTGTGGTAAAGAGCGATCTTCGTCCACCAGCTTACCCTTTAATTACAATTGATCCGTATACCAGCGGATGGTCGTTTACTGATAACCTGTACGATGGTTCGGTAAGACACTGGACAGGTAAAAAATTCCCATTGATTGGTGCTGTTAAAGTAGACGGAGAAGTTTTCCGCTTTATGGGGACGGAGGATATTCCTTTGGTAACGGTTGCGCCGACTTCGGAGCAAGGCAACTGGAAAGGCAAATACACAACATCTAAACCGTCAGGCGACTGGATGAAGATGAACTTCAACGATGCGGCATGGAAAGAAGCTCCGGCAGCATTCGGTACAACTCACAACGAGCCTACTTCCAAAACGCATTGGGAGCAGGAGTTTATCTGGGTGAGACGTATCATCGACATCAATGAAGACCTGACAGGCAAAAAAGTATATCTCGAGTATTCGCACGACGACGATGCTATTATCTACATCAACGGCATCGAGGTGGTGAATACCGGCAATTCTTGCAAGAAGAACGTATTGGTTCCGCTTTCGGATGAAGTTATCGCTTCCTTGAAGCAAGGAAAGAATATCATAGCCGGATATTGCCACAACAGAGGCGCTAACGGATTGTTAGACTTCGGTCTGGTAAGAGACAAGGAGAACAAGCAAATCCTGAAACAAACGGCTGTGCAGAAGTCGGTAGATGTACAGGCGACGCAGACACACTACGTGTTTGAGTGTGGAAACGTTAATCTGAACCTGACATTTACTGCGCCATTGTTGATGGATGATTTGAAGTTGACTTCGCGTCCTATCAATTACCTTTCTTATGACGTATCATCGAACGACGGCAAAGAGCACGAAGTGGAACTTTACTTCGAAGCTGCTCCGGCATGGGCTTTGGACAAGGATTTGCAAATGGCTCAAAGCGAAGGCTTCGAGGATGGAAACCTTGTGTTCGTGAAAACGGGTAGCACAGAGCAGAATATCCTTGTTAAGTTCGGTGACAATGTACGCATCGACTGGGGCTATTTCTATATGGCTGCCGATAAATCGAACTCTATCTGCAATGTAGGCGACAGCGAAGTGCTGAGGAATGCCTTTGTCAACGGTTTGAAAGAGGCGTCGGCTGAGAAGCGTGAAAGCGCAACGGACAAACTGGCTATTACTACTACGGTAGGCAAGGTGAATGCGACTGTCAGCGGTAAGTTGATGATAGGATACGACGACATCTATTCTATTCAGTACTTTGGCGAAAATCTGCGTCCATATTGGAATGCAGATGGGAATGACAACATTATGAACCAGTTCCGCAAAGCAGATGATGAGTACAAAGACCTGATGAATAAATGCTATGCTTTCGACAAAGGCCTGATGGAAACAGCAACTGCTGCCGGAGGTAAAGAATATGCCGAGTTGTGTGCCTTGGCTTACCGCCAGTCTATTTCGGCACATAAGATAGTACAAGCTCCGAACGGAGATATACTCTTCTTGTCGAAAGAGAACTTCAGCAATGGTTCTATCGGTACGGTGGATGTTACTTACCCGTCGGCGCCATTGTTCCTCTACTATAACCCCGAACTGGCAAAAGGACTGCTCAATCATATCTTCTATTACAGCGAAAGCGGAAAGTGGACTAAACCTTTCCCATCGCATGATGTAGGTACTTACCCATTGGCTAACGGTCAGACTTATGGTGGCGATATGCCGGTGGAGGAAGCCGGTAATATGCTCGTGCTGACGGCTGCTATTGCTGCAGTGGAAGGGAATGCCAAGTATGCCGAAAAGCACTGGGATGTATTGACGACATGGACTGACTATCTGGCAGAGCACGGCCTCGATCCTGATAACCAATTGTGTACCGACGACTTTGCCGGACACTTTGCGCACAATGTCAACCTTTCGGTGAAAGCCATTATGGGGGTTGCTTCTTATGGTTATCTGGCTGATATGCTGGGCAAAAAGGATGTTGCCGAGAAATACACTGCCAAAGCCAGAGAGATGGCTCAGGAGTGGATGAAAATGGCTGACGATGGCGATCACTATCGCCTGACATTCGACAAGCCGGGCACTTGGAGCCAGAAGTATAATCTGGTATGGGATAAGCTATTGAAAACAAATATCTTCCCGAAAGAAGTGGCGCAAAAAGAAATAGCTTACTACCTCACTAAGCAGAACAAATACGGTTTGCCGTTGGATAACCGCGAAACATATACCAAAACCGACTGGATTATGTGGACAGCTACTTTGGCTGACGATCAGGCTACATTCCAGACCTTTATTGCGCCGGTATACAACTTTATGAACGAAACGACGGATCGTGTGCCGATGTCGGACTGGGTATGGACGGAAACGCCAACTCAGCGCGGATTCCAGGCGCGTTCGGTTGTTGGTGGTTATTACATCAAAATGCTTGAAGAGAAATTAGATAAATAATTACTTCCCGAGAATCCTTACTAAGAAGAAAGCATGTATCGTTATGGTACATGTTTTCTTTGTTTTTACCGGGTTATTTTCACTATTTAACCACTAAAGTCGCAAAGCATTTCTTTACAGGCCTGATATGGCTGTCAAGTTCTGTCAAAAACCTTACTTTTTTGATAATCAATTGAAATTTAGTTAAAACTTGACACTCTTGACAGATTTGACGCGATACAGTGTTTTTTTGTCTTGTCATTTTTTTGTCATGCTGAGGTTTATCCGAGGCTTCTTGTCACGCTATCAGCAAGAGAGCCCTTGCATCCGCCCAGGATGACAAGAGAATGGAACTGTATACCTGTTTCACGTAAACGCTTTTACTTGCAACCTGTAACTAACCATTGATAAACTTGCGCCCAAATAATAACCGCTGATTCACATTATTTACTATTTTTGTATTGCACCATGGGGAAAATACATATTGTTCGGTTTAACCCGGGAACGTTATACTGATAAATAATGATTTGCAAGATGCCAGTTATGCTTCGATATTTGATGTTTACCATTCTTTTTTGTTCCGTATCGCCGTTGCTTTATTCGCAGGGACTCAGGATAAAAGGGAATGACCACCTGATTGATGAGCGCACTTCCTATTCGGTATTCGAAACCAAGCATCCTGTTTTTTCTGATAAACTGGACATTTCTTTCGAGATGGCGATGCCTGTCCCTTCCACTGTGGGGTATATCTTCAGAATAAAAAACGAAGAAGATAAGTATATATACAATCTTCTGATAAATGATCAGGGAAGCTCTATCCGCTTCAAATTCAGCCACGAAGGGTATGATGTAAAAATAGATGCTTTGCCCGATCCGCAGAAAATACAAGAACAGCAGTGGATTAAGGTCTACCTCTCTTTCGACCTGAAAAAAGACTCCCTGATGCTGCAAATCAATGATGACCGTTACTACACCGGCGATCTCAAGTTGAAAGATAAGTGGAAACCGCAGATTCTTTTCGGGCGCAGCGATTATGTTATCGACATACCGCCTTTTATCATGAGAAACTTAGTCATAAGCGACAACAAACAGCGCTATCATTTCCCTTTAGATGAGAGTTCCGGCGAATCGGTACATAATGACAAGAAAGAAGTGATAGGGAATGTAACCAACCCCGAATGGATAATAAACGATGCATACCATTGGAAAATGGTGGATTCTTACTCTTCGAGAACGGTATCGGGAACCAATTTTAACCCGGAAACGCAGGAAATATATTATTTCAATACAGACTCTATTGTCTTTCATAATGTGCGCACAGGCACATCCCACACAATGCAATATGCCAATGATTGCCCGATGACGTTGCGGTTGGGGACGAACTTTATTGATTCTGCCCGAAAGCGGCTGTATGTATATGAAGTTTTCGATTTGCTCGCCGGAAATGTTTCGATGGCATACCTTGACCTCGAGACATTGGAGTGGACGAAGCAAAGTTCGGAAATACTTCCTACCCAGTTGCATCATCATGGCAACTATTTCGACGCTGAAAACCGTCGCTATATAATCTTCGGCGGGTTTGGGAATCTGATGTATAATAAGTATTTCTTCAGCTATAATCTGGATCGGGATAAATGGGAAACGCTGGAACTGACCGGCGATACTATCAGCCCCCGTTATTTCACGTCTATGGGTTATGACCGCTATGCCGATTGTCTGTACGTTTTCGGTGGAATGGGGAATAACTCGGGAGATCATACAGTAGGACGCCGCTACTTTTACGACCTTTACAAAATCGATTTGCGGGTTAATCATATAACAAAGCTATGGGAAATACCGTGGCGGGACGAAAACGTAGTGCCTGTCCGTAATTTGGTTGTGGCGGACGATTCTACGTTCTATACGCTTTGCTATCCCGAACATTTTTCTAATTCGGAACTGCGTTTGTACCGCTTTTCGATAAAAGACGGAGCACATCAGGTTGTTGGCGACTCTGTGCCTATCCGCTCCGAGAAGATAACGACTAATGCCAATCTCTACTATAATGAGGCATTCAGTACCCTTTTTGATATACAGCAGGAGTTCGAAGATGACGATATTGCCTCCACAACGAGGGTTAACAGGCTCTTATTTCCGCCTGTCACCTTAGAGCAATTGAGCGTTTATTCCGCTTCGAACGGGCAGGATAACAGGATGCTTATCGGAATAATTCTTGCCGTAGCAGCAATATTATCCTTTTTCGGACTGCTCATCCTCAGACGCAAGCGGAAGAAGCAACAAACCGTAGTGCAGGAAGGTTATCCTGTTAAAGAAAGCGGGAAGCCGGTTCGGTTAGATACGACAACCCGTGCCAATGCTGTTTATCTATTTGGAGAATTTGCCGTATACGATCGCTACAATAAAGATATTACATACCTGTTCAGTGCAAAGTTGAAGCAGGCTTTCCTCCTGATTTTGCAATATTCGTTCGACAATGGAATTTCTTCGCAGCAATTCAGCGAGTTTTTATGGCCTGATAAATCATCCGAAAAGGATAAGCTCAAAAATCTGAGAGGGGTGACACTTAATCACTTGCGTAAGATATTGAAAGAGCTGGACGATATAAACCTTGTACACGAAAATGGTATGTTCAAGCTCCTTTTCAAGGGAAGCAGCTATTGCGATTATGTTTGTTTGTACGAAATAATGTCATCGGTGAACGAGAATAAAGACTGGGACGAGGTCGCACGGATTATATCCCGCGGCAAATTCCTTCAAACCTTTGACGAACCGATGTTCGACCACTTCAGGGATATTGTCGACAGGAAAATAGATCCGTTCTTGTCGAACCGTATCAAAGCAGAATTTGAAACCGAGAATTACCCGATGGTTATCGTCTTGGTCGAAGCCTTCTTCAATATAGACCCTATCAATGAAGATGCTTTGCACTACTTACTTATTTCCTTGTCCAAAACGGGACGCGAAGATCTGGCGAAGAATTACTATGCCAGATTCATATCGGAATATAAGGTGATGATAGGCGAAGATTATCCGAGATCCTATTCCGACATCCTTTCGTAAAATCTCTTTCGCTTTATGGGGAATACCTGCAAATTCTTTATCCTTTGATAGGGAAAAATGCTGTGGGTTAATAAAAAAGTTTCTTCGGATTCCTTTTTTAATCTCTTTTTAACCTCTTTCTTAACCCTTTTGTTAACCTCTTTCTCATTCATTTGTATTGTTTATAATAAGCGCAAAAAAAGATACTAATACCAAATCAAATTACATCAATCATGCGAAAATTATCAATTCTATTGATTCTCTCCCTGCTTTTCTCGGTAGCTAAAGCAAGTGACGAGACAACTCCTGTCGATTATGTTAGCATTCTTGTCGGTACACAGAGCAAGCACTCTCTGTCTACAGGTAATACCTATCCGGCGATAGCCCTCCCGTGGGGAATGAATTTCTGGACACCCCAGACCGGAAAAATAGGCGACGGATGGGCATATACTTATGATTCCGATAAGATAAGAGGCTTCAAGCAAACGCATCAGCCAAGTCCGTGGATGAATGATTACGGCCAGTTTGCTATCATGCCTACAACAGGAAAAAGAATATTTGATCAGGACGAAAGGGCGAGCTGGTTTTCGCATAAAGCAGAAATCGCTAAGCCTTACTACTATAAAGTTTATCTGGCCGATCACGATGTGGTAACAGAAATTGCCCCGACTGAACGTGCGGCTATGTTTCGCTTCACTTTCCCCGATAATGAATCGTCTTCGGTTGTTATCGATGCATTCGATAATGGCTCGTATGTAAAGGTTATTCCATCGGAGAACAAGATAATAGGCTATACAACTAAAAATAACGGTGGTGTACCGGATAACTTCAAGAATTATTTTGTAATTGTCTTTGACAAACCGTTTACATACACGGCTGCGGTGGCAGATAACAGCATCAAGACAACAGCGCTGGAAGCGGATGCAAACCATGCAGGAGCTATTATAGGCTTTTCTACCAAAAAGGGTGAAATCGTTCATGCACGCGTAGCTTCTTCTTTCATCAGCTACGAACAAGCAGAACTGAACCTGAAAGAATTGGGTAATTCCTCTTTCGACGAAGTGGCAGCGAAAGGCAAAGATACATGGAATGAAGTATTAGGTAAAATTACCGTTGAAGATAATAATATAGATAACCTGCGTACTTTCTATTCTTGCCTTTATCGCTCGGTACTTTTCCCTCGCAGCTTCTACGAGATTGATGCCAAAGGAGAGGTAGTACACTACAGCCCTTACAACGGACAGGTATTACCCGGCTATATGTTTACCGATACAGGATTCTGGGACACATTCCGTTGTCTTTTCCCATTCCTCAATCTGGTATATCCGTCGATGAATGTAAAAATGCAGGAAGGCTTGGTAAATACATACAAGGAGAGCGGATTCCTGCCTGAATGGGCGAGCCCGGGACATCGTGGCTGCATGGTTGGAAACAACTCCGCTTCGGTAGTAGCAGATGCCTATCTCAAAGGCCTTCGTGGCTATGATGCCGAAACATTGTGGAAAGCTGTCGTTCATGGAGCGAATGCTGTACACCCTGAGGTTTCGTCTACCGGACGTTTAGGATATGACTATTACAACAAACTGGGTTATGTACCTTACAACGTAGGCATCCACGAGAATGCTGCCCGTACGCTCGAATATGCGTATGACGACTGGTGTATCTATCAGTTCGGTAAGAAACTGGGCAAGAAGAAAAAAGAAATAGACATATATGCTAAGCGCGCGATGAATTACAAAAACCTCTTTGACCCTGAGCATAAATTGATGCGAGGTAAAAACGAAGACGGTAAATTCCAGTCGCCGTTCAACCCGTTGAAGTGGGGTGATGCCTTCACCGAAGGAAATAGCTGGCACTACACTTGGTCGGTATTCCACGATCCGCAAGGCTTAATCGACCTCATGGGCGGAAAAGACGGCTTCAACCAGATGATGGATTCGGTATTTAATGTGCCGCCATTGTTCGACGATAGCTACTATGGCTTTGTTATTCACGAAATCAGAGAGATGCAGATAATGAATATGGGTAACTATGCTCATGGCAACCAGCCTATTCAGCACATGATATATTTGTATAACTATTCCGGCCAACCTTGGAAAGCGCAATACTGGACACGCGAAGTGATGGATAAACTCTATACTCCTGCTCCTGATGGCTATTGCGGCGACGAGGACAACGGGCAGACATCGGCATGGTATGTTTTCTCGGCTATGGGATTCTATCCTGTTTGTCCGGGAACGGATGAATATATCTTAAGTTCTCCACTATTCAAGTCGGTTACGCTGAATCTGGAAAACGGTAAACAGGTGAAAATAACGGCGCCGAATAATGCCAAATCCAACCGCTATGTGAACTCGATGACTGTCAACGGAGCATCGCATACCAAAAATTATGTGACGCATGATGTGTTGATGAACGGCGCAAAAATCAATTTCGATATGTCGCCTACTCCGAACAAGAACAGAGGAACGAGCGAAAGCGATCTACCATACTCTTTCTCGAGAGAAAAATAGATTTTAAGATATTCCCAATATAAACATTCACTTTTTAATTCCGATTGCTAACTATCTAATTGGAAGTAATATGAAAAAAAGATCAGGCCTCCTATTCACTTTTTATCCGGAGGTCTGATTGAAATCTATACCTGACTAAAAAAAACAATTATTTGATTAACCTTTTTTTTGACCTATGATGAATCTTTGAGGGACACATCAATCAGCCCTATCGACCTTTTAACCTCGGGCATAACCGGTAGATTTTGAATTGTCCTTATTTGGTAGGAATACTAAACAATAAAACAACCTAACCTTAAAAAATAACGATGAAGAATATTATCAGTATTATTCCTGTATTATTCTTGTTTACAACCTTTAGCTGTAAGAATGGAACAAATAGTGCAGAATCGGAAAATGAGAAAACCGTATTTCAAACGTCACGCGAATGGCGTCCGACAATCGACAACCGCGCAGATGTTGCTATTGTATATGGAGTAGGGGGCAACCCTTCGGATAAATCGGAGCGTATACCATTTGAAGAACGGGTAAAATCCTGGCGCGAGAGAGGATATACTGTCCATTTTATGACGGGTATCGCTTGGGGCGAATATCAGGACTACTTCACCGGAGAATGGGATGGAAAACCGCATCTGGATGAGGGACAGGTACAGCTCAGTGGAGATACTATCTGGCACGGGCATATGGTTCCTTACATTGTTCCTTCTGATAATTTTCTTAAATATCTGAAAGAGAGACACGTCAAGCGTGTTGTCGATGCAGGTATCGATGCCATTTTTATGGAAGAACCCGAATTCTGGGCACGCGCAGGATATAGCGAAGCATTCAAAAAGGAATGGAAAGAATATTACGGCTTCGACTGGCGTCCGCAACACGAATCGCCGGAGAATACCTATCTGGCTAATAAACTGAAATACCATCTCTACTACAAAGCCATTAAAGATGTCTTTACTTATGCCAAGGAATACGGAAAGAGCAAGGGCATGAATGTCCGTTGCTATGTTCCTACCCATTCGCTTGTCAATTATTCGCAATGGCAGATTGTGAGCCCCGAAGCGAGTTTGGCTTCGTTGGATTGCGTCGATGGCTATATTGCACAGGTATGGACGGGAACTTCCCGCGAACCGAACTATTACAACGGAATTAGAAAAGAACGTGTTTTCGAAAATGCTTTCTTGGAATACGGCTCAATGGAGTCGATGACTGCTCCTACAGGACGCAAAATGTTCTTCCTCACCGACCCAATAGAAGACTGGCCCCGCGACTGGGTAGACTATAAAAGAAATTATGAAGCGACCTTTACCGCGCAACTATTGTATCCGAATATTGCCGACTACGAAGTGATGCCTTGGCCTGAGCGCATCTATGAAGGATTGTACCGCACCAGTGCCGATAGCGATGTGAAAGATCGCATACCGAAGCATTATTCGACTCAGATGCAGGTAATGATAAATACGCTGAACAGCATGCCGCTTTCGGATAACAAAGTATCGGGAAGTAGCGGTATCAGTGTTTTGATGGCCAATTCGCTGATGTTCCAGCGATTCCCTACGCATGCAAGTTACGAAGATCCTCAACTTTCCAACTTTTACGGACAAGCGCTACCGTTTCTTAAACGGGGAATTCCGGTAAGTACGACGCATATAGAAAATGTGTCGTATGCCGGAACTTTCAAAAACACTAAAATCCTCTTGATGACCTATTCCAATATGAAACCTTCTTCGGCGGAAGAACACGAACATATAGCCAATTGGGTGAAAAACGGAGGAATCCTTGTATATAGCGGTTCGGATACCGATCCGTTCCAGACGGTGCAGGAATGGTGGAATACAAAAGGCAACAACTATAAAGCGCCGGCAGATCACTTATTCGAGAAAATGAATATCGCGGCGTCGCCCACAGAAGGGGAATATAGTTATGGCAGTGGAACAGTCTACGTTATCCGCACCGATCCTAAAGACTTTGTAATGAAGGAAGATTTGGATCAAAAACTGGTAGATGTTGTGAAATCTTTGTACGAAGAGAAAGCAGGAGCCGGAGAACTTGAATTTAAGAACAACTTCTATCTGGAAAGAGGCCCGTACCACTTGATCGCTGTAATGGACGAAAGCGTTAGCGAAGAACCCTATATAGCGAAAGGATTGTATATAGACCTCTTCAACCCCGAGCTTCCTGTGCTTAGGCAGAAGATTGTTCACCCCGGTCAACAGGCGCTTCTGTATAATGTAGAATCTGTTGCCGATAAGAGCGAACCACAGGTTTTAGCTTCTGCATGTAGGATATACGATGAAGAAATCAAAGGAAAATCATATTCCTTTGTTGCCAAAAGTCCTATCGATACAAAGAATTATATGCGCATATTGCTGCCATCTAAACCATCGGATTGTGAGATGAAGAAAGCGGATGGAACAGTGTTGTGTGATACAGAATGTCTCTGGGATGAGTTCAGCAAAACATGCCTGTTCGTCTTCGATAACGATCCGGATGGCGTATATGTATCTTTAAAGTGGTAAGAATATTCTGACGGAAAACGTTGTGGTTACATGCTTGTAATCCATCGTATACATAGATGATTTGGTTGGTTGACAAGGGGCTGTCGTTTCAGGACACAGCCCTTTGTCTGTTTATTCTTGCTACAGGGGTGCTTTGCTGTTTATTTTCTTCCAATAATTTATGCTGTTATTTCGACATAATTTCCTTCGGGATCTAATACCGCACTTTCATAATATCCGTCACCCGATGTCCTTGGTTCGCTCGCAATAGTATAGCCGTCTTTACGCAGTATTTCGGTAAGCCTGTTTACCTTTTCTTTTTCTCCGAGCGAGATCGCAATGTGCGCCAGTCCTTTCAAATTTCCTCTGCTTGCAGGACTTGCCATATCGGGGATATTCATCAGTTCGATACGTGTCTTGTCATCTCCGAAAGACAAAAAATATGAAGTGAAATTTCTCTTCGGATTCACATATTTTTCTCCGCAACCGAGATTAAAATACTTCATATAAAATTCGCGAAGTAATTCAATGTCTTCGGCATAAATAGCGATATGTTCTATTCTCATTTTGATATTACTCCGCATTGTTTTTCAGCCAGTTCAACCTGCGTTGATCGGGCAGGTGCTTTACCGAAAAATTTTCAAACTTGGCTGCAAATCCGTTACCGTCGGGACAGGCTCCCATCAGCCCGACCATAACTGGGCGGTTATCCTGCAACCATGCGTTGCGCATCATCACATAATTCTTGTCATCGAAAGAATAAAATACTTCTACGGCATCTAATCGTCTTACGGCCTTTATCCATACAAACGGCACGGGTTTGTCCAGAGCGATAACACTCCAGTCGCTTGTCTGGTGAGTGACGACCGTACTTAAATTATATTTGCCGTCTACATACTCGATCCCGGCTTTTATATAATTTTCGTGATCTATGCGCAACATCAGTCCCGACTGGTCGAATCTTACTTTGTAATCTCCTGATATTTTCACCTTTACTTCAAATTCTCCTCCGTAGGTCGCATAATAAAAAGGCGCATCATCCACCGTAAACCCGTAATGAGAAATACGCCAATAGTCGCTTTGTGGCGTTACGTACATAGAAAGGGAATTATTTTTAATCTCCCATTTTTCCGGCTCATTAAACCATTGCATTTTTTCCAGGTTTTGAGCCATTGTCCCTGTTGTCGTCAAAATCAGTATGCAAAAAATCAAAAACTTATTTATACGTGACATATTAAAAGGTTTTATTTATTAGTAAATATTTAAAAGAAATAACCATATAAAAAACTATCTTTACAAAGATAAAGGGCTGTAAAATAATAGGCAATACTTATTAATAACCATTTTTTTCTGAAGATGAATATCGTATCTGCATTGAATGAAGAACTTTTGAAGCAACCGTTTTCCAAAGACAAAGGAGAAACCGATTTACTTGCGCAATATCAACAAGTTGCATACAGCTATTCCCGGCTGGAGAACTCAATGGCTGTCCTTAGCGATTTGAAAGAAAATAAGAGCTATATATACAATGGCGGCGTTGCCCAAGCATTGGGTATCGGAGACAAGGGCAGTGTAAAAAATATAAATTCGATATGGGAAGAAGACATTTTTGACAGAATCCATCCCGAAGATCTCATGAAGAAGCATACTCTTGAACTTCAATTTTTTCATTTACTGAAATCCATGCCCGTAGATGAACGTCCCGATTACTATGTCAGAAGCGAAATGCGAATGAAAAATAAAGACGGAAAGTATGTAAACATACAACACCGGATGTTTTATGTCAGTGGTTGCATCGTCGGAAACTTATGGCTGTCGCTTTGCCTCTACAATTTTTCGGAGGCGAGAGCCGAACATGGACTCTCCGATGGGGTAATCATTAATTCGGCGACAGGAGAAGTCCTTCAACCCGACAGGAATAAATGTAGTAATATCTTGACAAAGAGGGAGAAAGAAATATTATCCTTGATTGAAAAAGGAAAGATGAGTAAAGACATTGCCGATATATTGTCGATCAGCATTTACACAATCAGCAGGCATCGCCAGAATATACTGGAAAAACTCCGGGTTAAAAATTCGCTTGAAGCATGCCGGGTAGCTAATTTGATGGGGTTGCTGTAAGAGTTTAGTCACCAGTATGATATAAACGCGGTATTTGCCTCGTCGATGGCTGGAATTTATTAATATAAAACTAAAGGAATTCACCGGATATTAATTCTACATAAAAATGGATTATATTTGTATTACTATGATATAACCGGCTAAATGTATAAAAATTTACTATACATAATTACTCTCCTTTTGTTTAGCCCCCATTTGTGGGGTCAAGCCTCAAATTATCAAATATTTACAAATATCATTCCCAGTACCGAAGCCTCTACTATCAATTGCTTTGCGCAAGATACTCAAGGGCTTATCTGGATTGGTACTAACAGAGGGCTGTTTAGCTATGACGGATATTCCGCCCAGCAACATTTTACTTTTGGCGAGAAGAACAATACACTTATACACTCCATGTTAGTGTATGAGGATTCTAAATTGCTGTTGGCTACTGATAATGGCTTGCTGATATATGATTATAAGACCGACCGGTACGAAGAGGATGGTACGGATTTTCCTTCAGATGTAAGGGCTATAGCCAAGCGTGACAATATCCTTTGGATTGGCTCTCTCAACGGGTTATTCAGATATAATTTAGAGACAAAAGAGATAGAGCATATCCGTAAGGGTATCTATTCAGGCCTTCCGCATAATACTATCTATTCCATAGTGACAACGCTGGATAATGCGCTATATATCGGGACATACAATGGGCTTTGTAAGTATATCCCCGAATCTGATAGCTTTGAAATAATCGCCCTGCCTGTTGACAATAAAAGGAGCAACCAATTTATAAACTCATTGCTGGAGGACACAAATACCCGGGATATATGGATAGGCACAGAAGGTGCATTATACAAGTATTCACCCGATAAAAACGAGATAGAAGAAATCAATTTCTTCCACAACAACTCCATAAAATCACTGGCTATCGACGGCGACAATAATTTAGTGTTGGCAACGGATAATGGCTTGTATACCTATAATCACGCCGATAAGAGTACTGCCCATTTTGTGCACGACTCCCGAAACAGCCGATCGCTGAGTAATAATATTATTTGGGGAGCATTCGCTGATAAGGAAAAAAACATCTGGCTGGGTACCGATTATGGTATCTCTTTGTCGCGCAACAATAAGTCTTTACAATCGATACCTATCTCACAAGTTACCGGCATTGGCGATGGCAACCGATTCCATTCCATTTTTAAAGATTCGCGAGGTAACTATTGGTTTGGAGGGACAAACGGCCTGATATTTTCCCCATCGTTAACCGAACGTACCGATAATGCAATCTGGTACAGGATGGGCGATTCGAAATATCCCATATCGCACAACCGCATCAGGCACATATATGAAGATAAGGACAACAACTTGTGGGTAGCCACAGATGGTAGTATCAACAGATATGATTATCAGCGAAAACAATTTGTGCATTACACGATAGTTGATAGTACGAATACGCTGAACTCGAACTGGGCATATCATATCTTCGAAGACGATAAAGGCCAGTTGTGGATAGCTACCTGCCTTGGTGGTATATTCGTAGTCAATAGAGATCGGCTGTTAAATTCGTCAGGCACTTATGTCGCCGAGATGAATTATTCTACCGGGAATGGGTTGTCGGGCAATTTTATCAACCAGATTATACCCGATCATTCGGGTAATGTATGGGTATTGCTCTACAATAACGGAATCAATAAAATAAACACGAATACCCACACTGTTGAAAAATTTCCAATAAAACAAGGGACAACTGATGAGAATCCCAACTATGTGATATGCGATGACGAAGGCTTCCTTTGGGGTGGCTATCGTGGCGGAATAGTGCGCATAAATACCAAGACTGATAGTTCTGATTTCATAAAGCTCGACAATTTCAGCAGCAGTGAAATCCTTTCATTGATTGAGGTCGGTAATAATATATGGATTTCAACGACGGAAGGCCTTTGGGTACTGGATAAGAAAACAAATGGCGTAAAAAGGCTGAATATCACGAATAAATCTTTTACATGCTTTTTCTTCGATAAAGACGTAAACAAAATATACATGGGCGGAGTCGATGAGTTCACCGTTTTGTCGCCGGATATACAATATGAGAATTTTACAGGCTCACAACTCGTACTCACCGCTCTTTACATTAACGATAACTTATTCCAGCCAGCGACCGCTCAAGAGGGTAATGGCATCCGCTATCTGGATGAAATAGAACTGAACCACAATCAAAATAACTTAGCTTTCGAATTCTCGGATCTAATCTATTCGGAAGAGGAGGCGGGGAAATTTGTTTATAAACTGGAAGGTGTTGACACAGATTGGAATATAATCAGACAAAATATTAATCGTATAAACTATACGAATCTGGAATATGGAAACTACAAGCTGATAATAAGCCGTCTCGATTCTTCGGGGAAACCATCGGATATTTCACGTACCTTTTTCATACGCATAAATCCGCCGTGGTATTATACGTTATGGGCAAGATGTATCTATGCAATCTTGCTGTTAGCTCTTATCGTGTGGATTATCAATTTCTTCCGTGTACGGCACAACTTGAGGATTGAACGGATAGAGAAGGAAAAGACTGTTGAACTGACAAATCTCAAGATTGATTTCTTCACCAATGTTTCGCACGAATTTAAGACACCTCTGAGCCTTATTATAGCGCCAGTCAGCAAATTGCTATTGGAGACAAAAGACGCTTCGAAGAAACGGCTATTGGAAAATGTGCAGCATAATGCCCTGAAATTAAATTCTCTTATACGGCAAGTCCTGGAGTTTAACCGGACTGACAGCGTATCCAATACCAGCCTGATGTTGTCGAGAGTAGAGTTTGTCGAATTTGCCGGAAGTCTCTATTCTATTTATCAGGAAGGATATAAAGATAAGAACCTGAACTTTTCTTTCCATACTAACCACGAGAGGATATTCGTAAATATTGATGTACTGAAAATAGAGTCGGTATTGAATAACCTGCTATCCAATGCCTGCAAATACACGAAAGAAGGTGGCCGTATAGATTTTGTGCTAAATTATAAAGATGATGAAAAGGTGCTGGACATTATCCTTTCCGATCAGGGAATCGGTATACCCGCAAATGAAATGCCTTATATCTTCGAGCGTTATTACCAGACCACTAAAACCGCAGGAAACAAAGAAGGTACAGGTATCGGGCTCTATCTGGCCAAAACTTATACGGAACAGCATGAGGGCAAAATACATATAGCGTCGGAGGAAGATAAAGGAACCACTATCACCATCTCTTTGCCTGTTTCTGTAGAAGAGAACGATATTAGCGATGAGCAAGTGGAGACTTCTGCCGATGACAGCAGTCCGTTAATATTGATTGTGGATGATAACCCCGAGATTGCCGATTTTATCGGTCAGACATTATCCCGCAGATACAGATGTATGATTGCCCACAACGGCAAAATGGGATTGGAGATGGCAACAGGCAATAGTCCCGATCTGATAGTGGCCGATATAATGATGCCTGTAATGGACGGCCTCGAGATGAGCCGGAGAATCAGACAAAATATGCCGACATCGACTATTCCTATCATTTTGCTGACCGCCAAAGATGACAAAAGCACGGAGTTGGAAAGCATAAACCTGAATGTGGATGCATTTATCCCCAAACCATTTGACCCGGAACTATTGCTTTCGCGTGTAAACCAGCTGCTGAAAAGCAAACAGCAGATAGAAACGAAGTTAAGGATAGAATCGATAGATACCCCTAAAGCAATAGAAGCCACTTCTCCGGACGAGAGGCTTCTTTCCCAGATTATTCAGATAATTGAGAATAAGATAGCCGATCCCGATCTGAATGTAAACTCGCTTAGTACGATTTCGGGGATTGGTTCCAAACAAATTTATCGTAAAATAAAGCAACTTACTGGTTTGTCTCCCGTGGAATATATAAGATCGATACGGTTGAAAAAGGCAGCTATGCTCCTGTCGCAAAATAAATTTACGGTAGCCGAAGTCATGTATATGGTTGGTTTCTCTAATCACTCATATTTTTCCAAATGTTTCCAGTCGGAGTTTGGTAAAACACCAAGACAATTTATGGAAAATACTTAAATATTACTGAAAAACAGTATTTTAAGTATATCGATGTCCGATTAGTTAAACTTTTCGGATGTCCTTTTTCTGTTCATATCTGTCTAATTTGTGCAGTATATCTACCCCATTAATCGGCTAATTTTGACTTATCCTTAAATAATCGGGAAAATCTAAATTAGATCGAATCTGCCATGAAAGTTTTTATTACGACATTATGCTGTCTGATGTTCACCTGTTCTTTGTGGGCACAAAAGGCGCAAAATATTCCTACTGTTTACGTTGATAAATCAGGTGTAATGCGCTGGTCGGATACCCGTCAGGAGGCGTCTTTTTATGGTGTAAACTATACGTTGCCGTTTGCACATGCCTACCGAGCAATGAATTATCAGGGAAAGAGCCATAAAGAAGCCATAGACAAAGATGTATACCATATGGCTCGCTTGGGTTTCAATGCTTACCGTATTCATGTGTGGGATGTAGAAATTTCGGATGGCAAAGGAAATTTAATAGCCAACGACCACCTCGATTTATTGGACTACCTCATTGCAAAACTGAAAGAACGCAATATAAGGATACTGATAACCACCATGACGAATTTTGGCAATGGTTATCCCGAAAGGAATCAGGATACGGGTGCATTTTCGTACCTGTATGATAAATGCAAAGTACATAGCGATGAGGATGCCATCGTGGCACAGGAAAATTATATTTCGCAGTTTGTGAAACATGTTAATCCTTACACCAAACAGTCTTATAAAGATGATCCATATATTGTCGGCTTCGAAATCAATAACGAGCCTTGCCATGCCGATGCACCTCAACAAACAGAAGCTTACATCAATAGGATGCTCGCAGCATTAAAGAAAGCCGGAAACTCTAAACCTGTATTTTATAATGTGAGCCACAACATGGAGCATGTGCAGGCCTATTACAACACATCGATACAAGGCACAACGTATCAATGGTATCCTATCGGCTTGGTTGCCGGACATACACGTAAAGGTAATTTTCTGCCATATGTGGACAACTACGATATCTCATTCTCCAATGTGAAAGGTTTCGCTAAAAAGGCGAAAGCTGTCTACGAATTCGATCCTGCCGACATCACATATTCCTATATGTATCCGGCTATGGCACGTACTTTCCGCTCAAATGGCTTTCAGTGGATTACGCAATTTGCTTATGATCCGATTGATATAGCCTGGGCAAATACCGAATACCAGACGCACTTCCTGAATCTGGCTTATACACCGAACAAGGCCATCAGTATGAAAATAGCGGCGGAAGCAGCCTACTCCGTACCAATGAAGAAGCAATATCCTGCATATCCGAACGATACTATATTTGATAGTTTCCGGGTTAGTTACACGCAGGATTTGAGCGAACTGAATATCCCAGAGAAATTTTATTATTCGAATAATACATCAACCATTCCTGTGAATACCGGAAAACTACAATCTGTTGCAGGTTGCGGCAGTTCGCCTATTGTTTCTTACGAAGGCACAGGAGCTTATTTTATCGACAGGTTAGAATCCGGATTATGGCGGCTGGAGGTAATGCCGGATGCAGTACAGATAAACGATCCGTTTGCAAAACCATCCTTAAATAAAGAAGTAGTAACTATCGCTTGGAATGAATGGAATATGAAGATTAGCCTTCCCGGTTTAGGTGAAGATTTTATAATTAGAACTATCAATAGTGGAAACAGTCATAATGGGTTATCAAAAGGTATTGGCTTTTCTATAAAACCGGGAGTCTATCTTCTTTGTAATAAAGATTATCAACCGAACAAGGATTGGAATGCATCTACCAAATGGGGGAATATAACCTTGGGTGAATATGTTGCTCCCGAAGCTCATGCCAAAACATTCTCGGTGGTTCATAATCCGGCGAAAATAGCTGAAGATAAGCAACCTCTGCAAATCGAAGCACAGATTGTCGGACCTTCTTTTCCCGATTCTGTAATCATTTACACGGATAAAATATCTTTTTGGTCACCAAGCAATCCATATATAAAAATGGAGAGAGTGCATGGCTACACATACAGAGCCGGCATTCCTGCAGATATGATAAAAGATAATAATCTGAAATACAACATCATTGTATGCAAGGATGATAAAAGCTTTACATATCCTGCCGGGACAGAGGGAAATCCGCTGGATTGGGATTTTTACGAGAACAAATACTATGAAACCAGAATCGTTAATACCGAAGCTCCTGTCGAACTGGTGAAGATTACTGACGGATATAGCAATATTGAAACCTATGGCATACCCGAAAGCTCTTATATAATAGGCAAACTGACAGGGAATGATTTGACAGAAACGAACAGGATAAAATACTCTTTCTCCGTTAAGGATACAGAATCCCGTTTCTACTGGCGCAAATATATTAAAGATGAAGTTTCCGCTCGAAAAGCAGTATTGCAGAACACCAAGTCTCTATACTTGAATGTAAGCAATGCAAAAGGCATAGATAGGCTTAAAGTTGGATTGGTGACTTCCGACGGTTTCACCTACACATCTGTTCTGAACCTCGATGCCGGAACCGGCTTATATAAAATATCTTTAGAAAGCCTGCAACAAGACAAAACCGTGTTGCTCCCTGCTCCATACCCCATATTCCTCGAACGTTACTTTACACCCGCGACAAAGCTCCCGTTCGATATAGAAAAAATAGAAATGCTTATACTCTCTACCATGGATAACATAGATGAAAAGTCATCGGTTGAATTGGGGGATATGTGGCTGCAATAATGTCAATGCCAATATTATACAAAAATAAATACCTTAATTTAAATAATTTATAGACATGGAAAAATACAAAAAAAATGTTCGATTCCCATTACTTTTGCTGTTCCTCATAGTGCCGCTGTTAGCAAATGCACAGAACAGAAATGTAACAGGAATTGTAACGGACGAAACGGATGAGCCTATAATTGGTGCGGTAGTTAAAGTTCCCGACACAACTGTAGGCGTAATCACCGATTATGACGGAAGGTACACAATAGAAGTGCCGGCCGGTATGAACCAACTCGAATTCTCATTTCTGGGCTACGAGCCACAGCTTATTACAATTACCAACAATAACCTCCATGTGAAATTGTTGCCAAAATCGATGGAACTGACAGATGTTGTTGTCATCGGTTACGGTACTCAGCGCAAAAGTGACCTTACAGGCTCGATAAGTAGTGTAAGCAGCAAAGATTTCAATGATGGGCTTATCAGTTCTCCTGAACAGCTTATAAATGGTAAGGTATCAGGGGTTCAGATAATGTCAAACAGCGGTTCGCCTACAAGCGGAAGTACAATCCGCATCCGTGGAGGTGCATCTCTGAATGCCAGCAACGATCCGCTCATCGTCCTCGACGGTGTGCCATTGGAAAGTGGAGGAATAAGTGGCAACACAGGCAACTTCCTCAGCCTTATCAACCCTTCGGATATCGAGAGCATGACAGTGCTGAAAGATGCCTCATCTACTGCTATTTACGGTTCCCGTGCTTCGAATGGAGTAATCATTATAACCACAAAGAAAGGAACAGGTAGCGGCATAAAAGTAACATTCAATACGACCAGTTCTGTGCAGACACGTACAAAGATGGTGGATATGTTAAGCCGGAGCGAATTTGTAGATGTAATAAACTCAAAGGGTACAAATTCACAAAAGGCATTATTGGGGACTGCATCTACCGATTGGAATGATGAGGTATTTCACACCGCTTTTGGCACCGACAACAATCTCAGCGTAGCAGGCCGTATAGCCGAAAACTGGCCTATCCGTGTATCTGTCGGCTATTATAATCAGGATGGTTTGGTTCGTACCGATAATGCCGAACGTTTTACGGGTAGTTTTTCCCTGACGCCATCATTCTTTAATGATCATCTCAAAGTTAGCGTTAACGCAAAAGGCTCACTCAACAATAACCGGTTTGCCAATACAAGTGCTATATGGGCAGCCTCAACTTTTAATCCTACTTCGCCGGTGTATTCGGGCAATAACGAATATGGCGGCTATTGGGAGGCTATCGACAGTAATGGAAAACCGGCAAATGGTGCCGTTATAAATCCACGGGGGCTGATAGACCAGAACAAATCTACCAGTAAGGTACAGCGTTTTATTGGAAATGCTGATGTAGATTATAAAATGCATTTCTTGCCCGAATTGAGATACCACCTGACTTTAGGATATGACTATGCCGAAGGAAAAGGCTCTGTATATATCCCTGCCGAGGCGGCGGAATACTATAATACAGCCGGTAAAGATTATAATTATGGACCACAGAAGAATATCAATCGCTTGCTGACAACATACCTGAATTATAATAAAGATCTCGATAATATAAAGAGTGTTGTGGATGCAACGCTGGGTTACGACCATCAATTCTGGAAAAGTACAAGTCCGGCTTATGTCGAAACTAACACCAAAGGCGAGATACAATCGTCGATCGCTGCCACCGATCAGCGACATGCTTTGATTTCCTATTATGCACGTCTGAACTATACATTCGATTCGCGCTATATGTTGACGGCAACAGTCAGAGGAGACGGAACATCGCGCTTCCACAAAGACAATCGTTGGGGTACATTCCCTTCTGTTGCTCTCGCCTGGAGAATTAATGAAGAATCGTTTCTGAAAAATAACCGTACCATCAGTAATCTTAAACTACGGGCAAGTTATGGTATTACCGGGCAACAAGATGGCATCGGGAATTATAACTATATGCCGGTTTATACGTTGAGCCAGAATGGAGCACAAGTGCAATTTGGCGACCAATGGTATTATTCGTATCGCCCCGAAGCCTATGTCGAAGACCTTAAATGGGAAACCACTACATCATGGAACTTCGGACTCGATTTTGGATTTCTGAAAGACAGAATCAGCGGTTCGGTCGACTTCTATACACGCCAGACCAAAGATTTGTTAGCAACAGTTCCATCGCCGGCCGGCTCTAATTTCAATAAAAATATTCTTACGAATGTAGGGAATGTAGATAGCCACGGTATCGAGTTTTCGTTAAACGCAACGCCTATAGACACCGAAGACTTTACCTGGAATGTGAGTTACAATATGACGTGGCAAAAGATGAAAGTAAAAAACCTCTCACTGATAGATGGCGGAGCTGCAACCAATACATTAGTAGGCCCTACGATAGATAGCTACCAGTTCCAAGTGCTTTCCGAAGGCTATGAACCATATATGTTCTATGTGTATCATCAGCTTTACGACGAAAATACAGGGATGCCTGTGGAAGGAGCATATGCCGACTTGAACAATGATGGTGAAATCAATTCTTCCGACTTGTATCGCTATCACTCTCCGGCGCCCGATTTTATTTTCGGTCTCAGCACTTCGCTCCGCTACAAGAAATGGAATCTTGGAATGAGCTTCCGCGCCAATGTGGGCAACTACGTATACAATGGTATGGCTATGAACACAGGTGCGTGGAGTACAGTGAGCTATAACGATGCTCAAATCAACAATCTGAACAAGAGTTATCTTAAAACAAGATTCCAAAACCGTCAGTATCTATCCGACTACTATGTAGAGAATGCCTCGTTCCTCAAAATGGACAATATTTCCTTGGGATATAATTTCGGACGTATCAACGATTGGTTTAGCCTCAATGTGAGCGCCATGGTACAGAATGTATTTTGTATAACCAAATACAAAGGCGTAGATCCGGAGGTGCCAAATGGGATGGACTTATCATTCTATCCGCGCCCACGCATCTTCTCCATTAGTTTAGGGTTCGATTTTTAATTTCTTTAAACAAAACAGCAATGAAAAAAACAATATATATACTATTATTTGCAGGCCTTGTGGCTATGAGTTCCTGCCTGGACGATCTTGACCAAACACCTCATATCGAGGATACTACCGAAAATGTATATAGTTCCGCTGCTAATTACAAATCCGTGCTGGCCAAACTCTATGCCGCCTTTTATACTGCAGGACAGGAAAAGGGAGGAAATAAGCCCGATCTGGATAGCAATAGCGGACAAGACTATATGCGCTGCTATTTCAATTTGCAGGAATGCGGCACCGATGAAATTGCTTCTACCTGGCTCGAAGGCGATAAAGTCTCCGATCTCACCTATCTATCGTGGGATGCAAACGACCCGTGGGTATCGGATATGTATTATCGCATATTTTATAATATCTCGCTATGCAACGAATTTCTTCGCAATGCCGGGGATGAACAAATAGCTAAGTTTACGGAAAGCGAACAGGCCGATATACGCCATTATCGTGCCGAAGCCCGTTTCCTGCGGGCATTAGCATACTATCATGCAATGGATCTCTTCCGCAATATCCCCTTTGTGACCGAAAACGATCCGGTAGGGACATTCATTCCGCCACGTTACGAAGCGAAGCAGGTATTTGAATTTATTGAAGCAGAGTTGACTCAGATTGATACTGATTTACTTTCCAGAGGTGACTGTGAATACGGGCGCGCACCTAAATCGGCTGCTTATGCATTATTAGCAAAAATGTTGCTGAATGCAAAAGTATATATCAATGAAGAGCGCTATACAGATTGTATTACGAATTGCAAAAAAGTGATTGCCGAAGGTTATACTCTCGAACCCGAATACCAGAAACTATTTAATGCAGATAACCATAAACGCACGAATGAAATCATCTTTGCCTATGCTGTGGATGCGGAAAAGGCTGTTACATGGGGATCTACCACTTACATCATATGTGGTGCTGTCGGCAACAGTTCCGATTATCAGAATCCGGGAGATTATGGTGTAACCAGCGGATGGGGCTCGTTCCGCGTGCGTGGCGATATACCTAAGCTTTTCAAGGCTGGAGACGAACGCGCTTTGTTTTTCACTACAGGGCAGACTCTTGAAGTAGATATCGTTGATGATCAAAGCAACGGCTATTTTGTAACCAAGTGGACTAACCTGACTGATGCGGGAGAGCAAGCTTCGAATACGGCTGAAGGAGGTGTAAATACCGATTTCCCTGTCTTTCGTCTGGCGGATATATATCTGATGCTGGCTGAATCAGTAGCCCGCGGAGGTTCAGGAAGCTCTACAAGCGAAGCCTTGGGATATGTAAATGACCTACGCCAACGTGCTTTTGGAAGCGCATACGCAACTGTCGGCAAAGTGACTGAAAGCGAAATGTTGTTGCCCAATTTTTTCCTCAATGAACGGGCAATGGAATTATATTGGGAGTGTACCCGCCGTACCGACCTTATACGCTTCGGAAGCTTTACATCCTCAACATATCGCTGGGAATGGAAAGGTGGTGTGAGAAATGGTAAAGCTGTAGATGAGAAATATAATATCTACCCGATTCCAGCAACTGACCTTACGGCAAATCCGAATCTATACAATGAAAATTATTAATTGACAAATAACTGTTTGCATATGAAAACAATAAACAATATATATAAAACATTCTCGTGGCTGTTGGTCATGCTGATACTGATGACGGCCTGTAAAAATGATGGCGACACGATATATCTTTCCAGCACCGAAAGTAGCGATTTTGTTATTACCGAAAGTAATGTGAGACTATCAAAGGAAAATTCTACAGCTATTGTCCTTTCTTTAGCTTGGACTAAAAATTCATTTTTGGCTGTAAGCGATCCTTCAATGTCAACTACGGCAACTGTTTCTTATTATATCCAGATATCAACGACGAGCGATTTCAGCTCGAACATTATTGAAACTCTGGACAATAATTTCTCGAAGGCATATACCGGAGCCGAACTTAATACAATCGCAAAAAATCTGGGAATAGAGCCGGACAATGAGACGCCTGTCTATTTCCGTATAAAGTCCGTTACCGGGGTAAATATGGATGGGCCTTACAGCGATGTGGAAACCGTGAATATAACCTCTTACCTGATAGATATGTCAGTCGGGTATGTACTCGATACCGATAAAGTGGAAACAGGCACAACGCTTCATTCTCCGTCGATAGACGGTATATACACCGGCTTTATGGGAGCTTCGGGGTGGTCTAACTTCTATTTACTCGAAGGGGATGGTACTATCTGGGGCAATGATGCTGTGAGTGGTACACCTTTCATTATGTCATCCGAAAATGATAATAACAAACGCTGGAATTTCTGGTTCCCTGGTGTTACAGGATGTTATTATACCGAAGTGAATACAAATATGAAACAATGGTCGGCTCTGTTGCTTCCTTCATTGACTGCAAGTGGAGATATCAATGCCGAAATGACTTTCGACCGTCCTAATGTAAGATGGACTACCACTTTTAACGCAACAGTGGCTGCAACATTGAATGTGAAATTGAATACTGTTGGCAAACAATATGATTATTCAACAGGAACAGATGATAATGCAGCAAAAATTACCCCGGTTGCCTTTGCACAGGAGGGACAAAATATAGTATTTGCACCTCAAGCCGGAGATATAACAGTGACAGTGCCCGAAGCAGGGACTTATACACTGGTAGTAGACCTGAAGCAGCCGGGAGCATGGACATGTACAGTTGTAAGTGGATCGGAAGAGCCTGATCCTGTGATTCAAAACCTCTATCTGCCGGGAATAGATGATGGTATAAGCGGAAGTTGGACTTTCGATAATTACATGAAGCTCTACGATGAAGATGAACTGAATTATGCAGGTGTATTCAATGTCAACTCGCTATGGGGATATAGTATCAATATAGAAGAAGATAATTGGGACGATAAATATACAATGGTAGAAGGTGGAACAGCATATGCAGGCTCATTAGAATTCAAGGGGCAGAACAACGTTGCAGCTCCTACAGCCGGACTATATTTGATAGAAGCCTCTTTGATTCAGTTTACCTATAACCTTACAGCAGTGGGAAATCAGGTTTATGTAGTAGGATTGCATGACGTATGGGATTTCAATACTCCATTAGCTGCAACATCTACACCGGGAGTATATGAAGGGCAAGTTGCAATCAACAGCGCCTCGTCGTGGGGTTTTGCCATCCATCTGGTAAACGGCGACTGGGATCGTAAATTTGGCGGTTCGGAAGGCAAGTTGTATTACCGCGGAGATAATATAAAAGACGATGCCTCACTTTCCGCAGGTACCTACTTGGTGAAGGTAGACCTTATCAATGAAACATATAGTATCACTCAATAACAGAATGGCCATGAAACTGAAAAATAGTATATTAGCAATAGTAATAGCTTTATTTGCATTTACATCGTGTAGTGATGATGACAAGCCTACATTTCCCGATCCACCTGTGGTTGAATACGATATGACCGGTTTTGCAAAAGGCGCGGATGTGAGCTGGCTCACCGAAATGGAGAAAGCCGGCAAGAAATTCTATAATTCTGATAATGAAGAAATGGAATGCCTGACTTTGTTGCGCGATCTTGGATTTAACTCCGTACGCTTACGCGTATGGGTTGATCCGGCTGATGGTTGGTGCAATACCAGCGATATGCTTGTAAAAGCATGGAGGGCAAAAAATCTGGGTATGCGTGTTATGGTTGACTTCCATTATAGTGATAGCTGGGCCGATCCGGGGCAACAAACCAAACCTGCGGCATGGGCAGACCTTAGCTTTGAAGACTTGAAAAAAGCGTTGGCAGATCATACAACAGAAGTGCTCGCAGCATTGAAAGGGATAGGTGTTACTCCCGAGTGGGTACAAATAGGTAACGAAACCATGAACGGTATGCTTTGGGAAGATGGCAGCTTGCTGGCGAATGTGAGGAATTATGCGGAGTTGAACAATGCCGGATATGATGCCACCAAAGCTATCTTTCCGGATGCTAAGGTAATCATTCACCTCGACCGCGGACATCGGAATGACATGTACCGTCCGCGTTTCGATGCCCTGAAAAATAATAATGCCAAGTGGGATGTAATCGGCATGTCGCTTTACCCGACCGAGAATAATTGGGAAACGCTCGTAAACGATTGCTATAATAATATGCTGGATATGGTAGAACGCTACGGTTCGGATGTAATGATATGCGAAATAGGAATGGACTGGGATCAGGCCGAAGCTTCTAAATCGATGCTCACTGCATTGATCGGGAAAACCAAGGCTGTGCCCGACGGAAAAGGCTTGGGCGTTTTCTATTGGGAGCCGCAATCGTATGGCAGTTGGAATGGTTATACCAAAGGAGCCTTTGACGAATCGGGAAAACCGACTGTAGCTCTCGATGCTTTCAAATAACATTTATCAGTAATTGCAGGGGCTATTTGCTTATCAGCAGTAAAAAGAAACTAAATAAGGCGACACGGGAAAAGACGGAAAAGTGTTACTTTTACATACGCTTCGCTCCTGTGATTGTTAATTGTCACTTTTTCTTCTCTGTAGAATAATTAAATAATTATATATGAAATATTTAAGATATATATTCTTTTTGACGACTTTTTTCTGTTTTGCTACAACTTACTCCCAATCTGTCAGAGATGAATTTCTGATAGAGAAGAATTGGAAATTCAGTAAAGGAGATTTTCCGGATGCAAAAAATAATCATTACAATGACACAAACTGGGAAACAGTCACGGTCCCTCACGATTGGGCTATATATGGACCTTTCGACAGGAAATATGATTTGCAGGAAGTCGCTGTTACACAGAACGGAGAGACAGTAGCAACGGTTAAAACCGGACGTACGGGGGGACTGCCTTACATAGGCATCGGCTGGTACAGGAATACATTTGATGTAAGTAACTTCTCGAAGGCAAATAACCGGGTGACGCTTCTGTTCGATGGGGCGATGAGCGAAGCACGGGTATATGTGAACGGTAAGGAAGCCGTTTTCTGGCCTTTCGGTTATAATTCTTTCCATTGCGATGTGACGGATTTGCTGAATGCCGATGGAAAAGCTAACACGCTTGCCGTACGGCTCGAAAATAAACCTGAATCTTCGCGTTGGTATCCGGGGGCAGGGCTCTACAGGAATGTACATGTCGTTGTAACAAAAGATATCCATGTCCCGGTTTGGGGAACATATATTACAACACCCTTTGTCTCCAAAGAGTATGCTTCGGTTAATCTGAAGACAGAAATTGAAAATAGTAATGGGGCGGATGTGAGAATAGTGACCGAAATTCGCGATGCGGATAATAAAGTAGTATCAACAAAGGATAATACACAGAAGATAAATCACGGAAAACCTTTCGAACAAAACTTTATTGTAGACAATCCTCAATTATGGTCGCCGGAAAGCCCTTATCTATATCATGCCGTTTCAAGCATATATATCAAAGATCAGCTGGTCGATGAATATACTACCCGTTTTGGTATCAGGGATATAAAACTGATCGCCGATAAAGGCTTCTTTCTGAACGGAGAGCGCCGGAAATTTCAGGGAGTGTGTAACCATCATGATTTAGGGCCTTTGGGCGCTGCTATCAATGTTGCGGCATTGCGCCGTCAACTTACCATGCTTAAAGACATGGGGTGCGATGCCATCCGCACGGCACATAATATGCCGGCTCCCGAACTGGTAGAGTTGTGCGACGAAATGGGTTTTATGATGATGGTAGAGCCTTTCGATGAATGGGATATTGCTAAATGTAAGAATGGTTATCATCGCTTTTTTGGTGAGTGGGCAGAGAAAGATATGGTAAATATGCTTCGCAACTATCGCAACAATGCCAGTGTAGTGATGTGGAGCATCGGCAACGAAGTTCCTACCCAATGTAGCGATGAGGGATATAAGGTTGCTTCATTCCTGCAGGACATTTGTCACCGGGAAGATCCTACCCGTCCTGTGACCTGCGGCATGGATCAGGTTACATGCGTATTGAATAACGGCTTTGCTGCAATGATTGATGTGCCGGGCTTAAATTACCGGGCGCACCGCTATCAGGAAACATATGAGAAATTACCTCAAAATCTGGTATTAGGCTCCGAAACTTCATCTACCGTTAGTTCGCGTGGTGTATATAAATTCCCTGTGGAGAAGAAAGCCGATGCTGTATATGATGACCATCAATCGTCGTCGTACGACCTCGAATATTGTTCCTGGTCTAATATCCCTGACGAAGATTTTGCGTTGGCTGACGATTATAACTGGACAATGGGGCAATTCGTCTGGACAGGATTTGATTATCTGGGAGAGCCATCTCCTTACGATACCGATTCATGGCCAAACCATAGTTCTATGTTTGGAATTATCGACTTGGCAAGTATTCCCAAAGACCGGTATTACTTGTACAGAAGTGTATGGAATAAAAATGAAAATACATTACATATCCTTCCTCACTGGAACTGGAAAGGCCGTGAGGGACAAAAGACACCAGTTTTTGTTTATACCAATTATCCTTCGGCCGAGCTTTTCATCAATGGAAAAAGTTATGGCAAGCAGACTAAGAATAATTCAACATTACTCAACCGCTATCGCTTGATGTGGATGGATGCTATATATGAGCCGGGCGAAGTAAAGGTAGTTGCATATAACGAGCAGGGAGTAGCTGTGATGGAAAAAACGGTTCGCACAGCAGGCAAACCTCATCATATCGAATTAGTGGCGGATCGCACACAGCTATCGGCTGATGGAAAGGATTTGGCATACATCAACGTGCGTGTTGTGGATAAGGATGGAAATCTTTGTCCCGATGATCAGCGTATGATTACTTTCTCTGTAAAGGGTAACGGTAAATATAGAGCTTCGGCAAACGGAGATGCTACAAGCCTCGATTTGTTCCATCTGCCGCAAATGCCTGTTTTCAACGGACAGCTGACGTCGATAGTACAAGCAGGGGAAAATGGTGGCAAAATTGTTTTTGAGGCAAAGGCTAAAGGCCTTAAAGCCGGAGTAATTGCGATAGAGGTAAAATAATGAGATTATTATATGAAAAAACTAATATTTCTAATTTGCATTATATTTATATTCCTTTCCGGCTGCGAATCCAAAGGAACATTCGAAGCCGGTGATAAAGCCTTCTTGCTGAACGGCGAACCCTTTGTCGTTAAGGCTGCTGAACTCCATTACCCCCGTATCCCCAAAGAATATTGGGAACATCGGATACAAGCCGCAAAAGCATTGGGCATGAATACCATCTGCCTGTATGTATTCTGGAACTATCACGAACCCGAAGAAGGCAAGTATGATTTCTCGGGACAGAAAGATATAGCCGCCTTCTGCAAACTGGCACAAAAACACGATATGTATGTCATTGTCCGTCCCGGACCGTATGTATGCGCCGAATGGGAAATGGGCGGCCTGCCTTGGTGGCTGTTGAAGAAGAAAGATATAAAACTTCGTGAGCAAGACCCATATTATATGGAACGCACCAAACTGTTTATGAACGAGGTTGGTAAGCAGCTTGCAGACTTGCAGATAACCAAGGGTGGGAACATCATTATGGTGCAGGTGGAAAATGAATATGGCTCTTTCGGCACAGACAAACCGTATGTTGCTGCCATTCGCGATATAGTAAAAGAAGCCGGATTCACGGATGTGCCTTTATTCCAATGCGATTGGAACTCGAACTTTGAAAATAATGCACTGGAAGATTTAGTGTGGACTATCAACTTTGGGACAGGAGCCAATATCGATGACCAGTTCAGCCGGTTACAGGAACTTCGCCCCAATACTCCGCTCATGTGCAGTGAATTTTGGTCGGGATGGTTCGACCATTGGGGGGCAAAACACGAAACACGCAGTGCCGAGGCCTTGGTGGGCGGCATGAAAGAAATGCTTGACCGCAATATCTCTTTCAGCCTGTATATGACGCACGGAGGAACCAGCTTCGGGCATTGGGGTGGTGCCAATTTTCCTAACTTTTCACCGACCTGTACATCTTACGATTATGATGCGCCGATAGGTGAATCGGGAAACATTACACCCAAATATCACGAAGTACGCAATCTATTAAAAAATTACTTGCCGGAAGGGCAAACCTTGCCGGAAATCCCGGATTCGATACCGACAATAGCCATCCCGGCTTTCGAACTGACCGAAATCGCTCCATTGTTTGACAATTTGCCTGATGCCAAGGAAAGCGAAACAATCCAATCGATGGAATTTTTCGATCAGGGTTGGGGTAGTATCCTCTACCGGACAAAGCTCGAAGCTTCTGATGAAGAACAAACCCTGATAATAACCGAAGCCCACGACTGGACACAGGTATTCCTGAATGGCGAACGGATAGCTACTCTCAGCCGCCTGAAAGGTGAGGGAACAGTAAAACTACCTCCGGTAAAAGACGGGGCGCAACTCGACATTCTGGTGGAAGCTATGGGACGTATGAACTTCGGAAAAGGTATCTATGACTGGAAAGGGATTACAGAAAAAGTGGAGGTACAAACAAGAACCGAGACAACCGAATTGAAGAACTGGCAGGTATATAATATCCCTGTGGATTATGAATTTGCCAAGAATAAGCAATACAAGAGAGAACCGAATATCGCAAAGTTTCCGGCATATTACAGAGGCACATTTACGCTCGACAAGGTTGGAGATACATTCTTCGACATGACTAATTGGTCTAAAGGTCTGGTTTGGGTAAATGGTTATGCCATCGGGCGTTTCTGGGAGATAGGTCCACAACAGACATTGTATATGCCGGGGTGCTGGCTCAAGAAAGGAGAGAATGAGATAATCATACTTGATATGATTTCTCCTGAAAAGCCGAAAACGGAAGGATTGAGGAAACCAATACTCGACGTATTAAGAGGCAATGGGGCGTATGCGCATCGTAAGTTGGGAGAAAACCTAAATCTGACAGGCGAAACACCAGTATATAAAGGAGCATTCAAGCCGGGCAACGGCTGGCAACATATCAAGTTTGGTAAAACTGTCGATACCCGTTTCTTCTGTATCGAAGCATTGAACTCGCACGGAGGGGATGATTACGCATCGATGGCTGAACTGGAACTGTTAGGTGAAGATGGTAAACCTATATCGCGCCAGCATTGGAAAGTGGTTTATGCCGATAGCGAAGAGTTGGATGAGGCTAATAATATAGCAACCAATGTATTCGACTTACAGGAATCCACTTTCTGGCATACCAATTATTCGACCACAAAAGCTAAATATCCTCATCAATTGGTCATCGATTTGGGGGAAGACAAGAAAATCACAGGATTCTCTTATCTGCCACGGGCAGAAGCAAACAAGCCGGGAATGATTAAGGATTTTAAGGTATATGTTAAGATGTCATCATTTAAAGTCAAATGATATGTCTTAACGAAGTCTCCTTTGAAATACGAGACAATAAAAAAGTCTTCTAAATAATGTTTAGAAGACTTTTTTGTGTCTTTTAGAAGGGTCTTTTTAATTCTGTTCCTCAAGTGAACCTCCTGCAACTGTTCTCGAACCAATTTATAGAGGATATGAGTAAATTATATCATGATTCTCTTTTCTTATATATTGATGGAAGTTCTCCATAAACGTCCTTGAAATATTTGGCAAATTGTTTTGGTGATAACCCAATTTTATATGCAATCTCGGAGACACTAAGCTGGCTCTTCTCAAGCAATTGTTTTCCTCTTTTAATGCGTATGGTACGGATGAATTCAATTGGGGACTTTCCGGTTATCATCATAAGCTTTTTGTACAAATGACCTCTGGTCATTCCAATGGCAGAACTAAGGTCTTCAACAGAAAAGTCTACTTTATCAATGTTCTCTTCTACGAGTGTTATTGCTTTGCTAATTAATTGCTCATCCAAAGAGCTTATCGTAATCTCATTGGGTTCTACCTCTATTGTCTTGAATTTTTGATGGTTATTCTTACCCCATTCCAACAGTTTTTCGATCCGTAATAATAATATTTCGAGATTGAAAGGTTTGGTAATATAGTCATCAGCACCTTCTTTCAAACCGCTCAATACATGTTCGTCAGCAGTACGCGCTGTCAGTAAAATAACCGGAATATGAGAAAAACGAAGGTCCCCTTTAATTTTATTACAAAGCTCAAGTCCATCCATTACGGGCATCATTACATCACTAATTACCATTCTCACTTGCTGCTGAGCCATTATAGCCAGTGCTTTTTTGCCGTTTGGAGCAGCAATGACAGGATAATGATCTTTTAAACAATCAATAATAAATTGCCTGAAATCGTCATTGTCTTCCACCACCAGAATTGGATATTCATTGCTGAGGTCTTCAGTACCCTCTGTTTTGCTGTTCTCTTCGTTTTCGATACCTATATATTCTTCAACAGTTTCGGTAATTGGCAATGTTACAATGAAAACAGAGCCTTGGGGGGTATTATCTCTCACTTCTATATCACCGCCATGCATATTGACATATTCTTTTACGATATGTAGACCGATGCCGCTTCCTATATAAGCCGAAGCATTTGTCTCCTGATAAAATCTCTCGAAAATGTGGCTTTTAGTCTCTTCCCGAATCCCAATCCCAGTATCGGCTACTTGTATTCTTACACTTTCGCCAAGCGTACTTGTAACTTTATCCAGAGTAACAGTTATGCTTCCATTGTCAATATTGAACTTGAAGGCATTCGACAGTAAGTTCATAAAAATGCGTCGTATCTTATTCCTGTCAAAATCCATTTCAATAGACGAAGCTTTCGAAATCAGCTTGATTTGTATCCCTTTCTTATTAGAATATGGTTCAAATGAACTGCATATCTCTTTGATGAATTCCAATAAGTTGCCGTGAGAAAGATTAAGCTCTGCCTTCCCATTCTCAAGCCTTCTCAGGTCTAATAATTGATTCACTTCACTCATCAGGATCAAGGCATTGCGGTGCATCAATTTCAAGTCCTCTTTAGCTTGATTTTCGGACACAGGCGATGATATAAGCTTCTCCAAAGGGCTGATGATAAGGGATAATGGCGTGCGCAAATCATGGCTCACATTTGTGAAAAAACGCATCTTGGCTTCATCCATCTCATGTTGTTGAGCCATTTCCATTTCTAATTTTTGCATCCGTATTTTAAACTTATCTTTTCTGCGCATATATATTATTATGGCAATAATGATAACACAGAAGAGAATAACATACAAGATATAAGCTGGTACAGACAGCCAGAAAGGAGGGTTAATATGAATCAGTAATGAAGCGTGTTTATTATCCTGATGTCCGTTGTTATTAACTATTTTGACCTGTAGATCATAGGTGCCGGGAGATAGCTCATTGAAATGAATGGTATTTCCACTGAGCCTGATCCATTCGGCTTCATCTCCCAAACGGTATGCGAATATTGCCTTATGCAATGACTGATAGTCTAAAGATGAAACATCGAGCGAGAAATTATTATTGGAATAGTCCAGATAAATTTCGTCAAGGAGCTGAATATTCTTGTGCAATATAATGCCTCCGCCATTTATCGATTCACCAACTTCAATTCTCTTGTTTGCAATATATAATGCTGTAAATTCTACCTTGGCTCTATAGAGATTGTTGGGTATAGATTCGGGAAATGCTTCGATATAACCACCAATTCCTCCCATAAGTATCTCGCCGTTTTTGCTGCACCAGAGCGAATGGTTGTTAAAGGCAATATCACCCAGTCCATCTTCTTCGTAATAACGATAGCACCTGAAGGTAGGCATAGGCGACATCGGATCATTTATAACCACAACGTGTGTAACGCCCAGATCGGTTGTAATCCATATATTCTTATTGTGGTCTTCGGCAATCGCTTTGATAAAGTTGTGAGACAATCCATTATCGGTATTCAAATAGATAATCGAATCTCTTGCCTCATCAAAGACCGATATTCCTTTTTTACCTCCTATCCACAATAACCCCCTGCTATCCCTGTACAGGCAATTTATAAAAGAATCGGCAAGAGATTGCCTTTCATCGGCAGTACCCGATATCTGGGAAATCTGACGGGAATATGTATCCATTACGCAAAGTCCGGCAGAAGTACCTATATACAATTTTTGCCCATACTGGCAATATAGGTCTGTAATACTACTCGATTGTAGCGGCGTTCCCTCTACGGTATAACTCGAAAATGTTCCACTCGTATCGTAGCAATACAACCCCTTAACGACTGTCCCGATCCAGATATTGCCGGCTTTATCCTCATCGATACTCCGTATATATTTCATTGGGTTCTCTATTCCGTCCGTTTCATCATAGCTGAGATTCACAAATCTGCCTTTGTCATAGAAACAGACTCCTCCTCCATAAGTGCCAAACCAAATCCTTCCTTTAGAATCCAAGAAAGAACAAACGATAAGATTCTCGGGAATATCACCATTACGAAAATTAAAATTTATATGCCTCTCGGTAGAAGCTTCTACTTTAGTAATACCTTCGCCATCAGAGCCTAACCATAAATTGCCTTCCCGGTCTTCCAATACACAACTGATATCGTCTTGTTCGGATATATTATACCTTCTGAAAAAAGTATTGTCGAGAGATGCATAAGCAACACCTCTTTTACTTGTTCCTACCCACATAATGTTTTGTTTGTCGTGATAGAAACACTTTATATGGTTAGACGGTATCGAAAATTGCCTGTTTTGTTTATAAGTGATTGCCGAATATTGGTTGGTGCTAGTATTATAAACTGTTATACCTGCATTATCTGTTCCAATCCAGATGTTTCCTTTGCTATCGTCTATCACGCATGTTACAAAATTATAATCTCGATTATTCCTATCCTTGAAGGTTTTCAGCTTTTTTGCCTTTGGGTTGTAGTATTTCAGCGCATCCTCGGGAGAATGCTCGGTATAAAACCATAAATTATACGCATAATCGAGGTACATTCTGTGCCGCGAATAGGTTGACAATGGTATGGAAGTTTCATGCAATATTTTCCCCGATTCAAAATCAATCTTCTTTACCTGCCCATTTGTAAATAATATATAGGCATGGCCGTCGCGGCATTCTAACCATTTTATGCTTTCATCCACAGATAGTTGGAATCGGAGTTGCTTTTGTTTTGAATAATCATGGTAAATCAATGTACTTCCATCGGAGCACCACAAATTTTTATCGTGGTCGACAAATAATGTTGCTATTTTTTCAGCAATATTTAATTCTTGTAATACCGGGCTGATGTCTTTTTCTATTATATCCTTTTCGCGGTTGTACAGGAAATAGTTTTCACCAGCCTGTATCCACATATTCTTATTGGCATCCTCACTGATATAATAAGTATCGTTTCCTTGAGGAGCGATTGGATAGTACTTGAAATTATAGCCATCATAACGGCTCAGGCCATTCGTCGTAATAAACCACATGAAGCCATAATCATCCTGTAATACATCATGTATATAATTGTCATATACCCCGTTTTTCACATCCAGCGTGCTAAAGTTGACCCCTTCGTAAGGATAAATATATATGCATATGATGCTGAGGCATAAGATTGATATATATCTTTTCATGCGATATTAGTATGTGAATAATTATTACTGCAAATAAAGATAATATTTTAAAACATGATCAAACTTCCCTTGTGTATCAAAATACCTCTTGATTTGTATCAATTGCTTAGAAATATAAAATAAATTAGTATACCCCTGAACTTTTTTTCTACTTTAAATTCATTCAGAATCAAGATATCTCCTTTTGTATTCAATAACTATCTCTTTTGTATTCTGAAACATATAGGATACTTCTGTAATTCATTTGGGAAGTTAGATATGTGAAAAGTTATTCATATTTGTAATGGAATCATAATACTATGTCGAATCAAGTCTTGTACTTTGATCTTATAAGATAAGTCCGAGTATAGATATGATAGAAGAATAAAAAATTACATTGTTAATAGTTAATATCTACATTATGAACAAAATCCTTTATTTTTTAATCCTGTTTTGTGCTGTACCTGTCATGATAAATGCACAATCATTGGAAATTACAGGTAAAGTTACAGATGCACTCGACAATTCTCCTTTGCCGGGAGTAACCGTGCAAGTGCAGAACAAATCTGCAACCCAAACTAATTTGGATGGTACTTATGTCATTAAAGCAGATGCAGGTGACATCATTACCTATTCTTTTCTGGGTATGGCATCGCGCTCTGTTACAGTAAAATCCGAGAAAGTTATTAATATAGCTTTGTCGGAAGATAATGTTGCACTGGACGAAGTGGTGGTCGTTGGATATGGTACTGTAAAGAAAAGAGATCTTTCCGGTTCTGTAAGCCAGATTAAGACATCAGAGATCTTAAAAGGAAATCCATCGCCAAGTATCAATCAGGCTCTGCAAGGGCGATTGGCCGGAGTAGTAGTTAGTCAGAATGATGGTGCACCGGGTGCCGGTATCAGTATACAAGTGCGGGGTGTTAACTCTTTCTCTACAAATACGCAGCCTCTCTATATTGTAGATGGAATACCCTATGACGTAGCATCTATGCCATCGAGCAGTGCTAACGAAAACAACAATCAGACTTCTAATGCATTAGCCGCAATCAACCCGAATGATATTGAGTCTATTGAAGTGCTGAAAGATGCCTCTGCGACTGCAATATACGGTTCGCGGGGTGCAAATGGTGTCGTGCTTATCACAACGAAGAAAGGAGAAAAAGGAAATGATAAAATTGAATTTACCTCCAACTTCAGTGTATCTACGATTGGTAAAAAAGTCAAAATGCTGAATCCTTACACGTATGCCAACTACATCAACGAGCAAACCGTAAACAGTGCATATTATGAAGGTATTGCCTACTCCAATTTACCATATTCAGGGACATGGAATTATCAAAAAGATAATAGTGGTGCGATTATAACTTCGACCGGCAAATATAACCCGTCGCCGGACGATTTTAAGAATCCGGGTATCTATACAGATATATATGGAAATCAAACATCGGTTGAAGGAACAGATTGGCAAGATGAAATCTATCAAACAAGCTTTTCGCAGGAATATAATCTTTCTATCTCGGGAGGAAGTGACAAAGGCTGGCACTCATTTTCAGGGAACTTTTTAGATCAGCAGGGATTTATCAAAAACTCCGGATATAAACGTTACTCTTTGCGCACGAATATAGGACGCAGGGTTAGGAATTGGGTAGAGTTAGGCATGAATATCAGCTACACAAATTCGACTACCGACTTTTCCAAATCCAATTCTTATGACTATGGAATTATTCGTTCCGCATTAATATTCCCTCCGACATACGCATCGAATGTGGGACCGGATGTATCGGACGAATTGAACTGGCTGGCTTCCAATCCTTCTATATATGTAAATACAGCAAAAGACCAATTGAAGTCGAGCAATATATTCAGCTCTTCCTATGCCGAATTAAAGTTTACCGATTATTTGAAATTCCGTCAGAACCTCGGGCTTGGATATTCAAACAACAATAGAGGAACCTACTATAACCGGCACACGCAGGAAGGCCGCCCTCCTGTGAATGGCAGAGCGGGACAAAGCGATAGCTGGTGGCAAAGCACAACTGCCGAATCGATAGTGACCTTTAGCAAGACTTTCAAAGAAATACATTCAGTAAATGCAGTTGCCGGATTCACTTACGAACAATCGGACTATGGTGGCAAATCCATCACGGCATCTAATTTCCCTACAGATATTACACAGGATTTCGACATCTCTCAAGGTTTGTCTCAGGATACCCCTACAAGCAATAGAGGAAGAAGTTCGCTTGTGTCGCTTCTCGGACGCGTAAACTATTCGTACAAAGGGAAATATATTGCTACAGCATCATTCCGCCGCGATGGTTCAAGCAAGTTCATCACAGGAAACAAATTTGCCAACTTTGCATCCGGGGCGCTGGCATGGCGTGTATCAGACGAAGAATTTATTAAGAAACTCAATTTCTTCGACAACCTGAAATTACGCTTGAGCTACGGTCAGACAGGTAATCAAGGTATAAACTCTTACCAAAGTCAGGCTTATCTTGCTACAGCCAATTATCCTTACGGGGGTAGTCTCTCAAGCGGATTTGCAGAAGTCGATTGGAGGGGAGCATTGAATCCTGACCTGAAATGGGAAACAACCGACCAGTATAACATCGGATTAGATATTTCTATATTGAAAGGGCGCCTCAATTTTACAGCCGATTATTACTTTAAAAAGACGAATGACTTGCTGCAAAGTGTAAGCATCCCGTCGAGTACAGGGTTTGCCAATATGTGGGCCAATACCGGATGGGTTAAAAATGAAGGTCTGGAACTTAGTGCAAAATTCTATGCTCTCACCGGGCCAACATTCAAATGGGATATTGATGCCAATATATCGTTCAATAAAAATACCATTGGTGGATTAAAAGGAGATCAGTTCGCAGCACGTCTCTGGTATCAGAAGGAAGAGATATTTATCCAGCGAAACGGAAAGCCTATCGGAGCAATGTTCGGCTTTGTTGAGGATGGAATTTATAATAACGAGGCCGAAGTGATGGCAGATCCGGTGAATAAAGGATTATCCAATCCAACAAGTATGGTCGGCGAAGTTAAATATCGCGATATAAACGGAGATGGCGAGATAACAAATGCCGACAGGGTAATAATAGGTGATGCCAATCCTGATTATGTTTTTGGGATAACAAATAACTTCAGCTGGAAAAACTTTACATTGAGTTTCTTCCTTCAGGGAGTTGTGGGTAACGATATATTTAACGGTAACCTGCTCGATGTGACAATGGGTAACATTGGCAATATCCCGGTGTCGGCTTACAATAGCAGATGGACGCCCGAAAACAAAGCCAACGCTAAATGGCCTAAGGCAATCGCCTCATACAACCGCGTGTGGAGGGTATCGGACAGATATGTGGAAGATGGTAGCTATGTGAGACTGAAAAACATAAACATCGGTTATAATTTCAAACCTAAGTTCAAAGGTGTCGATAACCTGTATATATATGCCAGCGCAACAAACCTCTTCACAATAACAGACTATAGCTGGTTCGACCCGGATGTAAATGCTTTTGGCGGGGATGCTTCCAGACGAGGTGTCGATATATATTCGTATCCAAGTAGCCGTACATTCTCTCTTGGATTCAAAGTAGACTTTTAATAACCATAGAAATACACATAAACAATGAAAAATAAAATAATACATATATTCAAACTATTCTGTATAGCAGGATTGTTTGCCATAGTCTCCACTTCTTGTGAAGATATGATAGAAGAGAAAAAATATGATTTCATTCAGCCCGAAGATATAGAAGATTCTGACGATGGAGCCAACCAATGGGTGACAGGCGTTTACAGTAAGCTATCAGACGATATTTTCAGATGGTCGGTATTTCCATCGGTATTGGAATTCGATTGCGATTATATGACAGGTCCCGACTGGTCTTTCGGCTCGTTTGGTGCAGGAAACTTCCAGTCGTCGGAGCATGCAACTACTATGTGGGAGAAATATTACAACCTTATCCACCGGGCAAATTATGCATTGGAGAACATTGATAAGATGCAGCATGTCTCCGAGAGACATCGGAAAAATGTTGTTGGTGAATTGTATTTTCTTAAAGCCTATGCATACTTTTCTTTGGTGAGGGCTTATGGTGAAGTTCCTATTCGCAAAGCCTCTATCAATTCGGGGCTCGAAGATCCGAATCAGCCTCGCCAATCTATTGAAAATGTTTATACGCACATTATCGAGCTATTGGCAGAAGCCCAGGATATGATGTATAAAAACACAGATGCCGGATTTGTGGAAGGGAGAGCTTCAGCCGGTGCTGCTGCATCTTTGCTGGCGAAAGTATATATTACGATTGCATCTGCTTCCAAACCTGCGGGAGAACAAATAAAAGTACGAGGAGGGACACCTTTCGTAATGAACGCTAATGATAAAGTGTATACTAATCCTGTAACACTAATTGCTACCAAAGAACAGGTAAAGGGTTATGAAGGTTATGATTCGATGGAATATTTCAGACTCGCACGTGACAAAGCAAATGAAGTAATTACAGGAATATACGGGACATACGATTTATTACCTTTCGATGACATATGGACACAGTCGTCGAAAAATAAAGTGGAGCATATCTGGAGCCTGCAAACCATATCGGGCGATGCTAAATATGGAATGACATACCCGAATGCATATTGTGGAACAGTGAATGATGCTGGGTTCATCATTAACGGTCTATGGTGGGGATGTCGCGATCATTGGTACAAATTATTCGAGAGCAAAGACTTCCGTATAGAAAAAGGAGTAATGCACCGTTGGGTAAGAGAAGGTTCGGACAACACTTCCGATTGGAAAGGCGGATCATTCTATCCCGACAATGAAGAATGGCGTAAGAAAGCGGTTGGGTATACTGATGCATATGGTGTGTTTATACCACCGGTTGCACCATTCAATGATGGCAGAGAATACCGGAGTGATAAAAATGCAAGCTTCCTCGCATTCCTTACCAAATATTCTTATGTGACAGACAACAAGATAGAAAGAACCGATGCCAACTGGCCATTCCTGCGCTTTGCTGATGTACTACTTATATATGCTGAGGCTGCAAATGAGGCGAACAATGCCCCTACAAATGATGCTCTTGCCGCTTTGAATAAAGTACGTGTCCGTAGCAATGCTACTCCGAAAGTGTTGAGTGGAAGCGGGAATATAGGAACTCTTGTAGACTTCAGATCTGCTGTAATAGAAGAGCGGGCAATGGAATTGGCACTTGAGGGAGACAGACGATGGGATTTGATCCGCTGGGGAATATATCTGCCCGTTATGAATGCAATCGGTGGTGTAGATGAAGTCAATGTGATGAAGAGCAGGCAAACCAAACACCTGTTATTCCCATTGCCAAAATCGGAAATGGATGCCAACAGTGCAATTACAGAGAATAATCCGGGATGGTAAAATTAACCTAAAAACTAAAAACAAATGAAAATCAAGAATATAATATATGCATTATCTCTTACAGTTGTTGCTCTATTTGCAACCTCATGTAACGATATCGTAGATTACAATGATAATTGGGACAATCAGCTTTCATCTTATGGGTCTCCTTCGATAAGGAAAATAGCTACGCCTTACGATACTCTTACTGCTCTTTCTACGGGAGCATTAACCCAAATGATTATTATACAAGGAAATAACCTCACCGATGTGAAATCTATCTTGTTCAATGATGTAGAGGTCGATTTGTCTACAATCTATGCAATGAGGCATAAGATAACACTGTCTATTCCACGCATTTTACCCGAGAATGTAACCAATACCCTCACAGTAGAAACAGAAAAGGGTATAACTACATTTCCTTTCGAGGTAACGATTCCCCCTTTGGTAGTCAAAGGCTTTTATAATGAATTTGTTCAACCGGGAGATACGGCGCAGATAGTTGGAGATTTCCTCGACCTGTATGAAATAACAGAAGAACTTGGAACTTTCACCTTGAACGGCTCGGATGTCAAAGTCTTAGAATTTACAGACAAAAGCTTCAGTATAATCGTACCGGAGGGAACTCCTGATAATTCTGTATTCACATTATCCAGTCCGAAGCTTGATAATCCAATGAACTTTAAATACCGTGATTTCGGAATTCAAATATTGAACTATGAAGACTTGGGTAGCAATGGTATGTGGGCAGGTGGTGAATACGTTACTGACGGGACAAAGCCCGGAGACCCGGAACCTTTGGTTGGTAAATACACAAGATTTGCAGGTTCTTTCGGAGCATGGGCATGGACTAATGTATTTGGAGGTGGCTTCAACCTGAATGAAGCTGATATAGCCAATAACCCTCAGGATTATTATATAAAGTTCGAAATTCTGACAAAACAAGATAAGCCTATCAATGATTTCGAAAAAATCATTATGCAGAATTTAGATTGGTATCCGAGTAGCGGCGGTCTGTCTTTCAATACATACGGAAAATGGATGACTATAACGCTGGAAGCTACTGATGTATTCAAGGATAACAATGCTCCAACAAAATCGTCACTTGCCATGGGATGGAATGGTTTTGGCATAGTTCACCAGCCAGCTAATGAGGTATCACCGGATTTCAGTATATGTAACTTTCGTTTTATAAAGAAATAAAGTTTATTGGTTGTCATTATAGCCTCATTCTTTTGAGGATGAGGCTATAATTTTATAATTAAAGTATTATGTATAGGCTATTAAAAAAAAGAATTCCCTTCCTTAACAAGTGTTGTATAATAGGCCTGCTGCTGTCGCTATATTCATTTACAGCATGTGGAGAGAATAACGAGAGTGAAGACGGAGGTGAATTTATACCTGGCGTTTCAGACATTGTAAGATACGAAGCAGAAGAAGCTACTTTATTAAATGGCGCTGCAATAGAAAAAAACATTTCCGGATTTTCCGGTTCAGGTTATGTGAATCAAAAAGACGGCGATATTTCATTTACAGTCACTGTTGCCGAGGCAGGCGCATATTCAATGAATATATCTTATTTCAACGAGAACCAAAGGAAAGAAAACGATTTATATATCAACAATGCCAAGGTAGCAAACCTTACTTTCGAACCTGCTGGTAAATGGAATATCTTCTCATTGAACAAAGTGATATTGAACAAGGGTAGTAATACCATCACTATAAAGAAAAACTGGGGATGGACTTATTACGATTATATTGAAATCCTCCCACAAGGAGAAGAAACACCGTTCGATATAGCACCCAATCTTGTAACAAACAATGCTTCGCCTCAAGCCATAAAGTTATATGATTTCCTGAAAGATAACTTTGGGAAGAAGATTATTTCGGGAAGTATGGAACTTAAAGAAGCCGACTGGATATTCGGGCAAACGGGAAAGCAGACAGCCCTCATCGGATTAGATTTCATGAATTATACCCGTAACTGGAATTGGGTAGATTACACCGAAGTGGTAAATACATCAAATAGCTGGTGGAGCAATAATGGCATAGTCACAATCATGTGGCACTGGAGAGACCCGTCGCTTACGACAGACGAGTTTTATACAGAAAAAACGGCATTTGACGTATCGAAGATAAATAATCCTGATTCGGAGGAATACAAAGCCATGATAAGGGATATCGATATAGTTGCCGGCTACCTGAAACAACTGAAAGACGCAAACATCCCTGTGTTGTGGCGCCCGTTGCACGAAGCTTCGGGAGAATGGTTCTGGTGGGGAGCCAAAGGAGCCGAACCTTGCAAAAAAATATGGATGCTTCTATACGACCGCTTAACAAATTATCACGGATTAAATAACTTAATCTGGATTTGGACAAGCGACTCTGCAAACGATGCCTTAGAATGGTATCCGGGCGACAATTATGTAGACATCATAGGTATGGATATTTATCCGGGTGAAAATCAGCATGGTTCGCAATATATATCCTTCAACAAAGTAAAAGAACTATTTGGTGGAAAAAAACTCATTGCATTGACAGAATGTGGTTCTACTCCCGAAATAGAAAAAATGTTCGAATATGGTGACACGTGGTCGTGGTTTATGCCTTGGGGAGGAGAATACACCCGTTCGGACAAACACAACGGAGCTAATTATTTGAGGAAAATAATGCAAAACAGCAATGTTGTAACCCGCGATCAAATGCCGGACTTGAAGTAAAAACATAAAACATATTACTCAATTAATAAGAACAAAAATGAAGAATCTTACTTTTTTAATCATATTCCTATCCGTATCATTAAGCACCTTTTCTCAAAAAATTGAAGGGTTAGCTCCAACCCCTCAAATGGGATGGAACAGTTGGAACAAATTCGGGACAGATATAAATGAGCAGATGGTCAAAGAAATGGCTGATGCCTTAATCGCCACAGGGCTTAAAGATGCCGGATATAACCATATATTGCTCGATGATGGTTGGATGGCAATGGAACGCGATGCACAAGGCAATCTTGTTCCCCACCCTGAAAAATTCCCCAATGGTATCAAGGTGGTAGCCGATTATGTACATTCCAAAGGGCTAAAATTCGGTCTTTATAATTGTGCAGGTTCAAAAACTTGCGCAGGATATCCCGGCAGCCGTGGACATGAATATCAGGATGCGCTGAAATATGTGGAATGGGGAGTGGACTATCTGAAATATGACTGGTGCAGCACCGGCAAACTCAATGCCGAAGAGGCATATATCACTATGCGTGATGCTATTTATAAAGCTGGACGTCCTATTTTACTAAGCATCTGCGAGTGGGGAGAAAACAAGCCTTGGGACTGGGCTCAGCCGATAGGCCACAGCTGGCGTATAACCGGCGATATATATAATTGCTTCGAATGCGAACACGATCATGGGGGCTATTTTTCATGGGGCGCCATGAATATATTGAATATGCGCGATCAGGAAATGCTTCGCAAAGTAGCAGGCCCTGACCATTGGAACGATATGGATATGCTCGAAGTGGGTAATGGTGGTTTGACTCCAAACGAAGAAAAAACACATTTTGCATTATGGGCAATTCTGAACTCCCCTTTGTTGTTGGGCAACGATTTGCGAAATATGTCGAAAGAAACATTGGATATACTTACCAATAAGGAAATAATCGCAGTCAATCAGGATGCATTAGGCATTCAGGGATTCAAATACAAAACCGAAGGAACAGTTGAGATATGGGTGAAACCAATGGTAAATAATGAATGGGCTATATGTTTCTTCAATCGCTCGCAAGACCCGGTAGATTTTATTTTCAACTGGGAAGGTCAAACAATAAAAGACAATGTATTTGACAAGGAAATCACTTTTGATAAGGGTAATGTGTATAAAATCAAAGATTTATATCTGCACAAAGAGATTGGAAACACAAAAAAAGCTCTTAAACGAAAATTAGAAAAGAACCAATCATTGGTATTGAAAATATATAAATAAACGACATAAAACATACAACGACAATGAACACTCTATTTAGCCAACGCTTAGAAGCCGTAACTGCCGAATACGAAAATCTGATTACATTAAAGAATGAGCCCGTATTGCCCGGCAACGGCATCTTCGAACGATATAAGAATCCAATATTGACAGCTGCTCACGCACCTGTATTCTGGCGTTATGATATGAATCCCGAAACAAATCCTTATTTTATGGAACGTTTCGGCATTAACGGGACTTTCAACGCCGGAGCTATCAAATGGAACGGCAGATACATACTTGCTGTACGTGTAGAAGGCAACGACCGCAAATCATTCTTTGCCATTACCGAAAGCCCTAACGGAGTAGACAATTTCCGTTTCTGGGATTATCCGGTAACGATGCCCGAAACAGAAGATCCCGACACAAACGTCTATGATATGCGTCTCACGGCACACGAAGATGGTTGGATTTACGGCATTTTCTGTACGGAAAGGAAAGAGCCGAATGCTCCGGCAGGCGATTTATCTTCTGCCGTAGCAGCTGCAGGAATAGCACGTACAAAAGATTTGAAAACATGGGAACGCCTTCCCGACCTGAAATCGAAAAGCCAGCAACGCAATGTCGTACTGCATCCCGAATTTGTTGATGGAAAATATGCATTCTACACCCGTCCGCAAGATGGCTTTATTGATGCCGGAAGCGGCGGTGGTATCGGTTGGGGGTTAGTAGACGATATTAACAATGCTGAAATAAAAGATGAAAAAATCATCAACTTCCGCCATTATCATACAATCAAAGAACTGAAAAACGGCGAAGGCCCGCATCCTATTAAAACATCGAAAGGTTGGTTACACCTGGCACATGGGGTACGTGCTTGTGCTGCGGGACTTCGCTATGTGTTATACGTTTATCTGACAGATTTGGAAGATCCAACCAAATTGATAGCTGAACCTGCCGGACATATTCTGGCTCCAAGTGGTAAAGAAAGAGTGGGGGATGTGTCCAATGTCCTATTTACCAATGGCTGGATAGCTGATGAGGATGGGACGGTCTATCTCTATTATGCTTCTTCTGATACTCGTATGCATGTTGCGGTATCGTCTGTTGACCGCCTGCTCGATTATTGCCTGAACACAGCACCTGATGCTTATCGTTCGGCAGCTTTGGTGGAAATCTTAACGACTTTGATAAAAAAGAACCTCGAAAAGTAGGGATAAAAGCCGTTGGCTATTAGCTAATAGCTAACGGCTAAAAGCTTTTTGAATAAATGATACCATGAATACAACAAAAGTCACATTAAAAGAAAAGGTCGGCTACGGGCTGGGCGATGCAGCCTCTTCGATGTTCTGGAAGCTTTTCGGGATGTACCTGCTTTTCTTCTATACCGATATATTCGGGCTGGAAGCAGGGATAGTGGGTACTATGTTCCTCGTAACGCGTGTATGGGATTCGCTGTTCGACCCCATTGTCGGAGTACTGGGCGACCGCACAGAAACCAAGTGGGGAAAGTTCCGTCCCTATCTGCTATGGGTAGCTGTTCCGTTCGGGATATTGGGTGTGCTTACCTTTACCACTCCCGATTTTGGTGCAACAGGTAAGATTATTTATGCCTATGTCACCTATTCACTGATGATGATGATTTACTCCCTTATCAATGTGCCGTATGCATCACTGCTTGGGGTTATGTCATCCAATCCGAAGGAACGGACAGCTCTGTCATCTTACCGCATGATATTCGCTTTCTTGGGGAGCATATTGGCTTTGGTATTGATTGAGCCGTTAGTTAAGTTCTTTGGTAATGAAGGAAAAAACCTTCAATTCGGCTGGTCTATGTCGGCCATTGTATTTGCCATTATAGCCGTGACCTTCTTTCTGTGTACTTTCTCATGGACGAAGGAACGCATACGTCCGATAAAGGAAACCAAAAATCCATTGAAGGATGATGTAAAGGACTTATTCAAGAATAAACCTTGGTGGATATTATTGGGTGCAGGTATTGCAGCTCTGATATTCAATTCCATCAGAGATGGGGCTGCCGTTTATTATTTCAAATATTATGCAGTTGCCCCTGATACGTTCGATTTGGGTTTTATAGGTTCAGCACTATCATTAACAACTATCTATTTGGTTTTGGGGCAAGCTGCTAATATTTTGGGTATCCTGTTTGTAACTCCGGTTTCTAATAAAATAGGAAAGAAAAAGACATATCTGTTCGCTATGGTTTTTGCCACAGTTTTCAGTGTTGCCTTCTATTTTGTTGACAAAAGTAATATCGCAATGATGCTCATTTTGCAAGTGCTTATCAGTGCTTGTGCCGGAAGTATCTTCCCTTTATTGTGGTCTATGTATGCAGATATTGCCGATTACTCGGAATGGAAAACAGGACGCCGCGCCACAGGCTTGATATTTTCATCTTCATCTATGTCTCAGAAATTCGGTTGGTCGATAGGAGGAGCTTTAACAGGCTGGTTACTGGCATTTTTCGGGTTTCAGGCTAATGTGGCACAGACAGCAGAAGCACAGGAAGGCATCCGCCTGATGCTTAGTTTCCTCCCAGCGATAGGAACCTTACTATCGGTAATATTCATCTACTTCTATCCATTGACAGAAAAGAAACTAAGTGAGATAACCACAGAACTAAACACTAAAAGAGGATAACAAAATGGCTGGATTCAAAAAAGAACTGACCCAGAATATACTTCCTTTCTGGATGGATAAAATGCAGGATGTTGAAAATGGTGGATTTTATGGGTGTATAGATGGAAATAACGAACTGCATAAAAAAGCAAATAAAGGTTGTGTACTGAACGCTCGTATCTTGTGGACATTCTCTGCTGCATATCGTATTCTCCAAAAAGAAGAATACCTGACGATGGCAACACGCGCCTATCATTATATTAAGGAATATTTCATCGACTACGATTTCGGTGGTTTATATTGGGAACTCGATTATAAAGGAAACCCTGTAAATACGAAAAAGCAAGTCTATGCACAAGGATTTGCCTTATATGGATTCTCTGAATACCATCGGGCGACAGGTGATCGGGAAGCATTGGATTTAGCTATCGGATTATTTCATCTGATAGAAAAATATAAGGATAAAGAACATGGCGGCTATTTTGAAGCATTTACCCGCGAATGGCAGACAATAGAAGATATGCGCCTGAGCGACAAAGATGCCAACGAAAAGAAATCAATGAATACCCACTTACACATTCTTGAACCTTATACCAATCTGTTGCGCGTATGGGATAACGAGGAATTAAGAACGGCTCAAAGAGAACTGATCGATATTTTCTTGGATAACATATTAGACCATAAAACGTACTACCAGAATTTATTCTTTGGTGAAGATTGGACGGCGAAATCATCGGCGATTTCCTATGGGCACGATATAGAGGCATCGTGGCTCTTGTATGAGGCGGCCGATATATTGGGTGACAGACCGTTATTGAATAAAACAAAAAGCCTGTCTCTGACAATAGCCAATGCAGCAGCGGAAGGATTGGAGGCTGATGGCAGCATGATATACGAAAAAGACGGGCAGCATACAGACAAGGAACGCCACTGGTGGGTGCAGGCTGAAGCCGTAGTTGGTTTTATGTATGCGTATAAGAATACAAAAAATATAATATATAAAGAAAAAGCTACGAGACTGTGGCAATATATACAAAATCAAATAGTGGACACCGAACATGGAGAGTGGATATGGAGCCGGAACGAAGATGGTGCTATTAATCATATCGACGACAAAGCCGGATTTTGGAAGTGTCCTTACCACAACAGCCGTATGTGCATGGAAATGATAGAAAATTTTAATCTCAAATAAGAAATAAGACATAATATGAAAAGATATTTAATCGCTTTAGCTGCATGCGTAATACTGATATCATGTAATCAGAAAAAAGAAGAAATGTACCAACATATGCCGATAGATAAAGACGCTACGACAGAAACGGTAAAGCTATATAACCGGTTATTAGATTTAGCGGATAAGGGTATCATGGTGGGGCATCAGGATGCGTTGGCATATGGACATAGTTGGTATAAAGAGCCGGGACGATCGGACGTGAAAGATGTGGCAGGAGATTATCCTGCGGTCATCGGCTGGGAACTCGGGCATATCGAAATAGGGGCGGAATTTAACCTCGACTCTATCTATTTTTCGGATATGAAACAATATATAAAAGATACTTACAAAAGAGGAGGTATTACTACTGCAAGCTGGCATGGAGATAATATAGTAACAGGCAATACCGCTTGGGATTGTGCGCAGGATTCGGTTGTAAGAACAATCTTGCCGAATGGTTCGAACCATGAGAAATATCTGACATGGCTCGATCGTGTGGGGGATTTCTTCCTTGACCTGAAAGATGAAGAAGGTAAACTTATCCCGGTAGTGTTCCGTATGTATCACGAACATACAGGCGCTTGGTTCTGGTGGGGAAGCGAACAATGTACTCCTGAAGAATATCAGCAATTGTGGATAATGACAGTGAATCATCTTCGCAATGAAAAGAATGTACACAACCTGCTGTATGCCTACTCGCCGTCTGAAACAAAGGATGAAATCGAATTTCTGGAGCGTTATCCCGGAGATGAATATGTAGATATCGTAGGCTATGACTGCTATGCAACAGGCAGTGATTCGGTTGCTGTAGCCAATTATAAAACAGCGATGAATCGCAATCTGGAAATCATTACTGCTTACGCTCAAAAATCAGGCAAACTACCTGTTGTCGGGGAAACAGGAATGGAGGCAATACCTTATCCTACATACTTTACCGAAGCCGTGTATCCTATAATAAGCCAATATAAAATTGGTTGGGTATTATTTTGGCGTAATGCATGGGAAACGAATATGCCGAATCATTTTTATGTTCCGTTTGAAGGACACTCTTCTACCCCTGATTTCAAGGAATTCATAGCAAAGCCGGATATATTGATGAATGCGGATATAAAGTAAAATGTAAATTTGGAATATATGAAAAATCTATTTAACATATTCATTATAACTGTAGTACTTCTTTTCTCTAATCTGGGAGTAAGTGCCTATGCCCAAAAGCAGTTTAAAGTCACTTCTCCCGACGGAAAAATAACGGCCAATATATCAGTGGGAGATATGATCGAATATTCAGTGTCGCACAATGGCGATTTGATGTTGGCAAATTCCCCTATATCCATAATGCTCGCGGATGGTTCTTCATATGGGAAGAACTCGAAGTTCTCAAGATCATCTACCCAGACAGTGAATCAAACCATTGAGGCCCCTATCTATAAACGTAATACGATTATTGACAACTATAATGAATTGACACTTCAATTTAAAGATGGTTTTGACTTGTTGTTCCGCGCTTATGATGATGGAGTAGCCTATCGCTTTATCTCTAAATCGAAGAAACCTTTCGAAGTGAAAGACGAACAAGCGATATTCAATTTTCCATCCGACCAAAGAATATTTGTAGCGTATGTACAACATCAACGCAACTCACTCGAGGAGCAGTTCTACAATTCATTTGAGAATACTTACCAACATATCAATCTTTCGCAATGGGACAAAAACCGACTGGCTTTTTCTCCGCTGGTAGCCGAAGGCATAAACGGGAAGAAAATAGCAATAGTAGAATCCGACTTGATCAACTATCCGGGAATGTACCTCTATAATGGCGACGCTTCAAACAGCCTGAAAGGTGTTTTCGCTCCTTATCCAAAAGAAATTAAACAAGGCGGACATAATATGCTTCAGGGAGAAGTACAGAGTCGGGAAAACTACATTGCCAGATATGAAAAAGGAGTTAGTTTTCCTTGGCGGGCGCTGATTATTTCGGAAAACGATTTTCAATTAGCTGATAATGACATGGTATATAAGTTGGCGGCACCTGCCGATAAAAATACTGATTACAGCTGGGTAAAACCGGGGAAAGTAGCATGGGACTGGTGGAACGACTGGAATTTGTATGGCGTTGATTTCAAAGCAGGAATCAATAATGAAACATATAAATATTATATAGATTTTGCTTCCGAATACGGAATAGAATATGTGATTTTGGACGAAGGATGGGCCGTAAATCTGAAAGCAGATCTCTATCAGGTTATTCCCGAGATAAATTTGGAAGAACTGGTTTCATATGCCAACAAGAAAAATGTAGGGCTTATCTTATGGGCAGGATATTATGCTTTCAATAAAGACATTGAAGGTATATGCAAACACTATTCCGAGATGGGGATAAAAGGATTCAAAGTAGATTTTATGGATCGTGACGATCAGCCGATGGTAGATTTCCATTATCGAGCTGCCGGAATTGCAGCCAAATATAAAATGATGCTCGATTATCATGGATCGTATAAGCCAACAGGGTTGCAACGCACATTTCCTAATGTTATCAACTTTGAAGGGGTACATGGATTGGAACAAATGAAGTGGTCGGATAAATCGGTAGATCAGGTGACTTACGATGTTACTTTTCCGTTTATCCGTATGCTGGCAGGGCCTGTCGATTATACTCAGGGAGCCATGCGCAATGCGACTAAGTGGAATTATCATCCTGTTAATAACGAAGCCATGAGCCAAGGAACGCGTTGTCGGCAATTGTCGGAATATATTATTTTTGAATCGCCCCTTAATATGTTGTGCGACAGCCCATCCAATTATATGAATGAAGCCGAATGTGCTGAATTTATAGCAATGGTACCTACAGTCTGGGACAATACTATCGCTCTGAATGGAGAAATAGGGAAATATATAACCATTGCCCGTCAGAAAGATGATATATGGTATGTGGGCTCTCTAACAAACTGGGATGGACGTACACTGACGTTGGATTTATCATTCTTAGGAGAAGGTAATTTCAAAGCAGAAGTATTTAAGGACGGAATAAATGCGAATAAAGCTGCACGTGATTACAAAAAAGAAACTATAATAATTCCTGACAATAGACAATTACCAATTTCGATGGCTCAGGGGGGCGGTTTTGTAATGAAGATACACCGATAATCTTTATAATCAGTTATGTATAATCAAAGGAACGAAATCTTACCGAATGAGGATTGTTTCTATATAGAAGACCGCTATATTGATAAATTTGATGTTCCTATTCGTAGGTACTTTGACTATGAACTGAATCTTGTAGTCAATGCACCCGGCGCGAACCGGATTGTAGGCTGTTCTGTCGAGGCAATCGGAGATTACGACTTAGTGTTGATTACAAATAGAGATTTGGAATATAATTTGGAGCAATACAATAATAATCGGCATATACGCAGAATATCGATACAATTTTCTCCTGATATATTCGGGAACTTATTATGCCGAAACGCATTTAGTCCCATACCCAAGATGTTCGACAAAGCTTGCAAAGGGCTTTGTTTCCCTATGAATGCAATCCTGAAAACATATCATCAAATTGATTCTTTGACAAAAAAAGAGAAAGATTTTTATTTTGTTATCAATCTCTTTGCTGTTTTGTACGACCTTTCATCTTTCGTTGGGGAAACACAGGAATTATCGTCATCCGTTAATCTTTCCAAGATAGACAATATTCATTTAAGAAATAGCAGGATACAAAAAATACAGGAATACCTCAGAATATATTATAAAGACAATATACGCTTAGAGTATCTGGCAAGTTTAGTTAAAATGACACCTGTTTCGTTAAGCCGGTTTTATAAGCAAAAAACAGGAATAAATATATCAGACTATCTGATAGATATCCGGTTAACTCATGCATCACATTTATTGAAAGAGTCTGAACTACCCATACACATTATATGCCGTGATGCAGGATTTAATAATATATCCAATTTTAATCGCATATTCAAAAGGAGAATAAATTTATCGCCTAAAGCATTTCGTATGAAATTTCAGGAATAAAATTACTCAAATTTTCAGTAATTTTGCATTCTAAAAAAATGAGTTAATTGAAAACAAGAAAAAACTTAAAAAAAGATATAGCCAGCATATTTGCTTTCCGCAAATCAGAAAGACACTGGCATATCCCAATTTTAGCAGGAATCTCGGTGGGGATTCCTCTTTTTGCAGGCTATTTATTCGATAACCTACCCAATGGAATCTTGGCCAGTACATCCGGATTATTGATTCTGTATATCCGTTATACGGCTATCGTAAATAGAATGATAACATTAATGACATGTTCTTTTATATTCATTCTATCTTATTTTATTGGAGCTATCGGGGCTTTTAACGTTTGGACTGCTCCATTGGTGCTTTCTGTATATGTATTCTTTCTTAATCTTATCATCCGGTACTTTAAAGTTAGACCTCCCGGCAATTTCTTCTTTATTTTGATATTTTCTTTAGCCATATGCCAAAAGTTCGACCTGTCATCGTTGCCGGAGAGGGTTGGAATAATAACATTGGGAACAATCTCTACATGCGCATTAGCTTTCATATATAGTATTTTTACGATTAAGAACTATTCACTGTCAGATGAAGCAATTTTATTTGAAAAAGCAAAACGGATAGATGTTGGAGAGTCTGCCATCTTTGCTATAACCATAGGAATAGCTTTGTTAGCAGCAACTGTCCTGAAATTGGAGAATCCGTATTGGGTTCCTGTTTCCTGTGCAGCTGTTATGCAGGGTGGCACACGCAGGCATATCTGGGAGAGAGGGATAAACCGGGTTATAGGTACATTTGTAGGAGCCGGATTCGCATGGTTTTTGCTTGGCTTACAAATTTCGGGATTAGCAATTTGTATTGTAATAATATTGCTCCAGTTTATTGTAGAAGTATTAGTGGTCAGGCAATACGCCATGGCTGTGATTTTCATTACAGCTTTAACTATCTTTTTAGCTGAAGGGGGACAGGCTAATCATTCGGAGGAACAATCTATTTATATCCGTTTCTTCGATATTGTATTGGGATGCCTTATTGGTGCGGTTGGTGGGTATATCCTCCATAGCAATAAGATAAGATGTAAGTTGGGACAATCCTCCTGATAGAAATGAAATGCCTGCGACGAACAACTACACAAGCCATGCTGCTAAGCTGGAAAGAGATTATTCGGCGGAATCACTTTATTCGGAATAATTGTTCTTTTGGGCATTCTGTTTACCTCTTATATGAAGCCAACATTCCATCAATTGCCCAAACTAAAGAATATATGGAAATATATGTGGGGAAAAGCATATAATAAATCCTGACCTAAAAAGAATAGCAAATTAAGGATATTAATATTGGTTTGAAATTCTTATATTTACAGGATGAAAACAGAACGTTCAATCTCTGAGTTCAATAACGAACTTAAACTAAAAGGCTTCAAGGCATTTCAGATCGACGATGACTGTAACGAGACACGTACATACAGTCGCAAAGATTTCTATAAGATTTGTCTTACCACCGGCAAAAGTATTATCAACTATGCCAATAGAAGTTTTGAGCAGGAAGGAACAATTCTGTTTTTCGGCAATCCGCATATCCCTTATTCATGGGAAACCATATCGACTACTTACAAAGGTTATACCTGTCTTTTCTCAGAAGATTTCCTGAAACAATCAGACCGTTCAGAGAGTCTGCTTCAATCGCCATTCTTCAAAATCGACGGAACGCCTGTTTTGGAAATATCAGAGGAACAAAGACTATTTTTAAACTCTCTCTTCCAAAAGATGATTGAAGAACAAGAGAATGACTATACTTTTAAAGATGAGCTTATCCGCAACTATATCAGCCTGATTATTCATGAGGCATTAAAGCTGCAACCCTCAGAACATTACCATCAAGCTAAAAAAGCCACAGCCCGGATTACCTCCGTATTCCTTGAATTACTGGAAAGACAATTCCCTATTGAGACATTCGACAGTCCATTGCAACTGCGGACAGCTCAGGACTACGCTAACTACCTGAATGTACACACCAATTATCTGAACCGTGCGGTAAAAGAAATCACAGGTAAGTCAACCACTGCACATATTACCGAACGGATTATTGCAGAAGCAAAAGCCTTGTTGCAGCATACTGACTGGAATATCTCGGAAGTTGCTTATGCCCTCGGTTTTGAATATCCGACTTACTTCAACAACTTCTTCAAGAAACAAACGGGTACAAACCCGAAATCACTTCGGGAAGCAATGGTTTGAATTTCTTAATTATCAGTTTGAATATCGTTAACCGATAAGCCTCATTAGTCCCGATCTTTGCACTAAATAATGCAAAGATGGATAAGATGGATATTTTCGAGCGGCTAAGAAATGGAGAAACCATTCCTGCTAATGACCCTCAAGGGTATAGAATGCGGGAAGCTTCATACAGTACGAAAACACTGTTGATGAAGATGAATAACTCAGCCGACCCGGCAGAAATCAGAAGTTTATTAAGCCAGATAACGGATAGTGTTATCGATGAGAGCGTAGCGGTATTTACTCCCCTGTATATCAATTACGGGAAGCATACCAAGATCGGCAAAAACGTATTTATCAATTTCAACTGTACCTTTTTAGATTTAGGCGGTATCACCATTGATGACAATGTGTTGATAGCTCCTAATGTCAGTCTATTATCCGAAGGTCATCCACTTTCGCCCGAAAACAGGCACTCACTTATTCCAAAGCACATTCACATCAAAAGGAACGCATGGATTGGTGCGGGAGCAACTATCCTGCAAGGAGTAACGGTTGGAGAAAATGCCGTTGTAGCCGCAGGAGCAGTCGTATCAAAAGACGTTCCCGACAATACCATAGTCGGTGGTATTCCTGCGAAAGTCATTAAAGCAATCTAAAAATAGAAGTTATAGAAGAAGAAAACAGATAAAAACATCATAGAAAAATGGAAAAGAAAATTGTTATGGTCACAGGTTCGGCAATGGGTATCGGGCTTGCCTGTGCAGAAGCATTTGCTCATGCGGGTGCAACCGTTGTAATGGCTGATATCCAAAAACCGGATGAACAGGCTCAAAAACTGGTTGATGCCGGATACAAAGCTGTTGCTTATCAATGTGACGTTTCGGATGTTCAGGCTGTCAAGGAAATGATAGATTGGATTGTTTCAACTTACGGACGTTTAGATGCAGCACTTAATAATGCAGGTATCCAGACTCCGCAACGTCCGATGGCAGAAATTACGAATGATGAATTTGACCGCACAGTCGCTGTCGACCTTAAAGGAGTATGGAATTGTATGAAATTCGAAATTGAGCAAATGCTGAAACAAGGCGGTGGAGCCATTGTTAATACATCTTCACAGGGTGGAGTAACCGCTTTTGCCGGACAGGCTGCCTATATTGCCTGTAAACATGGTGTAATTGGTATGACACGTACGGCAGCTATGGATTATGCGGCAAAAGGGATTCGCGTAAATGCTGTTTGTCCGGGTGTAATACTTACTCCGATGGCAGAAGATTTGATACGCAGGAATCCGAAATTGGAGGAAGAACTTGTCCGTGATATTCCGGCTGGTCGTTTGGGTAAACCCGAAGAAATAGCTGATGCCGTATTGTGGCTTTGCAGTCCACAGGCAAGTTTTGTTCATGGTCATGCTTTACTGGTAGACGGAGGATTTACCATACATTAAATTTGAACAAAAATATAGCATATGAAAAAAGTAGCAGTAATGGCTTTGCTTGTGAGCGGAATGTTCACGGCATGCGTAAACAATAAGACGACCGACAATAGTCAAACAAATGATAAGAATATGGAAAAGTTAGAGCTAACAACAGCATGGGATAAAGTATTCCCCAAAAGCGATAAAGTCAATCACAGTAAGGTAACCTTCCGCAACCGTTACGGCATTACACTCGCCGCCGATATGTATGTGCCAAAGAATGCCAGCGGTAAGTTGGCAGCTATTGCCGTAAGCGGGCCATTCGGCGCAGTGAAAGAACAGCTTTCCGGCCTATACGCACAAACAATGGCCGAACAAGGTTTCCTGACTATTGCTTTCGACCCATCCTATACAGGAGAAAGTGGTGGTGAGCCTCGCTATGTGGCTTCGCCCGATATCAATACGGAAGATTTCTGTGCAGCCGTAGATTTTCTTACTACATTGGATAACGTAGACCCGGAGCGTATCGGGATTATCGGTATTTGTGGCTGGGGTGGTTTGGGCATCAACGCCGCTGCTATGGATACCCGTATCAAGGCGACGGTGGCTTCTACTATGTACGATATGAGCCGCGTCAGCGCCAACGGCTATTTTGATTCAATGGATGCGGATGCCCGCTATAAACTTCGCGAGCAACTCAATGCCCAGCGTACAGCCGATGCCAAAAACGGCACGTATGCGTTGGCTGGTGGTGTGATTGATCCACTGCCGGAGGATGCACCGCAATTTGTGAAAGACTATCACAGCTACTATAAAACAGAACGTGGTTATCACAAACGTTCGCTCGGCTCAAACAATGGTTGGAATATAACATCATCTCTTTCTTTTATCAATATGCCGCAGCTTTCCTACGCCGGAGAAATCCGCAATGCTGTATTGATTATACATGGAGAGAAAGCCCATTCACGTTATTTCAGTGAAGATGCTTTCAAAATGCTCAAAGGAGATAACAAAGAACTAATGATAATCCCGGGCGCCAGTCATGTGGACTTATACGACCGCACCGACATTATTCCATTTGATAAGTTGGAGTCTTTCTTTAAAGAGTACTTGAAATGAAATCTCTATTTTGCTTATTACTAATCGTAACGATTTCAACAACAACGATTATGGCACAGACTAAAGTAAAACAAACAGCGGGGAGGGAGCAGTTGGGCGATTTCGCACCCAAGTTTGCTGAATTGAACGATGATGTTCTTTTTGGCGAAGTATGGAACCGTACAGATAAACTCGGTTTACGCGACCGAAGTATGATTACCGTAACCGCCCTTGTCAGCATGGGTATTACCGATACATCGCTAAAATATCATCTCCAGTCGGCTAAGAACAATGGGATTACACGTACAGAGATTGCTGAAGCATTAACTCATATCGGCTTTTATGCCGGATGGCCGAAAGCGTGGGCAGCATTCCGTTTGGCGAAAGAAGTCTGGACAGACAATACAGATGCTGCCGATGCAAAAGCCGCATTTGAGCAGGAGATGCTGTTTCCCATCGGCAACCCTAACGATGCCTTTGCACAGTATTTCATCGGTCAAAGTTATCTTGCTCCGTTATCGCAGGAGCAGGTCGGTATTTATAACGTAACCTTCGAACCTCGCTGTCGCAATAATTGGCATATACACCACGCCACCAAAGGCGGTGGACAGATACTTGTCTGCGTAGCCGGAGAGGGTTGGTATCAAGAGTGGGGCAAACCCGCGCAATTACTTAAACCCGGCGATGTGGTCAACATACCGCAAGGTGTAAAGCATTGGCACGGAGCGACAGCCGACAGTTGGTTTGCCCATCTGGCTATCGAAGTGCCGGGCGAGAAGGGAAATAACGAATGGCTGGAAGCCGTAAGTGATGAGGAATATGATAAATTAACAAGCAATGAATAATATGAAGAATATTTTAGTAGCCTACTTCTCTTGTAGCGGGACAACAAAGAGGGCAGCAAATAAATTGGCGACGGATATGGATGCCGACCTTTACGAAATAGTACCCGAAATACCCTATTCGGCAGCAGACCTGAACTGGAACGACCGGGCGAGCCGCAGTTCCGTAGAGATGCGCGACCCGTCATCACGTCCGGCCATAGCGGGAAGACTTGACAATGTAGAGCAATACGATACAATTTATATCGGATTTCCTGTATGGTGGTACATTGCGCCGACCATTATCAATACGTTTATTGAGAGCTACGACCTTTCGGGCAAGACTCTTATACCCTTTGCTACTTCCGGAGGCAGCGGAATTGAGAACTGCGAGAAGAATCTTCGCAAAGCCTATCCCCAGCTCGGCTGGACAGCAGGCAAACTCCTGAATGGATAACTGTTTTTTACGCGAATGTAACCTCTGGTAGAACAATATATGTATTACCTTTTCCCTAAGCTTTTCCGTTTATAAGTAAAACTTTCATCGTTGTTTTGGTTGATCTTTATTTACGAAGATATTCAATGTTGCGAAAACAAGTTTATCTTTGTGCTTCAATTTTAAAACAGAAAAACGATATGAAAAATTTAGTAGAAAACTTGAATCAATTATTTGCAGAATTCGCAAAAGATGCAACAGCACAAGTAGAAAATGGAAACAAAGCAGCAGGGACAAGAGCGAGAAAAACATCTCTGGCTATCGAGAAAGCTTTGAAAGAATTCAGAAAAGTGTCTATCGAGGATTCTAAGAAATAAAAAAAGGTGCATTTGCACCTTTTTTATTTAGCCCACTTTCAGATTTATCCTTTTCGATAAGTCCTCCATGTCTTTACTTATATCCCGCTTCCTTAGGGAAATAGGACAATAAAAAAGTCTTCTAAACTAATGCTTAGAAGACTTTTTTGTGTCTTTGGCGTCGAACTGTCATTTTAGTTCTGTTCCTCAAGTGATCCGACCAGGATTCGAACCTGGGACCCTCAGCTTAGAAGGCTGATGCTCTATCCAGCTGAGCTACCGGACCTCACCATCTTTGCAAAATTGCGAATGCAAAGATAATAGTTTTTTTAGAATATGAAAAACTATGATTGTAAAACTTTGCAAGAAGAATAATAGCGCCGTTAAAAACTTTTAATGTTGAAAACTTTAAAAGGGAAGATTTCAGCGACTGGCTATAAAGCTTTAACTTTAAACTCTCAAAAATGTATTTTCTGATATGGCAAACTTTGTTCATTTACACGTTCACTCCCAATATTCATTACTCGATGGTCAGGCCAGTATACAAAAACTTGTAGACAAGGCACACGATGATGGTATGCGGGCCTTGGCCCTCACCGATCATGGGGCGATGTTCGGGGTGAAAGAATTCTATAACTACGTAAAAAAGAAGAATTCGAAAGTCGAAGGAGCAATCAAAGAACTGAAAGCAGAGCTTAAAAAACTCGATGCTTCTGCTGCTGCTGATAAGGATGCCCAGATAGATGCTTTGAAGCTGAAAATCATTGAGCAGGAAACGAATCGTTTCAAGCCTATTATAGGGTGCGAATGCTACGTTGCCCGCCGTGCTCGGAAACTGAAAGAAGGCAAGCCCGATATGAGTGGCTGGCACTTGGTGGTACTGGCTAAGAATAAACAAGGGTATAAGAACCTGATTAAAATGGTTTCTGTCAGCTGGACGGAAGGCTATTATATGCGTCCGCGTATCGATAAGGAACTGCTGGAAAAATACCACGAAGGACTAATTGTCAGTTCGGCATGCTTGGGAGGAGAAATTCCGAAAAAGATACAAGCAGGCGATACCGAAGAGGTAGATAAGGCTATCGAATGGTTTAAGAACCTTTTCGGGGATGATTTCTATCTCGAACTGCAGCGCCACGAGACCACCCGTCCCGATTCCAATCTCGAAGCTTATCCGTTGCAGCAGAAGGTGAATGCCGAGCTTATCCGTTTGGCAGAGAAGCACAATGTGAAACTGATAGCGACCAACGACGTCCATTTCGTGAACGAAGAAGATGCCGATGCGCATGACCGGCTGATTTGCCTCAGTACAGGTAAGGATTTGGATGATCCCAAGCGTATGCGCTATACGAAACAGGAATGGCTGAAAACTACGGCCGAAATGAACCGCATCTTCGCTGATGTTCCTCAAGCTTTGGCAAATACGTTGGAAATAGCCGATAAAGTGGAATATTACTCTATCGATTCCGATGCGTTGATGCCATTCTTTACGATCGACGAATCGTTCGGCACAGAAGCACAATATAAAGAGAAGTTCGCTGAAGCAGATTTAATACAGGAATTTGGCGAACAGGCCTATAACCGCCTTGGTGGATACGATAAGGTAATCCGTATCAAGCTCGAAGCCGATTATTTACGTTATCTGACGGAAATTGGGGCTAATAAACGATACGGCGCAGAGCGTGACGAGGAGCTGACCGAACGCATCGAATTCGAGTTGGAAACCATGAAAACAATGGGTTTTCCGGGATACTTCCTCATTGTGCAGGATTTCATTGCTGCAGCCCGCGAAATGGGTGTTTCCGTAGGGCCGGGACGTGGTTCGGCTGCCGGTTCGGTAGTTGCCTATTGCCTCGGTATTACCGATATAGATCCGATAAAATATGATTTGCTGTTCGAGCGTTTCCTGAATCCCGATCGTATATCCATGCCCGATATCGATATCGACTTCGATGATGACGGGCGCGGGAAGGTACTGGACTGGGTGACGCAAAAGTATGGTAAAGAGCGTGTAGCTCACATTATAACATACGGAACGATGGCGACAAAGTCGGCTATTAAGGACGTGGCACGCGTGCAAAAGCTCCCGTTAGCCGAGTCGAACAGGCTTGCCAAGTACGTTCCCGATCGTATACCGGATAAGAAAAAAGTGACTTTGAAAGATGCTATCGAGTATGTTCCCGAACTGAAAGAAGCGGCCGTAGGTCACGATCCTATTGCACGCGATACGTTGAAGTATGCCCAGATGCTCGAGGGGAATGTGCGCAACACGGGAGTACATGCCTGCGGCATTATTATCGGGCAACAGGATATTTCGGACGTAGTGCCTGTAAGTACGGCGGAAGATAAAGAAACCGGCGAAACAATGCTGGTTACACAATACGAGGGTTCGGTAATCGAAGAAACCGGCCTTATCAAGATGGACTTTCTGGGATTGAAAACCCTATCCATCATCAAAGAAGCTATTGATAATATCAAAGATACAACAGGTGAGGCGATAGACATCGATAATATTTCGCTCGAAGATCCCAAAACGTATGAGCTTTATAGCCAAGGGAAAACGACCGGAACGTTCCAGTTCGAGTCCGCCGGTATGCAGAAATACCTGAAAGAGCTTCAACCGACTAAGTTTGAAGACCTGATTGCCATGAATGCCTTATACCGTCCGGGGCCGATGGACTATATCCCATCGTTTATTGCCCGTAAGCATGGACGCGAAGAAATCACCTACGATATCCCCATTATGGAGCGCTATCTGGAAGATACCTATGGCATTACGGTCTATCAGGAGCAGGTCATGCTTCTATCGCGCCTGCTTGCTAATTTTACGCGCGGCCAGTCTGACGAGTTGCGTAAAGCAATGGGTAAGAAGCTTATAGATAAGATGAATGCCTTGAAAGAGAAGTTCCTCGCAGGGGGAGCGGCTAACGGGCACGACAAAAAGGTGCTGGAAAAAATCTGGGCAGACTGGGAAAAATTTGCATCCTATGCCTTCAACAAATCGCATGCGACTTGTTATTCGTGGGTGGCCTACCAAACGGCTTGGCTCAAAGCGAATTATCCGTCCGAATATATGGCTGCTACTCTCTCGCGCAACTTATCCAATATCACGGAAATCACCAAATTTATGGATGAGTGTAAGGCGATGGATATCAATGTTCTCGGGCCGGATGTGAACGAGTCGGTGCTCAAATTCTCCGTCAACAAGGAAGGACATATCCGCTTCGGTATGGCTGCCATAAAAGGAGTAGGAGAGGGCGCTGTGGCCAGTATCATTGCCGAGCGCACTCAAAATGGCCCGTTCAAAAGTATTTTCGATTTTGTAGAGCGTGTCAGCCTGAGTTCGTGCAACAAGAAGAATATAGAATCGTTGGCATTGGCGGGAGCTTTCGACAACTTCGCCGAAATTACCAGGGAGCAATTCTTCGGTTTGAATAGCAAAGGCGAAACTTTTATCGATCAGCTTATCCGTTATGGAAATAAATTCCAGACAGACAGGGATCAGGCACAAAACTCCTTGTTCGGGGGAAATGAATCGGTCGAGATAGCCCATCCTGAAATCCCTAAGGTAGAGAGATGGTCAGACCTCGAACGTCTTGGAAAAGAGCGCGATTTGATAGGTATCTACCTTTCGGCACATCCGCTGGATGAATATTCGATCGTCCTCAATTATGTGTGCAACATGAAAATGTCGGAACTGGAGGATAAAGATGCTTTCAAAAATAAGGAGGTAAAACTCGGCGGTCTGGTGACAGGCATGCGCGAAGGGTTCACCAAGAACGGAAAGCCGTTTATGATTATCAAGGTGGAGGACTTTACCGGTAGCGGCGAATTGCCTCTCTTTGGCGACGACTACGTCAATTTCGGCAAATACGGACGTCCGGGATTATACCTTTTTATTCGCGGGCGTGTGCAGCCAAGGCGTTATAATGAGAATGAATTCGAGCTGAAAATAAATACGATCGATTTGCTTCCGAATGTGAAAGATAAACTGATAGAGAAGATAACGATACAATTGCCTCTGCATGAGATGAACAAGCAAATAGTAGAGGAATTATCGTTGCTGACCAAAAACAATCCAGGTAATTCGTTGTTATATTTTGAAGTGATAGATGGCGAAAGAAATATGAAAGTAGACTTGTTTTCGCGTTCTATCAAAGTGGATGTAAAGAAGGAATTGATAGACTATATAACCGATAGCGAAAATCTATTGTTTAAAATAAATTAATCCTTTATTATCCGAAACCATTTTTGTACTTTTGCGCACAGAAAAGATAGAAATATTAACTAACTAAAATATATTTATTATGGCACTTGCAGTAACAGATGCAACAATAGAAGAAGTATTGAATTCGGGAAAACCTGTTGTTCTCGATTTCTGGGCAGAGTGGTGTGGTCCATGCCGGATGATAGGCCCTATCGTCGATGAGTTGGCTACCGAGTACGAAGGAAAAGTAATCATCGGTAAAGTAGATGTTGACAACAACGATGATGTGACTTCAAAATATGGCATCCGCAATATCCCTACTATCCTTTTTATCAAAAATGGTGAAGTAGTGGACAAACAAGTAGGCGCTGCACAAAAGGCAGCATTAGTGGAAAAAGTAGAGAATTTGCTGAAATAAAATTTCTCCAGATAAATGATGGAAATAGCTTTCTTTTCGAAGAAAGCTATTTTTTTGATCGCCGGTAAATTATTCTTTTTCTGTCTTTTCTCTAGCTATCTCTTCCAACACAGCGCAGGCAGCCTCGACTGTTTCTACATGCAGAATGGTGACCGAACGCTTGCCGTTTTTCTCTTTCAGCTCGCAATTGCGCGGATACTGCTGGATATAATTAAGCAGTTTGTCGAACGCTTTGGATTGATAATAAGGCGATTCGGGGTTGGAGACAAGGAAAAGGTTCATCCGCTTGTTTTTGAGCGTTACCTTTTCTATTCCTAATGCGCGGGCAAGCATCCGCAGGCGGACTACGCGAATCAGTTCGCGGCCTTCGGGCGGAATCTTACCAAAACGGTCTTCCAGACGCATTACAAACTGTTGAATATCCAATTCGCGCGTCATATTGTCCAACTCGCGATATAGCGTGATACGCTCCGAATCGTTCGGAATATACGTTGCCGGGAATAGTAACTCGAGGTCGCTCTCTATCTGTACATCGTCAACGAAGTTGTCGCCTTCGATTTTCTCGCCTTCCTCGGCTGTATGGTAAACGTCGGCAAACTCTTCATTTTTGAGTTCGGCAACTGCTTCGGTGAGGATTTTCTGATACACTTCATATCCCAAGTCGGCTATAAATCCGCTTTGTTCCGCTCCCAGCATATTTCCTGCCCCGCGGATATCGAGGTCTTGCATAGCGATGTGGATACCATGTCCCAAATCCGAAAAATTCTCGATCGCCTGCAAACGACGGCGTGCTTCGGGTGTAAGGCTACTCAACGGAGGGGCAAGCAGGTAGGCAAAAGCTTTCTTATTGCTGCGCCCAACGCGTCCGCGGAGTTGGTGCAAGTCGCTCAATCCGAAATTTTGAGCATTGTTTACGATGATAGTATTGGCATTTGGGATGTCTATTCCCGATTCGATGATAGAAGTCGCCACCAATACATCATATTCGTGATTGATGAAGTCTACGATGATTTGTTCCAGCTTGGCAGGTTCCATTTGTCCGTGACCGACCACTACGCGGGCATCAGGAACTTCGCGTCGAATCAGTTCGGTTAATTCTTCGATATTCTTAATGCGGTTGTTGATGACGAATACTTGTCCGTTGCGGCTCATTTCGAATTCGATAGCCTCGCGGATAACATTCGGGTCGAAGGTGTGTACCTCCGTCTGTATCGGGTACCGGTTGGGTGGGGGAGTGGTGATGGACGAAAGGTCGCGCGCTCCCATCAGTGAGAATTGAAGCGTTCGCGGTATCGGGGTGGCAGTCATCGTGAGCGTGTCTACGTTGGTTTTCACCTGTTTCAGCTTCTCTTTGACGGCTACTCCCAGCTTTTGCTCCTCGTCGACGATGAGTAGTCCTAAATCTTTAAATTCTACGTCCTTGCCCACAATGCGGTGTGTGCCGATAAGCACATCGATTTTGCCTTCTTTCAGGTTGAGCAGGATGTCTTTGATTTGCTTATTGGTACGGGCACGGCTGATATAATCGACCCGGCAAGGGAAATCCTTCAACCGCTCTTTGAATGTCTGGAAGTGCTGATATGCCAGTACGGTTGTCGGCACCAATACAGCAACTTGTTTATTGTCTGTTACCGCTTTGAAGGCGGCACGGATAGCCACTTCCGTTTTTCCGAAGCCTACATCGCCGCAGATAAGCCTGTCCATCGGCTTGATGCTTTCCATATCCTGCTTCACGTCGGCGGTAGCCTTCATCTGATCGGGAGTGTCCTCGTAGATGAAAGAGGCTTCCAGTTCGTTTTGCAGGAAAGAGTCGGGAGAGAATTTGTACCCCTCTTCGTGTTGCCTTTCGGCATATAGTTTGATAAGGTCGCGGGCGATATCCTTGACCTTCGATTTAGTCTTTTCCTTGATGCGTTCCCATGCGCCTGTCCCGAGCTTGTTGATACGCGGTGTTTCGCCTTCCTTGCCTTTGTATTTGGATATTTTGTGCAGGGAGTGAAGCGAGACGAAGATGATATCGTTGTTCTGGTAAATGAGCTTGATAAGCTCCTGCATCTTGCCATTCATATCGGAACGGACAAGCCCGCCGAATTGCCCGATACCGTGATCGATGTGGACGATATAGTCCCCGATCTGGAACTGTTGCAATTCTTTGAGAGACAGGGCAAATTTACCTGAACGCACGTGGTCGGATTTCAGGTTGTATTTGTGGAAACGGTCGAATATCTGGTGGTCGGTAAAACAGCATATCTTCAGGCTTTCTTCGTAAAAGCCTTCGGATAAGGTACGGTCTATCGGCGTGAAGGAAATATCGTCCTCTCTGTCCTCGAAGATAGCTTTGAGGCGCGACTGCTGTTTAGCGCTGTCGCTCAGGATGAATATCCGGTATTGCTTGTCTAAGAAGTCGCGGAATGTTTCACTTATCAGGTCGAAGTTCTTATGAAATTCGGGCTGCAATCCGGTCGAAAATTCAAGTGTAGCCTCGGGTGTACCGTATGCTTTTGCACCGAAATGGATTTGCCGGAATGAGGCTATCTTGTCCAAGAATTGTTGCTTATCTATCAGTTTTTGTTGGAAATCGGCGAGGTATTCGGGATTGTCGAGTATCGGCGTATCGGTGTAAATGGCATCGATTCGCTCTGCTACCCAAGTCAAATCCTTGAACCCAGTCAGCGTGTTTTCGGGTAATAAAGACAGAAGCGATTCCCTGTCCATATCCATGCGCTGCATGTCAGGTATTATCTGGATGTTTTCCAATTTCTCTTTCGAAAGTTGGGTGTCGACCTCGAAGGTACGGATGGTGCTTATCTCGTCTCCGAAAAAGTCGATGCGGTAAGGGTATTCGCTCGAAAAGGAAAAGACGTCGATAATGCTTCCGCGTATGGCATATTGCCCCGGCTCGTATACATAGTCGACATATTCGAACTGGAAAGACAACAATACTTCGTCGATAAACTGGCGGTCGATTTCCTGTCCTGCATACAACTGCAGGGTGTTTTTCTCCAGCGATTCCTGCGAAGCTACCTTTTCGGCAAGGGCATCGGGATGCGTGACGATGATGAAGTGTTTATTTTCGGTTTGCAGCTTACTTAATACTTCGGTGCGCAGTATCTCAAGGGCGCTGTCTATCTGTCCGTATTTGATAGCCCGTTTGTATGCCGAGGGGAAGAAGAAGACATTCGTATTGCCCAGTATCTGGCTGAGGTCGTGGTAGAAATAGCCGGCACTTTCGGCATCGTTCAATACATACAGGAAGCTTCCCTTGATTTTATTAAACAAGGAGGCGGCAAACATGGCGTCGGATGAGCCTTGTAGGCCTTTGATATAAATATTTCGAAACTTGGATAGAATATCTGCTGCAGCAGGGATATTCTTGTGGTTGTCAAAAAGTTGTTGTAATTCGGATAGTTTCAATGTCGTAGCCTTATTTTTTAGGCTACAAAATTAATAAAAATACAGCGATAATAATCATTAAAATTACTGAATAGTTACGAAGGGAATTATCTATGTTTATTTAGGGGGGGGGCAAGTTTATTAGTTACGAGTTTACAAGAAATAAGTATACTTGTGTTACTTTTTTGTCATGTCGACGATAGGAGGCATCTCTTCCCGATATACAAGGAAGAAAGAGGTAAACACTGAGTTTCACAGAGGAGGCACTGAGGTACACGGAGAAAAGTAACTCTACAAAAATGCTCAAAATGAATATACCTTTGTTACTTTTTAGTTGTCACTTCGAACGGATGTGAGAAGTCTCTTTTCAATTGTGCGATGAGATGTTTCGTTTCACTCAACATGACAAGAGAACAGCTAAATACAAAAAAGTAACTCAATGAAAAAATGTCGTTTCTTTGTACCGGTTTTAAAAATTCAAAGCGTTGACAGTCAGGTGAATGAGATTTTAAAGGCGCTAAAAAAAGTAACAAAAAGTAATACAAAAAAGCGACACATTTGTGTATTATCTGTTACGCGGATTAGGATGTACTGATTATTTTATACCTTTGTCCGTCTATAACTTCAAACAAAAAAGAATATGTCTACTTATAACGAAAATATACGCAAAGTCACTACACTTCACCTGCGTGAGATGAAGCAAACCGGAGAGAAAATATCTATGCTCACCGCTTACGACTATTCGATGGCGAAAATTATCGACGAAGCGGGAATGGATGTGATCCTTGTCGGTGATTCGGCCGCTAATGTTATGGCAGGATATACAACAACTCTTCCCATGACTATCGAACAAATGATTTATCATGCGCAATCGGTTGTGCGAGCGACCAAAAGAGCTATGGTGTTGGCGGATATGCCTTTCGGTACATGCTCGGGAAATCCCGAAAAATCGCTCGAGTATGCTATCTGCATCATGAAAGAAACAGGTGTGGATGGATTAAAGATAGAAGGTGGAGAGGAAATTATCGCCGATATCAGAAAGATAGTGGATGCCGGTATACCTGTGATGGGGCATCTTGGGCTGATGCCTCAATCTATCAACAAATACGGTTCGTATGGTATTCGCGCGAAAGGCAATGAGGAAGCGGCTAAATTACTGAAAGATGCGCAGTTGCTCGAAGAGGCAGGTTGTATAGGAGTGGTGTTAGAGAAGATTCCGGCGCAATTAGCCAAGGAAGTGACTGAAAAAATCTCTGTCCCGACTATCGGTATCGGGGCGGGCGCTCATACCGACGGACAGGTATTGGTGATGCAGGATATGCTGGGAATCAATAAAGATTTTGCACCCAAATTCCTTCGTCGCTATGCCGATTTGCATACCGTCATTACGGAAGCGGTCGGAAACTATATTAAAGATGTAAAAGAGAATACTTTTCCGAACGAAAAGGAAAGTTATTAGATTCTATGAAAAAGTTTCTTTTCCTGTCATTCTTATTTGCCTATACACTTTATGCAACTGCTCAGGATAAGGATCTTTTCTATGCCATTGACGGAAGTGAATGGTTGACTGAAGGATTGCGCGATGATAGAGAGAATACGCTGTGGGAAGAACTGCATCTGAATATCCGCTATCTTCGTGTTGCGGATAAAGAAACTGATATACAGGTTGATAAAGAGTCTCTCGCGGCCTCACTTCAAGAGCTTGCTGTAGTGGTGGAGGAGGCAATAAGATATTCGCGCCAACAAGATCAGACGTTGAATGAATTATTGACGCCGGAAGTGCGGAAATATCTGGAAGAGAAAGATATACATTTTGTCACGTCTGCGGCAGCCAATAAAGAACGCTTTATTATGAAGGAGTTATGTGAGCTGTATAATATATACCTGGAAGGATTTGATTATCTATATAAGAAAATAGCATTTATCGCCGACCCTTTGTCTGAAAAGTTTTATTTCACTGTTTTAGGCGATGGCTGGCTGAATACTTTTGTCAGTGAGATAAATACGAGGACAAAGAATTTTAAGGATAAAGCTTATTTCATTCGGGAAACAACAATAGAATAAAACTATGCGCATAGATATTATAACCGTATTGCCGCAGATGCTTACAGGACCTTTGGACTGTTCCATCCTCAAACGGGCACAGGATAAAGGGCTGGCTGAAATTGTCGTCCATAATCTGCGTGATTATACGACCAACAAACATAAGCGGGTAGACGATTACCCTTTCGGCGGAGAGGCGGGAATGGTTATTCAGATAGAGCCCGTTGATAATGCTATTGCTGCATTGAAACAGCAACGCGAATATGACGAGGTGATTTTTACTTCGCCCGACGGAGAATTATTCGACCAGCCCATGGCAAACCAGATGTCTACCTTGCAGAATATTATTATCCTCTGCGGGCACTACAAAGGGATCGATTACCGCATACGCGAACATCTGATAACCAAAGAAATATCCATAGGCGATTATGTATTGACAGGCGGCGAGATGGCTGCAGCTATCATTGCCGATGCCGTAGTGCGCCTTATACCCGGAGCTATCGGTGATGAACAGTCGGCGCTTTCAGATTCTTTTCAGGACAATCTACTGGCTCCTCCCGTATATACCCGTCCGGCAGAATATAAAGGCTGGAAAGTACCCGATATACTACTGTCGGGGCATCAGGCAAAAATAGATGAATGGAAGTTGCAGCAGGCTATGGAACGCACCAAAGCGTTGCGCCCCGACCTCCTGAAAGAAGATTAACAGCCTTATTATTTACTTTTGGATTGATAACGTTCGAAATCCTTTTCGGGAACGTAAATAGATATAACAGCAGTAGAATCCTCGGTTGAGGTAATCAGTTCTGTTGTGAAGTTATCCTTTTCTATATCAGCTTTGTGCTGCTCATAGACCATATCGGGGATGTAAATGGTCATGACCGATTTCTTCTCGTCCGAAAGAATTTCGCGTTCGCCCGGTGTAATGGTTGCGCTAACCTTTTCGTCAATCCTGAACGGCTCGATATAAGCTTTCAATACACTCTTGGTCTCGGCGTTCTTTTCGGCGATAATAGCACTGTTTTCCACATAGAATTCCTCCGGAACGTAAATGTCGATCAACAGGATTGGCGTTTCCTGCGCCACCAATTGCGAACGTTTTTCGTCCACGAACAAATATCCTCCCAGCCCGAAAACAAGCAGGAGAATGGCAGCAGCGGCTTTCCATGCAGGATGCATTCCGCCCGAACGTTTCGATTTAGACTGGATCTGTTTCTGCAGGCGGAGTATGTTCTGCACATGATTGTCTTCTATGCTATCGTATCCTTCGATAGCATCAGCAAGAAAAGGATCGCTAAGGGCTTCCCGCTCCGTGCGGTGGGCGTCCTTTCCTTTCCGGTTACCTTTTATATAGTCAATCAAGCTCATAAGTTCAGTTTTTTCTCAACACAAATCTTTAAATTACGCTTCCCGTTCTGCAGGAAGCTCTTTACACTTTTCAGGTTGAACCCCGTGTCATCTGCGATATCGGCATACGACTTTTCTTCGTAGAAGAACATGCGTATCGTTGTTCGCTGCGGATCAGGAAGGCGGTTCAAGCATTCACGCAAAGCCGCTTCTTTATCCTTGTCAGGAGTTTCTTCACTGAATAGATCCAAAACAGTGTCGGATTCCATAATCTGCGAATCGAAATCTACAACAATTTCTTTTTTGTTCTCTCGCAGGATATGAAAACAATGGTTCTTGGCTACGCTGTATATCCAGTTTTTAAAGACTTTTATCTCGTATGTGGTAATCTTCGGCGATAATGTTTCGAAGATGTCTATAACGGCATCCTGAGCCTTTTCGGTATCTTGCAGGTATTTCAGGCAAAGCCCGTAGACGAGCGGTATATATCGTTCATACAATTCGTTGAAATGGCTGACATCGCCAGTCTCCCTGAGTAGTGAGAGCAACTGGTCGTCATCCAGATTCTTTACATTGCTTTTCCTATTTAAACTAAAAAATGCCAAACGATATATTTTTCTGCAAATCTAACTGATTTTTGCCCACCTCACAATGAAAAGGCTAAACAAATCGCATATTAATACATTAAAAGCAGGAATAAGAAACCATACAAGATATCGAAAAAATGTTTGTGTATTTTGCTGTGGAAACAAAATATGTCTTACATTAGTGTTTTGTTTTTAAGTTAAAAAATATCAAAAAATAATGTATTGTTACAGCCAAATGTCATTCTAATCGCGCTCTTTGGCAGAATATGATTATTTTTGCATGATGGATAGACTAACATTATTTAAAAATTTTGACTCATTATGAAAGAAAAAATTGGAACAAACGCCGGAGCTATCTGGGCTTATCTGGATGCTAACGGAAAGAAAGGATTAAAAGAGATTAAGAAAGCATGTAAACTGACAGAGAAAGATATGTATGCTGCTCTGGGCTGGTTGGCTCGCGAAGGAAAAATCGCTTTCAACGAATTGAAAGACGATGTTGAAGTGGCTTTGATTTAAAGGCTACTCGAAAGAAATTGAGAAAGAGGTATGTTTTTTACATGCCTCTTTTCGCTTTTAGTCCGATAGATGAATTACCCCATCTTTGTAATAATAAATAATAGGGAAGCGATCACTCCATGCAGGAGGTGCTGCCGGCTGAATTCCTCCATCATATATCATGCGCGGATATTGGATATACTCGATATATCTTTCCGAAAATTCAGGGAGTTTTATCCTTGTCAAAATATCCTCTCCTGCTTCCTCCTTTTCTTGTTCCGTGCATTTAACCTTAGGTGAGATGAAATCCCAGATGAATGACAAGTGATTACCGTTGGATGAAGTATTGCTTTCTGCCAAAAATATCACATCTCTCCCGTCTTTCTTGCTACAGCCCAACACCCGATAATTGTGCTCCATAAATATGTAGCTCGAAATACTGTTCGCCCAACCTCCGTAGCAATTCAGGTATATACTATCCTTTTCTTTTCTGAAAAGTACGGTGAGTACGGTTTCTCTGGGTTCTTCCCCGCGTTGCTGCAGTTGAGAGTCATAGTTGTTTAAGCTTTGAGTGAAAATGTTTAGCAACGAATCGAGCTGTGTATCTTTGATTTCAAACTCCTGTAAATAAAGCCCGTCTTTATCTTCCGAACAAGAGAAGAAAAAGGAAATGATAAGTAAGAGGAGTAAATATAATCTGTTATGCATAGAAGATAAAATTATCTATATATTATAATGAGCTACTAATATTGCAAATTCCATAAAAAGATAATTAGCAGATGATAAAATAATTTGTAAACAGGCAGAAATAGCCGTTTAATAATTTTGTTAATTCGGCATCTCTCGCTATATTTGTAACAATTTAGTTGTTTATGACAGAGAACGGTAAAAAACTTCTGGCTGAGTTCGAAATAAGGATGAAGCAACTAATGTATTTATGCGATACGCTTCGCGATGAAAATCGCCAACTTAGAGAGGAATTGTCGCAGAAGAATATACAGTTAGAAGACTTATCGGGACAAGTAGAGCAACTGAAAGCAAAATATGACAACCTGAAATTTGCCAAAACGCTCTCGTCGCAAGATAAAGAAGCGGCGCAGGAAACCAAACGACGGTTGTCAAAATTAGTGCGGGATGTAGATAAATGCATCACCATGTTGAAAGGTTAATTAGAAAAGAATTTCGGTAATGGATGAGCATTTAATCATAAATCTTCCGGTAGCGAATACGAAATATCCTCTGCGTGTCAAAAGAGACGACGAAGCTATATTCCGTAACGCCGCCAAGGAAATAAATTATAAACTGAGTCGATATAAAGAACATTTTACCGGCACCTCAGATTCTCCGTTGCAAGACACCGATTATATGGCCATGACAGCCATACAGGCGGTAGCAGAGAAAGAAGAGCAGAAGGAAAGAGCAGATATGTTCGAAGAGAAAATCAACCAATTCGTAACTGAGTTGGATGATTACCTTAGAAAGAGATAACTTTCCGAAAAGGAAAAGCAGAAATCGAATATCAGATTTAATAAATACTATTTCGGCACTAATTTTGAATAAGTTTATTATTCAGGATTGGTGTTTTTTTTTGTTTTTAACTGATTGATAAAGAGGCTTAAACGCAATTGTAATAACAACAATAACAAAATGTAAATTATGGATATATTATTTTATGTCATACCCTTTCTGGCCGGGGTTTTGCTTACGTGGGTCATCCTGACGCTCGTAGCGAAAGCCAAGGTTAAAAGGCAAATGGAAGAGGCTGCTAAAGAAGCAGATGTGATAAAGAAAAATAAGTTGCTCGAAGTAAAAGAGAAAGAATTGCATATGAAAGCCGAGTTCGAGAAAGAAGTATCGGCTCGCAATGCGAAACTGCAATCGGCTGAAGCTAAGATGAAACAACGCGAAATGACCATCAATCAACGGATGGAAGAGATTCAGCGTAAGAAATCGGAAGCGGATGCCGTGAAAGCAAACTTAGAGACGCAGCTGGAAGTAGTAGAGCGCAGGCAACAAGATTTAGAGAAGCTTCATAAACAAGAAGTTGAACGCTTGGAAGCCCTCTCGGGACTATCTGCTGACGAGGTGAAAGAGAAATTGGTGGAGGCGTTGAAAGACGAAGCTCAAACAAATGCTCAATCCTACATCAACGAGATGATGGAAGAAGCGAAGATGACAGCCAATAAGGAAGCGAAGAAAATCGTTATCCAGTCTATTCAGCGAGTAGCTACCGAAACAGCTATCGAAAATGCAATTACCGTATTCCACATCGAATCGGATGAAATAAAAGGACGCATCATCGGTCGCGAAGGACGTAATATCCGCGCGCTGGAAGCGGCAACAGGTGTTGAAATCGTGGTTGACGATACGCCGGAAGCGATTGTCCTTTCGGGCTTCGACCCGGTACGCCGCGAGGTTGCCCGTATGGCGCTTCACCAGTTGGTATCGGACGGACGTATTCACCCTGCCCGCATCGAAGAGGTAGTAGCCAAAGTGCGTAAGCAAATCGAAGAGGAAATCATCGAAACAGGTAAACGTACGACTATCGACCTCGGTATTCATGGATTGCATCCTGAATTGATTCGTCTGGTCGGAAAAATGAAATACCGTTCATCATATGGTCAGAACCTTTTGCAGCATGCCCGCGAAACAGCCAACCTTTGTGCTATTATGGCAGCTGAATTGGGACTGAACGTGAAAAAGGCAAAACGTGCCGGATTGCTTCACGATATAGGTAAAGTGCCTGATGATGAGCCGGAATTGCCTCACGCATTGCTCGGTATGAAACTGGCCGAGAAGTATAAAGAAAAGCCGGATATCTGCAACGCTATCGGGGCTCACCACGATGAGGTGGAAATGACTACCTTGCTTGCACCTATCGTGCAGGTATGTGATGCTATCTCGGGAGCACGTCCGGGAGCACGTCGCGAGATTGTCGAGGCATATATCAAACGTTTGAACGACCTCGAGCAATTGGCCGCTTCGTATCCGGGTGTATTGAAAACCTATGCGATACAGGCCGGCCGCGAGTTGCGCGTTATTGTAGGAGCAGATAAAGTGAACGATGTAGAAACTGAAAAGCTCTCTACGGATATTGCCCGCAAAATTCAGGATGAGATGACTTATCCGGGACAAGTGAAGATTACGGTAATCCGTGAGACGCGCTCTGTCAGCTTCGCTAAATAGCAGGTTACACTAAATCGAGAATACAAGAGAGACACTTCGGTTTTTTATCCGGCAGGTCTCTCTTTCTGCTTACAGGTCAGAAAAGGGTTGGAATGTTTGATGCAACATTTATTTTTAACTAAATTTGTAGCGTGAATTAATTGATTGAGTTATCTATAAATAGAATTAATTATGGCAAAAAGGCTCGCAGTATTCGATTCGAAACCTTACGACATTAAAATGTTCGAAGAGGTGAATAAAAGTTATGGTTACGAACTTGTCTTTTTCAAAGAACACTTAGACAAGCATAATGTGATACTTGCATCGGGATTCGATGCTGTGTGTATTTTTGTGAATGCGGTGGTAGATAAAACCGTTATCGACAGCCTGCAATCGTATGGCGTTAAGTTGATAGCGTTGCGCTGTGCCGGATTCAATAACGTCGATATTGCTTATGCCAAAGATAAAATAACCGTCGTTCGTGTTCCCGACTATTCGCCGCATGCCATTGCCGAGCATACGCTGGCGTTGATGCTTACGTTGAACCGACGGATACATCGGGCTTTCAACCGTACACGCGAAGGAAATTTCTCGTTGAACGGATTGCAAGGATTCGATATGTACGAAAAGACTGTCGGAGTAATTGGTACGGGACGCATCGGGAAGGTCGTTATCGGACTGATGAAAGGCTTAGGGATGAACGTATTGGCGTACGATGTATATCCCGATGAGAAAGCTGCCGAGACGATGGGTTATACCTATGCTTCGCTGGACGAAATATATGCCAAATCGGATATAATTACCTTACATTGTCCTTTGACCAAAGAAACCGAGCATCTTATAAATGAGAACTCGATAGCCAAGATGAAAGACGGAGTGATGATTATCAATACGGGTAGAGGAAAGCTTATTAATTCCAAGCATCTGATAGACGGTTTGGTTTGCTGTAAGGTTGGCTTTGCCGGGCTCGATGTTTACGAAGAAGAAGGCAACTATTTCTACGAAGACTATTCGGATACGGTGATGACGGACGAAGTGCTTGCCCGCTTGTTGTCTTTCAACAATGTTATCATTACATCTCATCAAGCCTTCTTTACGCATGAGGCATTTTCGAATATTGCGCATACAACATTCAACAATATATCGGACTTCTTTGCCGGAAAAAAGCTTGCGAACGAGGTCGTGTATAATGGATAATATATGAAAAGAGCATTTTTATTACTATGTAGCATCTTGTTTTTGTACGGGTTTGTATATCCGGACAATTCGAAGTTTGTGGTAGTGATAGATGCCGGTCACGGAGGACGCGACCCGGGTGCTGTACGCGGAAAGGTAAAGGAGAAAGATATTAATCTGGCTGTTGCATTGGAGTTGGGCAACCTGATAAAGAGGAACATGAGCGATGTGAAGGTTGTGTATACGCGGGACAAAGATGTCTTTGTGGAACTTGCCGACAGAGCAAAGAAAGCGAATAAAGAAAAGGCCAACCTTTTTATCTCGGTCCATACTAACTCTACCGATGCGAAAAAGACTACGGCCAGCGGTGCCGATACCTATATTCTGGGGTTAGCTCGCAGTGCAGAGAACTTAGCTGTAGCCAAGCGCGAGAATGCGGTAATCTTATTGGAAGAAGATTATTCGGTCAAGTATGAGAGTTTCGACCCCAATTCGACGGAGTCTTATATCATATTCGAGTTCATGACCAATAAATATATGGAGCAGAGCTTGAATGTCGCTACTCATATACAAGATAAATTCAGGACAAAAGCTAAGCGTGCGGACAGAGGTGTTCGTCAGGCCGGGTTCCTCGTTTTGCGCAATACGAGTATGCCGAGTATTTTGATTGAATTAGGCTTTATCAATAATGCTACAGAAGCGACTTATCTCGCTTCCAAAAACGGACAGAAGGTTATGGCCGAATCTATTTACGAAGGATTCAAGAAATATAAGGAAGACTTCGATAAGCGTGATTCGAAATCCAAGCCGGTAGAAGTTCCGGCAATATCGGTTTCCGAACCGGTGGCGGTCGTAGACGTCCTTCCTGCAATAGCCGACCAAGTGGAGTACCGTATACAATTTATGTATTCGCCAAAGAAGTTGCCCGGTAATTCATCCGAATTCAAAGGCTTGTCGCCTGTAGACTCATATTACGAAAATGGCTATAAATATACATATGGCTCTACAACAAATTATGACGAAATTCAGAAACAATTAAAAGAAGTAAAAACCAAATTTAAAGATGCTTTTGTTATCCGCTTTAAGGATGGTAAACGCGTAAAATAACTACATGATAATATTATGGAAAAAGGGTCAAAAGAAATAAAAATAGGAATCGCTTTTATACTTTCGATATTTTTACTCTATTTCGGAATCAGCTTTCTGAAAGGGATTAATATATTCTCGCCATCCCATTCGTATATCCTTGTCTTCGACGATGTATCCGGACTTACCAAATCGGCACCCGTGACGTTGAACGGTCTTCAGGTGGGACAGGTTTATGCCATCAAGATGGATCCTAACAATCCGAAGCGTGCGGTGGTTGTCATCAATATGAATGATGAAATCAATATCCCTGTGGGAAGCAAGTTCGAAATGGACAATCCTATGCTGGGAAGTACTTATATCGCGTTAGACCTTAACTTGTCCGAAAGCCGCTATATCGAAGCTACCGATACAATAGTCGGTCTTCGCCAGAAAGGGACAATGGCCTCGGCAAATGAGATGATTCCTCAATTCTCGTCGTTGATACCTAAACTCGATTCGATTTTGACAGGATTGCAATACCTGACCAACCATCCGGGATTGGATAATTCTATATCGAATGTGAATGAAATAACGTCAAGTCTGAATAAATCAACGAAAGACCTTAACGATTTGTTGGAAGCATTAGGCAAGGATGTGCCTGTCATAACAAATAACCTGGCATCAGTATCGAACGATATGAAATCGATGGATATCAAATCTACCTATCAGTCTATCGATTCTACGGTGAAAAATATTCAATATCTGACTGACCGCCTGAACAGTAAGGATGGTACGGTTGGTTTATTATTGAATGATCGCCAACTATATGATAGCCTAAATACAACGCTTAATAATGCGTCTTTACTACTCAAAGATGTGAAAGAAAATCCATCCCGTTATATCAATGTAAAGGTATTCTAAAAATCGTCTTATTTAGAATTGTTCTAAAAATCGAAAAAAGTTTATTTTTACCCGAAGTTGCCGAGTATTAGGTTGTTTGGAGGCGCAAAAAAGTACTCCGGGCGATTTCAGAAATTTAGGATTGTCGTGCAAAATCGTGGTTACCCGTGGTTTGTCGGGATATAAAAAAGAGGACAAAGGCAAACTTTAATAATCGGCTGGCTTCTAAAAGGATATAACATTAAATGAAAAAACAAATTATAGGCCGTTTTTTTTTATAAAAATATATTCCCAATTTTGTAATAAGGAAATAGGGATTGATGAGATCCTACATTCACACTTTAGGACAAAAGAATAACCTCTTAATAATTTAATGAACTCAGATATTCGACATTTATGGAGCAACTGTTTGAACGTAGTCAAGGATAATATCCCTGATTCGGCTTTCAAAACATGGTTCTTGCCTATCGTACCGCTCTCATATGAGAATAAGGTGCTTACGATACAAGTGCCCAGCCAGTTCTTCTATGAATATCTGGAGGAGAAATTTGTCGATTTACTTCGTTTTACCCTTCACCGCGAAATAGGTCCCGATACGGTATTGCAATATCGCATTCTGATGGAGAACACTACTAATACGGTGGTAAACTATCGGGGGGAGACGAAATCCCAAACAGCCGAAAAGCTTGTTCAGCATAATGCTCACAAAATCCCAAGCCCGTTTGCCAAGGTGGTGAATGACGACTTGGATTCGCAGCTGAACAGGAAATATACCTTCGATAATTTCTACGAAGATGTGAGCAACAAGCTTGCCCGTACTGCCGGAGAGACAATATCCAACAACCCGGGAAAGACAGCTTTCAATCCGTTGTTTGTACATGGAGCGTCGGGTGTAGGAAAAACGCATCTGTGCCATGCAATAGGCAATAAGATAAAAGAGTTGCATCCTGAGAAACGTGTGTTGTATGTTTCGGCGCACCTCTTCAAAGTGCAATATGCCGAAGCCGGACGAAACAATACGACTAACGATTTCATCAACTTCTATCAGGGGATAGACGTCCTTTTGATTGATGATATTCACGAGTTAGCAGGCATCGAAAAGACACAGAATACCCTCTTCCATATCTTCAATCATCTGCATCAGAATAACAAGCAATTGATTCTGACATGCGACAAAGCTCCTTCCGAACTGAAAGGTGTAGAAGAACGCTTACTAACCCGCTTCCGCTGGGGATTGACTACTAAGGTAGAGCATCCGAGCAAAGCTTTACGTCTTAAAATCTTACAGAATAAGATATTGCAGGACGGACTTTCTATACCGGAAGATGTGGTAGACTATATTGCCGAGAATGTGACGGAGAATGCCCGCGACCTCGAAGGGGTAATCGTTTCCATTATGGCTCACTCGTTGGTGTACGACCGCGAGATTGACATGGCGCTTGCTCGCAGGGTTATCGACCAGGCAATAAAGAAGATAGAGAAAAAGAAAATAACTGTTGATACTATACAAGATACTGTTTGTGAATACTATAACCTGAAACCTGAATTGATTCATACAGCTTCGCGGAAGCGGCAGATAGTTCAGGCGAGACAGATAACCATGTACCTCTCCAAGCAATATACCGAGATGTCATTGGCTCAAATAGGTTCACTGATAGGCAAAAAGAACCATGCGACCGTATTGCACGCGTGCCGGATGGTCAAGGAACAAATGGAAGTGGATAAGTTGTTCAGAGATGAAATTAGTGAGATAGAGAAGAAGCTGAAACTTTAACGGGTTTCAGTTTTTTCTTTTCTATGCCTCTTGTATTGCAGATAATCCACAATGACCGATACAACTATCAGTATTTCGAACGGAAAGCTAAACCGCGAATTGGTTCCGTAAGTGACTATCGCCTGTAGGACCGAAGCAGCCAATACAACCAAACTGATAACCAATTGCGGAGACAATTCCCGCCTTCTTATATAGCGGACGATGTGTAACGGTATAATCAGCACAAATACGAACTTGATTAATTGCAGTATAATACGTTCGGCGTAGCAAAGATATTGCATCTCTGTAGCCCCTCGAACCTTATCGGATTCCCAATACAGGGACGTTTTCCAGAAATCCCTCCACGAGATAAAGACTTGCTTGGCATAAGCTGCCGGATTCTTTTGGATGGTAGCTATGCTATAATCGTACATCCGTTCGGATAAGTCCGGAAAAGACAGCCCTGTCTGTTCCTTCAACTCGGGATATGCTTCCCAGACGGTCATAGCCAGCTCGTAGCGGCTGGTGTCGTTTGCATCCCTGTATTTGGCGTAGATGTTCCCTATCTTCTGGTATTCGGGAGTTGTTTTCTCGGCAAAGGAGACACAATTCTGGGCTAAGTTGAAACCGTAATAGGTGGTCGACACGAAGTGCCCTGTATTCAGCTTATTGACATAAGACCAACCAAAGAAAACCAGTAACGGAAATAGAGCCAACCACATAGAGTGCTTTATAGGCATCTTCCTGATGAGCAGAGCCCCGGACAGTATCAATGGCAGGAATATATAGAACGGCTTTATCAGGACAAGGAAAGACACTAAAAGAGCGAGTAATATATACTTACCGATAGGGTTGTTTTCACCTTTGAACAGCCGAAAGAAGAGATAGAAACTCAAGACTATCACAAACAACGTGAGGCTTTCGGTTAGTATAGTCAATTCGAAGAAGATAGTCGGCAGGTATGCTGCAACAACAATAGTTGATAGTAACGCTATACCCTCCCTTACATCCAAGAGTACCAATGTCTTATGCAGATAGATGAGTGTCAGTATGCCTAAGAGCATCTGTATGACGACTGTGGCTATTGTCGATATGTTGCATATGGCAAGCAGCAACGGATAGCCGGGCGAGCGTTGCCCTTCGTAACCCGAAAGGTCGAAGGCTAACAATCTCGCTGATAAGTCGATATATCCTTCGCTGTCGGGGTATATGGTGATATGCTGATAGATGAATACTACCAGTAGCCGGAAGAATACTCCTGTCAGGATGATTGTCGGGATAGGGTATTTCTTCGCCAAAGACCAGATATGGGTTTCTTTGCTCAAGGCACGATATTTTAGTCAAAGATAGTTATTTAGCAAATCAATAGCTCCTTTCATATGCCTAAAAAGTGACAATTGAAAATCAAGGAACAGATAATACACAAATGTGTTACTTTCTTGTCACCCTATTGTTACTTTTATGTAGGTTTTTCTTTGTTCATTATGAGGGAGTTAATGTGTTTTTATGCAGAAAAGTATATATTCATTGTTGTATTTTTTATTGAGTTACTTTTAGCCCCTCCAACCTCCCCAAGGGGAGGCTTATTCTTCCCTGTCATACCGAGTGAATACGAGGTATCTCGACACATTATTGAGAAAGCTTGACAGAAAAAGTAACAAAGGTATATTCATTTTGAGCATTTTTGTAGAGTTACTTTTCTCCGTGTACCTCAGTGCCTCCTCTGTGAAACTCAGTGTTTACCTCTTTCTTCCTTGTATATCGGGAAGAGATGCCTCCTATCGTCGACATGACAAAAAAGTAACAAAACTCTACTTATTTTCGATATTTTCTATCAAGTCACTTTTTCTTGTAACTTGTAACTGCCCGTAGGGCAAAGTAACTCGTAACTAATAAACTTGTCTACTTGTTTACTTGTTAACTATTTCAATATAGATAAACTTGCAATGAAATAATAGCCACCAATTCACATTATTACAGGTTAATCTTCATAATTATCCGGATTAACCTTATTTTTAGGGGATTTTGTTATAATTTTGCTTTCTCAAAACCAGATGCATAAGATGAATATTGTTGTTATTATTGTTACCTATAACGGAATGAAATGGTATCAGCGCTGTTTCGATAGCTTGCGGGCATCTTCCGTGCCGGTTAAGGCTGTCGTTATAGATAACCTTTCGAGTGACGGCACGCGGGAATATATCAAAGAAAATTATCCCGAAATTCATCTTATCGAGAGCGAAAGCAATCTCGGTTTTGGCAAGGCTAACAATATCGGGTTCAAGTACGCTATAGAGCAGCATGCCGACTATGTTTTCCTGCTTAATCAGGATGCGTGGGTAATGCCCGACACATTTGAAATCCTTTGCCGGCAATTGCAAAAGAACCCCGAATACGGCATTCTTAGCCCGATTCATCTTAATGGTACGGGGAAAGAGTTGGATTTCAATTTCTCCTACTATGTCATCGACGAATGGTGTCCTGACCTTGTTTCAGACTTCGTACTGAAAGGGAAAGCCGAAGACCGTATATATCCCGTGAAGTTCATCAATGCCGCTCTGTGGATGATGTCGCGCGAATGTGTCGACAAGATTGGCGGCTTTGACCCGCTATTCCCGCATTACGGAGAAGATGTCAACTATATTGAACGCCTGCAGTTTCACGGCTATAAATTGGGGATATATCCTCATACTTTCGGGGTACACGACCGCGTGAGAGGCGCAGGTAAGACACCCACTACCAAACAAATAAAGAGCCGCGAGATAGCATCGCTGATGACGCACTTGACCAATCCGTTTGCTTCTTTTTGGCCGAATACTATACGGACATTGATTAATTACAGCCTCCAATCGGGAGTAAACAATCTTTTACGGCTGTCTTTCAGAGGATTGTGGATAAATACCTGTGTTACATTCAAAGTATTGGCATTACTTTCTAAAGTAAAGAGAAACAGGGATATAGCAAAGCAGAAAGGGCAATCTTTCCTCTAATTATTGCTTCTCCAATATTGCTTGAAGTTCTTCATCCGTCAGCTTGTCACCTACTTCGTCAAAAGAGAGGCGGAATGCGCATCCGGCTTTCCAGTTGGAACAACCGTATGCCGTTTTACCTCGTAATATCTTGCCTTCCTTACATGCTGGGCAGATTAATTCAGGAGTCTTTTTCTCTATGGCTTTCTCCTTGGGCGCTTTAGGTTTTGGTTCTCGCTTTTTCTTAGCTGCTTTTTCCTTTTCTACTGTAACCTGCTCGGCAAGGCTGATAGAGCCTTCGCGGTCTTGTTTCACATTCACCACTATCTGGTTGAGCATCTCCTTCAACTCGTCGATAAACTGGCGAGGTTCGTATTCGTTACGCTCTATCTGGCGAAGCTTCTTCTCCCAAAGTCCGGTCAATTCAGCTGATTTCAGCAATTCCTCATTAATTGTCTGAATGAGTTGCACGCCTGTCGGAGTAGCATACAGGCTTTTTCGCTCCTTACGGATATAGTTCCGTTTAAACAGCGTTTCGATAATCGCCGCCCGCGTAGAAGGTCGCCCGATGCCATTTTCTTTCAAAGCATCGCGCAATTCGTCATCCTCTACAAGCTTACCCGCAGTTTCCATAGCGCGTAGAAGGGTTGCTTCGGTGTAGTATTTAGGAGGCTGCGTCCATTTCTCGTTCAATGTCGGTTCATGGGGGCCTCTCTCTCCCTTTTCGAAAGCAGGAAGAATGTTTTCTTCGTCTGCATTCTCTTTGCTGTCCTCGTCCTGCGTATTGGTCTGTTTATCAAAGACAACCCGCCAACCCGGATGCAGAATTTGTTTTCCGGTAGCTTTGAAGCCTATTTTGTTGACATCGCCCAAAACAGTAGTCGTGGAAATCTGGCAGTTCGGATAAAAGACGGCGATAAAGCGTCTGGTTACTAGGTCATAAACCCTGCGTTCCGCTTCCGAGATATTGTTTGCCCGCACGCCGGTAGGGATAATGGCATGGTGGTCGGTGACTTTGCTATTGTCGAAAACTTTCTTCGATTTCTTTATCTTCTCGGCCAGAACAGGCTTCGTCAGTTCCTCATATCCGGCCAAACCTCGCAATATAGAAGGTACTTTCGGGAAAATATCGTCGCTCAGAAAAGTAGTATCCACACGCGGATAAGTCGTCAGTTTCTTTTCGTAGAGCGATTGTATTGTTTTCAATGTGTCTTCAGCCGAAAGAGAGAATTTTTTGTTACATTCCACCTGCAAAGCCGTGAGGTCGAACAAACGCGGTGGCGCTTCTTCCCCTTTTTTGGTCGTGACATCTGTTATTTCGAAGTCGGATTCCTTTATCTCCTCCAGAAATTTCTCGCCTTCCTCTTGTGTCGAAAAGCGTCCTTTAGTTGCCGAAAAGGTGGTATTCCGATATATCGTTTTCAGTTCCCAATAAGGTTCGGGAACAAAGTTTTCTATCTCTAATTGCCGGTTGACAATGAGGGCGAGGGTAGGGGTTTGCACGCGCCCGATGGACAATACCGACCTGTTTTGCCCGTATTTGACAGTATAGAGGCGGGTAGCATTCATGCCGAGAAGCCAGTCGCCTATTGCACGCGACAAGCCAGCTTCGTATAGCTTGTTGAACTCATTTTGGTCACGTAGCTTTTCGAATCCTTCGCGGATAGATTCTTCTGTAAGTGAGGAAATCCAAAGCCGCTTGACCGGGCATTTGCATTGGGCTTTTTGCATTACCCAGCGCTGAATCAGTTCCCCTTCTTGTCCGGCATCACCGCAGTTTATTACTTCGTCGGCTTTTGCTATGAGTTGTTCGATAACGGCAAACTGCCTCTTAACGCCGTCGTTCTCAATCAATTTGATGCCAAAGCGCATAGGTATCATCGGCAGTACATTCAACGACCAGCGCTTCCAATCGGGAGTATATTCGTGAGGTTCTTTAAGTGTGCAGAAATGGCCGAATGTCCATGTCACCTGATAGCCATTTCCTTCGAAATAGCCATCGTGGCGCGATGTTGCCCCTAATACAGTGGCAATTTCGCGGGCGACGCTTGGTTTTTCGGCTATGCAAACTTTCATCTGATTTTCAATTCTGTTTTAGCAAAAAAGTAACAAAAGTATACTGATTCTCGACGTTTTTTGCTGGGTTACTTTTTCTCGTAACTTGTGATTGCCCGTAGGGCGTAGTAACTTGTAGCTAACAATAGAAATATAGCAGAGGAATCAGGCGAATAAGATTGTCTTGTTCTTATATACCAACACGCGCCTGTCGATATGCGATTCGATGGCATGCGAAAGGACAATCTTTTCCAGATCCTGCCCCTTGCGAACCAAATCGCTGATAGTATCGCGGTGCGAGATGCGGGTGATATCCTGCTCGATAATGGGGCCGGCATCCAGTTCGGCTGTAACATAATGACTGGTAGCTCCGATAATCTTCACTCCACGCTCGAAAGCTGCATGATAGGGTTTTGCCCCTACAAAAGCAGGCAAAAATGAGTGATGGATATTGATGATCTTATTCGGATAGGCCTCGATAAAGTTATCCGTAAGAATTTGCATATAGCGGGCAAGAACCACAAAGTCTATCTTTTTTTCTTCGAGTAATGCCATTTGTCTGGCCTCTATTTCGTCTTTGTTGTCCTTCTCTTTTTCTATTCGCAGTACGTGGTATTCAATCCCGAATTTATCGGCTACCCAGCGCAAATCTTCGTGATTGCTGACGATGACAGGTATTTCCACATTCCATTCTCCGGCTGTGTAGCGCGCCAGAATGTCGAACAGGCAATGAGACATCTTCGACACGAAAACAGCCATGCGTGGCGTATAGTCATTGAAATACAATTTGAAAGTCATATTGTATTTCTGTGCATACATTGTTTCGAAATAATCCTGAATCTTTGTCTTAGGGATGCGGAAAGTTGTCAAATCCCACTCGATGCGCATGAAAAAGATATTCTCCTGACGATCGACATGCTGTTCGAGATTGATAATATTTCCGCCATTCTCATTGATGAAATCCGTTACTGCCGCAACTAATCCGGGCTGATCGGGCGAATAGATGAGAATGATGGCCGTATCTATATCTTTTTTCTTCATTAATTTATTCGTCTATTTCGACAACGAGGTTTTCGATAATAAACTCCTGTCTTTCAGGGGTGTTTTTACCCATATAGAAATTCAGCATTTCTTTTACGAGGTCTTCTTTCTTCATCGTAACAGGGTCGAGGCGTATATCTTTTCCTATAAAATGCACAAATTCATCCGGCGAGATTTCTCCCAACCCTTTGAAGCGGGTTATCTCGGGATTTGTACCCAGTTTCTTTATCGCATTGATTCGCTCTTCCTCCGTATAACAGTATATCGTTTCCTTCTTGTTACGCACACGGAAAAGCGGCGTTTGCAGGATATATACGTGGCGTTTCTTAATCAAATCGGGGAAGAATTGCAGGAAAAATGTCAATATCAGCAAACGGATATGCATCCCGTCGGTATCGGCATCGGTGGCTATGATAATCTTGTTATAGCGCAACCCTTCGAGGCCATCTTCGATGTTCAAAGCTGCCTGCAAGAGATTAAACTCTTCGTTCTCGTACACGATTTTCTTCGTCAGCCCAAAGCTATTCAACGGTTTCCCACGCAAGCTGAAAACAGCTTGTAGATTCGGATTTCGGCTCTTGGTGATAGAACCGCTCGCCGAGTCACCCTCGGTGATGAAAATAGATGTTTCGTCGCGGCTATCGCCTTTTGAATCATTGTAATGCAGACGGCAATCGCGCAACTTTTTATTGTGTAAGTTCGCTTTCTTTGCACGCTCGCGAGCCAGCTTCGTGACGCCGGCTATGGCTTTGCGCTCTTTTTCGGAATCCTGTATTTTCTTTAAAAGGATATCGGATGTCTCTGAATTTTTGTGCAGATAATTATCCAGTTCCTTTTTAAGGAAATCTCCGATAAACTTCTGGACAGTAGGCCCGTTAGGCCCCATATCCCTCGAGCCGAGCTTTGTTTTCGTTTGCGATTCGAAAACCGGCTCTTCTACCTTTATACTGATGGCTGCCACCAATCCGTTACGGATATCGGCATAGTCGAAATTTTTGTTGTAATACTCTTTGATGACGCGCGAAACAGCTTCGCGGAAAGCAGACTGGTGCGTACCTCCCTGCGTGGTATGCTGCCCGTTTACGAAAGAGTAGTAATCTTCACCATATTCGTTGGTGTGCGTGATGACAACCTCTATATCGGTATCGGTGAAATGAATAACCGGATACAACGGTTCGGAAGTCATATTTTCGTTTAACAAGTCTGCCAGACCGTTTTTCGAAATAAACTTCTTACCGTTATAGTTGATTGTCAGTCCTGTATTGAGATAAGTGTAGTTGCGCAATAAGGCTTCTACATATTCGTCTTTGAAGTAATAATTGGTGAAAATCGAAGCGTCGGGAATAAATTCGATAAATGTCCCGTTGGCCTCGGTGGTAGATTCTTTTTTGCTTTCGGCAACAACGATTGCCTTGCTGTACTCTACCGATACCGTTTCCCCATCGCGGAAACTCTGCATATAAAAATAGGTGGAAAGGGCATTGACGGCTTTGATACCGACACCATTCAACCCGACTGATTTCTTAAATGCTTTGGAGTCGTATTTGGCTCCTGTATTCATTTTGGAAGATACATCCTTTACTTTCCCGAGCGGAACGCCGCGTCCGTGGTCGCGGACTGTGACTTTTCCTTCCTCTATCGTAACTTCGATAGATTTACCGAAGCCCATCATATATTCGTCGATGGAGTTGTCGAGTACCTCTTTCAGCAGCACATAAATACCATCGTCCGAAGACGTACCGTCTCCGAGCTTACCGATATACATCCCCGGACGGCGACGGATATGCTCCTGCCAGTCTAAGGTCTTGATATCATCGTCCGAATAATTCGCTTCGGGTATATTATCTAAAATCTCCTCACTCATAATTCGTTATCTCCCTCCTGAAATATTATCAGCTTATTGTATTTTTTTCGAGTATGCCCGCCTTGTTTTGTGGTGTTCGGCTTCGAATCCGTCCCAGAGAGAAACCATTTTGTTGTTTTGTTCCAACTCGGGATTCGTTTCGACGAAACGGAATCCGTTCCGGTAGGCTGATGGTATGAAGTCGTTGAATATCATGGCATTCACACCCTTTCCCTGATATTCGGGCGCAATACCTATCAGCATGAGGTCGGCTATTTTGTTCGACTTGCCTTTCATGTCTTTGAGCAGAGAAGTCCATCCGAACGGAAGAAGTTTTCCGCGGGACTTAATCAACGCTTTCGACAGGTTAGGCACTGATATGCCGAAGCCCACAGCCTCGTTTGTATCTTCTTTTATGACCATCGATACCAAGTCCCAGCGCAAAAGCGGTACATACATATCTATGTAATAATCGATCTGACGGGTCGTAAGCGGCGAAAAACCGAATAATGGCTTATAGGCTTTGTTCAACAATTCGAAAAGGTTATGTGCATTGGTACTGCCCATTTCTTTGTAATTCTTGAATTTCAACATTTTCAGCCCATATCTTTCGGCCACCATCTTCGAAATCCGTTTATGTCTTTCCGGTGTATCCTCCGGAACAGGTATGTAAAATTCTTTCCAGTCGACTTCTTTTTCGAATCCAAGTCTTTCGATATGTTCTTTGTAGTATGGATAGCTATAGGTGGTCGACATGGTAGATACACGGTCGTAGCCGTGGATAAGCAACCCTTCGTGGTCGAGGTCGCAAAAACCCAATGGCCCCATAATCCTGTCCATACCTTTCTCTTTGAGCCATTTTTCGGCAGTGGCAAAGAGTGTGTCGGCTACTTCTGCGTCATCGATGAAATCGACAAAACCGAAGCGACCGTTTTTCTGACCCCAGGTTCTGTTTACATTGTGATTGATTATAGCAGCTATACGTCCGACAATTTTATTGTCCCGATATGCCAGGAATATTTGCATTTCGCAGAAATCGAAAGCCGGATTTTTCTTCGGATTCAATGTCCCTAATGCATCTATTGTCAATGACGGCACATAGTATGGGCAATCTTTATATAGCGTATCGACAGGAAATCGCACAAAATCCTTCATCAAGGCTTTATTGTCCGGATTTACTTCTTTTATGGTTATAGCCATATTTTCATATAATCTTTTAAGCTCGGTAATCAGCTAATATTGTATGCGATATCAAAGTAAAGACGTCTCCTTCATAACTTTTGAATGCAATATTAGTCTTGTTACTTCTCTTATCTTTTCCTCTGTTATTTTTTCAACTGACAAAGATACGTCTTTTTCTTTTTAAATCTTTCAAATTCTTCATCCTATTATCCCTTTTTCGGTAATAATATAATTCATCTTAACGTCCCATGCGGAATTCGGTATGGAATCAAATAATTGAAAGCCAAAACATAATCCTACTTTCGGAGCTGTTGTTTCCGGCAGAAAACGATCGTAATATCCTTTTCCGTATCCTAAACGATTCATTTTTTTATCGAAAGCTACTCCCGGGACGATAATCAAATCTATGCCCGAAATATCAGATATGTTTTCCCCTTCGGGCTCCCAGATACCATAGGCCGATTTCGTCATAACGCTATCGGATGTATATTTCCGCAGGAACATGGTGTTTTTGTCTGTTACAGGCAGGTAAAATTCTTTTTTATCGATCCACTTTTTAATGAAACCGGACGTTGCTACTTCCTTAGGCATATTATTATATATAAATATCCGGGAGGCGCTTACAAAAGGTTCGAATACCTCGAGACGGGAAATAATGTTTCCCGATAATTCCAACAGGCAAGCATCGGTATAGCCTTCTTTCAGTTTCGATATTTTTTTCCTTAATTGTTGCTTTTCAGCGGCTATGTTTTCCATTATAAAAGACGAAAACGCTACGATGATATCATCATAACGTTTTTAATATATTTTATTTATAACTGCTGTTTCTGATACTTTCGGTTGTCGCTTTTCCCTCCTTTATCAGGTTCAATGCCTTATTGATTAAAACATCGTCGCGCTGGAAGACAGGATAAAAAGCCTTTTCGCCATATGTATTTCGCAGGATAAGGGCTTCGATCTGTGTCTGAAGCAAAACCTTCGATTCGGCTATTAACTTAGGACGGCGGTATATCCCCTTTTCGTGTGCATAATCAGCCAGCTCGGCGGCCAACGGTTGCGTCGCTAAGAAGCCGGCAGCTTCCTGCCACGTTTTGAATGTTTTCATTTTCTCGCGATTTTTTTCGCAATAGATGAATGTAAATTCCCGCAATACGCCCGAATTGACGATTTTTATATAATAAGAGTTTTGCCCGGTTGTATCCCTCGGTACAAAAACATCGGGCATGATGCCTTCGTCACCGTAAACAGGACGATTGCCATATACGGTATGGAATAGCGGAAGGTTATCTATCTTGATGCTATCCTGGCTATCGAACTCGCCACGCATGAAGCGGTTTATCAAATCCTGATTGTATGCATCGTTGTTGCCTATCTCATAATTCTTCTGCACGCATCGCCCCGAAGGAGTGTGGTAGCGGGCTATCGTAAGGCGCATTTCCGACCCATCCTTGAAGCGGAATGGCTGCTGTACTAATCCTTTGCCGAACGATCGGCGGCCGACAATCAACGCGCGGTCGTTGTCCTGCATCGCTCCCGAAAAGACTTCGCTGGCCGAGGCACTGGCTTCGTCCAATAAAACAACCAACTGATCACCTTTGCATGTTCCGCGTCCGTCAGCATATACATCCTTTCGCTTATATGCGCGTCCTTCGGTGTAATATATCAGTTCGTCAGCACTCAGAAATTCGTTGGCTAACTGGCGCGGAGCGTCCAGATAACCGCCTCCGTTTTGTTGCAGGTCGATAATAAATGCCTTGCATCCTTGCATTTTAAGCTCGGCAGCAGCATTTATAAATTCGTTATAGGTCGTACTGCCAAATTGACTAATCTTGATATAGGCCACATTGTCAGCCAACTTGTAAGCGGCATTTACACTTTCCACCGGAACATCAGCCCGCGTGACATTCACCGAGAATTCCTGACCGTCCCGTTTCAGGCCTAACTTAACAGTACTGCCTGTCACCCCGCGAAGGGTTTTGAGGACGCGCTGGTTTGTTAGCTTCGTTCCGGCAAAGAGCGAATCGTTGACCGTCACGATGCGGTCGCCCGGAAGGATTCCTACCGCTTCCGACGGGCCGTTTGGAATGATGCGTATGACAGCTACGGTGTCTTCGTAAATAATAAATTCGACGCCGATACCGCTGAAATGCCCGTTGAGCATATCGCCTGAACGCTGTATTTCTTCGGCTGTGATGTAGGATGAATGGGGGTCGAGACCCGAAAGGATAGTCGGGATAGCCCGTTCTATCAATCCGTCAACGTTTACCGTATCAACATATGCCTTGTCTATATAATGGAATATTTCGTCTATCTTGTTTTCTTCGCCTAACAGTTGACTCTTTGGCTTAGTAGTCCTCAATAGCATAGGGGCAAAAATGTATCCGATGAATATGCCTGCTGCTATGCCCAACGCTATCCAAAGTGGTAACCAAAGATTTGTTTTTTTCATATTGTGATGTTTTCAGGCGAATATTATTCGTCCTTATCTAAGTTTAAAAATACGGTTTCGATTCCTGCTTTTTCGAGGAGGTTGCACCCGTCTGTCCGGCGATATAGCTGATTATATACAACCCGTTTGATGCCTGCCTGAATAATCAGTTTGGCACATTCGATGCAAGGCGATGCCGTCACATATAGTGTTGCCCCCATGCTGCTGTTGTGCGAGCAGGCAACCTTGGTTATAGCATTTGCTTCGGCATGTAGTACGTATGGTTTCGTCTCGCCCTCTTCGTTTTCGCAATTATTTTCGAAGCCCGACGGCGTACCATTGTACCCGTCCGATATTATCATTTTATCTTTAACAATCAAAGCCCCTACCTGACGTCTTTTGCAATAGGAATTTTCGGCCCATATAAGTGCCATTCTCATATAACGCTCGTCGAGTAGTCGTTGTTTTTCTTTCTTCATACTTTTATCAATGAGTTCAGTAACAAATATCACAAATGTACGCAAAAAACAGTAAACCGCAAGGCATATATTGTTTCGTAAAAAAAGAAACAGCCTCTGAGTGTAAACAGAGACTGCCTTAGATTTTAATATTACAATATATCACTTTCTAAATAGATAGTATTTTCAATACATTCAGCAGTTCGTCAGATATTTGCTTGTTCTTCTTGATAGCTTTCGAGAATGGCACATAGACGATTTTATCGTCCTGAACGCCAATCATAACATTCCGTTGGTCATCTTTCAACGCTTCTATGGCTGCTGCCCCCATGCGGCTGGCAAGAATCCTGTCGCTTGCCGTAGGCGATCCTCCGCGTTGCACGTGCCCTAAGATGGATACACGGCAATCGTATTCGGGGAAGTCGCGCTTGATGCGGTCGGCAATGCCCATAGCTCCGCCCGTGATGTCGCCTTCGGTGACGAGTACGAGGCTACTGTTTTTGCTTTTGCGGAAGCCGTTCGAAATTAATTCGCCCAATTGGTCTTCTTCCTCTATCCGTTCGGGGATGATTGCCGCTTCTGCTCCCGATGCGATAGCACCATTGAGGCAAAGGAATCCGCATTCGCGTCCCATAACCTCGATAATGAACAGGCGTTCGTGCGAACTGGCTGTGTCGCGGATTTTGTCTACTGCCTCCATAATGGTGTTGAGGGCAGTATCGTAACCGATGGTGAAATCCGTTCCCATCAGGTCGTTATCGATTGTTCCCGGCAATCCTACTATAGGGAAATTATATTCTTGAGCAAAGATACGCGCTCCCGTAAGCGAACCATCTCCACCGATAACGATTAATGCCTCGATGCCTTCGCGTTGAAGGGCTTCGTATGCTATTTTTCGTCCTTCTACGGTGGTGAATTCCTTACAGCGTGCTGTTTTGAGGATAGTACCCCCTTGCTGGATAATGTTACTTACCGAGTTCGATTTAAACGGAATTATTTCGTCGAAGATAAGTCCCCGATAGCCCCGCAAAATACCTTTTACTTCTATTCCGTTGAATATAGCTGCACGGGTTACGGCTCTGATAGCCGCATTCATGCCCGGAGCATCGCCCCCCGATGTCAATATACCAATACACTTAATTCGCGACATAATCTATAGCTTAGTTAAATCCTTATTTAATACCACTGCAAAGGTAAAAAATAAAATGACAATAATCGGATGAATGAAATTACAAAATTCTTTAAAAAGAAGTTGGTTAATTGACTTTTATTCTCGTATCGGTTGCCGATGATGGTAGGTTGTGCAATGAGAAAGATTAGATAACTAAAACTATTGAAAAATACGATTGTTTTATATATGTTTGTTGATTATAAAATATAGCTAATTATGTACGATAGCGAAAAGCGAGCATTTATTGCGATAAATTCAGAAAAAGAAGTGTGTCTTATCCCCAAAATGGCGAACCGTCATGGACTGATAACGGGGGCTACGGGAACGGGAAAAACCGTTACTTTGCAGAATCTGGCAGAAACATTCAGCGCGATGGGCGTGCCTGTATTCGCTGCCGATGTCAAAGGCGACTTGTCGGGTGTGGCTGCGATAGGAGGAAATAAGGAGAGTGTAACAAAGCGTGTCGATTCTTATCAACTGAAAGACAAAGGCTTCGCCTTTCAGGCTTTTCCTGTGCAATTCTGGGATGTGTATGGCGAGCAGGGAGCTCCTGTGCGGGCTACCATATCGGATATGGGGCCGCTGCTGTTGAGCCGCTTGTTGCTGCTGAATGATACGCAGACAGCCGTTTTGACGATTATCTTCAAGATGGCAGCCGATAATGGCTGGGACTTGATAGATATAAAAGATTTGAAAAAGATAGTCGAATATGTATCGAGGAATACGAAGCAGTTTATCTCGACGTATGGCAATGTATCCACAGCCAGCTTAGGCGCTATTCAGCGCGGACTGGTGGGTATGGAACATGACGGTGTAGACTTGTTCTTTGGCGAACCCGATTTGAATATCGACGACCTGATACAGACAAATGGTGAAAAGGGAGTGATTAATATTCTGGCAGCCGATAAGCTGATGAATAATCCGCGTGTGTATGCGACTTTCCTCCTTTGGCTGATGAATAAACTATATACTACCCTGCCCGAAGTGGGCGATATGGATAAACCGAAACTGGTTTTCTTTTTCGACGAAGCTCACTTGCTATTCAACGATGCGCCCAAAGTATTGTTGGAGAAAGTAGAGCAGGTTATCCGCCTGATACGCTCCAAGGGAGTAGGTATTTATTTTATATCACAATCGCCCGCCGATATCCCCGATTCCGTTTTGGGGCAATTGGGTAACCGTATTCAGCACGCTTTGCGCGCCTATACGCCCAAAGACCAGAAAGCGGTGAAGGTGGCAGCCCAGTCGTTCCGTGCCAATCCTGACTTCGATACGGAGAAAGTAATATCCGAACTGGCTACGGGTGAGGCTTTGGTTTCGTTCCTTGACGAAAAAGGCGCTCCGCAGGTAGTGGAAAGGGCATTCATTCTTCCGCCCGAAGGTCAAATCGGGCCATTGGATGCGGATGTGCGTAAGAAGATGGTGGAGGGTTCTTTATTATATCGCCATTATGCCGAACTTCAGGATAGGCAGTCGGCATACGAAATATTGGACGAGAAGATGCAAAATACCCCCTCCGATAAGGAATTGAAAGAAAAGGCCAAAGAAGACGCCAAAGCTCAGAAGGAACAGCAAAAAGCTGCTGCCGCACAGGAAAAAGAACGGAAGAAAGAGGCTAAAGAGCAGCGTAAATTCTGGCGCGACGTAACGAAGAACGTTATCAGCCCGTTGGCGCGGAATGTGATAAATGCCTTGTTCAAGAAGAAATAAAACAATTTGTTTCGTTTGGTTGAGGAATATAGGTTAAATTTGTGCCGAAAATAAACCGACAGAAATATATGCAACTCCTCCATCCTACCCATTTCTCCGATTACGAACTGATTGATTCGGGCGAATACGAAAAACTCGAACGTTTTGGTAAATATATCCTTCGCCGTCCCGAACCGCAGGCCGTTTGGCGCAAATTCTTATCCGAACAGGAATGGGAAAAGCTGGCCGATGCTTCTTTTATCCGAGCCAAAGGGAAAACGTCGCAGGATGGCAACGACAGGGGAGAGTGGACGCAAAAGAAAGGGATGCCCGACCAATGGTTTGTCCGTTACGAATATAAAGGTATGAAGCTGCAATTCCGCCTCGGGCTGACCTCATTCAAGCATGTAGGCATATTCCCCGAGCAGGCAGCTAATTGGAATTTTATATATGACACCTTATCGGAATTGAAGGTCGAAGAGCCGAAGGTGTTGAATCTCTTTGCCTATACGGGTGGCGCTTCGCTGGCTGCCAAAAGTGCCGGAGCGGATGTGACGCATGTCGATTCGGTGAAGCAGGTAATAACATGGTCGCGCGAGAATATGGAAGCTTCGGGGTTGGATAATATCCGCTGGATTGTGGAGGATGCCCTCAAATTCTGCCGTCGCGAGGTGAAACGCGGAAAGAAATATAACGGTATCATTCTCGACCCTCCTGCCTATGGACGCGGGCCTGACGGCGAAAAATGGATATTGGAAGAAAACATTGCCGAAATCATGCAATTATGCAGCGACCTGTTGGAGGATAATAATGCATTTCTTATTCTGAACCTGTATTCTATGGGCTTCTCGGCTGTTATAGCCAACAACCTGATAAAAGATTATTTCCCTGACGTGCGAAACGGCGAGTTCGGCGAACTGGTTATCCCGGAAAAATCGGGAAAAGAGCTGCCGCTCAGTATATTTGCCCGTTTTGTCAGAAAATAAGCCGGATGCTCTTAACCTCTTTAGAGACACCCGGCTCACCGAAACGCGGTATGAAAACTTCTTAACTCTTAACTCTAAAAATAGTTCCGGAGCCTGCTATTCTTTTATTAATCTCAGGACTACCTTTGTATTCAACTTTTCCGCTTCCGGCTATTTTTACTTCTAACGATTTCTCGGCATGTACTTTTATGTCTCCGCTTCCGGCTGTGGAACATCTGGCCTCGTCCGATTTCAATTTAATCATATTTACGCAGCCATTTCCGTTGCTGTTGCACGATATTTTTTTCGTTTCGCCGCCCAAGGCTATCTTGCACGAACCGGCAGTGTGCACTAAAATAGATTCGTATGTCAGATTGTCTCCGTTGAGAGTGGTTGTTCCGGCCGTTTTTATAGTGAGAGTGTTTGCCACCGACTTCCCTTTTATCGTATAATTGACCGAGCCTGACAAATCCAACAATGACAAAGACGAGGAATTCGTATAGATAACATATTTGGTAGGCGCGATATTCTTGCCCGATATTTTCAACTTGCCGTTTTGCGATTCTACCTCCAGCAACGGAAAAATATTCTCATCTATTTCTATTCGCAGGTAAGGATTAGCATCCTCCTTTTGCTCGTAAACGATTGTTGCGCTTCCGCCGAACGAAAATTCCTGATAATCTTTAATCCTGATTTCTTTCTTTACGATATTCCCGTTTCCTTTTGTATTTCCCAGATCGAAAGGGTTTGCTGCCGATGCTATAGTTGCAAAAGATATTGCCATAGCGAAGATGATGGATGTTAAACGTTTCATAATTCTAATATTTAAAAGTTATTATTTATCTTTAATCTCTTCTTCTATAATCTTTGACGAAGACAAAAAGTAAATAGTTACAAAAAAGAATGGTTATTTTGGAAATATTTTAAACCAAGGGCTTGAAACTTTATCTAAATGGTGTGGAGGTAAAGCGTATATAATTGAAAGTATTTTTATACTTTTGTTGCAGAAAGATTAATCTTATCAAGAATCTGAATGAAGAAAATTATATTAAGCTGTCTACTTATATTCATATATTCAGCCACTATATATGCACAGGCTACTTCCGAGAAATTGATTCGCGAAGGGGCGAGTTTGCACGACAGAGGGAGATATTCGGAAGCCATAGAACGCTATCAGGAAGCGCTCAAGATGAATCCCGAATCCAAATCCGCCCTCTACGAGATGTCGTTGTCATATCTGGGGTTGAAAAACTACCCGAAAGCAATAGAATACAGTTCGAAGGTGATAGATGTGAATTTCGAGCCATTGCTGCCCGATGCTTACATCGTGAAGAGTACGGCTTTGGCCCAAACAAATAAGATGGACGAATCCATTCAATTGCTGAACGAGGCATTGGAAAAATGCGGCGATACCTACTTGTTACATTTTAACCTTGGCTTGAGTTACTTCAATAAGCGGGACAATAAAATGGCCATCGACCACCTGCAAAAAGCCATTGAAATAGATGCTACCCATGCGAGCGCTTTCCTGATGTATGCCTATGCCTTGAGCGATTCGGATAAATGGATAAAGAGTATCTATGCCTTTCATTTTTTTCTCCTGCTCGAACCGAATACAGAACGCTCGAAAGAGGCATTTGCCGAGATGTACGATTTGCTTTCGGCCGATATCCCAGCCGATTCGCCTAAGATGCAGCCGGAAGACGGTGTCAACCGGCAGTTGATATATCAAAATATCCGGGCTAAAAGACCTGATGCGGATGATGCCGTAGCGCAATATAAATTTTTCGAAGAAGCTTCCAACCTGATATTTTTCACGGTGGGGCAGTTGCAGAACGACAAGAAAAGCGGATTGCTTTGGAACTTTTTTGTACCGGTGTATGATGAAATCCTCGAATCGGGCTACTTTGATGTCTACTGCCGCTATGTAAGTGTGGCGCACTTCCCTGAGTCGCTCCTGTGGTGGGAGAACAACAAGGACAAAGTAGATAATTTTATCGAGTGGTTCGAGAAAGGGCAGGGTGCTTCGGAATCGGAACTTGAACTCGGAGAAGAAGAGATTGACGCGGAATAAATGAATTATTGATGTCGAAAGAAGAAGACGAAGATAAATTGATAAAGGAACTATTGGATGAGAAAACGCAACGGAACGCTTTCTCGCGATTGGTTTCTCAATATAGCGAACCGCTTTATTGGCAGATACGTAAAATTGTACTCGAGCACGAAGATGCCAACGATGTACTACAAAATACGTTTCTGAAAATATGGGGGGGATTGAATACATTCAGGGGAGAATCGAAGCTTTCGACGTGGCTTTATCGCATAGCGATAAACGAAGCTATTGCTTTCTTGAATAAGCAGCGGGCGCAGCATAATGTCTCTATCGACGATGCCGATACCTTTTTGCTGGCAAAACTCGAAGGAGATACGTATTTCGACGGAGACGAGGCACAGCTGAAATTGCAAAAGGCTATCCTGCTATTGCCCGAAAAACAACGCTTGGTTTTCAATATGAAATATTTCGACGAAATGAAGTATGAAGAAATGTCGGATATTTTAGAAACCTCGGTTGGCGCTCTGAAAGCCTCTTACCACCATGCTGTAAAAAAAATTGAAGAATTTTTGTCACAGGAGCATTAAACCTTTTACCTTTATTTTAGTCTATAGATATAAGAATAGGAATGTGCTATTTGACGGTTTTCTTAAAAAAATAAACAAAATGTTAGAAAAGTTTGACAAAAATGCAAATCCATTTAAAGTTCCTGAAAATTATTTCGCGGACTTTAATAAGAGCATAATGGAGCAATTGCCCTCGCCCCAACAGGAGAAGGCAAAAAAGGTTCCGTTATGGAAAAAGTATGTACCGTGGACGGCTGTCGCAGCGGCACTGATTGGAGCTGTATTTTATATAGGCTTTATTTTTGATAAAGCAGATAATGGAGCTACCTCCGGTTCTGTGCAGCAAACTAACTATGCGGCAACAACCTTTACAGAAGACGAGATGGTCGATTATATGGAGGAGGAAGTCATTGCCTCGGCCTATAACGACATGCTCTATTATGATAGTATGTATAAATGAAATAAATAGAAGCAGGCAATAAGATGAAAAATATATTAATATTAGCAATTCTGTTACTCGGTACGGTTTCGATGAATGCCCAACAAAAGGGAGGCGGACGCGGCAATTTTGATTTGGATGCATTCAAGGCCGAACGAATGACTTACTTTACGAAAGAGTTGAAACTGACGGATGCTCAAGCTAAAACGTTTGCGCCGATATTCAACGAGTTTATGTCGAAAAAGTTCCAGGCGAATAAAGAAGCCCGTACAAAAGCGAGAGATATACACCATAACGGGGCAAAAAGCGAAGCCAGCTATCGCGGAGCTACTCAGGCTTTTCTCGATGCCAAAGTAGAGGAAGCTAAAATTCAGAAGGAATACTATAAGAAATTGGAATCGGTATTGACTGCCGAACAGCTCTATAATTTCTCGAAGGTCGAAATGGATTTTATGAAGAACTGGATTGAGAAAAATAATAGAAATCACCATCATTATTAAAAAAAGATGACTTATTGTTTGGATTTTTAATATAAAGCTGTATTTTTGTACAGAATAATAATTGAAATATGAATAAAAGATTACATAACCATCATAAACTAATTACTACCCCAAGGTAAGTGATAAGGGAATGATTTTGTTGTAATCTGAAAAATATACCGGAGCTTACCATAGATGTGGTAAGCTCTTTTTGTATAACCCCCAACAATAAGTTGCTATGATATTGAGAATTGCAGTACAATCGAAAGGACGCCTTTTCGAAGAAACGATGGAACTTCTGGAGGAAGCCGGAATCAAACTAAACAACAAAAAGCGGACATTGCTTGTCCCCGCCAAGGGTTTCCCGATAGAAGTCCTTTTCCTTCGCGACGATGACATTCCGCAGGCTGTGGCTACAGGCGTTGCCGATATAGGGATTGTAGGAGAAAACGAATTTGTAGAAAAGAACGAAGATGCTACCATCGTTAAACGCTTAGGGTTCAGTACCTGTCGTCTTTCGCTGGCTATCCCCAAAGATGAGGATTATCAGAACCTCGGATGGTTCGAAGGCAAAAAGATAGCCACCTCTTATCCGCATATCCTCAAGCAATATCTGCAACAATCGAATATCAATTCCGAAATACATGTCATTACCGGCTCGGTCGAAATCTCGCCCAGCATTGGTCTGGCAGATGCTATTTTCGACATTGTCAGTTCGGGCGGGACATTGGTCAGCAACCGCCTGAAAGAAGTGGAAATCGTGATGCAATCCGAAGCCTTGTTAATAGCAACGAATCATTTGCCCGGAGAAAAACAAGCAATCCTCGACGAATTGATATTCCGTATCGAAGCTGTACAAACGGCCACAGATAAGAAATATATCATGCTCAATGCGCCCGAAGAAAAACTGGATGAGATAATCGGCGTTTTGCCCGGTATGAAAAGTCCCACTGTGACGCCTCTGGCGACAAAAGGCTGGTGTTCGGTGCAGTCGGTTATCGACGACGAATCGTTCTGGGCTGTGATTAGTAGCCTGAAATCGCTTGGCGCAGAGGGTATTATTGTTTTACCTATAGAAAAAATGATTTTATGATACCGGTTTCGGATGACATACTATTGCAACCCTTGTCGCAGGAGCATAGCCCTTTGATATTCAATGCAATTGATAGTCAGCGGGAGTATATGCGCACATGGTTGCCCTTTGTCGATTCTACGCACGAAGTAGGCGATACGCAAAAAGCCTTGGAAGGCTTGATTGACGGGATTAATGAGCAGTTTGTTATTTACTACAAACATGAATTTGTAGGGTTAGTCGGATTCAAGGATACTGATGCCGGCAACAAACGAACGGAAATTGGTTACTGGTTGTCGCAATGTGCACAAGGAAAGGGTATTATGACCAAATCCGTTCTGCGCTTATTATCCTATGCTTTCGAAGAAAAAGAACTGAATCGGGTGCAAATAAAAGTAGCCGTGAAAAATAAAAAAAGCCGTGCAATACCCGAACGGATTGGTTTTCAGCAGGAAGGGATTGAGCGCGACGGCGAATTACTGGTAGATAACCAATTTACCGATATTGTTGTATACAGTTTACTGAAAAGAGAATTTAAACGCTGATAACATGCAGATAATCAAATATCCGGTGCGTGATACATGGGCAGACCTCTTGAAGCGTCCGCATTTCGATACATCTTCGTTGCAATCGACAGTCAATGCGGTGTTGAATGATGTCCGCGAGCGGGGAGATGAAGCCCTTTTCTATTATGCCGAAAAGTTCGATAAGGTAAGGCTGTCTTCCCTCTTGGTGTCGAAAGAGGAAATCAATGCATCCGAATCGCTCGTTTCGTCCGAACTGAAAACTGCTATCCGTCAGGCGAAACGAAACATAGAGATATTTCATCGTAGTCAGGTTTTCGAGACGAAGAAAATAGAAACCTCACCGGGTGTCACTTGTTGGCAAAAAGCTGTTGCAATCGAGAAGGTCGGATTGTATATCCCGGGTGGAACAGCGCCTTTGTTTTCGACGGTTCTGATGCTTGCCATTCCCGCTAAAATAGCAGGCTCGAAAGAGATTATCCTTTGCACCCCCCCCGATAAGGACGGAAAAGTGCATCCGGCTATCCTCTTTGCAGCCAAGGAAGCGGGCGTAGATAAAATATTCAAAGCCGGAGGGGCACAGGCAATCTCTGCGATGGCCTACGGAACGGAATCGGTGCCGAAAGTGTATAAGATATTCGGCCCCGGAAACCAGTATGTGATGGCGGCCAAACAGCTTGTCAGCCTGACGGATGTGGCGATAGACATGCCTGCCGGTCCTTCGGAAGTGCAGGTGATTGCCGACCGTATGGCTAATCCTGTTTTTATAGCGGCAGACTTGCTCTCGCAGGCTGAGCATGGAGGGGATAGCCAGGTTATTCTGACAACGACCGACGAAGTTTTGTTGCTGGAGGTTGAGAAAGAGGTTAATCGTCAATTGGCCATGCTTCCTCGTTGCGAGATTGCCACAAAAGCACTCGATAACAGTAAGTTGATATTGCTGCATACCGATGAAGAAATTATTGAAATGACCAATGAATATGCGCCCGAGCACCTGATTATAGAGACGGAAAACTATTTGCAGTTAGCTGATAGGGTAGTGAATGCCGGTTCGGTTTTTCTGGGGAATTATACACCCGAAAGTGCAGGCGATTATGCTTCGGGTACGAATCATACCTTGCCGACAAGCGGCTATGCAAAAGCATATAGTGGTGTCAATCTGGATAGCTTTGTAAAGAAAATAACTTTTCAGGAGATAACCCGCGAAGGTATTCGCCATTTGGGCGGTACAATCGAGGTAATGGCTGAAAATGAGCAACTTTACGCGCATAAAAATGCTGTAACGGTAAGGATGAAAGAATGATTTACGAGAAGGAAATAATATATGGTACATCGGAGCATCAAGAGATGATTGCGCTTCGGAACAGGATATTGCGCGAACCGTGGGGACTTTCTTTCTCGGACGAAGATTTGAAAAAAGAAAGAAATGATTTTTTGCTTTGCTGCTGCAATGTAAAAGATGATAAAATTGTAGGATGTTGCGTCCTCACACCTTTGAATGATAATACGTTACAATTGAGACAGATGGCTGTTGAATCATTTCGCCAAGGGAAAGGTATTGGTTCTAAGATATTGTTCTTCGCAGAAGAAATAGCTAAGAAAAATCAATATAAATATATATACCTTCATGCACGCAAAGAAGCTGTTGCCTTTTACAAAAAAAATGGATATGATGTAGAAGGCGAAGAGTTTATCGAAGTGGGTATGCCTCACTATGAGATGTTGAAAAAAATACTATTATAGATATGAAAGATTTACAACAACTGGTTCGTCCGAATATCTGGAGCCTGAAACCTTATTCTTCGGCTCGCGACGAATTTAAAGGGGAAGCGTCTGTTTATTTAGATGCTAATGAAAATCCCTTGCGCGACAATTATAACCGCTATCCCGACCCTTTGCAATGGACATTGAAAGCTAAAATAGCCGAAGTAAAAGGCGTGGCGGCGGAATCTATTTTTCTGGGGAATGGAAGCGACGAGCCTATCGACTTGGTTTTTCGTATCTTTTGCGAGCCGGCTGTCGATAATGTCGTAGCCATGAATCCTACTTATGGTATGTATCAGGTGTGCGCCGATATTAATCATGTGGAATACAGGAAAGTGGCGTTGAATAAAGATTTTTCGTTGAATGCAGACCGAATCCTTAGAGCTACGGATGCGAATACGAAAATCATATTTCTTTGCTCACCTAATAACCCGACAGGTAATTTGCTGGATAAGAAAGAAGTAGAAAAAATAATAACTTCTTTCGATGGGATTGTCGTTGTCGATGAGGCGTATATCGACTTTGCTTCGGAAGGAACTCTTATGGCAGAATTGGATAACTACCCGAATCTCATTATCTTGCAAACGTTTTCCAAGGCATGGGGATTGGCAGCCGTGCGTTTGGGTATGGCTTTTGCCTCGCCGGAGATTATTGGCCTGTTCAATAAGGTGAAATATCCGTATAACGTGAATGCACTTACGCAGGAGTTTGTTTCGAAAGCGTTGGATAATACGGCGCAGACAAAAGCGTGGATTGATACGATTCTCAAAGGACGGTCGTATCTTGTAGGTGAATTGTCGAAAAATAAGTTGGTGGAAAAGATATATCCGACGGATGCCAATTTTGTCTTGGTAAAAGTTGCCGATGCCGTAGGGATATATAATAAATTGGCCGAAAAAGGGATTATTGTCCGCAACCGTAATTCTGTTGCTATGTGTGGCGGGTGCCTGCGGATAACGGTGGGTACGGAGGAGGAGAACCGGAGTTTGATAACAGCATTACAACATTTACAATGAAACGATTCTTTGCGTTTGTCTTTTTGCTCATTTGGGCTTCTCTGATTTTTACCTGTTCTTCGGCAGGAAATGACACTATTTATATAGATAAGAAAACTATATCAGCGTTGCTGCCTAAAATAAAAGACTGGCTCGATTATTATAATTTGGATATAAGAAAGTTCAAACCGGATGGAAGTTCGGGGATTTATATACCGCAGGAATACGAAGAATCTATTTTTTGCGCACAGCTACCCGCTTCCGATTTGATGTACAAACCCAAGTTGCGGGAATATTCGCCTGATAAGAATTATTGTATACCATTGTATGAGTTTATTGCTCAGTATGATGAGGAAACAGGTCTCTATTACGGAGGATGGGACGATAGTCAGAGTGTGTGGCTGTATGATAAGTCAAAGAAGTTAGGCTCTGTTATTCAGTTCAATGGCGTGGGGAGCATCACCGAAGCTGCTTATTGGTTAGATAATAATACCTTTGTCTTGCTTGGGTATGAATGTGTTGATAATTATAAATTTACATTGCGTCTGTGTAATTTGCAAACGGAGGATGCTGTCCATTATTCATTAGAGAAGGAACAGCCCGAAGAAGGAAAATCTTATTATACATTTGTATTGGCAAAACGGGGGATAGAGATAATCGAGTAGTCGATAAACAAGTGAAATATGAAAAAGAGAGCTGGTTTTATTCTTCTATTGTGCTTGGTTGGGTTGGTAATGCCGTGTAGGGCATCGCAGCCTCCGATAGATACCGCTCTGGTAGCTAAGATTCAACCATTGCTGTTGGGTTGGGCTAACTTTTATGGAGTAGCTGTAAAAGACTTTGAAAGATTATCTTCCAATCATAGCTTTATGCCCGAGCATATTGCATCGATAGACGGAAAGACGGACGAAACATTTTTTGTCGTGAAATTATCCGATGCAGAGTTGAAATATAAACCACTTTTGCGCGAATATTCTCCGAATAAGCGATATTATGTTCCTTTATATGAGCATATTGTTTTTTATGATGACGAAAATAAGCAATATTATACCGGATTGGACGACAGCCAGAACATTTGGTTGTACAATACCAAGACGGCTCTGGGCTATATGATACAGTTTGTCGGTTCGTCATCTATTGCCGAAGGGGCTTATTGGTTGGACGATAATACGCTGATTTTGTTGGGAAAAGAATACGATCGCGAGACGCATCTTTTCTTTATCATATTCGATTTCGGAACGATGAAAAGCAGTTATTTTTATGATAATAGAGGAGGCGATTACGAGAAATCCTCTTTTTACCGCTATGTTTTGAAGAAAAGAGGATTGAATATCAATGACGATTAGAAATACTATATATACATGAAAAAGAGAGCATTATTCATCGATAGGGACGGTACATTAGTGATAGAGCCACCGGTTGATTATCAGTTAGATAGTTTTGAGAAACTGGAGTTTTACCCGAAAGTTATCCGAAACCTGTATTTTATCCGTCAACAACTGGATTTTGAGTTTGTGATGGTAACCAATCAGGACGGCTTGGGTACAGCTTCTTTTCCCGAACAGACTTTCTGGGGCGTGCATAACCTGATGATGCAGACCTTCAAAGGGGAGGGGATAACCTTCGATGATGTGCTGATTGACCGCAGTTTCCCTGATGACCACTTGCCGACTCGAAAACCGGGCATCGGTATGCTGGGCAAGTATACGGGCGGCGACTACGATATGGAACACTCTTTCGTTATCGGCGACCGTCTGACGGATGTCGAACTGGCAAAGAATCTGGGATGTAAAGCTATTTTTATGCGCGATGATATGGACATACCCGCAGAACTGCTTCCGTATTGTGTGTTGCAAACGACAGACTGGGACAAAATTACCGAGTTCCTGTTTGCAGGGGAACGAAAAGCCGAAGTGAAGCGCGCAACGGCCGAAACGGACATATATATAGCCCTCAATCTGGATGGAAATGGAAAGTGCGATATTTCGACCGGATTGGGATTTTTCGACCACATGCTGGAACAAATTGGGAAGCATGGCGGGTTGGATTTGACCATACAGGTGAAAGGCGACTTGAATGTAGATGAGCATCATACGATCGAGGATACGGGAATTGCTTTGGGCGAGGTTCTATACAAGGCTTTGGGCGACAAACGGGGTATCGAGCGATATGGCTATTGCCTGCCGATGGATGATTGTCTTTGTCAGGTGGCACTGGATTTTGGCGGCCGTCCGTGGCTGGTCTGGGATGCTGAATTCAAGCGCGAAAGGGTAGGGGATATGCCTACCGAAATGTTTTTGCATTTCTTCAAGTCGTTGAGCGATAGCGCCAAAATGAATCTGAACATCAAAGCCGAGGGAGAAAACGAGCATCATAAAATCGAGGGTATTTTCAAAGCCTTTGCACGGGCACTGAAGATGGCGAAGAAACGCGATATATTCAATTATGAACTGCCTTCCACCAAGGGTGTGCTATGATAATTGCAGGCAATAAAATAGAAGTATTTATAGTTATTTAAGCAGATTCTTTAAAAAACATTGATTTTGGATTGCTCTTTTTTTGTAAGTTTGCAGCGATGAAAAGAAGTCTGAGCATAATACTTTTATTATCCATTGTATTTATGAGCCTTCCGGCTCAAAACAGACCTTCGCGGGGGAGGCCGGAATCGTCTCCGCTGAACCGATCTACGCCGACGTCTTCATCCCGGACTACAACCGGAAGAAATACCCATTCGAAACCTCAGTTGCTTACCGATAGTATATCGAAAGATACAGTACCACAAGTAGTAGAAGTCCCTAAAATATATGCATGGAAAGTAACGCCTAATCTGGGCGAAATAATTCCTGTCGAGCGGGATACGAGTTTTCTCAACTTCCATCGCACGACATTGGTCGAAGGCAAAGATATTGCGGTGGGATATCTGAGTAACCTCGGAGCGCCGGCTCAATCGAAGATATTCTTTAACCGTCCCGAGGCTTCCCGTTTTATATTCCTCGATGGCATGAGTTATTGGTATAAAAAGCCGGAGGACAATCTCTTTCTGAATACAAAAGTGCCGTATTCCAATATCTTTTATCAAACGGCAGGAGGCGATGAGGATGGCGAAGAACGCCTGGTTGCGGAGATATCGTCGAACTTTGGAAAAAGGCTGAATGTCGGGGTCAATTTCGATTATCTTTATTCCCACGGCTACTATGAATACTTGTACAACAAGCAATTCACATATGATATCTATGCCAGCTACACCGGCGATAAATATAAGATGCATGCCTTTTTCAATAACAACTATTTCAATAATTCCGAGAATGGCGGGTTAGCTGATTATATAGATCGTGATACAAAGCGAGTGATAACCCCTTGGTACGATTACATTCTCAATCCTGACGAAGCAAAGAAAGATGGTAGTGGCTTCAAAGGCGAATCGAAAGAAATACCTGCCCGCATGGAGAAGGTGTGGAACCGTTTGCAGGGACGCCATCTGTTTGTTACCAATCGTTACGATTTAGGCGACGATATGGAAGTGGTGCAAGTGAATGATTCAACCCAGCGTACCCGCCGGAAGAAAGATTATATCGCGCCCGCCAGCATTATATATACCTTTAATTATACCGACCAACGGCGCTTGATGAAATCATCGGCAGATGACTTGCAGCAAAATTCTTTTTTTAATAAATATAATAGCGAAGATGGCGGCGAAGTCGATTATCTTCGTTATACAGGAGCGCAAAAAGACCATATGTCTTACTATTCCTTGAAGAATACGGTCGGGTTTGCGATGAATGAAGGTTTCAGAAGCTGGACAAAGTTCGGCCTGACTGTTTATGGAGAGGTGGATTTGCGTAAATATTCGCTTCCGTCATATCCTCAACTGAAAGGTAACAATCCGAGTGCATATCGGCACGAGAGTGAGAATGCCTATACAATAGGTGCAGAACTTACTAAGTCGAAAGGGAAGTATCTTCAATATAAGGCTGTTGCCGAAAAAAGATTGAATGGGGATGACCTCAAGTTGCAAGGCGAAGTAAAGACGATGCTTTATTTCAAGGACAAGCAGATTTCGGCAAAGGCAAATGCTTACATCAAAACAGTAAGCCCAAGTATGTTTCAGGAGAAGTTTTATAGTAAATATATTAGCTGGAACGAATCCTTTAACTCTACTAAGCGGGCTTTTATCGGTGGAGAAATAGACGTGCCCTTCCTGAATCTTAGAATAAAAGGTGGTGTAGAAAATATTAAAGAGTATATCTATTACGATACGATGACCGTTGCCCAGCAAAAGAGCGGAAACGTTCAGGTTATGGGGCTTCAACTCCAACATAGGCTCGACTTTGGTGCTTTTCATTGGGAGAATCAGATAGCCTGGCAGAAATCGACCGATGACGATGTTATTCCGTTGCCTCAATGGAGTTTCTATACCAATCTTTATTTACAGACTAAAATTGCAAAAGTGCTCGACCTACAGCTTGGAGTCGATGCGCATTTCCATACCAAATATCATGCTCCGGGTTATGATCCGCTGACGATGCAGTTCTATAATCAGGACAAGATGGAATTGGGTGGTGCTCCGCTGACTACACTCTATCTGAACCTGAACCTAAAGCGTACCCGTTTCTTTGTGATGTATTACAATGCAACCGATGGTATGTTCGAATCTAAATCGGCTAATACATTCCCGCTCTATCGCTATTCGGTTAATCCGGCAAGTATTAAATTCGGGCTTTCCTGGAAATTCAATAATTAATCTACCTTACCTCATGCTTAAAAGCAGGAAATATATAGCTGTTTTTCTTGTCATTTCCATTCTGATTGCCGTCGGTGTATTTATCTATTGCTTTATTTTCTCGAAAGATGCTCCGGCGCCGAGAGATTATGCGCAGATAAAAGAAGAAGGAGTGTTGCGCGTGGTGACAAGCTACGATCCTGTAGGATATTATGTAGATAAAGATACCGTTTCGGGTTTCAATCATGACCTTATATCCCTGTTGCAGACCTACACGGATATCAAAATAGAGATATCCCTCGAATCGAGTCTGGATGAGAGTATCGCTTTATTAAGGCACGAAAAGTATGACCTTATAGCCCGCAATATTCCGGTGACAACCCGCCTGAAAGACTCGCTGAATATGACCGAGCCTGTTGCGCTGAATAAGTTTGTATTGATACAACGCTCCAAAGATTATAACGAGGGGCAGGAACCTATCCGCAGCCACCTCGACCTTGCAGGCAAAACGCTGCATATTCATAAGAACTCGCCGGCCATATTGCGTATCGAGAACCTTGCCCGCGAAATAGGCGATAGTATACATTATGTCGAAGATTCGCTGTACGAGAGCGAACAACTGGCTATGATGGTCGCTGCCGGAGATATAGATTTCTCGGTATTGGACGAACGGACAGCCGAAAAGTTAGCCAAATCCCTCCCCGAAATAGACTATGCTACATCTCTCGATTTTACCCACTTCGAAGCATGGGCAGTTCGGAACCATTCGCCGGTGCTACTCGATAGCCTCAACAACTGGATTCGTCAGATGAAAGAGACTGATGCCTACAAAGCTATCTACAAGAAATATTACGAATAATTTTTTCGTTCTCTCAATCCCTTATTAGAAGCCAAATTTGATTTTTTTTTCAATTTTTCTTAAAAAAAAGTTGGAAAATATTTTTTTGTGTAAATTAATCACCTATATTTGTAGTGTACTATTAAACTAATACACTAAAACTATATGACATGATAACGATTAAGGACTTTACTTTTTATTACAACAAAAAGCGCCCTATCTTCGATAACGTATCATTCACGATGAAAAGCGGAATATACGGACTGTTAGGTGAGAACGGCGTAGGTAAGACCACTCTGTTGCATTGCATCAGTGGCTTGCGTTTCCCGAGAGAGGGCAGTTGTAAAGTCGACGATTACGAAGCTTGCTATCGCAACCCGAATATGTTGCAGCAGCTATTCTTCTTACCAGAGGAATTTCAGGGACCGGCTATTTCTATCGATACCTTTGCAAAAGTAAATGCTTCTTTCTATCCTAATTTCAGCGACGAGCAATTCCGCCAATATTTGAACGAATTTCATGTCGAAAGCGACCGCAAGATGTCGGAACTTTCATTTGGTCAAAAGAAAAAAGCATTGATTTCATATGCTTTGGCACTCAATACACCTATTACACTGTTGGATGAGCCGACAAACGGATTGGATATTCCATCTAAGGCGCAGTTCCGGAAGATTATTTCGGCAGCCTTCTCCGATGAAAAGATTATTCTTATTTCGACGCATCAGGTACGCGATTTGGAAAGCCTGATAGACCCTATCATCATCCTCGACCGTAATCAGGTATTGCTGAACAATTCGGTGCAGGAAATCACCGATAAACTACTCTTTAGTATCACTCCTACCGTGCCCGAGGGTGCTTTCTATTGGGAGCATACGATGCAGGGATTTGTGGCCGTTTCGCCGAATCATAACAAGGAAGAAAGCACGATGAATATCGAAGCCCTCTTCAATGCTGTAGTGAGCAACAAAGCCACATTCAAAAATTTGTTCAACGCTTAAATATTGATATCTATGAACGCAGTATTCGACATAAAACGCTTCATTAGTCTTGAAAAACGTAATTTATTAACTCATAAAAACCAATTTGCATATGCTAGTCTTATTATTATCGGGTATTTTGTTTTTTCTGTATTGCTGTCTTTTCTCATAGCCTCTGTTGGACAGATCTTTCTTATGGGGATTTATCCCGTTTGCTATATCGTAATAGCGTGTGCTCCCGGATTCTTCGAAAAAGGGATGCAGAAAAACAACAGTGTATTTGACTTTATTCTACCGGGCTCTACAGTAGAGAAGTACCTTGTTATGCTTGTCAATTATGTAGTGCTACTCCCTCTGTTATGTTTTGCTATAGTATTTCTTTTGGTGCAGTTGCTTTCTGTTATACCTATGGATGTATTCAATAATATAGGCGATAGCCTGTTGTTCATAGATAAAGTAACATGGGGCGGCTACCTTAAAATGCTGGCATTCCAGTCTTTTTTTCTGACCGGGTATATGTATTTCAAGCGTTATTCTTTCCTGAAGACTTTGCTGATAATAGTAGGAGTGTTTATATTCTTTCAGGCATTGTCTATGATAGCAGGAATGATTGTATTCGGAAATATGGAAGATTTTAGCCAAGCTTCTCAATATTCGATGTTTATGGAGATGGAAAGGCTCGATTCATTTCAGCGGATGGAATCATTTACAGAGGTTCTACCGCTAATATTAGCTATTTGTTTCCCATTCGGACTATGGGTCGTTAGTTTCTTCAAACTAAGAGAAAAGGAGATATAATGGATTTTAAATCGAATAAACCTATTTATTTGCAGATTGTTGATTTCTGTTTTACCCAAATCCTTTCAGGAAAATGGACAGGGGATGAACGAATTCCTTCCGTCAGAGACTTAGGTGTGCAGTTACAAGTCAATCCTAACACCGTGATGCGAGCATTCGAATATATGCAGGCTGAGGAGGTGATATATCCGAAACGGGGAATGGGATACTTTGTACAAACCGGTGCAGCAAGACAGATAAAAAAGGTGCAAAAAAAGGATTTTTTTGAAGAGGTACTACCCGGGACATTCGAAACAATGCGCCTGTTGGACATCAGTATCGACGAAATAGTAGAAGTTTATAATAAACGATATAAAGATTAAGAATTATGAAAAAAATTGCAGACAAAATATTAATTGGTGTACTTTCTGTAGGAATTGGAAGTTTTATAGTTCTGATTATAATGGTTATTTCTATGCTAAAAGAATACATTGCTCAATTGAATTAAAGTAGAATAATATATATCTATAGTGATAAAGAACTTCTGCAGAGATACTCTGACAGAAGTTTTTTATTTTATCTATAGATGTTGGGATACAGTGTGATTATTGGCAATATAATTCACATAATAAGTATTATTCTCAAATTCAAAAAACACATACCATGATGTGTTTTTATTACGGCGGTAAGTTACATATTTTAGATTTTTTCCGTATTTGGAAAATTGTTTAGGGGCTGGTTTTTTGAGTTTCTTATGTAGATTGGTTACGATATCATCAATCAACTTGTCTACATATTCGATGGCGGATTCTTCAAAACCAAAGTATTCTTTTGTGTATAATATTCCCACTAATTCAGAAAGATAGTCCTCGACATCTTTGTGAAAAATTATGTTCATTTGTTATTTTTGAAAATAGCTTTTATACGGGATTTCATTCTCCTTTTGAGTTCTTCGGGTGTAATATAATCTTCCTCAGAGCGGTTACTCTGTGTTATTTGCCTTTGATTATATGTTTGTCCCTTAGGCGGGATTAATTTTACAGTATCCATAACATAGTTTGTAATCTTATTTACAAAAATAGAGAAAGCCGGATGCAATCAAGCTTGCTTGAGGTTGCCGAGGCACATCCTATATTCTACAAATATAGTGAAAAGAAAAGTATAGCAAAACTTAATTATGATAAAATTATTTTATCTATAACAAAGTCGATATCCGTAATAGTTTATCAGAAAAAAACAGAAAAGTGAAAAAAAATGGTATAGGTGTAATTTTTAAGTTACCTCTCCATTTTGTGATAACAGCCTGCGATTGGCTGCTAAGTAAAAATATATCCTTACATTTGTTCTATCTAATAATTGGATAAAGCCGGATGATAAGAAAGAGCCTATTGATCGCCCTATTAGCTGTTTTCTCATGCACTGTATTTGCCCAACAGGTGAAAATATCAGGGGTAGTGGTGAACGAGAAAAACAAACCTTTGGAAGATGTTGCTGTCGGTCAGTTATATACTCCCAACGGGACAGCCACAACCCATCAGGGAGAATATACATTGCAAGCTACAGCAGGAGACTCGGTAAAGATTCTCTTCTCGTTGGTGGGCTATCAGCCTATGCAGGTTATTGTGGCAAAACTATCAGGCGACTACCGGCTGAATGTTGTTCTTCGCGAGAATGATAACGAGCTGGGTACAATCATTATCGATGGTCGCAGGAAGCAGACAGATACGTTTCTTCGCTTATCCAAAACCGATACCGACTTACTACCTTCCTCATCAGGAGGAAGTATCGAGACCCTCGTAGCTACCCTCGCAGGTGTGAGTTCGACAAGCGAGTTGAGTTCGCAATATGCTGTTCGTGGAGGAAACTTCGACGAAAATATGGTCTATATCAATGGAATAGAGATTTTTCGCCCCTTGCTTGTTCGCACGGGACAGCAGGAAGGACTAAGCTTTATCAATCCCGATATGGTAGAGGCCGTAGGCTTTTCCACAGGAGGATATGGTGCCGAATACAGCGATAAATCATCTTCAGTATTGGATATTCGCTATAAACGCCCCAAAGAGTTCGAAGCGACTGTGGGAGCGAGTTTGCTCGGAGGAAATGTGTCGATAGGCAATTCAACAAAGCGTTTCTCCCAGATTACAGGTATTCGCTACAAGACGAACGAGCATATTGTGAAGAAAAGCGATACCGATGCCGAATATAACCCTGCCTACTGGGACGGGCAAACGTATATGACCTACAAACTCACTTCCGATTGGGAGGTCTCTTTTTTGGGACATTATGCTTATAACTCCTATAAATTCAGACCGAAAAGCCGTGAAACCAAATTCGGGACACTGTCTGATACGCGCCACTTCAAAGTGTATTTCAATGGTTGGGAGCGGGATAAGTTTGTCAATTACCAAGGCGCGTTGACGTTGAACGGACGTGTGAGTGACCATGTGACGATTGGTTTCACTGGGGGGCTGTTTTCCTCCGACGAACGCGAACGCTACGATATACAGGGTAATTATCGTCTGACGGCATTGGATGACGAAACAGGCGAAATGCTCGGGGTAGGCTCTTACATGGAGCATGCCCGCAACAAGCTGATTACTGATGTCTACAATGCATCTCATTTCGGGACTTTCGCTTCCGGAAATCATCTGTTGAAGTGGGGTATTACCTACCAGAAAGAGCAGGTAAGCGACAAGATAAAAGAGTGGGAGATGCGCGACTCGACGGGCTATTCGCTTCCGCACAACGAGGGGATTGTAAGTGTATACCGCAACCTCAAATCGAATAATAAATTGAATTCTTCCCGCTATTCGGGCTACTTGCAGGACAATTTCGTGGTAGATGCTTCTATCGGCCGCTTCATTCTGAATGCAGGCGTACGGGCTTCTTATTGGGATTTTAATAAGGAGTTCCTGTTTAGTCCGAGGGCTTCCGTCTCTTTCATCCCCGAAGCTACCGACAGGTTTATAGCGCGTTTCGCGACGGGCATCTATTACCAGTCATCTTTCTATAAAGAGGTGCAACAGATTGTGAACATGAGCGGTACGAATACAGTCGTGCTGAACGAAGATATCAAGTCACCGCGTTCTATCCATTTTGTTTTGGGTGGCGACTATTATTTCAAGGCACAAGGACGTTCTTTCAAATTTACTGCGGAGGCTTATTATAAGCACCTTTCGCGTCTCATCCCTTATACAGTAAACAATGTGAAGATAGTATACGAGGGCGCGAATGTGGGCGATGGCTATACCGTGGGCTTAGATACCCGCTTGTATGGCGAATTTATTCCCGGGACGGATAGCTGGATAAGCTTCTCTTTGATGAAAAGCGAACAGGATATACGGGGCAGGAAAGTCCCTTTGCCGACCGACCAGCGTTATAACCTTTCTGTCTTTTTTCAGGACTATATGCCCGGGTACGAACGCTTGCGCATGTCGGTATTAGGCTTCTTCTCCGACGGATTGCCCGTCACTGCTCCATACAAAGGATTAGACAGCGGATATTTCCGTTCGTCGGCTTACAAGCGTGTCGATATAGGGCTATCGTGGCTACTTTTGGGCGAGGACTTTCCTGTGCGGAAGAAATCGAGTGTGGCAGGGGCTTTTAAAAACGTTTGGATAGGGCTGGATGTGTTCAACATTTTCGATATGAAGAATGTTAATACATACTACTGGATAACCGATGTGTATAATTATCAATATGGTATACCCAATTATATGACAGGAAGGCAGTTGAATGTCAAGTTGAGGGCTGAATTTTAAACTAATAATTAAACAAGGTATTTATGAAGAATTTTTCATTCTATAATCCCGTGAAGATTATATTCGGGAAAGATACGATAAAGGATATTGCCGCAGAGATCCCTGCCAAGAGTAAAGTGCTTGTCGTATACGGCGGCGGCAGTATCAAGAAGAACGGTGTTTACGATCAGGTTACAAAAGCCCTAAGCAGCTTCGAATGGCACGAGTTTTCGGGCATCGAGCCGAACCCTCATTACGAAACGTGTATGAAGGCTGTCGCATTGATTAAGGATAAGAAGATAGACTTTATTCTGGCTGTCGGCGGCGGTTCGGTGGTAGACGCTACCAAGTTTATTGTTGCAGCCGCTTGCTTCGAAGATGGAGATCCGTGGAAAATATTGTCCGAAGGACGTGCTATCAAGAAAGCTCTTCCGTATGGAACGGTGCTGACGCTTTCGGCTACAGGTTCGGAGATGAATGACGGTGCTGTTATCACAAGAGCCGAAACACAGGACAAACTGGCATTCTCTAACCCGTTGGTATATCCTAAGTTCTCGGTACTCGATCCCGAGGTAACCTTCTCGCTTCCTCCTAAGCAGATAGCAAATGGTATTGTCGATTCGTTTGTACATGTTATCGAGCAATATCTTGTTTATAGCGAAGAAGATACGCTGATGCAGGATCTTTGGGCTGAATCGTTGTTGAAACTATTGACGATAGAAGGACCTAAAGCATTGCGCAACCCTGACGACTATAACGTGCGCGCTAACCTGATGTGGGCTTCATCGTGGGCGCTCAACGGTTGGGTTGGTCGTGGTGTCGATCAGGATTGGGCTACGCATATGATAGGACACGAAATTACGGCGTTCTATGGCTTAGACCATGCCGTGACGTTGTCTATCGTTTTGCCGGGATTGATGACCGTATTGAAAGACCAGAAAGCAAAGAAGATTGTCCGTTTAGGCAAGAAAGTCTTTGGTATCGAAGGCGCCTCCGACAATGAAATAATAGACCGTACTGTAAAAGCTGTTGAAGGCTTCTTCGAAGGATTGGGTGTAAAAACACGTCTCTCCGACTACGGCTTGGGTGGCGATGCCATAGAGGTTATCCGTAAAAGGCTTAACGAAAGAGGTTGGAAATTAGGCGAATGCCATAATATAACAGGCGATGTTGCCGCCGAAATACTCGATTTGAGAAGATAAGGAAAACAGGAGGTCTGTGGATTAGTAAACGTTTTGTTTGCGGTTTACAGACCTTACTCCTTTTATCTTGGCTATTTCACTACAGAGCTTCTTCAGGTCTGTTGCGTCGTGAACATATACGACCGCCCGGCCTTCAAAAATACCATCATTCGATTCTATATTGAAGCTTTTCATGTTGAGCCGGCCGGATGATATCACTTTTGTAATATCGTTCAGCATACCTATCCTGTCGATGCCGGTGATGGTGATGGTAGACATGAAAGGAGCCTGTACATAGTTATTGTCCCATTTCAGGTTGATTATCTTATCGCCGTGGCTTGCTTTGAGTTTTAAGCCGACAGGACAGACAACCGCATGCACTTCTACTACATTATTTTCGGTTATATAGCCGAAGACCGTATCGCCGGGGATAGGATTACAGCATGTTGCCAGACGGAAATTCTTATTGAACGAATCCTCTTGCAAGAGGTAAGTCTTCTTTTTATCTATCGGTTCGTCTACGGCAAGCGCTGACGAAGGTAACGTATTCTCTGTCAGCGGGCGTGTTACTGCCTGAAAAGCCTGTTTCATATAACGAAGCACACCTCCTCCCGAGTTAGAACCACGTTGCGAAAGCAGCTTGTTTATCTTCTGCGGCAGGTCTATATCGTGGTTGCCAAGAGCATAGAGCAGATTCTCCTTGTTAGTCATCTTGTAATAATCTACAATCCGGTCTATTACAGAAGGAGTTAACTCGATAGATAGCTTTGTCAGGCTGTTTCGGAGTATCTCTTCTCCTTTTTTTATCTTGTCTTTCCGCCCTTTTTTGAGGCTGTACTCTATTTTAGTACGGGCTTTAGCTGTCGATATATAATTGAACCACTCAGTCTGAGGATGTTGCGACTTCGATGTCAGTATTTCGAGCTGGTCGCCGCTTCTCAGTTTATAGCTGAGGGGGACGAGCTTATGATTGACCTTTGCCCCGATGGCATGATCGCCTATGTCGGAGTGCAAATCGTAGGCAAAATCGAGTGCAGTCGCTCCCTGCGCCAATGTGCGTATCTCGCCTTTAGGTGTAAAGACGAATATCTCTTGCGAGAACAGGTTGAGCTTGATGGTGTCGAGGAAGTCCAACGCATTCGGGCTCGGGTTTTCCAATATTTCTTTGATGGTTTTCAGCCACTTATCCAGCTCGGTATCCTCTTCCACTTTGCCTTCTTTGTATTTCCAGTGAGCGGCAAAACCTTTCTCGGCAATATCGTCCATCCGGCGGCTGCGTATCTGTATTTCGATCCATTGTCCGTCAGGCCCCATTACGGTGAGGTGTAGTGCCTGATAACCGTTTGATTTCGGGCGGCTTACCCAGTCGCGAATACGATCGGGGCGGAGCTTATAGATATCGGTGATAGCCGAATAGATGTCCCAGCAACGCTTTTTCTCGTCCATACCCGGTTCGTTTTCGAAAATGATGCGGACAGCAAAGATGTCGTATATCTCTTCGAAAGGGATGCCTTTGTGCTGCATCTTGTTCCAGATGGAGTAGATAGACTTGTCGCGGGCTTTTATCTCGTATTGGAAGCCCATTGTATTCAGCTTCTCTATCACAGGTGCGGCAAAGTGTGTATATATGTCCGCACGCTGCTGTTTGGTCGTATTCAGTTTCTCGCTGATTTCCTTGTATATATCAGAATTTTCCCATTTGAAACTGAGCTCTTCGAGTTCGGTCTTAATAGCAAATAAGCCCAGCCGGTGAGCCAGCGGGGCATATATATACATTGTTTCTCCCGAAATTTTATACTGTTTGGCAGGTGTCATCGAGCCGAGTGTGCGCATGTTGTGCAGGCGATCGGCAATCTTGATGAGGATAACGCGTATATCGTCCGACATGGTAAGCAGAAGCTTTCGGAAGTTCTCGGCTTGTGCCGAGACATTGTCGCCGAACATCCCGCTCGATATTTTGGTCAGCCCGTCAACGATTCTGGCTATCTTTTCGCCAAAGAGGTTTGTTAAGTCTTCGGTCGTATATTCGGTGTCTTCTACAACATCGTGCAATAGTGCCGCACAGATAGATGTCGAACCCAAACCTATTTCGCCGCACACAATGCGGGCTACCGCCAGCGGGTGCATGATATACGGCTCTCCCGAACGGCGTCGCGCTCCTTTGTGGGCTTCGCGTGCGAATTGATATGCCTTGGTAATGATGTCTACTTTTCTACGGTGATTCGTATTCAAGTAGTCATTTATCAACGCATTAAATTCATTTTCGACCATCAGGTCTTCTTTGGTTTGTAGCTCTTTATCCGTCATATATTCCCTCTATCTATAAGTAAGCAAAAATAATAAAAAGAATCGAGACAGCATTTTATCTTCTGTATTTTAAGATACAGTATAAAGATAATCTGAAATAGATTTGATGTATCGGTAGTCTTCTCTTATTGCTGAGGCAAATGTATTATCAACCGGTTTCCTACACGTGCTGATTTGGAATTCAGCTTGTTCCATCTGATAATGTCTTCGTTGGAAACATTGTATCGCGAAGCTATCATAGTCAGTGTCTCTCCGATTTTTACTTTATGGTAGATAATATTGTCGGCAGCATCTTCTATGCTTCGTTCCAATGTATTTTCGTCGTCCGAATTGTCTAAGCTTATCCGTGGAAAGTCTGACAAACTGGTCGGTTCTATTTGTAAGGCATAATCAGACATAATATCTGCTAGATAGTCCGTCCCAAAATCAAGAGTGCTTAATTCGGGTTCGGTCAATTGCAGGCTGTCTGTAGTGGCCAATACTTCCGGCTCGGGTTTCTTCTCCTCTTTCTTTTTCGAAACGGTTACAACGGGATTGGAAACATATAAGCGGCGTCCTGTAGATATGTTGTTCGATTTCAGTCCGTTCCATTTTTTCAATGAAGCCACCGATACGCCGTACTTACGGGCTATACCGCCTAAGGTATCGCCTTTTTTGACTTTGTAAGTTTGCCCTGATGCAGCAACAACATCCAACCCGGCAACTTTGCGGTGAGTCAACAGTTCGTTTGCACGGTGTTTGAATACTGCGTCTTTCTTCTCGATAAACAAGGTTGTTTTGTTTAACGGCAGGTTGATAGCATAAGGCTTGTATGCACCGGGAACAATGTCGGCTCTGTACTGCGGATTATATGCCCGCACATCTTCGATAGGGATGTCCAATACTTCGGCTACCTGTTGCAGGTGAAGGTTCTGGCTCACCATAACGGAATCCATCAGTAAAGGCATTTCTATTTTAGCCGGACATATATTGTGTTCTTTAGGATAACTCATAATATAAGTAGCCGCAATGAAGATAGGCACATAGCTGCGGGTTTCGCGTGGCAGATATGGATATATAGCCCAATAGTCGGTTTGTCCGTCGGCACGCTTGATAGCCTTGTTTACGCCACCCGGCCCGCAATTGTATGCTGCTATAACAAGATTCCAGTCTTTGTATGTCGCATATAGAGATTTCATGTATTTGACGGCAGCCTCGGTCGATTTGTGCGGGTCGCTCCGCTCGTCCACCAAGCTGTTTACTTCCAATTTGTATAGACGTCCCGTGCCCAGCATAAACTGCCAAAGGCCAGTCGCTCCCACGCGCGAACGGGCAACGGGGTTGAGCGCCGATTCGATGACCGGCAGATATTTCAGTTCCAAGGGTAAGCCTTCTTTCTCTAATGCTTCTTCGAATAGCGGGAAGTAGTATTCGCCCTCGGCTAACATCCGGCTCACCATTTTCGGGTAACCGGCATACATCTCAATATAACGCTTTACGAGCGGGTTGAAACACAATTCCATAGTGGACGGAAGGGCGTATAAGCGCTCGATATATACTTCGTCGGGGAAGGTGACTTTTCCTTCATTGGTGCAATCATAACCGTCTTGTTGAACTAATTCAGATTTCCAGCGAAGCAACAGTTCGTCATAGTTTCTTTCCATATCGGCAGGAAAGGTTGCGGACGGATCGTCGAACGAGTTCACATTGAGATTATCCTTTTTCTGTTGAGAGAAAAGAGGAAGTATAATAACGGATGATATGAATATTAAAAGTAATTTTTTGAGTATCATTTATTTTGTTTTACCTTTCTATCTAATGTAGATTAATAATGCCCGCTGTCAGAAGCGGATAGTACATTGCAACCCGAATGACATCTTAGATGTCGGGGTGGGAGGGAGTATCATCGGTGCGATAGTCATCGATAAGTCTTGCGACATATTAAAGTCGTATAACTCTGCGTCCACATAAGCATCTATTACGCACAGGGCATATAAGCCGACGCCGACAAGGATAGCTAAGTCCCTGTAGCGGCGATAGAAATCCTTTTTCCGGCGTAAGTTCTCTATTATACGTTGCGTATTCGCCCCATCGGCGTCTGGATTAAGATTAGGATAAAAATCTTTCCAGCTATCGCCTCCTGTTGCATTCGCCGTATTTCTTAATGCCAAATCGCGGTAGGCATTCTTGTAATCGTTGTAGTATCCTCCGTTCCAAGTGACACCATACACTACGCCTAAGAATCCGCCGTAGACGATAGGCAATTTCCAGTATTTGCGATTATATATTTGCCCCAATCCCGGACAGATAGCGGAATAGATGACCGCTTTGGTTGGGTTAGGTTGAAATTCGATTGGATCTACTTGTGGCACAGGGACAGATTTGTCTACCACTACTACCGGCGGTCGCTCCCGGAGCGGGGGAACGCTGTCTTTGAATATTTTTTCGGCTTTCACCTCCAATTGAGCATCGTCCACTACTATTATGCTGTCACGTTCCTGAGCATATAATAGTAATAAACTACCGGCAATGAATAATAAAGTTGTGAATAAGCCTCTTTTCATATACTATAATACGGCAAACTACCTTTTTTATTTTTTCAGCTGGTCAAAGATAGCCATAATCCGTTCGAGTTCTTCCTCCGATTTGAAAGGAATGGATATCCGTCCCTTTCCTTTATCGTCGCATGTCAGTTGAACTTTTGTCCCGAAAAATTTGGATAGGTGTGTCTTTAAGAGACTGAACTCTTCGGGTGTACTCTTTTTAATGCCTGATTTCTTTATAGTGTCTACCGCCTTTTCTTCCGTCAAGAGGTCTTCGAGTTTCTCTCCCTTGTTGATGGCGCGTACATATTCTTCGACTTTGCGGACAGAGAGCCCTTCTTCCAGAATCAACTCATATAGTTCGAGCTGTGCTGCTGCATCCTCCAATGTGACGAGGGTACGGGCATGCGCCATATCTATTTTTTTGTCGCGGATTCCCATTTGTATTTCGGCAGGGAGTTTCAGCAGACGGAGATAGTTGGCGACGGTAGTCCGTTTCTTACCTACACGCTCGCTTAACTTTTCTTGCGTGAGGTTGTATGATTCGATGAGGTTCTGATAGGCTAAGGCGATTTCGATAGAGTTCAGGTCTTCGCGCTGAATGTTTTCTATCAACGCCATTTCCATAACCGTCTCATCCTCGGCCGTTTTTATGTATGCCGGGATAGATTTCAATCCTGCTTTTTGGGAAGCGCGGTAGCGGCGTTCTCCGGCTATTATCTGGTACGAATCGTCATTTATCTTCCGCAGCGTTATGGGTTGTATAACACCTATCTGGCGGATGGATGCAGCCAGTTCTTCCAAAGCCTCCTCGTCGAACACCCTGCGGGGCTGATCAGGATTGGCTTCTATCTTGGCTATCTCCACTTCGTTGATAGACGACGAGCCTTCGGTTTTCACTTCATCCAAGGTGATGAGTGCGTCGAGCCCTCTTCCTAAAACAGGTTTCTTTGCCATAGTTTATTTCTTATTTTGAGAAATGCTCACAAAGTTACGAATTTTTCTCTATAAGTTCCTTCGCTAATTGCATATGATTGATAGATCCTCGCGACGATGCGTCGTAAACGAGTACCGGCTGTGCAAAACTTTGCGATTCGCTCAGTTTGATATTACGCTGTATGACGGTGGTGAAAACCAAGTCCTGGAAGTGATTTTTTACTTCCTCGTATATCTGGTTTGCCAGACGCAGGCGCGCATCGTACATGGTGAGGAGGAATCCTTCGATTTCGAGATTCGGATTCAGTTTCGATTTGATTATCTTTATCGTATTAAGCAGCTTACTTATACCTTCGAGTGCAAAATATTCGCATTGAACGGGGATAATTACCGAATCGGCCGCTGTAAGCGCATTGACCGTAATCAGCCCTAATGACGGCGAGCAGTCGATAAGGATATAGTCATATTCTTCTCTTAAAGGATGAAGGATATTGGACAATACCTTTTCGCGGTTGTCGACGCTTAACATTTCCAGTTCGGCACCTACCAGATTGATATGGGATGGTAATACAAATAATCGTTCTATTTCGGTAGAAACGATAGCTTCCTGCGCTTCGGAAGAACCGATAAGACATTCGTATATTGTGTCTTTCAGTTTGCGAATGTCTACGCCCAGCCCCGAAGATGCATTGGCCTGAGGATCGGCGTCTACAACAAGCACTTTCTTCTCGAGAGCAGCCAATGATGCCGCCAGATTGATAGTTGTAGTTGTTTTTCCTACTCCTCCTTTTTGATTTGCTAAAGCAATAATTTTTCCCATATAATATAGATAATGTTTTCGACGACAAATTAACGAATAAAAAACAGTATAATATTTTAAATTATGTAAAAGTATAGGCGCTTTGTTGAAAAATCATCAGAATTGTTAATAACATAGCTCCATTTATAAGTAATCCTGTATCTTCGGCTTGTGAAAAATATAGAAAATTATGGTGCAAGATAGCGGTGTATGTTATTTTTTTATATTAATTTTAACAACACAGAGCAAATGAAGAACCAAGTACATTAAAAACCCCTTATATATTCATTGGATTATGTATACGTTTAATGATAGATTAATAAGCGCGATAAGAGATCGTATACCGAAGAAAAAAGAACAAGCAGCCTTTCTGATAAATACGATATCGATGGGAAAAGAAACTGTATACAGGCGTCTGCGGGGAGATATCCATTTTACATTCAGCGAAGCTTGTATTATAGCCAGCAAGTTGGGCGTTTCATTAGATAGTCTGGCGAATATAAAGAAGCTGGAAAAACCGATTTTCGAGTTGGAGTTATCTCCCAATAATCCGGTGGATTACTTATATTTCAAGATTGCCCAGCACGAAATGTCGTATGAATATTTTACGAAAACGCCTAATATCGTTGAGGAGTCGATATTTAACAATATCCCCTATTCGATGCTTTTTCCTCACAAGGAATTGTTCAGCTTCCGTATTTTCAAGATGCTCTATCAGTTAGATAACAAGTCTTTTACTCAAACCTTCGAATCGTTTTCCATACCCGAGGTGATAGATAAGAAGCGGGAAAAGTTGCTTCACTCTCAATTTCATACACCCAAGCATTCATGGATTCTGAACCGTAATCTCTTTTTGTCTTTCTTGCGGGATATAAACTATTTCTGGCGTCTGAAGCTTGTTTCGGATGAGAAGAAGATGCTTATGAAAAAGGAGTTGAGAGAATTATTGCTGTTTTTTGAAGATATAGCTACCTACGGGCTGAAGAAATATAATGTAGAGGCCTGGATCTATTTGTGCAATATCGATACAACGGCCAATTATACTTATATGAAAGGCGAGAACTTCGAGCGGGCCTATATGGATGGTATTTATATGATGGATACTATTTCGTCGTCGGATCCGCTGATATGCAAGTTCCACCGCGATTGGATCGAGTCTGTTAAACGGTTTTCGACATTGATAAGTGTAGGAGGGGAGATGGATAGGAAGAATTTCTTTGAGGAACAAAAAGAATTGATAAATGAGCTATAAACAATAACCTTTTCTCTAAAAGAGAAAAGAGCTATCAGGATTCTCGTGAGGGCTTTATCTAAATAAGGTTAACAAGTAGAATCTGATAGCTCTTAACCACATACAACCAGCTATAAAACAACAATATGTCTATAATTCACTATTCTCATCAATAATAAATTTCACTTACAGACCTGTTCAAATCGAAGTATAGCTTTCCATCTTCGTTGTAAACAAGTACTTTTCCTTCGCGTAGAAGCCATCCTATGGCCATTGTGATAGAGACATCTTTGTAATGGGTCATTTCTCCAATCTGGCGCAGGGATAAGCGTCCCCTTATTGTCAGAAGGTTCAGGATGTTACCTGCATTAAATCCTATTTCATTCTTTGTTACAGTCATAGCGAACAGCGTTTAAGAGGTTAATTATGAAATTAGTTAATTATTTGAGTCTAAGATATCAATGATATTATATATAATTCTTATATTTAAATTTCCTTCTTCTTAATCGTTAGTCAAATAAATCTAACATAGGACTTAACACACAGTTTCCGTTTCCTTCTTTAACAAAAGTATTTAAGAAAAGCGTTCTCCCGACAGATTTCCAGTTCTTTATCTGTAATTTTTCTATTATTTCTTAGTCAATTTGTGAAATAAGGGCGATTTCCCCAATTGAAAAAACGACTGATATGAGACTTTTTTATCGGCAGTGTCATTTTCTGAAACTCTCTTTCCCATTCCTCATGGAAAGTACGATAAAATCATCTCTGCATGGGCAATAAGCTACAATTATAACGGAACAACCCTCTATTCAGACAAGAATAAAGGGTTGTGTTTTTGTAATAATCTTATTATCTACCAGTTATCCGTCCTGAATGGAGCGGCAGGCAATCCGCTGCTATTGTATAGGTTGATATCCGGATTATCAGACCATCCGTATCTTACAGCAACAGGATGCTGCACTTTGTCACTATAGACAACAACTTTGTCGCCGTCAATGTAAGCTTTAGCCCAGTGGAATACGCTATCGGCGCCGGCTATAGCAAAGCTTTCGATGTAGCCGTATTTGCTCGGCGTTGTCAATCCTGCAGCTATATTGTCATACGATATGACAGCCTTATTCCCTTCTACTACCATCGATTTGTAAGTAGGGCCTGAATAAATAACGTTCGTCATACCATAATCTTTATTCAGTGCATTCAAGGCAAGCCTCAAACCTACATCCTGTTTGTTGCGCGGGTGAATATCGTTTGTTTCGCCTATATCCACAATCACCGCCTGACCTGTTTTGGGCAACGAGAGTGTTTGCGTCTGAGCTTCGCGTAGGGTAGCCCAGTTGCTTTCTTGTGGTAGCACATCTTTTGCCATATAATTGGCTAACTGCACCCAATAGAAAGGGAACTCATAGCCCCATTTGGCTCTCCAATCCTTGATCATAGCAGGGAAAAGAACCTTGTAATTCTCGGCATCCTCCATAATATCGGCATTGCTTTCGCCCTGATACCAGATAGCCCCTTTTATGCCATAATCGATAATCGGGTTCACCATGGCATTGTAGAGCAACGAAGAATAGATGTTTGGAGAGAGCGCTATATAATCGAAATCTTTATTTATTACTGATGGTTTGTACTTCCACTTGCCCGCTATCTGAATGGCTTTTCCGTCAATCGTGACATACATATCTTCGGCTTTCCCGTTGATTCCGCCTTCCCCCAAAGGATTATCTACTCTCACTACAATACTATTTTTGCCTGCCTGTAAAACGCCTTCGGGTATAGCATAATCGCGCATAATATTATAATAATCCGCTTCTCCTACTTTGACACCATTGACCCATGTGATGTCCATGTCGTCGATAGGGCCTAATGAGAGACGGGCTGATTTACCTGCATCTTCGGACGAAAGAGTAAAATCATAGCGGAACCAGACATACCCTTCAATACCTTTCAATTCACTATTCCACCAACCTTGTGGTATATCGAATGGTTTCCATGAAGAAATATCAGTTTGAGGTAGATACCATCTTTCCTCCATCCCAAAATCGTTTTTTAGAGCTGTAAAATATACCTCTTTGGCTTTTTCGTTCTTTTTCATGAAGTTCTCGACATCAAATGTAGAGTCGAATCTTCCTTCGAATTTCTTTTTGTATTTGTCGGGCAGGGCATTGAAGGTTTCGGGACTTGTCCATGTTTCCACAATTGTGCCACCCCATGAGGTATTGATGATGCCAATCGGGACATTCAGTTCCTGATATAGCTTACGGGCAAAGAAATAGCCGACTGCCGAAAAATTTCCTGCAGTCTCGGGCGAGCAAACGTCCCAACTTCCGTTCAGATCGGCGCGGGGACTGAAATCCATTTCGTGTGCTACATTAAACGCTCTGACCGCTGGATAGGTTGCATTGCGTATTTCATATTCGGCATTACCGGCATTGGCAAGTGTCCATTCCATATTAGACTGTCCGCTGCACACCCAAACTTCGCCGATGAGTATATTGTTATATTCGATTTTATTTTTCTTTCCGGCAACGACCATCGTATAAGGGCCTCCTGCCTGCATAGGGGTGAAGGTGACCATCCATTTGCCGTTTTTGCCGGCTTTGGCCTTTTGAGTTTGACCGTTGAAGGTTACGGTTACCGCTTCGCCTTTGTCGGCCCAACCCCAGACTTTTACCTTCTGGTTGCGTTGAAGCACCATATTGTCGCCGAAGATGTGGGGCATTTTCACTTCTGCCTGCAGGGATAATAACCCTGCTAATAATAATAATGTAATAAGAGAGATTTTTTTCATAGTGGTATTATAAATTGTTGTTGGGAATAGATATAGAATTTTAGGCAAAGATATAATAGAGTTTTATAAAGACTATAAATAAAAAGAATACCATAAATACCCATTTCCGGGTCTTTATGGATGAATATACGATGAGTATACTTAGTAAAATAGCAGTTGATACTACTATAATTTCATTTTTTGATGTATAAAACAGAATCAGAACCAACAGAGTAACAATAATTCCCCCAAGTATTGTTGTCGTATTATATCTTAAGGCGAATGGCAGCTCCTTTTCAACTGAGAACGGGTGCATAGAGGATAAGATATTTACGACCTCGTTGTAGCGTTCTATATTGTGGGATACAGCGAAGTGCTGAGGATAACGGCTACTTTTTATATACAAATCTCCGTTTGTTTTCTTTACGATCGATTCTATTTCGTCCTTATCTATGCAGACTGTATTTAAACCGTCAAAAGAGTACAGAATAGCATCCTCTTCAAGAATAAGAGAAAAATTCTTTTGCCTGTTCTTCTCCTTCTTTAACGTGTTGAATAAAGAAAAAGAAAAAACAATAATTATAAAAGGAAGGATAATGCCCGGGATAAGCAAATTGCTTTGTATTGTATCCCACAATATGTAAGAAACTACAATAAGCACCATTAGTATTAAGGAAGCTGATATAATCACAGCTCTTTTTCTTACTTCTGTGAAAGCCTTAGGTGTTAACTTATAGCATTGGTCTACTCTCATATATAATTAATTTTTTGTACCCTAAAAAGCCACAAACCTGTTACTTTTTTGTTACCCTGATGTTACTTTTTGTTACTTTTTTAATCTCTTGTTATCAGTGTTTTAACGTGTTTTTGACGTCAAAAGGTATATCTTTTTTGTCGATTTTTTTATCATGTTACCTTCCCTCTATTTATATTATTTATGGTATAGATAAAAATCATTTCATTAATTCTTCTATTTTATATTTTAAATGGTCTCTATACAAATCCCGGCCGATGATTGTCCCGTTTCTATCTATCAGAATCGTTGTAGGTATGCTTTGAACCCCATAGGCTAATTTGGCCGGATCATCCCTCCCCATCAAGTTCGAAAATTGCGGCCAGTCGATCTCCTCGTCAATGGACGCTTTTTCCCAGTCTTTTTTATTGTCGTCTATCGAAATGCCAACAATTTCGAGGTCTTTATATTGCTTCTTGTATTCTTTCAATTCCGGAAGAAGTTCCCTGCACGGGCCACACCACGACGCCCAAAAATCAACCAAAACGACCTTGCCTTTTCCTACATAATCGGATAAAGCAACCTCTTTTCCCTCGAGGTCGAAACCTTTGATGTCTGTATATTGTTTTCCCACAGCTGTTTCCGATACGGCATTTGCCCATGCTTCTGCGAATTTAAATCTCTTATTTTCTTTATATGATTCCGGAAATAATTGTATCAATTCGCCTAATTTTTCTGTATTCCAGAAAAAATGTGTAGACTCGATGAATACATATAAGCCCAAATTATTGGAGATATTTTCTTTGATGTAATCGCAGATATAATCTTCCAAATGATTCATATATTGTCTTTCCTCTTCCAATAACTCATTATGCTTTTCCAAAGTCATTTTGCCCGCATCTTTCAAATCCACTCGGCGTTCGTAAAAAGTCCTGTCGATCAAAAGGGTGTTCACCGAATCGGAAAAAGTCTGAAAAGCTCCATTCAAACCGTCACTCTTTATTCTTAATTCGCCGGATGAAGGCTTTAATTCTACCTGTATATTTTCGTTTGACAAGAGTATCGGTTTGTACGAAGCTATTAACCCATCAATCCATAACGTACGCAATGCATTAGAATCGGGAATTTCTCCCTCGATATGAAAATGATTTCCTTCGATAGTAGCCGAATCTGTAAAGACTTTACCTGTGTTTGTTTCGTAGCCCAGACAAATAAGCTGTCCGTCATACTCGTCCGTATTCAAGTCCCCGGTAATCGTATATCGGTTGTTATTGCACGAAGAGAGACAAACAAGAACAATAGAGAGGAAGATTAACAGTTTTCTTTTCATGGCAATAGAGGTTTTAGCGGGTTGAGATGTAAAGATAGTTAAAAACAAAAAAAATCCTGCCGGTTCGACAGGATTTTCTATACATCTTTTTTAGTCCATCAAAGGGCGTTGCTTTTTCTGATTTTTTCTATTTCTTTCTCCGATTTTTCCTGCGCTTTCAGTTTAGCAGCGTCAGCTTTCTTTTGAGCATCTTCTACTCTTTTGTTGTAATTGCTTTTAGCCTTGTCCTTTGCTTTCTGGATACCATCCTTTTCCTCCTTGTCTGCTAAATCTTTCGCTTTTTTCAGTTCCTTTTGCAGGTTAGCCTCCGCCTTGGCGATTTCTTTCTCTGCCGAAGTTTTGATTGAAGCGATCTTTTTGGCATCGGAATCACTGATGATAATATCCTGAGCGCATAAAGTTGAAGTGAGCGATAGTGCGAAATACAATAACGCAAGAATTGTAAAGTTCTTCATAATTTGTTCTATTTTAGTTTTATATACAGTTTATGTTAGATGTTAATCAGAAGACAAAAATAAGAATAACTTTTGAATAAATAACATAATTCTGTAAACAGTCACCTCATTTGAAGATTATAAATAAAAAAATCCCGCCAAAATGACGGGATTTTCCATATGATAGTGTAATAAATTACTCAGCCAAAAGGATTTTCATTATTTCCACAGCAGCCTTCGTCACAGGAGAACCCGGACCGAAGATGGCAGCTACACCGGCTTTGTACAAGAAATCGTAGTCTTGCGCAGGAATTACTCCTCCGGCAATCACCACGATGTCTTCGCGGCCGAGTTTCTTCAACTCTTCCATTACCTGCGGTATCAATGTTTTGTGACCGGCAGCCAATGAAGAAACACCCAGTACGTTTACGTCGTTTTCAACAGCCTGGCGGGCAGCTTCTTCCGGCGTTTGGAACAATGGTCCCATATCCACGTCGAATCCGCAGTCGGCATAACCGGTTGCTACTACTTTCGCACCACGGTCGTGACCGTCTTGTCCCATTTTCGCAATCATGATACGCGGCTGGCGACCATTTTTCTTCGCGAACTCTTCTACCAATTGGCAAGCTTCCTGGAAGGTAGGGTCTTGTTTAGTCTCTGATGAATACACGCCTGATATAGTTCTGATTATTGCTTTATAACGACCTACTACCACTTCGCAGGCATCGGAGATTTCGCCCAATGTAGCGCGAACTCTTGCCGCTTCCACTGCCAGTTCGAGTAAGTTTCCTTTCTTAGTTTTAACACATTCAGTGATTGCTTCCAATGCTTTCTTCACGGCAGCATTGTCGCGTTTCGCTTTCAGGTCATTCAGACGCTCGATTTGTTGACGGCGAACTTCTGTGTTGTCCACATCCAGAATATCGATTGGATCTTCTTTTGCCAGACGGTATTTGTTGATACCGATAATGGTTTGAGCACCCGAGTCGATTTTAGCCTGTGTGCGGGCAGCAGCCTCTTCGATACGCATCTTAGGAAGACCTGTTTCGATAGCCTTAGCCATACCACCCAATTTCTGGATTTCCTGTATGTGTGCCCAAGCTTTGTGTACCAATTCGTTAGTCAACGTTTCCACGTAGTAAGAACCAGCCCAAGGGTCGATTTCTTTCGTGATTTGCGTTTCCTCTTGGATGTATATCTGCGTATTACGAGCGATACGTGCCGAGAAGTCGGTAGGCAATGCAATCGCCTCATCCAACGCATTGGTGTGCAACGATTGTGTGTGTCCCAATGCCGAAGCCATCGCCTCGATACAAGTACGTCCTACGTTGTTGAACGGATCTTGTTCTGTCAACGACCAACCCGAAGTCTGAGAGTGCGTACGCAATGCCAGTGATTTCGGATTTTTCGCTCCGAAGCTTTTCACGATTTTTGCCCACAACAGACGTCCTGCACGCATCTTGGCAATCTCCATAAAGTGGTTCATACCAATCGCCCAGAAGAACGAGAGACGAGGAGCAAACGCATCCACATCGATACCTGCATCGATACCTGCTTTCAGGTATTCCATACCGTCAGCCAAGGTGTAAGCCAACTCGATGTCGGCAGTAGCACCGGCTTCCTGCATGTGGTAACCCGAGATAGAAATCGAGTTGAATTTAGGCATCTTCTGCGATGTATATTCGAAGATATCAGCGATAATCTTCATCGAGAATTCAGGTGGGTAGATGTATGTGTTACGCACCATAAATTCTTTCAGGATGTCATTCTGGATTGTTCCTGCCATTTCTTCCAATTTAGCGCCTTGCTCCAATCCTGCATTGATGTAGAATGCAAGCACAGGAAGCACCGCACCGTTCATGGTCATGGATACCGACATCTGGTTCAATGGAATACCGTCGAACAATACTTTCATGTCTTCTACCGAGCAGATAGATACCCCTGCTTTACCCACGTCACCCACTACACGCGGATGGTCGGCATCGTAGCCACGGTGTGTAGCCAAGTCGAAAGCTACTGAAAGCCCTTTCTGGCCCGATGCCAGGTTGCGGCGATAGAAAGCATTCGATTCGGCAGCAGTAGAGAATCCTGCATACTGGCGGATTGTCCACGGACGCATCGCATACATACCCGAGTATGGTCCGCGGAGGAATGGAGGAATACCCGAAGCATAGTTCAGATGTTCCATGCCTTCGAGGTCTTCTTTGGTATATACAGGCTTAACCGGAATTAACTCGGGAGTTACCCAGTTGGCTTCGATGCTGTTGGCAGCAGCCCATTCAGCAGCATTAGCCGCTGAAAAGCCTGATTCGTTGATGTTTATATTTTTAAAATTTGGTTTCATGTTTCCAAGCTTTTAGCTGATAGCTTTTAGCTGACAGCTGTTGATTTTATTAATTTGCAAATCTGCTAATTGACTAATATCCGAATTATAGTATTCCCAATTTATGGCTGAACATCTGCAATGTTTCGAGCACGTTGCTTCTCACATTGATGAAATGTTCGATTCCTTGAGCTTTCAACTCGTCAGCACAAGCAGGAGCACCCGCAATTACGAGGAATTCCTTGCCGCCTTGCAGAAGTTTTTGTGCTTCGGGAGCATAAGTAGCATACTCGTCGTCGCTTGAGCACAATACAATAATATCAGCCTGTTGTTCACGTGCTGCCTTGATACCGGCTTCAACAGTCTCGAAACCGAGGTTGTCGATGGTCTTGTATCCGGCACAAGCGAAGAAGTTAGCAGAGAACTGCGAACGTGCCAGACGCATAGCCAGATTACCGATTGTAAGCATAAACACTTTAGGGGCACCATGTTTTTCGGTTGCCAGACGGAGCTCTTCAAATGCTGTCGCCAAACGGGTTTTAGGCAATGCCTGATAAGGTGCGTCGCCTTTAGCGTTTGAACAACCACATCCGCAAGCTTCTTCTTTAACGATTTTGTCGCCGGCTTTTTCGGTGAAGTTAGGAAACTGGTTTGTTCCGAGCAACGATTCGCGGCGGGTTGCCAATGCTTTGAAGCGTGCATCGGCCGATGTTTTCACTGCTTCTTGTACAGTTCCGGCTTTCAATGCCTCGTAGTAGCCTTTTTCGTCTGCTTCGAGGAACAAAGCCCAAGCCTGTTCTGCGATGGCTGTTGTCAGATGCTCGATGTAGTAAGAACCAGCCGAAGGATCGGTGATCTTATCGAAGTGACATTCTTCTTTCAACAATAATTGTTGGTTGCGGGCGATTCTTTCGGAGAAGTCGTCCGATTGTTTGTATGCTTCGTCGAACGGACGGACTGTCAGCGAGTTTACACCTGCAATAGTAGCAGACATCGCTTCGGTCTGTGTACGGAGCATGTTCACATGCGCATCAAACACAGTCATGTTGAACATGGATGTTTGAGCATGTGTGTATATTTTGGCTGCGCAACGGCAAATGCCTTCGGCATCCTTGTTCGTACATTCGTGTTTGCATAGCGGTTTGTAAGCGTATACAATTTCAGCCCACAACCAGCGTGCTGCACGGAATTTAGCAATCTCCATGAAGTAGTTGCTGCCTACGCCAAAGTTGAATTTGATTTTCTTAGCGATAGTATCTATATCGAGTCCTGCTTCTGACAAGCCTGATAACAATTGGTTACCATTTGCCAGAGCATAGCCTAACTCCTGATAGCTGTACGAACCGCCGTCGCTCAACAAGTAAGCGTTAACAGCCAATACGCGGAAGCGTGGGAGAGGCAATGCCGCTTTTACGACTTCGGCAGCATCAGCTACCCAGTTGTCGGCAGGACGTCCTTTTTTCAATAATGGTTTGAACGGATCGTAATTGATCGAACCGAAGCAGTTCATTACGTCCACATTCTGTGATTTGTAGTAATCGACAACGATTTGTGTCAATTTCAAAGTCGCTTTGTGGCAGGTAGAGAAGTTTACTTCTACAGCTTCGAGGGCGATACCGTTTAATAATGTTTTGATGTTTTCGGCGTTTACCAGGTCGCTGTCGATAGCGAATCCCAGCGAGTTGACGCCTTTGTCGAGGATGTCTAACGCTTTGGCATTTGCAGCTTTAACGTCTGACACATGAATGTCCTGACGGGTGTACCATTGGTTATCCACTTTGGTTCCGCGAACGTAAGGAAATTGACCGGGAAGAGAATCGGTTGTTTTAAGACCTGCATTATCCTCTTGACGGTAGAAAGGATTTACTTTGAAGCCCTCGTTTGTTTTCCAAACGAGTTTCTTTTCAAAATCGGCCCCTTTCAGGTCGGCAATGATTTTCGCCATCCATTCTTCGGTAGAAATGGCCGGAAAATCCGAGAAAAGCTTTTCTTTCTTGTTAGCCATGATTTTTTTATTTGTTTAATTGTATAGGTATATTAAGTAATTTTCAATTTCTTCAGTTTCATGGTTGCAGCCTTCTTAGACAGGCGGTTAGGCGCGATTGGCTGCCGAGCCGTCTGATATCCGGCAAATTGCAATGCAAAAGTAAAGTTTTTTGTTTGGTTAATAAAGTTTTAAGGGATTTTTTTGCTTTAAAAGCTATATAGAAAAGTAAATTGCTATTTTTCAAGGAGAAGATATTGCAATGATTATGATGGATTTTAGATTTCAGCTATGTGAATAATCTGTGCAAGGGCATCTTCTTCGTTTGTTTCGGATAGGTTTATCCAGTGTATTTCCTTGTCTCGTTTGAACCATGTCATTTGTTTGCGCGAATAGATACGGGTATTTTGCTTGATTTTTTCAATGGCGAAGTCTAAATCCCATTCGCCGGCTATGTGTTTGAATAATTCTTTATATCCTACAGTATTTAATGAGTTCAGGTGGCGTCGAGGGTAGAATTTTTTAGCTTCCTCCAACAAGCCTTCTGCTATCATTTCATCTACCCGCCGGTTAATGCGCTCGTACAATTCTTCACGGTTACGCATTAATCCGATTTTGACGATTCGGAAAGGGCGTTCTTTTTTCTTTTTTGTGCGGAATGAAGAATAAGGTTTCCCTGTCATGAGGCAAACCTCGAGCGCATGAATTACCCTCTTGTAATTTTTCAGGTCTACCTGATTGTAAAATTCAGGGTCGAGTATCTTTAGCTGGGCGCGGATTGGTTCCAGCCCTTCGCGCTCGTATAAGTCGTATACTTCCCTGCGGAGATTCTCGTCGATAGTCGGTACATCGTCGATACCATTGCACAAAGCATCGATATACATCATCGACCCACCGGAGGCAATGACGGTATCTGTCTGTTGGTGCAGCTGGCTAATGGTAGCTATAGCCTGATTTTCGAATTCACTGGCATTGTAGTAGTCCTCTACTTGGAGCATGCCTACAAAAAAATGTTTTACTTGTGCTTGCTGCTCAGGGGTAGGGGCAGCAGTTCCTATCTCTAATCCGCGATAAAACTGTCGCGAGTCAGCAGATATAACAGGACTACTGTAATGTTTTGCCAGATGGATGCTTAAATCGGTTTTACCGACACCTGTAGGCCCGAGTAAAACGATAAGCGTTTTCATTTAGAATTCTTCGCTATCAGAAGGGATATTGTCCAATCCGTCGAAGCCGTCGGCGTCTAATTCGTCCATGTCATATCCTTCCGTTCCGTAGAAAACTTCGTCAGTATCGAGAGACGATGACGAGGTATCTATGGATTCGAATTCGACGAATTGTGCCGGTGCTTCACCTTCCGATTTGGTACATAGCGGTTTTTCGAGATGCTTTCCTGTAATGATTTCGCGCAAATCGATAAAGAATGCCCGTTCGGTGAGGTAGTCGAAGACGTACAGCATTTTTTGGTGTTCATCCTCGAGGAAGTCGCCTAATCTGGTACCTTCCATCGTATAGGAATCTTCTTCGGAGCTCGTGTCCATCTCGATAAGGGTTATCTCCTGTTCTTTTTCCCAATCGTCGCTACACATAAAAAATGAGGCCATTTCGCCTTCGGTATAGCCTGTCGATTTGATGATGGCTTGGTGCAAATCAAGGAATGATGCGTCGGCATCTATCTGGATTTCTCTTCTGAAGTCTTCGGCTTCGTCTGATAATATTAAAAATCGGAATATCATAGTTTCAGTTTTACATTCTACTCTTCAAAAATAATACTTTTTTTGAATCGAATATAAAAACAATGCCATAAATAAGAGGAAAATGAGTGGGGATATGGGATAGAATTAAAAAAAAGAAAGAGAGACAGGATATTTCCGCTTGACTAAAGTTATTCTAATTTCGCCTTCACAGGCTAATCAAAGAATTAAAAGACCCAAAGTTGAAAGAAAGAATAGTCAAATGAAAATTGAGTTACCTCAGTGTCCTGCCTCCCTATTTTATATATTTCTTTTAATTAAATCATTATTTCAATGTGTCTGTTTGCCCCATTGGACAATACAAATATAATTACAAATCTGTTTCTATCCAATAAAAACACATTTTTACAACATCTGTTTAGCTTATTTTAAATCCGTTATGATTTTGGTAAACTGGTTTTAGCCTGCGCTATTGTTTCAGAATGCCCTGTTAAACTATTGTTGTTCAATGTATAGTTATCGTGTCCTTATCAATTACGGTTCGAAAATAATACAAATTATTGAATAAATTGCAATTTTGTCTTCACAATTTTAAATAATTTATCCGAGGGACGTATTTTTTCGTTAATTTTTATAGAGAATTTTTCCCCTTTAACGGTCTCTTCTACAGGTTTCATATCTACTCTTATCTCCTCCACAATCTGGCTTATAGCACCGGTCGTAGGGCCTGTTATCAATATTTCGTCGCCTACTTTCAGCGTCTGGGTTTCCATCAGAAACTCGCCTACTCCTAAATTGGAGAAATATTTTATTCCTTTTCCGATATATACCTTTCGTTTGGTGGCAGCCGAACCGTAATTGCCCGACCACTCGCCCAAGCGTTGCCCTAAGTAGTATCCGTCCCAGAATCCGCGGTTGAAAACCGTCGCTAAACGTTCGTCCCAGCGCGCAACCTTTTCTTCATTGAAAGACCCTTCGCAATAAGAATTAACGGCCTCTTTGTAGCATTCGACAACGGTGCGCACATATTCCGGCCCTCTGGCACGTCCTTCTATTTTGAGTACCCTGACGCCCGCATCCAGCATCTTATTTAGGAAGTGGATTGTTTTCAGATCCTTGGGCGACATGATGTATTCGTTGTCTATTTCCAGTTCTATCTCGCTATCCTTATCCTTCACGATGTAGCCCCGCCGGCATATCTGGTTGCAGGCACCACGGTTTGCCGAGAGGTTTTTCTCGTGCAGGCTGAGGTAACATTTCCCCGAAACGGCCATACATAGCGCTCCGTGCGAAAACATTTCGATGCGGATAAGTTCGCCGTTAGGCCCTTTTATTTGTTGCTCGACAATATCATTATATATAGCTGCTACCTGATTCAGATCCAGTTCGCGCGCTAAAACCACCACATCGGCAAATTGACCGTAAAATTTCAACGCTTCCGTATTGGTGATATTCAATTGTGTGGATAGATGTACTTCGACACCGATGCTGCGGGCGTACATCATCACCGCCACGTCGGCCGCGATGATAGCCGAAAGGTTGGCTTCTTTGGCAGCATCTACAATGCGGTGCATCAGCTCCATGTCGTTGTCGTATATAATGGTGTTGACCGTTAGGTAGCTTTTGATGCCTTTCTCGTTGCAGATGTTGGCAATGTTGTGCAAGTCATCGACCGTAAAGTTGTTCGACGACTTCGAGCGCATATTCAGCCCTTCGATGCCGAAGTAGACCGAGTCGGCTCCTCCTTGTATGGCGGCTGCAAGCGATTCGTACGAACCGACGGGAGCCATTATTTCGATGTCGGATGGTTTTATATTCTTTCCGCTCATTTGCTTATTCTTCGTTTAGTTCCAGTTTTCCTTCGTTATAGTCTTTGTATTTTTGAGACAAGATGCGGATAAGCGAACTTATCTGCGAGATAGCCGCCTGTGTTTCGCCCGAAATTTCGTTTTGTTTCAGCCGCATAAGCAAGAAGCCATACAGCGCTGCAAAACAGGTTTCGAGTTCGGGTGTACCTTTATCCTGCGATTTGCTTCTCAGTTCGACAATGAAGGGTAATGTTTTGTAATAGGTCGTTATATATTCGTTTTCGCTTGGCGTTTTCAGCAATTGGAGATGTAAGTCGGTGAGGTCGCGGATAGTGTTCTCGTTGATGATGAGATGTCCTTTCTCTTTCTTGTCCTCCCGGCGCATCATCTCTATCAAGCCTTCGTACCAACTCCTTATTTCGTTTTTAACGCTTTCGGGCTGATCGAACTGGTCGATTATCGCTTTTTGTATGGCGTCGATGTCTAAATTGTTGGCGCGTATAATATCTTCCACCTGCCACATATAGAGCAGGTATTCGGCTATGTTTTCTTGTTTCAGTTTTTTGGCTATAAGCATGTTATTGTAGCTTTTTCGGTGGACAAAGATACAATATTTATGTTGTATAAAGAAGATTTTAGATTTGTTTAGTATCCTTCGAGTTCGTACTTCCTGTGGTATCTTTTGATGTATTCTTCGATATTGCTGCTGTCGTTCAGGATGGTAATGTATTCCTCTTTGGTGCGGAAGCCGTCTTGTATGGTGTTTCCGCGCGACTCGATGGTTTTTATGTTCTGGAGTTTGTAACCCAAGAAATCTGTATGTGGAAGCCCCCTGTAATCGGCTGCAGGTATGACATCGAAATTATCCTCTTTCTGTCCTTTCGGAGTGACATAGATAGTCACTTCACCCATTTGATAAGGAACCGGTTTTTTCGCCGGATCTGTCATATACGGGATATAGTCCTGATGTTGGCTTGGTTTGATAAGCCTTTCGGTGAATGCCTCTTTCGTCGTTTGGCCTGCCATCTCTGTAATCGTATTTCCTGTTGTCAATGTATTTTTGGCCGAGGATAATAAGAGTGCGATGACTACAAAGGCGGTTACGATCATTCCCGATTTAGGAAAGATAGTTTGCTCTTTGCGGATAAGCGACAGGAAAAATATAATCCCCAGAAAGGCCGTTCCATATAAATGACCATATGCAAACCGGAAATCGGGCGCCGATAAGTGCCAGAAGATAATACTTAATAGGGCTGCGCCATATGTTATATAGAGGTATCGGGATATTTTTCTTTTCAGCAAGAAAGTAAGCAATGCCAGAATTGGCGAGATGATAACGATACCATATATAATGCAGGCGATAACGCTTTCGAAGTAGGTTATTTGCCCGTGTTTGACATTTTCGAAAAATGTCTTTGTTAAGATGAAAGGTGAATTATACATTATTTCGGCCCAGGCATTTACATGTATTTGCTGCAATAGGGCTGTGGCGTAAGGCATCTTCCAGTCGGGATTGAAGATGTCTACTTGCGGCAAAGGGTATACCAAATAGCCCGATACATAATAATTACGCACGCACCACAAACCGATTAACAATGTCCCCGTAAGAAGTAAAAACGAAAATTCACGAAATTGCTTTTTCTTCATCAGGTAGATGAGCGGCACGAGGCATAATAGGCATAATACGGCAGACGAAACCTTTATCGTTACCATAGCTACCAGCACAAGGCAGATAAACAGCGGCTTGCGCACCAGCCAGTCGGGTTCGAATACGGTGCGGGCGAATATATAGAAGATACACAAACTGGGTAGTATATCGGTGTTGCTGTCTGAGATTGCCTTATTGTTGTTCAAAAACATCAGGAACATCAGAACGAGCAGAATCAGCCATTGGATATTGAATTTCGATCGGAACAATTTAACCAGACACCAGCAAAGTATCAGTGCGAAAAGCAGGGCTTGCGTGGGATAAATAGCCTCGCCGAACAGAAAGCGAAAAGTGAATATGGCTGATAGGAGCATATAGTTCGAGTTGAATCCGAAGCGATCTTCGATATTACCTAACCCGGGAACTACTGCGTATTCTTCATTCCAGCGGATATGCTGGTAATGGTAATAGGAAGCATCGTAGAATGATGACGACCAGATGATAAATGTGGCAATGGAGAATATCGACAGGATAATTAATACCTTTTGTGTGCGGGATAATGTGTTATATTTAGCTTTTACCCCTTTGACGATAGCCGATAAATGACTGCGGTTGACTATCCAGTAGATGATAGCAATGACGATATACGACAGCAATATATATTGATTGGACGGGAGCCAGAGAGACGTCAGCGAAAGCGGTATCAGGACAAAGCACATTCCTAAGATAAATGTGTCGAGGATTCCGTATGCTTCTTTATTATTACAGATTTTATTATACAGCCTGATACATATATCTCCCGCCGAAAAAAAAACGAAAAAGATGACAAGCCACGATAAAATAATTGCAATCATTCAGTTTGGTTATTTTTTACCGCACAAAGGTAATGTTTTTGACGCTTAATTATGAATCCTTCGTCTTATATATAGGTATTATTTTGTTTAACAAAATGTAAAGAAACGCAAATTGTATCGCGCCCATTGGCAGCCAGAAGCGCAAATCTATCGGGCTCGCGAAGACCGTAGAGGCATAGTACAGCAACCCGAATATGGTTAATGCCCAAAAGGTTTTCTTCTCACCGGATTCCCATTTCATTCGTTTGCGGAAGACGATAGCTGCCACACTTACGCAGGCTATTACAATCCATATAATAAGGTGCGAAACGGTTATGGTTTCTGCTACAAATTGTTGGTAAATCGGATGCTTGGCGCTTTTGTTTGTTTCAACGGGAAGATTATACCATTTGCAGATATTTTCTGCCCTGATGGGCGTATAGCTGCCGATGGGGCCTCGCCTGTCGGGGTAGAAAATGTGTCTGCTGTTGGGCAGATAATAATGCTGCATAAACAATAGCGGATGTTTCCTGATGAGGTAGGTGCCGTAGTCCTTGTATAATCCGCTCCCTAACTTTACCCACGAAGTAGCATATGGCGTTTGCGTTTGCTGCATATAATAAAACATATATTGTTTCAGCGGGAGTTCGTTGGTCCACATAAAGGCAAAAGTCGGGCCGTTGCTTGTCTTCTCTGATATCACGTCCTTGTGCATCAGCATAACGTAATGCAGTTCTTGCATACGGCGGTCTTTTATATCTTCCGGCTTGATATCGGTGTAAGGAATGACGTGCATCCCGTTGTTAGCCATCTGCCAGCCGTCGAACCCTGTCGAAAACTGATCCAATCCTGTCGTTTCCTTCATGCTGTTCCTGATTTGCTGGTAGAAAAAACAGGTAACAACTATTGTTGCGGCAATGGAGAACCAGCGCATTTTCCCTTTGATGGTGACAAAGAAAGCTATGAAAAGGATAGGGAATATCATTGCCGAATAGCGGATGTGCAGCGTAAACAGTAATAAGATGGAAAAAAAGATAAGTGCTCCCCAGCTTTGTTTCTTCAAAACGAAAATGAAGGCTGCCAACAGCATATATACCATAGCAGCAAAGAGCAAGTCGCTCAGCATCGTGTTTGCCATGTAAAAGGCACAAGGGCTGAAAACGAAAAAGAGGAGCATCCCGTACCATACCCATTTATTGGCGGGGCGGAAGAAGTATTTTATAGTGAAAGCAAAGACTGATGCCGAAATAAAGTATACCAGCATTTGCGTTACGAATATAGCATGTATACTCGACGAGAAAGCATGTACTATCTGCAGGAAAAAAGAATACCCGAAAGGCCTGTAAAATATAAAAGTATCCTCTGCCGCTGCCGACACATAAGTTGCCGAATCCTCTATGGTAGCGGGGTAGGGATAACAGATTTTGATTACTACAAAACCGATTATGCACGATAGGAGAAGGATAAGCCAATCTGTCCGTTGCTCTTTCGATTTCAGGTATTTGCGGAACGAAATGCCATTCGTTGTATCTGCTTTCATATAATTGAGGTGGAGGTTTTTTTGATGGGAGATTTATAGAAAAGAAGGACTACTCGCCATATTGAAATAGTCCTTCTTTAAATTATTTAGACTTCTAAATTGATGTCGAATTTTTCGTGCCAAGGAAGTCCTTGCTTATTCATTTGCTCCATAAACGGGTCGGGATCGAATTCCTCTACGTTGAACACACCCGGTTTGCGCCATTTACCCTGCATGAACAGCATCGCGCCGATAGTTGCCGGAACACCCGTCGTATAACTTACGCCCTGTGCGCCTGTTTCTTTATAAGCAGCCTCGTGCGAGCAGTTGTTGTATACATAGTAAGTGCGTTCTTTGCCATCTTTCAATCCGCGTATGCGGCAACCGATAGAGGTCATACCCGTATAATTTTCTCCCAGTTCGCCCGGATCAGGTAATACCGCTTTCAGGAATTGGATAGGAACTATCTCAACACCATTGTATATAACCGGATCGATGCGTGCCATACCTATATTCTGTATCACGCGCAAGTGTGTCAGGTATTCCTGCCCGAAAGTCATCCAGAAGCGTGCCCGTTTGAGGGTAGGGTAGTTCTTGACGAGCGATTCCAACTCTTCGTGATAGATAACATACGACTCTTTCGGCCCGATTTCGGGATAATCGATCGGCTTATGTATTTCGTGCGGTTCGGTTTCCACCCATTTGCCGTTTTCCCAATACTTACCTTTCTGGGTAACCTCGCGGATATTGATTTCGGGGTTGAAATTAGTGGCAAAGGCCTTGCCATGATCCCCGGCATTGCAGTCTACAATATCGAGATATTGCATCTCATCGAAATAATGTTTGGCGGCATAAGCTGTGAAAACACTTGTTGCACCCGGGTCGAATCCGCATCCGAGTATGGCAGTCAATCCGGCTTCTTTGAAGCGGTCTTGGTATGCCCATTGCCATTTATATTCGTATTTAGCTTCATCTTTAGGCTCATAATTGGCTGTGTCGAGATAATTGACACCGCAAGCCAGACAAGCATCCATGATGGTCAGATCCTGATAAGGCAATGCTACATTGATCACCAATTCGGGTTTATGTTTTTTGAATAAGTTAATTAACTCTTCCACATTATCGGCATCAACCTGATCGGTTTGTATTTTATTGCCGCCTATTTTGGCCGCAATGGCATCGCACTTTGCTTTAGTCCTGCTGGCAAGAACGATTTCGGTGAATACGTCGCTGTTTTGCGCCACTTTGTACGCTACTACCGTGCCTACACCTCCTGCGCCTATGATTAAAACTTTTCCCATTTCTGTTTTATCTTTTTAACATTTTAGTTACCCACTGTTAATTAAAACTAAGTGTACTTAGTTTTTTCTTTTGCAAAAGTAAAATTAAAAATTTATATTCTGTATATTTGCTGAGCATTTCAAAAAAAGAATATGCTTCTTTGATAAAAACGGTCGATCTTCAACCTTTATTCATCTAAAAATCCTAAATTAGCGAATTTAGTATATTGAATCCGAATTTGCAATATCTTCGAAGATATATCTGTAAATTCTATGGGTTGCATTGAATAGTTTTTATATAAACCTTTTCGTGATAGATTTTGTTTAGGCAAGAAGAGGGTGAAAAAATAATTGAACAATTAGCAAAACAAAATAATAATATTAAGCCTATGTCACAGAAAATTGGACATATCTCGCAGATAATCGGACCGGTAGTGGACGTTCGTTTCGATACGACAAACCCTGCAGTCGATCTGCCTGAGATTAATGACGCTCTGGAAGTAAAAAGACCTGATGGACGTACCCTGATCCTCGAAGTGAAACAGCATATCGGCGAAGATACTGTTCGTACGGTTGCGATGGACAGTACCGACGGATTGCGTCGCGAACTGGAGGTGATAGCGTTGGGTTCTCCTATAAAGATGCCGACAGGAACGCAGGTAAAAGGCCGTTTGATGAATGTCACGGGCGATGCCATAGATGGCATGGAGACGTTAGACAAGAAAGATGGCGCACCTATCCACCGTCCGGCACCTAAATTCGAAGAACTGGAAGCGAGCCGCGAAGTCCTGTTTACAGGAATCAAGGTTATCGACTTGCTTGCCCCTTACGCCAAAGGAGGTAAAGTCGGGTTGTTCGGTGGTGCGGGTGTAGGTAAGACCGTATTGATTATGGAGCTTATCAACAACATCGCCAAAAAGCACAACGGATATTCGGTTTTCGCCGGAGTAGGAGAGCGTACCCGCGAGGGAAACGACTTGCTTCGCGAGATGATAGAATCGGAAGTTATCCGCTACGGAAAAGAATTTGAAGAAAGCATGGCTCAGGGTAACTGGGACTTGTCGAAAGTAGATAAAGAAGAACTCGAAAAATCACAGATATCGCTGGTATTCGGACAGATGAACGAGCCTCCGGGTGCGCGTTCCGACGTAGCCTTGTCAGGCCTTACCGTTGCCGAATCGTTCCGCGACGCTAAGGACGGACCGAAAGATATCCTGCTGTTTATCGACAATATCTTCCGTTTCACGCAAGCAGGTTCGGAAGTATCCGCACTCTTGGGGCGTATGCCTTCGGCAGTAGGTTATCAACCGACATTGGCTACCGAAATGGGAGCGATGCAGGAACGTATCACCTCTACCAAATCGGGCTCTATCACATCGGTGCAGGCGGTATATGTACCGGCCGATGACTTGACTGACCCTGCTCCGGCTACTACATTTACCCACTTGGATGCAACGACGGTGCTCGACCGTAAGATTACGGAATTAGGTATCTATCCGGCGGTGGACCCGCTCGGTTCTACATCGCGAAGCCTCGATGCGGCTGTTGTGGGCGACGAGCATTACAATACAGCACAGCAGGTGAAACAAATTCTTCAGCGCTACAAGGAATTGCAGGATATTATTGCCATCCTCGGTATGGAAGAACTTTCGGATGATGACAGATTGGTTGTGAATCGCGCTCGCCGTGTACAACGTTTCTTGTCTCAGCCGTTTAATGTGGCAGAGCAATTTACCGGAGTACCGGGTGTGATTGTCGATATTCAGGATACGATAAAAGGCTTCAAGATGATTCTCAACGGAGAAGTCGATGACCTTCCGGAACAGGCTTTCCTGAATGTGGGTACAATCGAACAGGCTATGGAAAAAGGTAAGAAGATATTGGCTCAGGCTGCTGGTTAAATAAAAGACTATGAATAATCAGGAATTACAATTAAATATTATATCGCCGGAGAAAAAGTTATTCTCGGGGGCAGTTACATCTGTTGTGATTCCCGGGATTTCAGGACTTTTCGGTGTATATGCCAATCACGCGCCATTGGTATCGCCTATGACTGCCGGAGTAATCACTTACACCACCGCAGGCAAGGAAGAAACCATCGAAGTGAAAGGCGGCGTAGCCGAAGTGAATCAGAATGTTGTAACTATCTGCGTATCTTGATGAATTTACTAAAGATAAGGTTGATCTCAGGAATGGTTGGCTACGCTTTGGTTGCAGGGGCGATAGTCGCAGCAGTATTGAACCATTTGCAACATATGATCAGCTGGAGTTCTTTTTTTGCAATTATACTCTTTTTTCTGTTTGTCGAAGTGGTGAATATCCAATTGGTATCGGCGGGCAGCCAGAAAAAAGATAAGAAGAAACTGATCAACATTTATATGTTGACGAAGGTTATAAAAGTAGTGCTTTCTTTGTTTTTTGTGCTGTTTTATGTTATTCTGAACAAAGGAAGCGACCTGAAAACCTTTATAATAGTATTTGTTGTTTTTTATATATTGTTTCTTTTAGCCGAATTATTCGCTTTTTCGAGGATAGAGAAACATATTAAAGCAAATGAGAATAATGAATAATTATCTGAAATATATTGTACTGACCTGTGTGTTATTGATGGCTTCTCTGCCTTCAGTATATGCCGCAGGAGGTACAAGCGAAGACGGGAAAGTAGATGTAACCGGCATGGTAATGGATCACGTGAGCGACGGCTACGAGTGGCATATCGCTACGTGGAACGATACGCATATCAGTATCCCGTTACCTGTTATCTTATACAGTGAGCAAACCGGATTTCACACGTTCCTTTCGTCACATTTCCACCACGGAACAGAAGCCTATAATGGCTTTTATATAGCCCAGTCGGGAGATTATAAAGGTAAAATTGTAGAAAAAAATGCTGCTGGAGAAGAAATTCGCCCGTGGGATATTTCCATTACAAAAAATACATTGTCCTTGATGATGGGTAGTATATTGCTCCTTATCATTATATTGGGTGTAGCGCGTTGGTACAAGAAAAACAGTAAATCGGAAGTGCCTGTAGCACCAAAAGGCTTTGTCGGCTTTATGGAGATGTTTATCATGGATTTGGTTGATAATATGATCAAGCCATGTATCGGTAAGAATTACCGGAAATTTACACCCTACTTGTTGACAGCGTTTTTCTTTATCTTCCTGAATAACTTGATGGGATTGATTCCTATCTTTCCGGGAGGAGCGAATGTAACGGGTAATATTTCGGTAACTGTTGTTCTGGCATTATTTACTTTCTTTATGGTAAACTTTTTCGGAACAAAAGAATATTGGAAAGAGATCTTTTGGCCTGATGTTCCGGTATGGTTGAAGTCTCCCATCATGCCGATTATGCCTGTAATTGAGTTGGTAGGAGTATTTACCAAGCCATTCGCCTTGATGATCCGTCTTTTTGCGAATATCTTGGCAGGTCACTCGATTGTATTGGGATTGATGAGTTTGATATTCGTTACCGCAAGTATGGGAGCGGCAGTATCCGGCTCAATGACTTTTGTCTCGGTGCTGATGACGATTTTTATGAATATTGTAGAATTATTGGTTGCTTATATCCAGGCATATGTATTTACTATGTTGTCGGCTGTCTTTATTGGTCTGGCACAGGTAGAACCACATCATGCCAAAGAAAAACATTGATACGGAAAAAATAAAATATTGAAAATAAATTAAATCGTTTAAATAACTAAAAATTAGAAAACTATGTTATTATCTACTTTAGCAGTATTATTGCAAGCAGTAGCCGGAGCAGGTCTGGCTCAGTTAGGTGCAGCTCTTGGAGCAGGTTTAGCCGCTATCGGAGCAGGTATAGGTATCGGTAAAATCGGTGGTTCGGCAATGGAAGGTATTGCACGTCAGCCCGAAGCAAGTGGCGATATTCGTATGTCTATGATTATTGCTGCCGCCCTTATCGAAGGTGTAGCTCTGTTTGCTGTAGTTGTATGTTTCCTTGCGTTGGGATAATGAATAACAGAAAAATATGCAATTATTAAAACCTGAATTTGGTCTTGTATTCTGGATGCTGTTATGCTTCGGCGTGGTATTCTTTGTACTTGCTAAATACGGATTCCCCGTTATCACCAAAATGGTGAACGACCGTAAAGCGTACATCGACGATTCGCTCGAAGCGGCTCACAAAGCCAATGAACAACTGGCATCGATAAAACAACAGAGCGAAGAAATTCTCTCATCGGCGAAGACTGAACAGGGCAAAATCTTGAAAGAAGCAGCCGAAACGCGCGACCGCATTATTGCTGAGGCGCGCGATCAGGCTAAAGCTGCGGGACAAAAAGAATTGGACGAAATCCGCCTGCAAATACAAGCCGAAAAGGAACAGGCTATCCGCGACATCCGTCGTCAGGTAGCCGAACTTTCGGTAGACGTAGCGCAGAAAGTGCTCCGCGATTCTTTGAAGGACCCTAAAGAACAAATGTCAATGATTGATCGCTTAGTTGATGAGGCTCTCGTATCTAAATCTTAATGAGTTATGAATGTAGGAATGATTTCGAAGCGATATGCTAAAGCATTGCTGGAATATGCAATAGACGAAAAATCCGAAGACAAGGTGTATTCGGAGATGAAACTGTTGGCAAAACAATTTGCTGCTGTTCCGCGGTTGCGTATGGCGATGGATAATCCTACGCTGGCTGTGCAAGATAAGTTGAGTCTGGTGAAGGCTGCGCTCGACAACAAAACGACTCCTGTATTCGATAATTTTGTCCAACTCGTGCTCAAACAACGCCGGGAATCCTATCTGCAATCGATGGCGCTTTCCTATGGCGACTTGTATTGCGAGTTGAAACATATCAATACCGGTCGTTTGGTCACGGCTACGCCTGTCGATAAAAAGATTGCGGACAAGATGAAAGCATTGGTGCAGCAGGTGAAACAGGGCGATATCGACTTCGAGTCGGCTGTCGACCCCGATATAGAAGGCGGTTTTGTCCTCTATTTCGATACCTACCGCTACGATGCCAGCGTGCGCACGCAGCTCAACAGGATAAAACAACAACTTATGGCCGACAATGCCCAATCGTAACTTATACTCATAATGTATAATTAAAGAAAAATTATGTCTGAAAATATAAAAGCCAGCGAAGTCTCCGAAATATTGAAAATGCAATTGGAGAAAATCGACAGCCAGGTTCAGTTCGACGAGGTTGGTACGGTTCTCTATGTCGGAGACGGAGTTATTCGTGTATATGGGCTGAAAAATGCAGAGGCAAACGAATTGCTCGAGTTCGACAACGGCATCCGTGCTGTGGTGATGAACCTCGAGGAAGACAATGTCGGAGCTGTGTTGTTAGGCCCGTCGGATCAGATTAAAGAAGGATTTACCGTGAAACGTACCGGACGCATTGCCTCTATCAAGGTAGGCGATGGTATGCTGGGGCGTGTAATTACTCCTTTCGGTGATCCGTTAGACGGTAAAGGCCCGATTACAGGCGAGATGCTGGAAATGCCGCTGGAGCGTAAAGCGCCGGGGGTACTCTATCGTCAGCCCGTAACGCAACCTTTACAGACAGGTATCAAAGCGATAGACTCGATGATACCTATCGGAAAAGGACAACGCGAGTTGATTATCGGTGACCGCCAGACGGGTAAAACATCTATCGCCATCGATACTATCATAAACCAGAAAGCCGCTTACGAAGCCGGCAATCCGGTGTATTGTATCTATGTGGCTATCGGTCAGAAAGCATCTACCGTAGCCAATATCGTGCAGACACTCAAGGATAAAGGGGCGATGGACTACACCATCGTTGTCTCCGGTACAGCTGCCGAACCTGCTGCCGTGCAGTATTTCGCAGCCTTTGCAGGAGCATCTATCGGCGAGTATTTCCGCGATACCGGCCGTCATGCCTTAGTCGTTTACGATGACTTGTCCAAGCAGGCGGTAGCCTATCGCGAGGTGTCGTTAATTCTTCGCCGTCCTCCGGGACGTGAGGCCTATCCGGGTGATATATTCTACCTTCACTCTCGCCTACTTGAGCGTGCTGCCAAAATTATCGGCCAGCAAGAGGTCGCAGAGCAAATGAACGACCTTCCGGACGACTTGAAAGGAAAAGTCAAAGGTGGCGGTTCGCTTACGGCTTTGCCTATTATCGAAACGCAGGCGGGTGACGTATCGGCTTATATCCCGACGAACGTAATTTCGATTACCGACGGACAGATATTCCTCGATGTGGACTTGTTCAACTCGGGACTTCGCCCTGCGATTGACGTAGGTATCTCTGTATCCCGTGTGGGAGGCTCGGCTCAGATAAAAGCGATGAAGAAGGTTGCCGGAACATTGAAAATAGATCAGGCTCAATACCGCGAACTGGAGGCATTTGCCAAATTCGGTAGCGATATGGACCCCGTTACGGCAATGACCATCAATAAAGGGCAGAAGAATACGCAGTTGCTTGTTCAGCCGCAACATTCGCCTATGCCGGTAGAGAAACAGATTGCTATCCTCTATTGTGGTACGCATGGTCTGTTGAAGGATGTACCTACGGAAATGGTGCTCGATTTTGAGAAAGCATTTTTGCGCAACCTCGAGATGAATCACCAGCAAGATGTGTTGGATGTGCTGAGGTCGGGTAAAATCGACGAGTCGGTTGAGAAAATATTGGAGAAAGTAGCAGACGATACTGCAGCTCTATATAAAAATTAGTTGAATTATGGCATCTTTGAAGGAAATAAAAGGCAGGATAAACTCGGTACGGAGCACACGTAAGATTACGTCGGCTATGAAGATGATTGCATCGGCTAAGTTGCGTAAGGCACAGACGGCTATCACGAACTTTTTGCCTTATCAGGAAAAGCTGGATGCCATCTTGAACCGTCTGCTGTCTTCGGATACTTCCTACGATTCGCCTTTCATCGCGAAACGCGAGGTAAAGCGCGTCGGTATTGTTGCTTTTTCTTCCAATTCGAGTATGTGTGGTGGCTTCAACTCTAATATTATCAAGGAGTTCAGGGCAACCTACACGAAATATGAGAATTTAGGAAAGGAAAACATCCTGATATATCCTGTCGGTAAGAAGATTGCCGATGCTGTGAAGAAACTTCAACTTACGGCGCAAGGCGATTACATCGGAATGGCGGACGCCCCTTCGTATGAGGAGGTGCAGGAATTAGCAAAGGATTTGATAACCAAATTTGCCGGTGAAGAGGTGGATGAAATCGTACTGATATACTTCCATTTCAAATCTACCGGTTCGCAATTGCTGATGAACAAAGTATACCTGCCTTTCGAATTTGCATCGGAAGATGAGGTGGCAGAAAAGGATAGCGGCTATCAGCCCGACTATATCTACGAGCCGTCGAAAAAGGAAATTCTGGATTCGTTGATTCCGAATGTTCTTTATTCGCGCCTCTTTGCTGCTTTGCTCGATTCCAACGCATCGGAGCATGCTGCCCGTGTGATGGCTATGCAGATTGCTACGGACAACGCTAACGATTTGCTGTACGATTTGGGTATTCAGTATAATAAAACACGCCAGCAAGCTGTTACAAACGAATTGTTAGATATTATCGGCGGGGCTTCGGCTTTGCAGGGATAATACAATAAACACGCTTATTATCGACGAGGGTTGCCGGATTCTTTCCGACAACCTTTGTTGTTTGTGTTATATTCCTTACTTTTGGGACTGAATAATAACTTTAAAAAATCTAATACCCGATGACAACACTTAGCCCTCCGCGCGAGCGTATTGTTTTCCTTGACTATCTGCGTGTTTTTGCCTGTTTTATGGTGATTGTAGTACATGCCTGCGAATTCTTTTATATCGGCGAAAATTCAAGCATCTCTATTGCTCCGGGCGATGGACTATGGGTATCGTATATAGACGGGGCGATGCGGGCGGCTGTTCCGCTTTTCATCATGACGTCGAGCTATTTGTTGCTGCCATTGAAGGTTTCGCCGGGACAGTTTTATAGGAGGCGCTTTGTGCGTGTGTTGGTTCCGTTTATTGTCTGGCTGTTGATGTATGCCTGTCTCCCTGCCGTATGGGGCGATTTTACGGGAGACGACGTAGTAGCTAATCTTAAACGCTTGATTTTCAACTTTACGGATAATGCAGGACATTTGTGGTATGTCTATATGTTAATCGGGATATACCTCTTCATGCCTATATTGTCTCCGTGGTTGGAGAAAACGAGCCGCAAGTTCGAGCTGACTGTACTGCTTATCTGGTTTGCTACGACTTTCTATCACTACGTCAAGCTGATAAGTCCCGAGTATATCTTTGGAGAAGCTCTCTGGAACGAATTTAGTTCTATCTATTACTTTTCGGGCTATATTGGCTACGTAATACTGGCGCATTATATACGCGAACATATTAACTGGCCTGCGGCTAAAATGCGCATTGTAGGTATCGCTTCGTTCCTGATAGGCTATTTTGCTACGACCGAAGTGTTCAACCATTTCATGGGCAACACGGAAGATATAATGATGCTGGAAATCAGCTGGCGCTTCTGTACGCCGAATGTAGCTTTGATGGCTTTCGGAATATTCCTGGTCTTCAAAACATTCAATGCGGGGAAAGGGACGTTTTATTCGTGGATAAATGACACTTCCAAATTGAGTTACGGCATGTATCTGATGCATATATTCTATCTGATATTGATGTATAATCTGGTGCATGAGCACCTATCTACACCGCTGACGATTGTTGTTATCGCTGTATCTACATTCCTGCTGTGTTATCTGACCTGCAAGTTGATATCTTTTCTGCCAAAAAGTAAATATATTATAGGATAAAAATTGACGAGGGCTGCCGGAAACGGTGGCCTTTTATTTCATTTATCCGCGCATTAATTTATACAATTATTATACTTTTTTTGCTTTTTAATCTATATCTTTGCCACTCAACTATATATAAACAGCATAATATCTGATTGATGACAATTTACGAAACTCAGAAGAAAGAACTGTATCAACTTCTCGAATATGGAAATTATAACCAGCTGTTGAAACGGATTATAGATTTCACTCTCGACACAGATGATATAAAACATTACCGCAATACCTTATATTTTATCGATTGGCTCGAGCGTAATCCGCAGGCGGAATTGAAAGATCCGTTCGAGACTATCCTTGTCGAGTTATTCCGCACACTGGATGCGAAAGCATACGACGAGGCTCCGCATACCCTTGTCTCTATCGAGAATTTGATACGTTCGTACAAAAATTCGGGCTTTGCTCTCGGACCTATCAGCTTCGAGATCAGGGAGCGCCAGATTATCGGTCTGGTGGGAGAGAACGGTAATGGTAAAACGACTTTGCTGCGTGCTTTATGCGGCGAGTTGCAGCCTACTGCGGGACAGATAAAATATCTCTTCCTGCACGAAGATACTTACGACTTGCGTTCGCACCTGATATATATTCCGCAACGTACGGCTACATGGCACGGATCGTTGCTCTCGAACCTGAAATTTGCTGCATCTACCTACGGTATAGTGGGCGAGATGAATGAGTTGACGGTACAACTCATTATTGCCCGTATGGGATTGCGCAAGTATCGCGGTTATAAATGGAAAAACCTGTCGTCGGGTTATAAGATGCGTTTCGAACTGGCGCGGGCATTGCTCCGTAAGCCGAAATTGCTGTTGATAGACGAGCCGTTGGCCAACCTCGATATTCTGGCGCAGCAGATTGTATTGGATGATTTCAGGGATATTGCCCGTTCGCCTTTCAATCCGGTGGGTATTGTATTGAGTTCGCAGCAACTCTACGAGGTGGAAAAAACATCGGATGATGTGATATTCCTGAAAAACGGTACACCGCGAAATCTGATTAATCCTGCGGATGGAGTAGATGTAGAATATACCGAAGTGCCGAAATTCATTGTCGAATTCGAAACGGATTGGAATATGGAACAGATAGGTCAGGCGATGAAGATTCTGGGGCTCGACCGCTTGGAGATGAATGGTGGTACGTATGTTGCCAGCTTCCCGGCAATGGTCACTACCGAATCGTTCCTGCGCCATGTGCTCGATCTTCAGATGCCGTTGACGTATTTCCGCAACATATCACGTTCTACACGCAGATTTTTCCTTTCTTAAAAACAATAAACCGATGATAAACAAAATACAACGATATTTATTAGAAAACTATCCATTGCTGTGGAACATACGTTTGTTTCCGGTGATGCTCATTATAGTGGTGGCCAACGTGATGTTCTTCCTATTCGGATATTGGAGCACCAATACGGTTTTCGACAGTTCATACTATTACTCTTTCTTAGACGGAGACGGCATTTTCCTGCTGTATTTTTCCAGTATTTTTATCGGAGTCCTCGTTTTTGTAGGGTGGCTGGTATTTTACATGCGCAATAATGCATTCAGGATTTATTATCCGCGAACAACGCTTCAGCTTTATGCCGAATGGTTGCTGATCTTTGTTATCTGTGCCGGAATTTCGGTGATACCCTTCTCTATGACAAAGGGTTGCCTTACGAAATGGCAGGCGGTGACGTCGGTAAAGGAGGCTCAGAAAGCATTGGATATTATAGAAAAAGTGCGGATATTAGTACCGTCAGATACGTATTATTATAGCTATTCATCCGATAGTGACAAACCTATTCCTATTCCGAAAGATATGCCGTTGAATCTGGATACGCTCGATCTGGATAATTATTCAATTCAGTACGATTCGGATGGTCAGTTCACGGTGAACGGTTATAATGGGGCGTCGTTACTTTTCTACAAGAAAAATCATTACTCTTATTATTCTTCATATAATGAAGAGAAAGATCCGGAGTATGTAAAACAACAGAAGGCTATAGCCGAAGTGAAATCCTGGCTGGCGAATGAGCGTAAAGACAGCATTTACAGCCTGATGAAGGAATATATGGCATTGGTAAAGAAACACGATGTGAAGGTGAATCTGACTGCCGATACCTGGTTCGACAGGATATATAATCCGCCGTTTTATCCGGTGGATGTTCATACAGTAATTAATGAAGATGCTCCATCGGAATATTATTCTTCTTACTATGACGATGATTATTACCGGCCGTCTCTTTCACTCTCTTACCTCGAAGGTGGCTATAAAAAAGTGGTCGACAGTCACGAAGATACAGCTGTGATGGAATATATTCTCTTGACTTGTCTTTGCTTCTCGCTGGGCTTCTCGGTGTTGGTATTTTCGGCGCGCGTGACTACAGGGAAGAAGTGGTTGAAAGCCTTTGTTATACTCGGTATTATGGTGTTGCTTATAAGCCTGTTTACGGGAGTACTGGCGCTTATATCTATCTTTAGCGATAGCGAGGTGACTGGGATGCTTGTATTCGGATTCTGGCTATTCCTCTTTATTGCTATCCTTATTTATCTGATAAATAAAATAGTATCCAATTCGAACCGAAACCATTCGAATGTTGCTGTTAACTTCTTCCTTTGGCTGATGCCTGCAATGATTCCGTTGATTTTCTTCCTGTATATCCTTTTTACGGAGCTCAATTACGGCTATTATTCCCGTTATGATGAATATGGAAATTATGTCGACCGCGTAAGGTTCGAAGACTATATCGATGTCATGTTGTGGGTGAATCTGATAATCATGTTCTTGGCGATGGTACCGACCTGTATATTGATAAAGAAATGGAAAGGTCTTCCGGACGAATAAAATATAAAGGGCTACCCAATCGGGTAGTCCTTTGTTTTCTACATAAAAAATACACTGAGGCTTCTTGCGCCTTGCGCGCCCCGCACCATAACCGCTCCGATGTCGGCAGTGGCCGATGGGCCTAACATGAAGCAACTGTAATGATTCGATTCCAGTTCCACATGGCTATATGCCTCATACATGTCGCGCACCATTTTGACCGGATCGAGGAGGATAATCAGGTGCTGCGAAAGAAATCCGAGCGAGGTGATATGCATATCTTTTCCTGTTATATACACCATTCCTGTTTCTGAAACACCAAAACGGGCGCGGATAATGCCGACGTCCACATCATTCAGCTCGTGTGGATCTGTTATCTGGCTCAGATCTTTATTTCCTTTTATTTCAGGGGTAGTCGAGCAGATTACCTTTGCATCGGGGTGAAGCTGATGTATAAGTCTCTCCGCCTCCTCCCTGCTGTGTATATTGTGCCATGTTCCGGCCGCTTCGACGAGATTTTCTTTGAACTCGTCCAAGATGGGTTTCTTGCTTTTTGCAAAAGCGGGTATCTGGGGATAAGGATGCGCGTCCTTCGGCTTATTCTGCCGTATAGCTCCCATTATGAGGTCTTTTGTACTATTCATGGCTGTCTTCCTTTCTGTTCTTTAAATACCAGTCGCGGAATGTCTCTTTGCTCAATGTGAGCATTTCGCGATCATCCTTGTTTGTCCATGGATTCAGTTTGCTGTATATCAGGAAATCGGGTACAAGCGGCAATACTTTGCTCCCTACATGTTCGGCTATGCGGAACAAGGATGGATGTTGGAATACCTCTCCTGCTGCCCTGAACAGGACTGAATGCATCTTCGGCATATAACCTTTGGCATATACCACTTCGCGCCATTTATATATCTGGTCGGCAATATCTATTTTTACCGGGCACACTTCCGAGCAAGAACCGCAGAGAGAAGAATGGAACGGCAGTTCGCTGTATTTTTCCAGATCGAATGTCGGGCTGAGAATAATTCCGATAGGCCCCGAGTAAGTAGACTCGTACGATAGTCCTCCGCTCCGGCGATAGACAGGGCAGGTATTCATACATGCCCCGCAACGGATGCATTTGAGCGAATGCCAGAAATCTTTTTCGCCCAGCCGTTTGCTTCGTCCGTTATCGGTGAGGATGATATGCAATTCGCTTCCTTGTCGCGGCCCGGTGAAATGGGATGTATATTGGGTGGCAGGCGTTCCCAGCGCACTGCGCGAGAGCAGCCGGATAAATACACCCAGATCTTCCACTTTGGGCAAAAGCTTTTCTATGCCGATACTAGCAATGTGTATCGGCGGGACGGATGCCCCGATGTCGGCATTCCCTTCGTTGGTGCAGACAACAAATGAGCCGGTTTCGGCAATCGCAAAATTGGCACCTGTCATACCGGCTCCGGCTTTCAGGAATTTCGGGCGGGCATTGTTGCGCATAGCCTCGGCCAATGAATGCGGATCGTCATCATTAGGGTCGGTACCTATCTTTTCGGCGAAGAGTTTGGCTACATCTTCGGTTGTCTTTTCTATGGCGGGCATAACGATGTGGGCAGGACGTTCGCCGCTTAGCTGCTGTATACGCTCGCCTAAGTCGGTTTCGGTTACTTCTATCCCTTTCGATTCGAGGAATGGAGTCATGCCGCATTCCTCTTGTAGCATCGATTTACTCTTGATAATGGCAGTAACCTTTCTGCTGTCGAGTATGCTGTATACAATCTCGTTATGCTCTTGTGCATCGCTTGCCCAATGGACAATTGCACCTTGTTTGGTCGCATTCTTCTCGAACATTTCGAGGTAATGGTCGAGATTGCTGAGCGTGTGCTCCTTGATTTGCGATGCCAGTTCGCGCAACTCTTCCCATTCGGGGATAGTGGCAGCTATTTTATCCCTTTTGATGCGGGCATTCCACAGATTTTTGTCATGCTCTTTTTCGTGGATATTATCTTTGTGGATAAATTCAGCTGAGTTTTTGGTGACGTTTACTATTTTTTCCATTGTTCTTTTTATTTAAAAGGTCCGCCATTCAATACCTGTGCAATGTGCAGAAACGGGATGTGTGTGACACCGTTTTTGTGGGCTACACTCATCTGGTGCATCAGGCACGACATATCGGGAGAGACTACATATTCGGCTCCGCTGGCGACATAATCTTCTACCTTGTCGTGTCCCATCTTGGCACTTACAGCTTCGTCTGTTACACAAAATGTACCACCGAATCCGCAACATTCGTCGGGGCGGCTTAGCTCAACCAGTTCGAGCCCATCGACTAATTGCAGCAAGTCGGCAGATTTGTTGAATGGCTTGCCCATCCGCTCGGAAGGCTTTGCGATGTTTAATCCCCGTATCGAGCTGCAACTGTTGTGCAATGCTACTTTATAGGGGAAAGAGATTCCCGGGAAGGATTTTATTTTCAGTATATCGTGCAGAAATTCTACTAATTCGTAGGTCTTTTCCCTGACGTGCTTCACCTCGTCGGTCTGTTCCAGCTTATCGTAATGTACACGTACCTGTTTCACGCAACTGCCGGCAGGGCCTATGATGTAGTCGAAGTCCTTGAAATTCTTGACAAATAGCTCTTCGGCAGCCTTGGCGCTTTCGAAATCCCCTTCGTTGGTCATAGGTTGTCCGCAACAAGTTTGTTCGAGGGGGAAACCAACGTCTAATCCTAATTTTTCTAACAATTCGAGCGTTGCAATGCCTACTTCGGGATATATGGCGTCGATGTAACAGGGAATGAATAATCCTATTTTCATAATATTGATCTTTTGTTGACTATACTTGATTAGTAAACAATGCATCGGAGGTAATAGTTCTTTATTTCGGGCTTTTTGTATGAGTGGCTGATACATATAGGCATAGAAATAGGAGTGAAGTACCCGCAAAAAGCGCCTGACAAATAGTATATGTTAATTATTTTTCTCAAAAAAGGCCTATCTAATTGTAATAATGCATATATTTATGCCCGAATAGAAACGTTCTGATATAATTAATCCTCCTCTATTAAAAGTTTATTCAAAATAATCATTCTATGAAGAAAAATTTAATCATCGCTTTACTATTTACAGTTTCGGTACTGTTTATGGTTTCTTGTGGCGACAAATACAAGTACGAAAGTGTACCGAATGATCCGTTGAATACACGCATCTATACGCTGGATAACGGTATGAAAGTTTATCTGTCTGTAAATAAGGATAAACCGCGTATACAAACTTATATTGGTGTGCGTGTCGGAGGCAAAAATGATCCGTCGGAAACGACAGGATTAGCTCACTACCTCGAACACCTGTTATTTAAAGGAACTAAGCATTTCGGGACGACCGATTATGCAGCCGAAGAACCTTTCCTGAATCAGATAGAAGCTTTGTACGAAACATACCGCCAGACTGACGATATGGCTGAGCGTAAGGCTATCTATGCGCAAATAGACAGTATCTCGCAATTGGCGGCAGCTATCGCTATCCCGAATGAGTATGACAAACTGATGTCGGCCATCGGCGCGCAGGGTACGAATGCTTTTACATCTTATGATGTGACGGCTTATGAAGAAGATATTCCGGCAAATGAAATCGAGAACTGGGCGATGATTCAGGCTGACCGTTTCAAGAATCCTGTTCTGCGCCTTTTCCATACGGAATTGGAAACCGTGTATGAAGAGTATAACAGAAGCTTGACAAGCGACGGACGCAAGGTGCGTGAGGCCATGTTCAACGGCTTGTACCCACACCATCCGTATGGGAAGCAAACCGTTTTGGGAAGCCAGGAACACCTGAAAAATCCTTCGATAACCAATATCAAGAATTTCTTAGAAACATATTATGTGCCTAATAACATGGCTGTGTGTATGGCGGGAGATTTTGACCCGGATAAGGTGATCGAGATCATCGACAAATATTTTGGCGATATGCAACGTAAAGATGTGCCTGAACTGAAGACTGATGCAGAAACGCCTATTAGCAGCCCCGTTGTGAAGGAAGTGGTAGGCCTCGAGGCTGAAAATATAACCATCGCTTTCCGCACACCGGGAGCGAATACCAAAGATGCTGTAATGCTCGAACTGATCGATTATATCCTAACGAATGGAAAAGCAGGACTTATCGATTTGAACCTGAATCAAAAGCAAAAGATGCTGCGGGCAGGAAGTTATGCCATGAATAATGCCGACTATGGTGCTTTGGTATTATACGGAACACCAAAAGCCGGACAAACGTTGGATGAGGCGAAAGAGTTGCTTCTCGGACAATTGGATGTACTGAAAAAAGGCGAATTTGACGAGAAGCTGCTGGCTGCGGTCATCAACAACTTCAAACTCAACCAATACTACCAGATGCAAGAGCCTTCGTATGCTGCACGTGTGCAGTTGAATGCTTTTGTGTATAATATCAACTGGGAGGATGAAGTGAATAAGGTAGACTACCAGTCTAAACTGACTAAGCAGGATATCGTCGATTTCTGTAATAAATCCTTCAACGATAATTATGTGGTTGTGTATAAGAAACAAGGTGCGCCTTCGGACGAAAAGATCGATAAACCGTCTCTCACGCCGATACCTACCAACCGCAACTCGGAAAGCCAGTTCCTCGCAGATATCAAAGCGCGTGAGGTGACGCCTATCGAGCCTGTATTTGTAGATTACAGCAAGGATTTGGATAAACTGAAAGCGAAGAACGATATCGAGGTTCTTTACAAACAGAATACAACAAACCCACTCTTCTCGATGTATTATGTATTCGAGATGGGCAACAAGAACGATAAGGCATTGGGTACAGCTTTCCAATACCTGAATTATCTCGGTACATCGACCAAGACGGCAGAAGAAATTAAGAGTGAGCTGTATGATTTGGCATGTTCGTTCGGTGTTAATTCTACCAGCGACCGTGTGTATGTATATATCTCTGGTTTGAGCGAAAACTTCGACAAAGCGATGGCATTACTCGAAGATCGTTTGGCCGATGCACAGGTCGATATGGAGGCATATAAGAACCTATCGATGAATGTGCTGAAAAGCCGTATGGATGCAAAAGCCAATCAGAGTGCCAACTTCCAGCGTTTGATGGTTTATACTCAATGGGGGCCGAAATCTCCGGTGACTAATATATTGTCCGAAAAAGAATTGAATAGCATGAATCCTCAGGTATTAGTCGACAAGATTAAAAGCCTGAAAGAATATCAGCACACTATCATGTACTACGGGCCGTTAGCACAGGACGAATTGCTCGACAAACTGAATAAGAATCATGCTGTTGCCGATCAATTGAAAGCCGTTCCGGAAGCAGTGAAATTCGTAGAACAGGAAACAAAAGAACCGAAGGTGTACGTGGCAAACTATGATGCCAAACAGATTTTGATGGCAGCTATGCACAAAGGTGGAAAGTATGATGCTTCTATCGAGCCTGTACGTCAATTGTATAACGAATATTTCGGCGGTGGAATGAACAGTATCGTATTCCAGGAAATGCGCGAAGCCAGAGCGTTGGCTTATACGGCATGGGCCGGTTATAGCTCGCCTTCCGATCCGGAGTATTCTTATTACCTGAGCACATATATTGGTACGCAGACAGATAAGATGACGGATGCCACCGACGCGTTCAATGAAATATTGAATAACCTCCCTCAGTCGGAAAAAGCGTTTGATATAGCAAAAGAAAATATTATAACACGCATCCGTACAGAGCGTGTCCTCCGCGAAGATATTTTGTGGTCGTATATGAATGCTAAGAAATGGAACAGGACGGAAGATACACGCAAAGCTGTATTCGAAAAAGTTCCTACACTGACATTGGGTGATGTTACTAAATTCCAGGAAGAATATATCAAAAACAAGCCGCTAACCTATTCTATTTTGGGTAATACCAAAGATATCAATATGGGTGCTTTGAACAAGATAGGAAAGGTGACAATGTTGAAACAAGACGAGATATTCGGCTATTAATCCGATATTGAACAATCTTATAAAAGTAAAAGGGATCTCCGATGGGGATTCCTTTACTTTTTTTGCGGGATAATTATCTATTATTTCATACATTTGGGACTGAAAACGGTAAAGTACAATATATCGTGGGTATCTATATCCTTATCATCATTGTCCTCTATTTCGGAGTATTGCTCCTTATCTCACACCTGACAAGCAGGCGGTCGGATAATGATGCTTTCTTCCTTGCCAACAGGCAATCGCCTTGGTATCTGGTCGCTATCGGCATGATAGGCGCTTCCATTTCGGGGGTGACTTTTATCTCCGTTCCGGGAGTTGTAGGCAATATAGATATGACCTATATGCAGATGGTGCTGGGCTTTATCCCCGGCTACCTGATTGTGGCCTATGTCCTCTTGCCCTTATATTATAAATTGCAACTCACGACTATATACGGCTATCTGGAGCAACGCTTCGGGCAATATTCGTATAAAACGGGGGCTTCCTTCTTCATCCTCTCCCGCATAATAGGCTCGGCAGCAAAGCTCTATCTGGTGGTGCTGGTCTTACAAACGCTGGTCTTCGACCAATGGAACGTACCTTTCCCCGTGACGGTGGCATGCATCATTGCTATGATATGGCTCTATACGCATCGCAGCGGGATAAAGACAATCGTCTGGACTGATACGTTGCAGACAATCTGTGTTGTAGTGGCCGTGATATTGATTATCTATCAGGTGGCAAGCCAGTTAGGGATGGGTACTGTGGATATTTTTCGCACCGTTGTCGAGAATGAACATTCACGCATATTCGTCTTCGACGATTGGGCGTCTACGCAGAACTTCTTCAAACAGTTTTTTAGCGGTATATTGATTGTGATTGTGATGACCGGGCTGGATCAGGACATGATGCAGAAAAACCTGACTATCCGCACGCTGAAGGATGCCCAGAAGAATATGATATTCTCCGGCATATCCTTTACGCCTTTGAACCTGCTGTTTATGGGTTTAGGGGTATTGTTGCTGGTGTATGCCTCTGCGCGTGGTATTGCTTTGCCTGAAAAGACGGACGAAATACTGCCGTATATTGTGACCAATTATCTGGGTGTTCCCGCTTTGATTTGTTTCACTATCGGCATTATCGCCTCCTCCTTTGCCAATGCCGATTCGGCGCTGACCTCGCTGACGACTACCGTATGCGTAGACTTGTTAGGTATCGGGAAAAGGGACGACAAAGCCTCTCAGAAGCTTCGCCGCCTGGTGCACGCACTGATGAGTATCGTCTTTCTGTTTGTGATTCTCATCATCCATCTTGTGGGGCAGAATAATGTTCTCGACACCATATACAAGGCAGCATCCTATACCTATGGGCCTTTGCTCGGGTTATTCTTTTACGGGCTGTTTACGAAAAAAACGCCACGGGATGCGCTTGTGCCTGTCGTTTGTGTCCTTGCGCCGGCGCTATGCTTCGTTGTAGACTGGTATTTGTTAAAATATTTCGGATATAAAGTGGGGTATGAGATACTCTTGTTCAATGGCCTGATTACCGTGCTGGGCTTATGGTTGCTTTCGTTGAACAGGCCTTTGGCGGAGAGAAAGAATCTTTAAAAGCCATTAAAATATCCGTCCAAGATAAAGCAATAAGATATTTTGTATTAAATTTGCACAAAGTATATAGTTATGTGCAATAATTAACGTATGTCGATTAACAAAACCCGAAATACACTCATCGAAGTAGCCAGGCAGTTATTTGCCAAGCTGGGCGTTGAAAATACGACTATGAACGATATTGCCGTCGCTTCGCACAAAGGGCGGCGTACGCTGTATACATACTTCAACAACAAAAACGAGGTCTATCAGGCCGTACTCGAATCCGAGCTCGAACAGATGTTGCAATCCTTGCAAGAGGTGGCAGCAGCCAATCTCCCGGCCGATGAAAAACTCCTGCTCTTTTTCAAGACACGTTTCGATATTGTGAAGAAGGTCGTTGCCCGTAACGGGACGCTCAAAGCCGACTTCTTCCGCGATATCTGGCGGGTGCAGTATGTGCGCAAGGCATACGACAACAAAGAGATAGAAGTAATCAAGGATATACTCGACAATGGCGTGAAAGAGGGTGTTCTGGAGATGCCCGATACACACATCATAGCCGAGATATTGCACCATGCGCTGAAAGGGTTGGAACTGCCTTATCTGCGTGGGCAAATCGGTTCGCGCGACCAGTCGGACGAGACGGATAGGAATATTGCTTATCTTATTTACGAAGGAATAAAGAAGAAGAAAACAAATACTTAAATCATTCATTTTTAATCTGAACAAATTATGAAATTATTAGAAGGAAAGACTGCCATCATTACAGGAGCAGCGCGCGGTATCGGTAAAGCTATTGCCTTGAAATATGCTGAACAAGGAGCTAATATTGCATTCACCGATTTAGCTATCGATGACAATGCAAAGGCTACTGAAGCTGAAATCGCTAAACTCGGCGTGAAGGTGAAAGGCTATGCTTCGAATGCGGCAGACTTTGACGATACACACAAGGTAGTAGAAGAGATTATCAAAGATTTCGGACAGGTAGATATCCTTATCAACAATGCCGGTATCACACGTGATGGTTTGATGATGCGTATGACAGAACAGCAATGGGATATGGTAATCAATATCAACCTGAAATCGGCTTTCAACTTCATTCATGCGCTTACTCCGGTATTTATGAAACAAAAAAGCGGTAATATTATCAATATGAGTTCGGTGGTAGGACTTTCGGGAAATGCGGGACAAACAAACTACTCGGCTTCTAAAGCTGGTATGATTGGTTTGGCTAAATCTATTGCCAAAGAACTCGGTTCGCGCGGAGTACGTGCCAACTGTATTTGTCCGGGCTTTATCATTACCGAAATGACAGGTGTATTGCCTGAAGACGTGAAAAAGAAATGGGCAGAGCAAATTCCGCTTCGCCGTGGAGGAACTCCTGAGGATGTAGCCAATGTAGCCGTATTCTTAGGTTCAGACCTTTCGTCGTACGTTACAGGACAAGCTATCCCTGTCTGCGGCGGTATGAATATGTAATAATAGCTGATTAGCATACTTCTTGTTTGGCAGGATATGATTTTTATTATCCTGCCGAATTGGAAGTAGAACACGAAAATTAACACTTTTATAAAATGAAAGACAAACTTATACTATTAGACGAAAACAGGCTCATAGAACTGATTGAACAAAATCCTTTTTTTAAGAACATTATTGATAACTGGTTAGAAGGTAATATAACGAAAGAGAATATTATAAAATCCGGTATTACTGAAACGCTTTGGTTATATGATGGCGATTTAGTCGTTAATGGAGAATTTCATTCGGTTCAAGACCTTCCGGAAGGCATTAATCAGCTATTCATAAACGGTAACATTCTTGTGGAAAACCTTTATATGGCAAATATGGAAATATTAGCTGTAAGTGGGAGCATTCAGGTAAAAAGCGCTATATTTCAGAATGTGATCTTATTCGTAGAACAAAATCTGGAAGCCACAAAAGGTGTTTTTGTCGGAGACACATATTGTTATACCGAAGTCAGAGGTAAACTACATACTCCCCGGATTGTTTTCGTTTCGGACGGGCAGTTCAATGTTGCGAATATATCCAAAGATACGGAAGGCGTCATTGGATATAACTCATATAGTGAGAGGGGCGACGAGCAAAGCCTGAGGGGTATGGGATTAAATAAGATCGTTTCGATAGATGATTTTCCCGAGTTTAAAGAATCCGGCAACTCTTTCGGAGCTTTTAACCTGATGGTAAAATAGATTGCCGGATATACAATAATATCCTGAAAATCAGTTGCTTTTAATCATTCTCTTCGTCGTCGTAGAGATTATTCAACTCGAACGATATACTGTCGAGTTCCTTTGTCCATGCCTCTATCAACGCATGCGGCGTGTCTTTAGGCGCTTCGTCTATTCTTTTCTTGGCAAGTTCCAATTCCTTTTCCAGTTCTTCTCTTCTTCCACTCATAGCATATGGCATTTTTTAGTTTATAGGCCTGTTTACTATTTAAACAAAATACCTGCCATATAGTTGCATCTTCTCCCGGAAGATTTATCTATACGGGGAGAAATGCACCTCACCCTATATCCCTCTCCAATCGGAGAGGGACTTTTTGAGTCGCCTACGCTCCTCGATCGCTGATTGTTAATTGTCAGTAAGTGTGAAAGAAAGTTTTATCTATAGAGCAGCCTCCCCTCGTGGGGGAGGTGGGAGGGGGCGAAAAAACACTGTATCGCGTAATATATGTCAAGTGTGTCAAGTTTTAACTAAATTTCAGTTGATAATCAGCGGAGTAAGTTTTTTGTATAACTTGACAACTGTACAGGTTGGCGGATTGCAGAGAGTTCTTTATAATGATTCTAAATAATATTGTTTTTGTAATGGATATTTGGTAAAAAAATCCCATCTTTGTAGCCAATTTCTATTGCAAAATCACTATTATGCTTCTTTCGGAACTAAAAACAGGAGAAAAAGGAATCATCGTAAAAGTAAACGGGAGTGGAGCATTCCGCAAACGTATTCTTGAGATGGGTTTTATAAAGGGGAAAAGCATCAAGGTTATCCTGAATGCACCTCTCAAAGATCCGATTAAGTATAAAGTGATGGATTACGAAGTCTCCTTGCGCCGCAGCGAAGCAGCATTGATAGAAGTTGTTTATCCCGATACGACCGGGAATGTAGAGCCGAAACAGGACGAAGAATCGAAAGAGCAGATTATCCACGAAGAACAGGATGTACCTTGCGTACCTAAGGCGGCAAAAGAAAAGAACGGAAAAAAGACCATTACAGTAGCCTTAGTCGGCAACCCGAATGCGGGAAAGACATCGTTGTTCAACGTCTCCTCGGGGGGGCACGAGCATGTCGGCAATTACGGAGGGGTGACAATCGACTCGAAAGAAGGCCGCTTTAAGCATAAAGGTTACACGATAAACATTGTAGACCTGCCGGGCACATACTCGCTTTCGGCTTATACACCCGAGGAGTTGTATGTGCGTAAATATATGATCGAGGATAAGCCCGACATTATAATCAATGTTGTGGCGGCATCCAATCTTGAGCGCAACCTGTATCTGACGACTGAATTGATAGACATTGAGGCTCCGACTATTATTGCGCTCAATATGTATGACGAGCTGAAAGCCAGTGGCGCGCAGTTCGATTATGCAAGCCTGTCGAAGATGATAGGTATCCCTATTGTGCCGACAGTGAGCAAGACGGGTGAAGGAATCGATGAATTGTTCGATACTGTTATCCGGGTATATGAGGATAAAGAGCCTATTGTCCGCCATATCCATATCTATTATGGCAATACGCTCGAAAATGCTATCAGCAAGCTGAATATACATATAGAGAAGACACTGAAAGAGCGTTTTATATTTCCCCGTCGTTATATCTCTGTCAAATTGATAGAGAAGGATAAGGATATCGAATCCTATATCTCATCCTTTGCAGGGGGAAATAATATCCTGCTATACAGGGATGAGCTGTTGAAAGAAGCGGAGGAAACGCTTAACGAAGATACCGAATCGGCATTGACGAATGCCCGCTATGGTTTCATTGCCGGAGGGTTGAAGGAAACCTTCAAGGAGAAAACCTTCAAGTCGAATATCACAACGGCCATCGATGCCATTATGACGCATAAATATTGGGGATTCCCTTTGTTCTTCCTCTTTATGTGGGTTATGTTCGAATGTACGTTCCGGCTGGGAGGTTATCCGATGGAGTGGATCGAAAGCGGCGTTGAGTGGTTGGGAGGTTTTGTAAAAGAACTGATGCCCGAAGGCATGTTGAAAGACTTACTGGTCGACGGTATTATCGGTGGAGTAGGTGGAGTGATTGTCTTCCTGCCCAATATTGTCATACTCTACGCCTTTATCTCCTTTATGGAGGACTCGGGCTATATGGCACGTGCAGCCTTCATTATGGACAAAGTCATGCACAAAATGGGGCTTCACGGTAAATCCTTTATCCCTTTGATAATGGGCTTTGGATGTAATGTTCCGGCTATTTTATCTACCCGCACCATCGAGAGCCGCAATAGCCGTATGATAACGATGCTTATCAACCCGTTTATGTCTTGTAGCGCCCGCTTGCCGGTGTATGTGTTGTTTGTTACGCTATTCTTTCCGGACTATGCAGGACTGGCCTTGTTTTGCTTGTATGGTATCGGTATTTTGATAGCCGTTGTATCGGCGCGGTTATTCAAGCGGTTCCTGTTCAAAGGTGAAGATACACCTTTTGTGATGGAACTGCCTCCATATCGTATGCCGACGCTCCGTTCCGTTGTTACCCATATGTGGGATAAATCCCAGCAATACCTCAAGAAGATGGGGGGAGTTATTCTGATTGCTTCTATCATCATCTGGTTCTTGGGCTATTTCCCGCAGAATGAGCTGTTGAATACGACCTATGAGAATCAGGTGACGCTTGTTGAACAGCAATATGCAGAAAAGGCAATTGATGAGGAGGCAAAAGAGGAGCAGTTGAAAGAGCTTGAAGAGCAGTATAATGCGCAACTTCAGGAGAACTCCTATATCGGGCGTATCGGGAAAACAATAGAGCCGGCTATGCGTCCGCTTGGTTTCGACTGGAAGATAAGCGTCAGCCTTTTGTCGGGAATGGCCGCCAAAGAGGTTGTTGTTAGTACGCTCGGAGTTTTATATACGGGAGATTCAGAGAATGAAGAATCGTTGAGGATGCGTATCTGGAACGATACACAACCCGATGGAAGCAAGACATTCTCTTTGTTAACAGTTGTCAGTTTGTTGCTTTTTGTGTTGATTTACTTTCCTTGTGTTGCTACAGTTGCCGCCATCAAAGAAGAGTCCGGTTCGTGGAAATGGGGCTTGTTTAGTGTCATGTATACTACGCTTTTGGCTTGGGTGCTCTCCTTTGCTGTTTATCAGATAGGAAGTTTACTATAGAATTACACTGTATATATATTCATAAAAAAAGCAAATAATTGAATATTGAATATTTCTTAACACTATAGCTTATCTAAACAATTTCACCTTTCCGACTGTTTAAGATGTAGATTTTTTGTTTGATTAAAATAGATTGATTTACAGTTGTTTCGTATCTATTGCTTTCATTTTGTTATTGAAAGTGTGTGATTTAACACTTTGTTTGGTTTTGTTAATAATAATTTTAATTTTTACGTTCCTATTAGCTTGCATTTTGCAATAATTCACATTTTTAGCAAAAATATGTAGTATTTATGCAAAAAAAAGTATATTTTTGCTCTCTGGTATATATATAGTCTGGAAAAGCCTTTCCATATGTAACAAAATGAAAGAAACGTTTTATTAATAATTAATAAGTAGTGTTTGTATGAAGAAAAGAGTGATGTTAATTTTATCCTGCTTATTCTTAAGTATAGGATTTATTTCGGCTCAGACGAAAACTATCACCGGAACAGTTGTTGACGGAGCTGGTGAACCAGTTATCGGAGCCTCAGTTGTTGTGAAGGGGACAACTGTGGGAGTATCTACGGATATCGATGGAACATTTTCTATCGAGATGCCTGCCGGAAAAGAAACTTTAGTATTTTCATTGATTGGGATGAAAGCTATTGAACGTAAGGCTACTCCAAATATGAAAATAACGATGTCAGAAGATGCTAAAACGCTCGAGGAAGTCTTCGTTGTGGCTTATGGTACAGCGACTAAGTCTTCGTTTACAGGTTCTGCTTCTATTGTGGGTGCTGATGATATAGGAAAACTTCAAACTTCGAATCCGATATCAGGTTTAACTGGTAGGGTTTCAGGAGTTCAGATTACACAAGCATCAGGGCAACCGGGTGTTTCTAATCCGGTAATTCGTGTTAGGGGTATTACTTCCATCAATGCCGGAAATGCACCTTTGATTGTTCTTGATGGTGTTCCGTATGATGGTGATATGAATATTATAAGCAATCAGGATATTGAGTCTATGACTGTTCTGAAAGATGCTGCTTCAACGGCTTTGTATGGTGCTCGTGGCGCGAATGGGGTAATTATTGTTACGACTAAGAAGGGGAAATCTGGATCAGCTCGCGTTACAGTCGATACTAAATGGGGTAGTAATTCTAAAGGGATGAGAGATTATAAATTGATAACTGATCCTGCTCAATACTACGAAACTCATTATGGAGCATTGAAGAATTACTTCATAAACCGCTTGGGGCATGGTGAAGCAAATGCTCATATTTTGGCGAACCAAAATTTAACAAATAATAGTGATTATGGATTGGGGTATAATATTTATAATGTACCGACAGGACAATATTTGATAGGTGCGAATGGGAAATTGAACCCATATGCAACTCTTGGGAATACAGTTACTGGTCCTGATGGAAAGCAATATTACCTTACTGCAGACGATTGGATGGATGCGGCTTATAAAAGCAGTCTTCGCCAGGAATATAATGTTAGTATATCGGCGGGAACAGATAAATCTACTTTTTACTCATCATTTTCGTATTTAGATAATGAGGGTATTTCTATTAATTCTGGTTATGAACGCTTTGTCGGAAGATTAAAAGCCGATTATCAAGTGAAGCCTTGGTTGAAAGTTTCCGGAAATATGTCATATGCTCGTTATAAGGTAAATAGTATGGCTAATGACGGTTCTTCTGGTTCTTCTGGTAACGTTTTTGCCATAGCATCAAGTATAGCGCCAATATATCCATTATATATTCGTGATGCGAATGGAAATGTAATGTATGATCGTAATGAAATTAAAATGTATGACTACGGAGATAAAGGTAATGCTGGCCTGTCGCGCCCTATATTTACAGAGGCAAATGCTTTATCTGATGCTTTGTTGAATACAAGAACTTCGGAAGGAAATGCTTTTGATGCAACAGGAATAGCCGAAATTCGATTTTTGAAAGATTTTAAATTTACGACAAAGAACAATGTAAATGTAGACGAAGAGCGTTCTACAACTGTTACTAATCCATATTATGGAGCATATGCGGAATCGAAAGGTATTGTTAGTAAAGGACATGGGAGAACCCGTTCGTATAATCTTCAGCAACAATTGGACTATAGAAAGAGCTTCGGATTACATCAAGTTGATGTTACATTAGTGCATGAAGCATATAGGAGTAAATATTATACATTATCAGGTTCAAAAACGAATATGTTCGATCCTTCTAACCATGAATTGAATGGGGCGGTTATTGATGGATCTCCTGCTTCATATACGACTGATTACAATACAGAAGGTTATATATTCCGTGGCCAATATAGTTATGATAATAAATATTTTGGATCAATGTCATATCGACGCGATGCAACATCTCGTTTTCATCCTGATAATCGATGGGGAAATTTTTGGTCATTCTCAGGTGCGTGGAACATATCCAGTGAAAAATGGTTTACATATAATTGGGTAGATATGCTGAAGTTTAAAGCATCTTATGGAGAGATGGGTAATGACCAGATTGGGGACTATCGCTATGTCAATACGTATAATATTGTTAATTCTTCGGGAAATCCGGCAGCGGTGCCTGTTAGTATGGGAAATAAAAATATTACATGGGAGACTTCAGGAACATTTAATAGTGGTTTTGATTTTGAATTGTTTGACAGACGTTTGTCTGGTTCCATAGAGTATTTTTATCGTAAGACATCTGATATGTTATCAATATTCTCACTTCCACCTTCTATTGGATATACTTCTTATCTTGCTAATATTGGGGATATGAGGAATACTGGATTTGAAATAGAATTGAATGGTACTCCTATTGTGACTAAAGATTGGACATGGGACGTTCGCGCAAATTTGACCTATGTAGATAATGAAGTTACTTACCTGCCAAAAGAGAAGAAAACTCTCATAACCCCTGAAGGAGTAAAAGGTTATTCAAGTGGTAATCATTTCTTTGGAGAGGGAATCTCTTTATATACATTCTATCTGCGTAAATTTGCAGGTGTGAATGAAAATGGAGAGCCTTTATATTACAAAGATGTGAAAGATGCTTCAGGAAATATAACACGTGAAAAAACAACAGCATATGCAGAGGCTGATAATTATCTCTGTGGTACTGCTATGGCTCATGTTAATGGAGGATTTGGTACTAGTGTGTCATATAAAGACTTCGATTTTTCTATAGATTTCTCCTATCAGATAGGAGGACAGGTATATGATTCTGATTATTCAGGATATATGTCTCCACCATCAGCAAATAGACTAGGTAATGCATTTCATGCAGATGTACTGAAATCGTGGACACCTGAAAATACCTCTTCTAAAATACCTCGTTTCCAATATGGAGATCAATATACATCTTCTATCTCATCTCGATGGTTGACTGATGCTTCCTATTTGAGCTTGCAGAATATTAATGCGGGCTATACTTTACCAAATATACTTTGTGATAAGGTCGGTGTTGAGAAGTTGAGGTTATATGTGGCTTGTGATAATGTTTTTGTTTGGTCTAAACGACAAGGATTAGATCCACGCCAAAGTATCACGGGCTCTGCAACATCTTCTTACTATGCTCCTATGCGTACGATTTCGGGAGGTTTAACACTAACATTTTAACCAAAATTTGATTGAATTATGAAGAAGAATATATTAAAATTGGCTACATTATTTGTCTGTGGTGTAGTATCTTTCTCATTCACAGGCTGTATTGATGAGACTCATCCTACAACTGGAGCCACTCAGGATCAGTTAGCTTCATCAAATAAGGCTACAGAGGCTTTATTATGGGCTATGCCTGCGTATGCGAATACAATAGAAACGAATACAGGCTCACATTATGAACTTGGCTATCCAGCTATGATGCGTATCAGGGATGTGATGACCGAAGAAGCTGTTGTAGCCTCTAGTGGTTATGATAAATTCACTAATTGGAAAAATAATCAATATTTGGATGATGGTCGTGCTTCGACTCAATATATATGGAATTATTATTGGAAATTTGTATTGACCTCTAATAATATGATTGGAGCTATCGATCCTACATCAGCATCAGAAACGCAATTGGGCTATTTAGGTGTAGGTCATGCTTTTAGGGCTTTCTTGTATTTGGATATGGCGCAAATGTTTGAATTCCTGCCTAATGATAGAACAACCTCGCCTAATGCTGCAGGAAACGATATTCTGAACCTTACTGTTCCTATTGTGACTGAGACTATGGGTGAAGCTGAAGCACGTAATAATCCTCGTGTGCCTCGTCAGCAGATGTATGAATTTATTCTTTCGGATTTAGATAAAGCAGAAGATTATATTCAACACTTCACACCTCGTCTTTCAAAAACTTTACCTGACTTGAGCGTCATTTATGGCTTGAAAGCTCGTTTGTATATGTGGGTCGAAGACTATCCTAATGCAAAGTTGTATGCTCGTAAAGCAATAGATACAGGTCTGTATACTCCTACAACAAAGGCACAATGGATGAGTGCAACAAATGGGTTTAATGATATTTCAATAGGATCCTGGATGTGGGGGTCCTCTTTGCAGAAAGAAGATTTAGCTGTAAAAAGAGGTATTTCTAATTGGACATCTTGGGCTTCTAATGAAGCGCTCTATGGATATGCCTCTGCAGGACCTTTTTATATGATTGATGCAAGAACGTATTCTCGAATATCGAATGATGACTTCCGTAAACTTTCATGGAAAGCTCCGGCAGGTAGTGCTCTGGATGGGCAGAATGTATATATTGACCCTACTTGGGCTGCGACGAATTTGCCAACATACGCCTCTACGAAATTCCGTCCGGGTGCTGGTAATACAAAAGAGTTTTCTGTGGGATCCTCTTGCTCATATCCATTGATGCGTATTGAAGAAATGTACTTTATAGAAGCTGAAGCTGCTGAACATGTAGCTGCAGGTCAAGGTAAAGCTTTGTTGGAAACCTTTATGCAAACATATCGTTATGTAACGTACACTTGTACAGCAGGTACGCAAGATGATGTAATACAGGAAATTATATTCCAGAAACGAATTGAATTATGGGGAGAAGGGCTTAACTTTTTTGATTACAAGCGTTTAAATCTGTCTGTAAATCGCGGTTATACGGGGACAAATCATTCTGAAGTATGTCGTTTTAATACAACTACTCGTCCTGCATGGATGAATTTCTGTATTGTCTTGACTGAAAAAAATAACAATTCGGCATTGGTCGGTTATGAAAATCCAGATCCAAGTGATTTATACGTTCCATGGCAATAATTTGATTAATACAATTAAATATAATGAATATGAAATCAATAAATAAAATATATGCAATCCTTTTAGTGCTTTGTATATCGATAGGATTTGCTGCTTGTTCGGAAGAGGAAGCAAGCTATAAAGCTCCCAAGATTCCTACTGACTCTCAGGTAGCCTATTTTGCATCACCGTTCCCAACAGAACCGCTAATACTATCTACGACATCGCCTTCTATTAATATACAAATATCACGTATTAACTCTACAGAGGCTATAACTGTGCCATTAGTATCTTCCGATACATCTGGAATATTCAATATTCCGGAGGCTGTGAGTTTTACGGCGGGTAGTAATGTTGCGACAATAACAATCACTTATAATCCTGCAGATATCATTTATGGCGTTTATAATCAGGTTTCTATATCTATAGATGATGATTATGCATTCGCATATGCACAGAATGGCTATACAGAGTATCTATTTGAAGCAGGGATTATGTGGTTGCCATTGGGTATGGCTACATACACTGAAGACTTCCTTACTTCTCTGTATGGCGCACCAATTGTATCATATCAGATACCTATTGAAGAAAATGTTGCAAAACCGGGATTATACCGTCTTGTATATCCATATGGAGCAGCTTATCCATATAACGATCCGGGAGATTGGGATACTAGTAAGAATTACTATATGGAGATAAATGCAGTAGATCCTCAAGGAGTTTATATCGAATTGCAAAATACAGGATTAGCATGGAGAGAAGGTGCTTTCTATGTATATAGTTTAGCTGGATTACGGTTAGCTCAAGGTTGGACTTTAGACCAAGCAAAATCGGCTGGAATGTGTGGGACTTTGAGTGGTGGAGTTATAACATTCCCAGCTAATAAGCTTCTATCTCAGCTTCCAGCGTATAATGCAAACTTCTTTACAGCCAATACTAACGGTGCTTTCAAAATAGTACTGCCGTAACGTATTCGATCCTGACTCTAAATAAAAACGGTATCCTCATTAAGGATACCGTTTTCTTTTTTTAACCCTCTTGGTACTTCGGTGTAATACGAATTACGTATCTTTGAAGTATGAATTGGCAAGAAATAATAGTAGCGATAATTGGATTGGCAGTGTTATTTATATTGTCCCGTAACATTTATAAGTTTTTCTTTGATAAGAGAAAACAAAAAGCAGGATATGGCTGTTCTACTTGTAGATGTACGACCAATTACCACAAAAGATAAAAATATACCGTTTTTATTTGGCGAAGGTCGAATAGTTTGCTATATTTGAATAACAAAAGGACTTTGAAATGTTGTCGTATTGGTCGATTGGGAAACTCATCAATTAATAAAAATACCGAGACAAGCGTTCGGTTCTAATGGCGGGCCACAACCTCCGGGTATGTCTTCGACACAGTGGATTACAAAGGGATCGGAGCTCTCAAATCCTGTTTTTAGGGGTTTCGTCTATAATCTCACCAATACGACATTCTATACAGGGGGATTGCTATACAAAAGCTATCCCCCTTGCTTTTTTAGGTAACTCTTTTTAGGAAATACTTCCTTCATCTTTCATTATTGCCTATATTTGCACTTTAATCTATTCATTTACTTTTTGACACTGGAAAAATGAAAAACCTGGAAAAAATAACAGCTGAACGATTGTTGAGTATCAGAGCCGTTAAATTGCAACCATCCAACCCCTTTACATGGGCTTCGGGATGGAAAGCGCCGATCTATTGTGATAACCGTAAGATAATATCTTACCCGAGAATACGTACTTTTGTAAAAATCGAACTTAGCCGCCTTATCCTTGAGAACTTCCCCGAGGTAGACGCTATTGCTGGTGTGGCAACAGGAGCTATTGCTCCGGGTGCTATCGTGGCCGAAGCGTTAGGATTACCTTTTGTTTATATCCGCTCTACCCCTAAAGACCATGGTTTAGAGAACCTGATTGAGGGCGAATTGAAGCCGGATAGCAAGGTGGTGGTAGTAGAAGACCTTATCTCTACCGGTTCAAGCAGCTTGAAGGCTGTGGAAGCAGTACGTCGCGATGGCTCGGAAGTGATTGGTATGGTGGCGAATTTCACATATGGATTTCCCGTAGCAACCGAAAACTTCAAAAAAGCGAATGTGGAGCTTATTACGTTGACAAACTACGATGCTATCCTCGAAGAAGCGCTTCGCACCGACTATATTGCAGAAGAAGATCTCGAAACATTGCAAGAGTGGCGGAAAGCGCCGGATAAATGGATGGTATAACTGAAAACTATGGCTGAATTTGTAAGTGATATAAAGACAATCCTGCACAATGATGCGGATGTATATACTATACTCTCTGATTTGAATAATCTGGAATTGGTGAGAGACCGCATTCCGGAAGATAAAATCAAAGAGTTTTCTTTTGACAAGGATTCTGTAACGATTACCGTAGATCCTGTAGGCAAAGTGAAATTCAATGTCGTTGAGAGAGAACCGAGTAAAACGATTAAGTTCGAATCGGAGCAATTGCCTTTTACATTGACGATGTGGATACAGTTAGTCTCGAAAGGTGAGGCAGATACGAAAATGAAATTGACGTTGAAAGCCGATTTGAATCCTTTTATCAAACCAATGGTTTCGAAGCCATTACAGCAAGGTCTGGACAAGGTTGCCGATACATTGGCGCAATTACCTTATGGCGAATTAATAAATCGCGGAAAAGAATGAAGCTTTGGGAAAAGAACGTTCGTGTAAATAAGGATGTAGAAACATACACTATCGGTCGCGACCGCGATTTGGATATATACCTCGCTCCTTACGATGTTTTGGGCTCTATGGCGCATATAACTATGCTGCAATCCATTGGGCTGCTGACAGCGGAGGAATTGACCGTTTTGTTGCAGGAGTTAAAAAGCATTTATCAGATAGCAGTCGACGGAAAGTTCGTTATAGAAGACGGCATCGAAGATGTCCACTCGCAGGTAGAATTAATGCTTACCCGCAAATTGGGTGACATCGGCAAGAAAATACACAGCGGACGCTCCCGAAATGATCAGGTATTACTTGACCTGAAACTTTTTACACGCGATCAGATTCACCTCCTGACAGAGTCGGTAACACGTTTGATAGATACACTGTTGGCTCAAAGCGAGAAATATAAATCATACCTCATGCCCGGATATACGCATTTGCAGATTGCTATGCCTTCCTCTTTCGGGCTGTGGTTCGGCGCGTATGCCGAAAGCCTGGTCGATGACCTTCAGATGCTATTGGCAGCCTATCGTATATGCAACCGCAACCCGTTAGGTTCAGCGGCCGGATATGGATCTTCTTTCCCGCTTAACAGGCAGATGACCACCGACTTGCTCGGTTTCGATACGATGAATTACAACGTCGTATACGCACAAATGGGGCGTGGCAAGATGGAACGAATCGTTTCGACGGCTATTGCCGGAATTGCTGCTACATTATCCAAATTGTCGTACGATGTCAGCCTGTACAATAGCCAGAATTTCGGCTTTATCAAATTGTCCGATGAATATACGACCGGCTCGAGCATTATGCCGCACAAAAAGAATCCGGATGTATTCGAATTGACGCGTGCCAAATGCAATAAACTGCAAGGTTTGCCGTACGAAATAACGCTGATAACCAATAATCTGCCGTCAGGCTATTTCCGCGACTTGCAAATCACCAAAGAAGTCTTTATCCCTTCATTCGAAGAAATCAACGACTGTCTGGTGATGGTTGACCGCATGATGGCCGAAATAGAAATAAACAAAAATATACTCGAAGACGATAAGTATCTCTATATCTTTAGTGTAGAGGAAGTAAACCGTCTTGTGCTCGAAGGCATGCCTTTCCGCGACGCTTATAAAAAAGTTGGTCTGGACATTGAGGCAGGTAAATTCGAGCATGATAAAATGGTGCATCATACGCACGAAGGAAGTATCGGCAATCTATGCAATGATAGAATCGACTTGCTGAAACAGCAACTTATCGACGAGTTTAATTTCAAAAAAGTAGCTGATGCGGAGTCTTCTTTGCTCCGGTCGGCGGAATAATATCCACATAGAATGGAGAAGCAATCTGAAATTATTTTGGTAAATATATCGGGCGAGGATAAGCCCGGAGTAACGGCTGCCTTGACGGCAGTTTTGGCTGAACATAATGCCAATATTTTGGACATCGGACAGTCTAATATTCATCATTCCCTCTCGTTGGCTATCATGTTCGAAGCCAATAATTCGGGAGACGTTATCAAAGATTTGCTTTTCAAAGCGACCGAAATCGGTGTTATGGTGCGCTTCTCGCCGATAGGTAAAGACCGCTATAACCGATGGGTGACATTGCAAGGGAAAAAGAACCGTTATATTGTGACCATGTTGGGGCGGAAGCTTACTCCCGAACAAATTTCATCTGTTGCCAATATTGCACAAAAATATAAACTCAATATTGAAAAGATAACACGTTTGACAGGACGCGTTCCGTTGGAGGAATGTGAGCGTCCGAGCCGTTCGTGTATAGAACTGTCTATCAGAGGCTGCGTCGAAAATGAAGTCGACCTGAAAGGCGAGTTTATGCAATTGGCTGATAAGCAGGGGATAGATATTGCTTTTCAGGAAGAAAGCATGTATCGCCGTATGCGCCGCCTTGTCTGCTTCGATATGGATTCTACGCTGATACAGACCGAAGTGATAGACGAACTGGCTATGCGTGCCGGAGTAGGGGATGAGGTAAAAGCCATTACCGAGTCGGCTATGCGTGGAGAGATAGATTTCTCCGAAAGCTTCAAGAAACGTGTTAGCCTACTCAAGGGGCTGGATGAATCGGTGATGAAGGAAATCGCTGAAAATCTGCCTATCACCGAAGGGATGACACGCCTTATCCGCATCCTGAAAAAGAGTGGCTGTAAGATTGCTATCCTATCGGGTGGATTTACCTATTTTGGTAATTACCTGAAAGATAAATACGGGTTCGATTATGTATATGCCAACGAACTCGAAATAGTAAATGGCAAACTGACCGGAAAATATGTCGGCGATATTGTCGATGGAAAGCGCAAAGCTGAATTATTACGCTTGTTAGCACAAATGGAAAAGGTCGATATCCGCCAGACGGCTGCTGTGGGCGATGGGGCAAACGACCTGCCTATGCTCGAAATAGCAGGGTTGGGAATCGCTTTCCATGCTAAGCCGAAGGTGAAGGAAAATGCCAAGCAATCCCTCTCTACCGTAGGGTTGGATGGGGTGCTTTACTTCCTTGGCTATCGCGATTCGATGCTGGTTGGCGAGGATTAGTCCTTTTGTCTAAATATCAATACCTTAATGCTATGAAACGAATACCTGTTTTGTTTCTGCTTTTCTTCTTTTTTCTTGCTCCGGCTTTGGCGCAGGTTGTTCTTGATGCCGGTCCTGTAGATGTGATAGACCCCTCGATAAATAAATTCTATTATAAGAGCGATGACACGTATGATGAAGTCGAGTTAGATTTCAAATGGAATGTCGATTCGAGAAATGGCTATGACTGGGAGGTCGATTATCGCGAAACATATGAGGATGAGCTTGATATAGAGTATCCTGTATACACGAAAAATATTAATAAGCTATCTCCCGAACAATTCGAAAAGCGGTTTGTAAATAAAAAATATCTTATTTATGAAGATGAAAATACCCGTCTGGAATTGTTGAAACTCAATAAAGACCACTTTGCTATATTGGACTATTGGAGGGAAGATAGAAAAACTAAATGGCTATTGAGTGGGGTGAAAATATCGGGCTATTGCTATCTGAAACTGGGAGATAAATATATTATCAAACTATTGGACGAAGGAGCATATATTATTCCTGTGAAAGGACGCCTGTTAGTTGCTCCGCCGTATAGCTATGGAAGCGAGAAAATACAATGGTATGGCAAAGCACGGAAGTTGAAAGCGAGAGACCTCGATAATGCTCAAAGTTCGTATCTCTTCAGGAAAAAACCGAAATATAAAGTTGTGAAAACCGAAACTGGTTGTGAACTGCATAACAGGTTTAATCAGAGTGTATTACCGCAGAATTATGATACTGTAAGAATAGGAAGCTTATATGTTATCGCATCCAAGAATAACCGGCTGACTATTTACAATCAACAACTCAAACCGTTTCCCATCGATAATCTACGGGCTGTTTATCTGAACGACTACACTTTTTCGGCTAATATACTGGAAGCTATCGTCGGCAATGAGCATTGTTGGATAAAAGATGGAAAGGTCGTTGGGTTTGCTGATGTTATCCCATGGGAGGAAGATATTTTCGGTTATCTGCCCCAAACGCGATATACAATTGAAGATAATGGGCGTAAACTATTGGTCAGTAGGGGTAAAAAGCTTGATTTATTTGGCTGTGTAATTGATGAATCCGAGGAGATACAACAATTCGAATATCAAATCGAAAAGGCAGTGTATGATAATGTTTACAATGACGCGGAGGTATCCTATTTTTACGTCGAAGAAAGCACTATGCACAGTAGTTTGGACTGTATGCCACTTATTGCTGAGAAGGACGGTAAATTGGGAATTGTGACAATCGATAGCACTTGTTTCGCCAAGGAAACTCTTTGTTATACAGAACAATTCCCTCCTATATTGGACAAAATAGAGCACTTTCCCCCTCATTTCTATTTAGGTAGCGACTCCTATTCCGGGCTCTTTTTATACAAAGATGGTCTGATTGGTCTCTACCCGCAGATGAAGAAACTTCGCTATAGTTGGGTGGACGATCATCCGACAGGACACTTTTTGCGTGTTACCGTTGCTGCCTCGGGGCGACAGGGGTGGCTTAGTTTGCAGGATGGACAGGAATACCTCGACGAATAAAAAAACAGGATAACTGCCTGCTATCCTGTCTCTTCTATCTGTTTGTTATTTAAGCCTTTGCTTTCTTCGTCTTTTTAGCTGGGGTTTTCGAAGGTTTTGGCTCTTCTGCCTTTTCTTCTTTCTTCACCGCTACAGGCTTTTTTCCTTTGTCTTTCAGTTGATTGACTTCTTCTTCCAAGCGGGTTATTTCATCAGCCTGATTCAATATCGTTTGAAGCAGAGAGTTCAGCTCCTCATTTTCTATCGAGCTCGGATATTCGGATTGTACCAGTTCCTCGAAATCGCTGAGTACATTCATATAGGTATTGAATGCTTCGTATGGCGATGGGAAAGGGCTGAACGGCAAAGCCGTTTTCGTTCCCATATAATAGAAATGGTCGCTCGATTGCAGATAGTACCAGTCTTGTTTCAAACGTCTCAACTGGCTCATATTCACCCGCTCCGAAAGGTCGTATAATTTATTGAAAGCCTCTTGTTGGAGGATGTTACCTAACCACGGAGAGGTGTCTTTCTCTTCGCCTACCCACGAAATAGGATATGGCGCCGATATTTTGTCGACAGGCTTGAATGTTTTCGATATTTCCGAAGGCGTTGCAAAGGTGATATTCTGTTTGGCAGCTAAACGAGGGAGAGCCTCCATAAACTGGAATATACCCGAACTTTTCTTGTGGAAATTACCCAATGTCTCATAATTCATAAAGAGATTGATAACCTGCTCTTCCTTCGGCGTGGACGAAATCCAGTTGAGCAGCTTGTCTGCCGTAAGCGGATATTCGTTCCAGTTGTAATCGGAAAAATGAGTCGAAATAGCTTCACTCAAACCGATATTACGTAATAAGAGTTTCAGTTTGGGTTGTACAGCCGAATGATACAGATAATTCGGGCTTTTCCATCCTAAGATATGTTTGGCTCCTTCTGTTATCATTGCCTTGAAGCCGAGGTCGTGCACCATCATGGCTATATCGTCCGAATAGATTAGCTCGGAATTGCGGAAAACCTGCGGTTTCACGCCAAACAATGTTTCTATTCTTTCCGAATGGTTCTTTACCTGATTCTTAAATTCTATCGGGTCTATCAGCGAGGCAAGCGAATGAGCATGCGTTTCGCCGAGAAATTCGACGCACCCTGTTTCAGCCAGCAATTTCAGGCCGTCTATTACTTCGGGCGAGAATATCTCCAATTGTTCCAGCGCAGTACCCGATATCGAGATAGCAAACTTAAACTTGCCTTTGTGCTCATTTATCATATTCAGCAACGTTCTGTTTGCCGGAATAAATGATAGCTCCGCAATTTGCTGGATAAAGTCTTCGTTGGCAAAGTCGTCGTAATAATAATGGTCTGAACCGATATTGAAAAAACGATAGCGTTTCAAACGATACGGCTGATGTATCTGGAAATAGAAGCAAATAGTCTTCATGATATAGTGATTTACAATAGGTTATTATAAATGTTTCTTACTTTTTGTCCGGCATATTCCCACTTGATTTCGTCGACTTCCTTCTTTCCTTCGATGCTGAGGAAGTCAGCCATTGCAGGACGTTGGCAAATGGAGTAGATAGCGTCAGCCATCCCTTCCACGTCCCAGAAATCGACCTTTATGGCTCTGTCGAGAATCTCGGCACAGCCCGATTGTTTGGAAATAATAGTAGGAATGCCGCATTGCATCGCTTCGAGCGGGGATATACCAAACGGTTCCGATACCGACGGCATCACATATACATCGCTTCGTTTCAGCATCTCGTACACCTGTTTCCCTTTGAGGAAGCCGGTAAAATGGAAGCGGTCGGAAATACCTTTTTCGGCGGCTAAATATATCATTTGCTCCATCATATCGCCGCTTCCGGCCATAACGAAACGGACATTTTTCGATCTCTCGAGAACCCGCTGGGCGGCTTCGACAAAATATTCGGGGCCTTTCTGCATCGTAATGCGTCCCAAGAAGGTCACGACTTTGTCTTTCAGCCCGCGTTCCGGTTTGATGGCTTCTATCTCGGGACTTAGCGGCTCGACGGCATTGTGTACGGTCGAAACTTTAGACGGGTCCTGATGATATTTTGTTATCACCGTATTGCGCGTGAGGTTGCTTACGCAGATAATATGGTCGGCATTGTCCATCCCGTCTTTTTCGATGCGGTACACATCGGGATTTACATTGCCGCGGCTGCGGTCGAAATCGGTAGCGTGAACGTGGATAACCAGCGGTTTGCCTAATATCTTTTTAGCATGGATGCCTGCCGGATAGGTCAGCCAGTCGTGCGAGTGGATGATGTCGAACTGATAGGTGCGGGCGATTACGCCGGCCACGATGGAGTAGTTATTGATTTCCTGCAATAGATTCTCGGGATAACGTCCCGAAAATCCGATACATCCCAAATCGTTTGTCCCGATATAGTTGAAATCAGCATATATATTCGACCTGAGGTCGAAATATTCCTGCGGGTTCATATATTTAGACAGTCGTTCCGAAACATATTCCATCGATACGTCACGCCATGCGACAGGGGTGTTGCATGCTCCCAGTATTTTCAGGAAGCTCTGGTCTTCGTCGCCCCATGGTTTGGGTATGACAAAAGTGATATCCATGTCGGGTTGCATGGCCATGCCCCTTGTCAGCCCATAGCTGGCCGTACCCAGCCCTCCCAGTATGTGGGGCGGAAATTCCCAGCCGAACATTAATGCTTTCATATCTTATGATGCTTTTTTGAGCGTTATACATATTCTTTATTTACTGCTTCCTGCGTGGCCAGGGCATACAATACACCCGCCACATTGACGGCGTACGAAACCATGCCGTGCCCTCTGTATGGCAAGCTGCCATCGTAGACTTCGGAAATGGAACCGATGCAATCGTTTGCCATTTCTTCTTCGATGCCGATGAGCAAACGGTCGAGGAAGGCATAGCCGCTTCGCTGGAAAACCCGGATATAGGCGTCGACGTATGCTCCGAGGAAGAACGGATAAGCTCCTCCGTTGTATTTGCTATACTCGCGCTCGTAGAAGCTTCCTTCGTAGCGGGGCTTGAATCCTGCGCCTTTGGGGCTTAGCGTTCGTATGCCTTTGCTTGTCAGTAGTTCTTTGGTTATGATGTCCATAATGGATTTGGACAACCGTTTCTCGAGCAGCGGGTAGTCGGTGGATACGGCAAACAACATACTCGGGCGGACATTCCAGTCCACATAGTTGCCATCCACAAAGTCGTATAAATATCCGGCATCATTGACGAATGTCTCTATGAAGTTCCTTTTTACCTTCTCGCTGAGTTTCTTCATTTCGAGCAGGAGCGGCTCGTTTCGTTGAATTTCGGCAATATCCTGTGCGAACATCAAGGCATCGTGCCAGAAGGCGTTTACTTCAACCAGACAGCCGTGGCGGCTCATTACAGGCTCTCCGTTCCATTCCGTTCCGCCTGCGTAGATGGTTTGCTGTATACCTTCCTTGGTCGATAGCAATCCGTCGCGTTGAACGATTAGTTTCGGATGTTTCCCGCTTATCAGGAACTGGATAATATCGATGACTAAATCCGTATATTTCCGGTAGAATGCTTCGTTATCTGTCTGCTGATAACGTTTCAGCGCTTTTATTACCCATAGCAGAACGTCTATGCCGTCTAAGTCTTTGAGGAAGCCGGTTACAGGTTTTCCGCTTATCAGGTTCCTGATGGAAGGGATAGCTGTATCCATAATCTCTTCGAAGGCTTCTTTATTCCCGATGCATAGGGTAAGCCCCGGGAGGGACATAAATTGCGAACGGGCAGTTACCTTTCCCCACGGATAGCCGTTAAGCAGATAGAGTTCGTCGCCGGAAGGGCGGAAATAGAACTGATTACCCGAGTTCTTCAAGCAATTGTAGAACGATGAGCGCGGGGTGCGTATTTTTATACCGTTCTCGAACCGTGGCTCTAATTCTTCGGGTTTTATTTGCGTATCGCTTGCCGAGAAGATGATTGATTCACCTTTTTTAATAGGCACTTCAAAATATCCGGGGACGTATAAGTCTTCTTTGTAGGGCAATCCTTCGCGCTGGTCGTGCAGGTACTCGATGCCTTTATTCCAATACGGCTCGAAAATAAATTCGGCTTTCTTGTTTAATTGCATATACAGGTTCGGATAACCGGTGTACATGCACATACTGATGCCGTTGTCTTCCTCCTTGTAGCCATGATTGGCTACGCTGTTTTCGGAGGTTAATTCATTTATTTCCCTGAATGCCAGAAACGGGCGGAAACGAATAATCGTCGGCGAATGTGCATCGAGCAGGGTGTAACGGATGAATATCGTATTGTTTGTCAGAGAGAACATTTTCTCTTTCGACAACACAACACCTCCTACGCGGTATATTGTTTTCGGGAGCGAGTCGCAATCGAACTCCCTGATGTATTTGTGTCCGCGCGGACTATAATTATCACCGTCATATTTATGTATTCCGAGATTGAACTCGGCTCCGTGCTGTATCACTGTTTCGTCCAGCGAAGATAGCAGCACATGGTTCGAATCGTCGAGCCGGGGTACGGGAATAACCAACAATCCGTGTTGCTTTCTTGTATTACACTCCACCAAAGTTGTACAATGATACGCTCCCCGCCGGTTTGTCCGCAGGATTTCCCTTTCGAGCGAATACTCCAGATTGGTCATTCGGTTTTTGTCGAATTTCAGGTATGTATCCTTTTTCGTGTTTTTATATAGCATAATGTCACTATGTTAATGAATGGTAGACTCAAGTTAATATAGGATAAATAGTACTCGAACATTATCAGTCTTTTATCTTCTCTTAGTAAAGATATTAAAAATTAACTGGAAATATGTACAAAATTGAACAAATAATTATAGCATCCGTTTAATCTTTTAATAGTTTTTTACATTTCTTAGTGTTCCCGCATTAAATACGGGATATCAGATGTTTGTCTGCCCTGCCGGTTTGGTTGCGGAGGCTTTATTAATAATTTGTCCGTGAGGAAAATCCGATTACGGTAGGATTTTATATCTTTGCTTCTCATTCGTTTTGTAAAATCAGTATATAAAACATAAAAAAATATGCTCTCATCAATAACATGGACTGTAGACCCTGAGATTTTCAGAATCTTCGGGCATCCTATACGATGGTACGGATTGCTATGGGCGTCTGCCCTTATGACTACCGCCTGGATAGTGTCAAGAATGTATAAGCACGAAAAGTTGCCGGAGGCATGGTTCGAAAAATTATTCCTTTGGGTGGCTATCGGACTGATAATAGGAGCGCGTCTGGGGCATTGCCTTTTTTATGCGCCCGGCTATTACCTCTCGCATCCGTTGGAGATATTGGCTATCTGGGAAGGCGGCTTGGCGAGTCACGGAGGTGCTATCGGTATGGTAGTGGCTATCTGGCTATACTCGCGCAGGATAACGAAGAAAAGCATGATTTGGGCACTCGACCGTTTGGTGGTAGGGGTTGCGCTCGGTGCTACGTGCATACGTTTGGGCAACCTGTTCAATCATGAGATATATGGCGGGCCGACGGATTTGCCGTGGGGTTTCCGCTTCATTGCCAATATAGACGAGGTGCTGAGGACGGGGGTAGATCCTGTTTTTACGCCACCTTCTCATCCTACGCAGCTATACGAAGTGCTGGCATATCTGACGGTATTTGCCATCGGGATGTTCCTGTACTGGAAAAAGCATGCCTACGAGCGTCAAGGGCTTATTCTGGGTGTGTCGCTGATAGGGATATTCTTGTCGCGTTTCCTTATCGAATTTCTCAAGCATGTTCAGGCAGGATTTGAGTTGGATATGCGTCAGGCTATCGGCATAGATATGGGACAGCTTCTCAGCCTGCCGTTTGTTATATGGGGCATATGGCTTGTCTGGAATGCTTTGCGCAAACCGCCTGTAAAAGAAGCACCGATCACTGTAAAGAAAAAATAAATCAAAATTCGTTATGTTAGAGCCAATTAAAATAAAAGAAGACTTGTTTTACGTCGGTGTGAATGACCGCACGAAGGAATTGTTTGAAAATCTCTGGCCTTTGCCCAAAGGGGTTTCTTATAATTCGTATGTGTTGAAGGATGAAAAAACCGTCTTGTTCGATACGGTCGATATATGCTACTCGGATGTGTTCCTCCAAAAGCTGGAAACAGCATTGGATGGCAAACCGCTCGATTATGTCATTATCAATCATATGGAGCCTGATCACTCCGGCTCGCTCGGCTTGTTGCGCAGCCGCTACCCGAATGTAGAGATTGTAGGGAACAAGCGTACTGCCGATATGGTACAGGGTTTCTATGGTATCACGGACAGGGTGAAGGTCATCGCTGACGGAGAAGAACTTTCTCTGGGCAAGCATAAGCTGGTCTTTTATCTTACGCCGATGGTGCATTGGCCCGAGACGATGATGACTTACGACACGACGGATAAAATACTGTTTTCCGGCGACGCTTTCGGTACATTCGGTACAATCGATGGAGGCATAACCGATGCCCAGTTGCACCCGGAACGTTATTATGATGAGATGATACGCTACTATTCGAATGTAGTCGGGAAGTTCGGTTCGCCCGTTCAGGCTGCTCTCAGGAAATTAGCGAATCTGGATATAAAATATATCTGTTCTACGCATGGCCCTACGTGGACATTGCCCGATCAGATACAGAAGGTCGTTTCTATTTATGACAAGTTGAGCAAATATGAAGGCGACGAAGGCGTAGTTATCGCTTACGGAAGTATGTACGGGCATACGGAGCAAATGGCCGAAACCGTAGCATACGAACTGGCTCAGCAGGGAATCAGGGAGGTTATCCTTCACAATGTATCGAAGCGTTCGCATTCGTATATCCTGCGCGATATATTTAAATACCGTGGATTGATAGTCGGGTCGCCTACTTATAATAATAAGTTATATCCCGAAGTCGAGTACCTGCTTTCGAAGATAGAGAGCCGCGATATGAAAAACCGCTATTTCGGTTATTTCGGTTCGTTCACATGGGCAGGGGCTGCCGTGAAACGTTTAGCTCAATTTGCCGAGGATGTGAAATTCGAAGTAATCGGCGAGCCGGTGGAAGTGAAACAGTCGATGACGCACGACAACTACAAGCAATGCCTGCAATTGGGTAAGGCGATGGCTGATAGATTGAAACAGGATAGATAGAAAACATTTATAATAATAGGAAAGAGATATTTATTATATATCAGGTGTTTATTTCTGTAACAAAAAGGCTGTTTTTCTGAATTTGTTTATATATTTGCATAGTGAATTTATAACAAGTGGAAATAATTAGTTAAAAAAACAAGTTGAAAGACAAAGAAAAATTCTACCAATATCTCCCTTGAGGAGAACACTAACTAAATTCAGATAATGAGAAAGATACCGGACATAGCGTTCCGGTATTATTTTTTGTGTATGGATGCCATATAGGCTGTTGTTTTTTGTATATTTGTGCCTAATTGTAAAAATAACGATTCAAATCTGAACATTATGCCTAATATTTCGGATAGAGGAATAGAAATGCCCAGTTCGCCCATCAGGAAACTGGCACCCTTGTCAGACTCGGCAAAGGCAAGAGGACTGAAAGTATATCATCTCAATATCGGCCAGCCCGATTTGCCTACTCCCGAGGCGGCGCTCGACGCCATCCGGAATATCGACCGTAAAATTTTGGAATATAGTCCCAGCGACGGCTACCGTTCCTATCGCGAGAAGCTGGTAAGCTATTATGCCAAATTCAATATCAATGTCTCGGCGGATGATATCATCATTACTACAGGCGGCTCGGAAGCTGTTTTGTTTGCGTTCCTTGCCTGTCTCAATCCGGGCGACGAGATAATCGTTCCCGAACCGGCATATGCCAATTATATGGCTTTTGCTATCTCGGCAGGAGCTATTATCCGCACGGTGTCGTCGTCTATCGAAGAAGGTTTTTCGTTGCCTCCTGTCGAGAAGTTCGAGGAGCTGATAAACAAGCGCACAAAAGGCATTATGATTTGCAACCCTAACAACCCGACGGGTTATCTCTATTCGCGCGCCGAGATGAATCAAATCAAGCATCTGGTGCAGAAATACGATTTATACCTGTTTTCGGATGAAGTTTACCGCGAATTTATCTATACCGGCTCGCCTTATATTTCGGCTTGCCATCTGGTAGGCATCGAAGAGAATGTGGTGCTGATAGATTCGGTATCGAAGCGTTACAGCGAATGTGGCATACGGATAGGGGCTTTGATAACGAAGAATAAAGAATTGCGCAAAACGTTGATGAAGTTCTGTCAGGCACGCCTGAGCCCTCCGCTTATCGGGCAGATTGCTGCCGAAGCGTCGTTGGATGCCGACCTCGATTATATGCGCGACATGTATGACGAATACGTAGAGCGCCGCAAATTCCTTATCGACAGGCTAAACCGCATCCCCGGCGTATATTCGCCTATCCCTATGGGGGCATTTTATACTGTCGCGCGGCTTCCGGTAGATGATGCCGATAAGTTTTGTGCGTGGTGTTTGTCCGATTTCGAATACGAGGGACAGACCGTCTTTATGGCTCCGGCGTCCGGCTTCTATACCACTCCGGGGCTTGGAAAGAACGAAGTCCGTCTGGCGTATGTGCTCAATAAAGAAGATTTAGCGAATGCTCTGACCGTATTGGAGAAAGCACTCGAAACTTATAATAATTTACCGAAGGAATGAAACGAAAGCTCGTTTTTGCGACCAATAATGCGCATAAATTAGAAGAAGTAAGCGAAATCGTAAAAAATACCATAGATATTCTCAGCCTGAAGGATATAGCTTGTGAGGAAGATATTGCCGAAACCGGAACGACCTTGGAAGAAAATGCTTTTATCAAGGTGAGGTATATCAAAGATAATTATGACTACGACTGTTTCGGCGACGACACGGGTTTAGAGGTGGAGGCATTGGATGGCGCTCCGGGTGTATATTCGGCTCGCTATGCCGGAGACGGGCACGATGCGCAGGCAAATATGGAGAAATTGTTGCAGGAGATGCAGGGTGTTTCTAATCGTAAAGCCCGCTTCCGCTCGGTCATTGCCCTTGTTTTAGAAGGCAAAGAGTACCAGTTCGAAGGTATTGTCAATGGCACAATCATCGAAGAAAAGCGAGGAGAGAAAGGCTTCGGCTATGATCCTATCTTTGTGCCCGAGGGCTACGACAAGACTTTTGCCGAACTGGGGAATGAGGTGAAGAACAATATCAGTCACCGGGCTTTGGCGGTAAAAGCCTTATGCGATTTTTTGAATACCTTATAGTTTTTTAATAGCTGCCGGAACTAATTTGCTGTTATATTTGTTTTTACATAGTGTGAATTAATCGTTAGATTATATTTACAAGTTTATCAATGTTTAGTTACGAGTTACTTCGTGCTTCGCACAGTTACGAGTTACAAGTAAATGAGTTGACGAGAGAAAAAGTAACTTGATAAAAACGCTGAAAATAAGTATAGGTATGTTACTTTTTTACTGTCATGCCGAAACGTAGTGAGGCATCTCTTTCCGATAGCGTGAGGAAGAAAAAGTAACACTGAGTTTCACAGAGGAATCACTGAGTGACACTGAGAAAAAATGACTCGACAAAAAACACCCGAAAATAAGTAGAGGAATGTTACTTTTTTGGGTAAAAGTGGTCTTAAAAAACTTCGTGAACTTGGTGTAGCATCTTTGATAATTTTGTGGTTAAATAATAAAAAAGTAACTCAACAAAAAACGCTAAGTTTTTATCCCGAAAAATAGACTTAACGCGCTCATTATAAGAATAAAAATAAAGTAACTACTGGGACAAAAAGTGGTACAAAAAAGCGACACTTTAGAGGCTTTTTGGAGAAGGTAAAACCGGCTATTGATTTGTGTTAATAACCAAAACGGAATGATTATGAAAAAGTTAGCTTTTTATTGTAGTATAATGTTGCTATTGGCTATTACGTTCGATAGTTGTAAGACAGGAACAACAACGCAGAAGACAGATACCGAATATGCGCAAGTCATCGCGCAAGGAACGTTCACTTTCTCGGCTCAACATGTTATCCCTACCCGCGGAACGAGCCGTTATCTTAGCGGCGATTATAGTGTAAGGCTGTCGGGCGATACGCTCGATGTCTATTTGCCTTTCTTCGGGCGCGCCTATTCTGCCCCGATGAACCTCGGCGAAGGAGGTTATAAGTTTGTCAGCACCGACTTCGACTATGAGGTGACCTCCCAAAAGAAGGGGATGTATACTGTTACTGTAACCCCTAATGATATCACCAATAACGATATTCAGGGCACTGTCCTCTTTTTCGATCTGGGGACTAATGGCTACGGCTCTTTAAGAGTCCGTTCCAACAACAGGGAAATGATTAGTTTTACAGGGACATTCGAATAATATAAGCGATAGGATACTCAAAACGAGTATCCTAATTTAGCTCCCCCTACAAAATCAATAAAACGGGGCTTCCATCTCTCATTTCCGATTGTTATGTCTCTTCTGTTTACGTGTAGGTCTAAACCTACCCAAGGATTAATGTAAAAACCTCGGTATATACCAATGGAATAGCCTACGCCTGTGTGGATGTCGAAGAGATTGATTTTTCCTTTCAGACCTGTTTCTTTCGATTTTACGCTTTGTTTGGTCAATCCGGCACCTATCGCATACCATAATCCTCTGTACTCTTTTCTCTTTTTCCCCCAAAAAAAGTCTATTTCCATTTCGTAAAACTCCGATTTGAGATCTTTGAATCCATCAGGAGCAAATGAAGACGGGTAAGTAGCCTGTGCATACACAAAACGAGATCTGATACCATTCATGCCAATCCAAAATGAACCGTGGTAGCCTTTGTTGATATAGGACATTATTTCGGATTCGAGCCCGAATGAGATTTTATTACAGTTCTTTTCTGGCTCGGTTTCCTGCGCATAGCCGTTGAAATAGCAGAATAGTAGGATTAGGATTGTTGAAATTGCTTTTTTCATTGTTGTAGTTGTTTTAATTATAAATCAGACTACAAAGCTATTGCAACAACGAAGGTGAAATCGTTGAATAAATTCAAGAAATCATTTGGCCGCCCTTATTTTCGATAGCCATTCGGGCGTAACATTCAAGAATGAGGCAATTTTGTATTGGGGCACTTGCTGTATGATGCCCGGATAATTCTCTTGCAGCGTTTCATATCGCTCTTTAGGCGACAGGTACATCCATCGTATTCGCCGAAGTATTTCCTGATTGGATTTTTCAAGAATGAATTGCTCTATCCTTTTGTATGCTGCATTCTCATTGAAGAGCTTTTTCAATGTGTCTTTTCCGAAAACGAGTATGCTGCTCTTTTGTATTGCGGCGATTTGTGATTCTGACGGACTATCCATAGAATAAGAGAAGAAATCCATGGCACAGGATGAAGGGTAGAAGAAGTCTATGATTCTCTCGTTGTCGTTAATAATGATAGACATTTCCAGAATCCCTGTCAGGATAAATGCTATTTTATCTGTTCGCTTCCCATAACCGATGAATATATCGCCTTTTTGCAATATTTCTGTTCTGCCTGCATCTATTATCGTTTTGACTTCATTCTCTGTTAGTGAAACAATATTCTCGTTCAGGTATGTTATAAAATTGTCCATATAGAAAATCCTGATATTAAATTTCAATAATCAAATGTATAAAAGATTCGATTATCTTTATGAGCAAATACGGATTAGAATAGTAGTCTTATCAATATGTGTAAAGAAATCAACTGGATAACCAAATCATTTTACGAATTAACGCTCGACGAACTATATAACATCTTATATCTGAGGTGTAAAGTGTTCGAGGTGGAACAAGATTCACCTTATCTCGATACCGACTATAAAGACCAAAAGGCTTTGCATATCATGGGCTATCTCGGAGAGAAGCTGATTGTCTATTGCCGCATATTTCAATCAGGCGATTATTTCGACGAGGCAGCTATCGGACGGGTTGTATCCGATGCTGAATACCGACGCTTTGGCTATGGGCACCAATTGATGGATAAAGCAATAGCCGCATTGAATGAAGCATGGAACGAAACAACGATTGTTATTTCGGCCCAGCTTTACCTGAAAGAATTTTACGAAAAACACGGATTTGTTCAAATCAGCGACACCTACCTCGAAGACGGAATTCCCCACATCCGTATGAAGCGGGGATAATTCCTTTTTTTTATCTTGAAGTTGTTCTGCCGGTGGTTGTCCGACCGGTTTCTGTCGACGTGCTTGTACCACGACCGCCGGATTCGTTAGTCGATGGGCGAGTTGATGGCCTTGCATTGTTGTTATTATTATCGTTGGTTGACGGACGCGTTGAAGGCCTTGCATTATTGTTGTTATTGTCGTTAGTTGACGGACGAGTTGACGGCCTTGTATTGTTGTTATTGTCGTTAGTCGACGGACGAGTTGACGGCCTTGCATTGTTGTTGTCGTTGGTCGATGGGCGCGTTGATGGCCGCACATTATTGTTATTATTGCCGTTAGTTGACGGACGCGTTGAAGGCCTGCTTGTTTCAGGTCGTCCTGTATTATTATTCCCCGGACGGGTATTGGTCGGACGGCTCGGCTTGGTATTTGCTCCCGGATAGTAGTTGTTGCTGGGCGGTCTGGTAGCCGGCGGACGCGTACTTGGCCTGTTTCCTCCCGTATTATATACCGGCGGACGCGAGTTGTAGTATGGGTGCGACGGGTAATAGTAATATCCCGAGCCATAACTCGGCCCGTAATACCCTGAACTGATATCATACAGATGCTCATATCCTACGAGCCTGTTGTTCCAGTACTCGAGTGCATATACTTCATTGTTGTACGATATATATTCTAATACTTCCTGTACACCTTCGGCATAATAGTTTACGGTCAACGTGCGTTGAGGGTAGCCCATGATGTTGGCTACCTGCGATTTGGTCATTCCTTCCGACAGGCGGTTTATGTTTCCTACCTGTGTGTAAACTCCGCACGAAGTGAAGAGTATTACGGAAAGGAGTATTGTTATTATCTTTTTCATATCCAAAACCTTTTGGTAAATCTTATTAATTAGAACCCTCTAACATGCAAAAGGTTTAATCCCGAATTTATTATTTTCGTTTTATTACGATATTGGTAGCCCGGACGGATGAGACCAGCTTCCCCGATTTTTCGGAATAAATATCCACATTCCAGACGTGAGTAGTACGCCCGATATGTACAGGCGTAGCTTTACCTTTGACAGTATCTCCGATTTCGCCGTGCGAAACGTGATTGGCACTGATTTGTATGCCGAATGCAAATTCCTCCTCGGGGCAGATATTGTTGGATGCTACACCCGCCAATGTCTCGGCAAAAGCGATAGTGACACCACCATGCAGGACGCCTGATGTCTGCAGCAAATCCTGCCGGATGAGCATTGTTGCTTCCAGCTCTTTTTCCTGTTCGCTTTCGATAAAATCAATATTCAGGAACTCGATGAAAGTACCTTTCATCCGCTCCTTTATCTGATTATGGTTCAATATCATGTTTTTAGTAGACCTGCTTTACAAAATCAATATCCAATCCTTCTATTTTTCCTTCAATAGCTTTTACAAATTGCTGGAAATGTGCTGATTGATTGTGCGAATTAATTGCCTCTTGCGATTTCCACACTTCAATGAAGATGTATCTCAACGGATTTTTCATATCCTGATGCAAATCGTACGAGATATTTCCTTCCTCTTTGCGTGTTCCGTCCACTACGGCATGCAATGCTTTTACAATATCGTTTTTGTATTCTTCTTTAGCTGTGATTACAGCAATGATTTTTAACTCTGTCATAATTCGTTATAATTTAGTTTAATTAAAATAATCCGATTCCTTCTTTATATGTTCTATAGGCCAGTTCGGGCAATAATTCTTTCCGCATGCGCGAAGTATCGCCGTAATAAGATACCATGCCTATCTTGATAAAATCGACGGTCAGCGGGCTTCTCGTCCCGAAGATAGCCGAAAAAACTTCAAACGCGCGGGCGGCAGTCATTATCATCCATACGGGCATCCGCCACGGTTGATGGTTATTTTTGTATTTGGTGATGTCGTCTAAAAATTGTTGCAAGGTTTGTATCCCTTCGTCTCCGATATGATATATGCCTGATATATCAGGTTTTGTGGCAGCAGCTATGGTAGCGGCAACAAAGTCGGTTTTCGAAATCAGGTGGATATAGGTAGGTTTCTGCCATATACCCAGCAACGCATAGCGCGCAAACCATTGTCCGGCGTCAATCATCAGGATGCCTTCGCCGTAAACCATTCCTACGCGGAGAGATACGGGTTCGAACCCGTATTTTTTGCCATATCCGAAGAGCAGTTTTTCTTCTTCGAGACGGGTGCGGGCATGCATCGATTCGGGTTTTCCGTCGAGTGAGCCGCGTGCAGGGTTATCCGGTGTACATTCGCCTTCGACATGGGGAAAGCTGATGAGGATAATCCGTTTCACTTGCTGGCGGACGGCTACATCCAACAGGTTGTGAAAGTATTGCGTATTCGTTTCGGGAAGAAATTTCTCAGGATTGGCTTTGAACAATATCCCTGCAAAGTGTACGATTGTATTTACTCCTTCGAGAGCGTCGGAAAGCGTTTCGGGTTTCGCCAAATCTACACGGAATGTCTTTATATGCTTCTTCCCTTTTAGATTGGAAGATACATCTTTTTTATGGATAAGCAGATTGAGATCCGCGTCCATATCTTTCATGCCTTGAGCTAATAATCCGCCCAAATTGCCGGCTGCCCCTGTTATTGCTATCCTTGGTCGTGACATAGAACAAAGTTAACGAATAATGTGAATTAGTAGTCTGATTTTACTTATAAGTTTATCTATGTTGAAATAGTAGACAAGTAGACAAGTTTATTAGTTACGAGTTTGCCTCGCCTTCGCTTCGGCGAATTGGAAAATCGGCGGAGCCAATGTTATTTCTTCGAGCTTCGCACAGTTACGAGCTACAAGGAAACGTAGCAAAGCGATGGAGGTAAGTCGAGGAATGTTACTTTCTTTGAAATACATTGTCATGCCGACGATAGGAGGCATCTCGTTCTGATAAAATGAGGAAGAAAAAGGTGACACTGAGATTCTCAGAGAAGGCACTGAGTTTCACTGAGAAAAAGTAACTCCACAAAAATCTCTGAAATGAATATACTTGTGTTACTTTTTTGGATTCTATGGGAATTTCGGGAACGAAAAAATCGCCTATCTTTGTTATCAAAAACAACGCTGATGAATTTTCTTGCCCATGCATATTTGTCCTTTGGCGATGATGAATTTATCGTCGGAAATCTGGTTGCCGATATGATCAGAGGGAAGCAAATGGATGCTTTTCCCGAAAGGATACAAGCCGGTATCCGCCTGCACCGGCAGATAGATGCCTATACCGATTCGCATCCCGAGGTGAAGCGTGCGAAGCAGATTTTTACTTCTTCTGTGGGACGGTATGATAACTCATTTCTTGATGTGTCGTATGACCATTTCTTAGCTTTGAGCGCAGAACTCGAACCACAGGAAGGGTGGGAGGTATATGCGGGGAAATGTTACCAAGCTATTGAAAGATACGGCGAAACTTTACCACCGAAGTTTTGTAGTATGTTTATGTATATGAAAAGCGAAGACTGGCTTTCGAACTACGGACACCTGTGGATGATAGAACGCAGTTTCGAGCGCTTGGCGAGGCGTGCGAAATACTTGCCGGATGCGGCAAACCCTTTTAACGATTTTCAGACACATTATGAAGAACTGGAAGAGAGTTTCTCCCGCTTCTTCCCTGACCTGATGAGTTTCGTAAAAGGCTATGCTCCCAATACATAGAAATGGTATATCGCCTGCAAAGCTCCTATCCCGAGGGCGACATTGACTTCCATTTTACCTCTTTTTCTGTAGATTGCCCTTTCGCTTTCGGTGGCCGGCATAACGATTGACAGATCCAATCCGCCCATCGTCTTTTTGTGAACCGTAGTAGCCTTAACCATAGTCATATAGCCCCATATCGCAATACCGATAGGTCCGGCTATTTTCAGCGCTATACCCAACACGATGGAAACCGCATAGAACATCATCATATTGGCCGATGTTTTAGGCGTATAGCCGGCATAATTGAGTATCTTACGTGCTTCGGCTTCGTCTACGATTTCCTTATTTGCCATCTCACGATATTTCCCGTTTCCTATCGGGATAATGGGATTCATAACCATTCCCCTGTAGGCATCATAGTTGCGCGTAGGCGCTTTCTGCTGTTTTGGCTGAGGCTTAGTTTGAGGTTTTGGCTTTTCCTGCTTTTGTTGTGCCTCGTTCGGGATGTATGGAGGAGGCATTTCTATTGTTGTCTCTTTCTTCTTGGCTTCGATTTTTATTTCCGTCTTCTTTCCCTGTATGCTGGATGCTGTGGTCGTTGTTTGGGTTGTTGCCGTTTTTGTCTGGATCAACGGCTTTTCGCGCTGAATCTTACCTTTGGATGAAGAAGGGCGCTTTGTCTGCACATTCCCTTCCGGGCGTACCTCCATCACTGTATTGACAGGCTCGTAATCCTCCTGCTTCCCTTTTTCCTGCTTATGGTAGTTGCTTAGCTTCTGCGTGATCTCTTTATAAGACTTAACTCCCTGTTGGTAGCTTTTCTTCTTTTCGCGTTGATCGGCATACGATTTGACGTATTCGCCTTCGTATGTTTTCTTGTATGTGCCTTCAATAGATTTATTACTCATATAATCTTAAAAACAGGTTGATTCTTGGCTAAGTTAACAAAAAAATGAACATGTTGCGTCAAAAAGCACTGGATACTCGCTGAACAATATTGCACAATTGCCGTACATCATTCAGGTTGAGTTTGAAATCGGCATATTCGGGCGAAGGATTGAGCGAATGGCAGGTGATGGCACATTGCTCCATATCCTGTTCTATTATCTGTTTGCAAAGGATCGTATTATCCAGTACAATAATCCAGTTAGGGAAGTCCTCGGTACGCAATTTGCTCCGCCAGTATTCCTGCGAAAGTTCGCGTGCCAGAACGATGTCGCCGTTCGATATGCTGCGTTTGCTGTCGTCGTCCATGCTGTCTCCTTTTATCTCGAAAGCGTAGTAACGCCCGTGTCCTATCTGGTCTACGACGAAATCGAATTCTTCAAATCCTTTCCCCCAGAAATCGGCATCGCGCACCTCGTCCACGTATTTAGCATAAGCCTTCACGGGGATAAATGGTACGCGCATACGGTATTTACCATTCTCCATCTGGTAATATTTGGTGCCGGACTTTGTAATCAGAAACGGCTCGTCGGCTTTGGATGTGGCGATGCTTTCCATATCGCCTTCGCCGGTGGATAGCCACTGTTCGTTCACCCCGAAATAGGTTGCCAGAATGGCAATATTCGACTTGTTGGGATTGGTTTTACCTTCCAGATAATTGCCTATCGTGGCTTTGGTTATCGCCGTGTCTTTCCATATCCGGTATGCGGTAATGTTTTCTTTATCAACCAAGAATCTTAATCTATCCTTGAATTCCATAAGGTTATATTTTATTATCAGCCTATAAAAATAGTAAAATATTGAATCACTCCTAACAAGTTGAACTAAAATTATTGTATTTTATCTATATTGTAGGAGTTGACAAGTATACAAGTTGACAAATACATTGTCATCCCGAGCGGATGTGAGGGTTAAGTAATAAAAAGAGAAACAATTCCGTATTACGCATTGTTTTATCTGCATATCACGCTAAATATGCGTATTTTTGTAGAATATAGGATGTGTCTTGGCAATCTCAAACAAGTTTGATTGCGCTCGGCTTTCACTATATTTGTAAAAAAATAGAGACGAATGATTACTACGGAACAGAAAAATATAGCTCAATGGGCGATGAATCTCGCCCTGCAAAATGGCTGCCAAGCTTCGCGTGTGTCGATTATATCGGGGGTGAATACTTCCTTCGAATATCGCAATACACAATTAGATAAATCGTATCAAAGTGCTGAAAATAAATTGTATATAGACGTGTTTATCGATGGGCGGTATAGCTCGTTCTCGTCTAACAGAATAGATAAGGCTGACCTCGAGCGCTTTATCAAGGCGGGAATAGAATCGACCAAGCTTTTAGCGCCCGATCCTTGCAAACAGTTGCCCGATCCGTCGCGCTATTACAAGCACGATGGTGGAGATTTGGAACTGTATGATGCTTCATTCGATTCCATTACTCCCGAAGAAAAGCTCCTTGTTACGCGTCAGGCGGTAGAGGAGATATTCGGTTCGGACGAACGCATTATCTCCATTACTTCGTCGTATAGCGATGGCGCAGGGGCTGAATATATGATTACGAGCAATGGTTTCGAAGCTGAAAGTATCGATTCGGCTTTCGACGTTACGGTCGAAGTGGCGCTGAAAACCGGCGGAGATGCCCGTGCCGAATCTTATTGGTTCGATAGCAGTATCTTCTGGAAAGACTTGAAGAAAACGGGAATCGGGCAGGTAGCGCTGAAAAGGGCTTTACAAAAGATAGGACAGCGAAAAATACAATCGGGAACGTACAACATGCTGCTGGACAATACTGTTTCGGCGCGCATGGTAGCATATCTGACCAATGCGATGTTCGGTTCGGCGTTGCAGCAGAAGAACTCTTTCCTCTTGGATAAGTTGGGGCAGCGAATCGTTTCGGATAAGCTGACATTGACAGATAACCCGCATCTGCCTAAATCTTTCGGGGCGCGCTGGTTCGACGGAGAAGGCGTTGCGACGAAAGACCGCACCATTATAGAGGACGGTGTGTTGAATATGTATTTTATCGATACTTATAATTCGCTGAAAATGAATATGCAACCGACTATCGCTTCACCTTCGATTGTGAATATGAAGCTTGGTAACCAAACGTTCGACGAGATACGCCAATCCTTAAATAAGGGGATTTGGGTGACAGGTTTTAATGGCGGCAACTGCAATGCGACTACGGGCGATTTCTCGTTTGGTATAGAAGGATTCCTGATAGAGCATGGCGAAATATCTACTCCAATCAGCGAAATGAATATAACAGGTAATATGCTCACCTTGTGGAATCAGTTGGCCGAAATAGGGAACGATCCCCGTCTCAGCTCTTCGCGCCGCATACCTACCTTGTTGTTCGAAGGGGTTAACTTTAGCGGGCTATAGAATGAGGAAAATAAGAGGGCTAATTCTTTGTTTGTTGTTTTTGTTGTCTGTTGCGCTTTCGGCTCAATATCCTACGGTGGAGATTCGCGCCGTTTGGCTCACGACCAGTTGGGGATTGGATTGGCCTACGCAGGGGAAAACAGTCGAGCAGCAAAAATCCGAGTTGTGTGATATGCTGGACGAGTTCAGGAAGCTGAATTTCAATATCGTATTCTTTCAGGTTAGGGCGAGAGGAACAACGTTTTATAAATCAGCCATTGAACCGCAGAGTTCCTATTTCAACAAAAAGGGAGGTTTCGATCCATTGACGTTTGCTGTCGAGGAATGCCATAAGCGGGGAATGGAGTGTCATGCGTGGTTTGTAACCTTCCCGATGAATCAGGAGCGAAAACCCATACCGAAGAATAAGCAGAAAGCTGCCGCGAAGAAATATCCGGAGCATTATAAGTTGGTGAAAAATCAACAATGGTATATGGATCCGGGGCACCCAAAGACCAAAGAGCGCATTCTCGCTTTGACAAAGGAGATCGTGAGCAATTATGATATAGACGGTATTCAATACGATTATATCCGCTACCCGAATAATGACCGCACTTTTCCTGATAATGATACTTTTAAGAAATACGGAAAGGGAAAGAGCCTGCACGATTGGCGGCGCGATAATATCAACTCACTGGTGGATGAGCTATACGATACGGTTAAGGGGTTGAAGCCTTGGGTGCAAGTCAGCAGTTCGCCGCTTGGACGCTACAAAGTATTGCCTCATGCACCGAATGATGGCTGGACAGCCTACGAAACTGTTTTTCAGGATGCTGCCGGATGGTTGCAACGAGGTAAGCATGATATGCTGTTCCCGATGATGTATTACCGCGAGGAGTTGTTCGAGCCATTTGTGGTAGATTGGGTTGCCAACAGCAACGGACGCCCTGTTACGCCGGGCTTGGGTGTGTATCAGATGTTGAAGTCAGAGAAAGACTGGCCATTGAAAGACATTACCAAGCAGATGGATTATACTCGCCAAAGCGGTGCGTCGGGGCAGGCCTACTTCCGTGCCAAGAATATAACGGAGAACCTGAAAGGGGTAAAGGATTCTATCCGTGCATTTTATCCTTATCAGGCAAAACTTCCTCCCCTCACGTGGTTAGATAATGTGTCGCCTAATTCGCCGCTGAACCTGCAAGTGTACCGGGATGATTCCGGCAAGTTGCATATAGCATGGGAAGCTCCCGACGATACGGAGGATTTTACCTATACGGTGTACTACTCATCCGATGAATGGGTGGATATGTCAGACCCTAAGTATATTATAGCCTCGGGTATACGGGGTAATTCGATAACATTGCCTGTCAGTACGGGAAACTTTGGATTTTACTATACGGTTACAGCATCGGACAGGTTTCATAACGAGAGTGTTCCGGCATTTGCAGCCTACTTCTCGCATTCGAAGTATGAGCAATAACCTCCTATCGGTTACTTTTCAGTTCAGAAATAGTCTTTTTCAATGTAGGGTGAATAACTTCTCCTGCTACTTCGGCTAAAGGGAGAAGGACGAAATCCCGCTCGTGCAGGTAAGGGTGGGGAAGTACCAAATCAGGTGTATCTACTATCAGACTGTCATATAGCAAGATGTCGATGTCTATTATCCTATCGGTGTAAACTTTATTATACGACTTGGATGTACGCCCCATTTCGCGCTCTATCTGCTGGGTTGCCGCTAAAACCTCTTCGGGCGATTGTCTTGTCTCTATCCGGCAAGCTGCATTAACAAAGAGATTCGGCGATTCGAAGCCTATCGGTTCGGTCGTAAAAAAAGCGGAACAGGCTGTAACTTCGCCTATCCGCTCTTGTATCTTGTCCAAAGCAAGTTGTATGTTCTTTTTCTTATTGCCCAGATTAGAGCCTAAGCCCAGATATACAACATGCTTCCCGTTCATTGATAAACCGGTTTATATCAGCAACATCGCATCGCCGTATGTGCCGAACTGGTATTTCTCTTTGATAGCCAGCTCGTACAAGCCCATCACTTCGTCATAACCACCGAAAGCGGTAGTCATCATCAACAAAGTAGATTGAGGCAGGTGGAAGTTGGTTATCATCGAATCGGCCACTCCAAACTCGTAAGGAGGGAAGATGAATTTGTTTGTCCAGCCCTCGTTTGGTTTCAGACGATGGTTGGTGGTAACGATTGTTTCCATGGCACGCATGACGGATGTACCCACAGCACATACGCGGTGACCGGTATCTTTGGCCTTGTTCACCCTGTCGGCAGTCTCGGCAGGAATGTATAATTGCTCGGAATCCATTTTGTGTTTGGTCAGGTCTTCCACGTCGATATCGCGGTAGTTACCCAACCCGGAATGCAATGTAAGGAAAGCGAAATCTATCCCTTTGATTTCCATGCGCTTCATCAATTCGCGGCTGAAATGCAAACCCGCAGCCGGAGCAACGACAGCACCTTCGTTCTTGGCAAAGATTGTCTGATAACGCTCTTTGTCGATGTTTTCTTCGCCGCGTCCCAAGTACTTAGGGATTGGTGTTTCGCCCAAAGCGTAAAGTGCTTCGCGGAATTCGTCTCCCGTCCCGTCGAATAGGAAACGCAAAGTACGTCCGCGCGAAGTGGTATTGTCGATGACTTCGGCAACCATCGATTCGTCATCGCCGAAGTATAACTTGTTTCCGATGCGGATTTTGCGGGCAGGATCGACTAATACGTCCCATAAGTGGAACTCCTCGTTCAGCTCGCGCAATAAGAAAACTTCGATGGTCGCACCTGTCTTTTCCTTGTTGCCGTAGAGGCGTGCAGGAAAGACCTTGGTGTCGTTGAATACGAAGACATCTTTGTCATCGAAGTAGTCGATAACATCTTTAAATATCTTATGCTGAACCTCTCCGGTTTTGCGGTCGACTACCATCAGGCGGCATTCGTCGCGGTTCTTGCTTGGATGCTTTGCAATCAGCTTCTCCGGAAGGTCAAATTTAAATTGAGAAAGTTTCATATATATTGTTCAATTTGTTTGTCATTCAGTAATCAGGGCTTCGATAGCATCTTCTATCATCGCTCCGTCTATACAGTCATCGAGCGTAACCTCGCCCACGCGTGTCCGCTCCAATCCTGCGAGATGTGCGCCGGAGCCGAGTGCCTGCCCTATATCGCGCGCCAAAGCTCTGATATATGTACCTTTGCTGCATACTACCCTTATCTTTATGATAGGCAAATTGTATGCCAGCAATTCGATTTCATCTATAACCAACAGTTTTGGCTTTAGTTCAATTTCTTCGCCTTCGCGGGCATAGTCGTAAGCTCTTCTGCCATCTACTTTGCAGGCAGAGTAAACAGGCGGTACTTGCCATATTTCGCCGACGAAAGTTTTCAGTTTCTCTTCAACCAACTCTTTGGTGATATGATCGACGGGATATTCCTGGTCGATTTCCGTCTCCTGATCGAACGAGGGCGTAGTAGCTCCCAGTTGCAGTGTAGCTATGTACTCTTTGGTCTGGTATTGGAATGTTTCGATTAGTTTGGTTTTCTTTCCCGTGCATATAATCATAACTCCCGTAGCCAAAGGGTCGAGCGTTCCGGCATGACCGACTTTCAGTTTCTTTATATTCAGTTTCCGGCAAATCTTATTGCGCAGCTTCTTTACCAAGGTAAAGGATGTCCAGTGGAGCGGCTTGTTGACGTATAAGATTTCTCCTTCGATAAAATCCATCGATTAACTTTCTTTCTGTCCGTTTTTAGGTTTATCGGTGGCTAAAATCGCATATATCATCAGCAGGAAACCGGCTAAGCATATCATGGGTGCTATTACGATACGTCTCGTGCTGAAAATATCGGGTTCGAATCCTCCTTCGATAGTAGACGAAGGGCCAACGGCCATAACGATGAATCCCACAATGATGAGGACTACCGAGGCGGCTGTCAGGATATAATTCTTTTTGCCAAAAGCTAAGTTCTCTTTATTCATTATTATATATAATATAATTTATTCGTTTTCATTCTCAGGAAGCGGTTGACAGCCGAGAGGGTCGCCAAGGTGGACAGCAGAATGCCGAAAATCAGTACGATGACGTAGACGGCTATCAGTTCTTCTTTTTGAACGATCTCTGCTGCTTCGGGGTATTCGCGGACAACATAGAGGGCTACTCCCGTTATGAATACGGCAGCAATAGCCGCTGCAACGATGCCGCTAACCATCATGCGCAAAATAAAAGGTTTGCGTATAAAGCTATTGGTTGCCCCGACCAATTGCATGGTATTGATTAAAAAACGTTGGGAGTAGATATTTAATTGTATCGTATTGCGGATAAGTGTGAACGAAATGAGAATCAATACCAATGCCAGTATGGAGAGGACAGAGCCTAACTTGGATAGATTGGCATCTGCCTGATAGATATCTTCCTCATTGTAAGTGATATTCTTAGCTAATTGAATCCCTTTCAGACTGGCTGCCACCAACCGGATGCTGTCGGGGTTGACGTATTCCGATTTGATGTGGATGTCGAAATAACTTCTCGACGGATCGTAGTCCAATACTTCTGTCGGGTCTTGCCCTAAATCTTTGATGAGATACTCTTTTATTTGTTCTTTACCGATATAGTCGACCGATTTGACGTATTTGTTCTTTTCTAAAGCGGATTTTAGCTTAGCTTGTTCAGCGTCGCTCATCTTGTCAGATATACCTACCGAGAGCGTCATGTTTTCTTTGAAATGGTCTGAAAAACGCTTTCCTGTCAGCCCCAGCAGACAAACAAGCCCTAATAAAAACAAAGCAAGTGTGATACTCATCGTAGTAATCACTCCTGCTGTAAAAAAAGATACCGTTTTAACACGTTGTTTGTCAGACATATTCGAGCTTAAGTTCTCATCAGTGCATAATACACCTAAATTTGGTACAAAGGAACAAAATAATTACCGCTATTCGTAGCCTTTTAAGATTTATTAAGAAAAACGCTTCGGGACAGCTTTTGCTGCTTTCCGAAGCGTTTCTTTTATCCTTTGATGAGAATTATTTTTGTCTGAACGAAATAAGCGAATCTTTATCGAAGATGGTGTATCGTTGCGAATATGGTTTTGCCTCTTTTTCAGGTTTTTGATTGGCGTAAAACTCTATCTCGTCGAATGATTTCAATAGCTTCGATTCGTCTATCACTTCTTGCTCGACATTTTTCGGGTTGCCATAATAGATGATAACTTCGCCATTGAAGCGTGTAAATCCTTTGACCTTCTCGCTGTCGTAGCCATATCCTGTGCTTACTTGCAAGTATTCGCCTTTGTCGTCTTTCTCCACAGTTACAAAGTAAAGCCTGCGTGCACCCTTATCTTCGGCTTCTTCCTTTTTTGCAGTGGCTATAAATTCGGACATTTCCTTCTCGAGAACGCTGTTGAAAGGCTTATATGATTCGATGATAGCCATAGAATCCAGGTGATTCTTCTCGGCTTGCTCTTCTTTCTCGATACGTTCTTGTGCGCGTTTCTTTCCTTGGTAGTCGTATAAGAAGTAACCACCTATTAACATTGCGAAACACACGATTGTTAACATTTTCTTTTCCATGACAGTCGGTTTTTAAGGGTTTGCAATCTGTTTTTACTATTTAGATGCAATTGTCGCCCTGATTCCATAAAGCAAAAGTAATATCTTTTATCCTGATATATCCGAACAGGTGCGGAAAATGCTGTTTTTTGTTTCTAATTATTCTATTTTCAGGTATATAGCCGGCTCTTCGTCTATGTATCCTACGGCATGCAATTCGTTGTATATCCTCTCATCTTCTATATCGCTGTATTTTGTAGGCAACAGGACTTCACCGCTTGCCGATATCAAGCCGTATACATTGCCTTTTCCGTATTTGTATTCACTCACAACGATATATCCATATAATCCGTTTTTGTCGCGTCTTTCTTCCGTGTCGTTCAATAGTTCTATATCGTCGTATATTTCCGGGGCAATCATTTCCCCTTTCGAGTTGTATGCGCCGTATTTGCCCGCTTCATTCCTGACGACATAGATATCGGGTGTAAGGTCATCTATATCCCAGTATTTAGCAGGAGCAATCATTTTGCCTGTTGCCGCTATTATTCCGTATTTGTAGTCATGGTCTTTGTATAATTCGACCTTGAGGATGCCTTGAGGATTTTTTGTTTCTATGCTGTTATCTACTCTGTACAACAAATCTATGTCTTCATATATTTCTTCGGCTATCTTTTTCCCTTTTGAGTTGTACGCACCGTATTTGCCATTTTCTTTGTTGACCTCGAAAATGTCGCGGCTTATCTCGTCGATGTATTCGTACTGTATCGGTATGATGGTTTTTCCCGAGGAGCTTATCATACCTGTTTTGTCATTGATTTCAACGGTATAAAGGCCGGGAGCTATCTCATACGGTTCTTCATCGAACTTAAGGGGGATGACTATTTTCCCTTTCTTATTAACCATCCCGTACTTGTCATTCTTCTCGATGATAAGATGCTCGTTCGAATCGTCTATACCATCATAAGATACCGGCAGAATTTTCTTACCCTCTTTGCTGTAAGCACCATACTTGTCATTTTTCTCTACAATATAAAAGTCATATTTTCTATCGATGTCATCATACTCTATGGGGATAAGTTTTTTTCCTTTCGAGTCGAAAATGCCGTATTTATCGTTCTGTTCAACTTTCAGATGTCGATAGTATTCCTCTATATCGTCGTATACCGGAGGAAGAATTTCTTTCCCGTATAAGTCTAAAATGCCATATTTGCCATTTAATTCCGTCCTGATGGATTCTACCCCAATCATTTCCATATCGTCATATATCAGTGGAGTCACTTCGCCCGAGTAATACTGATATAATCCTTTTTTGTCGTCGTTGTGTTCTACAACGAAGATTCCACCTTTTATATATTCGACGTCTGTATACTTGGCAGGGACGATTATGTTGCCTTGTGCATCTTTCATTCCCATATATTCTTCTCCGTCTTCGGCTTCCTGATAAAATGTTTCGAAATCATCATTCATCTCGACATTTCCATACAGAATCTTTTTGCCCGAAGAAGTCATCTTATCTACTTTCCCAACCAACCTGACGAACTCTTTGCGGTATCCGTGCTTGTCTTTCCCTACAGATGCTTTGGCCAGATTGATGACATCTTTGTATGTCGCATTCCCTTTGAACTCGGAATCGCGTATCAATTGGGCAAACATCGCAACCGACGAGGCAAAGTTGAAATCAGTGCTATTCTTGTTTTTAGATGAGGCGGAAACAGGCAGGCTTAACAATTTGCTGCTGTCGCTTTGCGGGTCTTTGTAGCGCATATTCACCGTCAGCAGTTTGTTATTGTCGGTTATGGCATCGGCGGGCTTCAACTCGTAGAGGGCTGTTACGGTATGCCCCGAACCCATATCTCCGGCATCTTTGGTGTCGTCGTCAAAATCTTCATTGTTGAGCAAACGCGTCTCGTAACCGATAAGGCGGTATGAGTCTATCAATTCGGGATTGAACTCGACTTGCAATTTTACGTCTTTGGCAACAGTATATAGTGTACCTGCAAATTCGGTAATCAACACCCTTTTAGCTTCTGCGATGTTGTTGATGTAGGCATGGTTTCCGTTTCCATTTTGTGCCAATGCTTGCATGTGGTTGTCTTTGTAGTTGCCCATACCATAGCCCAATACGGAAAGGAGTACGCCCGATTTAGCTTCTTCGGCTATCAGTTTCTTGAGGTCGCTTGAAGAAGAAGGGCCGACATTGAAATCGCCGTCGGAGCATATAATGATGCGGTTGTTACCTCCTTCGATAAAGTTTTCTTTGGCTATTTTATAGGCTAATAGAATCCCTTCGCCGCCGGCAGTGGAGCCTCCTGCCGTCAGTTTGTTGAGCGCTTCCTTTATCTTCTCTTTATCCTTTCCGGATGTCGCAGGCAATACCAATCCCGCATTTCCGGCGTATACAACTATTGCAACTTTATCCTTCTCTTTCATCTGGTCGGCAAGCATCGACATCGATTCTTTTACCAAATCGAGGCGGGCAGGGCCTTCCATCGAACCGGAGACATCAATCAAGAACACAAAATTAGACGGAGGTAGCATCTTCTCGGGTATATCACGTGTTTTGAGCCCTATTTTGCACAACAGATTATGCTTGTTCCAAGGGCATTGCCCGATTTCGGCTTGCATGGTGATGGGGTTGTCCATAGTCGGCTGTGTGTAGTCGTAGTGGAAGTAATTGATTAACTCTTCGGTGCGGATTGCATCGCGGGGAGGAAACACTTCCATCTCAATGAAACGCCGGACATTGCTGTATGAGGCTTTGTCTACATCGGCCGAGAAAGTCGATACAGGTTCTTTGCGGGTAGATTTGAATTTGTTCTCGCCGAATTGGGTATATTCTTCTTCTGCTAAAGCGTCGTAATTTATCCTGTCAGATAATCTCAACATTTGTTCTGTTGGAGTGGCCGATGTTCCATAGCCTATGATTATCATCTCACTAAGCTGGTGTTCCTCTTCTTTCATTACAATATTGTATACTGTTTTGCCAGCTTCTATTTTCACGGTTTGGGTGATATACCCAACATAGAAAAATTCGATAACATCGCCTACATTGGCAGTCAGGGTGTAATTGCCTTCTATGTCGCTATGGGTGGCGTTGGTGGTTCCCTGAATGCGTATACTGCATCCGATAATGGGTTCATTGTATACATCGTCGGTTATAGTTCCTGTGACAGTTACTTGTTGGGCAAATAGATTGAAGAAGCAAAGCAGAAAGCAGGTTAAGAATAAGGCTTTTTTCATAATTGCGTATTTTGTGTATTAGCATTAACAATAAAGTCAAAAGTACAAAGAATATGGATAAATAAAAGCAGAAAGGCAGCTTATTTAGTCATTTTCGTGGAAAACTTTCATCTCGCAACTCTTACAATCGAAATCCAATCGCAGGCGTGTATTATTATAGGTGAGATAGAAAGGCTCTTTGTAAGGGGATTTCGTTTGCTGGTTTTTCGGACACCAACCCATGCTGTATTTGATGCAGTGACGGGTGAACATTAAAGGAACATCCCTCTGCGATTCCTTTTCAAAAGCCGGCTGCAGGACATGTGCTTCGTGTTGCAGATAGAACTCGCGGCTTTTCTCATTCATCACATTGCCCAGATAGGTAATTTCCTTTTGTGGGAAAGGATGATAAGTCGGCGTCATCAGCTTTCTTTCCTGCTGATAGCGTATCTTCCGTAAGGATAGGAGCTTGTCGGTCAATTGCCTCCTCCATTCGGAGACGACGGATGCGGGAATAAACCAATTCTTGTCGAAATGGATATTCACATCTTTGACCTCAAAGATTGTATTACCTGTTTTGCTCAGGTTATTTCGGATATTCTGGCGTTGGTCTTTCTGTGCGGGCTCTTTCGGGTGGTCGAAAGGGAGGATTACGTAGTTGTCATTCTCGTCCGTTATTTGCAATGAAAAGCCCGATGCAACTTCGTGCACATCAATTGTAACTGCTAACTTCCTCGTAGCCGATTCTTTAGCCAGTAACTTGTTGAACTCGTGGTCGTAGTTGCGATAGATGAAAGTACCCTTTTTCAACAAAGGCATATTCAGCGGGAAAAGTTTGCCGTTCTCCTCGCGGTTGATATGGATGCCTTCCAACTCGTTTTTGTGGTTGAAGAAGCAAAGCCCGTCGCTGTTGTTCAGCTTCTTATCCGTATGGATGGTGAAAAAGCGCGTAGTCACTTCCGCCACTTTTCCGATGGGTTCGCCTACCGATTTGGGCGAATCGATAGACCAGATGTGTTTTTTGCGATCGTGAGCGAAATAATCGGTGAATCCGCGATTAAAGCTTTTTTCGGGATTCGGTTCGAAGGTATAAGTCGAATATCCCGATGACGAGCGAGTATATTCGGGGCGTTTTCTGAATATAGCGTCTAATTTCTTACGATAATAGGCAACTGCATTTTTTACATAGTCAGCATCCTTTAATCGTCCTTCTATTTTGAGGGAGGTTACACCCGCATCTATCAACTCTTCGAGACTGTCCGAGAGATTCAAATCCTTCATCGATAATAAATGCTTCTTGGATAGAATTTCTTCGCCGCCGGCATCTGTCAATGTATAAGGCAGGCGGCAATATTGGGCACAAGCCCCTTTATTAGCGCTTCGTCCGGCAAGCGCCTGACTCAGATAGCATTGCCCGCTGTAGCAAACACACAACGCCCCATGTACAAAGACTTCGAGGGGCGTTTTTACTTGGGTAGCTATCTGGCTTATCTCATCTATTGTCAGTTCACGCGCCAAAACTATCTGGCTGAATCCGGCATTTTCGAAAAACTTTACCTTTTCGGCAGTGCGGTTGTCTGTCTGCGTGCTGGCATGGAGCGGGATAGGAGGGAGGTCGAGTTGCAGGATGCCCATATCCTGTATGATAAGTGCGTCTACTCTGGCAATATTATACAAATCCCAGATGAGTTTTTCTGCTTGGATAAGTTCCTTATCATTCAGAATCGTATTGAGGGCAACATATACCTTGGCATCGAACAGGTGCGCATATTCGCATAGGCGTTTAATATCCTCGATGGTATTTCCGGCGGCCGCACGTGCACTGAATAACGGCGCACCGATATACACCGCATCTGCTCCGTGCTTTATCGCTTCGATGCCTATTTCAGCATTCTTAGCCGGAGCCAGTAATTCTATTTTCCGAGTTTTAAGCAAGCTATCAGGAATTTAATATACTTTCTAATTCTTTTAATTGATTATTCGTTGGTTTGATAATACCTACATTTGGATGCTTTTTGAATTGAGGATTATTATTTTCCAATAATTTTTGTGATAGAGATGCATATTTCTTTGCAACCTCTAATTTTCCCATTTTATGAGATAAACAAGCTGCTAAATATGTAAAATAGAACTTATCACTATTGAAAATTAAGTCTTCAATATTTATATTCTCTATTTGTTCATAAACAATAGAAAATTTACTGATTTCGTTTTTCCTTAGAACAATCTCAATCAACTTTAAATTAGACAGATTATCTGCATTTTGTTTATAATTCTTATACTTGTTAATTAATTCAAAATAATATTTCGCTTCATCCAATTCTTTCTTTTTCATATAGTAGTCACCTATTTGTTCTAAAGCACAAGTGACTTCTAAAATTTCATTTGGATATTCGGAAATGGTTCTTTTTAATAATTCTATCCCAAGAGTTTGATATTCTTGCGATTCAGTTCTTAATAAATAGGTCGCTTGTATTCTGATATATTGAGCCTTATAGAATGAACCTCTGGAACGTTTTAAACGCTCTTCGAAATTATGTTCAATATCTTCATTCCATATTGTATTCCTATACCAATTGTCACGGCTCATTCTTGTGTATATTAGATATTGTCATCCATTAATTGTTCAATCTCTCCTAATTCGCTGATTTTTGTTTTATCGAAAGGCGTTTCCTGATAAAGGAAGTAATTCAACCAATTGTTGAACAGGAGGTTGGCATGCCCTTTCCAAGTCACCAAAGGCGGATTTTCGGGGTTGTCGTCGCGGTAATAATTGCGCGGCAATTTTATCGGCAAGCCTTTCTCCTTATCACGCATATACTCGGTATGTAGCGTATTAGGCGAATACTCGGAGTGCCCTGTCAGGTAAAACTCACGTCCTCCCCGCGAACAGATAATACCTACTCCCGATTCGTCCGACTCGGCAAGTACTTTGAGTGCCGGACAATTGGCAATATCTTTTCGTGATACGGCTGTGTGCCTGCTGTGCGGAATATTGAACTCGTCGTCGAATCCACGGAATAGCGGAAACTTATTGTCGTATATCTTATGCCTGAATACACCGAACATCTTTTCGGGTAATTCTTCTTTATTGACTCCATAGAAATGGTACAAAGCGGCTTGTGCAGCCCAACAGATATAGAGTGTAGAGGTGACATGCATACGCGCCCAATCGAAAATGGCCGATACCTCATTCCAATAGGTAACTTCCTCGAACGCAAATTGTTCGACAGGTGCGCCTGTAATAATCATGCCGTCGTAATAATCTTCTTTCACTTCGCTGAAACTCTTGTAGAACGTCATCATATGCTCCTCGGGAGTATTTTTGGAAGTATGCGTTTCCAAGCGCAGAAAATCAATTTCAACCTGTAGCGGATTGTTCGATAGCAGACGGATAAGGTCTGTTTCGGTCGTGATTTTTATCGGCATCAGGTTTAGTACCAAAACATGCAGCGGACGTATATCCTGGGTGCTGGCACGAAGCTGATTCATGACGAAGATATTTTCCTTCTTCAGAATCTCAATAGCCGGAAGATTATTGGGTATGTTTACTGGCATTCCTTGCTCGATTTTAGTTGCTGATACAAAGGTACTAAATTTTCGGCTGATAGATTATGGTAGAAGAAGCTAAAGTAGTTTCAGCTTGCCTAATATAAAGTTCATGGATTTGTGCAACAGGTAAGCGCAGATGATACTTAATATGCCTGCCATCAATAGAACAAGGTATTCGCTTATGCCCAGCTTCTCTGTCCAAGGTTTGATATAGGGATAAAAGATCCTTTCGTGAAGGAGGTATAATTCTAATGATATACTACCAAAAAAGACCAAGATATGTGACAAACGTATCGATGATATTTTGTCTAAGAGCTGGCATAAGCATATAGACAAGCCCGGAGCAATTAAAAGGATAGGTAACCAATATAAGCCCTTCCATAACCAGTAGGCGTTGACATAGGTGTGTATATAATATAGAACAGCAAACCCTATGAGAGAGAGAATGTATAAAGCAATACGAAATTGGGGTTTTGAGTATAATGGAGTTGTGGTGTTTTGTGATTGCTTGGCAAGCCAGACTCCAACAAAAAATATAGGGATGCGGGTGAAGAATAAAACTTTTAACCCGAGGTTTATGTCCATTAATACAGTCATAATGATGAAGGCTAATGGTCCTAATATAGCGAGAATAGTCAATATGTTGGGATATTTACGGAATATCTTTATATATAGTGGAAACCCCAGATAGAAAACAACGATACTGGGAACGAACCATTCGAATGAAACTTCTCCGGTCCAGAAGCCAACAGTAGACAAAATCAATAAATATTCTTTTATATCAAACGTACCCTTCAGCGCAAAATAAAGTAGTATAACTACTGCATAGACCGGAAATATCCTGATAAACCGACTTTTATAGAATTTAAGTAGAGACGGTTTCTTCAATGAAGCGAAATACAGACCAAACCCTGATAACATAAAGAATATATCGACTCCGGCAAAACCAATCTTAACAGGAAAAAAATTAATATCAACATGAAATGTCCCGTGAAATAGCATTATCCAGATAACGCTGATTCCCATTAATTCTGTCCTGTACTTAGATAATAGCCCGAAACAATTTGAAGTAGAAGTAGAGACCATAATTATGCGTAGTTTATCTTTTTTAGAAGTAGTGTGATAACTTTGTGTATGAGGTATGCCACAACAACACTGATAATGGATAAGATAAAGAATTTAATCCATTTGTTCAGATGTATGTCCGGCGAATAAACGATGTATGGATAGAATACCTGTTCGTGGACGAGATATAGCTCTAAGCTCATCGTTCCTATGAATGTCATCGGTTTAAGGATGAGCGATGCAATGAAGGCTTTTCTCTTTTCTACGAAAGCAAAGATGTTGCATAAGAACAGGCACACCCCCGGAACAATAAGGAAGAACAGCAGCATGTCTCCTCCTATCCAACGAAAATGGGAATAGAAATTCATACTGCAGGCTAACAGCCCGATACCCAAGATGCTTAACAGATAAAATAGCGCAGGGGGGATACGGGTGGCTTTATCTGCTATATCCTGTTTGGACAGATAGCCTACCCAGATACCTATCGCAAATATGGGAATGCGCGAAAAGAAATCATATTTGATGCCTATATTGTAATCGAATATCCAGGTCGCAACTACAAAGCCTATAGCTATGAGAACGGTTGTTATCGTTGCTACATTAGGTGACTTTCGGAATAACCGGATATACCAAGGGAAGCATAAGTATAAGACTACGATGGCTGATACGTACCACCCGAAACTGGGTTGGTTTATCCAGAAGCCGATAGTAGACGCCTGCATGGCGAAAGTCCATACATCTCCGCCTTTGAGCAGGAAATTCAATAAGATAATGAGTATAAAAGGAGGGAATATCCTGATAAATCGTTTCTTATAGAATTGCAGGGTTGTTTGCTTTTTTAGCGAGGAATAGTACAATCCATATCCAGAGAGAAAGAGGAAAATATCGACACCCGCATATCCGGTATGTGCTATTGCTCCCAATAGGTTATAATACAGGTAATTGGACGAATGGAACAACATCACCCAAAGAGCGGCTATCCCCATCAATGGCAGGCGATAGGTCGATAAGATAGTATATGGATTTATTCTTTCGCTGTTCATAAAAATCCTTCCCAGTAGAAATGATTGCCGAAAAGTTGCTGTAAATGCACTTCTTCCTTGAATATGCCAAACACAGAAGAGCCTGAACCCGACATGGAAGCATATAAGGCGCCGTTTTCGTATAGTGTCTCTTTGATGGTTGCTATCGCTGGATATTGGGGGAATATGCTTTTCTCGAAGTCATTAACCATCAAGCCTTTCCATTCTGTGATAGGCATTTTGATTATCTCCGTTAGTGAGACCGTTGGCTTGGTTGGTACTATTTGCGCAAAGGCGTCTTTAGTCGGGATATGTATATCCGGCTTGACGAGGATAAAATAATAGCCTTTCAATGAAATGTTAACTTCTTTGAAGACTTCACCGATACCCGATGCAAATACAGGCTGATTATAGATGAAAAACGGGCAATCGGCTCCCAGCTGTACTGCCAGTGCAGCCAATTCTTCTTTGGTGGCACCTAAATCGAAAGAATCGTTGATGAGCCGAAGCATAAAAGATGCATCAGCCGAACCTCCTCCCAAGCCTGCACCGAAAGGTATCTTTTTCAAGAGATGCACTTCCAGATACGGGAAATTATATTTCGTCCGCATCAGCCGCAAAGCCTTCATCACTAAATTGTTTTCGGGCGAAGCATCGACTTTGATTCCTGCTTCGACGAAAATATCTTCGGTCAGGTCTTCTTTCGGCAAAATCTCCAAAGCATCCTTTATGGGAATAGGGTAGAAGATAGTTTCGAGGTTGTGATAACCATCGGCACGTTTCGAAACGATATTCAATCCTAAATTAATCTTTGCGTTCGGGAAGCAAATCATACTTTTTATTTTTCTGTGCTACAAAGCTAATCAATCTTCGGTATACATCACAATTCTCAGCCCGAGCTTTTTTATCGGGATTACCTCAACGCCCTCGTACGAACCATTGTAAATATGGTCCTTGTCTATCATAATGTCCTGACTGATAGCTTTTAGTGTGCTGAAATCGACGTTTTTGACAATGCGGTTTTCATAGTGAATCTCTGAATATTCATTACCTGTCGATTTGTAACCTGTTCTGTTTCCATGATATAGCAATACTTTTCCATCGGTATAATATTCCGTCTTTTTGCCTTCGTAATAGAACGGTACGAGTCTGTCGACGTCTATTTCATCTCTTTCGACCACAGGACTGCAATTGTTGCTATACAATATACCTTTGTACACATATAGCTCTTCGCCTACAAAGCGGTATCGGTTGATGTCTAACGATTCGTATTCTTTCGTTTCGAAATTGAAAATCTGCACATCCTCGTATCGGGTTATTTTCCATGCGGTAGGATTCAATCCATTTTTTGTATCTATCAATAGATACTTTTCATTGTCCCAAATCAGACAGGCATTGGACTGTTTCTGAAAGTTATAGCTTTTCTTTTTGCTCGGAAAATGGATTGTTTTGGTTTCATCATCCAGAATGAGTATAAAACTACCATATGCACCAACCTGTACCCAATTTTTAGTCTGCTTAAATTCTTCTTGTTGGATTTCTTCATTTCGGTAATAAGAGGCTGTTCCGTCTGTTAGCAAGGTTTTGTCGTAATATATATCGAAGCATCTTATTTTGTCGGGCGACAGGTTTAGTTGCTTTGTATAATCGCTTTTTGCATAGACGCTTGTGCCGTAAATAATATATTCGTTGCGGATAACCGGCATAATCATATTTCCGCCGGAACTATCTAATAGTTTAGGGTGGATATAGCTGTTATAATCCTCATCGTTGGAATAATCATCTCCCAATTGATAAAACCCATTTTTGTCGTAGAAGAAGCGATTACAGGCAAATTTCAGCGTCGACAAATCGAGTGGAGAATCAGCCGCTAATCTTTCCAGATATCCGTTTTGAAGGTCGAAATAATAAAGCTGTCCATTTTTACCTTTATAGACACGGCTACCCAGATACTTTTTACCCGAAACCCGATTGTCTTTGTCTATATTTTCATTTTTGTCTTCATCTTCGCCATCTTCATTTTTAAATATATCGTAATAGATATACTTTTTATCGGCACAGACAATATTGTAATATCTGTCGAAGCCGGTTTTGAATATTTTTAGCGAACTCATATCTACTCTCGGATTCAGATACTCCTCGAATATAATATTGTTCCCGATAAAGTAGAGAGTCGTTTTATCATAATCGATTAAAGGGTCTACGGCTGTTATAGTGCCGTCCCAATGATAGGCATTCCCTTCATCGTCGTAATTTGTCCCTCCGGCAGCCCGTTCTGTCATAACATACCTTTGTTCGGGATAGAGCCGATAACGTCCCAACTGATAATAATCCTTCTTTGCTGCTTGAGAAAAAAGGCTTAAAGGAGTGATGCAAAAGAGGAGTATAAATATTTGTGCTTTCATAGTCTTAACCGTGTGCTGCGTGTCGTGCGTAATCTCCCCCAAAGCAAGCCCAAACGGATTAGCGCAAATTGGACTTAATTGGTTTAGAATGAAGTGATTTGCTATTTTGTACGAAGCAGGCTATTGCGAATTATTGCAGTATTTCAGTTACCAAACCGTTAGCCGGGTAGTTACCGAAACAGGAACAGGTAACAGACTGTAATACGAAGCAGTTTAATCGGTTTCTTATGTATTAATTCACAGTATTTTGCACAACAAAGAACGCTTATATAACTAGTAACTTTGCCTACGGCAAAGCCCACAAAAATATAAGCGTATGAAAGTAGAAAAATTCAAGGTTTTGCTTTACCTCAAAAAAAGCAGTTTAGACAAGTCGGGTAAAGCCCCGATCATGTGTCGGGTGACCGTAAACAATTCCATTTCCCAATTCAGTTGTAAATTATCCTGTACTTCCGATTTGTGGAATCCTCGTGAAAGCCGGTTAGACGGCAAAAGCCGTGAAGCGGTTGAAACTAATCAGAAAATCGAAAAATTGTTGTTAGCAGTTCATTCGGCGTTCGACAGTCTTATAGAACGCAAAAAGCCTTTTGATGCGGAGTCGGTAAAGGTTTTGTTTCAGGGAAGTATGAACTCCCAAACAACCTTGCTTGCTCTCCTTGATAGCTATATGGATGGACTCCGAGCCCGTATCGGAATAGACGTTGCCCCAACCACGCTTGGATCATATAAATACACTCATCGTACATTAAGCAAGTTCATTAAAAAGAAATTCAAGACTAAAGATGTCGCTTTTGGTCAGTTGAACGAACAGTTCATCCGGGAGTATCAGGATTTTATTTCACTCGAACTGGGATACGCAATGGATGGTGTACGCCATTTTCTGGCAATCCTGAAAAAAATGTGTAAGATAGCCTTCAAAGAGGGTTATTCAGAAAAGCTTCATTTCGCCTATTACAAACTACCCAAACAGAAAGAAACCACTCCGAAGGCACTAAGCAGGGAGAGTTTTGAAAAGATCCGTGATTTTGAGATTCCCGAAAACCGCCGTTCCCACAGGCTCACAAGAGATTTATTTCTCTTTGCCTGCTATACCGGTACTTCTTATGCCGATGTAGTCCGTATTACGGGTGAAAACCTTTATACGGATGAAGAGGGAAGCCTTTGGCTCAAATACCGGAGAAAGAAAACCGATTTTCAAGCCCGTGTCAAATTGTTGCCCGAAGCGATAGCTATATTGGATAAATACAAGGATGAAAACAGGGAGAGTCTGTTCCCGATACAATCAGCGGAAGTAGTACAACTTAATATGCGGGGCTTACGAATTATGGCGGATATAAAACAGCCAATCTCCTATCATTCAGGGAGACACTCGTTTGCTTCGTTGGTTACCCTCGAGGAAGGAGTACCCATAGAAACCATTAGCCGGATGCTCGGGCACAGCAATATCCGGACAACACAAGTCTACGCTCGTGTTACCCCGAAAAAACTGTTCGATGATATGGATAAGTTCATAGAGGCAACCAGCGATCTGAAATTAGTTCTATAACCCATTAACACCGTATCACAATGAGAAGTACATTCAGACAATTATTCTATATCAATCGTAACAAAGTAAAAGCGGATGGCACGACAGCCGTTTTATGTCGAATCAGTATAGACGGAAAGCAAGCAGTTCTTACAACAGGTATCTATTGCCAACCCAGCGATTGGAACGCCAAGAAAGGCATAATCAAAACAGAAAGGGAGAATAACCGTCTTATAGAGTTTCGCAGCCGTGTAGAGCACACCTACGAGCACATCCTCAAAGAAACGGGTGTAGTAAGTAGTGAGCTACTTAAAAATACGATGGTTGGTGTAAACTCCACTCCAACTATGCTATTACAGGCTGGCGAAGTGGAACGCGAACGGCTCAGGCTTCGTTCTATTGAGATAAATTCCAGAACAAGCTACCGTCAATCGGGAATATCACAGCGGAACCTGCAGGAGTTTCTTTTTTCAAGGGGTATGGAAGATATAGACTTTTCGGATATTACCGAGGAGTTCGGCGAATCGTTCAAGGTATATTTGAAAACCGTAGGAGAACGCAGAGCGGGCTATATCAATAAGTGTATCACATGGCTCAACAGATTGATATATATTGCCATTGACCAGGAGATATTAAGATGCAATCCGCTTGAAGATGTAAGGTATGAGAAGAAAGAGCCACCCAAGCACAAGCATATAAGCAAAGACGATTTGAAGCGGCTGATGGAAACCCCGATGCCTGATGCACGCTTGGAACTAATCCGCAGGGCTTTTATCTTTTCGAGCCTGACAGGTCTTGCCTATGTGGATATGCACCGCCTGTATCCGCAGCATATCGGCAAAACGGCAGAAGGCAGGCTCTATATCCGCAAGCAACGTGTTAAAACAAACGTGGAAGCATTTATTCCCCTGCACCCGATAGCCCAGCAGATACTTATGCTTTATAATACGACCGATGACAACCAACCTGTATTTCCTCTGCCTGTCCGTGACAGAATTTGGTATGATATAAACCAGATTGGAGTATTAATGGGATTAAAAGAAGATCTCTCCTACCATCACGCCCGTCACGGATTCGGGACATTAGCGATTTCGGCAGGACTTTCCATTGAAAGCATTGCCAAAATGATGGGGCATGCGAATATCAACACGACACAGGTCTACGCCCAAATCACGGAGCAGAAAATATCCGAAGACATGGACAAGCTGATCGAAAGAAGAAAAACAATGCAGAATAACGCAAATAAAACCGGATAAGGATACCCAAATTCAAATATTAAGCGTTACAGATTATAAAGTTAAGAGTTACGACCTCTAAAGTTTAACTTTGCAGGCTCTAACTCTTAACTTTGCAAAATTGACTGTATTTCATAGTTTTATATGGGATATAGTGCCAGTTTGACAGATAAATAGTATTTTTGGAGCGAGGTATAAAATAGTATGATAGGTGTAACGGAGTTACATAGATAAATGAGTTACAGGCAATTTCGCGAAGTGCGAAACATGAACAAAAAAGAAAAGATATGAACAATCAATTATTGACAAAAAAAGACATTGAATATAGTAATCTGAATTTTTGGTATTACTACATTTTTGGGTTTAGGGGTTTTGATGATAAGAAAGAATTGAATTTGGACGATGCAATTCGAGAAGTTGTAGATATTAAAAAACATACTCCTGATTTCAAAAGTTGGTACAAGGACAATTTTCCAAAAGAAAAAGCTGACAAAGACGGTCTTTTTGAAAGCCCCAGAACAATCGCAGGAAAACTGACAGAAAATATGAGTTTCGCAATAGAATTTCATTTATCTGAGATAACTTTTTATATTAATACCATATATGTTGGAAATTTAGGTGGGCATTTTGAAGCATGGTTTTTAACATTCAAAGAACTTATTGCTTTTAACAAATATGAAAAATTGTTCATGTTATTACTTCCAATGACAGGAATTGAAGAAAGTGAAAGAGAATATGCTGAATCTTTGGTTAGTGAAAACTTGAAACAAATATCTATGTTTGCAGAACACGCAGATTATATTGCAAAATGTATTGTGAATGGATTAATAATTGAAGAGCCATTTTATAACGAATCAAATATAGGAATTGTATGTAATACAAACCATAGTGTGAGAAATATCACGAAATATCCTCATTACAAAGAAGATGTGATTGAACTTAATGAGGCTCTTAAATCTTTTGTCGAAAACAGCAATAATTAATAAAACTGCCTGTAACAAGCGGTTTGCTGTAATGCGGGGTGTTTGCCCGCAGAAAGTCCTGTCGGACTTTCCAGCGTTCGCGCCCGCGCGAACATTTGTGAATCCCCGCACTACAGCAAGCCGCCGAAACGTTGGGTGCCAGCTAAGCGAAGTGATACGAATGAAAAAAGAAATACACATGGAAGAAGAAATTCACAAAACATTAGAGAATATTTCAGCAGATAAAACACAGAATAGAAAAGTTACGAATATCAGCAATAAATTATTGAAAAAAATAAGTTTAAAATCGAGCAGTGACTTGGAAAAACTACAAAACATTCTGTATTTATTGTTCATAAACAACTCTAAAAAGCACTTTGAAGACCTTGCTTCGGTTATTGTCAAATTGAATTTCAATGGAAACTATAACCTTTGGACATGGATTGAATCTATGTTGGCGTTGATAACTCTCGAAACAGAAAACACGGTAATATCGACAACTGCTTACAATAAAATTTCCGAAAATTACAATGATGACAAAAAAGCAAAAGACAGTATTTTAAATGGAGAATTGTTGCACTTGAGGGAAGTAGAAGAAAGTCTTAAAGAAGGCAACGAAAAGAATATAAATGAATGGAAAACTATTTTGCTAAGTGATTATGTCTTAATTAAAGCCTTAGGAAAAAGTCCAAAATATTCATGTGATTTTTTGCAAAAAGAAATAGAATCTTTGAGAGTAAATTTAAAAAATAGTTGAAACTACAGCAAGCCGCCGGATGTTAATGGCAAGCAACGAAAAATAGAATGAAACATGTTAAGATTATGAAAACAAATGAATTAGATAAGTTTGGAGAATTCTTAGTTGAAAATTTGAGAGATACTGGAGTTGAATTTGCAGAACTTCTGCTGAAAAATCATTGGAAAACACCAAGTTTACAAAGCATACAAGGAAAACTTAGTGAATTTACTGAAGAGCAGAAAAATATCGTGCTGGAAGTTACTATAAAGTCTATTGACAGAGCGATACATGATTTTTTGTTCGCAGTGCAAGAGGAAGCAGACTCTGATAATGAAATTCAAATTATAGTAAATAAGAAGAATATTGCAAAAATTAGCGACGGATTACACGGAGAAGCATACTCGGAAGATGGTTGGTATGCGAAATATAGTAACTACGCAGAAAAATAAACGTCGAACTGCCACCAACCAGTTTTCCATAATGTAGGAAAGCGCAAAAGTTATCTCCCGTCCCATTCCGGTTATTTCCCGCTCATAGCTTCCCAGCCGTTTTTGGGGCGGAAGCTTTACGAGAATAACCGAAAGTCCGAGAATAACTTTTGCGGGCAATGGCTTTTCGTTTAGCCATTACCTGAACTTAGCCCGATAGCCCTCTTCCAGCATTTTCTCAATATCCGAAGAACGGTAGAGGATTTTCCCGCCCAGTTTGATGTATGGAATACGCCCTTCGTTGCGGTAGTCCTGCAAACTTCTCCGGCTGATTTTTAGCTTCTCCGACAATTCTTCGTCCGTGTAAAAGCTCTCTCCGTTGAGGGTCGGCTTCCGGGAGGAAAACATACGCTCCAAAGCCGATGAAATCCTGTCCATTGAAAGAAAAAATGATTTCACCCTTTCGTTCTTTTCCGTGATTAACTCGCTGCTCATAATTTGCTCCTTTCTTTTATGGTTTATTATTCTAATCCTTCATATAGCTTCCCCAACCGGCGATATACAAGCCGTAGGGATGTTCTTCCGATGTTATTTTGCAGGGCTTCATGCCTATATTAGCGAAATAGCCGCTTTCGTCCAAGTCTATATCGTACAAAGAGAAACTTCCCCGTCCCGATTCCTTATCATAGCTGTATGCCAGCAGGTAGTAGTTTCCGTCATACGCCCGAAGAATATAAATATCAGGGTTGCCGTTTACACTTATCCAAGCTCCCTGCCATGAAGAAAGAATGTTGCTGTATGGTTGTTCTTCTTTCATAGCCGTTTCCCTCTGTATTTAGCCTGCTTGTGTTTCTCTTCTATCAGCGGGAGTATCTTCTGTACATCTTCGGGCTTATAGTAGATTTTATGGCTGATTTGGGTATATGCCAGTGTTCCGTTATCCCGGAGCGTTTGAAGTGTCCGCTTCGAAATATTCAGCAGTCGGCACACGTCCTGATTATCCAGCCATTCTTTCATATCACTGTTCCCATGCAATCGACAGAGGTACTCCATCCGGCTTGCAAAGCTTTCAAACTTCGAGAGCATTTTCTCAAAAGTTTCCGCATCAATGTTTACAATATCCATAACTCTATATTTTAAAATTTCTATTCATTTTGCTTCAAAAGTAAGCCGCTTGCTTTACTCACACCAAAGAATAAATCCGTTTGCAGTTACCAGCTATATTTTGCATATCGTCTTTCTCTTCGGACGGTGCTACTTGCACTTTCTCGCCACGAAGTAAAACAGAATAGTTCGCTTCTCAATGGATTCTGAATCAGGTGGCAGTGTTTGGCTTCGATATGGTAGCATTTGGCTTCGAAGTCCTGTAATTTTTCTTGCAAATTCTTGCTTTAAACACGAAGGAAAACATAAAAATTCACTCCCTAATGGCTCAGCAGGCTTGTGCGTACTTCTGTCCGGGATTGTCTTCAAATTTTCTATAATCCGCATAGTTTATATTCAGAAATCGGGATGTTTTGTCAGCAGAATACTGTCAAATTGGAAAATCGGTGCAGTCTGCACCGGTTACAAAGAGGTGGGCTGTATAAAATGTTGCGAGGAACTGCAACAGAATCAGTAATGCACTATAGATCAATCATTAATTCTTTCTTTGTTCCAGAATTGATTTCAAAACAGGCTTTAATAATAAGTTCATTACAGAAATAAAAACGGAAGCAACAACTGATTGCGATATGAAAATCTGTATTGAAACCAATTTTGAAATAATTAATGGTGCCGGTATTGGATTAGATATTAAGTTCGATACAGGCATAAGTATTTAATACATAAAATAACTAAAAAATGAGTTCGAAAAAGAAACAAAAACAGCTTTCAATAGAGGAATATATTGAAAGCTACTGCACAGAGAAACGGATAAGAGGTGTATAATATAATTGAAAAGTAGTCCACTTAGTAATTGAAAAGTATACCACTAAGTGTCTCGGATGAGATTTGCTAAAGATATTTATTCCTCATTAGATTGTAACATTTTTTTAGTTTCTTTAACTCTGTAAGACTGTCCATTCATGTTTATAAGATATGCTTTATGAGTGAGCCTGTCTACCATTGCAGCTACCAAGACTTTATCCTTTACTATTTCTCCCCACCTGTCAAAAGCGAGGTTTGTAGTAATGATTGTCGATTTCTTTCCTGCTCTCAGCGATAGGTGGTTAAAGAGCAGTTCTCCTCCTTCCTTGTCACACGATACATATCCAAACTCATCACAGATGACCATATCATAGTTCTGGAAGCGTAATTCGAGCAGTCTGAGACTCTTTTGCGACCTGCATTCCCTGATTTGCGTAAGCAGCCTGGGAACAGAAGTAAAAAAGACAGTATAGCCCTCCAGACAGGCTTTAATACCCAGTCCGATTGACATATGTGTTTTACCGGTTCCGGGATTACCGCAAAATACGATATTACGTCCTTCCTTAATAAATTGTAAGGTTTCCAGCTCAGGTAGTGCTGTTTGTGCATCTTTAGGTAGCTCTTCCCTTACCAGTTCCTGAAGATACTTCAGTTCGGGGAATCCAGCTAACCTGATCCGTTGTTTGCGGCGTGCCTCGATACGCATGTCCATTTCCTTGGTTAACAGCCGGCATATCAATGCCCGATACGACCAGTTCTCATCAGTTGCCCGGGTAATAAAGTCATCGAGCTCATCCCGCATTACAGTTAGCTTAAGCTCTTTGGCATAGTTAAATACTCTTTCTTTTTCGTTCAGATTTTCCATTTGCATACTGTTTATATTAAATACTTCCTGTCTCATAACTGATTATTAGTTTTTGGTAATGATTTTTATATTGTTTTCTGTGTCCATGATGCGTGAGAGATCCATCAGTATCTTCATGGCTCCCTCTTCGATCAGAGCAGATCCATTTTTATGGCTGTCATCCAGATAGAGGGGTTCATTCGATATTCCTTGCGGTTCGTTATTGGCATACATCATGGCCTTGATCTGGTCTGCCGATATACTTCTCAGCCCCCGTGCCTTCAATGAAGCGTATGCTTCTATTATATCGTTATCACTAAAGTTATTCTCCCTGGCATACTGTAGAAGGAAGACAAAATCTCTGGCTTTGTCCGTAAAATGCTTGTTAAACAAGGCCTGTATCGGCTGCGGCATCTGCTTTAATGCCAGGGAAGTGTTTAGTGCTCCCGGCTTACGCAGCAAGGTATTTAGATAATGCTCCAGTTTGATAGACCATCCTTTCTCTCTGGAGTAAATCCGTTCGTGTACAGCAACTTTATCATTACCAAAAAGGATAACAATCTTTTCGGAGTACATCTTAACGGTAACCATCTTGCCCACCAGTGTATCGGGAACCGAGTAGTGGGAACAGTTCATACAGATGGTGGACCACTTGTCCACCTTGTAGTCTGCCATCTGGAAGCATCCCATCTCATTGGTATAGGGTCTTAAGGCAGCCAGATCTGCAGCCAGCTCCTCCACTTTATTGATCGTCGAAGGACTCCCACTGCGCGAGTTGATCTTCTCACATATGCTCAGTAAGTGGTTTTGGGCATCTGCCAGAGAGGTATAATGAAGATTGATGCTGAAAGCTTTACGCCTGACATATTCGACAGAACGCTCTACATGTCCCTTTTCCCAACCGGAACGGGCATTACAGAAGCGGTAATGGTAGCGGTAGAAGTTACTCATGCGCAGCAGGGTATCGGTGGGTTTCTTCTCTTCTCCTGCAAACTTCTTGACAGCCACACGCATATTGTCATAGACCATAATGTAGGGGACACCTTTTATCTGGCGGAAAAAATTACGGTGTGATTCCATGAAGGCTAGCTGGTCCTGATGATGGAACAGCCAGGCATAACGTCCGTTGCTATGGCTTAGGGTAAAGACTGCCATCTGGATACGATGAAGTTTGCCATTTAAGTAAAGCTTGACTTCGCCCCAGTCAAACTCACAGGATTCTCCCGGCGGGTAATAGCCGCGAATAAAAGCTTCCTGAGCTTTGTCTTCTTTCCTGAGGGTAGAAACTGAGGCAATGTATTTACAAACTCCCGTATAGCTGACCTGAAAGCCTTTCTCTATTAACAGTTCGTAGATATCTTTACCACGCATACACTGCTTCTTCAAGCCCATAGCACGTTTACGGGCGTTCTTCTCTAAACAGTCGTCTATTAAATCTTTCAGGCTACCGACAATAACACGGGGGCCCCGCCGCGAACTGTTATAACGTGATTGGGTGGTTAATACCGATTCCAGAGAGGACTCAGGATCAGAGCAGTTCAAAGCTGATTCATACTCGGCAATAACCTTATGAACGGTTTTACGGCTGATATCCAATTCTCTGGCTATAGCCCGTTTACTGTACCCAACCGTACGGTACATATGGATAATTGTTTGTTTTTCCACCATTGTTATCATTTTACCCTCTGTGTTGGTTAATACACAAAGGAATTTATAATGTTAATAGTTGTTAGTAAAATACAGAGCTTTATTATAACCGCTCTTAGATTTTACCTAACTGGTGGTATACTTTTCAATTATTTTAGTGGACTACTTTTCAATTATATTATACAGGATAAGAGGACGGTTTGCTGTATATATCAGCCCCGAAACACACCGTAACCTGAGAAAAATTGCCCGGTTGTTCAATAGTAAACATCACACGACAACTTCTTCATTGGCAGACTCTATCATCTCCCGCCATATTGAAACATACAGGGATATTTTAAACGATGCATTTAAAGAGGATGATCGTGAATTTTTCGAATGGCTGAAAGAAAAGAGGCAGGATGAGGATGCAGAAGATAGGTCTGTTTAGCCGAAGACCTATCCGCATAATGGATAAGCCTGCCGACATTTTACGGCTTACTTTTCTAAAGGGAGCATTCCATGCTCTTCTTTAGCGGAGCGAGGTTATGTTTTCATTGCATGAAAACCCTCGCTTTGGCTTTCGCCAAAGGGGAAACCGCTCCCGCCGGTCGCAGTTTTTAGGAATGTCGATTATAAAATGAATCGAAATTGAGTACAGACAATTCAAATACAAGCAGGAAGAAAGGCGGTCGCCCCAAGGCGAATGCCGTCAGCCGGAAGAGCAAAACCATCGGGGTTTGCTTCTCCGAGCCTGAACTCTATGCCATACGGCACAGGGCAGCAAAAGCCAATCTTCCGGTTAGTGTTTATTGTCATGATGCGATTCTAAGCGGCGTTATCAAAGAACCGCTGAAGAAAGAAGAATTAGAAGTGCTTCGGAGTCTGTCTAATATGGGAAATAACCTCAATCAGCTCACAAAAATAGCTAAGTTTTTAACCGCAAAACGGCTCGAAAACGAAGCTGAAAATTTATTCAATCAGATACAAACGATCATAAACAAGCTGTCGGATGATTGGAAAAATAGTAAAAGGAAGAAGCTTTAAGGGTTGTATTTCCTATGTTTTAAGCGATAAAGAAGCTAAGATTTTAGCAAGTGAAGGTGTGTTGGAAACCGATACGAAGTCCATTATCAACAGCTTTTATATGCAGAGTTTGCTCAATCCCAAGCTATCGAAATGTGTCGGGCATATACCGCTCTCGTTCTCTCCCGATGATAAAGAGCGGATGACAGACCAATTTATGGAGCGGTTAGCCAAAGAGTATATGCAGGCAATGGGTATAGAAAATACACAGTACCTTATCGTTCGCCACAATAATACGAGCCACCCGCATTTGCATATTGTATTTAACCGGGTGGATAACGATGGTAAAACCATATCCGACAAGAACGACCGCTACCGGAACGAAAAGGTCTGCAAACAGCTAAAGGATAAGTATAACCTCACTTACGGACGTGGCAAAGAGAATGTCAATGTCGAAAAGCTAAAGGGAGCGGAGCAGACCAAATATGAAATTTATCATACGATAAAAAGCATACTTCCTAAAGCCAAGAGCTGGCAACAGTTTGAAGATACGCTCAAACAGAAAGGCATATCCATAGAATATAAACTCAACGGGCAAACCGATGAGGTGCAGGGCGTATCGTTCAAGAAAGGAGAGCATTCATTCAAGGGTTCGGATATAGACAGGAAGTTCAGCTATGGCAAACTGAATACACACTTTGGCGAAAACAATCCTGTTCAGGAGCAACAACAAATAGCTATTCCGAAAGAAACAGGCAGCAGCGTTACGGAAAATCTTGTGTCGGGCGTGGGTGATGCACTATCGGTAGTTGGTGGTTTGTTTGATATTCAGCCGAATGAAGCGGAAGAACAACCCAGGCAACCGCAACGACGGATTATTAAGAAGAAAAAACGCAGGGGACAAAGCCCCTCGTAAACGAGAAACAGAAATGATTTTATCAACTTAAAAAACAAAAAAAATATGGCAAATTCAGTATCAAACGATGCTCTTTGGGAGAAGCTTTCTGAGATAAGCCAGCAGCTTAAAGGCAGTAAACAAACGAATGAAGCACCCGATTTTAGCGAAATTGCGGAAGCGATTCACGCATTTAGGCAGGCTAATAATGCCTGTTTTGAAGAGAATAAGAAAAACATAAGCATCGTAAATAAAAACATTTTGCTGGGATTGAAGCGGGTTGCAAGTATTCAGAAACGGGTAGAATCTCATGCGGAACAAGATAAAAGCGACAAGGGCTCTCATTTTGATTTGAAGTTTTTCAAGCTCCGGAAAACTTTGGTCGTGATTGCTGTACTTGCTTTGCTGGTGCTTACCCTTACAGTCTTTTGCATGAAACAGCAGAATGATTATGCGCTTTTACTGGATGAATTTTACAGGCTGATTCTCGAAAATAAGCCCTGATAATTGCAACACTAAGCGTTGGAGGTTGTAACATTAAGAGTTGCGACCTCCAAAGTTTAACTTTGCAGGCTCTAACTCTTAACTTTGCAAAATCGGCTGTATATCAAGGTTCTGCAAACGTCAAAAAACGCAGTATAAAATCCTGTAAAATCGGCTGTATTTCATAGTTTTATATGGGATATAGTGCCTGTTTGACAGATAAATAGTATTTTTGGGGGCGGGAACAGAAAAACGGAAAGAATGAAGTTTGATATTGGAGGAAATATAGATTCTGAAATTTATGAAGCCTTTAGAATTAATAGAAATATTGTTCTCAAAGAACTTTTACAGTTATTGGAGGAGAAGCATATTGCGATAAATTTAAAAGAGCTTAGTGTGCATATTTTCATTAGAGATGATACGCCAGTTGAACCTATTCATGTGAATTATATAAATAGACAAAAACGTGCCGAAACGGAGTGTATTATAGACTTTGATGAATTTCAGAAAGCCAACGACCACGAAAAACAAGAGTTGATAGAAAAGACTGTCACGGATTCGATAGTAGTTTTGCACAACAATAAAAAAATAACAGCAGAGGATTTCGCCCAATTAACAAATTGGCTTGACAGTAAAAAGTAATACTCACAAGCGTAACTGCCAGCACAACCCTCAAAGGTGCGTGGGTTTATGCGTTGGTGGCAATTAACAACAGAGCGCAAAAGACAAAAAATATATGGCAAAGAAAAAAATAATAGAAGCAGAAACATTTACCAATGAAATGAAAGTCGAGTTTTTGAACTGCGATACAGTTGAAAAGCTAAGAGTATTTCTGAATAATTACGAGATTGATAATTCCGATAAATTTGGAAATAATATCCTACATTATTATTTGAACAACACGAAATCATTTGCTTTAGCCTGGAATATAGTAATTCCTGAAATTCTTAATACTGGATTGGATATTGACAAAAAACAATCGAAAGGCGAATTTGGAAGAACTTCTCTTCATATAGCTATTATCCAAGAAGAAAAAGACATTGCTAAATATTTGATACATCAAGGAGCAAATATTGACGCTGTTGATGCAAATGGGAACTCACTAATTTGGACAGCAGTAATGAAATACAATGGAGATGGATATTTTATTGAAATGCTTATCAAAAACGGAGCGGACGTTTATTTAGAAAATAATTATGAAGTTTCTGCTATTGATTTGGCAAAAAGTATATCCAATAAAGACGTTGCAAAATACTTTGATGGGAAATAAAATGGAAATAAAATGTGAAAGCTGTAATAAATCATTTGATTTAATTTTCATTAGGCGACAAATGGAATTTTGAACTGAATTTTGAGTTTTTAAATACCGACCCTTACGGAATTTGGATAGTTACTTTTTATCAAAATTCCATTACCGGAATTAGGAGAGAACAGCAATAGAGCTAAGCAGCGCGAAGTACAAAATATTAAAAACATAAAAGAAATATGCGATTAATCTTTAAGAAAGAAAAATTAGAAAATCCAATTGCAATATTGGGAGGATTGCCTTGGATAGAAAATATAGAGGATTGGCCTAAAATACCCTCTTCTGAAAAATACATGACACATTTCATGACAATATTCTCTAACATATCTGGCGACTCGTTTAATTCAGATTGTTGTATATCAGTTTTTATATCTTATGATTTAGACAAGGATAAATATCCAAAACCAAGTTTATCCGATAAATACACAGTACATAATCAAGCTGATTTGATTCGATTTAAAGAGTATGGATATACAAAAGTTATTATTACAAAAAAAAGAGATGCTCCAATTCTTGATAATATGTCAGAGTACTCTTTGCCTGTGCTTTATGTTGAAAAAAGAAATTTTACAAATGAAGAAAATGAGGCTTATGACAAAGAATTTGAAAATTCAGGAATGGGATTAGATGGAAGTACCCTTATGACAAATCCATATTTTGAACAAGATGCGATTCAATTTCCTATGAGCGAGGATATTTTATTGCAAGTAGATGAATGGGATTTAAATGATATTTTCCCTGATTACAAAGATATTTTTCAATCTGGGCTAGCATATCTGTATTTGAATAAAAACTATAAGAAAAAGCAAATGGGAGAAACCGTTGGTTGTTTCTTTACTCAACACACATAAAAAAACGATAATGTAATTGATTAATGGAAACCATTCAAGAATATTTTCAATCGTCGCCGAAGCATTTCGGCTTTGTAATTATCGGATTAGGCATTTTATTGATTGTTGCCTCAATTATGAAATGGAAATGGCTAACCGAAGGTGGAGACGGGAAAGTGTTTAACGACACTTGGTTTATCGGAATGTTCGGAAAAAAGAAGCTCCGCATTCTATATGCTGTAATAGGTGTCGTTCTAATCCTAATCGGCATTGCGTGGTTTTTCATTCATTTGAAATTGGAGGAAATAGCGTGATGACAATTTGTGTAGTCAAGTCGTTCTTTGTCTTAATGCGAAAAGCAAAGTGAGGTGAAATAGTGAACTTCGCAGACAATTAGTATTTTTAGGGCGAAGTAAATAGCGTGTTGCCAAAAGTACACACTATTTCCTAACGACAGTATGATAAGCGTAACGGAGTTACATAGAAGATAAGTGAGTTCGTGGCAATAGAAACGAGACAGTAAAATGAAACACCATTTTGGAGATTTTTTAGACAGAACAGGCGATTATTGGACAACAATTCCAAATAGAGAGCGATTTGCATTTATTGCGGACTTTGAAATTTCAAATAAAGACGAGGTTAAAATCCTAACAATAAGCAAACACCAAGACAAGAAATATTGGGAACAAATTTTTGATTGTCCAAATCTTGAAGAATTAACACTTCACGACCCAAGTAAAGAACAAGTTCAAGCTATTCGTAAATTGACAAATATCAAAAGACTTAGGGTAACTCTTTTCAGAGCTACAGATGTGGATTTTATTGGAGATTTGCCTAATTTAGAGGAACTTATTCTTGAATATGTTTCAGGCTTTTCAGACCTAACCCCTTTATCTAAATTGACAAAATTAAAATCAATTCATTTTGAAAATTTACGCAGGGTATCCAATTTCGACGGCTTACGAGGACTGAATAATTTGAGATATTTACATATAGATGGAACTCTTGATTGGAATCAGCCGATAGAAAACTTTGATTTTTTAAGTGGTTTACCTAATCTCGAAGTCTTTTCTTTAGGTTGGATTACAAACAAGTCTGCCTATCCAGCTTTTACTTCGATTTTGAAATTGAAAAATTTGAAAAAGATAAACATAATTAGAAATACATTCCCTACAGAAGAATTTGCTTTTTTAGAAGTTGCACTTCCAAATGTAGAAGGAGCTTCTTGGGATTTATGTAGAGAATATGAAAGTTGGATTGATTTTGTTGGAAAACGAGCTGGGCGAGTAAAATGTACTAATCCAGAAGTGGGAAATAAATGTGAAGAATATATTCAAAAATATAAGATGTTGAAATTGGAAGCAGAGAACTTCATAAAAAACTACCACAGCTAACAATTATTCTCGTACAGATAACACCATGAACGCAGTTATTTCAAGTTTCAAAATAAACCACCCCGTTGGATACAAAATCCTGCGTGGGTTATCAGAAATGAAAAACCACTGTTTTTTGTTGGGCAGTTAGATTTGAAAAATGAGTTGTTTCATGATGATGGGGAGCTATTTATGTGTTTCTAAATGAAGAAACAGGAGGAATTGAAACGATAAAGCGGTTTTATTAATGGAAACCATTCAAGAATTAAAAAAAGCTCAGAAGTGATTTGCCGAATTGTTTTATAAACTAAATGACCCACAGCCACAAACAAGCGTAACTGTTACTATAGAAAAACTTCAATGATTTTCTCCGCTAAGTAATCTTTCCTATCTTTGTGCTCGTAAGTCGTTCTTTGTATTTATGCCTAAAGCAACGTGAGGTAAAACAGCGAACTTCGCTCGTTTCTAAATCGTTACCTATCAAAATCAAATTCTTTGTAAGTTGCTTGTTTTTAGACAGTAAGGAGATTTGGTGTGACTTGCTGTGTGTGTATGTAAAGATAGAAATAAGTTCGGGCTATGGCGTCATAACCCGAACAGGGAGTTTATTTATACAAGCTTTTTGATTAACGCTTCTTTGTCTCCGTAGATGTAATCGATGATAGGTACCTCGATCATGGTATATGCTCCCGGGCGTTGTTTCATGGCAGCACGTGCCGAAGCCACTAATACCTGTGCCGTAAGCGCCGGATTGTTGATTTTCATATTGAAGTCGAGCAACTGGTTTTGCGTAGTTCCCGAAACACCTTTGCGAACCATGTTCACGCCGTGTCCCATATCGATGAGGCTATCTACCGAATCGACCTGTGTAACATGCGTTTCGTCGTGGGCAAAGTAATCGTCAGCCTTGATAGCGGCTGCTACTTCGTCGAACTTGTATCCGTCTTCCACTTCGATATAAACCATACGGCGGTGGATACTCGTTCCCAACGGAATAGTCATCGACAGAGCGGCTTTTACCCCTTTTATGGCTTTCACGGCAACGGTATGTCCCATACTCATTCCCGGGCCGAAGTTGGTATAGGTAACGCCTTTAGGTGCCATAAATTCGAACATAGAACGTATCATCGAGTCTGTTCCCGGATCCCATCCTGCCGAGATGATAGATACTGTGTTATTGGCTTTGGCAACGGCATCCAGTTCTTTGCGGAGATTGACAATCCCGCCGTGAATATCGTAGCTGTCGACCGTATTGATTCCTGCAGCCAGGCATTCTTTAGCATAAGTTTCTACGCTGCGTGTCGGCGTGCAGAGAATGGCTACATCCACGTCGTTCAGTTCTTTTACGGTTTTCGCAACCGGATATTGCTTGATTTCGTCCGGTACGTTTGCCGGATCGCGGCGTACAATTCCTGCTACCTCGAAATCAGGTGAAGCCAGAATAGCATCCAATACATAGTGTCCTATATTCCCATAGCCAACAATGGCTGCTCTTAGTTTTTTCATAAACGTTATTTCTTATTTTTAGATTAGAATTTTGTTATATCATTCTCATTTTCTTGCCAGCTCATAGTGCGACAATACGGCATATTCGGCTGCGAAAGTAAAGGAGAACATACCCTCCAGTCTATTTTCTTTTTCATCCGCCTTCCATCCTGCGAGCAGATTGGTAGGGAGGAAGCCTTTATACAGGAAATTGTCATACGCGTAATCCAGATTCTGCTGAAAGCTCTCGATGTTTTTGGCTGTACCTTCATCGAAAGGCTGCATATCCACATAGCCCCTCATCAATACCCCGTTGAACCAATTGCTGAACCCATCCGTCGGATAAGTATAATAGCCTTCTGTTTCTGCTCCCGGTTTGGCAAAGTAAGCGAAACTTGCTTCCGATAGCGTTTTCCCGTCGTTGAGGTATAGGCTGTCTCTTGTGACACGGAACAAATCGGCCGCGCCGGAAACTATCGTACCGCAATTGTATGTATACGGTTTCCCCTGAGGCGACCTGAGAGGGTTGTGTTTACGGTATTTCGTTCCCGCTATTGTTTCGTACGATACGCCACAGTTCGGGTCGCAACCACCCATCATATCAGCATATACACCGTCTTCCCGCAACAGGTTGACTTTCTGCCAGTCGTAGACTTTCTTTGCAAATTGCAGGTAGTATTCGCCTTTGTTCATTTCAGCCGTTTTACGGTTTTTGTCTTTATCTATATAGCGATACGTTATTTTATCGTCTTTATCCTTATACATCTCATATAACCACACCAACGGGCTTACCATCGGCCCATTGCTGCAAGCATGCTTTGTCACATACCCCGGTCCCCAGGTGATGCCGCCACTTTCGTTGCCATTATCGTCCAATGTGCAATCCCACCCGTCGAGGATATATTCGGTCAGGTATTCGGCTTCGGTCAGATAAGTCCGGTCGCCGGTTGATTTATAGGCTTCCAGATATTCGCGTACCAGCCATTGTTGGTCGTCGTAGACGTTGTAAATCCCTTCTACGCGCGCCAATCCTTTGCCTTTTCCCCGGTCTACGCCGTATACCGTCCATTCTTTGGTCTGCGTGTATGAAGTCAGCGTGAATGTTCCTTTGTAATAATCGGCGCTTTTATAAAGCTTATTCAATAACTCTGTATAGCGGTTGAAATGCTCGTCGTAGAGTTTCGGATTTCCATGTTCCTTGTGTGTCTCTAAGGCGTGGAGAATCGCATTTGCGGCTTCTATTGCACTGCTATACATCCATATACTGCCTGTCTCTTCGGAGCGTTCGCCGGTATAAGGATTATAAAATCTCGCCATCGCCATCTCATCGCCTACGAAATGATAAGCTACAGCCGTATCCAAGATCGCCATTGCTCTTTGCAGATTACGCTCGGATATGGCTACATGAGGATTTTCTTTATCGGTTTTCTCTTTGCACGAAACGAATAGTACGAATAAAGTAAAACAGAGGTAAAATACAGTTTTTGTGTTCATTTTTTTCTTTCTGTAATTATTTGAAATAGAGGTTACAACATCGAACATTCTTTAAAGAAATTATACAACCATTCCAGCGCGACAAAATCCTCCCGAATCTTATCGACTAATTTAGGCGAGAACAATATGTCGTCCATCCGGCGCTCTGTCACTACATATACGCCTTTCCGCTGAATCCATTGCTGGTAATATTCGCCCAGATCGTTTGCAATCGGACGTTTATATTCATCGCCCCCGATGACAAAGCCCCGGTCGAGAACCGTTTGCTGTGTCACCCGCTGAAATTCTTCGGCATCGTATCCGATTTCTTCGCGGAAGGCATCCATCACCTTTTTTCTCGGTTGGAATAGTCCCATTCCGTATATATAGCCATCGTCTTTCAGTTCGAAGAAATAGCCCGGATAATCCATCCACTCTTCGCGTGGAAGCGGTACCTGGAATGTCAGCCACAAGCCTGTTTTATAAGGGCTTTTATCTTTCGAAAAGCGCACATCCCGATAGATACGCGACATGGCTCTGTGCGGACGAAGTTCGAATGCCGGATCGATGTTGTGCATTGCCGGCGAGAGGGTTGTTATCAAGGCTTTGAACGGATTGAGCAGTTCCTGCTCGTACACCTCGCGATGCGCCTCGAACCACTCTTTATAGTTGTTTTCTTTCAATCCTTTCAGAAATTCCATTGTTTCGGGAGTGAAGCCCTTGAAAACCTCCGTATTGTTCTTTTTTGCCATGTTGTATATTTCTTTGGTATTCTATAAAAAACAAAGATAGCATTCGTATTGAAAAATGCTATCTTGTATGATATAGAATTGAATCATATTTTTCGATTTATCGAGCCAATTCTTTAATGACATTCATCACTTCGCCGCCTATTTGCATGGCCTCCTCCTGCGTATGCGCTTCGGAGTAGACGCGGATAATAGGCTCGGTATTCGATTTGCGCAGATGCACCCATTTGTCGGGGAAATCTATTTTGACACCGTCTATGTCGGTTATCTCGTATTGGCTGTATTTTTCCTTTACAGCTTCGAGCAGTTTGTCGACATCGATATTGGGTGTCAGTTCTACTTTCTGTTTTCCCATATAATATTGCGGATAGCCTGCACGCAACTCACTTACCGTTTTCTTTTCGTTTGCCAGATGTGTCAGAAATAAGGCGATACCAACCAACGAATCGCGTCCGTAGTGGCTGGCAGGGTAAATAACCCCTCCATTCCCTTCGCCGCCGATAACTGCGCCAACTTCTTTCATCTTGGTCGTTACGTTCACCTCACCCACAGCTGCGGCATAGTATTCGCATCCATGTTTATGGGTCACGTCGCGTAAAGCACGGCTCGAACTGAGATTGGAAACTGTATTCCCTTTCGTATGGCTCAATATATAGTCGGCTACGGCAACAAGCGTATATTCCTCGCCGAACATATCCCCGTTTTCGCAGATAATAGCCAAGCGGTCGACATCGGGGTCTACTACGAAACCTACATCCGAAGAAGTCGTTTTCATCATGTTGGCAATATCTTGCAAGTGCTCGGGAAGCGGCTCCGGATTGTGCGGAAAGTTTCCGTCAGGAGTACAGTATAACTCGTTGACTTTTCGCACGCCCAATGCTTTCAATAGCTTGGGGATAACGATTCCGCCAACTGAATTGACACAATCTATACTGACTTCGAAATCAGCCGCCTTGATAGCTTCTACATCGACTAATGCTAATTCGAGGACAGCTTGTATATGCTTATCGGTATAATCCTTTTCGGTTACCTTTCCCAACTGGTCGACTTCGGCGTAATGGAAATCTTCCTTTTCAGCGATAGTCAGAATTTCTTCTCCGGCTTTTGCACTAAGGAATTCTCCATTCGAGTCCAACAATTTTAATGCATTCCATTGGCGGGGATTGTGGCTGGCAGTCAGAATGATTCCGCCTGCTGCACCTTCCATCGCAACGGCTAATTCGGTCGTAGGAGTAGTTGCCAGACCAATGTTGACAACGTCGAATCCCATTCCCATAAGCGTGCCGATGACAAGTTGCTCCATCATCTTTCCCGAAATACGGGCATCACGTCCAACGACGATTGCATTTGAATTATCGGTTTTGTTACTTTTTATATAAGTGGCATAAGCCGAAACAAATTTTACAGTATCCAAGGGGTTGAGACCTTCGCCGGCTTTTCCTCCGATTGTCCCGCGAATACCCGATATAGATTTAATAAGGCTCATAAAATAGGGTTCTAAAGATAAATGTTAATCAATGATAGTATAAATCAGACTTTCGATATAAAGCGGCTCGTATCCCGATTGTTGTGCAGCAGATCCACTGCTGAATGGGATAAGAATACTAACCTCTGCTCTGTCTCTTAATCCATATTTAGATGTTAGAGGCAATACACATCCGGCAGATTTGAACCAATATTCAGGATTATATTGATCGTTACTACTTGTCGTATAAGTATTTTCATTCCCATAAGTGAGTAAGATGTTTTTAGTGTGAAAGATACTATTGCTAACATTGTTACCAAGGAGAGTATCATTACTTACTAAGAATATATTTAAAGTATCTGTACGTAAAGAAAGTCTATTCCGCTCTTTAATCGTATCGCCGTTTCCTTTTGTTCTGATGCGGAAATATACACCGGTATTTTCATCTTTGAAAAACTCATTTTCGGCAAATACGCCATCTGCGGGGTATGTGTATAGAATATCGATATCGTGGTCGGAAATAAACCGGCTGATAGCTTTACGTTCTTTCTTTAGTTTGTCAGCATATGTATCTCTTTTGTTACAGGCTGAAAATGCAATGGCTATCACAAATGCGGCTAATATAAATAAACAGGTTTTTCTCATAATACTATAACTATTGTATGTCGTTGTTTTATTTCTTTTTCACTAATAAATCCTGATACTCGGGCAACGCTTTTTCGAAAAGAGCAATAGCTTCGTCCAGTGTCCCGTAAAACTCTCCTCCTGCCGCGTTCAGATGGCCTCCGCCATTGAAGCATTGCGACGAGAATTTGTTGGCAGGAAAGTTCCCTTGTGAACGAAACGAGATTTTTATCATTTCATTGTCTTCACGGAAAAAAACCGAGAAAATAATATGCTTCATATTCAACGGCAGGTTGACAAAGCCTTCGGTGTCTCCCTTTCTCGAACGGAAGCGTTTTTGCTCCTCTTGCGTCAGGCTTATCATGGCCGCATTGTATTCGGGATATACTTTCATTTTTTCGGACAACACATATCCCATCATGCGCAGGCGCTCTTCGGTATAACTGTGATACACATTCGAGTATATCCGGTCTTTGTTTATCCCCTTTTTCAGTAGTTCGCTGATGATATAATATATCTGTCCGCTGTTGGCATTGTAAGTAAAAGAGCCGGTGTCGGTCATCATACCCGTATAGATAGCTTCGGCAGACGCTTTACTTATACGGTCGAAATCGCCCATCTGGCAAATAACCCTGAATACGAGTTCGCAGGTAGAAGATATTTCGGGATGGGAAATAACCAAGTCGCAGAAATCGGCCGGATCGGGATGATGGTCTATCATAACCTTTTTGGCATTGGAGCCTACGACATACGACGCCAGTTCGTGAATACGCTTAGGTACATTGAAATCGAGGCAGAATATCAATTCGGCTTCTTCAATGAGCCGTTGGGCATAATCGGGATATTTTTCCGCATCCAGAATCTCTTTCGCTCCATTCATCCAGCGAAGAAAATCGGGGAAAGTATTGGGCACAATCACATTGACTGTATTACCCAAGTCGGTCAGGTAATGATACAGTCCCAGCGACGAGCCTATAGCATCGCCGTCGGGCGATACATGTGTTACGATTACTATTTTGTCATACTCATCTATCAGTTCTTCCAGTTTAGATATCTGAGCGTTATTAACCAATGATGTAAGCATTTGTTCGAGGTTAGCTTTATGTTATAACCGGTGCAAAGGTAGTAAAAAATATGGCGCCTAAATAGGATAGATAAAATATACTGCCTTAGGATCATTCATTTTTGATATTCCTTAACGAAAAAGCCCTTTCTCTCGCAAAAGAGGAGTATGATTAATATCCCCAATACAATGATAAACATCTGCCAAAGACTGATCTCAATATCGCTGATTTGCGCAAGAGGCAACCCCTCGAAGAAGCGTACACACTCGGTCAGCAATCTCAATAGGAACTGCACCAGTTTCACCGGGACGGCGAAGGCATAATCGCTTAGGGTGGGGAAGAGGGCACTAATCCCTTTTGACAGCATGATCAGTGCGAAGGAATAGATAATCAATGTCGCCAACGGCACTACCAGCAGGTTGGTGATGAAGAAGTATGTTGGGAAGGTGCCGAAATAGTAAAGGCACAACGGGAAAGTCGCTAACTGTGCCACACACGAGAGTGTAAACGCGTTCCATAAGTATCTTACAGCCTTATTCTTGCTGTTGAACAAATGAGCAAGCTTAGGATGCAGGTACAGGATACCTAATACAGAAGCGAAGCTTAGCTGGAAGCTCACCTGAAACAGGCTGAACGGGTTGTGGAGTAGGATAAAGAATGCCGCTATATATAAGGCGTGTATAGAGTAACTTCGGCGGTTAACCAGTTCGGCGATACACAGCACGGATAGCATCAGGCTTGCGCGTGTGACGGATGGCGATAGCCCGCAGATAAAGGCATATACCCATAACAGCAGGATTATCAGCGCCGGCCGGAGGCGATAGAAGCGCGAGGTGCGCGGAATAAAGCCCAGCGAAAAGGCTATCATCAGGTAGATAATCCCTACGTGCAGCCCGCTGACTGCCAGCACATGCACTGTGCCTGTGGCTCGGAAAGATTGCTTCAGGTCGTCCGAAAGGGCATCTTGGTAACCGACTGTCAAAGCGGCTAATAGGGCAAATTCGGATTCGTCGAAGCCTAATGAGCGGTAGAAGTCGAGTATCCGCTGTCGGAATCGTTGCGCAATAGCATGGAGAGAGTAATCCGTTTCGCTTGTCGCCACCCACGATCCGATTGGGATATAGGCCGACCCTGCATATCCTTGATCGTACATATAGCCTACGTAGTCGAAGCCGGAATCGGGCATATTGCTGAAAGGCCGGATAGAAGCTTCGAACAGAAAGACATCGCCCGGTTGTAACTTCTCTTGCTCCCGGTTTAGCTGGAAATAGCAAACCACCTTTTTGCCATAGTCGGGCAGATAGGTCTTGTATGCGACCGACTTAGGTTTGTCTTGGGGGATGTCCATTACCACTCCTTTATATATCGTGCGGCTTGTGACGGCTATTGCTTTCGATTCGCTTTGCCGGTTATGGGTAGACCACATGCCTGTCGCCGCCACAAAGAGGAACAGTCCTGCCCCGAACAGCCATCGCAGCGCGTACTGTTTCGATGGGGCAATCAGATAGGAGAGTAGCATCAATCCTCCTCCCAGAAAGAAGAGCGGGATAGCTGCCCCTTCGATGCTGAAATAGTATTGCACAAGAATCCCTGCCGCTAAAGGTATAAGCAAGCATACTACGGGCGTCTTGGATAAAGGGTTCACTCCGGGAGGGGTTATTCTATGCTTTTCAGTTTGTGGATCATCCCTTTGGGATCGGCATCCGAAAAGACTGCATTGCCGGCCACCAGTACATCCGCTCCTGCATCCACCATTTGTTTGCAGGTTTGCAGGTTGATTCCGCCATCCACTTCTATCAGGGTAGAAAGATTCCGTTCGGTAATCATCCGTTTCAGCATTTTCACTTTCTCCAAAGAGCGCTCTATAAACTTCTGCCCGCCGAATCCCGGGTTGACAGACATAATCAGCACCAAATCTACATCCTGAATAATATCCTCGAGCAGCGAAACGGGCGTGTGCGGATTAAGCGTCACACCGGCTTTCATGCCCGCATCGTGAATAGCCGATATTGTGCGGTGCAGATGAGGAGAGGCCTCCAGATGCACATTCATCAGATAAGCGCCTGCATCGCGCACCTCGTTGATATACTTTTCCGGCTGAACAATCATCAGGTGTACATCCAGCGGTTTTTTGGCTATCTTGCTCACCTGCTTGATTATCGGGAATCCGAACGAGATATTGGGTACAAAAGTACCATCCATCACATCGCAGTGAATCCAGTCGGCTTCACTCTCGTTTAGCATTTCAATATCGCGTTGCAAATTCAGAAAATCTGCAGAGAGTATCGATGGGGCTATTTTGTGGCTCATTTTTCTGTCGTATTAGTATAGTAATATACAAAAGTAAGGAAAAGAGCAATAGCTTCATAGCGAAAAGCGGAAAAGATTGCGCCGCTAAAAAGAGACAATCGTGTCAACTTTTTGTCACTCTGTTTTTGGATGTTTATTCGCTTATTATCAGTTTGATAATACTCAAAAAACTTGACAAAACAGGATGTGTTTTATAAAAAACAGGTGTCAAATCATGTCAAAAACTTACTTCGCTGATTATCAATCGAAATTTAGTTAAAACTTGACACTCTTGACAAATATTACGCGATACAGTGTTTTTTTGTTTTGTCATTTTCCTTTTCAATCACGGAGTAGCACGGGGTTTTTCACGGAGTAGCACGAAGAAAAAGAGCGATTGTGTCATGCTGAGCCTTCGGCGAAGCATCCCGACCCGAGGATGAACAGCGCAAAGCGCAACGAGATCCCTCGCATCCGCTCGGGATGACAAAGTTGTTGACTGCTCACTGCTCACTGTATAACTTCTCCCTGTACTGATAAAAATATGCTGATATCTTTCTGACAATTAACAATCAGCGATCGAGGAGCGTAGGCGACTCAAAAAAGTCCCTCTCCTGTTGGAGAGGGATATAGGGTGAGCTGCTTCTCCCCCTCCATTGGGAGGGGCGGGGGTGAGGTGGTTACGGACAAGTAGGCTTGGTTACAGAGTAATCCACTGTCGTTGTACCCGGGAAATATTGGGGAGTTACATGCCACCAAGATATATTCGGACAATAATTCGGATGAAGCTTAAACTTATTCACTTCTGTTTGTGTCAACTGGTTAGATTGGCACTGCAGGAACGTTAGAGCGGTGTTTGCCGATACATCCAGACTTGTCAGTTGGTTAGAATAGCAATATAGTTCTCTTAAAGCGGTGGCACCCAACACATCCAGACTTGTCAGTTGGTTAGAATAGCAATCCAGGATCGTTAATGCCGTGTTGGTCGATACATCCAGACTTGTCAGTTGGTTAGAATAGCAATTCAGGATCGTTAATGCCGTGTTGGTCGATACATCCAAACTTGTCAGTTGGTTACCTCCGCAATATAGATTTTTTAAAGCGGTGGCACCCAACACATCCAAACTTGTCAGTTGGTTAGCAGAGCAATACAGGTCCGTTAACGCCGTGTTGGTCGATACATCCAGACTTGTCAGTTGGTTACCTCCGCAACTCAGATATGCCAAAACATAAAGTTTATCGATTCCGGTAGCAGATGTCAGATTTTTGCTAGCAATATTCAATTCCGTTACTCTTTTTTCGCCACATATTGTCCTCCAAACAACCCCGGCAAAAGTGGATGGGTCTGCACTTAAATTCCAGCCTAATGTATTGCCCAGGTTGGCACTGTATAGGTCTTTCAAGGCTTGCACATCTTCTTCATAACTGCCGATACCTGCTCCTTTTCTTGTTAGTTGTTCCCATTGGGTTCCATCCCAAATGTAAACACCCGCAGAAATACATTGCGAAGGTACAGCATTATAAACAATAAGACCTGTATGCTCCAAAGCATCTGCACCTGTTATCTCCGGGGCTGTTCCTATCTTCAGTTTGCTCAAATCCGAAAGTTCCACCTTGGGCAATCCAAGCCCTTTGGTAGAGTTTGCGCCGCTGTTAGCATTCATTTTCAGGTCGAGCAAGGCACCTGCATTGGGTTTCTCGCTGCTCCCCATTGTTACTTGTGCTTGCATACTAATTGCTGTAAATAAGGCTAATATCATAATAGCCTGTGTCAAAAGAGTTTTCATAAAATGTCAATTTGTGAGTTAGTAAATTCGAATATTTATTATAGTTTTTAGGCGTTAGCTGATAGCCAATAGCCTTGTCGTGCTGAACGAAAGCGAAGCATCTCGTCTCGTTACTGCGTAGGGGCAGACCTGTGTGTCTGCCCGATATGTCGGTTTGCGGGTGCACACATACAGGCATATTCTTTTTAATTGCCTCCACTTTTAAGTGGAGGTTTCGAAAGGTTAGTTCAAAAAAGGCTTTAGCCAAATATCTGTTGACTGAAGTCATCCCTTGAAAGATGCAATCATATCCACGCCTTAAAAGGCGTGGCAACATTAGACTGTTGTATGTTGACTGATAGCCAATAGCTTTGTCATGCTGGGCGAAAGCGAAGCATCTCGTTATAGCTTTGTAGGGGGCAATAAACATTCGCCCGGATATACTCGCTTGAGCAGGCATATATTCTGTTTTCACGGGCGAATATTTATTGGCTCGCCTGCGCTTCGCCGAACGATGTTTCGCCCCTACAGAAGTTCTATTGTTCACTGATAACTGCTCGCTGTTAACTGAAAAATTGCCCCTCGCTCCCCCTCTTTTGGAGGGGGCTGGGGGGAGGTGTCCACGGCTGTCGCAGCCGGAAATACCCCTGACATTAACACAAGCATATCTTTTAGTAGACGAGTTACAAGTTACGAGTGACGAGTAGGGGCAAAGCCATGCAGCACTTTGCAAGTTGTTCCTTGTAACTCGTAACTGTGCGAAGCACGAAGTAACTGCCCGTAGGGCGAAGTGACTTTTTTTTCTAAAATTCTTATCTGAAAGTTTGGATAAATCCCACGAAAACGTTATATTACGTGTGTGTGTGTGTGTGTGTGTTGTATTGTTGTGGTATAAACATATTGATATGTTTTTAGTTAAGCAAATTTATTACCCGTTCTGTATATATGTTTATATATCCTGTCATCTTGCAAAGGAAAGAGTATTTTCTGAAAAATACAACTTAACCGGTTATATTTTATCATTTTTTCTACTCTTATGAAAAAGCATGCATCTAAAAAAAACACACCGGAAAGTCAAAATATCTATATTTTTGTTTGTTATTTACGAAAAAGCATTACATTTGTAATCAAATTAAACAAGAAAGCAACTATGCTCGGTAATTCTTATACATATTTTGGTTTTTACTTTTACTTTTTTAGAAAGTGAAACAGGATTTTGTATAAGTATATGAAAAAGAAATAACGAAAATGATATATGAAATCCTGTCAAGAAAATGGCAGGATTTTTTTGTTTAAGAAACGATATGAAAAAAGTAGCTATACAAGGAGGATTAGGAGCCTATCATGGCATCGCTGCCGAGAACTATTTCGGCGAGGAAGTGGAGATTGTTCCCTGCGCCACATTCCGGGATATTTTTTCGACAATCGAAAAAGAACCGAATACAATCGGCATTATGGCTATCGAAAACACCATAGCCGGAAGCCTTTTGGGGAATTACGATTTGCTGAAAGACAATAAATTACCCATTGCCGGCGAATACAAACAACGTATTTCCCATTGCCTGGCAGCCCTTCCGGGGCAGACGATCCACGATGTGCAGGAGGTGCAATCGCACCCGATTGCCTTGATGCAATGCACCGAATTTCTTGACAAACTACCTGGAATAAAGATCGTTGAGCACGAAGATACGGCTTTGGCTGCACGCGATATTGCCCAAAACCAAATGGTGGGTGTTGCTGCCATATGTAGCGAACGGGCTGCCCAAATCTACGGACTCGAAATACTGGCGAGAGGAATTGAGACAAATAAGCACAATTTCACTCGCTTTCTTGTTTTTGCCAATCCGTGGATTGTGGACGAGTTGCAAAAAGAAGAGGTGCTGAATAAAGCTTCCATTGTTTTTACCGTACCTCACACCGAAGGGAGCTTGTCGCACGTGTTATCGGTTTTCTCCTTTTATAGTATCAACCTGACAAAGATACAATCGCTGCCTATTCAGGGGCGGGAATGGGAATACCAGTTTTATGTAGACCTCAAATTTGCAGACCTCACACGCTATCGCCAATCACTGAACGCCATACGTCCGATAATCAGCGAATTGAAGATTCTGGGCGAGTATGTGGATGGCAGGCAAAGCGAGGGTTAAAGGGATAATGAGGTAATGTGACAATGTGATAATTTATAAAAATCGCTATAAGCTAATGGCTAAAAGCTAAAATATGAAAACAATAAAACCAGCCGAAAGGCTCGATACGATAAAGGAATATTACTTCTCCATCAAGCTGAAGGAAGTAGCCGAAATGAATGCCCGCGGTGAGAATGTTATTAGTCTCGGCATCGGAAGCCCAGACCTTCCACCATCGGATGAAACGGTTAATGCCCTTACGGAAGATGCAAACCGAGCTGATGCACACGGCTATCAGCCGCATGTCGGCATCCTTACATTCCGCCAAGCGTTTGCCGATTGGTATAAACGTTCGTATGGTGTGGAACTGGATGCAACAAAAGAAATCCAACCGCTCATCGGCTCAAAGGAGGGGATTCTGCACATTTCGCTGGCATTTCTCAATCTGGGCGATGGCGTATTGGTTCCTAATCCGGGTTATCCGACATACAGTTCGGTGAGCAAATTGATTGGAGCGAATATCGTTTCGTACGATTTGGATGAAAATAATAATTGGCAGCCCGACTTCGACGCTTTGGAAAAGATGGATTTATCCCGTGTAAAACTGATGTGGGTAAACTATCCGAATATGCCGACGGGAGCAAACGGCTCTATCGAACTGTTTGAAAAACTGGTGGCTTTCGGCAAAAAGCACGGAATCGTTATTGCACACGACAATCCGTATAGTTTCATCCTCAACAAAGAGCCGATAAGCATCCTGCAAATAGAAGGAGCAAAAGATATTTGTATCGAACTCAACTCGTTGAGCAAATCACACAATATGCCCGGCTGGCGTATCGGGATGGTGGCTTCGAACCCGACATTTATAGGGTATATCCTAAAAGTGTTGAGTAATATCGAAAGTGGTATTTTCCGTCCGATGCAGAAAGCGGCTGTTGCTGCCCTCAGCAATCCGGCGGAATGGCACGAAAAGAATAATATCGAAGTTTACAGCAATCGTCGCCAACTGGCAGAAGAAATTATGCAGGCGCTTGGATGCACATTCGACGCCAATCAGGTGGGAATGTTCCTCTGGGGAAAAATTCCTGATATCTGTAAAAGCAGTGAAGAACTGGCAGATAAGATATTGTACAATGCTAAAGTTTTCCTCACACCGGGATTTATATTCGGCAGCCGTGGCGAGCGTTACATCCGCATATCGCTTTGCTGTAACGAAACGATGCTGAAAGAAGCTTTGGAACGAATCAAGAAACTAGGATAATGACAACCGAAAATACAAATAATACACTTTCTTCCGACAGGGTTACTTTAAGGAGTATTTCCGAAACGGATGTCGATGCTATTTTTGCCTATCGTTCTTTGGAAAGTATTGCCAGATACCAATACTGGGAGCCTTATACGAAAGACCAGGCAAAGGAATTCGTCGATCGGAACAAGGATGCCGGTTTAGAGAAACGTGGCGAATGGATTGGATTGGCAATCATCCATCGTGCCGATAAAAAGCTGATTGGGGATTGTGCCCTGAAAATAGAAGATACTAGAGCAGAAATTGGATGTAACATATCGCCTGATTACCAGAAGCAAGGATTAGCTAAGGAAGTTTTACGCCTTTTGTCGGATTATTGCTTTAACAATACCGATGTCCGGATAATTGAAGGAATAACCGATTCGGAGAATAAAGCTTCCATCCGTTTAATGGAATCTGTGGGCATGGCAAAAGTGAGTGATTTTGAAGAAAAGCTTATCTGCAAAGGAAAACCTTGTGTGGAATATAAATATAGTCTGGAAAAAACAAAAAATAACAATATAAAATAAATCATTATGAAACTGGAATCAATCTTACTACCGGGTGTAGACCCGAAAAGACCGTTGGTCATTGCAGGGCCTTGCAGCGCCGAAACAGAAGAACAAGTGATGAATACAGCCCACCAATTGGCTGCCGACGGCATCAAAATAATGCGTGCCGGAATCTGGAAACCCCGCACCAAACCGGGAGGTTTCGAAGGTGTAGGCAGCGAAGGGCTTGGATGGCTGAAAAAAGTAAAGCAAGAAACAGGCATGTATGTCTCTACCGAAGTGGCTACACAAAAACATGTGTACGAGGCACTTAAATACGGTGTGGATATGCTTTGGATCGGTGCGCGTACGACTGCCAATCCCTTTGCTGTGCAGGAAATTGCCGAAGCTTTGCAAGGAGTGGATATTCCCGTATTGGTGAAGAATCCTGTCAATCCCGATCTTGAACTTTGGATTGGTGCATTGGAGCGTTTGAGCAATGTCGGTCTAACCCGTTTGGGAGCTATTCATCGCGGATTCAGCTCGTACGATAAAAAGATTTACCGCAACCTTCCGCAATGGCACATTCCGATCGAATTGAAACGCCGTTACCCTGATCTGCCGATTATTTGCGATCCGAGCCATATCGGTGGCAAGCGCGACTTGATTCTCCCTCTTTCGCAACAGGCTATGGATTTGAACTTCGAAGGACTGATTATCGAAACGCATTGCAATCCCGATGAAGCATGGAGCGATGCTTCTCAACAGGTTACACCGACAAGGCTGAAAGAAATCCTCTCCGCACTTATTATCCGCGATGTGAAACAAACTACCGAAGATTTATCCGAATTGCGTCAGCAAATTGATGAATTGGATAATCAGCTACTTGAATTGCTGGCAAAACGGATGCGTGTTTCGTGCGAAATAGGAACGTTCAAGAAAGAGCATAACCTGACAATCGTGCAAACCAACCGCTACGACGAAATTCTGCATACGCGTATCGCTCAGGCGGAAGAAATGGGTATGAACCCAGAGTTTATGCGTGTCGTGTTGGAGGCTATTCATGAAGAATCGGTACGCCAGCAAGTGGATATAATGAATAATAAAGTGTAATTTATTGCTATAAGTTTATCTATGTTATGATAGTTACGAGTTACTTCGTGCTTTGCATAGTTACAAGTTACAAGAAAAAGTAACTCGATGAAAACGTTCGAAATGAATATACGTTTGTTACTTTTTGGGGGAAGTTTTGTCATGCCGACAGTAGGAGGCATCTCTTGTCAATAATGGAAAAAGGTAACACTGAGTTCCACAGAGGAGGCACTGAGATACACTGAGAAAAGTAACTTTAAGAAAAATGCTCTTTGTTTGTACCGGTAAAATAAAAGTAAATAATTGAATATTAATGATGTATGTATTGGTTGGTGCGAAAAAAAACGGGACAAAAAGTGGTGCAAAAAAGCGACACTTTAGAGGCTTTTTGGGGAGTAACGTTAGTAACCGATTTACATTAAAATTATAAATCTAATAAAAGATGAAAACAAAACTGTATATGTATCGTAACCGTTGGAATATTGTTGTCGGCATTATTCTTCTGCTTCTTTCGTCCATGCAGTTATCTTTCTTTTTCTATGGACAAGATTTTTCGACAGAAAATATTATTCTTCGTGGAGTTGTTTACTCGTTGTTTTTGGGGGTGGCAATTTGCATGATTGTGTATAGTAGCATGTCTGTTCCGCTCGTTATTTCGGCTGATTTCATATATAGCGATAAAAAGCAATATCCGGTTTCGGAAATAAGTAGTATCCAGATAAACGAGAAAGATATTTTTATCCGTATACCAACGAAACCTTCTATTTTGCTGAAAAGGTCGTTTTTTAAGAAATCCGACTGGGAAGATGTTTGCAAATCCTTTGAGGAATTAATCGAACGCAAGCAAATTAATAACGAATGATGAAAAATAGTTATAATTATAAACGTGTAGGCGTCAGGAAAATAGCTATTGTTCTCTTTGTTGTGGCTATTCTTCTGGTAGTACTTTCTGTTGTAACGATGATGCAATCAGGCACGACTAATGCTATCCCTTCTTTGATGGCAGTCCTTTGTGCTACTGTTTTGCTCTATACCTCTTTCAGAAAGACGAAAGTAATAGTGGAAGACGACCAGTTCGAGATTGTAGATAAGACTATTCGCATCGATCAGATAAAGCGAATAGATATTCAGGATAAGCGGATAGACGTTGTAGTTGAAAATGGTGTCTTTATTTTAGGCTCTCATCTTTATATGACCGATAAATGCTTCGATAGCTTGGAGGACTGGAACAGTTTCAAAAAAGACATGGAAAATCTAAAAACAAAACTTCTGTAAACAATGAAAATATTGATACTCGGAGCCGGAAAAATGGGCTCTTTCTTTGGTGATGTATTGAGTTTCGATCACGAATTGGCAGTATACGATACTGATCCGAAGAAACTACGCTTTATCTATAATACGGTTCGTATGAGCGATGCGAAGGAGATTGCCGATTTCGATCCCGATTTGGTTATCAATGCCGTGACGGTAAAATATACGATCGAAGCCTTTAAGTCTGTCCTGCCTTACCTCCGAAAAGATTGCATTATCTCGGATATTGCTTCGGTAAAAACGGGGTTGGAAGAATTTTATGCGACTGTCGAACAGCCCTTTGCTTCCTCGCATCCTATGTTCGGGCCTACCTTTGCCGATTTGCGGGATTTGAGTAGCCAGAGTGCGATTGTCATTTCCGAATCGAGCCCGCGAGGGAAGCAATTTTTTCTCGATTTATATAATAGTTTGAATCTTAGAGTGTTCGAATATACATTCAACGAGCATGACGAAACGATAGCCTATTCCTTGTCCATCCCTTTTGCATCGACATTGGTTTTCACCTCGGTGATGAAGCATCAGGAGGCGCCGGGAACGACCTTCAAGCGGCACATGGATATTGCGAAAGGCTTACTTTCGGAAGATGATTACCTATTGACGGAAATATTGTTCAACCCTCATACACCCAAGCAGATAGAGGGTATAAGGAAGGAGTTGAAACATCTGTTAGAGATTGTAGAGCAGAAAGACGGAAAGGCTATGCTGGAATTTCTGACCAAAGCCCGGAAAAACATTGCGGAGAAGCCTTAAGGCAGTTACGAGCTACTACGCCTTGCGGGCAGTTACAAGTGAATGAGTTTGCTTGCTGTTCACTGTTCACTGGTTAATAGTAGCTCTCTCCCTCCTTATAGTGGCGCGAATTCGGATGCCTTACGCCGAAGATGCGTGTCGATACCGATTCTATTTCGATTTTCCAGACCAATACATTTCTCAATGCCGGTTCGGAGTATGTGAACTCGCGTTTGGAGTACTGTTTCATAATAATGTTCAGAGCTTTTTCTTTTTCCTCCAACTCATCCAGAAATACAACCTTGCCGCGGCATATCACACTGCTACCTTTCATCCGGTAACTGCAGGCCACTTCTTCGTTTTGCCACACCAGTTCGTTCTTAGAGCAGAAAGTAATGCACACATTTGGATTCTTTTCCAGCGATTCGATGCTTTTCCCTTCGGGAGCCGAATGCATATAAAGCGTATCGCCCGCATAACCGAAATTCATCGGTATCACATACGGGAAGCCCTCGGTATCTACCATGCCGACGTAACACATATCGTTGCTGGCTATAATCTCGTCAACCTTTTGCCGTTCCTCTATGGTAATGGTTTTCATCGGGCTTATTGTTTTTTCGAATTACGCTCCTCTATCTTTCTCCGTATCAATGTATCGCCCATCAGCAGTAGCAGGACTAATGCCCCGAATGCGATAAGCGGAGTGCTGAGGTGTACGGACGAAAATAGCTGATCCAGGCCTTGTATATTCATTTCGGGGAAATCGAATGTTATATTTCCATACCAGCAGATAAAAGACACAATGGCTACGATAGCGGCAATGCCGCCTCCCAGCCAAAGCGTATTATATAGCCTGATTCTTTTAGCCCGCTTTTCGGTTTCTATTTTTATCTGACGCATCAGACGGCTTTCGAATGCCATCGAAGGCTCCGAAGACGGCGACTCTTTGAAGAGTGCTTTCAACTTGTCGTTATCCTGCTGCTTCATCTTTTATCAGTTTATTGATTTCAAAGTTCATAAATTTTCTTATTCGATGCAACTTTACTTTGATATTTCCTTCGCTCATCCCTGCTATCTCGCTGATAGTGCGGATGGAAAGGTCTTTCATGTAAAACATCGTAACGATCATGGCATCGTCGGGCGATAATTTTGCCAGTACGGTTTCCAGATACGTCAAACGCTGTTCGAGCGTGATGCTATCTATTGTGTCGTCGATATCTTCTTCCGGTAAGTTTTCGAACTTCCCTTCCACCGAAGAAAGATGCTTCTGCTTCCTCAAATAGGAGATAGTCGTATTATAAGCTATCCGGTATATCCATGTGGAAAATTCGGCGTCTTCGCGGAATTTACCGATAGACTGGAAAGTCTTTATAAATATTTCCTGTACAACATCCTCTGTATCCGTATTGTTCGGGATAATCCGTCCGACCATACCGAATATCATTCGCTGATAATGGTGGACAATATGCACGAAGGCTTCTGTATTGCCATCCCTTACCTGACGAACGTAGTAAATGTCATCGAATGTTGTCATCTTATCCTTTTTGACGCTTGCCCCTATAAAAGGTTACACTTTATAAAGATAAATCTTTATACTTATTTTTTTCGTTTATTGCTGTAACCTTTACAACAGGTGAGCGTCAAAAGGGTAAACGAAGCAACAAGAATATTAATCTTTAAAAAGAATAAAATTATGAATGAATTAGTACCAATGGTCGTTTGCATCACGTTTGTTTATGGTATTTACCGTTTGTTCGAACTCTTTGTCCGCCGGAAAGAGCGGATGGCTATCATCGAGAAATTAATGTCGAATTCTATCGATTCTGATATTCTCAACAAGCAATTGAATATGCCTCTTTTTCAGAAAAGTAATGCCTCGTGGCCTATCCGCATAGGGCTGATGCTGGTCGGGATAGGCATCGGTGTGACGATTGCTTCTATAGTCGATATCAATATGTCGGCCAATGGAGAGCAGGGATGGCAGATGCGGAGTGCGATAGCTTCCTTATATGTTGCCTGTATTGCAACGTTCGGCGGGTTAGGGCTTATCGCTGCATACTTTATCGAAAGGAAACATAATAAGAAAGATAGCGAGATTCAGGGGTAGAAGGTAGTGAATATCATGGTTATTAAAGAAGATGGAGTACGGTTCAATTCGTACTCCATCGCTTTTTATAGGGGGCGGATTAGTTTTGTTTACACCTTACCGAGCCCAAGGCATTCCGCAGGCAGTTTTCGCTTGCCGTTTCCCTTATGATGTCATTCTGTAAAGTATAGAAACGCCTGTTCCAGTTGCTATTGAGAGATGCTGAGCTGCTGGTGTGGAAAAGTGCTGCCGCCGGAATATCGGTATTGTTATACCTGTATCCGATGCAGAGCACATTAAAGCCTCCCCGTTCCGTTGGGTGGCATAGTCCGCCATATGTTGCCGATTTCATATTAAGGGCAAGAGTGCCGGCCGAGCAATCGTTTTTGCTGCTGTAGTAGCATGGATTCACTAATATTTCGTCGGTCAACTGGCTCCATTCCTTATCACTTGGCAGATGCCATCCGTTGGGGCAAATACCTTGTACCTGTACATGGTCTCTGTTTCCTTCATCCATCGGGAGAGTCTTATTCTTCGTCGCTGCCGGCCAATTATATAAGAATCCATATTCGGGATTTGTATTCAATATCGACGGATTATTCTGAGGGTAGTAATATCGGGCGTCTGTAGCCATATAAATGGTTTGGTTTGTTAAGGTTAAACCGGCGTCTGTTCCATCGGGCCATTTTTCGGCACGTAGATTTTCCAACATCCACCAACCGGCATCGCCAAAGTATCCTATATTATATGTGACTGGATTGCTTGGGTCGCGGTCGTCAATGAATGTTTTGATCCTTGAACTTCCATTTTTATTGTTCTGTAGCGATATATTCTCCCACGAAGCACCGTTCCAGACATGAATGCCTTTGTATACTGCGGGGGTGGCACATAAGTTTTCGTTGATGTTGTATATGATAAGTCCGGCATGCGTCTCTTTGTCTAATAGGGTTGCTCCGGAAAGAATGTCTTCGAAAGAATCGATCTGTGAAAGCTCAACCCGTGGCAGGCCTAATCCTTTTTGGGCTGTACAATTATTGCCGTCCGGGTGATGCTCTTTCAGATCCAGCAGAGCTCCGGGTATGGGAGGCTCGGCCATGCCGATGGTAACTTGAGAAAATAGGGAAGGTAATTCAATGTTTATCAGAAGGACGATGATGACAATTGATAAATAATTTACACGCATTTTTCTTACTATTTAAATTTCAATAATGAATTCAATTCGTGGTTTCTTATAAAAGTCATATTGAATAAATGGGTCTGTTCCTGTATTATATGTTGCAATATCCTTTTATATACATGGGTTTTTCTGTATACGAACATTGTTTATATAATTGCATATTCAGTTGTATATTTAGCTGTGAATATGGGTCATTTATATATGTTCTTTGCCTGCAAAGATAATTCTATTTATACCTTTTTCAAAATTATATTTGTTTTTTAACTTTTTTGTTCCTGAAAAAGAAAGGAGGACAATCTATAATTGTCCTCCCTGATATTTAATGTTTTGTAACTATTTGCAGGTAATCAACCGCATTTGGATGCCCCGCAATTAGTACATTTCATACATCCTTCCTGATAGATGAGCGTTTCTAATCCGCAAACCGGACATTTTTGTCCTTTAGCTTCCGTTTCGTTCGGCAGGTATTTCTTCAATGCCCGCTCAACGCCATTCTTCCATGTATTGATGGTTTCGCTGTTCAATTCCAATCCCTGTACGAGTTTAACAACCTGGTCGATAGGCATTCCGTAACGCAATACACCTGATATGAGTTTCGCATAGTTCCAGAATTCAGGGTTAAACTTGTCGTTCAGTCCTTCGATTGTAGTCTTATAACCTCTCTTGTTCTTGAATTGGAAGTCATACGAACGTTCACCTTCGTCGTTGTATGTTTTGATAATCGTTCCGTGATTGACATTCTTCGGAAGCATCAATCCCTCTTCGTCATCGGCTATACCCGTGAATATTTCGTACGGACGGCCATCGAGCAATCCGATGAAAGCAATCCATTTTTCTTTGTTATTCTGGAATTTAATGACATCTGCATCCAACTCGCGAGGACGTTGTGGAACGACCAATGGACGCTCGTAGCAATCGCCGCAATCTTCCGACTTTTCGCTTTTCTTTTTGTCTTCTTCGCTGGCTGCAACCAATACGCCGGCACGCGAACCGTCGCGGTATACGGTACAACCCTTACATCCGCTTTTCCATGCTTCGACGTACAATTTGTTTACCAAGTCTTCCGAAACATCTGCCGGCAGATTGATTGTCACACTGATAGAGTGGTCGACCCATTTCTGCATGCGTCCCTGCATCTTCACTTTCTGAAGCCAGTCGACGTCGTTCGAAGTGGCTTTGTAATAAGGAGATGCTTCGACCAATTTGTCTATCTCCTCATTGCTATATCGTTTGGTAGTAGAATATCCTTTTTGTTCCATCCATGTCACAAACTTGTGGTGGAATACGATATATTCTTCCCATGAATCTCCGTTTTCGTCTACGAAGTCGACACGCACATCCTTGTCGTTCGGGTTCACTTTGCGGCGACGTTTGTATACAGGAAGGAACACAGGCTCGATGCCGGAAGTCGATTGCGTCATCAGGCTGGTTGTCCCGGTCGGGGCAATTGTCAGACAGGCAATGTTGCGACGGCCATATTTCTCCATATCTTTTACAAGTGCAGGATCGGCTTCGCCTAAACGATTGATGAACGGATTGTTTTTCTCACGCTCGAAGTCGAATATTTCGAATGCACCGCGTTCCTTAGCCATTTCAACAGACGAACGATAGGCTGCGAGAGCCAATGTGCGTTGTACCTCTTCGGCGAAAGCTGTGGCATCGTCTGTTCCGTAACGAAGTCCCATAGCGGCAATCATATCCCCTTCGGCAGTGATTCCCACTCCGGTACGACGGCCTTGCAACGTCTTTTTACGGATCTTTTCCCACAAATGTCTTTCGGTATTTTTTACCTCTTCCGATTCGGGATCTTCATCCACTTTTTTCAGGATAAGCTCGATTTTCTCCATCTCGAGGTCGATGATGTCATCCATTATCCGTTGCGCCAAGCCTACGTGTTTCTTGAACAGTTCGAAGTCGAAATAAGCTTCATCCGAGAATGGATTGACAACATATGAATACAGATTGATAGCCAATAAGCGGCAGCTGTCGTAAGGGCAAAGCGGTATCTCGCCACAAGGGTTTGTCGATACTGTGCGGAAGCCTAAATCTGCGTAGCAGTCAGGCACCGATTCACGGATAATAGTGTCCCAGAAAAGCACTCCCGGCTCGGCTGAGCGCCAGGCATTGTGAACGATCTTTTTCCACAGATCGTTGGCATCTATATCTTTGGTTGTTTTGGGATTCTTAGAATCTACCGGGTATTGCTGTGTATATTGAGTATTGTCGACAACAGCTTTCATAAAGTCGTCATCTATCTTGACAGAGATATTCGCTCCGGTAACTTTTCCTTGCTCCATTTTGGCATCGATAAACGATTCCGAATCCGGATGCTTGATCGAAACACTCAACATCAACGCTCCGCGACGGCCATCCTGTGCCACTTCGCGTGTTGAGTTGGAATAGCGCTCCATAAACGGAACCAAGCCTGTTGAGGTCAGGGCTGAATTTTTTACGGGTGAACCTTTCGGACGGATATGTGACAAATCGTGTCCTACGCCTCCGCGCCGTTTCATCAGCTGCACCTGTTCTTCGTCGATGCGGATAATTGCACCATACGAGTCTGCCTCTCCGTCGAGACCGATCACGAAACAGTTGGAAAGAGATGCAATCTGATAATTGTTTCCGATACCCGTCATCGGGCTTCCTTGTGGTACGATGTACTTAAAGCGGTCGAAAAGATCGTACAATTCTTGTGCAGTAAGCCCGTTTTCGTATTTCTTTTCTATTCTGGCGATTTCGTTTGCCAATCGCCAATGCATATCTACCGGTGTTTTTTCGTAGATATTACCTAATGCATCTTTCAGAGCATATTTGTTGACCCATACCTTTGCGGCCAACTCATCTCCTTCGAAATAGTTTAATGTTGCGTTGTAAGCCTCATCAAATGTGTAACTTTTTTCAGCCATTTTGCCCTTAGTTGTCTATTATTAATTATGATATTCTGTTTGTTTTACAAAGTAAGAAAGAACATATTAATATGCCAAATATTATAACATTAATTTATTAACAAAGTTCAAAGTTGTCCAAAATAAAAATTAAATACTTGATTGTAAGATATTTATATTTTGTTAAAATGAAAAAAGTTTTCCGTTTTTGTAATTTTGGTAAATTTGAGGGATGAGAAACCGGCAAAGTAAAACGGAGTATCTTCAATGGAAAATACTCCGTTTTTATAATTGAGAACCGTTGTCGGTTTTCTAAACTATTCAGCAGCAACCAAGTCGGGATCGATCATGATACGTCCGCAATATTCGCAAACGATAATCTTTTTACCGATTTTGATATCCATTTGTTTCTGAGGCGGTATTTTGTTGAAGCATCCACCACACGCTCCGCGCTCTACCATTACGATAGCCAATCCGTTGCGGGCGCTTTTGCGGATACGTTTGAATGCTGTAAGCAAACGAGGTTCCACTTCGTTTTCGATTTTCTTCACTTCATCGCGAAGCTCCTCTTCCTGTTGTTTGGTTTCGTTCACAATGCTATCCAACTCATCCTTTTTCTGGGTGAGGTCACCTTTGCGCTCTTCTAAGAAAGTGTTGCTTTTTTCTATTTCTTCGGCATATCTTTTCGATTCGATAGTGAATTCCTTGATACGCTTCTCCGATAGCTGGATTTCGAGCTCTTCGTATTCGATTTCTTTTGTCAGGTGGTCGAATTCGCGGTTATTGCGGACGTTATCCAATTGCTCCTTATATTTAATAACCTTAGTAGCCGATTCCTGCGCCTTGATTTTCTGCTCCGAAATCGCTGTTTCAGCTTCTTTCTGCTCGGTCTGATATTTTTGTATACGTGTCTCGAGACCGATGATTTCGTCTTCTAAATCGGCCACTTCCAACGGAAGTTCTCCACGAAGTATTTTGATATTGTCTATTTCCGACAATTTTTGTTGAAGCGAATAAAGTGTTCTCAACTTATCTTCAACCGTAATTTCTTTTTCGACCTGTTTCTTTGCCATAGTAGTTATATATTTATAGATAATTATTTAAATAAAAAAATGCAGCAATCCGGCAATATTATTACCTTCTTACTACATTATCATAAACAAGCTGGAGTATGTCACAGCCTATTTACAAATAGTTGACCGGATTAATATCGGTCCCCGACATATAGAGTGCAAAGGTAGGATATTTTTCCGAAATGACATCAAGAAATACATTTTTTGTGAAAATCTCCGATTCGTAATGCCCTACCGTTGCCAGCAGTATCTTGTCCTCCACATCGTAATAGTCATTGTATTTAGCTTCACCGGTGACAAAGACATCTGCGCCATATCCGATGGCATTGGGAATAAGGAAAGCTCCGCCTCCGCTGCAAATAGCGACATCGCGTATCGGTTTCCGGCGAAGGGCAGAATGCATCAACGTTGACAAGTGGAAGGTATCTTTGAGGTGATAGAGGAAATCCTCCTCGTCCATTTCCTCCGGCAATGTTCCCACAATACCGCTTCCGGCTTGCGACCAGCTGTTTTGCAGGGCATAAAAGTCATATGCCGGCTCTTCGTATGGATGTACGGCGAGCAACGCCTGCAATACCTCGTTCTGTTTGTAGACAGGCAATACCAGTTCGATACGTACTTCGTCTTCGGTGTGCAATTCTCCCACATTGCCGACAAAAGGGTTGGTTTCTTCGCCTGCGCGGAATGTACCTTTACCTTCTATATTGTAGCTGCACGAATCGTATTCGCCTATGCTTCCCGCTCCTGCATTGAAAAGCGAGTTGCGGACTATCTCGGCATGCGAATGGGGCACAAATGTCACCAGTTTCAGTAATTTCCCCGTTTGAGGGGCGAGGATGCGTATATGTTGCAAGCCTAACAGGTTGGCTAAGTAGTAATTGATTCCCAGTTTGGCGTTGTCGAGGTTCGTATGGGCGGCATATATTACAATGTCGTGCTTGCATGCTTTCATCATACAGCGTTCTACATAATTCTTTCCCGTCAACGATTTGAAGGGGCGGAAAGCCAACGGATGATGCGAGATAATAAGGTTACAGCCTAATGCTACCGCTTCGTCCACAACGACTTCGGTCACATCTATGCACAATAGTGCCGCTTTGGCTTCCTGATGGATATTGCCTATTTGTACGCCCGAGTTGTCGAAACTCTCCTGTAACGGAATAGGAGCCAGTTGCTCAATAGTCTGTAGTATCTCTTTTATTTTCATCTTTCTTTGATTTTACATGCAATATCAAAGATAAATTTTTTAACGGTTATGAAAGAATAAACTTCCAATATTTTGTCTGCTATCGACTCTCTTGTTGTTAATAGCTATTTAGACATCATATTTTGCATCATATGCTGAAATGTTGATAATGGGAGAAGTGCCCGCAAAAAGAAGGCTAATTTGGTAGAGAAATCACTTCTGTATCTTAGCTTTGAGCTTTTGCTGTTGACAGCCCGGAATATCGTTTTTGCATCTATGGCCGGATTGTATCCTTTTGTATAGCCATCTGTGAGAGACTTGTACCATTTGCCGAAGCTTTCTTTGTAATCATCCGGATATTTCTCAAGAGGCAGGTTTTGTATCGATTGATAAAGGTTGGTCTTGACAACTCCCGGTTCGATGATTTTTAAATTGATATTGAAGGGTTTCAATTCGTAGCGGAGGCTCTCCATAAAACCTTCGATTGCCCATTTTGACGTATGATATACCGATTGGAAAGGAAATGTCAACCTGCCTGCGATGGACGAAACTGTTACGATTGTTCCTGCTTTTCTTTTTCTGAAATGAGGTATTAGAGCTTTCGTGACGTTTATTACACCCTTGATATTGGTGTCGATAACATTCCCGATGGTCTCTTCTTGGGTCAATTCTATCGGATTTGTTGTATAGATTCCCGCATTGTTTACTAATACGTCTATCTTTCCATACCTCTCCAAGACCTCTTGTATGCATTCTTCTATGGAGTTTTTATCTTTGACGTCCATCCGGAAATACTCGATATTTGGCAATGCTTCGGCTTTGTCTGCATTTTGCATGTTGCGCATGGTAGCTGCGACGTTCCAGCCGTTTTCGGCGAACAGGATGGCTGTTTCTTTTCCGATACCCGAGGAGGCTCCTGTAATCAGTATTGTTTTCATCATTGTCGTTTTTTTTTGATTTATAGTCACAAAGCTACAACGACAGCGATTCCCGGTTACTTGATATTTGTTAGGAAAATCTGTTTCCTGATTCTGCTCAAAGATTCTGGCTTGATACCGATATAGGAAGCTATGTATTGAATAGGTACATTCTGCACCAATGCCGGGTCTTCCTTCAAAAGCTTGGCATATCTTTCTGTTGCATTCAGCGTAAGTTGGTCGATAACGCGTTGCTCTTTCTCCAGCAAGAAAAATTCCATTATCTTACGACCGAATTTTTGCCATTTGGCCGAACTGTTATAAAGGGATTCCAAATCGTCCTTGGATATGTGTAATAGCTTGGCATCCGTTATCGATTGCAATATTTGCTCTGATTGGGTATTATACAAAAAGCTGGATAATGCTGTCGAAAAATGTCCGGGTATTATCAAATGGATAGTTTGTTCTTCTGCATCTTCCGACATCGTATAATACCTCAGATATCCCGAATCGACGAAATAGGCGAGGCTCGACTGGTCGCCCTCCTTTATCAGAATCTCGTTCTTTTTACAACAATAGGGCTTAAATAGTGACCTGATAATCTCTTCGTCATCATCCGTCAATGGGATAAAGGTGGTTATCTTGGCAATTAATTTGTCGTACATAATGAGAGCAGCCTTTTAATGAATGATAAAGTTAGGGGAAGAATATAAAAGCAACCCTATTGTAGAGTTGCTTCCCTTTTTGTTTTAGTCAAACATCCTGCGGAAATGACTGAATATCTTTTCTTTAATCGAAGGGCTCGGTTTGAAGTTTTCCGATTGGCTTAGTTCTTCCAAAGCTTTTTTCTCTTTGTCAGACACTTTTTCAGGGACATAAATACTTATATTGATAAGCAAGTCGCCTGTGCCGTAACGATTTACACTCGGAAGCCCTTTATTCTTCAAGCGGAGTACCGTTCCGGGTTGTGTTCCTGCATCGACGTTGATTTTCACCTTCCCGTCTATGGTCGGAACTACAACGCTGCCACCCAAAGCGGCAGTTGTAATATCCAACAGGAGATTGTAAACGACATCGTTGTCATCGCGGAACAACTCAGGATGTGCTTCTTCCTCTACCAGAATCAATAAATCCCCGTTAACACCGCCGTGACGAGCAGCATTTCCTTTGCCACTCAACGACAATTGCATGCCTTCGGCAACTCCGGCCGGAATATTGATGGTGATTACTTCCTCTTCGCGAAGGATGCCTTCACCTTGGCAATGGGAACATTTCTTCTTGATTTCCTTACCTTCGCCCTGACAAGTCGGACAGGTCGATTGTGTCTGCATCTGCCCCAGAATGGTGTTGACAACGCGTGTCACCACTCCCGAACCTTTACAGGTCGAGCAAGTTTCGTATGCTGTGCCCCCGTCTGCACCTGTTCCGTGACAGTGCGAGCAGGAAACGAACTTCTTGACTTTAATCTTTTTCTCTACGCCTTTGGCTATTTCACTCAGGTTGAGTTTTACCTTCACGCGCAGATCAGAGCCACGGTTGACGCGCGGGCCTCGTTGTCCGAAGCCTCCGAACCCACCGAAATGCCCTCCGAATATATCGCCGAATTGCGAGAATATATCATCCATTGAGAAGCCTCCGGCATGACCTCCGAATCCGCCCGGCGCATCATGTCCATAGCGGTCGTAGCGGGCACGTTTGTCTTCGTCTCCTAATATTTCAAAAGCTTCGGCAGCTTCTTTAAATTTATCTTCGGCCTCTTTGTCTCCCGGATTTTTATCGGGGTGATGTTGAATAGCTTTTTTACGATATGCTTTCTTTATCTCTTCGTAAGTTGCCGAACGCGAAACTTCCAGCACTTCGTAATAATCTCTTTTTTTCGCCATTTGTTATTATATAGGTATGTGGTATGGATTGATTACTTTGCAACAATCACTTTCGGATAACGGATTACTTTGTCGTCGAGGGTATAACCTTTTTGTACACAGTCGATAACCTTGTCTTTGTCATCCTCTTTCTGAGCCGGAATGGTTGTGATCGCTTCGTGCTTATCTGTATCGAAGGCATGCCCTATAGTTTCGATTTCTTTCACTCCATGCTTGGTGAGGAAGTTCTTGAATTTGTTGTAGATCAGATCTACCCCCTCTTTTACGGCATTTACATCTTCGGCCGTAGCGATGTTTTCGAGTGCCCGTTCAAAATCGTCAACAACTGTAATCACATCTACCAAAACCTTTTCGCTTCCACTCTTGAGCAAGTCTGCCTTTTCTTTGAGTGTGCGTTTACGGTAATTATCGAATTCGGCAGTCAGACGCAGATAAGAATCCTGTAGTTCTTTATTTTTAGCTTCGAGTTCCGCCAAAGTGTCACTTTCCAATGATTCAACTACTTCCTCCGGCTGCTCATTTGTCATATTTTTCGGATCTACTGTTTCTTCCGATTCTTGTTTCTTATTTTCTTTTTCCTCTTTCATATGATGATATTTGTTTTATTTACAGTATATTATAAGAACACTTGACGGGCGTTGATTGTTTACTCGCCGATTATTCTCCTATCTATCAACAAAAGTCTTGCCAAAAGGAAAGGCTCGCTACAAATTAGCAGCAAGCCTCTTAAATATCTTATACCGATTACTTCTTCTCTCTCAAAGCAGCAAAAATAAGTCCTTCCAGCTCTTCTGCCAATTCAGGATTGTCTTTGATGGTATCTTTTGCTGCTTCGCGTCCTTGCCCCAACTTAGTCTCGTTGTAGCTGTACCACGAGCCGCTTTTCTTGATGATGCCCAATTCTGCCCCTAAGTCGATAATTTCGCCCGAGCGCGAGATACCTTCGCCATACATAATGTCGAATTCGGCTTTGCGGAAAGGAGGCGCTACTTTGTTCTTCGCCACTTTTACGCGGGTTTGGCTACCTTTCACTTCGTCTCCGTCTTTCAATTGCCCTATGCGGCGGATATCTAAGCGGACAGATGAATAGTACTTCAAAGCATTACCACCGGTAGTCGTTTCGGGTGAACCGAACATTACCCCGATTTTGTCGCGCAACTGGTTGATGAAGATACAAACCGTATTCGTTTTGCTGATAGCTGCTGTAAGCTTACGCAGTGCTTGCGACATCAGGCGCGCTTGCAATCCCATCTTCGAGTCGCCCATGTCGCCTTCCAATTCGGCTTTAGGAGTCAATGCCGCTACCGAGTCGATGACGAGGATGTCGATAGCCGACGAGCGTATCAGTTGCTCGGCAATTTCGAGCGCCTGCTCTCCACTGTCGGGCTGAGAAATCCAAAGGTTGTCGATATCGACGCCTAACTTCTCTGCATAGAAGCGGTCGAATGCGTGTTCAGCATCCACAAAGGCTGCAATGCCGCCCAATTTCTGAGCTTCGGCAATAGCGTGGATAGCCAGTGTCGTTTTACCCGACGATTCAGGGCCGTATATTTCTATCACACGTCCACGCGGATAACCGCCTACGCCGAGAGCTGCGTTCAACGCGATAGAGCCTGTCGGGACAACAGCTACTTCGGTCACTTCTTCGTCGCCCATCTTCATGATAGAACCTTTACCGAAGTTCTTTTCTATTTTGTCCATTGCCGCTTGCAATGCTTTCATCTTTTCTGCATTTGGTGCTGCCTTTGCAGCCTCTTTCTTTTCTTCTGCCATGCTGTTTATTCTTATTTTGAGTTTAATATTTGTTGAGCGTGTTCTTTGGTCTTGATTTCTTTAGGGCCTATGACCTTTTCTATAATCCCTTCCTCGTTTATCAGGAAGGTCGTACGGTTAGTGCCCATATAGGTGCGTCCCATAAACTTCTTCTCGCCCCAGACACCGAATGCGTTAACCAGCTTCATGTCCGTGTCGGCGATGAGCGGGAAGGGTAGTTGCTGCTTCTCGATGAACTTCTGATGCGACTTTTCGCTGTCTACGCTGACGCCTACTATCTCGTATCCGGCTTTGCGTAACTCCTGAAAGTTGTCCCTGAAACTGCAAGCCTCTGCCGTACATCCCGGCGTACTATCTTTCGGGTAGAAATAGAGTACCAGTTTCTTGCCGGCGTAGTCGGATGCTTTCACTTCCTTTCCGTCTTGATTGTTTCCCAGTATAGCCGGGATCTTGTCTCCTACCTGTAATGCCATTGTTTCCCTCCTTATTCTTCTATCTATGCATTTATTTTGCTGTCTCGAACCATTTGTCGTTTACCTGCGGCACATAGTGTTCCATCTTGCCCAGAAGCTTTTCGATGTCGCTGTCGACCAGCAACATGTGCTTGTACTCGGGTTTCAGGAACTTGTTTTCGGCCATCTGGTCTATAAAGGTGATGAGCGCATCGTAGTAACCGTTGATATTCAACAGCCCGATAGGCTTTTGGTGCAGGTTGAGTTGTGCCCACGTAAGCACTTCGAATAGTTCTTCCATCGTCCCGAATCCGCCGGGTAAGGCTATGATGGCATCGCACCGCTCAAACATCATTGTCTTGCGTTCGTGCATGGTAGACACTACGTGCGTTTCGGTCAGCCGGGGATGGGCAAGTTCCTTCTTGTTCAGGAAGGTAGGGATGATGCCTATCGCTTCCGTTCCTCCATCCAGTGCACCGTCGGCGACAGCCCCCATCAATCCTACATGCGCTCCTCCGTACACCAAGCCGTAGCCCCGTGCAGCGATAGCTTTGCCCGTAGCGTAAGCCTGTTGCATGTAGCTGTTGATGCCGCCTTCGGACGATCCACAGAAGACAGTGATATATTTCATATGGGTAGCTGGATTCATCAGAGCAAAGATAGTAATTATATACCAATCCTCACCCCTTGGAAGTGTAAAAGATATTCACAATCAGCGACTATTTAGAATTACACAAATGTGTCACTTTTTTGTCACCCTTTTGTTACTTTTGTTCCTTGTTAATTCTCTTATTATAAATGTGTTAATGTTAAAAAGGTATACGCGAAAACAGTGTTTTTCAAGAGGTTACTTTTTTATTATTTTTGTCATGCTGAGCGAAGCGAAGCATCTCGTCACGTTAGCGGAAAGAGATCCCTCGCATCCGCTCGGGATGACAAAATCCCGAAAAAGTAACAATTCTCTACTCGTTTTGCCCGTTTTTTAGCGTGGTTACTTTTTTATTACTTAACTAAAAATACATAAGGGAAACAGCCCTCGCGAACTGCCTCCCTGTATAGATAAAGTTGTTTAAATCTTGTAACTCGTAACTTGTAACTGCCCGCAGGGCGAAGTAGCTGTTTATCAGTCTTTCTTGCAGCGGACGGAACAGAAGATGTTCCTAGTGGAATAATATCGACTGACTTTCTCACCGTCATAAAAGACAGTGCGTGTCATTGCATTCGATGGAGTGTCGTAACCGCTCGCACTCCACAAATGTGCCCTTTGGCCATAGTCGCGAGTATAGAGAGCGAAGTAGCCGGTAAGCAAAATATTCATGCCGGGCTGCACTCTGGAGTTGATAACGTTAGAGGCACCGTTGCTGACATAAGTTGATTGACCAGGAGTCGGACAGCTATCTTTCATACCCTTGCCATGACCATTAGTAGCTGCACCGCGCACACCCATAAAACCAACAGTGATAGTACCGTTAGCGTCAACCAAACTGCTATATTGACTGGTATTTGTATTTATTTCCTGTTCTAATTGTGTCCACTCTACATCGCTTGGCAAGTGCCACCCGTTAGGGCAGATGCCTTGTATATTAGCTGTCTGAGGAACACCTGCTTCACTATCATTGATCTCGAAATTTCCAGTAGCGTTGATTTCGATACCAGCTAAATCGTAGCGCCCTTTTCCGTTGGTTGCCGCTGCCCAATTATAAAGCAGTCCAAGACGTTTATTGTCGTCATAGGTGGTGGAAGTAGTAGGTGTTAGTGGATAACACCAAAGAGGCTCGGAATCGCTAGATGTACTAGAGGGAACTGCGATACTTACCCCAAAGGCTCTGTTCACTTGTGCATCATCGCCGGTGCGTCCACTACTGGCAAAAGTGGTAGCTGCCAAGTTGGTAATCATCCATCTGCCGGCAGTTGAGCCAAAGTAGCCCGAAAGAAAAATATTGCCATCCTGATCTCGGTGCCAGGCGCTTCCAGTAGTTGGATGCGGAGTATCAATGCCTTTGGCTGTATCATCCGCGTCACTTACTTTTACTTCGGCCACACCAGGAAAACCTGCCAATACAGCCCATCGACTCATTCCTATTCCGGCATCTATATCTTGCCCTAAGTATTGCCACTCTGTCCCATCAAAAACATATATGCCTTGATAGATAAGGTTTGCTCCGCAAAAATTATCTATAGCATTATATACCACCAATCCTGTGTGGTCGTTCAATACCCAATTGCCCGTAGCGCCGATAGAAGCCGATAATTCAGCTGGAGTAGTAGGTTTCAGGTTGGTTAACTCCACTCGCGGAAGGTTCAACCCTTTGGTGGTAGTGGCTCCTTCGGTCAGGTCGAGTAATGCGCCTGCGCGTGGTGCCTGGTTGCTGCCGATGGTTACTTGTGCAAATAGGTTTGCTGTACATAATGTTAAAGTTATGAATGCGGTAATAACCTGTGTTAGTTGCTTAAATTTCATATGATTCTGTTATTAATGGATAAATATTGTTGGTTTTATAGCTGTTAGCTTTGTCATCCCGAGTGGGTGCGAGGGATCTTCTTCGGGTTTTGTGTAGGGGCAGACCTATGTGTCTGCCCGATATATTGGTTTGCGGGCGCACACGCAGATGCGCCCCTACAAAAGTTCTATTGTTAACTGATAACTGCTCACTGTTAATTGTAAAATAACCCCTCGCTCCCCCTCTTGCAGAGGGGGCTGGGGGGAGGTAGGTACGGCAATCACTGCCCGGAATACCCCTGACATTAACACAAGCATTCGGGCACCCCCTCCCTACCTCCCCCACAAGGGGAGGAGATAGGAAAAGAGTGTATATTTTTACTCCCCCTCTGCTGGAGGGGGACGGGGGGAGGTGAATTTTATTAGTTGAAAATTTGGATATATCCCCCAAAAAGGTTATATTCCGTGTGTGTGTGTGTGTGTGTGTGTGTGTGATTGTAGATAATTAACCATACTGGTGTATAGTTTTTTAACTAAAAAAAAGATATATTTCTCCTGTTTGTGATTCATCGCTACAAAGGTAATACGTTTTTTGTATTATCCAAAAAATAAACGAGGTCTGAAATTTTCAGACCTCGTTTACGAATATGTTTATTGCTTATTTTGCAGCATTTTGCGCGTCTTGGATCATCTTCTCATTAGGGAGGATATAGATTTCTACACGGCGGTTCTGCGCTTTACCGGCAGCTGTGCTGTTGTCGGCAACAGGCAAAGAAGAGCCTAAACCTTGCGATGCCATACGGTTACCCGATACACCCTTTGTCAGCAAGAAGTTGTATACCGACTGGGCGCGTTTTTCCGATAGAGGAATGTTGATTTGGTCGTTACCCGAACTGTCGGTGTGGCCATAGATTTCAACATCCGTATCAGGGTTGCTTATCAATGATTGAGCAAAGCTTGTCAATGCACTTTGAGACGAAGTGTTCAATGTACTTGAGTTAGTTGCAAACAGGATACCCGATTCGAACGTAACTTTGATAGCTTGTCCATCGTGGATAGATTCTACCTGAGCTCCGTTGATTTGCTCGAGTTCTTTCTTTTGTTTATCCATTTTGTTTCCGATGATAGCACCTGCACCACCACCTACAACGGCACCTACTCCGGCACCCCAGGCAGCGCCTTTGCCACCACCGATAAGAGCACCTACTCCGGCACCAAGAAGGGCACCTGCACCTGCACCTATACCGCCGCCCTTGACGGTATTGCTTGAATTACAGCTCGTTGTTGAGAAAATAACAGCTATGCTGAGAACGATAGCTGCCAATACTGATAAATTTTTCATACGATTAATAAATTAGTTTAAAAATTTGATTATTTAAAATTTGTGTCTATTCAAACATTCCGATAGATTCGCAATACGCCAGTTCTCCCTGCACGATAGAGGTCACTTCTTCGGCCGTAAAATCGCGTGCGCCATCCTTCTTCGTATTTTTCAGGATGTAGGCGATCATTTCGTCTTCGTCGACTTCCACAATGGTATCGTCGTCCGTTTGTTCGTCCATCAATCCTTTGCTGTCGTAGAAGTCGTAAACGATGTCGATGATGTAGTTGATATCGTCGTCGTTCAAAGTTTCCTTCATTTCCTGCGAAAGATAATTCCGTATATATTTTACGGCATCATCTTCGTCGTACTGCAACATGTCTTTTTCTTTACTCATGATTTTTTGTATATATTTCCGATACAACTATAACAAAGATATGAAACGGGATGTTCAGTTCTTGTGATTATTTTCTGCATCGAGATGTTAGACTTTGTAAAAGTGCAAAAGGTTTAATCCTGTCATGATTTTTTCCATAACAAAACTGCCAGAACAATCAGCGGAACTATCATGATGCCGATGTACAGGCCGTGTGCGGACAATACGCCGGGTGCGAACAGGATGGTAAGCAGTAGCCCTGCTGCTGCTCCTCCGAGGTGGGCGTCGTGACCGATATTATCCGAATTGCTGCGCATGCCATATATCGAATATCCCAGATAGAGGATTCCGAAGAGCCATCCGGGAATACGTCCCGGAATAAAGAGTAACCCGATTTGCGCATTCGGCACCAAAGCGATAGCGGCAAAAAGGATTCCGACCACACCTCCCGAAGCTCCGAGCGCCAGATAATAAGGCTCGCGCCGATGCACAAAAAGCGAGAGTAGTCCACCGCACAAAACCGATGCAAAGTAGATGACGAGATAGCGCCATGCCCCAAAGGCTTCGACAATGATGTCCGAAAAGAAGTACAATGTCATCATGTTGAAGATGAGATGCATCCAGTCGCCATGAAGGAAGGATGAGGTAATCAGGCGATACCATTGTTTATCCCGCAATACAGCTCCTACGTTGAATATCAGTTTGTTGTTCAAGTCTCTGTTGCTGAAACCCATAACGCTTGTTATGCCGGTGAGGATAATGATTAGGTATGGTATGTATTGCCCAACGTTCATATAACTTCAAATGATATATTTGTTTCGTGGGCAAAGGTATAAAAATTATTTCAGATAGCATTAAGCCTCCTGTGTATAACGTGAAATTGCTGTGTATAAGATAGTTAATCTGATTGGTGTTGCTTTGTGCAGCCGGATTCCGGTATGTCGCTTTTGTCTGTCAGATTATCTGAATTTTTACTTCTCTATAAATAAATATAGATAAACAGCCTTTTTTTTATTTGAGAAATGGGTTTTGTCTTCATCTTTTCCTAACTTAGAGAGGAAATTATATCGATAAAAAATGAAATTAGATAAACGCAATGTTGTATTGACAGGCGCTTCTGCGGGGATAGGACTGGAATTGTTGAAGCGATTGGTTCTATATCCCGACCTGAAGGTTATAGCTGTGGCGCGGCATGTAGATAATTTGCCTGTGATAGAGGATGTTGTGTATCCTTTTGCTGCGGATGTGAGTACGCAGAAAGGGGTAGATGCCGTCTTTGACTATGCGCAGAAAGTTTTTGGGGAGGTCGATGTTTTTATTGCCAATGCAGGCTTCGGATATGCAGAAGAATTGAAAGCTGCCGATTGGAATCACATCGAACAGATATTTTCCTTGAATGTTTTTTCTCCCGTATATGCATTGGAAAGGCTGGTGGCAGCGGGTGGTGAAGGGGAGAAAGCTTTTGTGTGTACCATATCGGGCGCAGGATTGGCGGCTCTTCCGTATTATTCGCTCTACTGTTCGACCAAGGCGGCTTTGCATCATTTTGTCGAAACCTACCGCTACGAAAAACCGTTAAACCTGCAACTGTCGGCCGTGTATCCGGTTGCTACCCGGACTGCTTTTTTCGATAAGGCATCGCAGAAAAATAAGTTTCCGTTGCCTTTTCCTGTCCAAGATGCAGAGACGGTGGCGCGGAGAATAATCAAGGGTATAGAAAAGGGAAAGAAGCGGATATACCCGTCGCGCCTGTTCAGGCTATTCTATCCGATAGGACGGGCGTTTCCTTGTCTGATGAGGTTGTATTCGTTGATGGAGAAGAGAAAAACAGCGAAATACTTTTAACGGATTAATTGTTTTCTTTAGGTGTCGCAACAATGATTGCCCCGCTTTTGAAAGCATCAATCAAGGCCTGCTGTTCTTTTACGATGTTTTGTAATAAAGAAACCTGATCGCGGAGAAGCTTGTTTTCTTCTGTCAGCGAGTTTATTGTCATTTCGTTGTAATGTATCTGCGCTTCGTTTACCTTATTGATGCTTGCCTGATTGTATTCTTCCTTTTCGGGCGCAGATTCTCCGGTCAGTAACCACTGTAGATCTATATTGTATGCAGCGCAAAAGTTCGCAGCCAGTTCGGTGCTCACTCCCATGCGGCAGCCCAATATTTCGGAAAGGTTAGTCTGTCCTATACCTAAAGTTTCAGCTATCTTTTTCTTCGATACGCTGGGTGTCGATTTTTTCAGAGAAATAACACTCTCAATAAAACGCTTGTTTATAGCGCTTTTGGTAATACCCATTGCTTTGTAATTTTATTTTTCTGAATAAATATTTTTCTATTTCAGAAATTATGTATAACTTTGCATTGTTGATATGCACAACGTCTCAAAGATAATAAATTTATTTATTACAGACCTCTCATGGCCAAAACAATCATTATTAAAAGGACTTCCTTGCCTGATTTTTTACCTCACGGATGGAAAGCAGAGGTGGCACGGACATTAGGCGTGCACCGCAATACCGTAAAAAATGCGATTGAATTAGGAAAAGGAGAACTATACGAGCGAATTAAACAGGTGGCTATACAGAAATGGGGTAAAATTGAAAACGACTGATACCTGTGTGTAGCCCGCACGACAATGAAAGACCCGCTATGACAAACTACAAGACTCCCAGCCTTATGCACCTTGGGCGGAGGATAGTAATGATTATCCTCCTGCTGTTTCTTCTGTCAGGCTGCAAGTCTGAAAATAATAAGCTGTATGTTGTAACCTATTCGGCGGAAGTGTATTCGCGCAAAAATACTCCCGTTTTTATTATGTATCGCGATGCCAAAGGGGAATATCACTATGAAGAAACTACCCGGCGGGTGTGGCGCAAAGATATCGTATTCGATATGCAGGGCATGCAGGCTTCTTTGCTGGTCATGCCGCGATATACGTTTCCCGATGATGACTTCGCTTTTCTGTTGCCACACAACGATAACATCGCAGTCGCCGGACGTATATCCTGCAACGGAAAATATGTAGATGAATGCTCGGAGACGGTCGTATCAATTAGTCTCTTTCTTCGCTGATACGCTTTTGGGCTCTTGTTTGTCGCGATCCTTTTTCTCTCTTGCGTCCTCTTTCTCATAGGCTTCCACAATGCGCTGTACGAGGCTGTGGCGGACAATATCCTTCTTGTCGAACTCGACATGCCCGATACCTTTCACGCCTTTCAATATACGCATAGCATGTTTCAAACCCGACATTTTCGACGGCGGGAGGTCTATTTGCGTAATATCTCCTGTGACAATCATTTTGGCATTCATCCCCAATCGGGTAAGGAACATCTTGATTTGCAGGGTAGTCGTATTCTGCGCCTCATCCAGAATGATGACAGCATCGCTCAACGTGCGTCCGCGCATAAAAGCCAGAGGAGCTATCTGGATGGTTTTATTTTCGATATAATCTTTCAGCTTCATTGGCGGAATCATATCCTCCAACGCATCATAGAGCGGCTGCAGATACGGATCGATCTTATCCTTCATATCGCCCGGAAGGAATCCCAGATTTTCACCGGCTTCTACGGCAGGGCGGCTGAGGATGATCTTTTTCACCTGTTTGTTCTTCAATGCCTTCACTGCCAGAGCGATGGCTGTATACGTTTTACCCGAACCGGCCGGCCCCAATGCAAATACGAGGTCGTTCTTATCGAACATATCGGTCAGGAGTTGCTGATTGGGTGTGCGTGCAAAAATCGGCTTCCCGTTGATGCCGTATATAATCAGGTTATCCTGCGTTACCACGTTTGGCGTTTTTCCTTTTACGATGTCGATGATAGCGGCTTCGCCCAGCATATTACGCTCGGCGCTGAATTTCTCTAATTCGCGTATCTTTTCCTCAAAGAGAGGTACCTCTTCGGCATTTCCTGTTACCTTAATGACGTTTCCCCGTGCCATTATACGGAGCTTAGGAAAGAGTGTTTTGATGAGTTGTAGATTTGCATTATTGATCCCGAAAAAAACGACAGGATCTATATTCTCTAAAATTATTATCTGTTCTATCATTCAAATTTATTAATCAACATTTTACCATAAACTGTTTTTCGGTTTGTCGGGTAATATAATGGCATTTTTTGAGCAATTCCAAAGATACATATTTTGACCGAAACAAAATCATCTCTTTATAATTTAACAATCGATTGGGGCGAGTTGTTTAAGCGAAAATCGCTTACTTCTTTACTATTTACTATCTTTGCCCTATAAAAGAATGTTATGCAGAGGGACGAAACGCTTATACATAAAGAGCTTGAGTTTATTTTTCCCGTTATCAGCGGAAAAGTTTCGATGGCTATCAACCGGCTTATGAGCCGCAATTTTCGCAAAAACGGACTGGATATAACCCCCGAACAGTGGACGGTTCTGGCATTTCTTTGGCGGGAAGACGGCTTGTCGCAGCAGCAGTTGTGTGATGCTACATTCAAGGATAAACCGAGTATGACGCGTCTTATCGACAACCTCGAGCGGCAGGACTATGTGGTTCGCAAACCTTCGCCGACCGACAGGCGCTCCAACCTGATTTATACGACCGAAAAAAGCCAGTCGATACGCGAGCAGGCGAATAATGCCGTATTCGACGTAGTAGATTGGGCATTGAAAGATGTGTCGGATGATGATTTTGTGCAGATGCGCCAATTGATGCACGTTATATTCGGCAATATTCAGGAGGCGCTGGAAAAATAATCGCCTTACTCTTTTATAATCAAATCCATATAGATAGGCAGATGGTCGCTCGTCCCGCCTAAATACTTGTACCCCGAATAGGTGCGGAAAGGCTTCGCGCCGCCATATTTTACATCTTCTTCGAGCAGGAAATCAGCCTTGTAGATATGTGCCGAAAAGTCTTTTACCTGCGTTTTACTTCTCCCTTTCAACAGATTGCCGCTGACAACAAACTGGTCGACATATTGCCATTTACCCCTGTAGCGGTATGAGCCTTGATTTTTATCGTCAATCCTGTGCAGGAATAGATTGTACAAATTGTTGGTCTCCTTTTTCTTGTGTAGGCTTTGCGCTTCCAATATATGTTGCATGCTTACGTCGTCGGGGTAATCGTTGAAATCTCCCATGATAATCACATTCGGATTTCTCCGCTTCGCCAATACCTTGTCGACCTGTTTCCGAAGCAGTTTGGCGGCGATTATCCGGTAAGGCTGTGTGCGTTTTATTCCTTCGTTGCGCGATGGGAAATGGCAGACAAAAACATCGAGCGTGTCGCGGTTGACAATCAATCCCGTGACGTGCAATATATTACGTGTGTGCTTGGTGCTATCGTCAAAAACGGGTGTGTATTCTTTGGTCGATAATACCTTCATCTCGTCGCGTTGGTAGAGTAGGGCGACATTTATGCCTCTGTTGTCCTTCGATTGGCTTATCAGGTACTCGTATTTGTGCTTTCTTAGCGGCGAACGCTTACACAAATCGAACAGGACGGAATCGTTCTCTACTTCGCACATGCCGACCAACGCCGGAGGGTAACCATTGCCAACGCTGTCGATAACATTGCTCACCGCTTTCAGCTTCTCCCAATAACGATAATTCGACCAGCGTTGCGTACCTTCGGGCAGAAAGGCGTCATCGTTGGTATTCGGATTATCTTTCGTGTCGAACAGATTTTCCACATTATAGAACATGATGCGAAAATCACCTTGAGCATAGCTACTCAAAGTGATAATAAATAATAGCGACAATAGCAGAATCCTATTCATACCATTCGTAACATCCTATATCGGGAGCCGAATCGCTCAACCGCGATATGCCACGCAAATCGTTGGGAGCGGAAGCCGAATAAGCTGCATTGGCTTTGTCTTTGGCGGCAGACGATGCCTGCAACGAGAAATCACATTCGTAATATTGATTTGTTCCCGTCAATACAAATTTCGGGTCGAGATTCCAGTAATTGCTTACGAAGTGGCTGTTCGATAGTTCTTCTTTGTTCTTTATCAGACAATTAATAAACTGATAATTAGTCAGCGAGGTATTTATTCCCAATTCGCTCGAAAGCGAACCATAGACAATGGAATTGATGAAATCGCATTGTTGCATGCTCCCCGTTTCATCCTTCAAAACAACAGCTTGCTCAAAACGCGGCGAGAAGCGGTAGTAATTGGCTATGGTACAATGCAGAAACGAATATTTTCCTCCGTCTAAGTCCAGTACCGCCATTCGCGCATTCGTCAACTGGCAGTTGACGGCGTCTATATCGCAATCCGTTGCCGTCAGAACGTTTTCCGAAGCGTTGTGTATGATGGCGTTTCGCAACGAAGCCTTTTTATTGGAGGTGTTGGACGGTAGAAATTTCAATCCTGTTACGGTGTTTCGCACAATGACATTCTCCAAACGGTTGTTATAGCTCTGCGGATGGAATACGATTCCCTGCCAAAGCCCCGAAACACGGTCGTAAGGGATGTTTCCGTTGTAATAATCCAACCGGTCGCCGCGGAATATAACGGGTTGCCTGATAAGCCCTTGCGCATCTAACTCTCCGTACACCTGAACAGACGCTTTGTCGTGGAAATACAATTCCACTCCTTCCTTTATCGTCAATGTAGCGCCATTGTCAACCCTTATCGAATCGTAGACCAGATAAGGTTTCGTTGCAGTCAGCGTTGTATCTGCCGAAAAGGTTTTGCCTTTCCATTTATGCACATCCCGCCCGATGGCTTCGAGGTAAACATACTGCACATTTCCGTTGGTCACGAAGCGGATCGAATCCCTTATCAATACAGGATTGTTAGCATTCAACGGATCGACTGTCACTTGCAGGAAACCAAAAAGGCTATCCTTTCTCAGAATATCCACATTGGTAATGCGCGTACCCGGCTCGCCGTCGATATTCATGCGGAAGCCGCTTTGCTGCGGATTCACGATTTCTATCGATTCGATAGTCAGCGATTTATTATTCCTGTTATATATCTTGAAATACTGCGTAGACGAACCCACCGTCGTGAATACGGTATCGAAACTGATCGTATCCCTCCCGAAAGTCAGTTTGAGATCGGGCGCACCCGAGAAATCATCGCTCTCGGTACATGCATAGAATAGCGAAAGAAATAACAGCGGAACGAATAGGATATATTTTATACTTTTCACTATGAATTAGTTATAAACTGCAAACGCCATCGGACGAACAAGACTTGCCGCCTTTGGTTACATCTTTCTCACCTTTGGCTACGCCCGATTTCTCCCATTCGGCAAAAGATTCGGTCAGTATTCGCAAGTATTCTTCCGGCTCTACTGCGCCCTGTGTCACATATTTATTGTTGAACAGATAGAACGGGATATATTCGAGGTTCAGCCCGTTTTCGCTGTAATCCATATCCTTTTCTATCTCCGACAGGTATTTTTTGCTGTCGAGCATTTTCACTATTTCGTCCTCTTTTATTCCTGCTTCCGTACCAATACGAACAAGCACTTTCCGATCGCTTACGCATTCGCCGTCGGTGAAGTAGGCTTTGAACAGTGCCGTTCCCACTTCGTTTTCTTTGCTGTGCACCTGCGCCAACTTTATCAACCTCAAGGCGTCGGAAGTATTGGTTACGACCAATTTGTCGAAGTTGAATTTTAATCCGGCATCGGCAGCCAATTGGGCAACCTTGGCGGCATCGCTTTTAGCCTCTTCGACCGAATAGCCGTGTGCCTCAGCGAAGTATTCGTAGAATGATTGGTTTCCTGCCGATTTAGGCAGAGCCGGATTCAGTTCGTAGCTGTACCAGACCAGCTTGATTTTGTCCCGGTGTGGGAATTGTGCCAACGCCGCTTCAAACTTTTTTTTGCCAATATAGCAATAAGGGCATGCTATATCAGACCACACTTCGACGATCATTTTATCGGACATGATAACTTCCTTTCAATAATTTATTAACTTGTTATTTTGCAGGGATATTTTTCAGAACATCTACCAATAGATCCCACCATTCGGCAACCGATGGTATATTCACGCGTTCGCCCGGAGAATGGGCTTCTGTAATCGTAGGGCCAAACGAAATCATATCCAGATGTGGGTATTTCTCGAGGAATAATCCACATTCCAATCCGGCATGGATAGCCATTATCTTGGCATCTTTGCCGCCCGATAGCTTTTTGTACGATTCCTGTGCCACCTTCAATATCTTAGAGCTTGGATTCGGCTTCCAACCCGGATAACCGCCCGAAAATTCCATTTTCGCTTTTGCCAGCGTATATGCCGATTCGATTACGTTGCCCAAGTCGGCTTTCAACGATTCGGTCGAACTGCGGATGCTTGTTTTGACTTCGATTGTATTATTTTCTTTCATCTTCACCGATGCCAGATTCGACGATGTTTCCACCAAGCCGGGAATGTCGTGGCTCATGCCGTACACCCCGTGCGGACTTACGTATAAGGCATTCAGCAGATTGTTCTTTGTCTCGTTGTCTATAATGGTAGCAGGCGCTTGAGTTGATTCTACCGTCAGCTTCACACCCGGATCTACCGCTTTCAATTCCGCTTCTACCTCTGCCGCTAAAATGTTGGCTGCCACGGCAACGCTTTCTTTCTTGTTATATGGTACGCCTGCAATAGCATATGCTTCGCGCGGAATGGCATTGTGCAGGTTGCCACCGTTGAACTCGGCCAACACCAGCGAATATTCCTTGTTCAGCGTCCAAAGGAAGCGGTCGAGTATTTTGTTGGCATTGCCTAATCCTTTGTGGATTTCCGAGCCGGAATGGCCTCCGCTTAGTCCGTTTACCTGCGCTTTGAACCAGAAATAATCTTTCGGTGCCGCTTCGGGTTTATAGGTGAATGTGATAGTTGCCACCTTTCCTCCGGCGCAACCGATATAGATTTCACCCACTTCTTCGGTATCTAAATTGAGTAGGATTTCGCCTGTCAGGAAGTCATTATTCAATGCGTAAGCCCCTGTCAGACCTGTTTCCTCGTCTACGGTGAACAGGCATTCCAGCTTAGGATGCACCATGTCATCGGCAGCCAATACGGCTAAAGCCGCAGCCACGCCGATTCCGTTGTCGGCTCCTAAAGTGGTTCCCTTAGCTTTTAGCCAATCGCCGTCGATATAAGTTTCTATCGGATCTTTGTCGAAATCGTGTACCGTATCGTTATTTTTCTCGCACACCATATCCACGTGTCCTTGCAGGATAACCGTAGGGCGGTTTTCCATTCCTTTGCTTGCGGGTTTTGTTATCAACACATTGCCAGCCTCGTCTTTCTTGGTTTCTAAACCGTGTTTTTTAGCAAAATCGAGCAGGTAAGCGATGATTTTCTCTTCTTTCTTAGACGGATGCGGTATTTGGCAAATCTCGTAAAAATAGTTCCAAACAGCTGTTGGCTTTAAATCTTTTATAGTCATGTTATTATAGTGTATTTATTGATTTAGTTCAATGCTTTATTATTAATCTGGCATAATCAAAACAAGTTTTGTTTCTGCTCTTGCTACTTCGGACGTTCTTTTATATTTAGACGCATAGCCCAAACAAATATACATTTTATTTTCATACATCTTTTCTTCCATAAATAAAATATATCATAAAACAATCTTGTCTATAATCTGATTGAATGAATAAAATGATACTTTGCACTCCTAAATTAACGGATTTTCTGCTTTGTTTTCTTACTTTTTGTTTATATTTGTTCGCATCAAATTACCAGATAAGCATGAAAAACAATGATGCCGAGGCTATTAATCGAATCACTTGTGTTATCTCTATAATCCTGTCAAGATGGTAACAGTTGAATGTATAAATATACAACAGGCTAAAGAAATATTATCCACCGGGGATGCTCTCCTGCTGGATATTCGTGATAAAGAGGATTACGAAGAAGATTACGATCCTGTATCCTATCATCTGACTAATGAAAATATCAAGGCTTTTATTCGCGATACACCGAAAACAAAACCGTTGATAGTTATGTGCTACCACGGAATCAGTAGCCGTCAGGTTGCCCAATACTTGGTAAATGAGGGATTTGAAAAAATATACAGTCTGATTGGCGGCTATGAGTTGTGGAAAAATGATATGTAAACTGACTTTATTTTGTTAAAATGATTTTCATTTGAACTAAAGTTAATATATTTGTCTTCTTTTTGATTGAAAAATAAAAAGTATAACTAAATAATATATCCTATCAATATAGAATAAAAATGCAAGATAATGTTAAAATCAAAGACGTCAACGATATTGTAATACGCTTCTCCGGCGACTCCGGCGATGGTATGCAGTTGACAGGGACTATCTTCTCCAATCTTTCGGCGATTTTCGGGAACGAGATTTCTACTTTTCCTGATTTTCCGGCCGAAATACGTGCTCCACAAGGGACATTGTCAGGCGTTTCGGGCTTTCAGGTGCATATCGGTAAAGGAATATACAATTCCGGCGATAAGACTGATGTGCTTGTTGCCATGAACCCTGCTGCCCTGAAAGTGAATACGAAGCATCTGAAAAAGGATTCGGTCATTATAATAGATACCGATTCATTTGAGAAAAAGGACTTGGAAAAAGCCTTGTTCACGACGGACGATCCTTTTCTCGAGTTAGGGTTGACTACGCAACCGCTCATCGCTGTGCCTATCTCGGGATTGACGCGCGATAGCCTCGCCGATTTCGAGCTGGATATGAAATCGCGTATGCGATGCAAGAATATGTTTGCGCTCGGCTTGGTTTGCTGGTTGTTCAACCGCCCGGTGGATGTGGCTAATAATATGCTGTCGGCTAAATTCTCCAAGAATCCGACGGTTGCCGAAGCCAATCTGAAAGTGTTGGCGGATGGATTCAATTACGGACAAAACCGCGATATGACTGTGCCGACCTACCGTGTGGAAACAGTGAATGTCGAAAAAGGTTTCTATATCGACGTGAACGGTAATACCGCAGCAGCATACGGATTGATAGCTGCTTCCGAAAATTCGGGTAAGCCTTTGTTTTTGGGTTCATATCCGATTACACCGGCGACAGATATTCTGCACGAACTGGTGAAATTCAAACAATTAGGTGTAAAAGCCATTCAGGTAGAAGACGAAATTGCCGGAATTTGTACCGCTATCGGAGCCAGTTTTGCCGGTTCGTTGGGCGTTACTACTACATCGGGTCCGGGCTTAGCCCTCAAAAGCGAGGCGTTGGGATTGGCCGTTATGGCCGAATTGCCTTTGGTTGTAGTAGATGTGCAACGCAGTGGCCCGTCGACAGGTATGCCTACCAAATCGGAACAGACCGACCTTCGTCAGGCGCTATATGGACGGAACGGCGAAAGCCCGCTTGTGGTGGTAGCTGCATCCAGTCCTACCGATTGTTTCGATATGGCTTATTGGGCTGCTAAAATTGCGATGGAACACATTACGCCTGTTATCCTGCTTACGGATGGCTATATTGCAAACGGTTCGTCTGCGTGGCGTATTCCTGATATGAGCAAATATCCGCCGATCGTACCGCACGATGTGACACAATATAAAGGTGACAACTGGCGGGCTGCCATCCGCGACGAGGAAACATTGGCTCGCTATTGGGCCGAGGCCGGTATAAAAGGCTTTACGCACCGCACGGGAGGATTGGAGCGCGACTACGAAACGGGTGCTATTTCGACCGATGCGGATAATCACCAGAAGATGACGGATATCCGTCAGGCAAAAGTTGATAAGGTAGCCGATTATATCCCCGAATTGGAAGTGATAGGTGACGAAAGCGCCGAGCTCCTTGTTGTGGGGTGGGGTGGTACTTACGGACACTTGCGTGATGCTGTGGAACAAATGAACAAAGCAGGCAAAAAAGTGGCTTATGCGCATTTGCGGTTTATCAGTCCGTTACCGAAGAATACCGAGCAGGTATTGAAAAAATATAAGAAAGTGATTGTTGCCGAGCAGAATAACGGGCAATTGGCAGATTATCTGATGGGAAAAATCGAAGGCTTGAAACTGATACCATATAATAAGGTGGAAGGGCAACCGTTCGAAGTAGCCGATTTGATAGATGCTTTTACAAAACAATTGGAGGATTAAGACAATGACAAAGATAGATGCAGAAACATTGAGATATCAACCGAAAGATTATAAAAGCGACCAATATGTGCGCTGGTGTCCGGGTTGTGGCGATCATGCCTTGCTTAGCTGCTTGCACAAAGCTATGGCGCAATTGAATATAGAACCGCACGAAACGGCTGTGATTTCGGGAATCGGTTGTTCGTCCCGTTTACCTTATTATATGAATACCTATGGCTTTCATACCATTCATGGGCGTGGGGCGGCAGTAGCTACCGGGGTGAAAACGGCTAAACCCGAGTTGTCTGTATGGCTTACGACGGGCGACGGCGACTGTCTGGCCATCGGTGGTAACCACTTTATACACATGGTGCGCCGGAATATCGACATCAATGTGTTGTTGATGAATAACAAGATATACGGTCTGACCAAAGGACAATATTCGCCGACGAGTGAGCGTGGTTCGAAAACTAAATCGTCGCCTTTTGGTACAGTAGAAGATCCGTTCCGCCCGATCGAACTGGCGCTGGGTGCGCGGGGAACATTCTTTGCCCGCTGTATCGATGTGGACTTGTCGAACGCAACCGACGTATTGGTTGCTGCCGCCAAGCATAAAGGGACATCGGTGGTGGAAGTGTTGCAGAATTGTGTCATCTTTAATAATAATGTACACAAGAGCGTGACCGATAAGGCCTCGAAAATAGAAAATACCATCCTCCTGAAACATGGAGAGAAAATGCTTTTCGGACAGGACAATTCCAAAGGTCTTGTGCTCGATGGCTGGAATATCAAGGCCGTGACAATCGGTCAGGATGGCTATACGCTGGATGATGTCTTGGTGCACGATGCGCATACACAAGACAGTGCTTTACACATGAAGCTCGGACTGATGTCGCCCGAAGATAATGGCTTGCCGTTGGCTTTGGGGGTTATCCGCGATGTGGAGGCATTGGTGTACGACGAAGAGGTGACTAAGCAGATAAAAACTATACAGGCGAAAGATCCTGTGCGTACATTGACCAATTATCTGATGACAAAAGATGTATGGGAGGTAAAATAAGATTCGTATTGCTGTTTGCGTTGCTTTCTTTTTTTGTCCCGGAAGCATATTCGCAGGCCTGCGGAGGTGGAACGTTTACTTTCTGCTTCTATATGCCGCAGGGGACAAATGTAGACGAGATGACTTACAACGTTTACCGGCTAAACTCGGAAAAGGAAATCGATGAATTTCGGTTCGCTTATGTCGATCGCCAGTTAGATTTAGAGCGCGGTTCGGTCATTGATAACAGTATCATCGATAAATTCCTGAAAGAACATCCCGATGTAGCGGAGTTTTATTTGTATAAAAATCCGGATCCCGATGGCTTCCCGTATCTCAAAGGGCGCGATCCTGCCGCTTCGCAGGTTGTCCGCGACGGGAAACTGGAATTTATGACAATCGAGACAGGTTATACACCTTGCATACTGAAAGTGAATTATGGCGCAAGCTATTTTTATGTGGTAGCCAATCTGTATGGCGGCTGCAACCGTACGACGGAAATTGTTGTGCGCGACAATGGTACTGCCGTAGTCGTTATTCCAAAGGATTACCGGGAAGATTGAGTGGGATGCAGAATCGTAGCAAATAAGCAGTTTATCTGAACTATATAAAAACGGTAAGAGCAATTTTTTGCTTTTACCGTTTTTTGTATTTGCCTTTCTTTCAGCTATAAAATTCAATTTCTGTAAATGATGAAAATAAACCGGAATAAAAATTTGCAAAAAAGAAAAATCGCATTATCTTTGCATTCGCTAACGCGAAAGTAGCTCAGTTGGTAGAGCACGACCTTGCCAAGGTCGGGGTCGCGGGTTCGAATCCCGTCTTTCGCTCAAATGTGACAACGGTCACATTTTTTTTTCGAAAAGAAAAGCGCACGTGGTGGAATTGGTAGACACGCTACTTTGAGGGGGTAGTGGGCGTAAGCCTGTGTGAGTTCGAGTCTCGTCGTGCGCACTGAAAGGATTTCAAAAGGATTGGAATCCTTTTTTTATTTTACGGATTTCTTGTTTTTAAGACGGACGCTTTTTCGCCTTCAAAGAAATGATACTATCATTCCGGCTGATAGAAAAAATCTTCGGTATACAGCTGCTCGGGTGAAAGGTCGGACGGCGGCACTCCCCCCGGTATGTGATAGAATCCACTAAAAAGATTATTTCATCTTCCTTACTGAAATTATACTTTCCGTATACACTTCTGAAGCAATCGTTGCCGCAGGGGGCGCTGTAATAGCTGATGAAATTGGCAGAATCCACAAAGTTGACAAAATTCCCGTAATGATATTTTCCTTCCGGCAAAACAGGAATAGCTGTTAAAGTGTACTCTGTTGTTGCAAAATCCAAGCATAATAGCTGGCTGGTGTGCCAGCATGTTTCGTTGAGGTAATTTGCTGGTTTTGTGCTCTCTTCATTTTTGCTTTGGTGGTTGCACGAAACAAAAGCAAATACGAGAATAGATAGGGCGAAAAAGTATTTCATGTCGTTTTATAAAAAAGAATTTTACTCGTAGATATGTTTTTTATGAAAATTCCATAAAAATATAGATAAAAGTTCCTATATCCTAAGATTTTTATTACTTTTATCCCTCGTTATTGTAGCAGTATTGTTTTGTTACCATAACACCGAAGTTAACCCTGAAATAACCAACCTTGTAGTATTTGTTTATCCTTTTGTGATAAATGGAAGGATAGAGATTTGTAATATAGAAATCTAATTTTTGTATTAACGCTGTTAGCGTACAGCAAATAATAACTTTTATTATTATATATGTATTAACCCATGAATAAACAAACATCTTATTCAAACTCTCAAACATTCTGGCTTGTAGCCTTACGCGTACTTATAGGATGGCATTTTTTATACGAAGGTCTTGTGAAAATATTAAGTCCGGGTTGGAGTGCTTATCCTTATCTGATGGATTCAAAAGGCTTTATGTCAGGTGTATTCGAATCCATTGCGATGAATCCGGATTTGTTAACAGTAACTAATTATGCCAATATGTATGGCCTGGCGATTATTGGTCTGGCACTTATCATTGGCTGTTTCTCCCGTTACGCATCCATCGCAGCAATTGTTTTCTTAGCCATGTATTACCTTTCGCATCCGCCTTTTATCGGAGCCGATTATATGATGCCTAACGAAGGATCGTACTTGTGGGTAGATAAAAACCTGATCGAAATGGTTGCCGTCATAGTACTTATTTGTTTCCCTACCTCACACATTATAGGTGTCGACAGATTAATATTCAAACCTAAAAAAAGCATTGCATAACCAGCATAGATATATTCACATATGAAATCGGAAGAAAAAAATACTCCTGAAGGAAAAGACGAAAATAAAAACAACAATACCGAACAACCCAATCAAGGGAGAAGGGACACCCTGAAAACATTGGCGACATTGCCCGTGTTAGGGGCAGTAGCCTATGGGGTGTACAAAAAACAAAAATATACCAATACACGTCGCGATGTGAGCGATGTATTCAGCCTCAGCAAAGAAAAAGCCAAAATAGCCCCTTTGAAAGAAGGTGGAGAGACAATCCGCATTGGAGCAATCGGATTTGGTGGACGTGGAAATTACCTGTTGCGTGCAGCCGGATTTGCGACGCCTGAGCATTTGCAGAAGTGGATTGATGCAGCTAAAAAAGATAAACGCCATACCCGCTATAAAGACTTTAAAGAGCAGGAAGACCTGAATATCCAATTGGTAGCTGTATGCGATATCTTTGACACTTTTGCCGAAAACGGGCTTGCCGCCGGAGCGAATATTTATCGCGAAGGTGTCGGCGGTAAAATGGGACCTGCTCCTAAACGTTATCGCCACTACAAAGAATTGCTTGCCGATCCTGAAATCGATGCTGTGATAATATCCACACCCGACCATTGGCACGGCACTATGGCAATGGATGCAGCCAAAGCCGGCAAACATGTGTATTTGGAAAAACCACTTTCGTGGACAGTGCCTGAAACCTATATGATACGGGATGTTATCAAACAAACCGGAATTGTTTTCCAATTAGGGCATCAGGGACGTCAGATAGAAAGTTACCACAAAGCAAAGGAAATTATCGATAAAGGCTTACTTGGACCTGTCTCTTTGGTGGAGGTTTGTACCAACCGTAACGACCCGAACGGGGCATGGGTGTACGACCTGCATCCGGATGCAAGTCCCGAGACTATCGACTGGGAACAATACGAAGGAGATCCCGAGCGGATAAAAGAATACATGGATTATATGACCAAGTATAATCTGGCGAAATATGTAGGCCCGGAAGACCGGAGCCAGTTCAGTCGCGAACGTTTCTTCCGTTGGCGTTGCTGGTGGGATTATAGTACCGGATTGAGCGGAGACTTGCTGACGCACGAATATGATGCCATCAATCAGTTGATGGGAGTCGGTATTCCGCATTCGGCAACCTCTTCGGGTGGAGTCTATTTCTTCAAAGACGGACGTACCGTGCCGGACGTTTTGCAGACAACATTCGAATTCCCGGATAAAAACATGACCATGCTTTACAGCGCCACACTTGCGAGCGACCGCAGCCGTGGTAAGGTAATCATGGGACATGATGCATCTATGGAAGTAGGCGATACGTTGACTGTGAAAATAGATCCGCGTTCGACACGTTACAAAGAAAAAATAAAACAAGGCATTATCAAGCCTAACGTTCCTTTCTATACTTATGTTCCGGGCAAAGACAATGTGGATGCAGTGACTTCTGCTACCGAATTGTATTTTGCTCAGCGTGGACTTTTATATTCTTATCTTGGTGGTAAACGCTACGATACGACGTTCTTACATGTACGCGAATGGCTCGAAGCTATCCGCGATCGCAACAAGAAAGTATCCTGCGGTATAGACGAAGCCTTCGAAGAAGCTATCTCGGCACATATGGGTACACGTGCTTACCTCGAAGGACGCACGATGTATTGGGATAAGGACAAGGAAGAAATTGTCAGAGGGTGATTACTTCCAAACCCGCCCGGGGCGCAAGCGCTTGTAGCTTGTGATTGCCCGGAGGCGTAGTAACTTGTAACTAAAAAACTTTTAAATATTAATACCGGATTTTTTACATTATTAAAAATTTAAATTATGGCATCAGACATGGATAGAAGAAAATTTCTTCGTACAGGAGCAATTGCTGCTGCAGGATTGACGATTGTCCCGAGCACAGTGTTGGGTAAAAATTTTGGCTCTGTTGCACCCAGTGACAAATTGAACATATTGGGTGTTGGAGTAGGTGGACGTGGATTTGGCGTTCTCAAGGCAATGGATAGCCAGAATATCATCGGTTTGGCCGATGTAGACTGGAAGTATTGCAGCGGTGCTAAAGGAGTATTCAACCACTTCCCTAAAGCCGAAAAATTCTACGATTACAGAAAGATGTTCGATAAACTGGCTAAGTCTGCCGATGCGGTGATGGTTGCTACTGCCGACCATACGCACGCTATTGTTGCAGCCGAAGCTATGACATTGGGCAAACACGTATATTGCGAAAAACCGTTGACACACTCGGTTTACGAGTCTCGTTTGTTGACCAAATTAGCAGCTAAACATAAAGTGGCTACTCAAATGGGTAACCAAGGATCTTCGGGCGAAGGTGTTCGCAAAGTATGCGAATGGATCTGGAACGGAGAAATAGGCGAAATCACTAAAGTAGAAGCATTTACCGACCGTCCTATCTGGCCTCAGGGATTGAACGTACCTGAAGGAAAGGTAAAACCGGCTAAGACGTTGGATTGGGATCTGTTCTTAGGGCCTGCTAAATATCGCGATTACAACCCTATCTATACGCCTTGGAACTGGCGCGGATGGTGGGATTTCGGTACGGGAGCCCTTGGCGATATGGCATGCCATATCCTTCACCCTGTATTTAAAGGCCTTAAATTAGGCTACCCTACCAAAGTGCAAGGAAGCTCGAGTTTGTTGCTGACTGATTGTGCTCCGACTTCGCAAATGGTGAAATTGACATTCCCTGCCCGCGACAATATGCCTAAAGTGGCTATGCCTGAAGTAGAAGTTACTTGGTACGATGGTGGATTGAAACCTATGCGTCCGGAAGGATTCCCTCAGGGAAAAGACCTCAACGACGAAGGTGGAGGTGTTATCTTCCACGGAACAAAAGATACATTGATCTGCGGATGTTACGGCGTTCGTCCTTGGTTGTTGTCAGGTCGTACACCTAACTCGCCAAAAGTATTGCGCGAAGTAAAAACTTCTCACGAAATGGATTTCGTACGTGCATGTAAAGAAGATTCATCTAACCGCGTTGAGACAGCTTCTCCATTCAGCGAAGCAGGACCTTTCAACGAAATGGTTGTGATGGGGGTTCTTGCAATCCGCTTACAAGCACTTAACCAAGAGTTACATTGGGATGGTGAAAACATGCGTTTCACGAATATCGATCCGAATGCGACTATCAAGACAGTTATTAAAGACGGCTTTACAATTAAAGACGGCCACCCATCGTTTAATAAAACAATGACAGACCCTGTAAATGCTCAGGCATTTGCTCAGGAACTGATCAAGCATACTTATCGCGATGGTTGGAAATTGCCAGATATGCCAAGATAAAGTTTTGTGTGTTTAATTAAATATAATTTTTGTAAGGAAATGAAAAAAATCATTTATGGAGTCAGTTGTTTTCTAATGTTATCATTTATGGTAAGTTGTGGACCGACAGAATCTACGGATGTTAGTTTAGCATATTCTGCAACAGCAGGAGGCGCTGAAACAGATTCGTTAAAGCTACCGATAGATAAGGATGGCTATATTACTATCTTCGACGGAAAAACGTTTAACGGATGGCGTGGATACGGAAAAGACAAAGTTCCGGGAAAATGGACTATCGAAGATGGCTGTATTAAATTCAACGGTTCCGGTGGCGGAGAAGCTCAGGACGGTGATGGTGGAGATATTATCTTCGCTCATAAATTCAAAAACTTCGAGCTTGAATTGGAATGGAAAGTTGCCAAAGGTAGTAACTCTGGTATCTTCTATCTTGCACAGGAATATTGGTCTGAGCAAGAAGATGGTACTAAGCGATTAGAGCCTATTTATATCTCGGCACCTGAAGCGCAGGTTTTGGATAACGAAAACCATCCTGATGCTAAGCTGGGTAAGGATAACAATCGCCAGTCGATGTCTTTGTATGATATGATCCCGGCTAAACCACAAAACTCCAAACCATATGGAGAGTGGAATAAAGCTAAGGTCATGGTTTATAAAGGAACAGTTATCCACGGTCAGAACGATGAGAATGTTGTTGAATACCACTTGTGGACTCAACAATGGACAGATATGCTCCAGGCAAGTAAATTCAGCCAGGAGAAATGGCCATTGGCATTCGAATTGTTGAATAATTGTGGTGGTCCTAACCGCGAAGGATATATCGGTTTGCAAGATCATGGTGATGATGTTTGGTTCCGCAATATCCGCGTGAAAGTACTTGACTAATATTTTTTTACCTATATGATGAAAGTCCATAGGAGTAATTTTCTATGGACTTTTGTCTCAAAAAACACTATATAAATGAAAACACTTATACTTTTAAGCACTGTTTGCTTGATGCTTGTTTCGTGCGATACAAAGACCGAACAGGTGCAAGATGCTACTCCTCCGAAGAAGGATATCGCTCTGCAACTTTATTCATTGCGCGACGATATAAAGAAAGATTATGCCGGAACAATAGCCAAAGTTGGCGAAATGGGTTATACAGCTGTCGAAGCGGCAAATTATAACGATGGAAAATTCTATGGCAAAACACCGGAAGAATTTAAGGCGGATGTTGAAAAAGCAGGAATGAAAGTTCTTTCTTCTCACACTGGCCGCGAATTATCTGAAAAAGAACTGAAATCCAAAGACTTCACAGAGGCAATGAAATGGTGGGATCAATGTATTGCTGCTCACAAAGCTGCGGGAATGCAATATATCGTAACGCCGTGGATGCCTACTCCTAAGACGTTGAAGGATTTGCAGACATATTGCGAATATTATAATGCAATAGGTAAGAAATGTAAGGAAAACGGTATGGGGTATGGTTATCACAACCACGATTTTGAATATAAAAACAAAATCGAAGATAAATTGATGATCGACTATATGCTCGAAAATACTAATCCTGAATATGTTTTCTTCCAAATGGACGTTTATTGGGTAGTGAGAGGCGGACAGAGCCCTGTGGACTACTTCAATAAATACAAAAACCGTTTCACTTTGCTGCACATCAAAGACCATAAAGAACTTGGTCAGAGTGGTATGGTGGGATTCGATGCCATATTCAAAAACACGGATGCTGCCGGAACGAAAGGTTTGGTAGTAGAAGTGGAGCAATACAACTACGAACCGGCTGAAAGTGTAAAGAAAAGCTTGGAGTATTTGTTGAATTGCCCATTGGTAAAAGAAAGCTATCAATAATAATACTGAAAAATAAAGGATGTCTGATATTATCGGGCGTCCTTTGTCTATTTATAGCTATGCGAGCAATAATGGCTGACAATGGGGATTTTTATTATAACATATGCGGTACGGCAGAAGGTACCAGTTATAATATACTGTATCAGGATGCGGAAGGACGGGATTTCCAATCTGATATAGCATCCCTGCTTGCCGGTTTCGAAAAATCGCTTTCCGTTTACGATAAAACTTCGCTTATCTCGCGGATAAACCGCAATGAGACGACGAAAGTCGATGCTTATTTTGCAGAAGTCTTTACACGGGCAAAAGAAATCTATTCCCTTACCGATGGCGCTTTCGATGCTTCAGCCGAACCCTTGTTCAAAGCATGGGGATTCGGAGGAGGAGCACGCTATATCCCCGATGAGGAGCAAATAAAGGAGTTGCAATCCTATATCGGGATGGATAAAATTCGGTTAGAGAATAACCAAATTCTGAAAATTGATCCGAGAATAGTATTGAATTTCAATGCGATAGCCAAAGGTTATTCGGCTGATATTGTCGCCCGCTTTCTGGAGGCAGAAGGCTGCGTGAACTATATGGCCGAAATAGGCGGAGAAATACGCCTGAAAGGAAAGAACCTGCGGGGTGGAGACTGGCGGGTAGGTATCGATCGCCCGACGGATGAGAATCTTATTCCCGGTCAGGATTTGCAGGTGATACTTGAGGTTTCTGATAAAGCGCTTGCTACTTCGGGCAATTACCGGCAATATTATATCGAGAACGGGCAAAAGATGGTGCATACCATCGATCCTTCGACAGGCTATCCCGTAAGGCATAACCTGCTGTCGGTAACAGTCGTAGCCGACGACGCCATCACGGCCGATGCTTTTGCCACGGCTTTCTTGGTGCGGGGATTGGATGGCAGTGCCGGATGGATAGAGAAATATCCGTCTATCGATGCCTTGTTTATATGCGACGAAGAAGGAGAATATAAAGTCTATTCTTCGGCCGGAATGAAAAATTATATTGCGGAAATCAGATAAAAACTATATATTGTTAAATTTGTGAATAAATATCAGGTATGCCTGTGTAATTCGCATTATTTGTGTTATTTTTGAATAATATTACTGTTAAATCTAAAACCTAATTTTAAAATAAAGATATAATGAACACATTTTTATTCTTAGGAAACTTCGGAGCTCCCGAAATCATCATCATCGCATTAGCTATCCTATTGCTGTTCGGAGGAAAGAAAATCCCTGAACTGATGAAAGGTATCGGCAAAGGAGTGAGGAGCTTCAAAGACGGAATCAACGGAATCGAAAAAGACATAGAAGGAGCCGGAACAGACACTGAAAAAAAAGACTGATTGCGTAATCTTTTATGGAAGAAAATAAAGGAATGACCTTTTGGGATCATTTAGAAGAGTTTCGATGGACTTTATTGAGGTCTCTCGTTGCTCTTTTTATATTCGGAGTGCTTTGTTTTATCGCTATGCCGTATATCTACGACAGCATAATCATGGCTCCGACCAATTCCAATTTTTATCTATACAAATACCTCTGTAAAGCTACATCAGCCGTACCGTTTCTGCCCGATTTCTGCGACGATTCTTTTCATGTGGATATCATTAATATCAACATGACATCGCAGTTCTTCCGGCACATTACGACCTCTTTGTGGCTGGCATTGATATTGTCTTTCCCTTATTTGATATTTGAAATCTGGAAGTTTGTTCGTCCGGCGTTGTACGAGAGCGAGAAAAAGAGTTTCAAATGGGCGTTTACGTTCGGTACACTCATGTTTTTTATTGGCTGCATAGTCGGCTATTCTCTTGTATTCCCGATGACCTTCCGTTTTTTGGCGACCTATCAACTGAGCGAAATGATTGTCAATCAAATATCGCTCGATTCATATATGGATAACTTCCTGATGCTTATCTTTATGATGGGTGTCGTTTTCGAATTGCCACTCATATCGTGGGTGCTTTCGCAATTAGGACTATTATATAAATCCTTCTTCAAAAGATACAGACGCCATGCGATCGTGGGGCTGCTGGTACTCTCGGCATTTATTACGCCATCGGGTGATCCGTTTACCCTATCGGTGGTGTTTGTGCCGCTCTACTTCCTTTACGAATTGAGTGCCTTCTTTGTTAAGCCCGATCCGCTTCCGGATGAGGACGAGAATGAAGAACTGGAAGAAGGTGAGCACCCCGAATTGCAAGCAGAGTGATTATCCTCTAATCTAACAACTCATACCTTTCTTCCATTTGCACCCGGATAATGGATTTTCCGTTGTATCTGATTTTTTCGGTTTCCATACCTATAAGACTTACTTCGATATAGCCTGAGTAGCCTGTTGGTAATTTCAGATTGGCTGTTCCGTCTATATCTGTCATAACGTACATCATTGATGCCGGAATAGAGATCATGGCTCCTATTACCGGCTCGCCGCTTGCATCTGTTACGATGAATCGTGTTATTGTTTCTGTCGAGAAATCTTCTATTGCCGTTTTTATTTGCTCATCCAAAGGTAGAATGTCGTTCATATCTACTGTCAGATACATCTGTCCGTTTCGGGGGATATGCAAATCCTTCTTATAGCTCATTTCTTTACCGGACAAGACATAGAGGCTGTAATCCCTGTTACCCTTCAATGCTATTTTGCTAATGGAAGAGTTGAATACGGCAGCCCTGTCGAAGATGGGGAGGGTGTCATTGGCCGATTTGTCGACTAAGATGGTAAATTCAGGTTGATATTTCTCTGTATTCCGGAATGTAAGGAAAAGGGCGGAATTCTCAGAATATCGTGGCCATGCTCCCGATAGTTCCGATAATTTATGTATGCGCTTTTGTTCTTCTGCTTCCTCTCTGCCCGGAAGTTTTTTTATTGAAATATTTCTTTCCGATACAAAACTGGCGGGGATAGGTATTATGTAAGATACATCTCCGAATATTCCATCTGTATGCATGGATAACCTGTAGCCTACTTCACTGGCTTGCATCTCTTTAGATAGAAATGACGAATCGATTTGGGAAGCTAAGGGCGTTTGCCAATGCATAATTTTTCCACCCCATAGATATTCGAGCCGGAGTTGGAAAGTATCTTTTTTCTCTTTGGCTTTCAATCCTATTGTCATGGGATTGTCGCCATACCCTATCTTCTGGAGTTTGTAATTCTTCCAGATAGTATACCAGAAAGGGATATCGTATGCCGAACTCAACGAAATATGTGCCGAGTCTTTCGAGAACGATACCGAATAGTCTATCAGGCATATATGTTCCTCCCGAGCCGGTATAAAGTCTTTTTTGATATCCTTCGAAATTACCGTGTATTTGCTTACCGCCGGATTTACTTTTCCGGAGTAGGGCAGGGTGATGGCTCTCTTGTCGATCAGCCTGTTGTCGATATACGACAACAGGAATCCTTCGGACGTGATGGAGCTTGTATCGTTTCTTCTCTCTATGAGGAGCTGGTCGTTTTGGGTATATATCTTGATGATTTCTTTTGATCCGATATGCACCATAAACGATTTATGCTGTAATGTGTTGGATGTTTCTTTGCTTATTAGTGAGGTTGTTAACTTATAACTGAAATCGGCAGGAGGAAATTTATGTGTGGGGATTGAATAACGTATATCCTCGTTCAGCTTTATCGGCAGCGTTTCTTTGAAGAGGATATCGGGAACAAACACGCTGTCGCTTGCCGGTTGGTGGACATCTTTTTTTTTCGCTTCGATGTAAATAGAATCAGTTGCCGCTATTTTGTTGTCGCGTTCGGTTATGTGTATATTGAGTACCGGCGGATGTGAGGTAAAATGCCGGAAAGTATCTATTGATACATCCATAGTATATATTGCCGGAACTATTTGGTAATAGATACACTTTGCATAATCGGCACGTTTCTTTTCCTTTGCCAGATAGAGCCTATTGCTGTAATAACTTGTCTTTTCGTCTTTGGGAATAATGTATTCGTAGGAGAATAGACCGTTTTTGTCCGGATAAATTGTTTCGAGTAACTGACCTTCATTATCATTGACAAAAAGACGGTGATAATCATATATCGTTTCCCGTATATGGATAGTATCGCCCGGTTTATAAGCATTACTACCACTGTAGCTTTTTGAATAATGCCTGTGTGCTTCTTTTTTGAACTTGTGTAGTGCAGGAACATCTTTTGGGTTTGTATATGGTTTCCATCTGAAAGTAGAGAAAGGATAATTAGTTCCATCCCTGTTTACGATGGTTTCTACTCTCTTCTCTAGAGCAATAGATAAGTGATATGTCTGGCTTTCAGGATTCAGTCTCGACGTTTTTTTGTTATAAGTCACCGTCAGATTGGGTAGAGGCTTTCCGTAATCGTCGTAGAAAAGCACTTCGAGATTTTTGTCTGCACGAAGGGTGATCTGATTCAAACCTAATTCCATCGACTGGTACAACCTCAGGTGGAGTAGCTGCTTGTTCCGGCTCATTGTTATCAGCCAGTAATTGCCCTGTGGTAGTTTGGGGAAAGCTTCATTCCCCGGACATGTCATCACATATTCACCCAAAAACTCCTGTTCTTTGGTTAGTTCTTCATATTGTACTCCTTTTTGCAGTATCTTTTCATATAATTCATTGCTTATCTTGTAGATATAGACACTATCGTTGCCCATAAACGGATTTTCAATATTTACTTGTCCTTGTGCCGAGAGGATGGATAACAGGATAGCAAGAAGCGTCAGGCAGCAGCGGTTATTCATAGTGTTTGATGTTATATTATTCCGAGTTTCAAAAGTAGTCAGATAATAGGTGAAATGCAAAAGTTTCGAAACCAAAAAATAATAGTCGACGCATTCTGAAAATGTATTCGATTTTTGGCCGATTAAAATAGTTATCATGTCAATTATTTTGTACTTTTGTGCTGCATTTTGATAACAATAAATAATTTACATAAACCAATACAATAAAATACTAAAATGGCTTTAAAGTTTGTGTCTGCCGAAGAGGCTGCGAAATTAGTAAAACACGGATACAATGTAGGTTTCAGTGGTTTTACGCATGCAGGTTGTCCTAAAGTGGTTCCGGGTGAAATTGCTAAAATTGCTCAACAGGAACATGAAAAAGGTAATCCGTTCCAGATATCTGTTTTTACCGGGGCATCTACCGGTGATAAATTGGACGGCGAATTGGCAAGAGCAAAGGCTGTTAAATTCCGTACGCCATATCAGACTACTAAAGACATGCGCAATGCCATCAATAATGGCGAAGTGCAGTATTGCGATTTGCACCTTTCTACATTGGCGCAGGATTTGCGCTACGGTTTCTATGGAAACATCGACGTAGCCATTATCGAAGCGTGCGATGTAACCGAAGATGGCGAAATCGTTCCTACTTGCGGTGTGGGTATTTCCGCTACCGTTGCCCGTATGGCAAAAGTTGTTATTGTGGAGCTGAACAGATGGAATCCGAAAGAGATGAGAGGAATGCACGATATTTCCGAACCTTTGGATGCTCCTCGTCGTCGGGAGATTCCAATCTACGAAGTGCAGGACAGAATAGGGAAAGACCACATAAAGGTTGATCCGGCTAAAATAGTTGTAGTAGAATCGAACGTTCCGAATGAAGGTGGCGCGTTTGCTCCGGTAGATGAGATAACAACCAAAATCGGAGAAAATGTAGTACAGTTCTTCGTGAAAGAAATGGAAGAAGGACGTATGCCTAAAACATTCCTTCCGGTACAATCGGGCGTAGGTAACATTGCTAACGCCGTATTGGCAGCGATGGGAACAAACAAGGCTATCCCTGATTTCGAAGTATATACGGAGGTGATACAGGATGCTGTTATTGGGTTGATGAAGGAAGGCCGCGTGAAATTTGCCAGCGGTTGTTCGTTGACTGTAAGTAATGAATGCGTTGAGAAAATATACAAAGACTTAGACTTCTTCAAAGAAAGAATCGTTCTTCGTCCGTCTGAATATTCTAACAATCCCGAAGTGGTTCGCCGTCTGGGTATTATTGCTATCAATACAGCTATCGAAGCGGATATCTTCGGTAACATCAACTCTACTCATATCATGGGTACGAAGATGATGAACGGTATCGGTGGTTCGGGCGACTTTACCCGTGCATCGTATGTGTCGATATTCGTTACCCCTTCTACTGCTAAAGATGGCAAGATAAGCTCGTTTGTGCCAATGGTTTCGCACGAAGACCATAGCGAACACTCGGTTAAAATCATTATCTCGGAATATGGTGTAGCCGACCTTCGCGGTAAATCGCCGAAAGAGAGAGCGAGAGAAATTATCGAGAAATGTGCTCATCCAGACTATCGTCCAATGTTGCTCGAATACCTCGAAATGGGTGAAAAACAGGGCGGACAAACTCCTGTGGATTTGAAGAATGCTTTTGCTTTCCACGAAGCATTCAACGAAACAGGCGATATGCACAATGTAAAATGGAGAAAATAATAGAAGCGATTTGTGTTTCATAACTGGATTGCATTGGCAAGTGTATGGCGGGCCCTCTTGTAGGAATCATACACTTGCCTCTTTTTTATTCTTACTATGACTGTCCTATACGAAGACAACCACATTATTATCGTCAACAAGACGACTTCCGAGATTGTACAAGGCGACAAGACGGGAGATAAGCCATTGTCTGAAATTGTGAAGGAGTGGATAAAAGAAAAGCATAACAAGCCCGGAAATGTTTTCTTAGGGGTTACTCATCGTTTAGACAGGCCGGTAAGTGGTGTCGTCATCTTTGCCAAGACGAGCAAAGCGCTTAGCCGCCTGAACGAAATGTTTCGTACCAAACAGATAAAAAAGACTTATTGGGCGATAACCAAGAATACGCCTAAAATGCCGGAGGGAACGCTCCGCAATTATCTGATAAAGAACGAAAAGCAAAACAAATCTTACGCTTACGATACCGAAAAGCCCGGGACAAAACTGGCAATCCTGCATTACAAGTTGATTGGACATTCGGAAAAGTATAATCTGCTGGAAGTGGATTTGGAGACGGGGCGCCATCATCAGATACGTTGCCAGTTAGCCAAGATGGGCTGTGTAATAAAAGGCGACCTGAAATACGGAGCCGACCGCTCGAATCCCGACGGTGGTATCTCGCTTCATGCGCGCAAAGTATCTTTCGTGCATCCTGTTTCGAAAGAGCAGATAGAAGTTACAGCTCCCGTTCCCGACGATGCGTTGTGGAAGGCATTGGAAGCCGGACAACTATAAACCGGAGTTGAGGCAATCTAAAATTTATAGGTACTTACGCTGTAGTTTTTCGATACGATATTCTTGATAATATTCTTCAGGACAGCATAATCCATATCCTCGGAAAAGTTAGCCGAATCCGTTTCCCCTGTATCTACGCGCGACAAAGATAACTTGTACAAGCTGATATTCTCGTACGACTGAAAACCATAATCTATCTCGGCTTCTATCATTCCCATATCGTTTATGACATAGAATATATAAATGGGTACGACATTCGCATTCTCGTCCGTCGTAGACTGAAAATATTCGTAGCAGGAAACGAGCTTGTTATCTACCTGAAAGTTATCCACACAGAACTTGTCGGCAAATTCGCTTTCGGTCAAATCTCCTTCGGAATAGGCTTTGTATAGCGGCTCTTTGTAAGTGTCGCCTATCTCATAATTGCCCAAAGCATAGCAGCATTGTACCAAGCGCGTATAGGTGAAATAGTCGTCGGGCGCATATTCAACCAACTCGCTGAAAGCAGCTATTGCTTTCTTATACTGCTTGTTAGCCATCTCTTGCGTACCGATATTGTACAAAACGGTGATATACAGCTCGGTATCTTCTTTTATGTGCTTCTTGGCGTTATAGAAGGCTTTAAGGGATTCTTGCTGCAGCCCTGTCTTGTCGTAGGTATCGGCCAGCATAAAAAAGGCCTGCTCCGAAGGTTGGGCAGCTTCTATGCCTTGTTTGTAATAGCTGATAGCTTCGTCTGTTTCGTCTTTGGCCAAATAGAGGTTGCCCATAGCCTCGTAAAAATTTCCTATTTCGGGATTCGATTCGATTGCATTTTTCAGATACGAACCGGCTTTATCATAATCACCTGTGGAAAGGTAAATCGAGCCGATGCGATAATATAAGCGGGCAGATGCTTTCTTATTCTTTTCTTTGGCTATCGCTTCCGAAAGATAGGCGAGAGCAGTCTTGCTATCGTATAATATATGGTACGACCAGCCGATGTCGGATAATTCTTCCGCTGTAAAATTCTTTTTGTTTTTCGAACCGTATTGTTCGACAATGGTATGGTATTGTTCCTCCTCGAACAGTTTCTTTATGTTTTTGGATTGTCCCCACAGGTAGATGGGCAGTAGCGTAAAGATGAGTATGAGTAACAAGTGTTTTTTCATAATAATATGTATTTTAAAACCATTTTTTCCTTTTGAAGAAATACAACGTTGCGAGCCCTATGATAAGGAAAATGCCCCAAGCCAATGCATAACCATATTTCCATTCTGTTTCGGGCATTATATCGAAATTCATCCCCCACACCCCTACAAGGAAGGTCAGCGGGATGAAGATAGTGGAAACGATTGTCAGGCGCCTGATAATATTATTCATTATCAGGTTGTTATTGTTGTAGTAGATGTCTAACAAAGACGAAAGTGTATCATGTAGCGCATCCAGGTTGCTGAGCGTCGTACGGAGTTTGTCGTCGTAGTTATTGAAATAAACAATACTGCTGTCGCATATCAGCTTATTGGTATTGTGCAGCAGGTTTACAAATTCTTCGCGAAGCGACAGCATAGCCCGCTTCATGGAGGTATAGTAAGAGCGATTCATGTGCAGATAATGCATCAGGCGTTTGTCATTTTCTTGATTCAACAATTTTTCCTCTATATCCACCAGCGAATCTTCTATTTTCATCACCGTATTGGCAATCATCGTATTAGATGCAGCTAATAAGACATATAAGAAGTAATCGGCTTTCTTATCCCTTATCTGGATGTTGTTTTCTTTGATAGCCTCGGGAATGGTGTCGAATACGGGTATGGCTGTTTCCTGCATACTGATAACGAAATTTTCGCCCAGAATAAAAGCTAACTGCATATCTTCCAGTAGATTTTCATTATTCAGATAGAAGCCGTGCATCAGAATAAAAGTGATTTTTTCGTAAGTAACGACCTTGGTTACTTCCTGCGGAGACAACAGATCGCGTATATCGAAGCCATGCAACCCGAATTCGGTGCAGATTTTGGAAATCCTTGCCACGTCCGACATACCTATTATTTTGAACCAGTTGACATTGTCGGCAACAATTTCGGGTTTCAGTTTCTCTACGGAAGTAATGTCTTTTACCGACATTTCCTTCTCGTTGTACTGGATATGCTGGATAGTGGTAGGTATATTATTATCTCCCTGATATACAGGGTTGGATAAGAAAACACTTCCTACCAATCTGCGTTTTGTCCCTTTCTGTTGCTTTTTTCTCATGTCGCTTTGCTTTTCTTCATCCCAAAAATCAGAAACGCCGTTCAAGTCTAACTCCTACTCAAAAGTAAGAATAAAATTGTATATTTGTTTCTCTTACGGCTCTATATTTAAACCAAACAGGATGACAAATAGTTTCGGAAAAAAACAGGTCGAAGCATGAAGGATATATTCCAGGTACTGAAAAAGAAAAAGCTGCAATCCTTTTTTCTTTTCTATATTCTGTTACTGCTGCCTATACTGACTCCTCTGGCTGAGAATTATAGCTGGATGGACAAGTTGCTGCTGGTAGTGGTCTGCCTGTTGCTTTTTATGGCTATTTCGGTTATCTGTGTATTCGTTTCGCCGAGGACGGAGAAGATTATTTATTCGGTTATGCTGGTCTTTGCTATTATTCCCGGCTCCATATTCCTCAGTTATTTGCTGTTTGCTCATGTGATGCTCGAACAGAACAGTGTGATGAGCCTTTTCGAGACCAATCCCGAAGAGAGCAAGGAATTTCTTGCCAACTATATGAATGTCTGGGTGATAGTGGGCACACTTGCTTATGCTGCCGTCCCGATTGTGATGATTTGCAGGATGAAGCGTTACACTCCGCTCAAAGCCCGTTTCTATAAAGGGCATATTATCGTTTCGGTCTTGATAATTGTGGCTATCGTTTCGCTTGCGCGGGTAGCGCGTTCGGTCTATTTTATCAATATTTACCGGACATTTATTACTTATAAGGTGCGTGTACATCACGAGAAAAAAACGATAAGGGCACGGCAGTCCGAACCCTTTGATATCCGGACGATTTATGCCGATACCATTCCGCAGACGATTGTGGTGGTTATTGGCGAATCGCTTACCAAAGACCATATGTCGTTATATGGTTATCAGCGGAAAACAAATCCTTTGTTAGAGCAATATACCGATAGCTTCTTGCTTGTTTACCGGGAGGTGATTTCGCCGCAGGTACATACCATTCCGGTGATGCGGGCAGCCTTGTCGATGGCAGAGCCCGATTATCCCGAATATTTCGAAGAGCGGCCTTCCCTGATAGAATTGTACAACCGCTTGGGCTTCGAAACGTATATGATTACGAACCAGGCATTCAGCGAGAAGTGCCATTCGAGTTATGACATCCTGCTTACGCTGGCGAAGCATAAATATAACTTTGCACCTAAAAAGCAATATGACGAAATCGTTTTCACGGCTTTCGATGAGATAATGGAATCGGATAAGGGGAAGGATAAATTTATACTGATTCATCTTATTGGTAGCCACATGGCCTACGAATACCGCTATCCGTATACGTTCGATACGTTCGATTACGAAGAAGACGGATTGATAGAAGAAAAGCCTTTCAGGAAGACGAAGGAGAAACGGATGATAGACAACTACGACAACTCGGTGCTGTACAACGATTATATCGTCGACCGCATGATACGGCAGTTGCAGGAGGAAAGCCCGAATGCCATGCTGCTTTACTTCTCCGATCATGGCGAAGAATTATATGATTATCGTAAATTTGCAGGGCATGTCTACGAAAAGGTGTCGCCGCCTATGTGCGAAGTGCCTTTCCTGCTTTGGATGTCGTCCTATTTCCGCGATAAGCGTTCCGGTTTGGTATTCGATGCCTACCGTCCGTATTCGACAGGCGATTTCATATACAGTATGTCCGATATATCGGGGATGCGCTACGAAGGATTCGATAGCAAGCGGAGCATATTCTCTCCCGATTTCGAGCCGAAAGAACGCTTTGTGGACGAGAAAGCGTATGACGATATTTTAGAACGATTCGATAGTAATAAGCGATAATGAAACAATACGACCTCATAACCATTCTTGGGCCTACGGCATCGGGCAAAACGACATTTGCCTGCCATTTGGCCTATCACTCGGATGCCGAAATAATCAGCGGTGATTCGCGGCAGGTCTACCGCTCGATGGACATCGGTACAGGAAAGGATTTAGGTGATTATATGGTAGAGGGCAAACCGATACCCTATCATCTGATCGATATTCGCGACGCCGGCGACAAGTACAATATCTTCGAATATCAGCACGATTTTCACAAAGCATATACGGATATACGGCAGCGAGGAAAAATGCCTATTCTTTGCGGAGGTTCGGGGCTGTATATCGAATCCGTTTTGCGAGGTTATTCGTTGGTGAATGTCCCCGAGAATAAAGCACTCCGCGAAAGCCTGCAAAATAAATCGCTCGAAGAGCTGACGGCTCTGCTGGCTTCGTATAAGCCATTGCACAATACGACCGATGTAGATACGGCACAACGGGCTATCCGTGCTATCGAGATTGAAGAATACACGAAAAGTCATCCTGCCGAACGAAACGAATTTCCTCCGCTGAATAGTTTGATTATAGGCGTGGATATTGAGCGCGAGCTTCGCCGCCAACGGATTACCAACCGGCTGAAAGCCCGTCTTGAGGAAGGGATGATTGAAGAAATACGCTCTATTCTTGACAAGGGGATTCACCCCGATGACCTGATTTATTACGGTCTGGAGTATAAATATGTAACCTTATACGTTCAGGGTAAGTTGAGTTACGAGGAAATGTTCAGCCAATTGGAGATAGCCATTCACCAGTTTGCCAAGCGGCAAATGACCTGGTTCAGAGGGATGGAAAAACGGGGCTTGCATATTCACTGGATAGATTATGCCATTCCTATGGACGCACGTATTGCTATGGTACAGAAACTAATAGAAGAAAAATAATAAGATAACAACTATGATACTGATTCACAAAGCGACGATTATCAACGAAGGGCGTTCTTTTACAGGCTCGGTGTTGGTCGAAAATGATAAAATAAAAGCTGTCTATGAAGGGCAGGTTCCCGAAGAGATTATCAATAGGGCAGAAGTTGTAGACGCTACGGGTTTGTGGCTGTTGCCGGGAGTGATAGACGATCAGGTTCACTTCCGTGATCCGGGACTGACCTACAAAGGCGATATTGCCACGGAGAGCCGCGCCGCTATTGCCGGAGGGGTGACCTCGTTTATGGATATGCCCAATACGAAGCCGCAGACAACGACAATTGACGAACTGAACAGAAAATTTGAGCTGGGCGCGGAGAAATCCTATGCGAATTACTCTTTCTATCTGGGAGCGACGAATGACAATATAGCCGAATTGCGCAAGGTAGATCGCAAAACCGTTTGCGGTGTTAAGGTATTTATGGGTTCGTCTACGGGTAATATGCTGGTAGATAAGAAACAAACCCTGCAGGCTATTTTTGCCGAGGTGGATATGTTGATTGCCTGCCATTGCGAGAAGGAAGAGATTATCCGTCGCAATCTGGAATATTACCAATCGGAATATAAAGGCGAAAGCGATATTCCTATCCAATATCATCCGTTGATTCGCAGTGCCGAGGCTTGTTACGAGTCCTCGTCCGAAGCTGCCGAACTGGCAAGCCGTTACGATTCGCGCCTGCATATCCTGCACCTTTCCACTGCGCGTGAGGTGAGCATTTTCGATGCGAAGCCTTTGGCCGAAAAGAAGATCACAGGCGAGGTTTGTGTGCATCATCTCTGGTTTTCGGATGAGGATTATGCGACATACGGTGCACGCATCAAATGGAATCCGGCTATCAAGACCAAAGCTGATAGAGAGGGATTGATGCAGGGACTGCTGAATGGACGCTTGGATGTGATTGCTACCGACCATGCTCCGCATCTGTGGGAAGAAAAGCAGGGTGGGGCGCTCAAGGCTTCGTCGGGAGGGCCATTGGTGCAACATTCCTTGCAGGTCATGCTCGAGTTAGCCAAGGATGGCAGAATAACAAAGGAACAAGTGGTGGAAAAGATGTGCCATGCTCCGGCAACGCTTTTCCATGTGCATAAACGGGGTTATATACGCGAAGGCTATTTTGCCGATTTGGTATTGGTAGACCCGAATAACTCTTATACTGTGAGCAAAGAAAATATCCTCTACAAGTGCCATTGGTCACCGTTCGAGGGGCAGACGTTCGCTCATTCTATCGTTCAAACTTATCTGAATGGAAAACTTGCTTTCGACAAAGGTGAAGTAAAAGAGGTCAGAGGAGAAGCACTGATGTTTGACTATTAATTAGCTGGACTTATGAAAAGATTGATACTGTTATTCTTGTTGTCTATATTCTTTTTCGATGCTGCATGGTCAACAGGCCCGTCTTATATTCATGCCGAAATGCGTCCGATTTCTGTCAATGATAAAGGCGAAATCCTTTGTCGTACCCGTTTCGAGAAGAATCCGATGGGAGGGCATTATCCGATGGATATCGAATATGGTGTTTGTGTAATTACATCCGATACAATCGTTATGTATGGAACGCACCTATTGCAATATCAAGGTTATCCCACGTATGAATCATACGAACAGCATCAGAACTTTTGGGACAGTATTTTTTACAGTCCGTTCGATAAAAGTAAGTTAAGTGATATAGAATATATGGTGGCGAATCATTATTATAAGTTTTCCGAATCGAACGTTGAACCTTATCTGGTGAATGATACATTATCCGTTGAGGATATGAAACGAAAGAGAAAGATAGATTTGACTAAAATATCACAAAAGTCTTTATATGGTGGGACAGGCATCTATCCGAAAGATTATTTATCCAGAAAAGTTATACTATTATATGATTTCGGTCATCTGTTGATAATCCAGAATAATAACGGTATATCGGATGAAGGTGATGAAGAATGGACTATTGCTTTCAACTATCCTTCAGGCTTTTTATTCCGGAATGAAAACGGGGAGGATGTGGATGTCGGATATGACTACGGGCGTATAACAGGAATATTGTATAAGGAATAACAAAAGGATACCATCACGGTATCCTTTCGTTTTTATCAGTAGTAGGTATATTTCTTTTTCCTATGAAAAGGCTTGTTCCGGATGAACCATCGGACTTGAATGATAATCCATATAGCCCAGATAACGCCTATTATCGGAAACATACACTATTCGTACTCATTCCATGCCTTGATTTCGATTTCTTCCACATCCATTTTGCAGAATGCCTGAATGAATGCCGATGCAAGGCGCGAATTGGTTAATAATGGCACATTATAGTCGATAGAAGCCCTACGGATTTTGTAACCGTTGTTCAACTCGCTCGAAGAGAAGTTTTTCGGGATATTGACTACCAATTCTATTTCGTGGTTCTGTATCATTTCCAAAGCGCTTGGCTTCTGTTCCTCCGATGGCCAGTAAACTTGTGTAGCCGGAACGCCATTTTCGACAAGGAATTTCTGCGAACCACCCGTTGCGTAGATGTCGTATCCTTTCTGATGGAGCAGGCGGGCAGCCTCTAACAATTCAACCTTCGATTTGGCAGGACCTGTCGAGAAGAGTACGGTTTTCTTCGGAATCTTGTGCCCTACCGAAAGCATCGCTTTCAGCATAGCGTCGTAGAAGTTATCGCCGATACATCCAACCTCTCCTGTCGAAGCCATCTCTACACCCAACACAGGGTCGGCTTTTTGCAGGCGTGAGAAAGAGAATTGCGAAGCCTTGATACCTACATAGTCGAGGTCGAAGTCGTTCTTGTTCGGTTTCTCTACATCCATGCCGAGCATTACTTGTGTTGCCAGTTCGATGAAGTTGATTTTCAACACCTTCGATACGAATGGGAAGGAACGCGATGCACGCAGGTTACACTCGATTACGCGGATGCTATTGTCTTTCGCAAGGAATTGTATATTGAATGGCCCGGAGATTTGCAGTTCTTTCGCAATCTTGCGGGCAACTTTCTTGATACGGCGAACAGTCTCGATATACAAGCGTTGCGCCGGGAATTGTATGGTTGCGTCTCCCGAGTGAACTCCGGCAAACTCGACGTGTTCGGAGATGGCATACATCACGATTTCGCCTTTGTTGGCTACGGCGTCTATCTCGATTTCCTTGGCATTTTCGACGAACTCGCTCACTACTACCGGATGTTTCTTCGACACTTCGGCAGCAAGGCTCAGGAAGTTTTCCAATTCCTGGTCGTTGGAACAAACATTCATCGCAGCACCCGAAAGAACGTAAGATGGACGAATCAATACCGGATAACCCACTTCGTTCACGAATCCTTTGATGTCGTCGAGCGAGGTAAGTTCTTTCCAGCGTGGTTGGTCTACCCCGATGCGGTCGAGCATGCTCGAGAACTTGTGACGGTCTTCGGCATTGTCGATGCTCTGTGCTGTTGTCCCAAGAATATTTACACCTGCGTCATCCAAGCGGAGAGCAAGGTTATTAGGTATCTGTCCACCCACCGAAAGAATCACTCCGTGTGGATTTTCCAGTTCGATGATGTCCATTACACGCTCGTAAGTCAACTCGTCGAAGTAGAGACGATCGCACATATCGTAGTCGGTCGAAACTGTTTCGGGGTTGTAGTTTATCATTACTGAACGGTAACCTTCCTTGCGGATGGTTTGCAGGGCATTCACCGAACACCAGTCGAACTCAACGGAAGAGCCGATGCGGTATGCTCCCGATCCGAGAACGATAACCGATTTCTTGTCTCCCAAGTAGTTGACATCGTTTTCTGTTCCGTTATAAGTGATATACAGGTAGTTGGTTTGTGCCGGATATTCAGCAGCCAGTGTATCTATCTGTTTCACACAAGGAACGATTCCGTTTGCTTTACGTATGCGGCGAACTTCAAATGCACTACGTTCTGCGAGGTCTGAGTCCTTGCTTACGATTTTGGCAATCTGGAAGTCCGAGAATCCCATTTGCTTCGCCGAACGGAGCAAATCGAGCGGCAATGATTGCACGTCGTCGAATTTGCCGAGCTCTTTCGAGCATTTGAATATGTAATTCAGTTTTTGCAGGAACCAACGGTCTATTTTTGTCAAATCATGTATCTGGTCTACGGTATATCCTCTCTTGAAGGCTTCTTCGATACAGAACACGCGTTTGTCGGTCGGGTTTTTCAACGCATCGTCGAGGTTGGCAACATCCAGCGATTTATTGCCTACAAATCCGTGCATTCCGATGTTGATCATGCGGAGACCTTTTTGGATTGCCTCTTCGAATGTACGTCCGATAGCCATGATTTCACCTACCGATTTCATGCTCGAGCCGATTTCTTTCGATACGCCGTGGAATTTACCCAAGTCCCAGCGAGGGATTTTTACCACTACATAGTCGAGTGCCGGTTCGAAGAAGGCGCACGTCGATTTGGTTACCGAGTTTTTCAGTTCGAATAAGCCATAACCCAATCCCAATTTCGCAGCAACGAAAGCCAATGGATAACCGGTTGCTTTGGATGCCAGTGCCGACGAACGGCTGAGGCGGGCGTTCACTTCGATTACGCGGTAATCTTCGGATTCGGTGTCGAAGGCAAATTGTACGTTACATTCTCCTACGATGCCGATATGCTTAACAATACGGACAGAGAGTTCGCGTAATTTATTGAATTCGGAGTTGGTTAATGTTTGCGACGGTGCAACTACAATACTCTCCCCGGTATGAATTCCCAGCGGGTCGAAGTTTTCCATGTTACAGACTGTCATACAGTTTCCGTAACGGTCGCGTACCACTTCGTACTCGATTTCTTTCCAGCCTTTCAGCGATTTTTCAACCAGTAGCTGAGGTGAGTAAGCGAGCGCTTTCTCGGCAAGGCTACGTAGCTCCTGCTCGTTGTCGCAGAACCCCGAACCTAATCCACCCAATGCATAGGCGGCACGTACGATGATTGGGTAACCGAGTTCGGCTGCTGCTTCTACGGCGTCTTCTATGCTGTCTACGGCGTGGCTCTTGATGGTTTTTACGTCTATTTCATCAAGCTTTTTAACGAAAAGCTCGCGGTCTTCGGTGTCCATGATGGCTTGTACGGGTGTTCCCAATACACGCACGTTGTATTTATCCAAAATACCTCCTTGGAATAGTTGTACGCCGCAATTGAGGGCTGTCTGTCCACCAAAAGCCAGCAGGATTCCGTCCGGTTTTTCTTTTTGGATAACTTTTTCTACAAAGTATGGAGTGATTGGCAGGAAGTAGATTTTGTCGGCACTTCCTTCCGATGTCTGTACGGTTGCAATGTTGGGGTTGATGAGTACAGTTTCGATTCCTTCTTCTTTCAGAGCTTTCAAGGCTTGCGAACCCGAATAGTCGAACTCTCCGGCTTCACCGATTTTCAGGGCTCCCGAACCGAGGACTAATACTTTTTTTACATCTATATCCATTTATATTCTGTTTTTTGCCTCCCCAACCCCTCCAAGGAGGGGCTTTTTAAGGGATTATTTGTTTATTATTATATTTTTTTAATCTTATCCCTCCCCCTTCGGGGAGGTTAGGAGGGGCTTTATAATTTTTCTATGAACATATCGAACAGGAAGTCGGTATCGGTAGGGCCGCTTGCCGCTTCGGGGTGGAACTGTGCCGAGAAGAATGGCTTGGTTTTATGCTTGATTCCTTCGTTTGTTCCGTCATTCAGATTGACAAACAGCGGTTCCCATTCTTCGCCGAGCGATGAGTTGGATACGGCAAATCCGTGGTTTTGAGAGGTAATAAAGCATTTGTTGCTGTTGACCATTCTCACCGGCTGGTTGTGGCTGCGGTGTCCGTATTTCAATTTGTAGGTAGTTGCTCCGCCGGCTTTCGACAGGAGTTGGTTACCCATACAAATTCCGCAGATAGGTTTTCCTGTTTCCATCGCTTTGCGGATGTTTTTTACCGTTTCTTCGCAGAAATCAGGATTGCCCGGTCCATTAGAGATAAATAATCCGTCCCATTCCAACTGGTTGAAGTCGTAATCCCAAGGCACACGGATAATTGTTACATCCCGTTTCAGCAGGCTGCGTATAATATTATGTTTCACACCGCAATCTATCAGTACAACTTTTTTCTTGCCGTTGCCGTATGTTATCACTTCTTTGCAACTGGCTTTGGCTACCTGATTTTCGTTATTCGGGTCGATAAAGTCTATTTCGTCGGGGCTGTTGAATACAATCTTCCCTTTCATTGCTCCTTTTTCGCGCAGAATCTTGGTCAGTTGACGTGTGTCGATACCGTAGATACCCGGAACACCGTGTTCTTTCAACCATTCGCCGAGGCTTTTTTTAGCATTCCAGTGCGAATATTCGTGCGAGTAATTGGAAATAATCAATCCACTAACCTGTATTTTTTCAGATTCGTAAAAGTCTGATATACCGTCCGTAGAGGTATTGTCAGGTACACCGTAGTTTCCTACAAGCGGGAAGGTAACTACCAATATTTGTCCGAGATAAGACGGGTCTGTGAGACTTTCGGGGTAGCCGACCATGGCTGTGCTGAAGACTACTTCGCCTGCACTGGCTTTTTCGCTCCCGAAAGAAAAACCTTGGAATACTGTTCCATCGTCAAGGATAAGTTGAACCGGTTTGTCTGATTGCATCTTTTGTTCAAGTATTATAATTAGTGATAAAATTGTTTCTCTCAAAGTTAAAAAAAAAGGAACGAGATATCTAACATATCTGTTCCTTTAGATTTTATTATAGTTTCCTATGTTGTCGCCTATTTTTCTTTTTTTTCTCATTTTTTCAAATATTCTATGGTATGAATATCTGAAGCACAAAGGTAGAAAATAAAAAGATACGAATGCGACTTTTCAGCTATTAAAAATCAATAAAGTTTTCAACAATTAATTCTTTTTGGTAACGGTAACCTTAATTTCCTTGAGGTTGCTGTCGAATTTTTCCAGTTCGCTTTGAGTCAGGGCGAAGCTTACAATCCTTCTTGTGCCTGTGTTTACCGAGTCTTTTACGGTGGTAGCATCTCTGGTAAGGAATACTTCGTTGTTTTTGTTATACAGCTCGAACAGGTAGTCGTAGGTACCTTCTTTTTCGATGACAAAGTATGCATCGATAATGGCACTTTGTTTGAATTTGGCAATGTAATCCAATTTCACGCCGTCGCAAATGTTCTCGGAATGAGGTACTTCTACGTAATGCGTTTTTACTTCATCGCTAACTCCGTCTACTAATCCGTCGGCCGTTTGTACGAGGGTTCTTCCGGCTACAGCAGCTACTTTGGTGGCATGCTCGTTCAGTTGCCTGTCGATACTTCGTCCGGCACCTAAGGCAAGGCTGCCTGCCGCATCGGTTGTTTTTTCTGCAAGTTGTGCTCCGTTTTCGTCAATCGCTTCTGCTATTCCTTCGGCTGCGCTCATGCCTACTTCCGTCACCGTTTTGGTGGCTTCTTTGGCTTTTTCTTTTATCGAAGATTTCGAACATGAATTGAAAAGGAGGGCGCCTAAAACGATAGATGACAAAAATAATAATGCTTTTTTCATTTCCAAATGAGTTTTAATTAGGTACTGATGCAATTTTATAAGTTTCTTTTTGCAAAGAAAATGAATTTATTGATACAAAGCATTATAGGAGAGAAAAAAAGAATGTAGCAAAATATGCTTTTTCTTCGGATGATGTGGATATATAATTTTGAAACTTGAGTAAATTTTGTTTTCTTTGCATTGTAATAAAGTGCGATTATTGTGCATAATGGAAGTAGATTTATAGTTTCTTTATTATCTAATATATTATATACTAATATGATATATATCGATTTCTACGTGCACACACACACACACACACACGAAAATTTAGCGATTATTTCTTATACTACCAAATTTCAGGTGTAGAATTTTCAGAAAAAAATCACCTCCCCCCGTCCCCCTCCAACAGAGGGGGAGTAAAAACATATACTCTTTTCCTATCTCCTCCCCTCG
>NZ_QVMN01000002.1:563807-576902 GCF_010501075.1 Dysgonomonas sp. 25
CCTCCCCCACGGGGAGGTTTGGTGGGGCTCAAACAAACATATTATTCACTTCATCTTTTTCTGCTACCCCCTCTTGTGGAGGGGGACAGGGGGAGGTGGTTAAATTTTTTATAACATGAAAAAAACTTTGACACAGGCTATTATCATATTAGCCTTCTTAACAACAACAATCGGCCTGCACGGGCAAGTAACCATCGGCAGCGGTGAGAAGCCCAATGCCGGAGCGCTACTCGACTTAAAGATGAATGCGAACGGCTTATCTACGCTGGGGTTAGGTTTGCCGCGTGTGCAACTAAGCAAATTAAGACCTACTACGGATACAGAATTGGCTCAGTCGATTGGCAATACTTCGGAAAGCTACAATATGGCCGACCATGTAGGATTGATAGTCTATAACACTTTGGACAACCCTCTCTGTGGAAGACCTGCCGGGCCATTCCTTTGGGATGGAGAGCAATGGGTACAGTTGATGGGTACAGTTTCCGAGAGCGGACCCAAAGGCAGCTACGCCGAGGATGTGCAAGCCCTGAAAGACCTCTACAATGCCAACCCGGGCAATACGCTGGGGTGGAATTTGAGTGGTGATCCCACAACTTTTGCCGGGGTTACCTGGACGACTATATGCGGCGAAAAAAGAGTAACAGAATTGATGCTTTTTGCCAAACAGCTAACCTTTGCTACCGGAATCGGTAAGCTTTATACTTTGACATTTCTGAATTGTCATAGTAACAAACTGACAAGTCTGGATGTATCGACCAACACGGCCTTAACAACACTGTATTGCCAACTTAATCGGCTGACAAGTCTGGATGTATCGGGAGCCACGGCTTTAACAAAACTGAATTGTCATAGTAACCCACTGACAACTTTGGATGTTTCGGCAAACACTAATTTAACATCGCTGGAATGCAGTTTTATTCAACTGACGCAAACGGAAGTGGATAAGTTTAAGCTTCATCCGAATTATTGCCCCTGTATATCTAGTTGGTCTGTAGCTCCCCAGTATTTCCCGGGCACAACGACAGCGGATTACTCTATAACCAAGCCTACTTGTCCGTAACCACCTCACCCTATATCCCTCTCCAGCAGGAGAGGAAACTACCTCCCCCCGCCCCCTCCACAAGAGGGGGAATAAAAAAGTCTCCCCCAGTTGGGGGAGAAACAACGTTCGACGGAACGGAGTGTAGTCAATTAGAGGGGGTGCGTCAACTATTATCAAATAATTTATCTGTACTTATAAGTCTCCCCCACTGGGGGAGGTTGGAGGGGGTGGGACTGTTTCTCTGTGTTCTTTGTCATCCCGAGCGGATGCGAGGGATCTCGTTACGCTTTGCGCTGTTCATCCTCGGGTCGGGATGCTTCGCCAAAGGCTCAGCATGACAGAACCGTTCTTTTACTTTGTGCTCTTGGTGTAGAATCTTTGAGCCCTTCGCGGTTAAGTAATAAAAAATGACAAGCTAAAAAAACACTGTATCGCGTCAAATATGTCAAGTGTGTCAAGTTTTAACTAAATTTCGCTTGATAATCAGTAAAGTAGGTTTTTGACAGAACTTGACAGGCATATCAGTCCTGTAAAGAAACGCTTTCTGTCCTTTGAGCCGCTTACGCTCCTCGAAACGTTGTTTGTGGTGAAATTATCTTTTAGATTGATTATTAATCGGTTATTTTTATTAACTATTCCGAAACGAACTAATCGATATAGGGCATGTTATGTAGTATATAAAATGCATTACATAACTTAAAAAACAAAGGTATTATGTTGTCACAAATAATGAACATGGTGAAAGGGTATGCGCAAGATGTTGTGAATAACAATTCGCAAATCCCTGCCGATAAGAAAGGGGCAGTTGTCGAAACAGCTGCAGGAGCTTTAAAAGACGGGTTGACCGATAACCTCTCGGGATTGACATCCCTGTTTTCCGGCAATTCCGGCGGAAGCAGCAATTCGCTCGTAACGATGCTGCAAAATAAGGTCAGCAGCGAACTGACAAGCAGATTAGGTTTAAATGCCGGATTGGCATCAACAATAGCCTCCTCGTTAGTGCCTATGGTAGTGAAAGCTGTTTCGGACAAAGTAGGTTCGGGCGATTTCAATGTCGAGTCATTGATCGAATCATTAGGTGGATCTAAGAGTGGAGGCGGCATTTTAGGAAAAATAGGCAGTCTGTTTGGTAAGTGATACTACTGAGTAGGCTTCTTTTTTGTAGACCGTTGATAACAGTTGTTCGTAGGTTCAGGCCGAAAAGCAACTGTTATTTTCTGTATTATGAAAATATAAGGTTCTTATAGTGAGGGCTTTTTATTTTTTTTATCAATGTCGTGTGCTCTAAGAGGATTATTTTATCCGATTTTTTGTATTTTTGTTAGCTCGTTTTTTTAATAGAAAGATTGAAAGATGAAAATTCAAAAATTTGGGACTGCAACTCTTGCCTCGGCGGATAAAATAAAAGCCGTAGCAGCTATTCTGAAAGAAGGCGGCGGCGATATAGCTGTGCTTTCGTCTATGCAGGGAACGGCAGAGGCTCTGACCGAAATATCCAATTACCTGTATAAAAAGAATCAGGAGGGGGCGAATGAAATAATCAATCGTCTGGAGCTTGAATATTTGAATCTGTCGTCAGTGCTTTTTGTTAAAGATGAGTTCAGGCAAAAAGCCTCGGGCCTCATAACGGCGAAATTTGACTATATCCGCTCGTTCACAAAAGATTTGTTTACCCTTTTCGAAGAGCGCATTGTGCTGGCACAAGGAGAGATATTAAGTACCGAATTGGTGAATCTATACCTTACTGAGAACGGCCTGAAGACAGTATACCTGTATGCACCCGATTTTGTGCGTACCGATAAAAATGCTGTTCCCGATGCTTCCTATATCAAAGAGAAACTAACTCATCTGTTATCAGAGAACAAAGATGCCGATGTATATATAACACAAGGCTATATCTGCCGTAACGCTTATGGCGAAATAGACGATCTGCGCAAGGGTGGGAGCGACCTCTCTGCCTGTCTTATCGGTGCTGCCGTAGGAGCAAAGGAAATACGGATATGGGCAGACATGGATGTGATGCAGAACAACGATTCGCGCTATGTGAAAGGAACAAAGGTGATTCGCCAGTTGAATTTTCACGAAGCAGCCGAATTAACCTATTTCGGGGCGAAGATACTGCATCCGTCGTCGATATTGCCGGCCAAGATGGCGAATATCCCTGTCCGGCTGATGAATACCAATTGTCCTGATACGGAAGGAACACTAATCTCGAACGAAACAGAGCCGAATACGATAAAAGCCGTTGCCGCGAAAGATGGTATAACGGCGATTAAAATCAAATCGGGGCGTATGCTCTTAGCGCACGGATTCCTGCGCCGGGTATTCGAAGTGTTCGAGAATTATCAGACTTCTATCGATATGCTTGCTTCGTCGGAAGTCGGTATTTCAATGACGATAGACAATACAAAGAATTTAGACAACATCGTAGATGACCTGAAGAAATATGGTACAGTTTCTGTTGACAAAGGAATGGTAATAATCGGTATTGTGGGCGACCTCAATTGGGAAAATACCGGATTCCAATCCCTGATAATGGAGGCAGTCGAAGATGTCCCTGTACGGATGATTTCGTACGGAGGTAGCAATTATAATGTATCGTTGCTTATCAAACACGAAGATAAGGAGCGGGCATTGCAATTACTGAATGAGAAACTGTTTAATAAATAATTCGATAAATGAGAAAAGGAAATTTTCCCATCGAGAAATTTAAAGGGATCGAGACACCTTTTTATTACTACGATGCTGAACTCTTGAAGCAAACACTGAAAACGGTAAAAGGGGAGACCAAAAAGTATGGCTTTTTACAGCATTATGCTATCAAGGCGAATGCAAATTCCAAGATACTGCAACATATTGCATCTGAAGGCTTTGGTGCGGATTGTGTTAGCGGAAATGAAATAAAAGCAGCTATCGACGCCGGATTTCCGGCATCCAAGATCGTTTTTGCCGGAGTAGGTAAGACGAATAAAGAAATCAATCTGGCTCTCGACCTGAATATCTTCTGTTTCAATGTGGAATCTTTGCCCGAATTGGAGGTTATAAATGAGTTGGCCGCCAAGAAAGGAAAGACTGCACAGGTGGCATTACGCATCAATCCGGATGTGGATGCGCATACGCACGAATATATTACAACCGGGTTGAGTGAGAATAAGTTTGGCTTCTCGCTGAACCACCTGGAAAAGGCAATAGCATGTCTGGCTAAGTTGTCGAACGTAAAACTTATCGGGCTGCATTTCCATATTGGTTCGCAAATAGAAGATATAAGTGTTTATAAACCATTGTGCGACAAGGTGAATGAGTTGCAGGATTGGTTCGAATCGAAAGGTGTCACATTCGAACATATTAATGTCGGTGGTGGATTGGGAATAGACTATGAAGACCCGAACGGATCTCCGATTCCTGATTTTGCAGCCTATTTCGCGCTTTTCCATACTAATCTGAAATTGCGGGCAGGGCAACAATTGCACTTCGAACTGGGACGCTCTATCGTAGGGCAATGCGGTTCGTTGATAACACGCGTTGTGTATGTGAAAGAAGGAGAAAGTAAGACCTTTGTCATTGTGGATGCGGGTATGACTGACCTTATCCGTCCGGCTTTGTATCAGGCATATCATAAGATCGAAAACCTTTCGTCGGATGAACCGGTGGAGCGCTACGATGTTGTAGGGCCTATCTGCGAATCGTCGGATGTTTTTGCCAAAGACTACGAGTTGAACAAAGCACATCGCGAGGATTTACTTGCACTTCGTTCGGCAGGCGCTTATGGCGAAATCATGGCGTCGCGCTATAACTGCCGCGAGATTCCTAAGGCTTATTTCTCGGATAAGATATAAGAAGCAAAACATGATATAAGATTGAATAAGGGTCGTATAAGTTCATGCGGCTCTTATTTATTTGTATCTTTGGTGTCGTTTTATAAGAATGTATAATCAGAATGATTTGACCGATGCAAATTCCAGTTTCGTTCTATACCATTGATATAGTTGAGATAATAGGTCTCAGCCTGTTGCTGTTGCTTTTTGTTATACAGTTGTATTTTTATCTGGTATATTACCGGAAGCCTTTGAACGAGGCCAAGAAAACGGGAGACACTACTCTTCCTTATAATCGTTTTCCGAAAGTATCCGTTGTGATGGAATCAGAAAATGAATATCTGAATCTGAAAGAGTTGCTCCCGCAAATATTGGAGCAGGACTATCCCGATTTTGAGGTTATAGTGGTGAATAACGGCTCTACGGACGAGAGCTATGAGCTGCTGGAATCGCTGAAAGTGACCTATCCTAATTTGTATCATACCTTTCTGCCTCATTCGCTCGATAAGAAATATGGCTTTCGGAAGATGGCATTGACGCTCGGAATAAAAGCGGCAAAAGGAGATGTTGTTCTGGTGACGGAGCCTTTCTGCCGTCCGCTGTCGAACCGTTGGATTGCTTCCATGATAGAGCAAATGTCCGATGAAAAAGAGATTGTATTGGGGCATGCTTTCTATGCTAAGGATGCGCCTTTCTATAACAGGATTGCCCGTTTCGATGATATGTTTTTCAGCCTGCAATATCTTTCGGCTGCTATCAAGGGGAAACCGTATACGGGAGTTTATCCTAATATCGCCTTTGCGAGACACCTGTTTTTCGATAATAAAGGGTTTTCGGGACATCTATACCTCGAAAACAGCGAAGATGTCTTTATCAATACCATAGCAAATGCTTCGAATACGGCAGTCTGCCTGAATACGGACGGCTTTATGGAGAAGACGTTGAATAGTTTTGCTCATTGGCGCAAGATAAAGAAGTCGTATTCGATGGCCAAAGCCTGTTTTAAAAGCGGTCTTGTGGACTGGTTCTCATTCGAGGCATTCTCTCGCTATCTTTTCTATGGATTGTTCATCGCTTTGGGTGCATATGCTTCTCTCCAACAGGATTGGGGTGTGCTTATTGTAACGGGGCTTTTCTTCTTGATTCGTTATATAGTGCAATTGGTTGTGCTGAACAAATCGTCCAGATATTTCCTTACAGGTACGTTCCGTTTGTCTTTGCTGATACTCGATTGGTTTCAGCCGCTTTATACATTAAGATTCAGAAGCCGTTCGCGGAGAGTAAGATAGTTGGGATGTAGCATCTTTTTTGGTGGCATGCCTTATTTATTGTTCTGTCCTTATCCTCTTGTTATACTCTCGCTCTAATTGAGTATTATCTCTGGAGGAACCGTGAGACGGGAGAAATATTTTGCAACCGGTCGACAATAATCCTTTCCAGCTATCTATCAATTGATTAACATTGTCGGCATAAGGAGGGAATATACTGTCGTTGAATATGCCAAATAACGTATCTCCCACAATGGCTATTTCGTTATCGATAATAAGGCTTACAGAACCGATAGAATGTCCGGGGGTATGAAATAAGTATGCGTTTATTCCTGTCATGCTTAGGTCGAGATATGAATCTGCTTTTATATCATATGGGCAGGGCTCATAATTGAATCTGTGTTCTATTCTCTTTCCTAAAGAGCCTATTATGCGGGTAAAGAAAGTAGTGCCTTTGGGTAAAATGGCTTTTCCGTTAGCCAGATAATCAGCCTCGCTCTTATGGACTATCACAGAAGCTTTGTATTTCGCTCTTATTTTTTGAGCATTTGCGGCATGGTCGTGGTGAGTATGCGTTAATATCAGATAGTCTATTTTGACGATACCGATAGAATCTAATTTTCTTGATAAGTTGTTCCAGTTAGCTTTGGAACTTGTGTCTATCAGGATGGTTGTATTATTATGGCTTAATAGAAAAACATTGCTTCTTCCTGACAAAAGCTGTATGATATTGTATCCATTTTTCGTTTTCCATTTTTTCATTCTTATCCTGATAAATAAGGCAAAAAATCCGAATTTGGGTTACTTATTCTTCAATAACCGTTGGTAAGGCTTATTTATTTTCTCCTCCCAGAAGAGCCACAAAAGGAACATTACCCCGTCGTAATATATCCATGTCAGGATGTCGCGATGGAATACATTGAACCAATCTTTGTAGAATTGATGATGCCCCGCCTGGCTGTTTACCCATGCGCGGTCGTTGTACCATTCGTTTACGTGTATAAACCATTCGGGGAAGGGGTCTTTGATAATGACAAAGATAATCGCTAAACGGACAATATTGATGGTGAGCAGGATTAGCGCGGCTAATGGAATATACCATAGCTTTTTCTTTACCGGGCCGAAATAAAAGGCAATGATAAAGGAAAACATGAGCAATTGTTTCAATCCGGTGCAGGCCCAAACGATGTCGACAGGCAGCCTCTCTTCCCGGTTGAAGTAAAGGGTTATCCCTTCGCGGGTGAAGTCAGTATAGCCGAAAATATCATGTACCAGCCAGTGGATTGCTTTGGCTGTCCAGAGGCATAAACCGTCGGTCAACGAGGTGAGGTCGTGCCCCAGGACGAGCATGATGCTCTCTTCTTCTCCCTCGCGTACGAACAACTTCCAGATGAAGTCGAAGGCAAGGAAAAGGAAGAGAAACCATATAATGTCCTTAAAAGGCTTTATAGGTTTAGGTAATAAGTTATCCAGTTTATGATCGATCCAATTGGTCATTCTTGATATTCGAAATTGCATACGAAGATATTAAAATTACATAATATATCGCTTTAAGCAAAAAAAAAGGTGACATTTTAATTAAACTTTCGAATTACTGAGTTTTTTTAATTTACTTTGCAGCGGATTTATTCCTATTGATATCGGACAGTCCGATATTGAATTTTTTGGGCATCAGGAATAATATTTTGAAGAAAATTATGTTAATATAGTTTGAAACGTGATTGGAGAGTAAATCTCTTTATCTGCACAAAATTCAACTATAAATCGAAAAAAATACAGCATGCTGAAAATAAAAAAGTTCACATTACTTGCGTTATTGGTATTCTTTGCAGGTTCGCTTGCCGCTCAGATGACGAATTCACCGTATAGCCGCTATGGATACGGGGTATTGAAGGATCAGACCGTGGGGCCGTCGAAAGGGATGGGAGGAATAGGATATGGTTTGCGTCATAAGCAAGGTGCCAACCCGCTGAACCCGGCATCTTATACAAGTGTCGATTCCCTTACTTTCATGCTCGATATGAGCGTGAACTATACTTCGTCGAAGTTGACGGAGAATGGTGCAAACCAAACGGATGATAACGGAGGATTGGATTATTTGACGATGTTGTTTCCTGTTACCAAAAATATGGCGGTGAGTGTAGGGGCTGTTCCTGTTTCTTCAGTGGGTTATAGTTTTGGTAGTATCGAGAGTGCCGGAGGCGTTTCGTACAAAAAGACATTCGACGGAACGGGCGGTTTAAGCCAGGTGTATGGGGGATTGGGATACCAGACTCCGCTGAAAGGCCTTTCGGTGGGAGCGAATGTTTCGTACTTGTTCGGTAAGATGGAGCATAAACGTAGCCTACCTTCGATAAGCGTTCCGAGTAATACATCGAGCGAGGTGGTGAAACTGAAAGTGCGGACAGCAAAGTTTGACATAGGTGCACAATATCAATTCGACATCTCTCCTAAAAATACATTGATTCTCGGAGCGGTTTTCTCGCCTAAAATAAATTCGAAAGGTGATTATGAAGATCTGACGATTAATTACGATGCTTCGGGTAATGTGGAGAGTTATGATGGCGATACAGTAAAGAATGTTCCTACAGGTATGCCTGCAACGTTTGGTTTAGGATTCACTTTGGTGCATGATCAACGGTTGACCTTTGGTGCAGATGTGACTTTCCAGCAATGGGAAAATGTGAAGTATACCGAGAAAATGGGTGACGGGCTTCCGTCAGATTCAAAGGAGCGCTTTAATAACCGTGTTAAAATTGCTGCGGGTGTTGAGTATGCTATCGCTCCACGCGAACGTGATTTCTTTAAGCGTATGCGTTTCAGAGGAGGTTTCAATTATGCCAACTCGTATATGAATGTAGCCCATACCGATGCCGGTGGTGTTACTCATTACAAAGGATTCGACGAATATGGCGCTACGCTGGGAGTCGGTATTCCGATAAAAGAAGGCGAATTGTATGGAGGACGTACTTCATATATAAATGTCACTTTCGAATACAAGCGGCTCGAACCTAAGATGAAGGCAATGATCAAAGAAGAATACTATGGAGTATCGGTCGGGATCAACTTCAACGAGGTATGGTTCTGGAAGAATAAACTACGATAAACAATATATTTTATCTCTGTCATGGCAACAGGTATAAATCTTAGAAAGAAGTATTTGATAATCATAGCAATCATCATTGCTATGACTTCTTTTTTAGTATCCTGCAATGGCGATAAGAACGATGTGATCAGCATATCCGGCGATCCGGCTGAAATGCCTACTATGCGGACCGACAGCGTCGATATGACGATTTCGTCTGATTCGGGTTATCTCGAGTATCATGTAATCACTCCCGTATGGGAAATATATGATTCGGCAAAAGAGCCTTACTCGTTCTTCCCCGAAGGAGTACATGTCGAGAATTATGATACATTGATGAATATTGTGGCTACGGTAGATGCCGATACGGCATGGTATTATGATAAAAAGCGGTTCTGGAAATTAGCTGGCAATGTTCGCATTCAGAACCCTGCCGGAGAGAAATTTATGAGCGAAGAGTTTTATTGGGATGGCAAGAAAGAAAAAGTCTATTCATCCAAGTTTGTCACAGTGGAAAGGCCGAATAAGATAACCCTTTATGGAGTAGGGGGATTTGAAGCAGATCAACAATTTACGAATTATACCTTCTTTAAGGTGGTAGACTCTCCTGTTGTATATCAGGCAGAGGAAAAGAAGACAGATATTCCTCGTCCTACGGATGAACTTCAAGATGGATCGACAGAGAAAAGTGCAGAAATTAAAGAATAGTCTCGTTTTTTTAATGAATTTTAATCTCGATTTATTATCTTCGCATCCTGAAAAACTATTTTTTGAATAAAAGAAAAAATCTAATAATAAATTAATATTTAGTCAAATGGCTGTATTGCAAAAAATTAGAAGTAGAGCGGGCTTACTCATCGGATTGTTGGGCTTGGCTTTATTAGCATTTATCTTCTCAGACTTGTTTACGTCTTCCAATGCTTTCTTGCGGAAATTTAAGGATAACGTATTTTCTGTTGATGGAACAGTGGTAACGACAAGCGAGTATCGGGAACGTCTTCAGGAATACGATGCATTCCGTAGCTTCTTGTCCGGACAATCGTCTAATGAGGGTAACCAGGATTTGCAAAATCGTGAAACTGTTTATCGCGAAATGGTTGACGAAATGGTGATTTTGCAGGAAGCAGAAAAATTAGGTCTGGCAGTTACAGCAGACGAAATGTCTGATTTGTTTTACGGCTCCAATCCTTCATCGCTTTTTTATTACGATAAAGAGATTGCACAGATGTTCCGTGATCCTCAAACAGGACAGTTCAATCAGGCATTCCTCATAAACTTTTTGACGATGATGCGTAATGGTTCGCCTGTTGCCGAAGAGCAAGCATATTTGGATCGTGCAAAAAGTGTATGGCCATACATAGAGAAAAGAGTAAAGATACAGCGTCTTAAAGAAAAATATGCTGCTTTGGTTGGTGCTACGACTTTTGCTAATAGCGACGAAGTGAAAATTGCATACGAAGATGCTAAGACAAATGCAAACTTTGCATATGTTGTGCAGCCATATACATCTCTCTCAGACTCGTCAGTTACGGTATCAGAGAGCGAAATGAAAGCATTGTATGATAAACGCAAAAATAACTTTAAACTGCAATCGGAAATTTCTACTATCTCTTATTTTATCAAAGATGTGATTCCGAGTGATGCGGATTATGCAGTGGTGAGAAAAGAAATGGTGACGGCTGCCAAGAAATTGAGTGAATCAGACGATATGCTTGGTGTGCTAAATGAATATTCAGCGCAATATGTAGACGCTTTCGTTTCACCGGCTTTCTTGTCGGCAGAAGCTCGTAACTTTATCGAATCAGCAAATGTTGGAGACGTTTTAGGACCTATTACTATTGGGCAGGATCTCCTTGCAATCAAATATGTAGACAAAACGGTTGCTCCCGATTCAGTTCACTTGCAAAGAATTGCCATACCTGAGATGTTTGACAAGAAGATGGTCGATAATATTGCCGATAGTTTGTTGAATGTAATCAAAAAAGGTAAATCGTTCGCATCTGTTGCAAATGAAATCGATCCTTCGGCACAAGATGGATATATTGGATGGCTGACTGAAGCTCAATTAGCATCGATAGATATTAATAAGCCTGTTTTTGCAGCAAAACAAGGAGAGATCGTTAAACTAAATGTACGTGGCGAGACATGGCTTGTTCGCGTTGCTGAAAGAACAAAACCTGTAAAGAAAGTTAAGATAGCCGCTATCAGCATGCCTGTTATTATCAGTGAGAGAACGTTGAACTCGATAGACAATGAATTGAACCAATTTATATCTGAGAATGGCAATGTGGATAAATTTGACCAAAGTGCCAAAACTAAAGGGTACGGATTGGTTTCTGACGCCATGATAGCACCGTCTTTCATCGGTTTGGATCAGGCAGACGGAACGACTAATAACATTATTTCTTGGGCGTTTAACAATGAAACGGGTAAAGTCGCGAAGTTTGACTATCCGGACAAAAAGATTGTAGCCATTATCAAATCAAGAGTTGATGATGATTATGTACCTTTCTCGGAACCATCATTGAAGAAAATACTGAAAGATGAATTAATCCGCGATAAGAAAGCGGAAAAGATAATAGCAGATCTTAAATCGAAAAACCTCACAACGCTTGATGCTTATGCGCAGGCAATGGATGCAAAAGAGGAGACTGTTGATTATGTTTCGTTCGATACCCGTCAGTTGTCATTCGGATACGAGCCATTATTCAACGTATATGCTAAACATGGAGCTGTAGATCAATTAGCGGCGCCGTTGAAAGGTGAGGATGGTGTATATGCAATAAAAGTGACAGCTAAGGCTGAGGACACGAAAGAATTCAATGCAGAGCAGATTAAAATGCGTCTGAACCAGGAAATCTCATATCAAATGCGTCAAGGTGCAATCTTTGTTTTGCGTGACAAAATGGATGTGAAAGATAACCGGATAAAATTCTGATAAATATCTTATATTATTATAAGGAGACCCTTACAGTTATGACTGTAAGGGTTTTTCTTTTAAATTTGCAATATGACAAAAAAAGAACGATATCAAAAAGTCTTGGGATGGTTTTCGGAGAATATGTCTCTTGCAGAAACCGAGTTGCATTTTGATACGCCATTCCATTTGCTTATAGCTGTTATCTTATCGGCTCAATGTACCGATAAGCGCGTTAATATGGTTACTCCGGCCTTGTTTAAGGCCTTTCCGTCGCCGGAGGTAATGGCGGCTTCATCTCAGGAGGAAGTATACACGTATATTAAAAGTATATCCTATCCTAATAATAAGGCAAAAAACTTGGTAGGGATGGCTCGGAAGCTCATAAACGATTTCGGAGGAGTTGTTCCCCAAACCCTCGAAGAACTTGAATCGATACCCGGGGTAGGGCGGAAGACGGCTAATGTGATGCTTATTGTCGCTTTCAATAAGCCGGCTATGCCTGTCGATACACATGTTTTCCGCGTTTCTAACCGTATCGGATTGACAAATAATTCGAAGACGCCTAAAGAAACAGAACGCGAATTACTGAAATATATCCCCTCTGATTTGTTATCAAAAGCCCATCATTGGTTAATTCTGCATGGCAGATATGTTTGCTTGGCACGAAAACCTAAATGCTTGGAGTGCGGAATAGCCCCTTGGTGTAAATATTTTACGCAAAAATGATGAATTATAACTTCTTGATAAATAGCGTGATATTTTATGCGTGAAAAAATATTAAAAAGTTTTTTCGAAAAACTTTGAATAGCGAAAAAAGATGCCTATCTTTGCACCGCTTTAGTCGGGAAGGATATCCCGAGAGAAAGCGAAAAAAGCGAGCTCATTGACATATTAGAAAAGAGATAGATTTAAGCGTGTAGTACAGATTGTTTGTATTTCGGTATAAATAATCGACAAGTATCAAT
>NZ_QVMN01000029.1 GCF_010501075.1 Dysgonomonas sp. 25
CCTGCCGTACCTGGTCGACAGTTCAACCGGCATCATCGTCTACACCAGCGTCACCGTGAACGGACTGACGCACGAAATGTGGCTTCCCGTCATGGACGGCGCGAACAAGGCGATGAAGCTTGAAACGTACACGTACAGCGTCTACGACCGCTATCAGAAGAAGTGGATTGAAAAGACCGTCGAAGCTGCGACGATGTTCGATATAAACAAGACTATCATGCGCTGTCTGACGAAGAATCTTGCGATGTTCGGTCTTGGTCTGTACATCTACGCAGGCGAAGACCTGCCGGAAACAATCGACATCGACACGCCAGCGCAGGAAGCTACCGCAGCGCCGACACCGGCTGCGCAGCCGCGCAAGACCGCCGGTCGCAGCAAGAAGACCGAAACGCCGGCACCAGCACCCGAAGCAGCGCAGAAGCCGGTCGAAAAGACGCTGACGCACGTCGCGCTGTCGAACACG
>NZ_QVMN01000030.1 GCF_010501075.1 Dysgonomonas sp. 25
AATGTGTATAATAGTTAGTGGATTATGCCGTTTGTAGAATCAGCTTTTGTAGGGTCGATTCATAGGGCAAATCCCAGGCATCCAAGTGCTGTAGCATGAGGATGTGATAGAGACGGCAGTACCACATCTTAGATGATCGGTGTTTGCCGTCTTCTAATTTAAAGTCTATTTTCTCACGTTTAATACAGCGTTCTGATGAAGTTCTGGCATTATACTCTAGTTTCCACTCCTTACTATCTCTTGGCGGATCATTAAATAATCTCGGATTATCTTTCATGGCAACATGAACCGTACGTCCGTATTTAGAATCCGAACAGGGATTTTCACAAGAACAACCATGTTTTCTGCTAGCAAGCGGACAGCGAAATTTGTATCTACATTTAGAAGGTTCAGAGCCATCGTGATGCATCCTTCTGCCGGCTCTACAGATAGGAACCCCGTCTTC
>NZ_QVMN01000031.1 GCF_010501075.1 Dysgonomonas sp. 25
ATCCAGCGCATTGTCGGCAGCGTTGAAATACTTCAGCTTTGTTTGCGCGTCGAAAACCTTGACACCTTTCCTGATGTAGCGGCCCTGTTCAAGCGCATCTTTCATCGTGGCTTCGCCGATTGTGAACTTGAAGCCGCGGTTTATCTTCTCGACAAGCTGCGCTGTCGCAACCGACAGCAAGACTGCGTCGATTTCGATTTGCAGCATTTCGAACTTGAATCCCGATGAACTTGAATTTTGCATAGGCCGCTACATTCAAAAAGGTTTTAAGGTTTTAAGGTCTTTTTCTAAACCGAAAAAGCACGGAACACCCTGGCGTAAATCGTAAAGACCCGAGAGTTGCCGTAGCTCAAGGAGCCGCAGTAGCCGTAGAAAATCCAGGCAGTGCTGCTG
>NZ_QVMN01000032.1 GCF_010501075.1 Dysgonomonas sp. 25
CATAATGAGAAAAGCGCTTCCTTTAGCCTCGTTAGAAATAGAGCCTAACAAGCTAGAATCGCCTAAGGCCATTAACCTACAAGATTTAAATTGTAAAAGTATTCCGGTCAAACGGATAGTGGCGGCATGAGACCGCCTTCATGGCACGAACAGCCTGTACAATACAGGTTCGAAAGACGAAAGTGTTACGGCTAGTAAAGTAAGTCGGAGACTTACATCCTTGTTCGCACTTCGGTGCACAAGATACCACTTCCAAGCATAGGCATTGGGAGTTGGTTATTCATATAAGTAAGTTCCTCTATGGATTTTGTCTTTCTGTGTGCGACTTTACGAATCAATCTTTCCTTCATTTTAGGCCCTTCAACATATCCGATGGTAATTGCAAGAGCAATGTATTCATCTTCA
>NZ_QVMN01000033.1 GCF_010501075.1 Dysgonomonas sp. 25
GGCTTCAAGATACAAATCTTTAGTAAGATTATTGGAAGGTGTTTCTAGGGAAGATGATTTGGCAGAAGAAGTGATTGATGAGTTAGAAGCCCTTGAAGAGAAAGTTTCTTATGATTTGCTTCTAGAAAACCTTGCAGAGGTTCAGAACCAGTTAAACGATGTTAGGAAGGAGAAAGCAATTGTTCGGCGATTGAGCAAAGACGGTGAGGAAAATAAAGTTAGAGAAGTGCTTATCACACCCGTGCTCGAAAGGAGGTAGGATTGAGCAAACGAGTAGAAGATATTAAGGACGTCCAGTTAACCGTTGCCCAGGGACTAGGAGTTACGGATAAAGGACGAGAGTTATTGGAAGAAATAACCCAGTGGCAGTTAAGACACGAATGTCTTATATCACT
>NZ_QVMN01000034.1 GCF_010501075.1 Dysgonomonas sp. 25
CGGCCATATTAAACCGAGAAGAGCTACTAGACGTCCGTGTTCATGGATATCCAGTCGAAGCCTACGGGAAAGATATGGAAGAATACTTTAATGCTAGCGAATTGATGGAAGAAATTGCATTGGATAAAAAAGAAAGGAGCAGCTATGAGAGAACTAGAAGTAGTAAATGAGAGTGAATTAAAAGAGATGATTGAACAGTTGGAAGAAAATCAGCTCTTAATTGTAGAGCTGGAAGGGGGCCTGGCGGATGGAAAGTAATGAATTAGACCTTGTAGCCGTACGCCTAGTTAGGGAAAGAACCTATTACAATGATAAGCCTTTAGATTCGCCAGAAGCGGTGGTGGATTTCATTCACAAAGAGCTTTCTGCTTATGATAGGGAAGTTATGTGTGTTTT
>NZ_QVMN01000035.1 GCF_010501075.1 Dysgonomonas sp. 25
CTGAGCCCCTCTAAAAAAAGCGGGATCAACTTCTGTATAGTCATTATTCATTGTGATGGGTACCCCACCAATTGCGTCAACGATTCCAGGAATTCCTGCAATATCCAAGGATAGGTAGGAGCGTATGGGAATATCATGAATCACCTCACTTACCAAGTCTTTGGTAAGCTGAGCACTCTTCTTGCCGCTATCTCCGTAGGAGTATTGAAGCGCTATCTGCGCTTGATAGTCTTGAATATAGTCACCCTTTCGGTCATACATTTTCACATTCACCATGGCTTCTCTAGAAATTGTAACCAGGGTTGTGGTTTTTTTACTTTTGTCCAAGACAAGAAGAATCAAACTATCACTTTGCCCACCTTCTCCGGATT
>NZ_QVMN01000036.1 GCF_010501075.1 Dysgonomonas sp. 25
ACAGTACGATAGCCTGCGTTAAGATTCTTTTTTTCATGTTATAAAAGAATAAGCCACCTCCCCCTGCCCCCACAAGAGGGGGTAACAGAAAAAGATGAAGTGAATAATATGTTTGATTGAGCCCCACCAAACCTCCCCGTGGGGGAGGCTAAGAGAAGGATATATTTTCGTTTTTTGTTGAATGGTGGTGCAAACCCATTTCCCCCTCTGGGGGATAAAGGGGGCCGGTTATTGTCATCCCGATACGGAGCGAGGGATCTCGGTGCGTTCTTACTAATTGCCTCCACTTTTAAGTGGAGGTCTCGAAAGGTTGGTTCAAAAATGGCTTTAGCCAAATATCTTTTGACTAAAGTCATCTCCTGAAA
>NZ_QVMN01000037.1 GCF_010501075.1 Dysgonomonas sp. 25
GTTTTGGCTAGCTTATTTTGTGGCATTGTTACTACTTTTTGTATTGAACAGAGGTATTGTGTTTCCAGATGTCCCTAAATATCGCTTCTTGTTTACACTAATAGGCATTGACGGCTGGTTATCTCAGATTATGGGAACATTTTATATTTTAGGTGAGTGGTTTTTAGGTGTGATAATTATGCTTTATATTTTTTTCCCACTTCTGCGTAAAGGCCTTATTAAGGCTCCGAAGGTGACAGCTTTATTTGCATTTACATTGTATATAGGGTTGATTTTCTTTTTTGGAAATGGGATAAAAGGGATTGCGTTGGATACAATAATACTTAGTCGAGTGCCAGAGATATTATTTGGAATGTGGTTT
>NZ_QVMN01000038.1 GCF_010501075.1 Dysgonomonas sp. 25
AATCAGAGGGCGAAATATCAATATGGTGCCGGTCCTGCAATCTGTAGCTCAGATAAAAGCCTTGTTTCAGGGAGAGAAATGGGAAACTCTATTTGATACCTGCGCCACTGTTTGTTATCTAGGAAGTGGTCCCACGGCGAATAGTACCCATAAATGGATATCCGAAATCTTAGGAAAACGAACTATTGATACTAGGACAGATGGGCTAAACAGGGGCCGCAATACAGGAGATAGTTTAAACTTTGGAAAGGCAGGTTTATCGCTTTTAGAGCCAGCGGAAGTAAAGCGTATGCCTAGAGATGAGTGCATTATCTTGATCGAGGGGCAGTACCCTATCTATGACCAGAAAGCGAAGCCTTT